>WVSL01000040.1 GCA_015689685.1 Rhodobacterales bacterium HKCCE2091 | reverse complement strand
CCGCGGTGATGTCCGGGAGGTCGTCGTTTTGCCAGGCGATTGGGGAGATTCCGATCTTCACGCTCATGTTTGTCACCCCGCGATCCGGGACCTGCGCGCGGCCTCGTAGCCGGCGCGGGCCTGGTTGACTTCGGTGCGGTCGGAGACCTCCGGCACCGCGACGTCCCACCAGTGCCCGCCGTGGGGCGTGGACGGGTAGGGATCGGTGTCGATCACCACGACGAAGGGTCCGGTGGCCTGCTTCGCGCGGTCGAGCGCGTCCTCCAGCTCCGCGATCGAGGAGACGTGGACCGCCGCCGCCCCCATGCTGGCGGCATGGGCGGCGAAGTCGATGTTGCTGGCGGCCGCCGAGGAGTGGTCGAGGAGGTTGTTGAACTCCGCCCCGCCGGTGCCGATCTGCAGCCGGTTGATGCAGCCGTAGCCGCGGTTGTCGGTCAGCACGACGGTGAACGTCACGCCCATCGCGGCGGCGGTCGCGAGCTCGGAGTTGGCCATCATGTAGCTGCCGTCGCCGATCATGCAGACCACGTCGCGGTCGGGCTCGGCCATCGCGATGCCCATCGCGCCCGCGATCTCGTAGCCCATGCAGGAGAAGCCGTATTCCATGTGGTAGGCCCCCGGTCGCGGCGCCTTCCAAAGCTTGTGCAGCTCCCCCGGCATGGTCCCGGCGGCGCACATCACCACGGTGTCGGGCCCGGCGGCGCGCTGCACCGCGCCGATCACCTGCTGGTCGGTGGGCAGGGCGTTGCCCTCGCCCGGCGCCGCGGTCAGCGGGTCGACGGCGGCGAACCACTCGGCCTTCAGCCCCGGCTTCGGGGCCGGCGCCCTGTGCGGGCCGAGCGCCGCGGTCAGCGCCTCCAGCGCGGCCTTCGCGTCGGCGCAGAGCGGCACCGCCCCGTGCTTCATCGCGTCGTAGGCCGCGACGTTGACCGAGACGAGCCGGCGGCCGGGGTTGGCGAACAGCGCCCAGGACCCGGTGGTGAAGTCCTGGAACCGGGTGCCGACGCCGATCACGAGGTCCGCGGCCGCGCAGACCGCGTTGGCCGAGGATGCGCCGGTGACGCCGACGGGGCCGAAGTTCCAGTCGTCGTCCCAGGCCAGCGCGGACTTGCCGGCCTGGCTTTCGACGACCGGGATGCCGTGGGTGCGGGCGAAGGCGGCGAGCGTGCCGGCCGCGCCCGCGTAATGGACCCCGCCGCCCGCGACGATCACCGGCGCCGTCGCCGCGCGGATCATGTCCGCGACGGTCTCCAGTTCCACCGGGTCGGGATGCGGGCGGCGGATGCGCCAGGTCACCGGCTCGAAGAAGGCCACCGGCCAGTCATGCGCCTCGGCCTGCACGTCCTGGCAGAAGGCGAGCGTCACCGGCCCGCACTCGGCCGGGTCGGTCATGGTGCGGAAGGCGCGCGGCAGCGCGGTCAGAAGCTGCTCGGGCCGGGTGATCCGGTCGAAGTAGCGGCTGACCGGGCGGAGGCAGTCGTTGGCGCTGACGGTGCCGTCGCCCCAGTCCTCCACCTGCTGCAGCACCGGGTCCGGGCCGCGGTCGGCGAAGACGTCGCCGGGGATCAGCAGGACCGGCAGGCGGTTGACATGGGCCAGCGCCGCCGCCGTCACCAGGTTGGTGGCGCCGGGGCCGATGGAGCTCGTGACCGCCATCGCGCGGCGGCGGGCGGATTGCTTGGCATAGGCGATGGCGGCATGGGCCATCGTCTGCTCGTTGTGCCCGCGCCAGGTCGGGATCGCGTCGCGCGAGGCATGGAGCGCCTCGCCCAGGCCCGCCACGTTGCCGTGGCCGAAGATCGCCCAGACCCCCGCGATGAAGGGCTCGCCGCTCTCGGTCAGCTGCGCGGTGAGATAGCGCACCAGCGCCTGCGCGGCGGTCAGCCGGATCGTCTTCGTCATGCCGCTTCCCTCCCGGCCTTGTCGCGTGCCGCGTCCCACGTCTTGCAGAGCCGGGCAAAGGTCCCGGCCATCTCCGCCACCGCCTCGGCGTCGGTCATGTCGCCCGCCATCCAGCGCTCCGCCGCCGCGCCGAAGATCGTCCGGCCGACGGCGAAGCCCTTCACCAGCGGATGCCGCGCCGCGACCGCGAAGCTGTCGGCGAGCGCGCCTTCGGCGGCGGCGAGCCCGAGCACGACGATCCCGCGCGTGTTGGGGTCGTTCTCCTCGATCGCGGCGCAGGCGTTGGCCCAGGCCGCGTCCGAGGTCAGGGGTTCCAGCTTCCACCAGTCGGGACGGACGCCGATATCGTAGAACCGCCGGATCACCGCGGCGGTGGTGTCGTCGTCCACCGGCCCGACCTTCGACGGGATCACCTCCAGCAGCAGCTCCAGCCGGTTGCGCCGCGCGGCGTGGTAGAGCCGCAGGACCGTCGCCTCCTGCGCCGCCCATGTCTCCGCGTCGTCGTCGGGGTGGCAGAAGCACAGGACCTTGACCACGGCTCCCGCCGGCCATTCCGCGAGCCCGCCGAAGTCGGGCCCGATCCCGGGTTCCAGCATCAGCGGCCGCGATCCCGGCCATTCCACCGGCCGCCCGGTCCAGAGCCCGGTCCCCGCCGCCGCCCAGAGCGCGTCCCGCCCGAGCCGGTCGTCGCAGAGGATGCCGTAGCCCGGCCGCCCGGCCTGCACCTCGAGCGCCGCCGCGAGGCAGAGCTCCTTGAACGCGCCGATCTTCTCCGGTGTCGCGCCCGGCAGTTCCTCGAGCTGCATCCGGTGGTCGAAGGCGAAGGTCCGGATCGTCGACCAGTCGCCCTTGCGGTTCGTCGCCCAGTGCACCTGTTCCAGCGCCGCGTCCTTGCGCAGCGCGGGTTCGGTCACGCCGCGGTCGAGGAAGAACCGGAGCTCCGCCCAGGACGGGTAGGCCGGCGTGCAGCCGTGGCGGCTGACCGCGAAGGCGCCGCAGGCATTGGCGTATGTCAGCGCCGTGGGCCAGTCCTCCCCGTCGAGCCAGCCCTTCAGGAGCCCCGACATGAAGCCGTCACCCGCGCCGAGCACGTTGAACACCTCGATCGGGAAGCCCGGGCCGGTCCGGCCGTCGTCGAGGCTGGCGGGGATCGGGCCGTCGAAGGCCGAGGCGCCCGCGGCACCGCGCTTGCAGACGAGCGTCGCGCCCGACACCGCGCGCACCGCGCGGAGCGCCTCCAGCGTGTCGATGGTGCCGCCGGCGATGTGGAACTCCTCCTCCGTGCCCACGATCAGGTCGAAGAGATGCAGGTGGCTCTGCAGCTTCGCGGTCACGGCGTCCGATGCGATGAACCGGTTCTCGCCGTCGCCGTGGCCCGACAGGCCCCAGAGGTTCGGGCGGTAGTCGATGTCGAGCGCGGTCTGCAGCCCGGCCTCCCGCGCGATCCGCAGCGCCTTCAGGACGGCGGCCTCGGTGCGCGGGTGCGACAGGTGCGTGCCGGTCGCCACCACGGCGCGGGCGCGGGTAATGAACGCCGGGTCGATGTCGTCCTCCGACAGCGCCATGTCGGCGCAGTTCTCGCGGTAGAAGATCAGCGGAAAGCGTTCCTGGTCGCGGATGCCGAGCAGCACCAGCGCCGTCAGCCGCTCCGGGTCGGTCACGATGCCGTCGGTGCAGACGCCCTCCCGCGCGAGTTCCTCCAGCAGGAACCGGCCCATGTGCTCGTCGCCCACCCGCGTGATCAGCGCCGACTTCAGCCCGAGCCGCGCCGTGCCGGTCGCCATGTTCGTGGGCGAGCCGCCGACATACTTGTCGAACGACCGCATGTCCTCCAGCCGACCCCCGACCTGGCCGCCGTACAAGTCAACCGA
>WVSL01000004.1 GCA_015689685.1 Rhodobacterales bacterium HKCCE2091 | reverse complement strand
ACGTCGCCCTTGTCGACCTTCTTCGAGAAATCGGTCTCGCCGCCCTCGGCCAGCAGCTTCGCCTGCGCCACCCATTCGTCGCGCGTGACGCGGCCCTTGAAGCCTTCGAGGTTCTGGTCGACCCAGGCGATCTCCTCGCCGGTCCAGGCCGCGATCTGGTCGAAGTGGTAGAAGCCGAGCCGGTTGCAGAGCTGTTCCAGCTTCGGCCCGATCCCCTTGATCCGCTTCAGGTCGTCCGCCTCGCCGCCGCGCGGGCCGTCGAGCCCCGCAGGCCGGGTGCCCGGGCCCTCCTCCGCCGCGGGGGCCGCGGCGGGCGCCGGTTCGGGCTCCGCCACGGGTTCGGGTGCGGGTTCAGGTTCGGGCGTCGGTTCCGGTTCCGGCGCGGGCGCGGGTTCTGCCGCGAGCGGTTCCGGCTCGGGTTCGGGCGTCGGTTCCGGTGCGGGTTCAGGCTCCGCCATCACCTCCGGCGCCGGATCGGGAACGGAGGTCGCGGTAGCCGGCGTGACGACGGACGCCGCTTCCGCGTGATGCGCGTCGTTCGCATGGCCGCCGTGAAGACCCGCCGCGAGGCCGGTCGTGCCGCAGACGAACAGCATCAGCAGGATCGCCAGCACTGCCGCGAACACGATGCCGACGAGCAGCGCGGCGAAGAAGCCGAAGTCCGCCGCCGCCATCAGGACGACCATCGCGAGAAGTCCGACCGCGGCCCCGACGAGCCAGCAGACGACGGGACAACTCAGTGCCCCCGGATTGCGGTTCATGTGGCAGACCTCCCGTTCGGTTGCAGACATCGCCCTCGGGCTCAGTCTTGCACCACGGCCGGTCGCATGGGAAGGCGCGGGACGCGCCGGGCCGCCCCGGCTGTCGCGTCAGGGCAACGCGGTCAGTAGACGTCGCCCTTGTCGACCTTCTTCGAGAAATCGGTCTCGCCGCCCTCGGCCAGCAGCTTCGCCTGCGCCACCCACTCGTCGCGTGTGACCCGGCCCTTGAAGCCTTCGAGGTTCTGGTCGACCCAGGCGATCTCCTCGCCAGACCAGGCCGCGATCTGGTCGAAGTGGTAGAAGCCGAGCCGGTTGCAGAGCTGTTCCAGTTTCGGCCCGATCCCCTTGATCCGCTTCAGGTCGTCCGCCTCGCCGCCGCGCGGGCCGTCGAGCCCCTCGGGCCGCGTGCCGGGGCCCTCGGCAGTTGCAGGGGCAGCCTCCGCCGCCGGGGCCGTTACGGGCGCAGGTTCGGGGTCGAACCGGTCCGCGGTCTCGGGAGAGTTCGGGCGGTTGCCGCTCGCATCCGCGTCGGGACCGCCGGTGCCCTCTTCCTGCGCTTCCTGCTTGGTGATGCCGGTGTCGTCAGCAGGGACGTTCTCGGACGGCTTCGGCCCCGGTGTCCTGCCCTCGGGCAGCCCGCCGGTGTTCAGGTTGTCGTCGCGGTCGCCGCCGGGCAGGTCCATCGCCTCGGACTGGCGGCCCCAGGGCGCGCGCAACGGCACCTCGGTCCCGTCGATCCGCTTGATGGTGTCGCCGATGTCAGTCGCGAGCCGGGCGGAGACGTTCAGTTCGTCGCGATCCGTCTCGTGGTCCTTCAGCGAGGTCAGGCCCGACGCGGGCTCGGACGCGTAGCGCCCGTTCTGCGGCCCCGGCGTCGGCACGCGGCCCGCGCCCATCTCGTCGATGATCCAGCCGAGCTTCTCCTCGGTCAGGTCCTCGTAGTAGTCCTTGCCGATCTGGGCCATCGGCGCGTTCGCGCAGGCCCCAAGGCACTCGACCTCCTCCCACGAGAACTTGCCGTCCGCCGACAGTTCGTGCGCGTTCGGCGCGATCTTCTGCTTGCAGACCGCGATCAGGTCCTCGGCGCCGCAGATCATGCACGACGTGGTGCCGCAGATCTGGACATGCGCGACCGAACCGACCGGCTGAAGCTGGAACATGAAGTAGAAGGTCGCGACCTCGAGCCCGCGGATATGCGCCATTCCGAGCATGTCGCACACGTGCTCGATCGCCTTGCGGGTCAGCCAGCCTTCCTGTTCCTGCGCCCGCCACAGCAGCGGGATGATGGCGCTCGCCTGCCGCCCCTCGGGGTATTTCGTGATCTGTGCCTGGGCCCATTCCCGGTTCGCGGGGGTGAACTCGAAGGAGGCCGGCTGGTCGTGGTAGAGGCGGCGGAGCATGGCGGTCGGATCCGTTTGGCTACGTTGTTCCCCTGCTGCCAGATTGCCGCGGCGGTGTCCATGCGTCGGATACGCCGCGCCGCCTGTACCCATCAGTAAAAAGTTTGATGGGTACGATTTATCTGTACCCATCAGAAAATAGTTTGTAGGGTACGGCATGATTGCGAACCCCGTCAGCATGACCGCGCAAGCCGCATGGCAGGATCTCCTGCGCATGCTCAAGGATTCCGAGGTCGCCGGGATACAAGGCACGCCGCGACTCAAGTCCTTGGGAGGGCGTCAGAAATCCTACTGGTTCGACACCTTCCGCCTCGGTGACAAGATGATCGATCACTATATCGGCGAGGACACCGAAGACCTGCGCGAGCGGCTGGAAAACCTCGCCGGGCTGAAAGAAGCCGCCAAGGCTTCGGAACCGGAACGCGCGCGCCTCGTGAGACTGCTCCGGGCCGAGGGCCTTCTCACCCCCGACGCCGCGACCGGCCAGATCTTCGCGGCCCTCGCCCGCGCCGGGGCCTTCAGGCTTGGCGGCACCGTGGTCGGCACGCAGGCATTCCGGCACTACGAAGGGCTGCTCGGGGTCCGATTGGGCACCGACCGTGCCGCCGTCACCGAGGACATCGATATCGCGAGCTTCGAACAACTTTCGGTGGCCCTGAACGCCGCGGGGGACGGCGCGGAGCTTGCCCCGGTGTTCAGGGACTTCGACTTCGCCCCGGTCCCGTCGCTCGACCGCGGCCATGTCTGGCAGTGGAAGCAGACCAAGCGGAACACGCTGATCGAGTTCCTGACGCCGTCGTTCGAGGACGACGAGCGCCTGCGCGAATTGCCCGCGCTCGGCGTCTCGGCGCAGTCGCTGCATTTCCTCAATTACCTGATCGCGGGCGCGGTCGAGGTGCCGATGCTCTATCGCTCCGGCTCCCTCATCCGCGTCCCCCGCCCCGAACGCTTCGCGATCCACAAGCTGATCGTCGCCGAACGTCGCCGCGACGGGCCGGACGCAGTGAAATCACGCAAGGACCGCGCACAGGCCGCGTTCCTGATCCGGCATTTCGCGGAGGAAGACCCCTGGCTGATCGCCGAGGCGTACCAGGAGGCGATGGAGAAGGGTCCGAGCTGGCGGGAGAAGATCGGGCGGAGCCTGGAGCGGATGCCGGAAGTCAGAACGGCGATGGAATCGACGTTAAGCCGCTAACCCCAAGGGCAACACGCCCTGCATCTTCCCGAGAGCCACTACCGGAAGGCGGGAGCTTCGCAGGTCGCGCCGCCCCCGCCGGGTCGGAAATCCCGCTAGCGGTCCACTTCCCCGAACACGATATCCAGCGACCCCAGGATCGCCGACACGTCCGCGAGCTGGTGGCCGGTGCAGATGTAGTCCATCGCCTGCAAATGCGGGAAGCCCGGGGCCCTCAGCTTCGCGCGGTACGGCTTGTTGGTGCCGTCGGCCACGAGGTAGACGCCGAATTCTCCCTTCGGCGCCTCGACGCATGCGTAGACCTCGCCTGCAGGCACGTGGAAGCCCTCGGTATAGAGCTTGAAGTGGTGGATCAGCGCTTCCATCGAGGTCTTCATGTCCGACCGCGACGGCGGCGACAGCTTCCCGCGATGGATGACCGGCCCCTGCCCGTCCGGCTCGCGGAGCTTGGCGCAAGCCTGGCGCATGATCTTCGCGCTTTCCCGCATCTCGGCCATCCGGCAGAGGTAGCGGTCGTAGCAGTCGCCGGCCTTGCCGACGGGGATCTGGAACTCGAACTCGTCGTAGAGCTCGTAGGGCTGCGCGCGGCGCAGGTCCCACGCGAAGCCCGAGCCGCGCACCATCACGCCGGAGAACGCCCAGTTCTGGATGTCCTCCTCGGACACGATGCCGATGTCGACGTTGCGCTGCTTGAAGATCCGGTTCTCGGTCAGGAGCCCGTCGAGATCGTCGAGGAAGGACGGGAAGCCCTCGGCCCAGGCGTCGATATCGTCGATCAACTCGGGCGGAAGGTCCTGGTGCACGCCGCCGGGGCGGAAATAGGCCGCGTGGAGCCGCGCCCCGCAGGCGCGCTCGTAGAAGATCATCAGCTTCTCGCGTTCCTCGAAGCCCCAGACCGGCGGCGTCAGCGCGCCGACGTCGAGCGCCTGCGTGGTCACGTTCAGAAGGTGGTTCAGGATACGGCCGATCTCGCAGTAGAGCACCCGGATCAGCGACGCGCGGCGCGGCACCTCGGTCCCGGTCAGCTTCTCGATCGCGAGGCACCAGGCGTGTTCCTGGTTCATCGTGCCGACGTAGTCGAGCCGGTCGAAATACGGCAGGTTCTGCAGGTAGGTCCGGCTTTCCATCAGCTTCTCGGTGCCGCGGTGAAGCAGCCCGATATGCGGGTCGCAGCGTTCCACGATCTCGCCGTCGAGCTCCAGCACCAGGCGCAGCACGCCGTGCGCGGCCGGGTGCTGCGGGCCGAAGTTGATGTTGAAGTTGCGGATCCGCTGTTCGCCGGTTTCCAGGTCCTGCGACCCGTCGTCGTAGCGGTTGCGCCGGATATCGCCGTCCATCATTTCGGAGCCTCCGCCTTCTCGTCGCCGGGCAGGATGTAGTTCGCGCCTTCCCAGGGGCTCATGAAATCGAACTGCCGGTATTCCTGGGTCAGCTTAACCGGCTCGTAGACCACCCGCTTCAGCGCCTCGTCGTAGCGGACCTCGACGAAGCCCGTGGTCGGGAAGTCCTTGCGCAGGGGATGGCCGCGGAAACCGTAATCGGTCAGCAGCCGGCGCAGGTCGGGATGGCCCGAGAACAGGATGCCGAACATGTCGAAGATCTCGCGCTCGTACCAGTTGGCGGCGGGGTAGACGTCGACCAGCGACGGCACGATCTCGTCGACGCGGACCTGCGCCCGCACACGGAGCCGCTGGTTGCGGTACATCGACAGCAGGTGCCAGACCACGTCGAAGCGCTTTTCGCGCGCCGGGTAGTCGACCGCGGTGATGTCGACGAGGGTCGAGAACAGGCACGACCGGTCGGTGCGCAGGAACTCGAAGAAGGCCGGCGCATCGGCCGGCGCGATTTCCACCGTCAGCTCGGAGAACGCGATATCGTGGGCGATGATGGCATCGCCACGCTTCTCGGTCAGGTCCCGGGCCAGTTCGCGGAGGTTCTGTTCGGACATCGGGACCTCCTTCAGCGGGTGATCGTGCCGGTGCGGCGGATCTTCCGCTGCAACTGCAGGATGCCGTAGAGCAGCGCCTCGGCAGTCGGCGGGCAGCCCGGCACGTAGACGTCGACCGGCACCACCCGGTCGCAGCCCCGGACGACCGAGTAGCTGTAGTGGTAGTAGCCGCCGCCGTTGGCGCAGGAGCCCATCGAGATCACGTAGCGCGGCTCCGGCATCTGGTCGTAGACCTTGCGGAGCGCCGGGGCCATCTTGTTCGTCAGCGTGCCGGCGACGATCATCAGGTCGGACTGCCGCGGGCTGGCGCGCGGAGCGGTGCCGAAGCGTTCGAGATCGTACCGCGGCATCGAGGTCTGCATCATCTCGACCGCGCAGCAGGCGAGGCCGAAGGTCATCCAGTGCAGCGACCCGGTCCGCGCCCAGTTGATGATGTCCTCGGTCGAGGTGACGAGGAATCCCTTGTCCTGCAAGGACCGGTTCAGTTCCGCGGTGGTCACTTCGCGGTCTGCGCCTGCATGGGTGGGATTGGTGGCGACGGTCATGGGCAGCTGCTCCGGGTCGTGGCGGCCTTTCGTCGTGGTCTAGCCCCGTCCCCTGTCAGCGTCAACGCGACAGCGTGGCAGCCTCATCCGCCATCCCGCGCGATCCACGACGAAAAGAGGGCCGCGATCGCCGGTCCGGCCGCCTCGGGCGGAAGCGGGTCGAGCGGCCCGGCACCGACCATGACGGCGGCAATTTCCGGCGGCGTCGTCGGGGCGGGATGCCCTGTCTCCCAGTCGTGCCAGGCATCGGACCAGCGGAATTCGGCGCCGCTCGCCGGCAGTGCCTCGGTCCCGCCTTCGGCCCAGAAGGCCAGCCTGTCGCCCATCGGCTCGCCGATCATCCGCGCGCGGGGGCCGAGCCGGTGCGCTATCAGCGCCGCCGTGACGATGGCGGCGGAGAAGGTGTAACGGTCGACCAACACGTTGCAACAGTCCCCTGTCCACGCGCGTGCCAGTTCGTCGACAAGCGGCATGGCGCGGAAGAAACTCCCCCCGGCATTGCCGCGCAGGTCGAGCACCAGGTCGCGCGACGGCGCGGCGCGCAGGGCGGCAATCGACGCGGCGATCTTCGCCTCCAGCCCCGGATCGACGGTCGCGTCGAGCGTCTCGATCCTGAGGTAGAGCGCGCCGTCCGGCGCCGGGACCTCCGGCCAGGGGTCGCGCCGCGGCGTCGGGTAGCCCTGTTCCGGCAGCGGGTAGAGCTCCACCCCCGGTACGGTTTCGGACATCGGCAGATGCAGCCAGTCGCCATCGAGCCCGAACACCGCCACGGTGCCATCCACGGCGCCGATTTCGCGCAGGGCGGCGGGCCAGGCCATCAGGTGCCCCGACAGCGCGCGCCGTCGCGCCGGCGGGTCGGGCAGGAACGGCGCGAGGCGCGCGGCGACCTCCTCGACCGGATGGCCGCCGATGGACAGGAGCCGCCTGCCCCACCCCGTCTCGCCGGGTGCGATGGCCCGCCAGCCGCCGCCCGCACCGAAGACGCGAAGCGGCAGGACCGAAATCGCGCGGTTCACGATCAGGCGCGAATGGGCGTTGGCGCCGAGGGCGGTCAGGCGCAATCCCGCGAGCAGGAATGCATCGAGGCCGTCTGACGCGGCGACGTGCAGCGCCGAGACGTGTCGTCCGAGGAGGTTCCGCGGGACACGCGCGTAGGACGGGTCGACGGTGCGGACGATCCGTTCGATGCGTTCGGCGTCGGCCCTATAGGTCATGGGTGATGGAAGCACCGCCCGTCACAGACGGCGGGCCGGGGCCGGACATTGCGAAGAGCTGACGTTGGCAGGCGGTGTTTCGGCGGGGGTTCGTCGGAGGAGCTCAGGCGGGAACGGGCAGGATCCCTTACCCTGGATCCGGAACACGCGTCGCCCGGCACGGTCAGGCCGCGCCGGTCACTCCCACTCCAGCGCGCCCTTCTTCCATTCGTAGGCGAAACCCACGGTCAGGACGCCGAGGAAGATCATCATCGACCAGAACGCGACCATCGTGCTTTCGGGGAAGGCGACGGCCCAGGGGAACAGGAACGCCACTTCGAGGTCGAAGATGATGAACAGGATCGACACGAGGTAGAACCGCACGTCGAACTTCATCCGCGCGTCGTCGAAGGCATTGAAGCCGCATTCGTAGGCCGAGACCTTTTCCGGGTCGGGGTTGCGCACCGCCAGGATCACCGCGGCGAGGATCAGGACGATCCCGAGGCCGATGGCGACGGCGAGGAAGACCAGGATCGGGGCGTATTCGGACAGAAGCTGTTCCAACGGCGTGGTCCTTCGCGGAGTGCGTCGCCTCGGGTCTAGCGCCGCGCCCCGGGACGGTCAACCGCGCCCGATGCCGCGCCGCCACCCGCCGTGACCGGGGCGAGCCGTACGGCGGCGAATTCGGCGAACTCGGCGGCGGGAAGCGCGGGTGCCCAGAAGAAGCCCTGCCCGTAATCGGCCCCCATCTCGCGCAGGAGCGCGACCTGCGCCGCGGTCTGCACCCCTTCGGCGACCGAGACGAGATCCATGCCCCGCGCGATGGCCAGCGTCGCGGAGACGATGGCCCGGTCCGACACGCTGTCGCCGATGGCCGCGACGAAGGCCTTGTCGACCTTGATCTCGCGGACCGGCAGGGTGCGCAGGTGGGTCAGCGCCGCGTGGCCGGTGCCGAAATCGTCGAGCGACAGGTGGTAACCGCGGTCCGCCAGCGCATCGAGGATCATCGGCGCGGTTTCGGTGCCGCGGCCGACGAAGCACCCCTCGGTGATTTCGAGCGAGATGTCCGCGGGTCCGAGGCCGCGGGCTTCCAGCGCGCGGACGACCTGCATCAGGTGGTTCGGGGCCTTCAGGTCGGTCGGGTGGATGTTGACAGCGATCCGGCCGAAGGCGTGGCCCTCCGCCCGCCAGACGTGGATGTCGGCGGCGACGGCCTGGAACACGTAGTCCGATATCCGCTGCATCATCGCGCGGTCCTGCGCCACCGGCAGGAAGCGGTCGGGCGGGACCGGCCCGAGGTCGGGATGACGCCAGCGCACCAGCGCCTCGGCCCCCGCGAGCGCGCCGGTGACGAGGTCGATCTTGGGCTGGTAGCGCACTTCGAGCCCCTCGGCGTCGATGGCGCGCTTCAGTTCGGCCGCGATGTAGTTCGATTCCGCCAGCATCTCGCCCAGCTTCTCGTCGAACATGACCGGACGGCCGCGGCCGCCCTCCTTCGCGCGGCCGAGCGCGGCGTCGGCGCAGGACAGGAGATCGGTCGCCGTCGTCGCGTGATCGGGTGCCAGCGCGATCCCGATCGAGGTGCCGGGCCGCACCGTCCGCCCGGTCAGCGTCGCGGGCTCGGACACCGCGGCGATCAGCGCGCGCGCCAGCCGCGCCGGGTCGCGCCCGTCCTCGACCGGCACCAGCACCGCGAACTCGTCACCGCCGAGCCGCGCCACGAGCGCATCCGGCCCCGCGACCCGGATGATGCGGCGCCCGGTTTCGGCCAGGAGCTCGTCGCCCGCGATGTGGCCGAAGCTGTCGTTCACGTTCTTGAAGTTGTCGAGGTCGAACAGGAGGATCGCGAAGCGCCGCGCGCCGGTCGCGGCCTCGGTGAGCGCTTTCGTCACCCCGTCGGAGAACGCCTTGCGGTTGGGCAGCCCGGTCACCGTGTCGACATAGGCGAGCGATGTGATCTTGGCGTAGGCGGCCTCCAGCTCCGCGTTGGCCTCGGACAGGCGGGCGACGCTGCGGTCGAGTGCGCGGGCGGTGTCCCCGGCGTGGCCGGCATTGTAGACGTTGAAGCAGGCGAAAAGCGCCGCGTAGACCACCAGCACCGCGGTTTCCGGCGCGCCGGACAGGATGCACCCCGCGAGGATGCCGAGGTTGATCGTGCCGATGAACGCGGTGGACGCGAGCAGCGTGCGTTGCAGCATCATGGTGCCGCCCGCGATCATGCCGGTGCAGACGACGAGCGCGATGAGCCTGTCGAACCCGCTGCCCCAGGGCAGCGCAACGGCGACCAGCACGGCCCAGGGCGCGGCCAGCAGGATCGAGCTTGCGACCAGCATCCGCGCCGCCCGCCGCGACACCCGCCCGCCCGGCCGGACCCGCGCCTGACGCGACCGCCGGAACGTCCAGAGATTGATGAGCAGGGTCGCGGCGAACCAGATCAGGATGACGGGGCCGCCGCCGAATGCGAAATGCGAGACGGTGAAGACGAGCGCGTTGGACGAACTGACGGCCGCGCCGGCCGGCGAGATGCGCACGACGCTCGCAAGGTCGCCCGGCTCCGGCATCGCGGTCAGCCGTCGCAGGAAGGTCCGGATGCGGGCGGGGCTCGCCGTGGCGGGCATGCGGGGTATCTCGGCGCGAAGTCTTCGGTCGGCCCGTCAGTGACACGCCCGGCTTTCCGAAGGGTTTCGCCACGCCGAAAGGAAGCGCCAATTCGCGGCGAATTGTCCGCGCCCGCCTACTCCGCCGGAACCGCCGCCAGTTCGTCGCGCAGCAGCCGCCGCAGGATCTTGCCCGAGGCCGATTTCGGGATCGCCTCGACGACGTGGTAGTCCACCGGCTGCTTGTAGTGGGCGAGGCAGGTATCGACATGGGCGCGCAGGGCGGTCTCGTCGATCTCCGCCCCGGGTGCGGCCACGACGAAGGCCACCGGCACCTCGCCCGCCTCGTCGTCGGGCTGGCCGATGACCGCGGCGTCCGCGACCGAGGGATGGCCGTTCAGCGCCGCCTCGACCTCGGCCGGGGCGACCTGGAAGCCCTTGTACTTGATCAGTTCCTTCAGCCGGTCGCGGATGAACAGGAACCCGTCCTCGTCGATCACCGCGAGATCGCCGGTGCGAAGCCAGCCGTCCTCCGAGACGCAGGCCGCGGTCGCGTCGGGGTTGTTGAGGTACCCCTTCATCACCTGCGGGCCGCGAACCCACAACTCGCCCTCGGACCCCGCCGGAAGGTCCCTGCCGCTGTCGGGGTCGACGATGCGGCAGAACGTGCCCGGCACCGCCCTGCCCGACGCACCGTGCCGCGCGCCGTCGGGGCCGGTGCAATGGCTGACCGGGCTCAGTTCCGTCATGCCGTAACCCTGGCAGGCGCGCGCGCCGAGCCGGGCCTCCACCGCGGCCTCGAGGTCCGCCCCGAGCGGCGCGGCCGCGGACATGACGTTCACGAGCGAGGACAGGTCGAACCGGTCGACCATCGGGTGCTTGGCCAGTGCCAGCGCGACCGGCGGCACGATGTAGAGATGCGTCGCCCGGTGATCCTGCGCCAGCGTGAGGAACTGTTCGAGGTCGAAGCGCGGCATCGTCACGATCCGGCAGCCCTCGCAGGGGAACAGGTTCATCAGCACGAGGAGGCCGTAGATGTGGAAGAACGGAAGGAAGGCGATGCTGCAATCGCCGGGTTTCAGCGCCTGCACCGGCCGGATCTGCTCGATGTTGGCGACCAGGTTACGGTGGGTCAGCATCACGCCCTTCGGCTTGCCCGTGGTGCCAGAGGAATAGGGCAGGACGACCGTGAAGTCGTCGAGGTCCACCGGCACTTGCGCCGCCAAGGGCTCACCCATGAAATCCTCGATCGAGGGCACGCCCTCGGCCTCGCCGATCACCAGCAGCGTGCTGGTCCCGGTCGCGGCAACCGCCTCCCGCGCCAGCGGCAGAAGCGCCGGCACGGTCACGAGGATGTCGGCCCCCGCATCCTCGAGCTGGTAGGCGATCTCGGGCACCGTATAGGTCGGGTTGATCGTCGTGACGGTGCCGCCGGCATAGGCGACGGCATGGAACACGGTGACGTAATCCGGCACGTTCGGCGCGAGGATCCCGACCACCCGCCCGGGCGCGAGCCCCTCCGCCGTCAGCCCGCCCGCGAGCCGCTCAATGCGCGACCGCAGCTCCGCCGCCGTGGTTTCGGCGCCGGTCGCCCCGTCGATCAGGACGGTCGCCGAGGGATCCCTGTCCAGCCCCTCGAACAGAAGCTCGGTGACGGATAGGTCACGGATCGGGAACTCGCGGACCCGAGGTTCGAATATCGCCATGCTGTCCTCCCTTCGCGCCCGGCCCCTCCCGGCCGGTCGCGTTCGGCAAGGCTAGCATGGCGAGCGCCAGCGGCCAAACCTCAACCGGCCCAGGGCGGCGGGGTCTTGTCGAAGAAGCACGCGACCCCGGTCCGCGCCTCCTCGGTTTCCCACCGGTCGGCCAGTGCGTCCACGGAGATATCGACCATCGCGGGCGTGACCGCGCCGGACAGGCTGGCGACGAGCGCCTTCGCCGTCGCGACCGCGCCGGGCGCGCAGGACAGGTACGGATCGACCTCCGTCGCCACCGCGCCTTCGAGGTCGTCCGCGGGCACCGCGCGCGCAACCAGCCCGAGCGCGACGGCCTCCTTCGCGCCGAACGCCCGGCTCGACATGAAGACCCGCCGCGCCCGCGGCCCGCCGAGCCGGGACACGACGTAGGGCCCGATCGCCGCGGGGATCAGCCCGAGCCGGGTTTCGGTCAGCGCGAAGCGGACATGGTCCGCGGCGACGACGGTATCGCAGACGGACACCAGCCCCAGGCCGCCGCCGAACACGTTTCCGGTCACCGCCGCGACCAGAGGCTTCGGCATCCGGTCGAGCGCGCCGAGCATGTCCGCGAGCTTCCGCGCCTCGACCATCCGCTGCGCCCGGTCGGCTTCCATCTGCGCCTGCATCCAGGTCAGGTCGCCACCGGCGCAGAAGCTCCGGCCCTCACCGCGCAGGACCACCGCCCGCACCGCCGGATCGGCGCCGAGGATGCCCGCGGCCTCGGTCAGTTCGGCGATCATCGCCCCGTCCATCGCGTTGTGCTTTTCCGGCCGCGCGAGCCAGAGGTCCGCGACCCCGCGCGCGTCGGTCTCGATCCGTATCGTCTGCATCAACTTCCTTTCCGCATGGACCGCGCCATCGCCGCGGCCTCGCCGATGATGTCCAGGTCGAGCCCGGTGTCGTAGCCGAGATCCGCGAGCCTGAGGGCCAGCGCCTCCGTCGCGACGTTGCCCGCCGCGCCCGGCGCGTAAGGGCAGCCGCCGAGCCCGCCGACGGCCGCGTCGAACACCCTGAGCCCGCGGTCGAGCGAGGTCTCCACGTTCTCGAGCGCCCGCCCCCCGGTGTCGTGGAAATGCCCGGCGAGCTTCGCCGCGGGCAGTTCGTCGAGCACGGCCGCCAGCATCGCGTCGACCGTGTCGGGCGTGCCCCTGCCGATGGTGTCGCCGAGCGAGACCTCGTAGGCCCCGAGATCGCGCAGCGCCGCGACCACCCGCGCCACGTCGCCGGGCGACACCGGGCCGTCATAGGGGCAGTCGGTCACGCACGAGACGTAGCCGCGCATCGGGATGCCGGCCGCCTTCGCCGCTTCCGCCACCGGGGCGAAGCGGTCGAGGCTCTCGGCGATTGTCGCGTTGAGGTTGGCCTTCGAGAACCCTTCGGAGGCCGAGGCGAAGATCGCGATCTCGTCCGCCTTCGACGCCACGGCCCTCTCGAAGCCCTTCATGTTCGGCGTCAACGCGGCGTAGGACACGCCCTTCGCCCGCGCGATCCCGGCCAGCACGGCCTCGCTGTCGGCCATCTGCGGCACCCATTTCGGGCTGACGAAGCTGGCGACCTCGATCCGGCGAAACCCCGCGCGGGACAGCAGGTCGACCAGCGCGATCTTGTCCGACGCGGGGATCACGCGGGCCTCGTTCTGCAACCCGTCGCGCGGGCCGACTTCGAAAATCTCGACCTTCAGTCCTGCCACGGTTCGAAGAACTCCCTCGAAAAAAGCCTGTTCTCGGGCCGCGGCAGGCTCGCCACGAAACCCGGCCGCACCGCCAGCCGGTCGTACCACCCGGCGACGTCCGGATGGGCATCGAGCCGGGCGAAGTGACGCGCCATGTAGACCGCCTGCCCCACCGCCACGTCGGCCGCGGAGAAACCGCCATCGAGCAGGTAGTCCCGCCCGTCGAGCCGCCCTTCCAGCGCGTCGAAGCACTTGCCGATCCTCAGCGCCTCCAGCTTCATCACGACGGGCGAGCGCATGTGATCCTCGCGCAGCGCGACGTGCTGCTGGGTCAGCGCCGCGCTGTGCTGGCTGATGGTTTCCGCGAAGTGGACCCAGGTCAGCCATTCGGCGCGCTCCGGGTCGCCGGGCATCCTTCCCAGTCCGGCCTCGGGAAACCGTTCGCACAGGATCTCGATCAGCGCGCCGCTCTCGAAATGTCGGCTCCCGTCGAGCTCCAGCGCCGGAACCCGCCCGGCGGGGTTGAGCGCGAGGTATTGCGCCGACCGCAGGGTCTTGTCGAACGGCCATTCCGTCACCTCGAACGGCACGCCCAGTTCGTGCAGCAGCCAGAGCACACGCATGGATCGGGTCTCGGGGACGTGGTGCAGCCGGATCTCGGACACCGCTACTCGTCCTCCGCCAGCGCGATCAGGGCCGCCCCGGCCTCGACCTGCGACCCGGCCTCTGCCAGGACCTCGGCCACCACCCCGTCGCGCCCCGCGCGCAGCGTGTGCTCCATCTTCATCGCCTCCAGGATCGCCAGCCGGTCGCCGGATTTCACCGCGTCGCCCGCCTTCACGAAGACCGACTTCACCAGCCCCGGCATCGGCGCCTCGATCCGGCCGTGCCCGCCGGCATCGGCGGCGGCGACCGCGAGCGCGTCCACCGGCTCGAAATGCTGCGTGTCGCGCCCGAAGACCGAGACACCGGCGGCATGGCTCACCACGTCCGCCGCCACCGCTTCCCCGTCGATGCGCCAGCCCGCGCCGCGTTCGATCTCGTGGACCGCGCCGCCCGCCTCGACGCGATAGCGTCCGGGGCCCAGTACCTCGACCCTTGCCTCCAGCGCCTCGCCCCGGTGCGTCATCCGCGCGGTGCGTTTCAGCGGCGACCACAGGTGAAACCCCTGCACCGGCCCGCCGGCCTCGAGACCGAGCACCCCGAGCGCGGCCAGCGCCACCGTTGCGGTCCCCGCCGCCGGTTCCGCCGCCAGCGTGTCGAGATCCCGGTCGATCAACCCGGTATCCACGTCCCCCGCCGCGAATCCCGCGTGCCGCGTGAGCGCGCCGAGGAAGGCGAGGTTGGTGACGGACCCCGCGACCTGCGTGCCCTCCAGCGCCTGCGACAACTGCCCGAGCGCTATGTCCCGCGTCGGGCCGTGCACGATGATCTTCGCGATCATCGGGTCGTAGAACGGGCTGATCCTGTCGCCCTGCCGCACGCCGGTATCGGCCCGCGCGCCATCGGGAAAGCGAAGGTGCGCCAGCGTGCCGGTCGCGGGCAGGAAGCCCTTCGGCACGTCCTCCGCGTAAAGCCTTGCCTCGAAGGCATGCCCCCCGATCGACAGGTCCTCCTGCCGCGCAGGCAACGGCTCCCCCGCCGCGACGCGAAGCTGCCATTCCACGAGGTCGACGCCGGTGATCGCCTCGGTCACCGGGTGTTCCACCTGCAACCGCGTGTTCATCTCCATGAACCAGAACCGGTCGGGGCGGAGCCCGTCCGACGCGTCCACGATGAATTCCACCGTCCCGGCGCCCGAATAACCGATCGCCTCAGCGGCCCGCACCGCCGCAGCGCCCATCGCCTCGCGCATTTCGGGCGTCTTGCCGGGGGCCGGGGCTTCCTCGATCACCTTCTGGTGCCGTCGCTGCAACGAGCAGTCGCGTTCGAACAGGTGGACGGCGCGGGTCCCGTCGCCGAAGACCTGCACCTCGATATGCCGCGGCTTCTCGACGTATTTCTCGATGAGAACGTCGTCGTTCCCGAATGCGCCAAGCGCCTCCGCCCGCGCCGATTCCAGCGCGTTCACGAAATCCGCGGGCGCGTCCACGCGGCGCATCCCCTTGCCGCCGCCGCCTGCCACGGCCTTGATGAGCACGGGGTAGCCGACCTCCGCGGCCTCGACTTCCAGCCGACCGGGCTCCTGGTCGTCGCCGTGATAGCCCGGCACCACCGGCACGCCGGCCTCGGCCATCAGCGCCTTCGCCGCATCCTTCAGGCCCATCGCCCGGATCGCCTTCGCCGACGGGCCGATGAAGACCAGCCCCGCCGCCTCCACCGCGTCGACGAAATCGGGGTTCTCTGACAGGAAACCGTAGCCGGGGTGGATCGCCTCCGCCCCCGTCGCCTTCGCCGCCGCGATCACCGCGTCGCCGCGCAGGTAGCTCTCCGACGGCTTCGACCCGCCGACATGCACCGCCTCGTCGGCCATCGCGACATGCATCGCGGCCGCGTCGGCGTCGGAATGGATCGCGACCGTCGCCACCCCCATCCTGCGGGCAGTACGGATCACCCGGACGGCGATCTCGCCGCGGTTGGCGATCAGGATCTTGCGGAACATGTCTCCCCCTTCCCGCCCGTCAGGCGGACCAGCACCGGCGGGGTCGCCCCGGACCCGCCGTCATGGATGTCGTCGAAGATGTAGCGGTCGGCGCGCAGGTCCCCGGGCGCAAGCGCGCGTTCTATCGCCGGCGGCCGCGCCTCGTCCCCGGACCAGCAGGAAAACAGCGCCGCGCCCGCCCCGGCCGCTTCCGCGATCCGTGCGAGCGTGGCATAGGCCGCACGTCGCGCGGGCGCGTCGGCGTCGTCGGCCGCGTCCGGGTCCTCCCACGGCAGCGCCCGGTCCAGGAAGACGCAGGAACAGTTCCAGCCGCCCGGCACCCGGTCCGCGACCCGTGCGACATGGGGCAGCCCGGCCAGCGCCGCGGGCCGCACCGGAACCTCCGGGTCGAGACCGACGCCGCCGACCTCCACCCGGTCGAACCCGGCAACCGGCGCAAGAGAGCCGAGATAGACCATCAGGCACATCGCCCCGGCCCCCGCGTCCGCGCGCCCGTCATCACCC
This sequence comes from Rhodobacterales bacterium HKCCE2091, assembly GCA_015689685.1. Taxonomy (GTDB): domain Bacteria; phylum Pseudomonadota; class Alphaproteobacteria; order Rhodobacterales; family Rhodobacteraceae; genus HKCCE3408. Next base: position 356,660 of record WVSL01000004.1, on the reverse strand, counting down.
GAAATTCTCCACCAGCTCGAACCGCTCGCAGACCAGCATCATGTCGTCCGACCAGCCGCCGTTCCGCTCGAAATACGCCCGGTGGCTCTCGCGCCAGCCCTCCAGCGTCTCGTCCTCGCCTTCGGCCAGCGCGAAATCGGCGTCCATGTCGCGGAACCGCCGATAGGTCACCTCCCGCGTCTCGATCACCAGCGCCGCGTTGCCGTCGAAATCGAGCGAGATGTCCCGCCGCCCGACCATCGGCAAGGGCTCCCCGCCCTCTCCGAAATCCGCCGCCCGGCCGCAGGTCGCCCGCTTCGCACCCGCGCGCACCAGCCCGAGTAGCCGGTCGCACAGCTCCCGGCTGTCGCCGAAGGTGAAGGTCACCGCGCCGGGGTAGCGCGTCAGAGCGTCAGAAAGCGGAACGGGCATGTCTTCTTCATCCTCCAAGTATTCCTCGGGGGAGCGCGAGGGGGCAGACGGCCCCCTCGCTCCCGCGTTCACATCCTGAAGACACCGAACCGGGTCTCGCCCACCGGCGCGTTCAGCGCCGCCGACAGCGACAGTCCCAGCACCTCGCGCGATTTCCGCGGGTCCACCACGCCGTCGTCCCAGAGCCGCGCGGAGGCATATAGCGGGTGCGACTGGCGCTCGAACATCTCGATCGTCGGGCGCTTGAACTCGGCCTCCGCCTCCGCGCTCCAGTCCTCGCCCGCCCGCTCCATCGCGTCGCGCTTCACGGTCGCGAGGACGCCGGCGGCCTGCGCGCCCCCCATCACGCTGATCCGTGAATTGGGCCAGGTCCAGAGGAACCGCGGGGAATAGGCCCGCCCCGCCATGCCGTAGTTCCCCGCACCGAACGAGCCCCCGACCAGCATCGTCACCTTCGGCACCGCGGTCGTCGCCACCGCCGTAACCATCTTCGCGCCGTGCCGCGCGATGCCCTCGTTCTCGTATTTCCGCCCGACCATGAAGCCGGTGATGTTCTGCAGGAACACGAGCGGGGTCTTCCGCTGGCTGCACAGTTCCACGAAATGCGCGGCCTTCTGCGCGCTCTCGGAAAACAGCACCCCGTTGTTCGCAACGATCCCGACGGGCAGGCCCATGACCTCGCCGAAACCGGTCACGATGGTCTCGCCGAAGCGCGGCTTGAACTCGTCGAACCAGCTGTCGTCCACGATCCGGGCGATCACCTCGCGGATGTCGTAGGGCGTCGACAGGCTCGCGGGCACCACGCCCAGGATCTCGTCGGGGTCGTAGGCCGGCGCACGGCCCCCGAGAACGGGACGTGGCCCGCCGCCCCCGCCGCCCTCCGCCAGCGACCGCACGGCGCGCCGCGCCAGCGCGAGCGCGTGGCCGTCGTCCTCGGCCAGGTAGTCCGCGACGCCCGACAGCCGCGTGTGCACGTCGCCGCCACCGAGATCCTCGGCACTCACCACCTCCCCGGTCGCTGCCTTCACCAGCGGCGGCCCGGCAAGGAAGATCGTCCCCTGCTCCTTCACGATGATCGTGACGTCCGACATCGCCGGCACGTAGGCCCCGCCCGCCGTGCAGCTTCCCATCACCACCGCGATCTGCGCGATGCCCCTCGCGCTCATCTGCGCCTGGTTGTAGAAGATGCGCCCGAAATGGTCGCGGTCGGGAAAGACCTCGTCCTGGTTCGGCAGGTTCGCCCCGCCGCTGTCCACGAGATATACACAGGGAAGTCCACACTCTTCCGCGATCTCCTGCGCGCGCAGGTGCTTCTTCACCGTGACCGGGTAATAGGTCCCGCCCTTCACCGTCGCGTCGTTGCAGACGACCATGACCTCGCGGCCCTCGACCCGGCCCACGCCCGCGATGACGCCGCCGCAGGGGGCGGCGCCGTCGTACATGCCGTGCCCCGCCGTCGCGCCAACCTCGAGGAATGGCGACCCGGGATCGAGGAGGTTCGCCACCCGTTCCCGCGGCGGCATCTTGCCGCGCGAGACGTGCCGTTCCCGCGCGCGCGCCCCGCCACCCGCCGCGGCGGCCTCTGCGGCCTCCGCGATCTCGGCCAGCGATGCCAGGTGGGCGGCGCGGTTCGCCTTCGCCTCCTCCGACGCGGCCAGGAAATTCGATCTCAGTCTCATCGTCCCCGTCCTTCCCTCATTCCGTCGCCGCGGGCCGCGGTTCCGGCCGCGGCGGTGGCGGCGGACCGATCCAGCCGGCCTCCAGCGCCGGTTCCGCCCCGCCAAGAAGCCGCGCGAGCTGCCACAGCGTCACCGCCCCGGCGAGCCTGCGGCTCTCCTCCCGCGTGTCGCACCACGCGGCCATCATCTCGGTCGAACCCTCGCAATCCGGCCCCGCGCTCGACCCGTGGCCGAGCGCCCAGAGCACGGGATAGAGCCCGTCCGACCAGTGCCCGTCGCGGCCCGCCAGGTCCTCGGGCGGCGGCGCGGCGGCGAGCACGGCCTCGGTCAGCGCCGCCTGTTCCCCTGCCAGCGCCCGCTGGCACGGGACACGGTCGTCCGACAGGTCGCACAGCACGATCGCGCCGAGGCCGCAGGTCTCCACCCGGTCGGGCCGGAGCGCGGCGAGGTCGGTGCGCGCCAGCGGCGGTTCGATCCGCGTCGCCTCGTCTTCGAACAGCGCGATGGCGCGGGCCATGCAGGTCGCGTGATCCTCGACCTGCGCCGAGGCCGCGCCCGCGCCCGCCGTCGCGACTGCGGCCAGTATCGCGAGCCCGGCCCTCACCGGCCACGCCCCAGCGCGTCGTCCAGCCGGAACACCTGCCGCGCGGTCTCCTGCATCAGGCAATCCGCCCCCGCGGGTCCGGCCCCGGTGCCGCCGCCCCAGAGACTGCGCTCGAAGTCGCAGGCGGTGTCGCGGAACACGATCCACGCGCGCTGCATCTCTCTCAGCGCCTGTTCCTGCGAGGCGATGGCCAGGCCGCTGGCCGCGTTCTCCGCGTCGGCGTCCTCGCTGCGCGCGACGAGTTCCTGGTAGGAGGCGTTCAGGCGGTCGTCCCAGTATTGGTACTCCGCCCAGATGCAGGCACCCATGCTGACGGTGGAATACCCGCCTTCGGTGTCCTCGATACAGGCCCCGGCGGAGCGGCCCGGGCAGCTTTCCCTCGGCTCCGCCCCATCCGCCAGGCACGCCTCGGTCGCGGCTTCACTGAACGCGAGGTCCTGCGCCAGAGCGGGGGCGGCGGCGAGGATGGCAAGGACGAACGCGGCGGCCTTCATCACATCTCCTCCAGGTAGCGTTGCAGCCGCAGCGCCTGCGCGGCGGTTTCGCGCATCTGGCAATTCGCGTTGATCGGACCCCGGATCGTGCCATCGGCATAGGGCGCCCATTCCGACCGGCAGAGCGCATCGCGCCACGCTTCCCACAGCGCCTGCTGCTCCGCGAGCGCTGCCGCCGTCGACGGGTAGCGCCCGGCAGACGAGGCGTCGCCCGCGATGCTGGCGTCGAAGTCGCGCCGTCGGGACAGGAGCGCGTCGTAGGCGATGTCGAGACGGCCCTGCCAGAAGTCGCGCTCGCCGCCGAGACACCCGACGATGCCGATGGTGGTGTCGCCCCCCTGCTGCCGCTGGCAGGCATTGGCGGACCGCCCGACGCAGACCGCGGGGTCGAGCCCGCCCGCCGTCGCCTCGCCGATGCAGGTCTCGGTCGGCGCGGGATCGAACGGGACATCCTGCGCGGCGGCGGCGAGGGGCCACAGGATGAAGATGAGACCAAGCGCGCGCATCAGCGATACTCCGGGTTCTCGAAGCCGAACCTGTTGCCGTCCTTCCACGCCCGGCGGTCGTTGCCCTCGGGCGGCAGGCCGCCTTTCAGCATCGCCGCGAGGTGCATCAGGTTCCAGGTCATGATCGTGGTGTTGCGCTGCGTGAAGTCGTTGTCGAACCCCACGCGCCCACCCTGCCCGTCGTCGTCGCCGTAGGACGGCCCCGGCCCGGCCTCGCCGATCCAGCCGCAATCGGCCTGCGGCGGGATCGTGTAGCCGAGGTGGTTCAGCGCGTAGCCCACGGTCATCGCGGCGTGCTTGATGCCGTCCTCGTTGCCGGTCACGACAGTCCCGGCGACCTTGCCGTAGAACACAGACTGGCCCCTGTCGTTCAGCTCGCCCGACATGCCGTAGAGCCGTTCGATCAGCACCCGGCAGACCGAGCTTTCCTCGCCCAGCCAAAGCGGCGTGCCGACCACGAGGATGTCGGCGGCAAGAACCCGGTCCCAGAGCGTCGGCCAGTCGTCGCGGTCCCAGCCGTGTTCGGTCATGTCGGGATAGACGCCGGGCGGCACCTGATGGTCGAGCATGTGGAGACGGTCGACCGTCACCCCCTGCCGCTCCATGATCCCCGCCGAGGCATCGAGCAGGAGCTGCGTGTGGCTCTCCCCCGCGGTCTTCTTCAGCGAGGTGTTAACGTAAAGCGCCCTGAGGCTCGCGTGGTCGGTCATCGTCCTGTCTCCCGTCCGGGGCCGCTTGCGCGGCCGGTGTCCGGTTCAGGATAGCGCGGCGATGTGACGGGTCGTGTCATGCCGGCACCTCCGCCGCCGCGCGGGCCTTCAGTTCCTTGCGGATCACTTTGCCGGTCACCGTCATCGGCAGGGCGTCGACGAACGCGACCTCGCGCGGGTAGGAATACCCGGCGAGACGGGATTTGACGTGCGCCTGCAGGTCCTCGGGGGTCGCGGTCGCGCCGGGTTTCAGCACGACGTATGCCTTCACGATCTCGGTCCGCACCGGGTCGGGCTTTCCGACAACGCCCGCGGTCGCGACCGCGGGGTGGGTCAGCAGGCAATCCTCGATCTCGCCGGGGCCGATCCGGTATCCGGCGGAGGTGATGACATCATCCTCGCGGCCGACGAAGCGGATCGCCTCGCCTTCGCGCAGGCCGCGGTCGCCGGTCAGCATCCAGTCGCCGCGATACTTCTCGGCCGTGGCGCCGGGGTTCTGCCAGTAGCACAGCATCATCGAGGCCGAACCGCGGCGCACCGCGATCTCTCCCTCCGCCCCGGTGGCGGCCCCGGTCTCGTCGATCACCTCGACCTCGTGGCCCGGCACCGGCCGCCCGATCGCCCCCGGCGGGGTGTCGAATATCGCCCCGCAGGCGCTGACGATCATGTTGCACTCGGTCTGGCCGTAGAACTCGTTGATGGTGACGCCAAGGGCGCGGCGGCCCCAGTCGAGCATTTCGGCCCCCAGCGGCTCGCCGCCCGAGGCGACGGAGCGCAGGCCGGGGATCGCCGCGTCGGCGGCCTTCAGAAGGCGCAGGGCGGTCGGCGGAAAGAACGCGTTCCGGACCCCGGCCTCCCGGCAGATGCGAACGGCGTCCCCGGGCGTGAACTTCGCCAGCCGCGCGGCGACCACGGGCACGCCGAGCGCGAGGCCCGGCATCAGCACATCGAACAGCCCCCCGATCCACGCCCAGTCCGCGGGCGTCCAGATCACGTCCCCCGGCGCGCCGAGCCCGTCATGGCTGAGTTCCACCCCCGGCAGGTGACCGGTCAGGACCCGGTGGCCGTGCAGCGCGCCCTTGGGCTTGCCGGTGGTGCCCGAGGTGTAGATCAGGACGGCCGGGTCCTCCGGCCCGGTTTCGGCGGTCGGGAACGCCGGTTCGTCCTCGCCCTGGGACACGGCCAGCAGGTCCTCCGGCACCAGAGGCACCACGTCCGGAAACGCGGTCAGGGTCTCGCGGCCATCGGCGTCGGTCACCACCACCCGCGTGCCGCTGTCGCCGAGCCGCGAGGCGAGCGCGTCGTGCTGGAACAGCTTGAACAGCGGGACAGAGATCGCACCGAGCTTCCAGGCGGCGATGTTGGCGGCGGCGCACCATGCGCCCTGGCTCCGCAGGACGCCGATCCGGTCGCCCCGGCCGACGCCCCGCAGCCTCAGGAACCGGGCAAGGAAATCGGCCATGAAGCGCAACTGGCCGTAGCCGACCAGCGTCAGCTTGTCCCCGGCCTCGATAATCGCGGTCCGGTCCGGCTCCGCCTCGGCCCAGGCATCGCAGGCCTGCACCGCCATGTTGATCCGGTCGGGAATGGCCCAGTCGAACTCCGCCCGAAGCCGGTCGTATGGCTTCAGCTCCATCACGCCCCGTCCTCCTCGATCGGCACGACCCGGCCGTCGCGGTCGACGGGATAGGCGAAATCCCCGGCCTCGCCCTCGCAGTAGACGGTCAGCCACGCCAGGCCCGCCGGGCCCGGCCGCGCCACGCAGTCGGTATGCGCGCCGCCGGTTTCGGAAACGTAGCGTTCCGCGATGTCCGAGATGACCTCGCTTTCGGTCGGAGGCTCCGCCGCGCGGCCGAGAAGCAGGCCCGCCGTGATCGCGGCGACCGACAGCGCCGCGAGCGGCAGGAAACCCGGCCGCACCCGCTCGCTCACCGCTCCGCCTCCGCCGGTGTCACCCCATCGCCCCCATCAGCTCGCGGCCAACCAGCATCCGTCGGATCTCGGACGTGCCGGCGCCGATCTCCATCAGCTTGGCGTCGCGGAAGATGCGGCTGACCGGGGTCTCGTTCATGAAACCCATGCCACCCATCGCCTGCACCGCCTGGTGCGCGACCTTCATCGCCTCTTCGGACGCGTAGAGCACGCAGGCGGCGGCATCGGCGCGGGTGACCTCGCCCCGGTCGCAGGCCTTCGCGACCTCGTAGACATAGGCCCGGGCGGAGTTCATCGCGGTGTACATGTCCGCGATCTTGCCCTGCATGAGCTGGAATTCCCCGATCGGCTTCCCGAACTGCTTGCGCTCCTTCAGGTAGGGCATCACCTCGTCGAGACAGGCCGCCATGATGCCGGTGCCGATGCCGCTCAGCACGACGCGCTCGTAGTCGAGACCCGACATCAGCACGCGGACGCCCTTGCCCTCCTCGCCGAGGATGTTGTCGAACGGCACCTCCACGTCCTCGAAGATCAGCTCGGCCGTGTTCGACCCGCGCATCCCGAGCTTGTCGAAATGCGGGGAGGTGCTGAACCCCTTCATCGATTTCTCGATCAGGAAGGCGGTGATGCCCTTCGACCCGGCCTCGGGATCGGTCTTCGCGTAGACCACGAGCGTGTCGGCATCGGGGCCGTTGGTGATCCAGAACTTCGTGCCATTCAGGCGGAAATGGTCGTTCCGCTTTTCCGCGCGCAGCTTCATCGACACCACGTCGGACCCCGCCCCGGCCTCGGACATCGCGAGCGCGCCGACATGTTCGCCGCTGACGAGCCCCGGCAGGTACTTCGCCCGCTGCGCCTCGTTGCCGTTCAGGCGGATCTGATTGACGCAGAGGTTCGAATGCGCGCCGTAGCTGAGGCTGACGCTGGCCGAGGCGCGCGCGATTTCCTCCACCGCGACGACATGGGCGAGGTAGCCCATGTCGGCCCCGCCGTATTCCTCGGGAACCGTGATGCCGAGCAGGCCCAGGTCGCCCATCTCGCGCCAGAGCTCTGGCGGAAAGGCGTTGGTCGCGTCGATCTCGCCGGCCATCGGGCGGACGCGCTCCTGCGCCCAGCGATGCACCGTCTCGCGCAGCGCCTCGATGTCCTCGCCCAGGTCGAATCGCATGGAGCCGTTGAACATTCCGCCGTCCCTCCCAAGTCAGCGCGGCGTTAATTGAACGCCTGTTCATTTAATATCGCGGCACGACGCCCGAGTCAAAGCCCCCCGTCGCCGTCCGGGTCAGGCGGCCATCACCTCCTCGCGGATGATCTCCGCGATCAGGCGGCAGTCGTCCGGCGTGAACGTCAGCGGCAGGCGCATGTCCATCAGGCCCGCGAGGATCGCGTCGGTCTTCGGCAGGCGTTGCGGGGCCGCGTAGCGCCAGCTGTCGTAGCGCGAGGTGAAGGCGACGGGCTCCTCCGCGCCGAACCACTTCAGCTCCACGCCGCGGGCCTTGCAGCCCGTGACCACATTCGCGATCCGCGCCTCGCCCGCGTCCGGCAGCAGGAACTGGATCGACGAGCCCACGATGTCCTCGCGCGGATCGCGCTCGATCACCTTGAGGCCGGGGGTGTTGCGCAGGCCCTCCTCCACCGTCCGGTAGAGCGCGTTCCAGCGCGCCACCTGGCGCGGCAGGTCGGCCAGTTGCGGACGCAGGATCGCGGCGCGCAGGTTGTCCATCCGGCCGGAGATGTTCGGCGTCACCCACTTGATCTTTTCGAACACCTCCACCGGCGGCCTGGCCCGGTGGCGGGGGTAGAGCATGTAGCTTCCCGACAGGATGATCGCGCGGGCCATGACCTCCGCGTCGTCGGAGACGAGGAACCCGCCCTCGCCGGAATTGATGTGCTTGTAGGTCTGGGTCGAGTAGCAGGCGACCAGTCCATGCCGGCCCGAGGGCGTGCCGGCCCAGCCGCCGCCCATCGTGTGGGCGCAATCCTCGATCACGCGGATGCCGACCTCGTCGCAATACGCCATCAGCGCGTCCATGTCGCAGACATGGCCCCGCATGTGGCTGAGCAGAAGCACGGTCGCCCCGCTGTCCCGCGCCTTCCCGGCGAGATCGTCGAGGTCGATGGTCAGCGCCTCGGTGGTCTCGACGAAGACCGGCTCTGCCCCGACGCTCGCGATGGCACCCGGCACCGGGGCGAGCGTGAAGCCGTTCGACAGCACCCTGTCGCCCGCGCCGACGCCGACGGCGCGCAGCGCGCAGCCCATCGCGTAGCCCCCCGAGGCGACGGCGAGCGCATAGGCCGCGCCGGTGAAGGCGGCGAACTCCTCCTCCAGCAGCGCCACTTCCCCGGCCTCGCCGTCCGTCAGGTTGTAGCGGTGCAGCCGGCCGTGGCGCAGGACCGCGAGCGCCGCCTCGATCCCGGCCTCCGGGATCGGCTCCTGTTGGGTGAAACTGCCCGTGAACACGCGTGTCATGGCCGGACGATGCGCCGCCCCGGTCGGCAGGTCAATCGGGCCGCCCGATCAGCCTGTCCACGGCATCGGGCAACGCGTCGAAATGGGCGATGACCGCGTCCGGCTCCAGCGCCGCGACGCCGTCCCCGAGCGGGCCGAACCCGACGAGGATGCAGGGCACGCCCGCGGCCGTGGCGGTCCTGCGATCGGTCTCGGTATCGCCGACGAGGATCGAGGGCCCGGCGCCCGACCGCGCCACCGCCTCCCGGTAGGGCAGCGGGTCGGGCTTCGACACCGGCAGGGTCCCGGCCCCGACGAGCCCGCCGAACAGGTCGCGCAGGCCCAGCCGCTGCAACAGCGCCTCGGCCATCGCCTCGGGCTTGTTGGTGCAGATTCCGGTCGCATGGCCGCGCGCCCGAACCGCCTCGACCGCGGCGACCGCGCCGGGATAGGGCCTGGTGTGAACGTCGAGCGCGGCGCCATAGGCCGACAGCAGCAGCGGGTAGCCCGCCGCGATGCCCGCCTCGGCGTCCGCCGCCGTGACCGCGAGCCGCTCGAACGCCAGCCGCAGCATCGCCCGCCCGCCCCGGAACGCCACCGCGTCGTCCGCGCCGGCCGAGAGCTGCGGCGCGTGGCCCAGTTGCGCCAGCGCCGCGTTCGCCGCCGCGATCAGGTCGGCAGCGCTGTCCACCAGCGTGCCGTCGAGGTCGAAGATCACCGTGCCCATGCGCGTTCGGCGGTTTATCGCCGCCCCCTGAAACCCATCGAAGCGCGATTTGACCGCACCCCGCCTTGCCCTGCGGGGTGGCATGGCCCTAACAGAAGGGCAAGCAAGAACGGTTTGAGCGGTATCCCACATGGTCCAGGACCCCATCGCGATCGTCATCCTCGCGGCCGGTAAGGGCACGCGCATGGAAAGCGACCTGCCGAAGGTGCTGCACCCGCTCGGCCAGGTGCCGATGCTGGCCCACGCGGTCGCCACGGCCGAGGCGCTGGACCCCGCCCGCATCGTAGTCGTGACGGGCTACGGCGCGGACACCGTCGCCGCGGCGCTCGAAGACATCTCCCCCGTCGCCGTCACCGCGGAACAGGCCGAGCAACTCGGCACCGCGCACGCAGTCCTCACCGCCGCCCCGGCGCTCGACGGGTTCGCGGGCAAGGTAGTCGTGCTCTACGGCGACACGCCCTTCATCCGCCCCGAGACGGTAGAACGGATGCTGGCGACCGGCGCGGATGTCACCGTGCTCGGCTTCGAGGCGGACGATCCCGGCCGCTACGGGCGCCTGATCCTTCAAGGCGAGCTTCTGGACAGGATCGTGGAAGCCCGCGACGCGACGGACGAGGAACGCGCCGTAACCCTCTGCAATTCCGGCGTGATCGCGGCAGACGGCGCGCTGCTGCTCGACCTGCTCGCCACTGTGGATAACAGGAACGCGGCAGAGGAATATTACCTCACCGACATCGTCGCCATCGCCCGCCAACGCGGCCTGACCGCCCGCGCGGTGATCTGCCCCGAGGCCGAAACGCTCGGCGTCAATTCCGCGTCCGACCTCGCCCGGGCCGAAACGGTCTTCCAGGACCTCAAGCGCACCGAGATGATCGAGGCCGGGGTGCGGATGCCCGCGCCCGAGACCGTGCACCTCGCGCAGGACACCTTCATCGGCCGCGACGCGGTGGTGGAGCCCTACGTCGTCTTCGCCCCCGGCGTGACGGTGGAATCCGGCGCGCGGATCCGGTCGTTCTCGCACCTCGAAGGCTGCCATGTTTCCGCCGGAGCCACGGTCGGCCCCTATGCCCGCCTGCGGCCCGGCGCCGAACTGGCCGAGTATGTCCACATCGGAAACTTCGTCGAGGTGAAGAACGCCGAGATCGCGCCGGGCGCGAAGGTGAACCACCTCAGCTACATTGGCGATGCCTCAGTGGGCGAGGCCACGAACATCGGCGCGGGCACGATCACCTGCAACTACGACGGCGTGTTCAAGCACCGCACGGAGATCGGCGCACGGGCCTTCATCGGCTCCAACACCATGCTGGTCGCGCCGGTGAAGGTCGGGGACGAGGCGCTGACCGCCTCGGGCTCGGTCATCACCGAGGACGTGCCGGCGGGCGGTCTCGCGGTCGCGCGGGGGCGGCAGGTCAACAAGCCGGGGCTGGCCCGGAAACTGATGGCGCGCCTGCGCGCGCTGAAGGCAGGAAAGGCCTGAGCCATGTGCGGTATCGTCGGGGTTCTCGGCAACCATGAAGTCGCGCCGATCCTGGTGGAGGCGCTGAAGCGGCTGGAGTACCGCGGCTACGATTCCGCGGGGATCGCGACGGTGCAGGACGGCAGGCTCGACCGCCGCCGCGCGGTCGGCAAGCTCGTCAACCTGTCGGACCTGCTGGTTCACGACCCTCTGCCCGGCAAGTCGGGGATCGGGCACACCAGATGGGCGACCCACGGCGGACCCACGGTCGCGAACGCCCACCCGCACCGCACCGGCCGCGTCGCCGTCGTGCACAACGGCATCATCGAGAACTACAAGGATATCAGGGCGCTGCTGAAGGATACAGCGTTCGAATCCGAAACCGACACCGAGACGGTCGCGGGGTTGTGCGAGGCGCACCTCGCCCGCGGTCTGACGCCCCGCGAGGCGGCGGTGGAAACGGTGAAGGCGCTGGAAGGCGCATTCGCGCTCGCCTTCCTGTTCGAGGGAGAGGAAGACCTGATCGTCGCCGCACGCCGCGGCTCGCCGCTCGCGATCGGGCACGGCGACGGCGAGATGTATGTCGGCTCCGACGCGCTCGCGCTCGGGCCGATGACCAACCGCATCACCTACCTGGAGGAGGGCGACCACGCCTTCGTCACCCGCGACGGGGTGGAGATATTCGACGCCGAGGGCCGCCGCGCCAACCGCGAAATGCGCGAGGTCGCGGGCACCGCGGCGGTCGCGGACAAGGGCGGCCACCGGCATTTCATGGCCAAGGAGATCTTCGAGCAGCCGACCGTGCTGGCCGAATGCCTCGCCCATTACGCGCCGGGCAGCGCGGTGGAAATTTCCGGTGGAAAGATAGACTTCGTCCGCACCGACCGCCTGCTTCTCGTGGCCTGCGGAACCGCCTACTATGCCTGCCTCGTGGCGAAATACTGGTTCGAGCAGCTCGCCGGCCTGCCCTGCGACGTCGATATCGCGTCCGAATTCCGCTACCGCGAACCGCCGGTGTCCGACCGCACCGCGGCGCTCTTCGTCTCGCAATCCGGCGAAACCGCCGACACGCTCGCCGCCCTGCGCTATGCCCGTGACAAGGCCTCCACGATCCTGTCGGTGGTCAACGTCGAGACCAGTTCCATCGCCCGCGAAAGCGACCTCGCCCTGCCGATCATGGCCGGGGTGGAAATCGGCGTGGCCTCGACCAAGGCCTTCGTCTGCCAGCTTGCCGCGCTCGCCAACCTCGCGATCCTCGCGGCGCGCCAGAAGGGCCGGATCACCGCCGCGCGGGAGGCCGATCTCGTCGCGGAGCTTCGCCGCATCCCCGCGCTCGTGAACCAGGCGCTGGCGCTGGAGGACCGCATCCGCCAGCACACCGGCGACCTTGCCCGGGCGCAGACCGTCCTGTTCCTCGGTCGCGGCGCGATGTTCCCGCTGGCGCTGGAAGGCGCGCTGAAGCTGAAGGAAATCAGCTACATCCACGCCGAGGGCTACGCCGCGGGGGAGCTGAAGCACGGCCCCATCGCGCTGGTCGACAAGTCGGTGCCGGTGGTCGTGCTCGCCCCGCGCGACGCGCTCTTCGACAAGACCGTGTCGAACATGCAGGAGGTGATGGCGCGCGAGGGCCGCATCTGGCTCGTGACCGATCCGGCCGGCGCGCGGACGGCGTCCGACGGCGTCTGGCAGACCCTGACCATGCCCGAGATCGACCCGCTCTTCGCCCCGATCCTCTACGCGATCCCGGCGCAGCTGATCGCCTACCACACCGCCGTCCACAAGGGCACCGACGTGGACCAGCCCCGCAACCTTGCGAAGTCGGTCACGGTGGAATGACGCCCGAGGCGGCGATGGCCGCGCTCCGTGCCCATGCCGACCCGGAACGGGCGGCGGGGATGCGGGACTACCACAAGGCCGACCGCGAATACCTCGGGGTGTCGAACGCGGTGACGGGCGAACTCGCGGCCGGATGGCGCAAGGCCTGCGGGCAGGAGGCGCTGGTGGCGCTGGCGCGGGGGCTCTGGGCGAGCGACATCTTCGAGGCGCGCATCGCCGCCGGAAAGCTGTTCCTTCAGGCCCGGATGCGGCCCGACGACGAGACCGCCTGGGCCTGTATCGCCGGTTTCGTGCCCGAGTTCGACTCCTGGGCCATCGCCGATGCCGTGGCGCAGTCCGGGCAGAAACGGCTGGTGCAGGTGCCCGCGCGGCTCGACGCGCTGGAGGGATGGACGCGATCCGACCACCTCTGGACCCGGCGCGCCGCGCTCGTCTTCACCCTGCCCTTCGGCAAGTCGCGCCATCCCGGCCCCGACGAACGGGCCGCCCGCACCCGGGTTCTCGGCTGGTGCGCCGACCTCGCCGACGACCGCGAGTGGTTCATCCAGAAGGCCATCGGCTGGTGGCTCCGCGACCTGTCGAAGCGCGACCCCGACCGCGTCCGCGACTGGCTCGCTACCCACGGCGCCCGGCTGAAGCCCGTTGCCCGGAAGGAGGCCGCGCGGCACCTCTGACCGCCCCTTGCCTCGCCCAACCCCAGGGAATATGACGCCGCGAGCCTCGGGGAAGGGGAACGATGCCCATTCTGGTGATGAAATTCGGCGGCACCTCCGTCGCCACGCTCGACCGTATCCGGCGCGCGGCCAAGCGCGTCGGGCGCGAGGTCGCGAACGGCTACGACGTGATCGTGATCGTGTCGGCGATGGCGGGGGAAACCAACAAGCTGGTCGGCTACGTCGACGAGACCTCGCCGCTCTACGATGCGCGCGAATACGACGCGGTCGTGTCATCGGGCGAGAACGTCACCGCGGGGCTGATGGCGCTGACGCTTCAGGAAATGGACGTGCCCGCGCGAAGCTGGCAGGGCTGGCAGGTGCCGCTGAAGACCAACGCCGCCCACGCTGCCGCGCGGATCATGGAAATTCCCACCGACAACATCATGGCCAAGTTCGGCGAGGGCATGAAGGTTGCCGTCGTCGCTGGTTTCCAGGGGGTCAGCCCCGAAGGCCGGATCACCACGCTCGGCCGCGGCGGGTCGGACACCACCGCCGTCGCCTTCGCCGCCGCATTCGGGGCCGAGCGCTGCGACATCTACACCGATGTCGACGGTGTCTACACGACCGACCCGCGCATCTGCGAAAAGGCGCGGAAGCTGGAGAAGATCGCCTTCGAGGAGATGCTGGAGCTTGCCAGCCTCGGTGCGAAGGTGCTCCAGACCCGGTCGGTCGAACTCGCCATGCGCTTCAAGGTGCGCTTGCGGGTGCTGTCGAGTTTCGAGGACAATGACGAACACGCGGGCACGCTCGTCTGCGACGAGGAGGATATCGTGGAACAGAACGCCGTGGCCGGTGTGGCCTATTCCCGCGACGAAGCGAAGATGACGCTGGTCTCCGTCGCCGACAAGCCGGGCATCGCCGCCGCGATCTTCGGCCCGTTGGCCGATGCCGGGGTCAACGTGGACATGATCGTGCAGAACATCTCGGAAGAGGGCCGCACGGACATGACCTTTTCCTGCCCGACCAACCAGGTCGCCCGCGCGCGGCAGGCGATGGAAGGCGCGAAGGACCGGGGCGAGATCGAGTACAACGACCTGATCGCGGATACCGATGTCTGCAAGGTCTCCATCGTCGGGATCGGGATGCGCAGCCACGCCGGCGTCGCCGCGAAGATGTTCGCCGCGCTCCGGGACGAGGGCATCAACATCCGCGTCATCACGACATCGGAGATCAAGGTCAGCGTGCTGATCGACCGCAAGTACATGGAACTCGCGGTGCAGGCGCTGCACGACACGTTCGAGTTGGAAAAGACCGCCTGACCCGGATCACGGCGCGGGCGTCACGTCCACGCGGATGATGTAGTCGTCGAAGTCGCCGTCGTCGCCGCCCGCGTCGTCGAGCACTAGGAAGACGCGCGCATGAAGCCCGGCGGCGTCGCCGGGCACGACCGCGCCGAAGCCGGGACTGCCCGCGGCGATGCGCAGGCCGCTTTCGCCGAAGAACGCGAGGTAGGGGTCGAGCGGCCCGGGCGGAAACAGGCCCGACAATTCGCTGCGAAGGCGCGGGCCGAAGTCGCGCTGCTCCGCCAGGGTACCGATCCCGGCGACGGAAAACGCGTTGTCGTTCCCGCTCTCCGCCCCGAACTCGGTGAAGGTGACCTGCGCGGGCGCGGTCAGCGTCAGCGACGCCCCGGATAGCAGCACGGACGGCCCGCTTCCGAAATACCCCGCGAAATCGTTGTCCGCCGGCATCGCGCGCGGCGTTCCGTCCACCCGGATCCCCTGGGCCTCCGCCGCGCCCAGGACCGTCATCGCGGCAACCGCCGCCCCCACACACACCCGTCGCATCGGACGCCCCCAAGGTTCCGACCGGCGCACCCGTCCCGGTCCGCCCGCACCACTTTTCCACAGCGTGGTCCGCGTCGGCGTGCGGGTCAAGCACCGCGGACGGTTTGACCGCCCGCTGACTATTGCTCTATTCCGGTGGCAACGATGCCGGTCAGAAGGCGGGGGACATGGCCGAGGCCACGGAAAGCGAAAGCCGCAAGCTGCTGTCGCGCTTGCAGGCGACAATGGCCGAAGGCGAGGCAGGGCAGGAACGGCTCGACCGGATCACCCACCTGATCGCGGATTCGATGGGCACCGAGGTGTGCTCGATCTACCTCCTGCGGGATTCCGACACGCTGGAGCTGTGCGCGACCGAGGGGCTTGCGCCCGAGGCGGTTCACGTCACCCGCATGCGCATCGGCGAGGGCCTCGTCGGCCGCGTCGCGCGGCGCGCCCGCGCGATCAACACCGCGAACGCCCCCGCCGAGCGCGGCTTCCGCTACATGCCCGAGACCGGCGAGGAACGGTATTCCTCCTTCCTCGGCGTGCCGATCCAGCGGCTCGGCGAACGGCTCGGCGTGCTGGTGGTGCAGTCGAAGGACCAGCGCGAATTCTCCGACGACGAGGTCTACGCGCTCGAGGTCGTGGCGATGGTGCTGGCCGAGATGACCGAGCTCGGCGCCTTCGTCGGCGAGGGCGAGGCGCTGTCGGCGCGGCACAAGCACCCTGTCATGTTCCGCGGCATCGTCGGACAGGAGGGCACGGCGATGGGCCGGGTCTACCTGCACGAGCCCCGCGTCGTGGTCACCCGCCCGGTCTCGGACGACCCGGAGGAGGAAACCGCGCGGCTCAAGACCGCGATCGACAAGCTGCGGGTCTCGGTCGACGAGATGCTGTCGAACGTCACCGCCGGCGGCGAAAGCGTCGAGGTGCTGGAAGCCTACCGCATGTTCGCCAATTCCCGCGGCTGGCTGCGCCGGATGGAAGAGGACATCGCCCGCGGCCTGTCCGCCGAGGCGGCCGTTGAAAAGGAGCAATCCGCCGCGCGGGCGCGGATGGAAACCGTGCCGGACGCCTACCTGCGCGAACGGCTCCAGGATCTCGACGACCTGTCGAACCGGCTCCTGCGGCTCCTGACGGGCCAGGGCCGCGACACCGGGGCCGAGATGCCGCAGGACCCGATCCTGATCGCGCGCAACATCGGCCCGGGCGAGCTGCTCGACTACGGCCGCAGCCTTCGCGGCGTGGTGCTGGAGGAAGGCTCCGTCGGTTCGCACGCGGCCGTCGTCGCCCGCGCGCTCGCGATCCCGCTGGTGATCCAGGCCTCGCGGATCACGACCGAGGCGCTGAACGGCGACCCGATCCTCGTCGACGGCGACCAGGGCGTCGTCCACCTGCGCCCCGAGGACACCGTGGCCTCGGCGTTCCGCGACAAGGTGGCGATGCAGGCCGAGGCGCAGGAACGCTACGCCTCGATTCGCCACCGCCAGGCCGAGACTCGCGACGGGCAGGTGGTGTCGCTGCACATGAACGCGGGCCTGATGGCCGACCTGCCCTCGCTGCCCTCGTCCGGGGCAGAGGGCGTCGGCCTGTTCCGCACCGAGCTCCAGTTCCTGACCCGCAGCCAGGTGCCGCGCCGGGGCGAGCTTGCCGCGCTCTATGCCCGGGTCATGGACGCGGCGGGCGGGCGGCGGGTGGTGTTCCGCACGCTCGACATCGGGTCGGACAAGGTGCTGCCCTACATGAAGCCGTTCGAGGAGCCGAACCCCGCGCTCGGCTGGCGGGCGATCCGGGTCGGGCTCGACAAGCCGGGCGTGATGCGGATGCAGCTTCAGGCGCTCATCCGCGCCGCCGACGGACGGCCCCTGACGGTCATGTTCCCGTTCATCGCCCAGTTCGAGGAGTTCCTGCAGGCGCGCGACCACCTGATGCGAGAGATGGACCGCGAGGACGCGCTCGGCCACGCCCTGCCCTCCAGGCTGGAGGTCGGGGCGATGCTGGAAACGCCGTCGCTCGCCTTCGCGCCTCGGCAGTTCTTCGAGCTCGCCGATTTCATCTCGATTGGCGGCAACGACCTGAAGCAGTTCTTCTTCGCCGCCGACCGGGAAAACGAGCGGGTGCGGCGGCGCTACGACACGCTCAACGTGTCGTTCCTGACCTTCCTGCAGCAGATCGTGCATCGTTGCGACGACTGCGACACGCCGCTCAGCTTCTGCGGCGAGGATGCGGGTCGCCCGGTGGAGGCGGTGTGCTTCGCGGCGATGGGCCTGAACAGCCTGTCCATGCGCCCGGCCTCGATCGGGCCGGTCAAGAGCCTGCTGATGCGCACCGACCTGGGCGAGATCCGCAAGGTTATCAACGCGGCGCGCGCCGAAGGGGTGCAGACGGTGCGGCCCGCGGTGATGGAGGCCCTGCGCGCGCAGCAGGGCTGATGCACGGGCGTCAGAGCCGGATTTCGAGGCCGAAGGCGTCGAAGCATTGCAGCGACTTCAGCACCACGCCGCCGACTTCCTCGCAGCGCACGGCGACCTCGGTCCGGTCGCGGACGGCTTCCTCGTCGACGGTGGTGAAGGCGGCCAGGTCGGTGCGCAGGTCGGCGGGGGCGGCCAGGGCATCGCTTTCGGCATGGGCGGCAGCGGCGGTGGTCAGGGCGAAGATCGCGGCTGCGGCGGTGCGGCGGATCGGGCGGCGCGGATCGGTCATGGCGGGTCTCCTCGGGGTCCGGGCAGGTTCGGCGGCAGGGCCGCGCGATCTGCTCATGGGACGGAGACCGTTAGGATCCGGTTCAAACCCGGCCGTCAGCCGGTGGTTTCTTCCTCGAGATGCAGTTTCATCTCCAGAAGGACGCGCTGGATCTCCAGCGTCTCGCGCAGAAGCCGCTTGGCCTCGTTGATCGAGATGATGCCGTCCTCGATCGACTGGTGGTACTCGGCCATCAGGATCGCGAACCGCTGGCTGAGCGCGACGACGTCGGAATTCACCCCGCCGCTGTCACCGCGCGCGGTGTTGCGTTGCGGGGCGTCGTAGCTGAGCGTGATGCCGTTCAGCTCGGCCAGCGCGGTGGTGACATGGGGAAACCGCGCCGCCTGTTCCAGCGCCACGACCGCGTCGACGGGAATGAAGCGGTCGGAATGTTCGTCCGCGTCCGAGAAGTAGCGCCCGAGCGTCGCCTTGGACTTTCCGGTAAGCTCGCAGGCGGCGGCGAAGCCGACATCCTTGATGAGCGCCTCGGTATGCTTCTTGAGGTAGCTGCCGGTCTTGTTCACCGATGCCCCCCCTTCCCCCGCGATCGGGGAAACAGCGTTTTCTTTTCCCATGAATGCAAGCCGGATTTCATCCCATATATCCTTCAACCGGGGGCCAACCCACCCCGGATGCGTAACGAGGTTCGGCCCGAGTTGACACGGACCGATTGAGTGGGACCCCGTCGCCGGTCGACCCGGATGACGGTAGGCTGCTGCCCTCCCTTGGCAGCGGACCTGTAGATGGACGGTCGTGCGCTCCCCATCCGCGCGGCCGTCCTTCCCGTTTTTGCCTGCCCCGCCGGGGGCTTGCCGACGCCGCCGCGTTGCGGCAAAGCCCTGTCATGGCCAAGCTGTACTTTCATTACTCCACGATGAACGCGGGGAAGTCGACCCTGCTCTTACAGGCGTCTTACAACTATGTGGAGAGGGGAATGCAGACTTATCTCCTCACTGCGACATTCGATGACAGGGCGGGACGGGGCCGGATCGGCAGCCGGATCGGCATCTCCGCCGAGGCCGATACCTACACCACCGCGGACGACCTCTTCGGCATGATCGAGGCGCGGATGGCCGCCGGTCCCTGCGCCTGCGTGCTGGTGGACGAGGCGCAATGGCTTTCGAAGGAACAGGTCTGGCAACTCGCCCGCGCCGTCGACGATCTCGGCGTGCCGGTCATGTGCTACGGCCTCCGGGTCGATTTCCGCGGCGAGCTGTTCCCGGGATCGGCCGCGCTCCTGGCGCTTGCCGACGAGATGCGCGAGGTGCGGACGATCTGCCATTGCGGGCGCAAGGCGACGATGGTGATCCGCGTCGACGAGAGCGGCCGCGCGCTGACCGAGGGCGCGCAGATCGAGGTCGGCGGGAACGACCGTTACATCTCGCTGTGCCGGCGGCATTTCCGCGAGGCGACGGGGGACGGGTCGGCCTGAGCCCGCCGACCCCTTGTCGCCGCCGAAGCCGCCCGCGCGTCCGGCGGGGATGTTTCCGGAACTATGACGCTCAGACGGGGTTCGGCAGCGGCTGCCCCTCGGCCCGGGCGATCACGTTCGACAGCGCCATCCGTCCCATCGCCTCGCGCACCTCCAGCGCCGCGGTGCCGAGATGCGGCAGGAGCGTCGCGTTGTCGAGCGCCCGAAGCGCCTCGGGGACCAGCGGTTCGTGTTCGTAGACGTCGAGCCCTGCCCCGCCGAAGCTGCGCGCCTGCAGCGCCGCGATCAGCGCGGTTTCGTCGATGACGTCGCCGCGGGCGATGTTGACGAGGATCGCGTGGGGCCGGAGCCGTGCGAGGGCCGCCGCGTCGATGAGGTGGCGGGTTTCCGGTGTCGCCGGAACCGCCAGCACCGCGATATCGGCCTCCGCCAGCGCGGTGTCCAGGTCCACGCGGCGGGCCGGGTGGTCAAGCGACTTGTCGGACCGCGCGACGTACAGGATCCCGCAGCCGAAGCCGTGGTGGCAGCGGCGCGCGATGGCCTGCCCGATCCGGCCCATGCCGATGATCGCGACGGTCTTGCCGGTGACGTGCAGCCCGAGCATCTGCGTCGGCGCCCATCCCTGCCAGCCGCCGGTCCGGACCAGCCGTTCGCCCTCGGCGGCGCGGCGGGCGGTCATCAGGATCAGGGTCATCGCGATGTCGGCGGTGGCGTCGGTCACCGCCCCCGGCGTGTTGGTCACGGCGACCCCCGCGGCGCGGGCGGCGTCGACGTCGATATGGTTGTAACCGACCCCGAAATTGGCGAGCAGGCGGCAGCGCGGCTCCGGCACGACGGCGAAGGCCTCGGCGCGGAACGCGTCGCCGAGCGTCGGGATCACCGCGTCCTGTTCGGCAAGCGCGGCCACGCATTCCGCGTGATCCATCGGCACGTCGGCATCGCGCGCGGTGAGGTCGAAGCGGGACGCGGCGGCCTCCATCACGCTGTCGGGCAGACGTCGGGAGATCAGCAGCTTCACGACATCCGCGCCCCGTTCGGCACCGGCTTGTCCGGCCCGATCAGCACCACCGCACCGGCCTCGTCGAAGAGACCGAGCACCAGCGCCTCGGACATGAACGGGCCGATCTGGCGCGGCGGGAAGTTGATCACGCCGAGCACCTGCCGCCCGACGAGGTCGCCGGGCGCGTAATGCACGGTGATCTGGGCGGAGGATTTCTTTTCCCCGATCTCGGGCCCGTAATCGACCCAGAGCTTCAGCGCGGGCTTGCGCGCCTCGGGGAAGGGTTCCGCGCGGGTCACGGTTCCGACGCGGATATCGACCGCCATGAAATCGTCGAAGCTTATCGTCATTGGCGAAGCTCCTTCGCGCGGGCGGTGGCGGCGGCGACCGTCCGGCGGGCCAGGTCGGGCAGGTCGGCCATCAGCACCTCCAGCCCGGCCTGCGTGGTGCCATTCGGCGAGGTAACGTTGATCCGCAGTTGTTCCGCCGTCTCGCCCGACTGCTCGGCCAGCGCGCCCGCGCCGGCGACGGTGGTCACGGCAAGTTCCATCGCGAGGTCCGGGGCGAGGCCCTCCGCCTCCCCCGCCGCCGCGAGGCATTCGATCAGGTGAAAGACGTAGGCGGGACCGGAGCCGGACAGGCCAGTCACCGCGTCGATCTGGTCCTCGGTGTCGAGCCGGACGACCCTGCCGACCGCGGACAGGAGCCCCTCGGCCAGCGCGAGGTCCGCCTCGCCCGCCGCGGCGTTGCCGACGATGCCGGTGATGCCCCGGCCGATCGCGGCCGGCGTGTTCGGCATCGCCCGGACGATCGGCGTTCCGGGGCCGAAGGCGGCTTCCAGCGTGGCGATCGGCGTTCCGGCAGCGATGGAGACGATGACCGTGCCGCCGCCGCCGAGATCGGCCGCGCCCGGCAGCGCCTCGGCCATGACCTGCGGCTTGACCGCGACGACGAGCGCGGCCGGGGCTTCCGGCATCGGGCCATTCAGCGCCACGCCGGTCGATTTCAGCCAGTCGGAGGGCTTGGGGTCGGAGACGTGGACGGCGGCGGGCGACAGACCGCGCCCGAGCCACCCCGCCAGCATCGCCGATCCCATCTTGCCGCAGCCCAGGATCGCCAGGCCGCGGCGGTTCACGTCGTCGAAATCCATGTCTCCCCCGCAGGTTGCGCGGGGCAGACCCTAGGCGCGGCCGTAGCCTTCGGCAATGGCGACCTGCATCGCGTCGGCCGGGCTGCGGTTGCCCCAGCAGGCAAGCTGAAAGGCCGGGTAATAGCGTTCCGCCGCCATCACCGCGGTATCGACCATGCAGGCGATCTGGCCCGCGCTGGCAAGCTGGTCGCCGGCGAGGATCAGGCCGTAGCGGTAGACCATCAGCTTCTGTTCGGCCCAGTAGGAGAACGCGCCGGCCCAGCACTTGTCGTTGACGAGGTTCAGCACCTCGTAGAGTTGCGCCATCGCGCCCTCGGGCGGCTCCATGTCGAAGGTGCAGATCATCCGCAGCGTTTCGTCGTAGCCCGACCACGCCAGCGTCACCGAGTAGGTGCGCCACTGGCCCTCGATCGCCATCGCGATCTGGTCGTCGGCGACGCGGTCGAAATCCCAGTCATGGTGGGTCGCCAGCGTCTCCACGATGTCGATCGGGTGGAGATCTTCGTAATCGAGATACTGCTCGGAAAGTGACATTGCCCAGGCCTCTTGTTTTGGCAGCCTCGCGCGGGGCCTGGTCAGTCCAACCATGACGCCCACTAGAAGCTGGGTGTCTTTCTATGGGTCGGCTTGCCTTGACCGGTCCCACACCAGATATGGTGCGGTTATCAGCGGGCAGAGTAAAGCGAAATCTTGAACAAAGTCTGGACGCGGCGGCCCGAGGCGAACCTATCCACAAGAAATGCGTCGGCGCCCCCGGGAACCGGGCGCGCCGTCACGAAACCGTCGCATCCAGTGGGGCTCAGCGGGTCTCCAGCGCCTCGATCCTCGCCTTCAGCGCCTCGTTCTCCTCGCGCGCCTTCTGGGCCATCGCGCGGACCGCCTCGAACTCCTCGCGGGTCACGAAATCGCGGTCGGCGAGCCAGCGGTCGACGAGGGACTTCATCGCCGTCTCGGCCTCTTCCTTCGCGCCCTGGGCGACGCCCATCGCGTTCGTCATCAGCTGCGAGATGTCTTCCATGATCCGGTTGCGGGTCTGCATCGGCGGCCTCCTGTGGTCCGCCCCTGATATGGCCCGCCACGGCCCCGGCATCAAGGTTGACAGTGGCCGGCACAGCGCCCAATCAGGCCCCGGACACGCGGGAGACGTGGCATGCAGGCGGTTCTGAACTTCCCCGACATATCGCCCGAGATCTTCTCGTTCACGGTCGGCACCTTCACCTTCGCGCTGCGCTGGTACGCGCTGGCCTACATCGTCGGCATCCTGATCGGCTGGCGGATGGTGGTCTGGCTGGTCCGGAAGCCCGGGCTCTGGCCCGGCGACACGGCCCCGATGACGCCGGAGCAGGTGGAACGACTCCTGACCTGGATCATCCTCGGCGTCGTGGTCGGCGGGCGGCTCGGCTACGTCCTGTTCTACTGGCCTGCCGACGATCCGCTCACGCTCGGCAAGGCGCTCCGGATCTGGGAAGGCGGCATGGCGTTCCACGGCGGCCTTCTCGGCGTCGTCGTCGCCATCGTGACCTTCTCGCTGACCCAGAAACTTCCGGTGCTCAGTGTCGGCGACGCGGCGGCGGTCGCCACCACGCCCGGCCTGTTCCTCGGGCGGCTCGCCAACTTCGTCAACGGCGAGCTCTGGGGCCGCCCGTCCGACGCGCCCTGGGCGGTGATCTTCCCCGGCCCCTACGCGCAGGACTGCCCCGGCCCCGCGGGCCTCGTCGAACGCGGCGGCGAAGTGCTCTGCGCGCGGCATCCCTCCCAGCTCTACGAGGCCGGGCTGGAGGGGCTGCTGCTCGGCGCGATCCTCCTGTTTCTCATCTTCGGCCTGCGCTGGCTGAAGCACCGCGGCGCGGTCTTCGGCACCTTCCTCGTTGGCTACGGCACCGCCCGCGTGATCGTGGAGCTGTTCCGCCAGGCCGACCCGCAGTTCATCGCGCCGGGCAACCCCTGGGGCCACGTCGTCCGCCTCGGCGAAGTCGGGCTGACCCAGGGCCAGCTCCTGTCGCTGCCGATGATCGCCGCCGGGCTGATCCTGGTCGCGCACGGCTTCCTGGGACGCGCGCGGTGACGCCGCTCGGGGACATCCTCGCCCGCCAGGTCGCCCGCACCGGCCCGCTGTCGCTGGCCGAGTACATGACCGCCTGCCTGCATCACCCCGATCACGGCTACTACGCCACCCGAGACCCGCTCGGCGCCGCCGGGGACTTCACCACCGCGCCCGAGATCAGCCAGATGTTCGGCGAACTCCTCGGCCTCGCGCTGGCGCAGGCCTGGCTCGACCAGGGGGCACCGGCGCCCTTCGTGCTGGCGGAGCTCGGACCGGGGCGCGGGACGCTGATGGCCGACCTCCTGCGCGCGACGGCGCGGGTGCCGGGCTTCCACGCCGGGATGACGCTCTGCCTCGTCGAAAGCTCCCCGGTCCTGCGCGCGCGCCAGGCGGACACCCTCGCGGGTCATGCGCCCGGGGTCCACGACGGCATCGCGGACCTGCCCGAGGCGCCGCTTTTCCTCGTGGCGAACGAGTTCTTCGACGCCCTGCCCGTGCGCCAGTTCCAGCGTGTCGCCGAGGGCTGGCGTGAACGGGTCGTCGGGCTGAAGGACGGCCGCCTTTCCATCGGCCTCGCCCCGCCTGCCCCGGTCGCCGCGCTCGACCACCGGCTCGCCGACACCGAGCCGGGCCAGGTCGTCGAGACCTGTGCGCCCGCCGAGGCCATCGCCGCCGAGATCGGGCGGCGGATCGCGGCCCACGGCGGCGCGGCGCTGATCGTGGACTACGGCGAACGCACCAGCATCGGCGACACGTTCCAGGCCGTGCGCGGCCATGCCCATGCCGATCCCTTCGCCGAACCCGGCGCAGCCGACCTGACCGCGCATGTCGCCTTCGGCCCGATTTTGTCGGCGGCGGAACCGGCTGCGGGGCACGGTCCGGTTCCGCAGGGGATCGTGCTGGAACGGCTCGGCATCGCGGCACGGGCCGATGCGCTGGCGGCACGGCTCGGCGGCCCCGCGCGCGACCAGCACCTCGCGGCCCTGCGCCGGTTGACGCACCCCGACGAAATGGGAAACCTGTTCAAGGTGATCGGGTTGACCCCGACCGGCGCCCCGCCGCCGCCAGGACTGGAGCCCGCGTGAACATGGCCACCGCCGCGCCTGCCCTCGAAACCGTGACGTCCGACCTGCTCGACGGCGTGTCGCACGGGTTCTTCACCCGCGCCGGCGGCGCGTCCTCCGGCGTGTTCGAGGGCCTGAATTGCGGCCACGGATCGTCCGACCAGACCGAGATCGTGGCGCTCAACCGCACCCGCGTGGCCAGCGCGATGGGTGTCGCGCCGGAACACCTGCTGACCGCCCACCAGGTCCATTCCGCCCGCGCCGTCACGCTCGACGGCCCGTTCGACGGCACCCGGCCCGAGGCCGACGCGCTCGTGACCGCGACACCCGGCATCGCCGTCGCCGTCCTGACCGCCGACTGCCAGCCGGTGCTGATGGCGGATCGCGACGCGGGCGTCGTCGCCGCCGTCCATGCCGGGTGGCGCGGGGCGTTCGACGGCGTGCTGGAAGCCGCGGTGGAGGCGATGGAGCGGGCCGGGGCGCAGGTGGCCCGCATCCGAGCCGTCGTCGGCCCGTCGATCAGCCAGCAGGCGTACGAGGTCGGGCAGGAATTCCTCGAACGCTTCATGGACGACGATCCCGACAACGGCCGGTTCTTCGTCAACGGCGTGCCCGGAAAGTACCAGTTCGACCTGCCCGGCTACGGTCTCAAGCGCCTGCGCGCCGCCGGCGTGGCCGAGGCGTTCTGGACCCGCCACTGCACCTACTCCGATCCCGCCCGGTTCTACTCCTACCGCCGCGCGACCCATTCGGGCGAGGCCGACTACGGCCGCCTGATCTCCGCCATCCGCCTCTGACCGCGACCATGCGCGCCGCGGTGTGACGGGACAGCCCTGTGTGTGCAATTGTGGATATTCGCTCGCCAGCGTGCCATCTTTTTGCCATATTCTCCGAGGATTCTTGCAAAAATCGTTGAAAAGACCCGGAAGAATGCAATCCAAGTTCGATGGTCCCACGCCTGTGGATTCACGCGAAATTAGTGCGGTGGCGCGAAACCTCCGTCAAAGCGCGGGCCGATTGGTTCCTTCCGGGAAACGGATGGTCACAGGAATGGCAGGAACCCCCGAAATGAAGCCTCGGCGCTGGATGGACCTGGTCCTGGCTGAAAGCCGGCACCACGAGGTCAAGATGCCCTGGGCGCGTGCGCCCAAGGCGGAAAACGCCGGTACCCGGACGGAAAACCCGACCGACGCCGGCTGAGGGCACCATGTCGGACGCTTGCGGAAGCGCGGCCAGAACGGCCGCGTTTTTCGCGTTTGGGCTGACGCTCTTCGCATTCGGGGGGGATGCGACCCGGCGCATGAACTGGGGCAGCCAGTCCGCGCGGGCGATGTCGCCCCGACCTCGGGTCAACCGCTCCGGATCGCACCGGCAGTCACAGGCACGACCCCGGCCCGCGATCCGACCTAGAGAACCTCCACCCGCGTCTCCAGCCCCTCCGCAAGCGGGCCGAGGCGATGCTCGAACCGCCGCCACCCTTCGACCGAGGTGCGGTAGATTGGCTGGCGCACCTGCGCGAAGCTCAGCGTCTCGACCCGCCGTTCGGCCTTGTGCGGGGCGAGGCAGGCCTCTTCCCACGGCAGGCCCGCATCGGCGACGAGCGCGGGGATTTCCGTCGCCGGATCGGCCGTCAGCGCGTCGTAGCCGACCCGGCGCACCAGCCCCGGCAGCAACGTCTCCCACGCCGCGACGATCGCCTCCATCAGGCGGATGTAACGGCCGATGTCGCGCAGGTCGTTGGAAAACCGGTGCAGGCCCTCGCGGAACAGGTTGCGGTAGAGCGACAGGCCGACATCGCGCGGATCGCGGTCGAGCACGAAGAACCGCGCCCCGGGCAGCGCCAGCGCGGCATGGCCGATGCGGGTGAAGGTGCCGATGGCCTTGTCGGTGAAGGCGCCGTCCGTGCCGGCATGGCGCCGGGCCAGCGCGAGGTAGCGCGCGCCCGCCTCGCCGAACGCCCCGTCCCCCGGCGGCAGGCCGAGCGACAGCGCGTCCATTGCGGGCGACAGCGCCTCGCGCAGGTAACCCATCTCGCCCCCGGCGGTGACGGCGCTGTGCGCGGCGAAGATCGTCTCGACCAGCGTCGTGCCCGACCGCGGCAGGCCGGTGACGAAGATCGCGAGGTCCTCCGGCCCCTCCGGCGTCCGCACCGCAAGATGCCGACGGAACGCCGTGAACATCTGCCGTGCCGCCACGACATCGGCGTCGAAATCGTAGGGTACCAGCGCGCGCTGCATCCCGTTGGCCTCGTCCAGCCGGTCGAAGGCCTCGTCGTCGCGGCCGAGGTCGAACAGCGCCTTGGCCAGCGCGAAATGCAGCCGCAGCCGGGATTCGGGCGGCTCGCCATCGGCCCTCAGCGCCGCCTGCATCCGTTCCAGCACCGGGTCGTCGGCCGCGACCTTCCGCGCGCCGCACCAGGCGCGGTAGACCTCTCCGTTCGCCGGTTCCAGCGCCATCGCACGGGCCAGGTCTTCGTCGGCGCGGTCGAAATCGCCAAGGCTCTGGTACATCTGCGCCCGTTGCAGGCGCGGGCCGGCGGCGTTCGGCAGCGACCGGACGAGGTCGCCCATGACCGCCAGCGCGGCCCCGGTCTCGTTTTCCTGCGACAGGGTCTCGGCCAGGTCCGACCGGGCGCGCACGCGGTCCCGCCGCGGCAACCCGGCCTTCTGCAATGCCTCCTGCGCGGGGCCGGGGCGGCGCAGCCGGGCCCTCAGCCGGGCGAGCGCCTGCCAATCCTCCGGGGTCTTCTTCGGCAGCGCCGCGAGCCGCGCCTCCGCCTCGTCGGGCCGGCCGGTTTCGGCCAGCAACTCGGCCAGCGGGCGCAGGGCCACCTCCGCGCCATCGGCCTCGGCGGAGCGCAGGAGCGGTTCCGCCAGAGACGACCGGCGCAGCGACCAGAGCGCGGTGCCGTGGGCGGCGCGGGCCGCCACGGTCCCGGCCCCCGCAGCCTTCAGCGCGGGTGCGAGCGCCGCCTGAGCCCCCTCGGCGGGCAACGCGGCCAGAAAGCTCTGCCAGACCGCCTTTTCCCCCGGCAGACCGGCCAGCGCCTTGGCGAAGGCCGCGACGGCCTTTTCGGTCCGCCCCCCGGCGGCATGCAGCCGTCCGACCTGGTAGTGGACCTGCGGCGTGTCGGGCCGGGCCATCAGGATCTGGGAATAGAGCGCCAGTGCCTCGTCCGACCGGCCGGCGCGATGCAGCGCCTGCGCCCGCTGGAACGCCTGCGGGATCGTCCGGTCGGTCAGCACGGGGTCAGGCCATCCGGCTCAGCCGGTCCTCGATCACGTCGAAGGGCACGCCGGGCTCGTCCTTCGCGCGCCGGATCACCAGCGAGGTGCGGACGCTGGCGACGTTCGGGGCCGAGGTGAGCTGTTCGGTCAGGAACGACTGGAAGGTGGACAGGTCCGGTGCGACGCATTTCAGGATGAAGTCGATCTCGCCGTTTAGCATGTGGCATTCGCGGACCAGGGGCCAGTTCTCGCAAAGCTGCTCGAACGCCTTGAGGTCGGCCTCGGCCTGGCTGTGCAACCCGACCAGCGCGAAGACCGAGACCTCGAATCCCAGGAGCCGCGCGTCGACCTCGGCGTGGTAGCCCCGGATCAGCCCGGCCTCCTCCAGTACCCGCACGCGGCGCAGGCAGGGCGGGGCGGATATGCCGACCCGGCGCGCCAGTTCGACGTTGGTCATGCGTCCGTCGGCCTGCAACTCGGCGAGGATCTTCCGGTCGATGTCATCGAGCCTGCTCGCCGCCATTCCTGCTTCTCCGTTTGCGATTGCGTCAACGCGCGCTTTTTAGAACAAATATTTCGACCCTGCGCAATAATCGTGCGCAGCCTCCGGGCGCAAGGCCCTTCCGCTGCCCCTTGGCCCAGCACCCCACCGGCCCGTGAAGAACGCCGCGTCCCGCCGACCCGATCCGCGTGACCCCGTGCCCGCCAGCCGCCCGGCCCGTCATGCAACCCGCGCATGTCCGCCGGCACCCCGTCGTCTTCAAATCCGCCGCCGCAGGGGTTAAGTCTGCCCCGACCAAACACGCGCCCGAGGGGATGCCCCATGTCCGAAAAACGCCACTCCCCCGTTCTCATCATCGGCTCCGGCCCGGCGGGATACACCGCGGCGGTCTACGCCGCCCGCGCGATGCTCAACCCCGTGCTCGTGCAGGGCATCCAGCCCGGCGGCCAGCTGACCACCACGACCGAGGTGGAGAACTGGCCCGGCGACACCGAGGTTCAGGGCCCCGACCTGATGGTGCGGATGGAGGCCCACGCCAAGGCAATGGGCGCCGAGATCGTGCAGGACCATATCGAGAGCCTCGACCTGCAGAAGCGGCCCTTCACCGCCACCTCCGACAGCGGCACGGTCTATACCGCCGACGCCGTGATCCTCGCCACCGGGGCGCAGGCGAAGTGGCTCGGCCTGCCGTCGGAAGAGCAGTTCAAGGGCTTCGGCGTCTCGGCCTGCGCCACCTGCGACGGGTTCTTCTACCGCGGGCAGGAAATCGTCGTGGTCGGCGGCGGCAACACCGCGGTCGAGGAGGCGCTGTTCCTGACCAACTTCGCGTCGAAGGTCACGCTGATCCATCGCCGCGACAGCCTGCGCGCCGAGAAGATCCTCCAGGATCGCCTGTTCAAGCACCCGAAGGTGGAGATCCTCTGGGACCACACCATCGAGGAAGTCATCGGCAACGACGCGCCCCGCGGGGTCGAGGGCGTCCGGGCGAAGAACGTCAAGACCGGCGAGATCACCGAGATCCCGGCCAAGGGCTTCTTCGTCGCCATCGGCCACGCGCCGGCGTCGGAACTGGTGAAGGACCAGCTGGAGCTTCACAACGGCGGCTACGTGAAGGTGGAGCCGGGATCGACCCGCACCTCGATCCCCGGCGTGTTCGCCGCGGGCGACCTGACCGACCACGTCTACCGGCAGGCCGTGACCAGCGCCGGGATGGGCTGCATGGCCGCGCTCGACGCCGAGAAATGGCTGGCCGAGCAGGGCCTGGACCACGATCTCGCGCCGGAACAGCCGGTAGCCGAAGTCAGCGCCTGACCCTTTCCGGGCCGGCGGGAAACGCCCCGCCGGTTCGGTCGGACCTGATCGGGAGGATCCGCCGTGGACTGGTCCGGGATGTTCTTCCAGGGGTGGGACGGGATCCTGCGCACCGTGATCGTCGGCGCGCTGGCCTACGTCTACCTCGTCGGCGCGCTCCGGGTGTCCGGCAAGCGCACGCTGGCGAAGCTGAACGCCTTCGATCTCGTCGTCACCATCGCGATCGGCTCGACCCTCGCCACCATCCTCCTGTCCAAGACCGTCGCGCTGGCCGAGGGCATGGTCGCGCTGGCCCTGCTGATCGGGCTGCAATTCCTCGTGGCGTTCCTCTCGGTCCGCTGGCCCGCCTTCGCCCGCGCGGTGCGGTCCGAACCCACGCTACTGGTGCGGAACGGGGAGCTTCTGCGCGATGCGATGCGCCGCACGCGCGTGACGGCGGACGAGTTGCGGACGGTCGCCCGCACCGCCGGGCACGAGGGCTTCGACGGGATCGCGGCGGTGGTTCTGGAATCGGACGGTTCCTTCTCGGTGATCGAGGCATCCGGCGACGGCTCCGGCGGTTCCCACGGCGAAGCCGCGACCTGAGCCCTGCGCCACGGCAGGGCCGTCGACGCGACCGCCGACGCCACCGTCAACGCTACCGAAACGATATGTTGCCGCAGGATTGGGGGGTTTTCTGCGACTGCGAGATGTGAAATGCGTTCAGCCGTGAACACATACCGAGTCGCCTGTCGATGACTGCCCCCGATCCCGCCCTGCACCTGCCCGAAGGCGACGAGCTGTTCCGGCTCCTGCGCCAGCTCGACGCCGCGCCCGAGGCGTCGCAGCGGGCCACGGCCGGTGCGCTCGGGATCAGCCTCGGGAGGCTCAACGCCTACCTGCGGGCGGTGACGGCGGCGGGGCTCGTCCGGGTCTCGGAACGCGCCGGGCCGGACCGTCGGGCGCGCTTCACCTATGCCCTCACGCCCCGCGGCGCGGCCGAGAAGTCCCGGCTCGTCGACCGGTTCCTCGCCCGGAAACTGCAGGAATACAACGCCCTCCACGCCGAGCTGACCGGCACGGAGATCAACCTTCGCCCGAACAAGTACAGGACCGATGCCATGCCCTCCCAACCCCTCGCCCCCGTGCCCGAACTCTACGTCTCCTACGAG
The DNA here is from genome assembly GCA_015689685.1 of Rhodobacterales bacterium HKCCE2091. GTDB lineage: Bacteria > Pseudomonadota > Alphaproteobacteria > Rhodobacterales > Rhodobacteraceae > HKCCE3408. Next base: position 325,751 of record WVSL01000004.1, on the reverse strand, counting down.
AGCGCGCAGAAACTGAAGCTCGAAGCCGCCGACCTGCCGTCCTGGGACCTGTCGCCGCGCCAGATCTGCGACCTCGAACTCCTGATGAACGGTGGCTTCTCGCCGCTGAAGGGCTTCCTGACGGAAGAGGATTACGACGGCGTGGTCGAGAACATGCGCCTCGCCGACGGATCGCTCTGGCCGATGCCGATCACGCTCGACGTGAGCCAGGCCTTCGCCGACGGGATCGAGGAAGGCCAGGACATCGCGCTGCGCGACCAGGAAGGCGTGATCCTCGCCATCCTGTCCGTCACCGACAAGTGGAGCCCGGACAAGGCCCGCGAGGCCGAGAAGGTCTACGGCGCCGATGACCAGGCCCACCCGGCGGTCTACTACCTGCACAACCAGGCCGGCCCGGTCTACCTCGGCGGCCCGATCACCGGCATCACGCCGCCGACGCACTACGACTTCCGCGCCCGCCGCGACACGCCGAACGAACTCCGCGCCTATTTCCGCAAGCTCGGCTGGCGCCGCGTGGTCGCGTTCCAGACCCGCAACCCGCTCCACCGCGCGCACCAGGAACTGACCTTCCGCGCCGCGAAGGAAGCGCAGGCCAACCTGCTGATCCACCCGGTCGTCGGCATGACCAAGCCGGGCGACGTGGACCACTTCACCCGCGTCCGCTGCTACGAGGCGGTGCTCGACAAGTACCCGTCGGCCACCACCACGATGAGCCTCCTGAACCTCGCCATGCGCATGGCCGGCCCGCGCGAGGCCGTCTGGCACGGGATCATCCGCAAGAACCACGGCTGCACCCACATGATCGTCGGCCGCGACCACGCCGGCCCGGGCAAGAACAGCCAGGGGCAGGACTTCTACGGCCCCTACGACGCGCAGGACCTGTTCCGCCAGCACGCCGCGGAAATCGGCATCGAGATGGTCGACTTCAAGCACATGGTCTACGTGCAGGAACGCGCCCAGTACGAGCCCGCGGACGAGGTCGAGGACGGCGCGACCGTCCTCAACATCTCCGGCACCGAGCTTCGCCGCCGCCTGGCCGAGGGGCTCGAGATCCCCGAGTGGTTCTCCTTCCCCGAGGTGGTGAACGAGCTGCGCCGCACCCGTCCGCCGCGGTCGAAGCAGGGCTTCACCGTGTTCTTCACCGGCCTCTCCGGCTCCGGCAAGTCGACCATCGCCAACGCGATCATGGTCAAGCTGATGGAGATGGGCGGCCGCCCGGTGACGCTGCTCGACGGTGACGTGGTGCGGAAGCACCTGTCCTCCGAACTCGGCTTCTCCAAGGAACACCGCGACATCAACATCCGCCGGATCGGCTACGTCGCCTCCGAGATCACGAAGAACGGCGGCATCGCCATCTGCGCCCCGATCGCGCCCTACACGGCCACCCGCCGTGCCGTGCGCGAGATGGTCGAGGACTTCGGCGCCTTCGTTGAGGTCCACGTCGCGACCAGCCTCGAGGAATGCGAACGCCGCGACCGCAAGGGGCTCTACAAGCTCGCGCGCGAGGGCAAGATCAAGGAGTTCACCGGTATCTCCGACCCCTACGAAGCGCCGGAACAGCCGGAGCTCGTGGTCGACACCGAGGGCACCGAGGTCGACTACTGCGCGCAGCAGGTCCTGCTGACGCTGGAAAGCATGGGCCTCATCGCCGCGTAAGCGCGGCGACAACGGCACCGGGAAACGGCGTCGCGCGGGGTGTCCCTGGCACCCCGCGCGTTTTCAGTCCGCCCTGCGGCCCTCTGTCGAGGACGCCCCGGCGCGTCCGGGCAAGTCCGGCGCTGGCTTACTAAGCTTGCAGACGTAGCTCCAACCCGGCGAAGCCGGGAGATGGCGGACGGCCAAGTCCTGACCCTGCGAGACAAACCACCGCACCCCGAACCGGGGATCGCCGCACCGCACCCCGCCGCCGCGCGGCTCGGCGCTTCACGTCGGTCTCGAGGCCCATACTTTCGCGAAGCCGGAAAAATGAACGCGCCGCCCATCGGGACGGCGCGTCATGGTTTCCGCTGACGGGATAACGGCCCCTTACGGCGCCCCGCCCAGGAGTTCCGCGCAGCGGTCGGCGCCGGTCTCCGCGGCCTCGGTCCCGGCCGCGGTCTCCGCACCGGCCTCCGCGTCCCCGTCACCGGCGGCGGCCTCGACGAGGATCCCGTCTTCCCACTCGCCCGACTGCGCGTTTCCGTCGGCGTAGCAGAGCAGGCCCTGGCCGTGACGGTTCCCTTCCAGGAACACACCGGCATAGACGTCGCCCGACGCGTAGCGCGCGACGCCCTCGCCGTTGATCTCGCCCTGCTGCCATTCGCCGGTGTAGCTGTAGCCGTTCGGCATCGTCAGCGTGCCCTGGCCCTCGCGCTCGCCGTTGACGAAGCTGCCCTCGTAGACCGACCCGTCGGCATAGGTGGCGATGCCCTCGCCGTGGCGGAGCCCGTTCTGCCAGCCGCCCTCGTAGCGGTACTGGAACGCCTGCTCCGCATCCTCGGCCGCGGCGGCGGTTTCCTCGCCCTCCGCCGGCGCGTCGCCCTCCGCGCCCGGCGCGGCATCTCCGGTCGCGGCGGCGTCGGCCTCCAGCGGCAGCGTCATGACGCCCTGGCCGTGCTGACGGGCGTCGTGGAACTGGCCCTCGTAGACCAGCCCGTTGGCATAGCGCGCGACGCCGAAGCCCTCGATCACGCCGTTCGCCCAGTTGCCCTCGTAGCTGGAGCCGTCGGCGTAATCGATCCGCCCCTGGCCCGAGGCAAGGTCGTTGCGGAACTCGCCGACATAGACCGATCCGTCGGGATAGGTCACGCGGCCCTCGCCCTCGATCCGGCCCTCGACCCACTGGCCCTCGTAGACGTAGCCGTCGGCGCCGGTGAAGGTGCCCTGCCCGTGGCGGCGGTCGTCGGCGAACTCGCCCTCGTAGCGGTCGCCGTTGGCATAGCGCACGACCCCGTTGCCCTGGCGCTGGCCGTTGACCAGCGTGCCCTCGTAGATGTCGCCGTTCGGCTGCGTCAGCACGCCCTCGCCGTTGATCTGGCCGTCGGCCCAGTCGCCCTCGTAGATCACGCCGTCGGCCATCTCCAGCCGCCCGGTGCCCTCGCGCTGGCCGCCGACGAACTGGCCCTCGTAGACCGCGCCATCGGGATAGGTGATGACGCCGGTGCCTTCCTTCAGCCCGTCGACCCACTCGCCCTCGTAGCGGTAGCCGTTCGGGCTCTCCATCACGCCCTGGCCGTGGTGCAGCGCGTCGCGGAACCCGCCCTCGTAGCGGACGCCGTTGGCGTATTCGGCGACGCCCTCGCCGTTGATCCGCCCGTCCGACCACTCGCCCTCGTAGGTCGATCCGTCCGCGAACACGATCCGCCCGAAGCCCTCGGGCCGGCCCGCGACGAAGGCGCCGGTATAGACCGACCCGTCGGGGAAGGTCGCCTCGCCCTGGCCCTGGATCTCGCCGTCGACCCACTCGCCGGTGTACTCGTAGCCCGACGGCAGCCGGTAGGTGCCGCGGCCGTGCTGGACGCCGTTGCGAAACTCGCCCTCGTAGATGCCGCCGTTGTCGTATTGCTCGATATCGGTGGTGACCACGCCGCCCTCGTCGGGGGTGGCCGCCGCCTCCGGGATCTCCGGCGCCTCGGCGGGGGTATCCTGCGCGAAGCCGTGCCCGGCCGACAGCCCGAGCGCCGCCGCCGCGACCCCGGCGCGAAGAAGTGCCTTGCCTCTGGTCATGGGTGTCTCTCTCCGTCCCTTGTCCCGGGCCGCCCGTTCGGGGCGCAGTCCCACTGCCCGGCCCGAGTATGGAGCCTCGCACGCGGCCATGCAACGCCCCGAAACCCCGGTGCCGGCCACCTTGGCCCCGGAGGCCGAACGTGCCAAGAGGGGCCGAACGACAGGAGCCCGGCGCCCATGACAGACCGCTTCCGCCTGAGCCTCGCGCAGGCCAACCCCACGGTCGGCGATCTCGACGGCAACGCCGCCATCGCGCGCGACCTGTGGGCGCAGGCGAAGGCGGCCGGTGCCGACATGCTGGCCCTGCCCGAGATGTTCCTGCCCGGCTACCAGCTGCAGGACCTCGTCAAGAAACCCGCCTTCGCGGTCGACTGCCTGCACGCGATCGAACGGCTGGCGGAATCCTGCGCCGACGGCCCCGCCATCGGCATAGGCGCGCCCCTGCCGGGGCCGGGCAAGCCCTTCAACGCCTACTATGTCCTGTCGGGCGGCAAGGTCTCGGCCCAGGTGCTGAAGCATCACCTGCCCAATTCCGAGGTCTTCGACGAAGTCCGCTACTACTACCCCGGCCAGTTCTCCGGCCCGGTTCCCGTCGGCCCGCTCAGGATCGGCGTGCCGATCTGCGAGGACGCCTGGCACGAGGACGTGACCGAGACGCTGGCCGAGACCGGGGCCGAGATCCTGCTGGTCCCGAACGGCTCGCCCTACCATCGCGGCAAGCTCGCCGTGCGTCAGGCGCACATGGTCGCCCGCGTGATCGAGACCGGCCTGCCGCTCGTCTACCTCAACCTCGTCGGCGGGCAGGACGACCAGGTGTTCGACGGCGCGAGCTTCGTCGTCAATCCGGGCGGCACGCTGACCCACCAGCTGCCGTTCTTCGACCCCTGCCTCGTCCACGTCGACTTCGAGCGCGGCGCGGTCGGCTGGCGCGCGATCCCGGGCGAGCTGACCCACCAGCCCGACGAGTGGGACGCCGACTACCGCGTGATGGTCGAGGCCCTGCGCGACTACCTGCGCAAGTCCGGCTTCTCCAAGGTGCTGCTCGGGCTTTCGGGCGGGGTGGACAGCGCGCTCGTCGCCACCATCGCCGCCGACGCCATCGGGCCGGAAAACGTGCGCTGCGTGATGCTGCCGTCCGAATACACCTCCGACCATTCGCTGGAGGATGCGGGCGAAACCGCACGCCGTCTCGGCTGCCGTCTCGACACCGTGCCGATCTCCGGCCCCCGCGCCGCCGTGACCGAGGCACTGGCGCCGCTCTTCGCGGGCACGGAACCCGGCGTGACCGAAGAAAACATCCAGTCCCGCCTGCGCGGGCTGATCCTGATGGCCCTGTCGAACAAGTTCGGGGAGCTTCTGCTGACCACCGGCAACAAGTCCGAGGTCGCCGTGGGCTACGCCACGATCTACGGCGACATGGCCGGCGGCTACAACCCGGTCAAGGATCTCTACAAGACCCGCGTCTTCGAAACCTGCCGCTGGCGGAACCGCAACCACCGTGACTGGATGCTCGCGCCCGAGGGCGAGGTGATCCCGCCCCGCGTCATCGACAAGCCGCCCACCGCGGAGTTGCGCGAGGGCCAGAAGGACGAGGACAGCCTGCCGCCCTATTCCGATCTCGACGTGATGCTGGAAATGCTGATCGACAAGGAGGCATCGGTCGCCGACGTTGTGGCGATGGGCTACGACCGCGACTGGGTGAAGAAGATCGAGCGGCTGATCTACCTCAGCGAATACAAGCGCTTCCAGTCCGCCCCCGGCGCGCGGCTGACCGACCGCGCGTTCTGGCTCGACCGCCGCTATCCCATCGTCAACCGCTACCGCGACAACGGCCAGGGCTGACGTTAACGCCGCCTTGACCCGCCCCGGTTAGACCTCCGCCCTATGCGCGCGGGGTGTCGTCTTGGCCACCACATGGAAAGCCCTCTACCTCGGCAACCCGGGGTTCTCCATCGACCCGGTGGAAGGCAACGCCGTGGCCGGGGACGCGGGGCTGCTCGTCGGCCTGACCTTCGGCAGCCCGGCCGAGAAACTCGCCGATCACATCGTCAGCGTCACCGCCATCGACAACGGCGGCACGCCCGACCTGCTCGACACCGACGGCGACCTCGCGACCGACGAGATCCGTTACGATCTCGGGTCCGGCCCCGTCACCCGCGCGTTCGAGGCCACGGCGGGATACGACGCGACCATCACCTACGGCGACGGCACCACCGCCGTCATATCCGCCGTGCTGTTCCAGGATGTCAGCGGCAACCTGTTCCTCGCGCCCGAGATCACCGAGAACGCCGATCACCTCGCGCTCGAAGCGAAGGGGATCGTCAGCATCACGCTCGACGCACTGGTCAGCAACAACGCCAATCTCGCCGTCGACCGGATGGCGACCGACTTCCTCTGCTTCGCCTCCGGCACGCTGATCGCCACGCCCGCCGGGCCGCGCCCGGTCGAAGGGCTCCGTCCGGGCGACCTGCTGCACACGCTCGACCGCGGGCCGCAGCCCGTGCGCTGGATCGGGTCGAGCCGCCAGGCCGCGACCGGCAAGCGCGCGCCGGTCCGCATCGCTGCCGGCGCGCTCGGCGCGGGGCTGCCGGAACGCGACCTGCGCCTGTCGCGGCAGCACCGGGTGCTGGTGCGCTCGGCCATCGCGCTGCGCATGTTCGGCACCGCAGAGGTGCTGGTGCCCGCGCTCCGCCTCGTCGGCCTGCCGGGGATCGGGGTCGAGGCGACGGGCGCGCCGGTCGGGTACTGGCATCTCCTGCTCGACCGGCACGAGATCCTGATGGCCGAGGGTGCCGCCGTCGAAAGCCTGCTGCCGGGGCCGGTCGCGCTGGAGGCGATGTCGCCGCGCACGCGGCGCGCGCTCGCAGCCGTCCTCGCACCGCCTTGCGCGGCCCCCGCCACGGCGACGGTGCGCCCGGTGCCCTCGCCCGCGCGCCAGCGCCGTCTCCTGGCCCGCCATGCCCGGAACCGCCGGCCGCTGGTGGACCTGCCGGCGCCCCATCCCGAAGCCGTTCCGGTCGGAACCGGTTGTTAGGGGTTTTGCCCTATCGCCTTGCCCCGAGGATCAGAATGGACCTGGGACCGGTGTTCGAACGGAACCTGATCGCGACGGCCCTGCGGGGTATCGTCATCGCCGCCGCGCTGCTCGCCGCGGCGCCGTCGCGCGCCGATTGCGTGATCGATCCCGGCCTGTCCGCCGTCACCGCCGTCTTCGCCTCCGGCGGCCGCCTCACCAACCGCTACGACGCCAACGCCGCGCGGCAGGCCAGTCTCGCGCTCGACCGGATCGACCGCGCCCGGCTCGATGCCTGGATCGCCGAACAGCGGGCGGCGGGGCTCGGCGACGCGGTCGACGGCATCCTCGACGCGGCGCGCTCCGTCGCCACGATCCGCCGGGTGATCGACACCGACGGGCTGGCCGGCGACCTGCGCGCGCTCGACGACGCCGCCGGCCCGAACTGCAACCTGCCCGTCTTCACCGGCGACGTGGAACGCCGCGGCAGCTCCACCGACCGCCCGGTGACTTCGCTCGTCAGCGGCCTGCCGCAGTCGCGCGGCATCCGCCTGCCCCGGCTGGACGGCGACTACGCCGTCGCCTCCGGCCTCGGGCTGATGGCGTCGATCATCCTGCTGACGGCGGTCCTTCTGTTCGCAGCGCGGCGGCTGACCCGCTGGTACAGCGCATGGATCCGCGGCCGGTCGAGCTGCATCATCCCGGCCCGGATCCTGTTCGACGACGAGGCGGTCGAAGGCGTGGTCACCGTGCTCGGCCGCAACGCCTGCCGCTTCCGCGCGCCCGAGGGCCCGGAACACGTGCGGCTCAAGCGGCTCGCCGGGCGCATCGCGCCGGTGCTCGCGGTCTGGGACCAGCGTGTGCCGGGCCAAGTCCTGTCGCTGCACGACGACGAGGCCGGGTTCTTCTTCGACGAACAGATCACCGTGGCGCTGCAAAGCCAGATCCTCGGGCATTCCGTGATCTCGCCCTACGTCTCGCCGATGGACCTGAAGGAAATGAATCTGAAGGCCGTGCCCCGGCCCGGCGGGCCGCGCGGGCCCTACCGCGACACGCCCGCGGCGACCCACGCGCTCGACCGCCGCAAGCCGGGCGGCACCCGCGCCGGGGCGGCGAACCCCGCCCGCCGGCGCGGCGACCGCCCCGGCGGAAAGGTCAGTGCACGCTGACCGGCGCCATGTCGTTCTGCCGCGCCAGCAGGAACGCGAGACTGCGGTCCTTTACCAGCGCGATGCGCTCGCCCTCTTCCGACCCGATGGCGTACAGGGTCTCCAGCCCGCCGGCCTGGCGGCGGACATCCTCTGGCAAATCGGCGACCGCGACCTCGCGGATGTAGACGATGGGCCGAGTGCTTTCGGCCGCGGAATGACGTTCGTTCATGACCTGCCTCCTGCCGGTGTGATCCGGATCGTCTGCACCACGCTTTCCGGCGTGGCGCGCTTGAGATCGACATGCAGCAATCCGTGCTCCATCGCCGCGCCGTCGACCTCGACGCCGTCGGCCAGCACGAAGCTGCGCTGGAACTGCCGTGCCGCGATGCCCCTGTGCAGGAACACCCGGTCCCCGTCGTCCTCCTTCTGCCGCCCGCGGATGACCAGTTGGCGGTCCTCCAGCGTGATCGACAGGTCGTCCTCCGAGAACCCTGCCACGGCCAGCGTGATGCGGAACGCGCTCTCGCCACGCCTCTCTATGTTGTAGGGGGGATAGCCGTCGTTTCCAGTCTTGGCGGTGCGTTCCACCAGCCGCTCGAGCTGGTCGAAGCCCAGGAGAAACGGGTGGGTGCCCAGGGTAAGCTTGGTCATCGGCACATCCTTCGCAACGGCAAGCGATCTGCATCCGGGGGCCCCTCCGCGAGGCAGCCCCCTGCCCGCCCGATATGGGGTCCGGCCGGCCACGCCGCAAGACCCGCGGCCCTGCCCCGCTTTGCGCCCGCGCCCTTCCCCGCTATCCTCCGCCAACGCTGCGAACACCCCGATTCCCCGACACGAAGGCCCGGCCGATGAACGCCTCCGACCCGCCCGTCGAAATGTCCCACGAGGATGTCCTGCGGGTGAAGCTCGAGGTCCTGCGCCGCGAACACCGCGACCTCGACGAGGCGATCGAGGCGTTGCAGCACAATTCCCGCCCCGATCCGCTCGTGCTCCGGCGGCTGAAGAAGCAGAAACTGGCGCTGAAGGACCGCATCGCCCGGATCGAGGACGAACTGACCCCCGACATCATTGCCTAAATCCCCCCCCGCGGCTAAGACGCCGGTTCAGGCTGAACGGATACGGGCCGGAGGGATCGGGCGATGACGGCGCCGCTTGTCGGGATCATCATGGGCAGCCAGTCGGACTGGCCGACGATGCGCGCGGCCGCGGAAATCCTCGACGCGCTCGGCGTCCCGCACGAGACCCGCATCGTCTCCGCCCACCGCACCCCCGACCGGCTCTGGTCCTACGCCTCCGACGCCCGGGGCCGCGGCCTGCAGGCCATCGTTGCCGGTGCCGGCGGCGCGGCCCACCTGCCCGGCATGGTCGCGTCGAAGACCCTGGTTCCGGTGATCGGCGTCCCGGTCGAGACCCGCGCGCTCAAGGGCGTCGATTCGCTCTATTCCATCGTCCAGATGCCGCGCGGCTACCCGGTCGCGACGATGGCCATCGGCGGCGCGGCGAACGCGGGCCTGATGGCCGCGCAGATCGTGGCGCTGTCCGATCCCGCCCTCGCCGGGCGGCTGGCGGCCTGGCGGGCGGAGCTGTCGGCCTCGATCCCCGAGGCGCCGCAGGATGACTGACCGCCTGCCCCCGGGCTCCACCATCGGCATCCTCGGCGGCGGCCAGCTCGGCCGGATGCTGTCGATGGCCGCGGCGCGTCTCGGCTATCGCTGCCACGTCTACGAACCCGGGCCCGCCCCGGCCGCCGATGTCGCCGCCGAGCGCACCCGCGCCCCCTACGAGGACGCCGACGCCCTCGCCGCCTTCGCAGAGGCCTGCGATCTCGTCACCTTCGAGTTCGAGAACGTCCCCGCCGCCGCGCTCGACGACCTCGCCGCGCGGGTTCCGCTCTACCCCTGCCGCTCCGCGCTGGAAACGAGCCAAGACCGGCTGGTGGAAAAGAGCTTCCTGCGCGATCTCGGCCTCGCCACCGCCCGCTTCGCCCCCGTGACCGAGGCCGCCGACCTCGGCGCCGCGCTCGCCGAAACCGGCACGCCCGCGATCCTCAAGACCCGCCGCTTCGGCTACGACGGCAAGGGCCAGGCCCGCGTCGCCGACATCGCCGAGGCTCGCGCGGCGCTGCCCGCCTTCGGCGGCGCGCCCCTGATCGCCGAGGAAACCGTCGCCTTCTCGTCCGAGATCTCGGTCATCGCCGCCCGCGGCCGCACCGGAGAGGTCGCCGCCTACGACCCCGGCGAGAACGTCCACGAGGACGGCATCCTCGCCACCACCACAATCCCGGCGAACATCCCCAACCGCCTGCGCATGGACGCGGTCCTGATCGCCTCGCGCATCCTGACCGCGCTCGATTACGTCGGCGTCATGGGGGTGGAACTCTTCGTCACCGCCGACGGTCTTCTCGTGAACGAGATCGCGCCCCGGGTCCACAATTCCGGCCACTGGACCCAGGCCGGCTGCGCCGTCGACCAGTTCGAACAGCACATCCGCGCCATCGCCGGCTGGCCCCTCGGCGACGGCACCCGCCACGCCGACGTGACGATGGAAAACCTGGTCGGCGACGCGGTCCACCGCGCCCCCGACCTCGCCGCCGAACCCGGCGTGCAGATCCATCTCTACGGCAAGTCCGAGGCCCGCCCGGGCCGCAAGATGGGCCACGTCAACCGGGTGAAACCGCTCTCCACCGCCTAACGCCTTCGCTTCGGAGCCGCCGTCGCCTGGCACCGCCACGGCGTGCCGGCGGCGGCCGGGCAAGCGGAATCGCGGAGGATCCGCGCCGCAGGCGTGGAAACCGCTACTCCGATTGCGCGGCGGACGGCGGGGCGCCAGGCAGGGCGCAGGCGATGGCGGGTCCGGAGCGAAGGTCTTCGCTTTGGTGAGCCCGAGCCCCCCGCACCCACTCCACACGTTCCCCCCCGCCCGCGCGCCCGAAAGGCGCGCCGCGCCGACGAGGACCCGGTGCAAACCGGGTGCGAGGAGGCGCGCGCTACCCCACCGGCAGCAGCCGCCGCACCGCCTCGCCATAGCTCAGCCCGTGTTCGAACCGCCCCTCCGCCAGGAACGCCAGCACCTGCGCGATCACCAGCGGGTTCATCATCATCCAGGTATGGCTCACGGGCAGCACGATGTGGTCCGCCATGCCCTCTGTCCGGGTAGAGGCGACCGAGACCTTGCCGTCGTTCGGCCCCTCGATCAGCGCCGAGAACACCGGGTTCAGCGACACCGTGCCCGCGATCACGCCCAGCTCGAACTCCGCCGGGCCGAGCCTGCGGACGAGCGAATCCACCTCGGTCCCGAGCTGCGCGCCCGCGGGTCCGTTGAACCACTCGAACGGCGGCAGCCCGCGCAGCGCGTCCACCACCTCAGACCCGCTGTTCGGCGGCCCCAGCATCACCACGCGGCCCAGGTTCTCCGGCCGCTTCCCGTCGAGGTAGACCCGCACGAGGATCCCGCCGAGCGAATGGGTGACGAAGCTCACCCGCCGGTCGCCGTGGTCCTCCAGCGCCCGCCCCACGACCCGCGCCGCCAGTTCCTCCACCGTCGCGCGGGTGGAGGGATAGTCGCGGTTCACCGCGCGGTATCCCGCCCGCCGCAGCGCCACGGCAAGCGGCTCCATCGACGCCGCGCCCCGCGCGAGGCCGTGTAGCAGGATCACCGTTTCGCCTTCCGTCGCCATGCTGACCCCGGCTTGCAATCCCTCCGCCTCCCGCGCAGGCTCCGGCCCATGCCCGGCCCCCGCCTCGCCGTTCGCGGCCTCCTGCTTCTCGACGACCGCCTGCTTCTCGTCAACGCCTGGCCGGATGACCGGTCCGATCTCTGGTGCGCGCCCGGCGGCGGGGTGGAGCGCGGCACCTCGCTGCCCGACAACCTCCGGCGCGAGTTCCACGAGGAAACCGGCCTCACCGTAGCGGTCCACGCGCCCTGCCTCGTCAACGAGTTCCACGACCCCGCCGGCACCTTCCACCAGGTCGACATCTACTTCCGCGTCAGCCACGTCGCGGGCCGCCTCTCCGACGACTGGCGCGACCCCGAGGGCGTCGTCGCCCGCCGCATCCTCGTAACCCGCGACGACCTGGCCGGCCTCAGGGTGAAACCCGACACCCTGGCCGAGGCCGCCTGGGGCGAGGCTACGCTCTACGACCCGCTGGAGCCGATCGTCCGCTGAGGCCGCCACAGCCCGAAGGCGATCCCGCCGAGGATCAGCGCCGCCGACACGATCAGCCGCAGGCTCACCCCCTCGTCCAGCAGCACCACCCCGCCTGCCACCGCGATCAGCGGCGCGGACAGTTGCACCAGCGCCGCGGTCGCGGTCTCGATCCGGCGCAGGATCGCGTACCACAGCGCGTAGCCCAGCCCCGATGTCACCGCGCCCGACAGGATCGCCAGCGCCCAGCCCGCCGCGTCGATCGGCACGCCGCCCTCCGGGCTCACCGGCACCAGCAGGATCGGTACCCAGACCATCGGCACCGCGATCAGGAAGCTCGCCGCGGTTTCCGGCAGCGGGTCCTCCGCGCCCCGGCCGAGCACGGAATAAAGCCCCCAGCCCAGCGCCGCCGCCAGCATCGCCGCGGCCCCGACCAGCGATCCGCCGCCCGCCCCCGGCCCGACCAGCAGCGCGAGGCCGCCGAAGGCCAGCGCCGCCCCGGCCCAGCGGCGCGCCGGGATCGTCTCGCCGCGCACCAGCCCGGCGCAGAACATCGTCAGCTGCACGCCGCCGAACAGGATCAGCGCGCCGAGCCCCGCGTCGAGATGGACGTAAGCCGTCGAGAACCCCAGCAGGTAAAGCGCCAGCATCGCCGCCGACATCAGCCGCCGCGGCGGCGGCAGGGCCGGTCTCCGCCCCGTAGCGACGATCAGCAGCGACAGCATCGCCGCCCCCGCCAGCACCCGAACCAGCGCGAAGGACAGGGCGTCGATATGCCCCCCGTCCACCGCCAGCCGGTTCAGGATCGAATTCGCCGCGAAGGCGCACATCGTCACCGCGACAAGCGCCCAGAGCCGCGCCCCCGTCATCGCCCGCCTCCCCCTTGCACCGCCGCGGGGCGGGACCTGCCGCGCCGCCCCGTCCGGCCCCGCCGCGCCCGTCGTCTCATGCCAGCACCCGTTCGCACATCACCGCGTCCGCGTACCCGATCCGCCCCGCGACGAAGGTTCCATGAACCCGCGACAGGTCGGCCGCGACCACCGCGAGGTCCCCGCGCAGACCTTCCGCGATCCGGCCCCGGTCGCGCAATCCCAGGATCCGCGCCGGCCCCTCGGAGACGAGCGTCCAGGCCCGCGCCAGCGGCCAGCCGTCGGCCACCAGCCGCGCGGCGGCGGCAAGCGGCGCGGGGTAGTGGTAGTCCGATGCCAGCGCCGTCGCCGCGCCGGCCTCCAGCACCGCCCGCGCGGCCAGCCCGCCGCGCTTGTGCGACCGGCCCCGGGTCACGTTCGGCGCCCCCATGATGACCGGGTCGCCCGCCTCCGCCGCCGCGACTGCGGCCTCCAGCGCCATCGGGAATTCCGCGACCGTCGCGCCCATCGCCCGGAACCCGGCCCGCGTTTCCGGGTCCGGGTCGTCGTGGCTGCCCACCAGCGCCCCCGCCGCCCGCAGCCGCGCCGCCAGCGCCGGAAGCTCCGCCCGCGCGGCGCCGATCTCCCGGCACATCCGCTCGATGAACGCCCGGTGCGCCTCGGGCGACCGCCCCGCCTTCAGCGCCTGGCCTTCGAGCGACGGCGGCTTGCGCCCCTTCGCCACCGCGTCGTGCGGGAGGTGGTCGTTGAACACCGCGAAGGGGATCGCGAACCGTTCCACCAGCGCCGCGGCGGCATCGAACTCCTCGCGCGGCCCGATCTCGATCCTGAGCTGCATCCGCAGGTCCGCGACGCCGCGATAGACCGCCAGCGCCTCCGCCAGCCGCGCGGCGAACTCCGGCCCGCGCATCCCGCCCTCCCAGGACCAGGACTGGGCGAGGCAGGCCGTGGTGATGCCGTTGGCGAGGATCTCGGCCTCGGCCGCGGCGAGACCGAGCGCAAGGTCCACCGCCGCGCCCCGCCGCGGGGCGAGATGCCGTTCGAACCCGTCGCCGTGGGGGTCGACGATCCCGGGCAGGAGCAGAAGGCCCGACAGGTCGATGACCCGCCCCGCCCCCGGCCCGCGGATCAGCCCGTCGCGCAGGCCGATATCCCGCCGTTCCGGGCCGTCCGGGCCCGGCACCGTCGCGCCGGAAAGCGTCAGCGGCGTCACGCCCCGCCCGCCTCCCACGCATGGGGCACCAGCACGGCAAGGTCGCGCTCGCCCAGCCCGGCCTCGACCGCGGCGGCCATCCGGCGGCGCGCGGCGTCCAGTACCGTCGTGTCCGCCCCGGCCTCCGACGCGGCGGCGCGGAAGATGTCGCAATCGTCGAGCGCGGCGGCGACGGGGAAGCCCACGGTCTCGTCCTCGCCCAGGATCTTCGGCAGCCGCGTCGACAGCATCGGCGTCCCCGCCGGCCCCGCGATCAGGAGCTTCAGCACCAGCTCCATGTCGATGCCCGCCGCCTTCGCCACCGGCAGCGCGGCGCACAGCGTGGTCATGTAGCCCTGCAGGACGGTGTTGTTGACCGCCTTCATCGCCTGCCCCGCGCCCAGCGGGCCGACATGCAATGCCTTGTCCGTCACCAGCCGCAGCACCGCCAGCGCCCGGTCCGCGTCCGCGCCCGCGCCGCCGACGAAGATGCCGCAGGTGCCGCCCTCAACCATCTCCGGCCCGCCCGAGATCGGCGCGTCCACCGCGCGCGCGCCCGCCGCCGCGATGGCGTCCGACAGGCCCGGCAGAAGCGACGGGACCACGGTGCTCGTGTCCACGATCAGCTTTCCGTCGAGCCGGGTCCGGGTCAGCCCGCCGACCACCTCGCGCACCGCCGCGTCGTCGTAGAGGCTCAGCACGATCACGTCCGCCGCCGCCGCCAGTGCCGCCGGGTCAGCCGCCGCCGCGACCGGCAGGTCGGCGGGCACGCCGCGCCGCGTCCAGCCGGTGACCTCCGCGCCCTGCGCCGACAGCCGCCGCGCCAGCGCGCTGCCCATCCGGCCAAGCCCGATGATGCCGATCCGTTCCATGCCGCTTTCCCCCGTCCGCCGCGCCGTCTCTGGTTCGCGGCCACCCTAGCCCCGCGCCCCGCGCCCCGGAACCCCCGCGCTCAACCCGATGTTAACCAGACCGCGCGCATCCTCCGGCCCGAGTTTCCCCCGACAGAGGTCCGATGCGATGGTGCCCCACAGGCCCGAGCAGCTATGCGTTCGCCTGTCCGACGACACGCGGCAGATACTCGAGGAAATCAAGCGGATCAGCGGTTTGCGCAGCGACGCCGAGGTGATCCGCGCCGCGCTCGGCCTGCAGCATCACCTCGCCCTCCGCCGGGCCGAGGGGCGCAGGCTCTACCTTGCCGACGCCGATGGCCGGGTGGAAAGCGAGCTCCTGCTCGGGGGCGTGGCATGACCGACGAAAGCCCCTGCCTGCGCCCGACCCTCCCCAAGGTCGAGATCGACACGCTCGGCCGCGACCGGGTCCGGTCCCTGCCCGACAAGGCGCTGGAGGTGATCGAGGCCGGCACCCGCTTCCGCGACGCCCGCTTCCGCCGCGGCTTCGCCATCGCGCTCTTCGTGCTGTTCGCGGTCGTCGTGCTGGCCCTCCTGGCGCTGCTCTTCACCGCCAACCTCGTCCTTCTGAACGGTGCCGACCCGGCCCTGTCCGAGGCGCTGATGGAGGCCGCGAAGGACGGCATCCCGATCGCGCTGTCGGCCGTCACCGGGGTCTTCGGCACGGCGGTCGGCTTCTACTTCGGCGCCGAAAGCGGCGACTGACGGCTCAGGCCTGATCCATCACCACGATGCCGCTGTGCTTCGACTTGTGCTCGGGCTCCACGTGGATCGTGACCCGGCTCTGCGGCACGGCGTCGTGAATCGCGGCCTCGATGCGGTCACAGATCTCGTGCGCCTCGTAGACGCTGGCATCGCCCGGAACCACCAGGTGGAATTCCACGAAGGTCGCCGCGCCCGCCTGCCGGGTGCGCAGGTCGTGGGCCTCCACCGCGCCCCAGCCCTCGGACGAGATCACGTCGCGGATCCGGCCCAGCACCGTTTCCGGCACCGCCTCGTCCATCAGCCCGCTCAGGCTCTCCTTCACCACCCGGCTGCCCGACCACAGGATGTTGACCGCGACCAGCGCCGCCATCGCCGGGTCGAGGATCCACCACCCCGTCGCCAGCGCCAGCAGCACCCCCGCCGCGACCCCGGCCGAAGTGATGACGTCGGTCCAGAGATGCCTGCCGTCGGCGACCAGCGCGGGCGAGCGCAACCGCCGCCCCTGCCGCACCAGCACGAAGGCCCAGACAGCGTTCACCGCCGTCGCCGCGCCGTTGATCGCCAGTCCCTCGATCGGCGCGTCCAGGGCGACGGGGTCGAGGAACCCGGTGAAGGCCTCGCGCAGGATGAACACCGCCGCGACGATGATCATCGCGCCTTCCAGCACCGCGCTGAAATACTCCGCCTTGTGGTGGCCGAACGGATGGTTCGCGTCCGGCGGCATCGCCGCGACCCGGATCGCGACCAGCGCGGCGAGCGCGGTGGCGAGGTTGACGGTGCTCTCCAGCGCGTCGGAGTAAAGCGCGACGGACCCGGTCATCCACCATGCCAGCAGCTTCAGCCCCAGCACGCCCAGCCCGACGACGAGGCTCCCGATGGCGAGTTTCAGGGTGGCGGGCAAGGCAGGTCCTCCGACACGTGCCCCGCACCTACGGGCTGAACGCCCGCAAAGCAATCCGTTGATAACAATTGATAATGGCTCTCACTCGCAGGACGGCGCGCGGCGCTGCCGGCAGCGGCGGCCCCGCGCCCCTCCCAGAACGTGACAAGGGCCCCGCGAGGGGGCCCTTGCACTGCCGGTTCCGGCGGGTTTCGCGGGTGCGAAACCTTACATCATGCCGCCCATGCCGCCCATGTCGGGCATTGCCGGGCTGTCGTCCTTCTTCGGCTTGTCGGCCACCATCGCCTCGGTGGTGATGAGCAGCGACGCGACCGATGCGGCGTCTTCCAGCGCGGTGCGGACGACCTTCGCCGGGTCGATCACGCCGAACTTGAACATGTCGCCGTATTCCTCGGTCTGGGCGTTGAAGCCGAACTTGAGGTCATCGGATTCGCGGATCTTGCCCGCGACGACCGAACCGTCGACGCCCGCGTTGTTCGCGATCTGCCGCAGCGGCGCTTCGAGGGCCTTGCGGACGATGGCGATACCGGCGCTCTGGTCGGCGTTGGCGCCTTCGAGACCGTCGAGCGCCTTCGCACCCTGCACGAGCGCGACGCCGCCGCCGACGACGATGCCTTCCTGGACAGCGGCGCGGGTGGCGTTCAGGGCGTCATCGACGCGGTCCTTGCGCTCCTTCACCTCGACCTCGGTCATGCCGCCGACGCGGATGACGGCAACGCCGCCGGCCAGCTTCGCGACACGTTCCTGCAGCTTCTCACGGTCGTAGTCCGAGGTGGTCTCCTCGATCTGCTGACGGATCTGGGCGACGCGCGCCTCGATCTCCGCCTTCTCGCCGTGACCGTCGACGATGGTGGTCTCGTCCTTGGTGATCGACACGCGCTTGGCGGTGCCGAGCATGTCCATCGTGACCGATTCCAGCTTCATGCCGAGGTCTTCCGAGATCACCTGGCCGCCGGTCAGGATCGCGATGTCCTGCAGCATGGCCTTGCGGCGGTCGCCGAAGCCCGGTGCCTTGACGGCCGCGATCTTGAGGCCGCCGCGCAGCTTGTTGACCACGAGGGTCGCCAGCGCTTCGCCTTCCACGTCCTCGGCGATGATCAGCAGCGGCTTCTGCGACTGAATCACCGATTCCAGCAGCGGAACCATCGGCTGCAGCGACGAGAGCTTCTTCTCGTGCAGCAGGATCATGCAGTCTTCCAGCTCCGCGACCATCTTGTCGGGGTTGGTGACGAAGTAGGGGCTGAGGTAGCCGCGGTCGAACTGCATCCCCTCGACCACTTCGGTCTCGGTCTCGAGGCCCTTGTTCTCCTCGACGGTGATGACGCCGTCGTTGCCGACCTTCTGCATCGCGTCGGCGATCTGGCGGCCGATCTCGGCCTCGCCGTTCGCCGAGATGGTGCCGACCTGGGCGACTTCGTCCGAACCCGACACGTCACGGGCGGACGACTTGATGTGCTCGATGACCTTGGTCACGGCGAGATCGATGCCGCGCTTGAGGTCCATCGGGTTCATACCGGCCGCGACCGACTTCATGCCTTCGCGGACGATGGCCTGGGCAAGCACGGTGGCGGTGGTGGTGCCGTCGCCGGCCTCGTCGTTGGTGCGGGAAGCGACTTCCTTCACCATCTGGGCGCCCATGTTCTCGAACTTGTCCTCAAGCTCGATTTCCTTGGCGACCGTCACACCGTCCTTGGTGATGCGCGGCGCGCCGAAGGACTTCTCGATCACCACGTTGCGGCCTTTCGGGCCCAGCGTGACCTTGACCGCATCGGCGAGGATGTTGACACCCTTCAGCATCCGGTTGCGGGCATCGGCTTCGAAACGTACGTCTTTTGCCATCTCTGGATAGCTCCGTTCTATCTGTCAGGTGGGGGAAGCGGATCAGGCTGCCTTGGCGGCCGCGCTGTTCTCGATGATGCCGAGAATGTCCGATTCCTTCATGATCAGCAGCTCTTCGCCGTCGACGGTGACCTCGGTGCCCGACCACTTGCCGAACAGGATGCGGTCGCCGGGCTTCACGCCCATCTCGATCAGCTCGCCCGAGTCCTTGCGCGCGCCTTCGCCACAGGCGATAACCTCGCCTTCCGAGGGCTTTTCCTTGGCGCTGTCGGGGATGATCAGACCGCCCTTGGTCTTCTCGTCGGATTCCACGCGGCGCACGAGCACCCGGTCATGCAGCGGTTTGAATGCCATCTGCCCAAACTCCTTGAGTCGCAGTTGTCTCCCTCGTTAGCACTCGTCTCTCCCGAGTGCTAACGGAGCCGATTTAGGGAAGCGGCGCGGGCCTGTCAACGCGTTCCGGCGTCATTCTTTCACCTTCTGCGGGTGCGAACTTTCCCCTTCTGCAGGTGCGAGCGGAACCGCGGCGCTTCAACCCCGGGCGCACAGCCGCACCGGCCCGCACGGAACCGGGGCCGGAGGCCACCACGCATCCGCTACCCGGCGGGCGATTTCGCAGTGCGGGACCTGCTGAACGGCGCCGGGCCGACCCGCGGCCTGTCGATGTGCGGCTCCGCTCCAGTGGTGGATCTCTCCCACCGCGCTGGAACCGCCCCGCCGGTTGAAGGGATATGTTCCCGACTGACGGGCGCGGGGACGGCGGCGATGACGATGATCCTGGTGGTTGGCGCGGTCTCCTTCGCGCTGGTGGCGGGGGCGGCCTGGGGGCTCTGGGGCCGCCCGCGGGACGCGACCGAGGGCTTCCTCGTGGCGCTTGCCGGCGGCGCGCTGATCGTGTCGGTCACGATCGAGCTGATCCAGCCCGCTGCCGAGGCCACGCCGCTGGCCTGGCTGTCGCTCACGGTGCTGGCGGGGGCGGCCGCCTTCACCTTCCTCGACCGCTGGATCGAGACCCGGACGAAGGGCTCGGACGGCGCCGGGCTCCTGCTCGCGATCACGCTCGACGGCATCCCGGAAAACCTCGCCCTCGGCGTCGCGCTGATCGGCGCGGGCCCGGCGGAGGTCGCGGCGCTCGCCGGCGCGATCCTCCTGTCGAACCTGCCCGAGGCCGCGGGCGGCGCGAAGGGCATGTGCGACGGCGGCATGTCCCGGCGCCGCGCGATGACCCTCTGGACCCTGACCGCCGCGCTGCTCGCCGCCGCCGCCGTCACCGGCAACCTGCTGCTCGCGGATGTCGGCGATGGCACGCTCGCCCATATCCGCGCCTTCGCCGCCGGCGCCGTCACCGCCTCGCTCGCGACCGAGGTCTTCCCCCAGGCCTTCCGCGACGACCGCTACGGCACCGGCATCGCGGTCACACTCGGCCTCCTCGTCGCCTTCGCCCTGTCGCAGCTGTCGGGCGGATAGCGCCCCCCTCACCCGCGCCGCAGATGCCAGACCTGTTCCACCGGGTAGTCGCGCGCCCAGTCCGCGGGAACCGCGCCGCGCGTCCCCTCCTCGCCCTCCGGCGCGTAAAGCTCGTGGTAGCCTTCGACGGCGAATCCCGTCTCCGCGAACACCTCCATCCAGCCCGACACCGTGAGGTTGAAGCAGATCCCCGTCGGCTCGTAGGTCACCCCGGTCCAGTCCGCGCCCCACATGCCGCGATAGGGCCGGTGCAGGGTCCGGTCGCACGGCGACCCGTCGAGCGGCGAGCACACCAGCGACATCGGGTGGTTGCCCAGGAACACGAGCCGCCCGCCGGGCCGGAGGAGACGCCGGGCCTCCCGCAGCCAGGCCCTCGGCGGGCACCAGATCGACGCCCCGTATTCCGAGATCGCGAAGTCGAACGCGGCATCCGGAAGGCCCGTGGCCTCGGCGTTGCCCTCGATGAAGGTGATTCCGGCCCCGTGCTCCGCCGCGATCCGGCGCGCGGTCGCAAGCTGTTCGGCGGAGATGTCGATCGCCGTCACCCGCGCCCCGCGCCGCGCCATCCAGCCAGAGACGTAGCCGGTGCCGCAGCCAAGCTCGATCGCGTCCATGCCCGTCATGTCGGCGGGCAGCATGTCCAGACCGGCCTCGGGGGTGTTCCAGTTCCCCCAGACCGGGGTTTCCTGCCGCCAGCGGTCCTCCGCGGACGCGACCCAGTTCACCGCGTCGGCGTTCCAGATGTCCCGGTTGATCGCCAGGTGATCGCGGTCCATGCCCCCGCCCTCCCGCTTGTCCTGGGCCTTCCCTTACCACGGGCGGCGCGGCGGCGCAGTCCCGGCGGCGCGCCCCGGCCGCACGCCGACTCGCAGCGCCCATAGCCGACTCGCGGCGGGCGTGGACACGCCCCTGCTCGAACCGGGCGTTGCCGGCTCAGGGACAATCCGCCCGGCCGGGGCGCAGCGTTTTCGGATACCCGCGCAACTTCGAAATGCTCACCACAATCCCGCCATGTTTCCCGCCAATTCAGGCCGCATTCCTCGCTCAATTTCGTCTCATCCGCGCACTCGGAACCACAGTTTCGACAGGAAGCACTCCCGCGGAAAACAATGCAGGATCCGACCCGCGGATAGGGGACGCCAGCAAAACGATGCGGCGGCGGCAGGTCGGACCAGGGCGAAGGGGACAGACGTGAACGACAATTTCCGCTCCGCGCAGCGCGCCAGCAATCTCAGCCCGCTCGGCAAGTGGCTGGTCTTCGGCCTCGGCCGCAAGATCGACGAAAGCACCTCCGGCGGCCGCACCTACCGCGTCGTCGAATGGAACGGCCAGCGCTACATGAGCGTCGAGGACGCGGCGGAAACCGGCGGCCGCGACCCCGCCGCCCACGTCGTCCG
This sequence comes from Rhodobacterales bacterium HKCCE2091, assembly GCA_015689685.1. Lineage (GTDB taxonomy): Bacteria > Pseudomonadota > Alphaproteobacteria > Rhodobacterales > Rhodobacteraceae > HKCCE3408. Next base: position 304,457 of record WVSL01000004.1, on the reverse strand, counting down.
GCAGCGCCGCCTGCCCGCTGGGATGCGGGTCGTCGCACAGCGCTGACCGCCGGGCACCCGCCCGCCGATCCCACTGACAGGACCGAACCCACGCGCCCCGCCCCGGACAGACCGGGACGGGGCGTTGTCGTGTCAGCGGCCCCCGGTGCGGCCCGGAAAGCGCGGCGGGCGGCCACCGGCGGGGCGGCTTTCCGCGGCATCGGGCTTCCGGGCCTCGGTGCGGCGGATGGTGCGGGGGGATTTCGCGGGCTTGCCGCGGCGGGCGGCTTCGGCCCGTCTGTCGTGACGGTTCGGCATGATGGAACCTCGTCTGATCGGGGAAACGGACGGGTGCGGACGCACCCGGCGAAGGCGTCAGTCGATCTGGTCCATTGTCAGGATACTCCCGGAAGGCAGGCGTTCCCCTCGGGGAACGGTCAGGGCGGCGGTCTCAGCGGCGCTTGTCCATGATCCGGGCACTCCTCTTCCGATCCGCCGACCCTAGCCGAAGCACGCCCGCCGGTCAAACCGGCGCAGGCATCCCCTCCCCCGTGACAACCCCCCGCGCCATCGCTATGAGGGCGGCAAAATCCGACCTCTGGAAGGGACAGACGCCATGACCACCCTCGTCTTCGGGCACAAGTCGCCCGACACCGATTCCACCGGCTCCCCGATCATCTGGGCCTGGTACCTGAACGAGGTCCAGGACGAGAAGGCCGAGGCCGTGCTGCTCGGCGAGCCCAACACCGAGGCCGCCTTCGTCCTGCAGAAGTGGGACCTGCCGAAGCCGCGCATCATCTCCGAGGTCGAGGCCGGGCAGAAGGTCGTCATCGTCGACACCAACAACCCCGCGGAGCTTCCCGCCGCGATCAACTCCGCCGACATCGCCGCGATCATCGACCACCACAAGCTGGTCGGCGGGCTGGAAACCAAGGGGCCGATCGACATCACCATCCGCCCCGTGGCCTGCACCGCGACGATCATGCACGACCTGATCGGCGACGCCGAGATGCCCGAGGCGATCAAGGGCGCGATGCTGTCCTGCATCCTGTCCGACACGCTGGAATTCCGCTCACCCACCACGACCGACGCCGACCGCGCGCTGGCCGAAAGCCTCGCCGCCGATCTCGGCGTGTCGATCCCCGACTACGCTGCCGAGATGTTCGCCGCGAAGTCCGACGTGTCGTCCTTCTCCGACGCCGAGCTCCTGCGGATGGATTCCAAGGAATACGAGGTCGGCGGCAAGAGCTTCCGCGTCTCGGTGCTGGAAACCACCTCGCCGAAGACCGTGCTCGACCGCAAGGACAGCCTGATGACCTCGATGGAGGCCGTGGCCGCCGAGGACGGCGTCGACCAGGTGCTCCTGTTCGTGGTCGACATCCTGAACGAGCAGTCGACCCTGCTGGTCCCGAACGACCTCGTGAAGCAGGTCGCGGAAAAGAGCTTCGCGACCCTCGTCGGCGACGGCGACACCGTGGTCCTGCCCGGCGTGGTCAGCCGCAAGAAACAGATCATCCCGAACCTGGCGCTCTGATGGACGCGGCGGATCCCTTCCGCCACCATCCCGGTCTCCGGGGCCGCATCGCCGACCCGGAGACCTCGTTCTTCCGCACCCTCGACGTCGAGGGCCTCGCCGAGGTCATCCGCGGCCACGGCATAGACCCCCGCTTTTACCCCGAGGCCGAACGCGAGGCCGGGCGCCGCGCCTTCCTCGCGGGGCACGACGCCGGAACCGACCTCTGGGTCTTCGCCTACGGCTCGCTCCTGTGGGATCCGGGCATCCGCTTCGCCGAGGTGCGCCGCGCCCGCGTCGCCGGCCATGCCCGCCGCTTCATCCTCAAGGACACGCTCGGCGGGCGCGGCACCGCCGAGGCGCCTGGCCTGATGGTGGCGCTCGACGTGGCGCCCGGCCTGACCTGCGACGGGCTCGCCTTCCGCATCGCGGCGGGCGCGCTGGAAGAGGAGACCTTCCAGCTCTGGCGCCGCGAACGCATCGCGCCCGGCTACCACGACGCCTGGGTCACGGCGGAAACCGATCACGGCCCGGTCCGCGCCGTCACCTTCACCGCGGACCACGACGCCGAACTGATCGACGCCGCCCTGACGTTCGAGGACCAGGCCCGCTTCGCCGCCACCGGCACCGGCTTTCTCGGCACCTCGCTCGACTACCTGCGCAACATCGCGGCACACCTGCACGAGATGCGGATCCCCGACCCCGATGTCGACCGGCTTCTCGCCGAGGCGGAGGCGATCGCGGCCGCACGGGTGGAAAACAGCGGCCCGACCGACTAGGTTCGGTCCATCGCACGACCGGGCACCCTTGGAATGGCCCCGGCGAATTCACACCCCAAAGAACGGATGGATCCCATGACCAAAGCCGCTACCGCGGGCGATACCCTGTCCATGCACTACACCGGCAAGCTCGACGACGGCACCGTCTTCGACAGCTCCGAGGGCCGCGACCCGCTGACCTTCACCGCCGGCGAGGGCCAGATCATCCCTGGCCTCGACAGCGCCGTGCTCGGGATGGAAGTGGGCGAAAGCCGCTCCGTCTCGATCCCGCCCGCCGAGGCCTACGGCGAGCGTTTCGACGACCGCGTCCAGCAGGTCCCGCGCGAGGCGATCCCGGACAACATCCCGACCGATCCCGGCACGCAGCTCCAGATGCAGACCCAGGACGGCCAGGCGATCCCGGTGACCGTGACCGGCGGCACCGAGACCCACGTGGAACTCGACGCCAACCACCCGCTCGCGGGCAAGACCCTGCACTTCGACGTGACGCTGGTCGAGATCGCCTGACAGACTGGCGGGCGGTTCGACCGCAAGAACCGCCCGCCGTGCCGGATGCAGACGGCCAACGAGGAAACCGCAGCATCTTGGCAACCTGACCCGGCCGGGCGGTCGAACCGCCGCCCCGCCGGGATGTTCCGACTTGATGGATGACTTGGCCCCTTGCCCGCCCCCCGGGCGCGCGCCGGTCCGCTACTTCGCCAGCAGCGCGTTCCGGAACACCGGCGGCTGACTTCCCGCCGGCAGCGTCCGAGACGGTCTCCGGAACGGCACAACGGAGGACGCGGCCTGCGCCGAGCCGCCGACCCGGCAGGCGCTGCGCAGGTACTTGATGTGCCGGTGGATCTCCAGCCGCAGGATCATCGGGGAACTTGCCTGCAACAGGGTCCCGGCCACGACGGCGGACCACCGGCCCTCGTAGCTTTCCTCAAGCCAGATCGTCCCAAGGTGGGCGCCGGTCCGGCGGTCCCTGATTTCGGTCTCGTTGCAGATCGTGAAATTGTACATGGCCGTCTTGTCCAGATTTCCTGATTCACTCGTATTTCGGTTCCCGGTGAATTTCCTGTCCCTCGCGGGGGAGTCGATTCACAGGTTCGTTTCAGGCGTTCCATTTGCCTGGGGCATTCGGGGCGCGGTGTCCGGTCATTCCCGGTTCAACGGGTCCCGCCGGCCAGGTCGCCTGCGGGAAACCGTCATGGGGTTCAGGCCGATACCCTGATCGAGACCATCGGTTCGGTCGGGGCCGCCACCAGCCGCACACGGTCGTCGCCGCTGCGCTCCGGCGCCGTCTCGACCGGCTCGTGGTGGTCGCTGCAATCGCCCGGGCGACAGTTGCGCGTCGCGATCAGGCTGCACCCGACCGTCCCCGCCGCACCCGAGAGAGACAGCGCGAGCGCCGCCTCAAAGAGGCTGTAGCCAAGGATCAGAGCGACAAAGAATACGGAGTAACCAACTACGCTACCAACTATAAGACGTCCTAGCATCGGACCCTCATCGTTAACTCAGCGTGACTAGGGGCAATACAATTGACATTTGAGGCGGGAAAATGGCGCAACGGGGTCGTTTACGCCACAACGCTACTCATTTTGAGTCTCGGCGCTCGGTACAACCATTGGATGGAAAGCATTGATGTCGATACAACCCCGCGTTGCACGCAGCGCATTTCCAGTGATTATTGGGGCTTCGGACCGGACAACCCAGATAAATTATATCGGTGTTGCTAGGTTGCTACGTTATTTGACATTCCTTTTGAGAATTATGGTGTTTGGGCGACCATGAGGCGACGGCTGCCACATTCCCGGCGTCAAACTGCCCTTGACGGCAGAAATTAACACATCATTGTCATTCCGATGCGAGGCGGGGGAAACCCCGGTACAATGTCTGGGGGCAGCGGGCACGTCCGGCTGCAGTGGAACTGATTTGTCGTTTCTGTTGAAGAACCTGGTCGAACTGACTGGCACCGATGCCCGGTCCTACCCGTTCCGGGTGCGCCCGCGGGATCGCTCGGCGGAGCCGTCCTGGCTCACCGAATCCCCCGGCCTGTTCCTCCTGCTCCTGCGCAGCGGCGACTGCCGGATCCAGTTGCCCAGCTACCGCGTGCAGGAGGTTCGCCTGACCACGGACCTGCTCGGGACCTATCGGGAATTCGTGGCCTCGGGTCGGCAGGCGCCGCGACGGCTCCTCCCCTTCGGTCGGAAACCCGAAGCGCCTGTGGACAAATACGCGGCCAGCACGGATATCGGCCTTTACCCCTGCGACAGCATCCGCGAAGCCCGAATCGCGCATGACGCGATTCTCGACTGTTACGGGACGGAGAGCATCCGTTTCCCGGATCTCCGGATCGCCTCCTGAGGAATTGCATTTCTCGTTATAAATTCGCCTGCGAATTCCTGAATGTGAATTGCACGGTGCGAATCGCCGCGTCGGGCATCGGGCCGAATTCCGCCCGCGATCACGGCTGAACCGCCGGGATCGGCCTCCCCCGCATCACCGGCGCCGGCTGCTCGTCCCCCGGCCTCATCCCGCCGGCGGATCGACCAGCACCCTCGCCCGCGCGCTGCCCTTCAGCCCCGGCGCGGCCTCGGGGCTTGCCCAGACCCGTGTTTCGAGGAACGTCCTGAACCCCTCCGCCGCCGCGACCGAGGGGAAATCGAGCTGCAGGACGATCCAGCCCGGATCGTCGGCGACAAGGTGGATCCGGCATCCCGTCACCCCCGCCTCCGCCCGCTTCGGCGCGAACCGGTCGAACGCCGCCTTCCAGGTCCCGAAATCGGTGATCCCGTGTTCGATATGCAGGGTTGCCATGCGACGCCTCCATCAACGCACAACGGGTGCAGTGAACGCCCCGCCGCGAACCCCGTCCAGTTGATTCCCTGCAACCTTCGCGGCGGGGTCCGCGGCCCTCTCCGGCCTCCGCCCGCTTCGGCGCGCGGATAATCGACACTCGCGTCGAAAATTCCCGACACGCCCGTCAGGAATTTCCGACAGGTGCGTCATGACTCTTCGACACCTGCGTCGGTTTCCGCCGCCCGTGTCCAACGACATGGAGCCGTTGCGAACACGGTGCTACGCTTGCGGAAAATCCCGACAGGAGGTCCCCATGAACCTGATTCTCAACCGCCGCGGATTCCTTGCCGCATCCGCCAGTTTCATCGCGCTCCACCCCTTCTCCGCACGTGCCCAGGCAAACCAGGCGCACCTGCGGATCATGGAGACGACCGACCTCCATGTGCATGTTTTCCCATACGATTATTACGGCGACAGGGAGGTCGACACGGTCGGCCTGGCCCGCACCGCGGCGCTGATCCAGGGCGTCCGGGACGAGGCGACGAACACGCTGCTGGTCGATAACGGCGACTTCCTCCAGGGCAACCCGATGGGCGACTACATCGCCTACGAACGCGGCATGGCAGAGGGCGACACCCACCCCGTTATCTCCGCCATGAACGCCCTCGGCTACGACGCCGGCACCATCGGCAACCACGAGTTCAACTACGGCCTGAATTTCCTAATGAATTCAATGGCTGGCGCGAATTTCCCGGTGGTTCTCGCCAACGTCGCGACCGAACAGGGCGCCACCCCGACCGACGACGTGACCCTCTTCCCGCCCTACATCATCCTCGACCGCGAACTCACCGACGGGGCCGGGAACACCCACCCGATCCGCATCGGCCTGATCGGTTTCGTGCCGCCCCAGATCATGAACTGGGACCGCGGGCATCTCGAAGGCAACGTGCAGGCCCGCGATATTGTCGAGACGGCTCAAGCGTTTATCCCCCGGATGAAGGAAGAGGGCGCGGAGATCATCATCGCGCTCAGCCATTCCGGCATCGGCGAGGCGAACCACAGCGACGGCATGGAGAACGCGTCCGTCCCGCTCGCCGCGCTCGACGGGATCGACGCGATCCTGACCGGCCACCATCACCTCGTCTTCCCCGGCCCGGACTACGCCGAGACCGCCGGCGTGGACGCAAGTGCCGGAACGATAATGGGAAAACCCGCCGCGATGGGCGGATTCTGGGGCAGCCACATGGGTCTCGTCGACCTGCTGCTGGAGCGCGACGGGAACAGCTGGCGCATCGCCTCCCACGTATCCGAGGCGCGGCCGATCTACCTCCGCGGCGAGGATCGCTCGATCACCCCGACGGTCGAAAGCGTCGGCGCCGTTCTCGCGGCCGCGCAGGCGGAACACGACGCGACACTGGAATACGTCCGCCGCGCCGTGGGCCAGACCGACGCGCCGCTTCACAGCTACTTCGCATTGGTCGCGGACGACCCCTCGGTGCAGATCGTGTCGAACGCCCAGACCTGGTACATCGCTGAAATGATGCAGGGAACCGAGCACGAGGGCCTGCCGATCCTGTCCGCCGCCGCCCCGTTCAAGGCCGGCGGCCGGGGCGGGCCGGAGTACTACACCGACGTGCCCGCGGGCGACATCGCGATCAAGAACGTGGCCGATCTCTACCTCTACCCGAACACGGTGCGGGCGGTGCGGATCACGGGCGCGGACGTGCGGGAATGGCTCGAACGCTCCGCGGGCATGTTCAACCAGATCACACCGGGCGAGGCCGACCAGGTGCTGCTGAACCCCGATTTCCCGTCCTACAACTTCGACGTGATCGACGGCGTGACCTACGAGATCGATCTCAGCCAGCCGTCCCGCTACAACAACGACGGCGAGGTCGTGGCCCCTGACGCGCACCGGATCGTTAACCTGATGTACGACGGCGCGCCGATCGACGAGGCGCGGGAATTCATCGTGGCGACGAACAACTACCGCGCCGGCGGCGGCGGGCATTTCCCGGGCGCGAGCCCGGCGACGACCGTGTTCGAGGCCCCGGACACCAACCGCGACGTGATCGTCCGCTACATCGTGGAACAGGGCACGGTCAGCCCCTCGGCCGATTCCAACTGGAACTTCGCGCCGATGGACGGCACCACCGTCCTGTTCGACACCGGCCCCGCCGCATCGGCCTATTTCGACAGCGTCTCGGGCGTGGAGATAGAGCCCGCCGGCGAGGGCCCGGACGGGTTCGCGCGGTTCCGGATCACGCTCTGACACCGACGGGCGGAGCGGGGGCCAGCCCCCGCGCCCCCGGGAATATTTCCGGGATGAAGAAGGGCCGCGGGCGGTCCGGGCTGGCATCGGCCCGGGCCGCGGGGTAGCCAGTGTCGCGAGGATCGAGGAGCAGGTCATGTCACGCATCATCGAACGTCTGTCGGAGATCTCGGCCGGGTACGACGCGCTGTTCTGCGATCTCTGGGGCTGCGTCCACGATGGCGTGCGAGCCTATCCCGACGCCGTCGCCGCGCTGCAGGCGTTCCGGTCCCGCGGCGGGGCGGTCCTGCTCCTGACCAACGCGCCGCGGCCGCGGGCGGAGGTCGAGGTGCAGATCGGCAAGCTCGGCGTGCCGCGCGATGCCTGGGACGCCATCGCCACGTCCGGCGACAGCGCGCGGGCGGCGATGTTCCAGGGCGCGGTCGGCAGCAAGGTCTACTTCATCGGGGAGGAGCGCGACCGGACCTTCTTCGACCCGCTTCATCTTGTAGAAGATCCGGTGGCGATCGAGGAAGTCCCGCTGACCGAGGCCGAGGGCATCGTCTGCACCGGACCGTTCGACCCCCATGCCGATCCGAGCGTGTTGCGGCCGGAGCTTCTGATGGCCAAGACCCGCGGCCTGAAGCTCCTGTGCGCGAACCCTGATATCGTGGTCGACCGCGGCGACAGCCGGGAGTGGTGCGCGGGCGCGGTGGCGGAGCTCTATACCGAGATGGGCGGCGAGAGCCTCTACTTCGGCAAGCCGCACCCGCCGATCTACGACCTGGCGCGGCGCAGGCTCGCGCAGATCGGGCGGGACACCCCGGACGACCGCATCCTTGCCGTGGGCGACGGCATCCTGACCGACATCAAGGGCGGCATGGGCGAAGGCATCGACACGCTGTTCGTCACCGGCGGTCTCGCGCGGGCGGAAACGGCGACGGAGGAGCATCCGCATCCCGAACGGCTGTCCGATTACCTCTCGGACTCGGATCATGCGCCGACGTTCTCCATCGGCTACCTCAGGTAACACGCTCGCAACATAGTTGCGGCATGTTGACGTCATCCGTTCGTATTATTTCTTCTGCATTGCAGAATGAGTTCCGCTGCGCTATATCCCCCGGGGGAAGAGAGGCAGGCGCGCGATGCTCGACAACATGACCACCGGAACCATCTGCATCGAGGATCTCGAGATCGGGATGTCGCGGCATCTAGACAAGCTGGTGACCGACCGCGACATCGAGCTGTTCGCCGAGGTCTCCACCGACCGCAACCCGGTGCACATGGACGACGCCTACGCCCGCGACACGATCTTCGAGGGCCGGATCGCCCACGGGATGCTGTCCGCGGGGCTGATCTCGGCCGTGATCGGGGAGCAGATGCCGGGCCACGGCACGGTCTACCTGGGCCAGACGATGAAGTTCGTGGCACCTGTCCGCCCCGGCGACATGGTGCGCGCCGAGGTCACCGTGACCGCCATCGACTACGCCAGGCGCCGGGTCACGCTCGACACCGTCTGCACGGTCGGCGGCAAGCCGGTGGTGAAGGGCGAGGCGACGGTTCTCGCGCCCTCCGCGAAGTTCGACTGAGCCCCGCCTTGCGCCCGGCCCGGGCCGGGGCTAAGCCCGACCCATGCGGACGGTGCGCGATCCCCAGATGATGGACAGGGCCCTGCGCGGCGCCTCCGCCGCGATCGGGAACTTCGACGGCGTGCATCTCGGGCACCAGCGGGTGATCGACCTCGCCCGCGGCGACGCACCGCTCGGGATCGTCACCTTCGAGCCGCATCCACGGGAATACTTCGCCCCCGATGCGCCGCCCTTCCGGCTGATGAACGCCGAGGCCCGCGCACACCGGCTGGAAAAGCTCGGCGTCGAGATCCTGTTCGAACTGCCCTTCGATCACCGCCTGTCCGGGCTGACCGCGGAATCCTTCGCCCGCGAGGTGCTGTCCGGGGCGCTCGGTCTCAGCCACGTCGTCGTGGGGGCCGATTTCTGCTTCGGCAAGGGCCGGCAGGGCAACGCCGCGCTGCTGCGGGACTGGGGCCCGGACCTGGGATTCGCGGTGACGGTGGCGGAGCTCCTGTCGGGCGAGGACGGCGCGGTGAGCTCCACCAGGATCCGCAACGCGCTGACCGACGGCCGGCCGCGGGATGCCGCGGCGATGCTCGGCCACTGGCACCGGATCGAGGGCCCGGTCCTGCACGGCGAAAAGCGGGGGCGGGAGCTTGGCTACCCGACGATCAACATGGCGCTCGACGGTCTGCACCTGCCGAAGCTCGGGGTCTACGCCGTCTACGCGGACGTGCTCGACGGCGCACACAAGGGCAGCTACCGCGGGGTCGCCTCGCTCGGCGTGCGCCCGATGTTCGGGGGCGAGGTGCCGAACCTTGAAACCTTCCTGTTCGACTTCAGCGGCGATCTCTACGCCGCCGATGTCTCCGTCGCGCTGGTCGAGTACCTGCGGCCCGAGGCAAGGTTCGACGGCCTCGACGCGCTGATCGCACAGATGGACGCCGATTCCGCCCAGGCGCGGGCGATCCTGGACGGGACATGAGGCCCCGGTTCTGGGAACTGCCGCTCGACCGCCTGACGCCCCGCGAATGGGAGGCGCTGTGCGACGGCTGCGGCAAGTGCTGCCTCAACAAGCTGGAGGACGAGGACAGCGGCGAGGTCGCGTTGACCCGCATCGCCTGTCGTCTGTTCGACGACGCCAGCTGCCGCTGCGGGAACTACGCCGAGCGCAAGCGCCTGGTGCCGGAGTGCATCTTCCTGACGCCCGCGACGATGGCCGAGGTGGCGTATTTCATGCCGACCACCTGCGCCTACCGCCTGCGCCACGAGGGCAAGCCGCTGAAGCACTGGCACCCGCTGATCTCGGGCGATTCCGGCAGCGTGCACGCGGCGGGCGTGTCGGCGCAGGGCATCACCGTGTCCGAGATCGCCCTTGGCGAGGACGCGGACTGGGAAGACTACGTGATCGAGGAACCGGGGACATGAATTTCGCATCCGACAACGCGGGGCCGGTCGCGCCCGAGATCATGGCGGCACTGGCCGCCGCGAACGAGGGCTCGGCGATGGCCTATGGCCGCGACCCCTGGACCGAGCGCGCCGTCGCGGCCGTCCGCGAGGTGTTCGACGCGCCCGAGGCGAGCGTGCACCTGGTGGCGAACGGCACCACGGCGAACGCCCTGTCGCTGGCGGCGCTGGCGAAGCCGTGGGACGCGATCTTCTGCCACATGCTCGCGCACGTCGAAATGGACGAGTGCGGCGCGCCCGAGTTCTTCACCGGCGGCGCGAAACTGCGCCGGGTCGCGGGTCCGAACGCCAAGATCGGTGCGGAGGTTTTGCGCGGCGCGATCGGCGCGGTGCGGGAGGGGGACCAGCACTCGGTGCAGCGCGGGCCGGTGACGATCACGCAGATCACCGAACTGGGCTCGGCCTACACCCTCGACGAGATCCGCGACATCGCCGCGGTGACGCACGAACACGGGCTGAAGCTGCACATGGACGGCGCGCGGATCGCGAACGCCATCGCCGCGGCGGGGTGCAGTCCCGCCGAGATGACGTGGAAGGCCGGTGTCGACGCGCTCAGCCTCGGCGGCACCAAGAACGGCTGCATGGGCGTGGAGGCGGTCGTCGTCTTCGACCCCGCGCTCGACTGGGAGATCACGTTGCGCCGCAAGCGCGGCGGGCACCTGTGGTCGAAACACCGCTACCTCGGCGCGCAGATGGCGGCGTATCTGGATGACGGGCTGTGGCTCCGCCTCGCGGGGCAGGCGAACGCGCGGATGGCACAGGTGTTCGAAGGTGTCGCGGGGATCGACGGGGCGAAGGTGGAAGTCCCCCCCGCGGGCAACATGCTGTTCGTCAGCCTGCCCCGCGCGGCCCATGCCCGCGCCTTCGCGGGCGGCGCGCAGTATCACCTGATGGAACCCGACGAGGGACCGGACGACGCCCCCATCCTCTGCCGGGTGGTCTGCGACTGGTCGCGGTCGGAGGAGGATGTGACCCGGTTGCTGGAGTTGTGGCGGGGGTAAGGTTCGCCTGTCGTTGCGTGGCGCAACACGCCTTCTGAGAAGCTGGACCCGCGCCCGGAAACGAAACCCCTGCAATAGCTTCTCCGGGAGTGCTGAGCCGCGCATCGACGGGCCGCGGTGCGGAGATCCTTCGGAGTTGCCAAAGCGACTTATCCCTCAAGGTCAGGAATAGCGGAGAGCTACTCACAGGCGTCACCAAATCGCTGTGCCGGGGGGGCGGCCCGGCCCCTCTCGGCGGAATCCGCGATGCGAAATCGCCTGCCGCGCAACGGATACGCGGCGGCCTTCGGCCTTGTCCCGCGCTGGTTCGTCATACCGCCGTGCCATGCGCGATGGCCTTGGGCCCTGACCGTCGCTCTGTGCAAAAAGGGCCGGTGCGAGGACGCCCCGTCAAGCAATCCAGTCACCGCCACTCCGCTTTGCCGCCAAAGCGATCGCAGTCTCTGCGCCTCCTGTCTTAGCGACGCGACACGCGGCGGGCCCGACTCGAACGGCCCCGCTTAGACCCCCAGAAACTCCCGGATCGCCTTGGCACACGGCCCCGGATGGGTCATCGGCAGCATGTGCGCTGCCTTCGCGATCGTGACCCGGCGCGCATCCGGCAGAGCCGTCTCCAGCGCGGCCATCACCTCCGGCACCACCTCGGGGCTTTCGTCCCCGTCGATCAGCAGGACCGGCACGGAGACGTCGCCCAGACGTGGCAGGATACGGCCCGCGTCGTCGTCGATCCCCGGCTCCTCGGCAAGGATCAGCGGTATCCGTTCCGCGACGTAGGCCGCCCGCTCCGGCGCCATGTCCGACAGCCGCACGCCGCCGCCCCAGACCGAAAGGAACAGGTCGGCGGCCTCCCGCAGCCGCCCGGCCTCCACCAACGGCCGCAGCCCGGCGATCCGCGCAGCCGTCGCGGCCCGCCCCTTCCCCTGCCCCGCCGCGGCGAAGATCACAGGTTCGAACAGCACCAGCGAGGCCACCCGCCCCGGTGCTTCCACCGCGACCCGCAGCGCGACCGCGCCGCCGAGCGAGTGGCCGACCAGGTGGACCGGGCGATCCGGCAGGGTCGCCAGCACCGCCGCCGCCGTCTGATCCAAGAAATCGCGCGCCGGGTCGCGGTCGGGCGCGCTGCCGTGGCCGACGAGATCGGGCGCGGTCAGCCGCATCGACCGGCCGAGAACGCGCGCCAGCCCGTTCCACATGCCCCCGTCCGCGAGCGCGCCATGCAGGAGCACTGCCTCGGGCCCCGCGTCGCCCCAGGTCCGCTTCAAAGCTTGCCGGAAAGGTACAGGTCGAGATCCCCGATCCGGTCCTGGCCCCAGAATTTTTCCGTCCCGTCCACGACGTAGAACGGCGCGCCGAAGACCCCGGCGGAAACGGCGTCCTCCAGGTTACGCTCGTACTGCTCCGCGCCGGCCAGCATCGCCATCCCGGCAAGTCCCCGGTCGAACCCGGCTTCCTCCAGGCAATCAGCGATCACGTCGTCCTCGGCGATGTTCCGGTTGTCGCGCCAGACCGCCCCGGTGAAGGCGTGAACGAGCTTGCCGAGATCGCCACCGCCCGCCTTCTCCGCAGCGATGAAGGCATAGGACGCGGGCGCGCCGTTTACCCCCCGGCTCGGCGGGTTGAGGTCCATCGGCAACCCGTGCTTCTTAGACTGCCGCCGAAGCTCCTGCGCCCGCAGCTCCATCCGCGCCGGATGCCGGTCCTTCGGATGAAGACCGCCGGTGCGCGGAAACACCGCCAGGACGTCGAAGGGCTTGTAGGCGATGGTCGCGCCGTGGGCCTCGGCGACCGCCTCCATCCGCGTCCCGGCGAGGTAGGTGAAGGGCGAAATCGTCGAGAAGAAGTAGTCGATATGGGCCACGTCGGCGCGCCTCCCCTTTAGGCTTTGCCGGAAGGTTAGCGGGATGCTAGGGGGGGCACCAGACGCGCCAGCATGACAAGGGGATGACATGCCCGCCACCGACCCGAAGCTGATTTCCGGGAACGCCAACCTGCCGCTCGCCGAGGCCATTGCCCGGCGGATGTCGATGCACCGGGGGATGCGGATCAACCTCTGCGACGCGCGGGTGGAACGGTTCAACGACCAGGAGATCTTCGTCGAGGTCTACGAGAACGTCCGCGGCGAGGACATGTTCATCATCCAGCCGACCTCGAAGCCCGCGAACGACAACCTGATGGAACTGCTGATCATGGCCGACGCGCTGCGCCGGTCTTCGGCCAGCCGGATCACCGCCGTGATCCCCTATTTCGGCTACGCCCGGCAGGACCGCCGCACCAAGGCGCGAACGCCGATTTCCGCGAAGCTCGTGTCGAACATGATCGTGTCGGGCGGCATCGAGCGGGTGCTGACGATGGACCTGCACGCGGCCCAGATCCAGGGCTTCTTCGACATCCCCGTGGACAACCTCTACGCAAGCCCGATCTTCGCGCTCGACATCCTGCACCAGTTCCAGGGCGACGTGTCGGACGTCATGGTGATCTCGCCCGACGTCGGCGGCGTGGCCCGCGCGCGGGAACTCGCGACCCGGATCGGGGTGCCGCTCGCCATCGTCGACAAGCGGCGCGAGAAGGCGGGCGAAGTGGCCGAGATGACCGTGATCGGCGATGTCACCGGCAAGCGCTGCCTGATCGTCGACGACATGTGCGACACCGCCGGAACGCTCTGCAAGGCCGCCGACGTCCTGATGGGCGCGGGCGCGACCGAGGTCCACGCCTACACCACCCACGGCGTCATGTCCGGCCCCGCGGTGGAGCGGATTTCCAAGTCGGTGCTGAAGTCGGTCGTGATCTCGGATTCGATCGAGGCGACGCCCGAGGTGCTGGCCTGCAAGAACATCCGCGTCGTGCCGACCGCACCGATGTTCGCGCAGGCGATCCTGAACATCTGGAACGGCACCTCCGTTTCCAGCCTGTTCGACACCTCGACCCTCGTGCCGATCTACGAAGGGCTCTACCCGAACGGCATGTGGGGCCTCGGCTGAACCGTTTCCGCTAGGGGCGCGCCACCGGAGGGTGTAGCCTGTCGCCGTTCCCGGCGCCAATCCAGGACCGCCGGGCCCCTGTCCAGGCCGGGCCCCGATGACGGCATCGCATCCCTCCCCCGCCCCGCTGCACCAAGCGGCATGGTTCTACATCATCGCCCTCGCCCTGGCGCTCGGCGTTGCGCTTGCCGCCCCGCGGCTCGGCGAGGCCACCCCGCTCGTCACCATGTTCACACCGCTCCTGGCGGTTCTCGTCGTCCGACTCGCCCTCGTCCGCGACGGCTGGCGGCTGCGCAACTGGGCCGATATCGGCCTGCACCGCCCGGGCTTCCGCTACTGGCCGCTGGCGCTGTTGCTGCCGCTCCTGCTCCTGCTGCCGGGATACCTGCTGGCCTGGGGCGTCGCCGGCGCCCGGGTCGAGTTGCCCGGGGGCGCGGACGCGGTGCGGGAAATCGTGCGGCTCGCGGTCACGGTCCTGGTCGGCGCGGCGCTCGGCGCGCTCGGGGAAGAGGTCGGCTGGCGGGGCTACATGCTGCCGCGCCTGATTGCGCTCGGCGTGGCGCCCGCGTCGCTCCTGACCGGGTTCCTGCACGGCGCCTGGCACCTTCCGCTCCTGCTGCTGACGCCGTTCTACCACGCCGAGGGCAACCCCTGGCTCGTCGCGCCGCTGTTCCTCGCCGTGCTCACCGCCTCCGGCCCGGTCTTCGCCTACCTCCGGCTCGCCTCCGCCAGCATCTGGCCGGTCGCGCTCTGCCACCGCGCGGTCAACACCCTGTGGGAACGGCTCGACATGGCGACGATCACCGACCGCGACTGGATCCCGGCCTACCTGACCGGCGAATCCGGCGTGGCCGCGCTGGCGGTTCTGGTCGTCATGGGGCTCGTGATCCGGCGGGGATGGGGGCGGGGGCGGATGGGGGCCTGATCAGTCCACGTCCCACTCGTCCTCGCCCCGGATCTCCCCGATGGCGAGCCAGTCGGCGCGTATGCGGGCGATACGGCTGTCGCCCCATGTCCGGAACACCAGCTCGAACCCCGACCGCGTCACCGCCTCGGCCCTGAGATCGGCCCGCTGGTTCGTCCCGCCGTCCATGTCGTACATCGACACCGCCACCTGGACCGCCGGCAGGCTCTTGAAATCCTGCGAGAATCCGACGGCGCGGCGGGCCTCGCGCGGCCCCTCCCCGGTCCACATCTCGCCGCCGTCCTGGTAATCCGAGAACAGCAGTTCGGAGCCCTGCTCGACCCCGATCAGATGGTTGCGCAATCGCTTCATGCATGCTTCCGTTTGCCGCGTCTGTCAGAAGGATAGGCCGGATCGCCGGACGGGCGAAAGCCGCCTCGGAGCGGCAGGTAGAAACCGGGTAGAACCGGGGTAGAATGCGGGTAGAAACCGGGTATCACGCACGCGCGCGCAGAAACGCAGCCAATTGCCGCGAACGGCGCACAGGCGCAGGCCCGCCCCCTACCCCTCACCGGGCCAGTAGATGCAGGGGTCCAGCACGATCGCCGGCCCCGGACCCGCGCGGTACCCGCCCGCCAGCAGCACCCGGTCGCCCGCCGCCAGGCCCTCCGCCCCGTAGGTCACGCAAAGGACCGGGGCCAAGTCACCGAGGCAGGCGGCGACCACCGTGAGACCGGACACATCCGCGACCCGGTCGACCCGCCCGGTCACGCTCATGGTGATCCGCCCGTCTTCCACCGGCGCCGCGTCCCGCCATCCCGGCGCGGTGACGCAGGTGGCGGGAACCTCCGCCAAACCCTCCCCGGCGCGAAACGGCCCGGCGGGATCGCAGCAGGGCTCCGCGGCGGCGGAGGCGGTGAGAGCGAGGACGAAGCCAAGGATGGCAACCGCGGATCTGGACATCGCCTCGGATCATGGTGCGCCCCCCGCCACTGGCAAGGTCCACGTCGCGGCTCGGCCGACCGCCGCCGATACCGCGCCGGGCACCACCGCCGGGGCCAACGCCCGCCCTGCCCGTCTTTGCCTTCGAAATACCTCGGGGTGCGGGGCTGGCCCCGCTGGCCGGGCGAGGCGGGGCAACGCCCCTCCGAGCCCGGCCACCCGCGAAACGGAAACGGCCAGGCGGGTCGCCCCGTCCGGCCGTCCGAAATCCGTCGGGGCCGAAGCCTCAACCCATCATGTGACCCTTCAGGGCCTCCATGTCCGCCAGCATCTTCGCCGCCGCGTCGGCCACGCTGTGCGGCGTGTCCGGGGTGTCGCGGAGCTTCTGGTGCGCTTCCCGGGCCTCGGCGATGTAGCCCTCGATCACCTCGGACGTCGCCTCGGACTTCGGCACCGCGCGCTCGGCCAGGACCGTGGTGGTGCTGCCCGAGACATCCGCGAAGCCGCCGGTCACGACGTACTCGGTCACCTCGCCCGAGTCCGCCTCGACCCGCAGGACGCCGGGGCGCAGCGTGGTGATCAGCGGCGCGTGGTCGGCCATCGCCGTCAGGTCGCCCTCGGCGCCCGGGATCTGCACCGAACGCGCCTCGATCGAGGCGAGCCGGCGCTCCGGGCTGACGAGGTCGAATTGCATCGTGTCTGCCATCCGGGTGGTCCCTTACGCGGCTTCGGCGGCGAGACGCTCGGCCTTGGCGATCACCTCGTCGATGCCGCCGACCATGTAGAAGGCGGCCTCCGGCAGGTGGTCGTACTCGCCGGCGACGACGGCCTTGAACGACTTGATCGTGTCCTCGAGCGGAACCTGCACGCCGTCGGAGCCGGTGAAGACCTTGGCGACGTCGAAGGGCTGGCTGAGGAAGCGCTGGATCTTCCGGGCGCGGGCCACGGTCAGCTTGTCCTCTTCCGACAGTTCGTCCATCCCGAGGATCGCGATGATGTCCTGCAGCGACTTGTAGCGCTGGAGGATCCCCTGCACGTCACGGGCGACGTTGTAGTGCTCTTCACCCACGATCGCCGGGTCGAGGATCCGCGAGGACGAGTCCAGCGGGTCCACGGCCGGGTAGATGCCAAGCTCCGAGATCGCGCGCGACAGAACGGTCGTCGCGTCGAGGTGGGCGAAGGTCGTGGCCGGTGCCGGGTCGGTAAGGTCGTCCGCGGGCACGTAGACGGCCTGGATCGAGGTGATCGAGCCGGCCTTCGTCGAGGTGATCCGCTCCTGCATCGCGCCCATGTCGGTCGCGAGCGTCGGCTGGTAGCCCACGGCGGAGGGGATACGGCCCAGAAGCGCCGACACCTCGGAGCCCGCCTGGGTGAAGCGGAAGATGTTGTCGACGAAGAACAGAACGTCTGTCCCGGACTGGTCGCGGAACTGCTCGGCCAGGGTCAGGCCGGTCAGCGCGACGCGGGCACGGGCCCCCGGCGGTTCGTTCATCTGGCCGTAGACCAGCGCCACCTGGGACTCGGACAGGTTGTCCGGCTTGATGACGTTGGATTCGATCATCTCGTGGTAGAGGTCGTTCCCTTCACGGGTCCGCTCGCCCACGCCGGCGAACACGGAGAAGCCCGAGTGCACCTTGGCGATGTTGTTGATCAGTTCCATGATCAGAACCGTCTTGCCCACGCCG
Source organism: Rhodobacterales bacterium HKCCE2091 (assembly GCA_015689685.1). GTDB lineage: Bacteria > Pseudomonadota > Alphaproteobacteria > Rhodobacterales > Rhodobacteraceae > HKCCE3408. The sequence goes on along the minus strand of WVSL01000004.1, from coordinate 286,603 downwards.
GCGCCGCCGAAGAGGCCGATCTTGCCGCCCTTGGAATAGGGCGCGAGCAGGTCGACCACCTTGATGCCGGTGACGAGGATTTCCGATTCCGTCGCCTGCTCGGAGAATTCCGGCGCGGCGGCGTGGATCGGGCGGTATTCCTCGGCCTCGACCGGGCCGCCTTCGTCCACCGGCTGGCCGATGACGTTCAGGATGCGGCCGAGCGTCGGGTTGCCGACCGGCACCATGATAGGGCCGCCGGTATCAGTCACGGCCTGGCCGCGGACGAGCCCTTCGGACGAGTCCATGGCGATCGTCCGCACGGTGTTCTCGCCGAGGTGCTGCGCGACTTCCAGCACCAGCCGGTTGCCGTGGTTGTCGGTTTCCAGCGCGTTCAGGATCTCGGGCAGGTGGTCGTCGAACTGGACGTCGACGACGGCCCCGATGACCTGGGTGATCTTGCCGGTTGCTTGTGCCATTGGTGGTCTCCCGGGTTCGTCAGAGCGCCTCGGCGCCCGAAATGATTTCGATCAGTTCGTTCGTGATGACGGCCTGGCGGGATCGGTTGTACTCGATCGTCAGCCGGTCGATCATCTCGCCCGCGTTCCGCGTCGCGTTGTCCATCGCGCTCATCCGGGCGCCCTGTTCCGACGCGCCGTTTTCCAGCAGAGCCGTGAAGATCTGCGTGGCGACACCGCGCGGCAGCAGGTCCTCGAGCACGGCTTCCTCGGACGGTTCGTAGTCGTACTGGGGCCCGCCCTCGGCCTCGCCCTCGCCGGTCTCGAACACCGCCGGGATGATCTGCTGCGCCGTCGGCACCTGCGAGATCACGGACTCGAAGGTGTTGTAGAAGATCGTCGCCACGTCGAACTCGCCCGCCGCGTAGCGGTCGAGCACCTGGCCCGCGATGTCGGCGGCGTTGGCGTAGCCGAGCCGCTTCACCTCGGACAGGTCGACATGGCCGATGCTGAGATCGCCGTAGTCGCGCCGGAGCTGTTCGCGCCCCTTCTTGCCGACGGTCAGGATCTTCACCGTCTTGCCCTCGCCGCGCAGCCGCTCGATGTGCTGGCGGGCGAGCTTGACGATGGAGGAGTTGAAGCCGCCGCACAGCCCGCGCTCGGCGGTCATCACGATCAGCAGGTGGGTCTTGTCCGAACCGGTGCCCGACAGCAGCGCCGGGCCCCCTTCGCCGCCGCCTACCGACGCGGCCAGCGACCCCATCACCGCGGCCATCTTCTCGGCATAGGGGCGCGCCATCTCGGCGGCCTCCTGCGCGCGGCGAAGCTTCGCCGCGGCAACCATCTGCATGGCCTTGGTGATCTTGCGGGTCGACTTGACCGACGCGATCCGGTTCTTGAGGTCCTTGAGGTTAGGCATGGGCCTTTGCTCTCCCGCGGTTCCGGATCAGGCGAATTCGGCGGTGTAATCGTCGAGCACGGCCTTGATCCTGTCCGCGGCCTCGCCCTTGATCTTCGGATCCTCGTTGGTGATGTAGTCGAGCAGGTCCGTGTGCTTGGTCCGCAGGCGGTCCAGGAGGCCCTTCTCGTAGCGGCCGACCTCGGAGACCTTGATCTTGTCGAGGTAGCCGTTGGTGCCGGCGAAGATCACCACCACGATTTCCGCGTTGGTCAGCGGCGAGTACTGCGGCTGCTTCATCAGCTCGGTCAGGCGCGCGCCGCGGTTCAGCAGGCGCTGCGTGGCCGCGTCGAGGTCCGATCCGAACTGCGCGAAGGCCGCCATCTCGCGGTACTGCGCAAGCTCCAGCTTCACCGGGCCGGCGACCGACTTCATCGCGTTGGTCTGGGCCGAGGAGCCCACGCGCGACACCGACAGACCGGTGTTCACGGCCGGGCGGATGCCCTGGAAGAACAGTTCCGTTTCCAGGAAGATCTGGCCGTCGGTGATCGAGATCACGTTGGTCGGGATGAACGCCGAGACGTCGCCGCCCTGGGTCTCGATGACCGGCAGCGCCGTCAGCGAGCCCGCGCCGTTGTCCTCGTTCAGCTTCGCGGAGCGCTCCAGCAGGCGGGAGTGCAGGTAGAACACGTCGCCCGGGTAGGCTTCACGCCCCGGCGGACGGCGGAGCAGCAGCGACATCTGGCGGTAGGCCACGGCCTGCTTCGAAAGGTCATCGTAGATGATGAGCGCGTGCATGCCGTTGTCGCGGAAATATTCCGCCATCGCGGTCGCGGCGTAGGGCGCGAGGAACTGCATCGGCGCCGGGTCCGACGCGGTCGCGGCCACGACGATGGAGTAGTCGATGGCGCCCGAGGCTTCGAGACGCTTCACCAGCTGCGCCACGGTCGAGCGTTTCTGGCCGACGGCGACGTAGATGCAGTAGAGCTTCTTGCCCTCGTCGTCGCCTGCCGCGTCGTTGTAGGACTTCTGGTTCAGGATCGTGTCGAGCGCCACGGCGGTCTTGCCGGTCTGGCGGTCGCCGATGATGAGCTCGCGCTGGCCGCGGCCGATCGGGATCATGGCGTCGATGGCCTTGAGGCCGGTCGCCATCGGCTCGTGCACCGACTTGCGCGGGATGATGCCCGGCGCCTTCACGTCGGCGATGCGGCGTTCGGAGGCGTCGACGGCGCCCTTGCCGTCGAGCGGGTTGCCGAGCGCGTCGACGACGCGGCCCAGAAGGCCCTTGCCCGCGGGCACGTCCACGATGGACGAGGTCCGCTTGACGGTGTCGCCTTCCTTGATGTCCCGGTCGGAGCCGAAGATCACGACGCCGACGTTGTCGGCCTCGAGGTTCAGCGCCATGCCCATGATGCCGCCCGGGAACTCGACCATCTCGCCGGCCTGGACGTTGTCGAGCCCGTAGACGCGGGCGATCCCGTCGCCGACCGACAGCACGCGGCCGATTTCGGCGACTTCGGCTTCCTGTCCGAAATTCTTGATCTGGTCCTTCAGGATCGCAGAGATTTCCGCAGCTTGGATCGCCATTATCCGACCTCTTTCATGGAATTCTTCAGGGCAGCGAGCTTCGAGCGGATCGAGGTGTCGATCATCTTCGAACCCACTTTCACGACGAGACCGCCGATGAGACTTTCATCGACGGTCTGATTGATCTTCACGTCCTTGCCGACGGCCGCCTTCAGCGTCTCGGCAAGCTTCTTCGACTGGGTGTCGGTCAGGGCCTTCGCGGTGGTCACCTCGGCCGTCACCTCGCCCTTGTGGTCGGCGATCTTCTCAGCCAGCGCGCGCAGGAAGGCGGGGACGACGAAGAGGCGGCGGTTCGACGCCATCAGCCGCAGGGTATTGCCGGTCAGCGGCGACAGCCCCATCGCGTCGGCCACGGCACCGACGGCGGCGGTGGCCTCGTCACGCGGGTAGACCGGCGAGTGCATCAGGTCGCGAAGCTCGGCGCTGTCGCCGATCGCGGTGCCGAGCGCCTCGATGTCGGCCTCGAGCTTGTCGATGCCGCCGTCGTCGCGGGCGAGGTCGAAGAGCGCCGTGGCATAGCGCTGCGCGATCCCCGCCGAGATGGATTGAGTTTCCGACACGACCACCCTTTCCTGTTCCGGCCCATCCGGCGTTCGACCCCCCGAACGCCGCGGCGCGGCCTGTCCCACGGCGCTGTCTGGCGCGCCTTTTCCCGAAATCGCCGTGGATGTAGCAGAGCCCCCCGCCCACGGCAACCGTTTGGCCCGGCTCTTTCCGCGGCCTAAAATCGCGCCCCGCCAGCGGCTTAGCCGATCACAGCCGGGATGCGACCCTTTTGCGCCCCGCCCGCCCGCCGCTGCGCCGCCGCGAAGCCGCCGAATCCCGCCCGTTTCAGGCCCCGCCGCGGCCCGACACGCCGGCCGGCTGCGGGCTGCCCTCGAGCACCTGGAGCGGCCTGCGCACACGTTCTGCCAGCCCCGTCCGCGTCGGCTGCGTGGCCTGTTTCGTCGCCTCCACCAGCAGTACCCCGGCGGCGTAGTAGGTGCTGACCCGGCGACCCACGCGGTCGATCATCTCGGCCGAGCGTAGCCAGAACTTCTGGTGCGACGGCGGCGCGTAGAGCGCCGCGGCGTGGCGTTCGGGGACGAAGTCGTGCCGCTTGAGCTGCGCCTCGATCTGGCCGAGCGAATAGGGCCGACCGAAGCCGAACGGGGTCGCGTCGCGCCGCGCCCAGAGCCCGGCCCGGTTCGGCACCACGATCAGGAGCCGCCCGCCCGGCCCGAGCACCCGCGCGGCCTCGTCGAGGACCGCGCCGGGGTTCTCGGAGCTTTCCAGCCCGTGCAGGCACACCAGCTTGTCGACCATCCCGGTCGGCACCGGCCACAGGTGTTCCTCGCACAGGACCGAGACGTTGGCCGCGCCCTGCGGCCACGGCATCACCCCCTGCTCGGCCGGCATCAGCGCGATCACCCGCCGCGCGTCGGCGAGGTAGGGGCGCAGAAGCGGCACGGCGAAGCCGAAGCCCGCCACGGTCTGCCCCTTGGCCTCAGGCCACAGCGTCTGCACCTGGTCGCGGATCGACTTCTGCGCGACCCGGCCGAGCCGGGTCCGGTAGTAGAACTGGCGCAGGTCGAGGACGTCGAGATGCATTGCATTCCTTCCGGGGCTCGGTCAGGCTCGGACCGGCACACGACCTTAACCCGAAGCTGCGAGTTTGCCATGGCCGAGATCGTCACCGTCCCGTGCCGCACCGACAATTACGCGTTCCTGTTGCATGACCGCGAGACCGGGAAGACCCTGCTGGTCGATGCGCCGGAGACCGCGCCGATCGCCGATGCGCTGGCCGCGCGGGGCTGGCTCCTGTCCGATATCCTCGTGACCCACCACCACGACGACCACGTCGCCGGGGTCGAGGAACTGCGCGCCGCGAACGGCGCCGCGGTCTGGGGCGCATCCGCCGACGCGCATCGCCTGCCGCCGCTCGACCACGCGCTGGCCGAGGGCGACACGGTGACGGTCGGCAGCCTGGCGGGCAGCGTGATCGAGGTGCCGGGCCATACCATCGGGCACATCGCTTTCCACTTCCCCGACCAGCGGCTGGTGTTCACCGCCGACAGTCTGATGGCGCTCGGCTGCGGGCGGCTGTTCGAGGGCGACGCGGCGATGATGTGGTCGAGCCTGCAGAAACTGTCCGCGCTTCCGCACGGCACGCTGGTCTGTTCCGGCCACGAATACACCGAGGCCAACGCCCGCTTCGCCATGACCATCGAGAGCGACAATGCCGCGCTCCGCGCCCGCAGCGCCGTCATCAACGACACCCGCAACCGCGGCGAGCCCACGGTGCCGTCGAAACTTGGCGAGGAATTGGCAACAAACCCTTTCCTGCGCGCCCACCTGCCCGAGGTGAAAGCCGCGGTCGGGATGGAAGAGGCGTCCGACGTGGAGGTTTTTGCCGAGATCCGCTCTCGCAAAGACAGGTTCTAGACCTATGTGATGTCTGACGGTTCGGCACCTGCACAATCGTTGAGCAGACCCCGCCGGCGTGGGACGGAATCCCGACAGCGCTCACGATCGGGGGATCTTGACGAAAATCTCCTTGAAACGCGGCCGGGAAAACCGAACCTTAATAGAATGAGGCCAAAGTCGCGGCGCGCAGCCCCGCCCGTGGCGCAACGAAAGGAGCACGCCAGTGCCGTCGTTTTCGAACACTCTTGAGCAGGCCATTCACGCAGCGCTCGCGCAGGCGAACTCCCGTCGCCACGAACTAGCGACCCTCGAACACCTTCTCCTCGCCCTTCTCGACGAACCCGACGCGCAGAAGGTGATGCGCGCCTGCTCCGTCGACATCGAGGAATTGCGCCAGACCCTCGTCGCCTTCATCGACGAGGACCTCGCGACGCTGGAAACCGATGTCGAGGGTTCCGAGGCGGTGCCGACCGCCGCCTTCCAGCGCGTCATCCAGCGCGCCGCCATCCACGTGCAGAGCTCCGGCCGCACCGAGGTGACCGGCGCCAACGTGCTCGTCGCGATCTTCGCCGAACGCGAATCGAATGCTGCCTACTTCCTGCAGGAACAGGACATGACCCGCTACGACGCGGTCAACTTCATCGCCCACGGCGTCGCCAAGGACCCGAGCTACGGCGAAAGCCGCCCGGTCAGCGGCGCGACCGACCCCGAGGCGGAACAGTCCGGCCCCGCCCAGGCCGCCGAGCCCGAGGGCGACGCGAAGGAATCGGCGCTGTCGAAATACTGCATCGACCTGAACGCGAAGGCGAAGAAGGGCGACGTCGACCCGCTGATCGGCCGCGACCACGAGGTCGAACGCTGCGTGCAGGTGCTGTGCCGCCGGCGCAAGAACAACCCGCTGCTGGTGGGCGACCCCGGCGTCGGCAAGACCGCCATCGCCGAGGGCCTCGCCAAGAAGATCGTCGAGGGCCAGACCCCCGACGTGCTGTCCGGCGCCACCATCTACTCGCTTGACATGGGAGCGCTGCTCGCCGGTACCCGCTACCGCGGCGATTTCGAGGAGCGGCTGAAGGCCGTCGTCTCGGAACTCGAGGACCACGAGGACGCGATCCTGTTCATCGACGAGATCCATACGGTGATCGGCGCCGGGGCGACCTCCGGCGGCGCGATGGACGCGTCGAACCTGCTGAAACCCGCGCTGCAGGGCGGCAAGCTCCGCTGCATGGGATCGACCACCTACAAGGAGTTCCGCCAGCACTTCGAGAAGGACCGCGCGCTCAGCCGCCGGTTCCAGAAGATCGACGTGAACGAGCCCTCGGTCGATGACGCGGTGAAGATCCTCATGGGCCTGAAGCCCTATTTCGAGGAACACCACGACATCCGCTACACCGCCGACGCGATCAAGACCGCGGTGGAGCTGTCGTCGCGCTACATCAACGACCGCAAGCTGCCCGACAAGGCCATCGACGTGATCGACGAGGCCGGCGCGGCGCAGCATCTCGTGGTGGAATCGAAGCGCCGCAAGACCATCGGCGCGAAGGAGATCGAGGCCGTCGTGGCCAAGATCGCCCGCATCCCGCCCAAGAACGTGTCGAAGGACGACGCCGCGGTGCTGAAGGACCTGGAAATCTCGCTCAAGCGCGTGGTGTTCGGCCAGAACGCCGCGATCGAGGCGCTGTCCTCGGCGATCAAGCTCAGCCGCGCGGGCCTGCGCGAACCGGAGAAGCCGATCGGCAACTACCTCTTCGCCGGCCCCACCGGCGTCGGCAAGACCGAGGTCGCCAAGCAGCTCGCCGACACGCTCGGCGTGGAACTGCTGCGCTTCGACATGTCCGAATACATGGAGAAGCACGCCGTCAGCCGCCTGATCGGCGCGCCCCCGGGCTATGTCGGCTTCGACCAGGGCGGTCTCCTGACCGACGGGATCGACCAGCATCCGCACTGCGTGCTCCTGCTCGACGAGATCGAGAAGGCGCATCCGGACGTGTTCAACATCCTCCTGCAGGTGATGGACCACGGCACGCTGACCGACCACAACGGCCGCTCCGTCGACTTCCGCAACGTGGTCCTGATCATGACCTCGAACGCGGGCGCTGCGGAACAGGCCAAGGCCGCCATCGGCTTCGGCCGCGACCGGCGCGAGGGCGAGGACACTGCCGCGATCGAACGGATGTTCACGCCGGAATTCCGCAACCGGCTCGACGCGGTCATCTCCTTCGCGCCGCTGTCGAAGGAGATCATCCTCCAGGTGGTCGAGAAGTTCGTGCTGCAACTCGAAGCGCAGCTCATGGATCGCAACGTGTCGATCGAGCTGTCGACCGAGGCCGCGGAATGGCTCGCCGACAAGGGCTACGACGACAAGATGGGCGCCCGCCCGCTCGGCCGCGTGATCCAGGAGAACATCAAGAAGCCGCTGGCCGAGGAACTCCTGTTCGGCAAGCTCGCGAAGGGCGGCACGGTGCATGTCGGCGTGAAGAACGGCGAGCTCGATCTGCGGATCGACCCGCCGGGCAAGCCGCGGCTCAGCTCCAAGAAGCCGCCGCTCCTGACCGCGGACTGACCGCACCCCGACCATGACACGGGGCCCCGCACCACCCGGCGCGGGGCCCCTTTCCGTTCCGGGCCAGGGCCGCGCTTGAGCGCCCGGATCCCCTGTGGCAGCCTCGCGGGAAGGGAGGTTTCGCCCCATGTTCCCCGGCATCGACGACCTGCGCCACTACCCCGAACTGGACGACAAGACACTGCTGGTCTGCGTCGGCGCGATGAAATGCGGCACGAGCTGGCTGCACGAGTATCTCGGCGGGCTTCCCGAGGTCGCGGTGTCCCCGCTGAAGGAGCTGCACTTCTTCAACCCGAAATTCCCCGCCAACGAACTTGGCGACATCGAGGCGCTGGCGCTCCGGCGACTCGCCTTCCACATCGCGCAGGAGGGCGACGCCGCCGCCAACCTGCGCCGACGGCCGGAATTCCGCGCCAGCGTCGACCGGGCGCGGATGATCTACGACGACGATGCCTATTTCGGCCATTTCGCCGGGCTCGTCTCGCCCGGAACCCGCGTGTTCTGCGATATCACCCCGGCCTATTCCGTGCTCGGCCCCGAGGGCTTCGCCTATCTCCGGGCCTTCTGCGCGTCGCAGGACATCACACTGAAGCTGCTCTTCGTCATGCGCGACCCGATCGAACGGCTCTGGTCCCAGTTGCGCTACATGGAACAGACCGCCCCCGATGCCGGGATCCTGTCGGACTGGGGCCGCGCGCTGTCCTCGCCGCGCATCTGCGCGCGGGCGGACTATCGCGGCACCGTCACCGACCTGGACGCGACCTTCCCGGCGGAGGACGTGCTCTACCTGTTTCACGAGACCCTGTTCGACCGTGCCACGCTCGACCGGCTATGTGCCTTCGCGGGCATCGCACCCGGCCCCGCCGATACCGCGCGCGTGGTCAACGAGACCGGCCTGAAGCGCCCGATCCCCGACGACATCCGCGCGGCGGCCGCGAGGCTCCTCGCCCCGCAATACGCCTTCTGCCGGGACCGGTTCGGGGCGGAGATCCCCGCGGCCTGGCAGGGCTAGGACGACCGCGCGCCCCGTTTGAACCATTCGCTTCGCAATCCGACCCATGAACAGCCCCGGCACGATGCCGGACCCCACGGATCGCACAGCGAAGGAGATCGACATGGCCGAAGACTGCATGCGCGCATTCCAGTTCATCGCCGAGAAGAACGGCGACTATCTCAAGGTCGACGCTGACGTGCGTCTCGCCGCCGACACCATCCTGAAGGAAACGATGTTCAGCACCGCGTTCGACGACAGGGGCGCGGCGATGCCGACGGAAACCACCCTCGCGGACGAGGTGATGGTGGCCGACGCCTTTCACTTCGCCGATGGCGACGGCTTCATGTTCTGAGACCACGCCGTGTCCTGCAGGGCCGCTGGCCTCAGGGCCAGGCCAGCTCCGGCCCGGTGCGGAAGAAGCTGACGTTGTTGGTGAAGGTCGTCTCTGGCGCCAGCCGGATCATGCGGCCCGCTGGGTCGTCGATCCGGGCGACGTTCTCCACGAACCACGGATTCCACCGCGCCGGATCGGGGTCGAGGTAGCGCGCGAGCAGACGGCGGAAGCGGTCGGGGTCCATCGGCACGATCTCCGCCCGGCCGCGGAACCCCAGGTGCGCCAGCACGCCGCCGGCGTTGTCGTAATGCACGATCTCGACCGCGACGCGGGGATCGGCCGCGATCCGGCGGACGGAACTGCCCGACGCGCCCCCGAGCATCCAGAGCGTGTCATCCTCCCACGCGAACCAGACCGGCGCGTTGCGCGGGCCGTCAGGGGACATCGTGGCGAGGTTGGCCATCAGCGGCAGCGCCAGCACCGCCGCGGGGTCGAAGGGCACGCCCATCAGCGCTCGGTCAGCTTCAGTTCGATCCGGCGGTTGGCGGCGCGGGCCTCGTCGCTTTCGCCGTCGGCGATCGGCTGGAATTCCCCGAACCCGTTCGCGGCGAGCCGGTCGGGCGGGAAATCGAACTCATCGATGAGGTAGAGAACGACCGACAGGGCGCGGGCCTGGCTCAACTCCCAGTTGTTCGCGTAGGGCCCGCCGGTGCCGGTCGGCGTGTCGTCGGTGTGGCCGTCGACGCGCAACACCCAGTCGATGTTGGCCGGAATGTCGCTGGAGATGTCGAGAAGGAGTTCAGCCACGCCGGCGATCTGCGCCCGGCCCACCTGGCTGAGCTCCGCCTCGCCGGGCGCGAACAGGACCTCGGAGGAGAACACGAACCGGTCGCCGACGACCTGCACGCCCTCGCGGCCTTCGAGGAGCGCGCGGAGACGGCCGAAGAACTCGGACCGGGCGGAGGCGAGATCGGCGTTCTCGGCCTGAAGCCGGGCGGCCTCGGCGGCGAGAAGCTCAGCGTTCTCGGCCTCCACGTCGGCGCGGCGGGACTGTTCGACCGCGGCGGCGGCCAGCGCGGCGTTGAGCTGCGCGCCGAGCGTCTCGATCTGCACCTCGGCCTCGGCGTCGCGTTCGGCGGAGGCGTCGAGCAGCGCCTGCAACTGGCCGAGCTGCGCCCGCAGCGCCGCGACCTGCTGGTTCAGCACCGCGATCTGGCGCTGGCCCTCGGCGGTCTGCGCCTCGGCGGTCGACAGCTCGTCCTCGGCCTGGGCGAGCAGCGCGGCCTGGCGTTCGGCCTCGGTCAACTGGGTCTGCAGGTCGTCCTCGGCCAGTTGCCGCGCGGCCAGCGCCTCGGCCAGTGCCGCCTGCAACGCGTCCATGTCCGCCGAGGCATCCTGCGCGGAAAGCTCCGCGATCCGCGCCTCGGCCTCGTCGAGCGCGGCCTGGAGCGCCTCGGAGGTGCTGGCGCTGTCCTCGGTCGCGGCGAGCGCGGCGGCGAGCTGGCGGGTCAGGTCGCCCTCCGCCTCGCGGGCGGCGGCCAGGAGGGTCAGGGTCTCTTCCGCCTCGCGGCGCTGTTCCTCGAGCGCGAGGGTCATCGCGGTCAGCTCGGCCTCGGAATTCTCCAGCCGCTCGCGGAGCCGCTCGGCGGCCGCGGCCTCGGCGAGGCGCGCGGCCTCCTCTTCCGACAGCTGCGCCTCTGCGTCCGACAGGCGTTCGCGCAGCGCGGCGGCGGCGGCCTGTTCGGCGAGCCGCGCGGCCTCTTCCTCGGACAGCGCGGTTTCGGCTTCGGCAAGATCGGCCCGCGCCGCCGCGGTCTCGGCCTCGCGGTCCTCGAGCGCGGCGAGCGTCTGGGCCAGCGTCGCCTCGCGCCCCGCGGCCTCCGCCTCCATGTCCGCGATCAGCGCCTCCAGCGCCTCGCGCTCGGCGGCGTCGCGGCGGGCGGCCTCGGCGGCGGCGTCGACCTCCTCCCGCGCCTGCGCCAGCGCGAGCGACAGCGCCTCGGCCTCGGACAACTGCTCGTCCAGCGCGGCCTGCACCTCGTCCCGCTCGGCGGTGAGGTCGTTGTTGGCGGCCAGGAGCCCCGCCACCTGCGCCTCGAAATCCGCGATCCGCGCGGCCTGCGCGTCGAGGTCGTCGCCGAGCCGGGCGATCAGCGCGGTCTGGCTGTCGGTCAGGATCCGCGACGCGGCGAGATCGGCGCCGAGCGTCGCCACCCGGTCCTCGAGCCGCGCGTTCTCGCCCCGGGCGAGGCCGAGCGCATCGGACAGGTCGTTGAGTTGCGCGTTGAGCTGGTTCAGCTCGTCGTCCTGGTTCGAGATCTCCTCGTTCAGGACGTATTGCACGACCATGAAGATGGTCAGCACGAAGATCATCACCATCAAGAGCGCGGTGATCGCGTCGACGAACCCGGGCCAGATCGTGCCCTGGAACCGCGCCCCGGCCCTGCGGTGGAACGCCATCGCTATTCCCCGCTATGGCGGAGCGGGCGGCGCGGCGTCACCGGGCCGCGGGGTTCCTCGGGCGCCGAGACCGCGCGGATCAGGTCCTGCATGGTGGCGGTGAGTTCCGACAGTTCCTCGCGCAGTTCGGCGACGTGGTTGCCGCGCGACGCAGCCATTTCCTCGAAGATCTTCAGAAGCTGCACGTCGATGGACCGCAGCCGCATCCGGCTTTCGGAATCGAGCCCGCCTTCCTCCTGCCCCTGCAACAGCACCTCCGACAGGTGCTCCTGCGCCGCCGCCAGCCGCTCGGTCGCCTCGACCGGGCCGGGGCCGAGCTTCTCGGTCAGGTCCTCCACCTTGCGGCCGAGGTCGAGCATCCTCGTCTCGGTTTCGGCGCGGCGGGCCTCGGACCGGGCGAACAGGCTTTCGAGCCCGTCCATCTGTTCGACCATGTGATCGAGCACGGTGGCCATCGCGCCGCGGTCGACGCCGCCGCCGTCGCCCTCGCCCGCCGACAGGCCGACGCGGGTGATGGTGGACAGCCACTCCTCCATCTCGCGGTAGAACCGGTTCTGGCCGTGGCCGGCGAACAGCTCCAGCAGGCCCACGACGAGCGAGCCGGCCAGCCCGAGCAGCGACGAGGAAAACGCCGTGCCCATGCCGCCGAGCTGGCTTTCGAGCCCGTCCATCAGCCGGGCGAAGACCTGGATGCCGGATTCCTCGTCCGTGGGTTGCAGGCTCCGGATCGTGTCGACCACCGCCGGAACCGTGGTGGCGAGGCCGAAGAACGTGCCGAGCAGGCCAAGGAAGATCAGCAGGTTGGCGAGGTAGCGCGTGATGTCGCGGCTTTCCTCCATCCGCGCGCCGACCGAGTCGAGGATCGAGCGGGTGGAGGCGGTGGTCAGTTGCAGGCGGCTGCCGCGGGCGCGGATCACGTTCGACATCGCCGCGAGAAGCCGCGGCGCGTTCTCGGCCTCCGCCCCCGGTTTCGCGTTGGCCACGCCCTCGATCCACTGGACCGAGGAAAACAGCTGGAAAACCTGCCAGAAACAGGCCAGCACGCCGACGAGGAACACCAGCGCGATGGTGCCGTTCAGGAACGGGTTCGACAGCACCACGCCCATGAGCTGGTCCTGGATCAGGACCACGCCGAACGCCACGAGACCGCAGACGATCAGCATCAGCAGGATCTGTCTGACGGGTCTGGTGAAACGGGGCTCGGGCGCGCCGTCGGGTCTGCTCGTCATTCGCGAATGCCCCACCATTCGTTATGCTTGCGCCAACCTACAGGGGATGCCGCGACCTGCCAACACCGGTTCGAATCAGGACGCCTTGAGCGCCCGGACCCGTTCCGAGAGCCAGTCGAGATCGGGATCCGGCAGGCCCAGTTCGGCCAGGTGGCGGGCGGTGTTGTCGAGGTATTCGTCGTTCGGCCCCCGGCCCCCGGTGGCGGCCGCGATGATCCGCGCCTGGTCCTCCAGCGGCAGGCCGCCGCGGTACTGAACGTGGGCCGGGTCGATGACGTAGGACAGCGCCGTGACCGGGGTGCCGTCGATCTCCACCGTCAGCAGGCGTTCGAGGTAGGCCGACGAGATCAGCTCGCGTTCCCTGAGCGCGGTCACGGTCGCGTCCTCGGCCCCGTCGCGGACCCGGAACGCGACGCCGTGGCATTCCGCGCCGTCCGCGGCATCGAGCGCGAGCACGAGGCCGGGGTTTTCCGGCGTGCCGCGGTGGTGGATCGAGGACATGCAGAAGCTGCGGTGCCAGCCGCGCAGGGTGGCGACCCGGCGTTCGGCCACGGGGAAGCCGGGGTTCCAGATCAGCGATCCGTAGCCGAAGACCCAGAGCGGGCGGTTGTCGATCGGTGGCAGGTCGGGGATGGTCATCGCGGACGGTGCTATAGGATCCGGTCCGGGTCGGCGGCAAGGCGAAAAGGAGCGTGGGGGTGCGGGTGCTGCGGCGATTGGTCGGGCTGGCTGCGGTGCTGGCGGTCGTCGGCTCCGGCCTGTGGCTGGCCGGCTCGGTGGTGGCGCGCCGCGCGGTCGGCGACTGGGTCGCCGCGCAGGGCCCCGGCGCGGGGTACGAGGCGGTCCGGGTCGGCGGCTATCCCTTCGCCTACGCCCTGCGCTTCGACGGGCTGGACCTGCCCCGGCCGCCCGTGACGTGGCGCCTGCCCGATGTGCGGGCCGCGGCATCGTTGGTGCGGCCGGGGATGCTGGACCTGGAGTTGCCGGCGCGGTTCACGGTCGAGGCCCCGGGCGGCCGGGTGGAGGTGGCGTCGGACCGGCTGGACGGCACGGTCCGGGTCGATCCCTTCGACGACGTGGCGTTGCTATCGCTCGCCGCCGACGCGACGGCCCTGCGCGTGTCGGGGGGAGCTGCGGGGGCGTCGGGCCTCGGTTCGGGCCGGCTACGGATGGACCGCGAGGACGCCGACGCCGCGCGCTACGCGGTCGCGCTGGACCTCGACGGGGCGGATTTGCCGCCGGCCCTGCGCGAAGGGTTCGCCGCCGGGGTCGCGGTTGGCGGATCGGGCGACGGGTCGGCCACCGTGAGGGCGGTGATCGGCTTCGACCGGCCGTGGGACGCGCGCGCCGCGTCGGGGACGCGGCCGATGCCCGTGAGCGCCGGGATTGAGCAGGCGGAGATCGCCCTGGGCGACATGCGGCTGGCGATTTCCGGCGATCTGGCCGTCGGTGCCGACGGGCTGCTCCAGGGACGGTTGCAGGTCCGGGCGGAACGCTGGCGCGAAATCCTTGCCGCGCTGGTCGCCCTCGGCCTCGTCCCGGCGGAGGCCGCGGGAACGCTCGAGACCACCTTCGCGCTGGTCGCCGCGGCATCGGGCGATCCCGACATCATCGACGCGCCGCTGGTGTTCGAGGACCGACAGAGCTTCTTCGGCCCCCTGCCGCTCGGCCCCGCGCCGCGCATCCGCTGAGCCGGCGGGCTTCAGCGGCAGTAGGATCCCGACCGGTAGGCGGCGACGTCGAAGTGGAAGTGATCCTGGTGGTAACGGTCGCTTTCCGGGCCGAGCACGGTGCCGAAGGTGCCGCAGGCCGCCGCGTGCAGGCGCTGCAGGATCGGCCCCTGGCCGCCGTCGCGCCAGCCGCCGAGCACCGTCAGCTCCTGCCCGTTCACGAGCCCGATCCCGGCGATGTCGATGGCGCTGCCGGTCGAATGTTCGCTGAGCCGCGCGCCGGGCTGGTTGTTTCGGGTGCGGCAGGCGTAGGAGGCGACGACGCGGAGGTTCGACACCCCGCCGCCGGTGCGCCCGACGATCGGGATCGCGGCCTCGTTCAGCCAGTCCTGCAGTGCGCGCGCGGCGTCGCAGTTCACGGTGGCGGGCGAGGTCAGGGTCACGCCGTCGATCTCGCGCACGCGGACCGGCTCGGCGATGCCGCAGCCCGAGATGCGGCCCGGGATCGGGTCAAGCCGCTCGCCCACGATGCCGGGACGGCCGCAGAGCTGGCCGCGGGTTCCGGGCTGCGTGACCCGCGCGGGCGTGGTCCGGGTCGCGGCGGCGCGGACGCGGGCCTCCAGCCCCTCGGGCCGTGGGCCGGGGCGCGGGGACAGGAGCACCGCGGTCGCGCCGTCATCGGCGAAGGCCGGCACCTCGATCACGCGTTCGGCGTTGCCGAACAGGCCGCCGCGCACGGTGATCTCGTGGGTGCCGACCGGCCCGTCGAGTTCGACCCGCTCCGGCGGTTCGTCCCACGGCCGCGGGCCCGGCCGCGGCGCGGCGGCGATGCCAGCGGTTTCCTCCGGCTCGGCCCCGGGCGCGTCGGACGGCGCATCGCCCGCAGCGGCGGCTGCGACAGGCGCGGCGGGATCGTCGCCGGGCCGGGTCGTCGGGCGCGGATCGTCGTCCCCCGGCGCGACCGCCAGGGACGGAAGCGGTTCGGGAACGTCCGGTGCGGTTTCGGTTGCTTCGACATTGGGGGTTGCGCCGGATGCCGGAGCGTCCGCCATCGCTCGTGACTCGTCGGGGGCCGCCGGTTCGGCTTCCTCCGGCGCCAAGGCTGCATCGGCGGATTCGGTAGCGGGTGTCACGCCGGAGGCGGGAGCGTCCGCGAGCGCCGGGGACTCGTCGAGGGCCGCCGGTTCGGGTTCCTCCGCCGTCGGGGTTAAATCGGTAGTTTCGGCAGCGGGTTCCGCGTCGGATACGGGAGCGTCCGCAACCGCCGGGGACTCTTCGGAGGCCGCCGGTTCTGGTTCCTCCGCCGTCGGGGCTAAATCGGCCGTGTCCGCGACCGGGGCCGTTGGTGCCTCCTCCGCAAGCGGCACGTTTTCGGCACCGGCGGTCACGGCGTCGGTCTCTTCCACCGGGGCTGCTTCTGCCGTGGCGGCGGGTACGTCCGGCTCCGTTGCGAGGGTGTTCGCGGGCGGGATTGCGTCCCCGGCGGGTTCGGACGCGACGACCTCCGCGGGGACCGCGGAATCGGGGGCCGGGTCCAGTTCGGGCGGAGAGGCGACGGCGGTTCCCGCCTGTTCCGCGTCTTCGTCGGGGATCGCCGGGTCGGGGGCTTCCACGGTCGCGATGCCTTCCGCGGGGTCCGTCTCGGCAACGCCCTCGTCCTCGGCCAGCGGTCCGGACAGGGACGGGTCGTCGTTGGCAGGCTCCGGGGTCGGATCGCCCTCCCCCTCCGCGATGACAGCCTCGGGGGCGTCGCCCGCGGCGGGGGCTTCGGCGTCGGACAGCAGCGGGGGGGCCTCCGTCTCTCCGGTCGGGGCTCCGCCTTCCGCCTGCTCCGCCTCGTCGTTGGCCCGGGTCGCCGGATCCGGGGCGGAGGGATCCGCGACCTCCTCCAGCGCCACGATCCCGGCCTCTCCCTCCGTCGCGGCCTCGGCCGGAACGGGATCGGGGACCAGGACGAGATCGCGCGGAAGCTCCGGGTCCGGCGGCAGGGCGCGCGGGGTGCCGGGGACAGGAGCGCGATCCTCGCCGTCCGCGAGGTCGTTGGGCATCAGCGCGCCCTCGCCCACGTCCAAGTCGGACCCGGACGGGTCCTCACCCGACGCTCCCGGCCTCGGAAGCGGGAGGGCGTCCGGCGTCGCGACCGACGCCGTCGGCGCGTCGCCGCCGGACCGGATCAAGGGGCGGAGCGATTCCGCGGGGGCGTCGGCGAAGGCCGGGGGCGCGAGAAGGAGCGCCGCGAGGAACGCCGCGCGGGCCGTCATCCGGCCTTCCCCCCGCCGTCGCCGCGGCCGAAGTTCGGGGCGTCGGTGTCCTGCCCCGCTTCGAGGATCCCGCGCCGGATCGCGCGGGTGCGGGTGAAGTAGTCGTGCAGCAGGTCGCCGTCGCCGGTGCGGATCGCGCGTTGCAGGGCGAACAGCTCCTCGGTGAAGCGGCCGAGGATTTCCAGCGTCGCGTCCCGGTTGGTCAGGAACACGTCGCGCCACATCGTCGGGTCCGAGGCCGCGATGCGGGTGAAGTCGCGGAAACCGGCGGCGGAATACTTGATGACCTCGCTGTCGGTGACGCGGCGCAGGTCGTCGGCCACGCCGACCATCGTGTAGGCGATCAGGTGCGGCGTGTGGGAGGTGACGGCGAGGACGAGGTCGTGGTGGTCGGGGTCCATCTCCTCGACCAGCGCGCCCATGCCTTCCCAGAGCGCGCGAAGCCGCGCGACGGCCGCGGGGTCGCTGCCCTCGGGCGGGGTCAGGAGCGTGTAGCGGTTCCGGAACAGCGTGGCGAAGCCGGACCGCGGGCCGGAATGCTCGGTCCCGGCGAGGGGGTGGCCGGGGACGAAGTGAACCCCGTCCGGCAGCAGCGGGCCGACCTGCGCGATCACGTCCCGCTTGACCGATCCCACGTCGGTCACGGTCGCGCCGGGCGCGAGATGCGGCGCGATGTCCTCCGCCACCGCGGCCATCGCGCCGACCGGCACGGCGAGCACGACGAGATCGGCACCGACGACCGCCTCGGCCGCCGTGTCCGTCACGCGGTCGACGAGGCCGATGTCCCGGGCGATGTCGCGGGTCTCAGCCGAGCGCGCGGTGCCCACGATCTCGCCCGCCAGCCCGTTCGCGCGCATGGCATGGGCCATCGACCCGGCGATGAGCCCGAGCCCGATCAGCGCGACACGGTCGTAGACCGGCGTCATGCCGCGACCTCGCGGAAGGCGGCGAGCGCCTCGAGCACGCGGGTCATGTCCTCGGGCCGGCCGACGGTGATCCGCAGCGCTTCCGGGAAACCGTAGCTGACCGGGCGACGCACGATGATGCCGGCGGATTTCAGGTGCGCATCGGCGGCCTCGGCCTCGGCCGCGTCCGCGAACCGGGCCAGAACGAAATTCGCCTCGCTGTCGTCGCAGGCGATGCCAAGCTGGCGCAGGCCGCCCGAGAGGCGCGCGCGCTGTTCGGCGTTCTCGCGGATGCAGGCCTCGGCGAAGGCGCGGTCGCGCACCGCGGCGAGCGCCCCGTCGATGGCGGGCAGCGACAGGTTGAACGGCTGGCGCACCCGGTTCAGCACGTCGATCACGTCGCGCCGGGCGTAGCCCCACCCGACCCGGAGCCCGCCGAGACCGTAGAGCTTGGAGAAGGTGCGCGTCATCACGACGTTCTCGTGCGCCTCGACCAGCGACGCGCCGCCGTCGTAGCCCGCCGCGAACTCGGCGTAGGCGCTGTCGATGACGAGCAGGCAGGTGGGCGGGATCCCGGCGGCGAGCCGCGCGAGGTCGGCGTCGGAAAGCCGCGTGCCCGTGGGGTTGCCGGGATTGGCGATGAACACGATCCGCGTGCGGTCGGTGATCGCGGCGAGGATCAGGTCGGGATCCACCCGGCGGTCGGTTTCCGGCACCTCAACCGGGGTCGCGCCGACCATGTGGGCGATGATCCGGTACATCGCGAAGCCGTGGGCGGTGATGACCACCTCGGTCCCTTCGCCCGCGTAGGCGTGGCACAGCATCTGCAGGACCTCGTCCGACCCGACGCCGCAGATGATCCGGTCGGGGTCGAGCCCGTGAACCTCGCCGATGGCCGCGCGCAGATCGGCGTGGTCGGTGGAGGGATAGCGGTGCATCCGCGCGACCGCAGCGGCGGCGGCCTCGACCGCGGCGGGGGACGGCCCGCGCGGGTTCTCGT
This sequence comes from Rhodobacterales bacterium HKCCE2091, assembly GCA_015689685.1. Classification (GTDB taxonomy): domain Bacteria; phylum Pseudomonadota; class Alphaproteobacteria; order Rhodobacterales; family Rhodobacteraceae; genus HKCCE3408. Next base: position 267,862 of record WVSL01000004.1, on the reverse strand, counting down.
TCGACGACAGCTTCAGGACATCGGCCCGCCCCTCGATCCGGCTTTCGCCGCCGACGTAAAGGGCGATCTCCATGACGCCGGGCTGCGGGGCGATCTTTGCGGGCATTGGGGACTCGGGGCCGGTGGATAACGTCCGCGCCTTTTAGCGGCGGGGTGCGGGCAAGGGAACCTTGAATGACCGCCTGCGACCGGAGGCGGCGGGCAAGGTCAGTAGAAGCTCTGCGGGTCGATGTCGACGGCGAGCCGGACGCCGTTCGGCAGCTTCAGGCCCGACAGCCAGTCCGTGATCGCGGCCTGGATCGGCGCGCCCTTCGGCGCCTTGACCAGCATCCGCACCCGGTGGCGGCCGCGAATGCGCGCGATCGGGGCCGGGGCCGGGCCGTAGACCACCGCGCCGACACGGCGGAGCGCGGCGTCGGCCCGGGCGAGGTGCGATCCGAGATCGAAGGCGGGCGCGGGGGCGGGCGCCGAGATGATGATCCCCGCGAGCCTGCCGTAGGGCGGCATCGCGGTCGCTTCGCGCTCCGCGGCCTCGGCGGCCCAGAACGCCTCCTCCTGCCCGGTCAGGATCGCGCGGATCACCCGGTGCTCGGGCTGGAACGTCTGCAACAGGGCGAGTCCCTTCGCCTCCGCCCGCCCCGCCCGGCCCGAGACCTGCCGCATCAGCTGGAACGTCCGTTCCGCGGCGCGCAGGTCCGACCCCTGCAGACCCAGGTCCGCGTCGATGGCGCCGACGAGGGTCAGGAGCGGGAAGTTGTGGCCCTTCGCCACGAGCTGCGTGCCGATCACGATGTCCGCGCCGCCCTGCGCGATTTCCTCGATCCGGGCCTTGAGCGCGCGGGCCGATCCGAACAGGTCCGACGACAGGACCGCGATCCGCGCGCCCTCGAATACCCGCGCGGCCTCCTCCGCCAGCCGTTCGACCCCCGGGCCGACGGCGGCCATCTTGCCGGCCTCGCCGCAATCCGGGCAGGCCTCGGGCACCGGCGCGGTCTCGCCGCACTGGTGGCAGACGAGCCGCTTCTGGAACCGGTGTTCCACCATCCGCGCGTCGCAATGCGGGCAGCCGACCTGGTGGCCGCAGGCGCGGCAGATGGTGACCGGCGCGTAGCCCCGGCGATTGAGAAACAGGAGCGACTGCTCGCCCTTGCCGATCCTCGCCTGCACCTGCCGCCGGAGCGTGGGCGAGATCCACTCTGTGCCGGGCAGGTCCTCCGCCCGCATGTCGATGGCGTGCATCTCGGGCAGTTCCGCCGCGCCGAACCGGGCCGGAAGGTCGAGGCGCGCGTATTTCCCGGCCTCCGCGTTGGCCCAGGTCTCGAGCGCGGGCGTGGCCGAGGCGAGCACCACCGAGGCCCCGGCGATCGACGCGCGCAGCACCGCCATGTCGCGGGCGTGGTAGGCGACGCCGTCCTCCTGCTTGTAGGAGGTGTCGTGTTCCTCGTCGACGACGACGAGGCCGAGGTCGCGGAACGGCAGGAACAGGGCCGACCGGGCGCCGACGACGAGCGACGCGCCGCCTTCGGCGACCATGCGCCAGAGCCGGCGCCGCTCCGCCCCGGTGGCACCCGAATGCCACTCGGCGGGGCGCGCGCCGAAACGCGCCTCGACGCGGGTCAGGAACTCCGCCGTCAGGGCGATCTCGGGCAAGAGGACCAGCGCCTGCCGACCCTGCGCGAGGCAGGCGGCGACGGCTTCGAGGTAGACCTCGGTCTTGCCGGACCCGGTGACGCCCTTCAGGAGCGTGGTGGAATAGCGGCCCGTACGGACCGCCTCGACCAGCCGGGCGGCGGCGGCTTCCTGGTCCGCGGACAGCGGCTTGCCGGGGCGGGCGGAATCCAGCGCGGGGTACGGCACGTCGCGTGGGGCCTCGATCTCGCGCACCGCGCCCTGCGTCACCAGCCCCTTGACCACGCCCGACGACACGCCCGCGTGTTCGGCCAGTTCCTTCAGCGAGAACCGCGCGCCGCCGAATTCCTCCAGCACCGCCAGCACGTTCTTTCGCGCCTCGGTCATCCGCTCCGGTTCCCGGTCGCCGAGTGCGTAGAGCTTGCGCATCGAAGGCGGGTCGAACAGGCCCGGCGCGCGGGTGGCGAGCCGCAGCATCATCGACATCGGCGTGAGCGTGTAGGCCCCGGCGCGGGTGAGGAACTCGCGCAGTTCCTCCCGCATCGGCGGTGCGTCGAGCACGCGGTTGACGGCACGCACCTTGGCCGGATCCCAGTCGCCGCGCCCCGCCCCCCAGACCACGCCGAGCACGCGGCGCGGCCCGAGCGGCACCTCGACGAAGGCGCCTTCGCGGACGCCGCCCTCGGGCGCGCGGTAGTCGAGGATGCGGTCGAGCGGTTCGGGCGTCAGCACGCCGACGAGCGCGCCCTCGGCGTAGCCTTCCCTGCTCACGCCCGCCGCAGCGCCGCCGTCGCGACACCCATTCCGACCAGCGCCGCGCCGCCGCCCCGGGCGAGCCAGGTGGTGACGGCGGGCTGGCGGATCGCGCCGCGCATGGTCCCGGCGATCAGCGCGTAGGCCAGCGCGTTGACGGCGGCCAGCGCGACGAAGGTGGCGACGAGGATCGCGGCCTGGGGCGCGAAGGCGCGGGCGGGGTCGACGAACTGCGGCACGAAGGCGATGAAGAAGGCGATGGATTTCGGGTTCAGCGCGGTGACGGCGGCGGCGTTTCGGAACGCCTCGGCGGGGCCGAGCGCGGTTTCCTTCGCATCGGCCGACAGGCGCATGGCGGAGGCGCCGCGGATCATTCGAAGCCCGAGCCAGACGAGGTAGACCGCGCCGATCCATTTCAGCACCGTGAAGGCGGTGGCGGAGGCCAGCACCAGCGCGCCGAGGCCGGCCAGCGACGCGGACATCGCCACCAGGTCACCCGTTGCCACGCCGAGCGCGGTCGGCACCGCGATCCGACGTCCCTCCCCCGCGGCGTAGGCGAGGACTAGCAGCACCGTCGGCCCTGGGATCAGCAACAGGAGCGTCGAGGCCCCGGCAAAGGCCAGCCATTGCGCGAGTTCCATGATTGTCCTCCGATGGGTCGAAAGGGGGCGTTTCACCCCGCCGCCGATTGGGCTATCAGTGCCGCAACCGGGACCGGAGTCCAAGGGGAGAGAGACATGAAGTTCTTCGTAGACACCGCCGAGATCGACGCCATCCGCGAACTGCACGACCTCGGAATGGTCGACGGCGTCACCACCAACCCGTCGCTGATCATGAAGTCGGGCCGCGACATCAAGGAAGTGACGAAGGAGATCTGCGACCTCGTCGACGGGCCGGTTTCGGCCGAGACCGTCGCCACCGATGCGGCGGGCATGATCGCCGAGGGCCGCGAGCTGGCGAAGATCGCCGACAACATCGCGATCAAGGTGCCGCTGACCTGGGACGGGCTGAAGGCCTGCAAGGAGCTTTCGGGCGAGGGCCGCATGGTCAACGTGACGCTCTGCTTCTCGGCCAACCAGGCATTGCTTGCGGCCAAGGCCGGCGCGACCTTCATCTCGCCCTTCATCGGCCGGCTCGACGACCAGAACATCGACGGGATGGAACTGATCCAGGACATCCGCACGATCTACGACAACTACGGCTTCGAGACGCAGATCCTCGCGGCCTCGATCCGGTCTGCGAACCACATGAAGGAGGCCGCGCTGATCGGTGCCGACGTGGCCACCGCGCCGCCGAACGTCATCAAGGCGATGGCGAGCCACGTCCTGACCGACAAGGGCCTCGACGCGTTCCTGAAGGACTGGGCCAAGACCGGGCAGAAGATCGTCTGAGCCCGGCCAGCGCGGGTTATCCACAGTTTTTCCACAACGATCGCAACACCCTGAGCAGGGGTGTTGCGAAGCTGAGTCACTTGGCGCAACATTCGTTCGCGATTTCGCGCAATAATCGTTTTGCGGTTTAAGTTCTTCTGCTACCTTTCGGACAAATAAACAAAAGACCGAGGCAGCAGTATGATAACGGAACGGGCGGAAAGGCCCGAGGACTGGCGTGAGCGCATCCTCCGGGACCCTGAACTCATCCTCGAAGACAGGGACGTCATGCGCGCCCTCATCGCCGCGAACGACCGGCAGATGGGCGGCAACGTGGTCGACATGCGCGGGCTGGCGATGGAGCGGCTGGAAGGCCGGCTCGACCGGCTCGAGGACACGCATCGCTCGGTCATCGCGGCGGCCTACGAGAACCTCGCCGGCACCAACCAGCTTCACCGGGCGATCCTCGCGCTGCTCGACCAGCGCGAGTTCGAGCCGTTTCTCGCGACGCTCAGGACCGATGTCGCGGCGACGCTGCGGGTCGACCGCATCCGGCTGGTGCTGGAAAGCGCCGAGGCCGGGCGCGGCGGCGCGCCGAGGATCGGCGCGCTCGGCGAGGTGCTGAGCTTCGTCGCCCCCGGCTTCGTTGAGAACTACGTCTCGCTCGGCCGCAACGTCCCGCACCGCCAGGTCACGCTCAGGGCGGTCGGCGCCGAGGCCGAACTGGTCTTCGGCGAGGACGACGCCTGGATCCGGTCCGAGGCGCTGATGCGGCTCGATCTCGGGACCGGCCGCCTGCCGGGGCTCCTGGTGATGGGGTCCGAGGACCCGCAGCAGTTCCGCCCGAGCCAGGGCACCGACCTGCTCACCTTCTTCGCCGGCGTCTTCGAACGCCTGATGCAGCGCTGGCTGGGGTGAGATCATGGCCGACCACAAGCACGACTTCACGCCCGAGCTGACGCCCGCCGCGGCGAACCTGCTCGACAGCTGGCTGACCCACCTGACCGCGATCGACAGCGCCTCGCCGCGGACGATCCGGGCCTATGCCACCGACCTGCGCCGGTTCATCTCGTTCCAGACGCATTACCACGCCGAGGCGCAGGGGCTGGACGCGCTGCGCGCCGTCGCGACCCGCGACCTCAGGGCCTGGATGGCCGACGAACGCGGCCACGGCGTCAGCGCACGGTCGCTCGCGCGGCGGCTGTCGGCGGTCAAGAGCTTCTACCGCTGGTGGTCGGATCGCGAGGATGTCGACGCCACCGCCGTCCTGTCGGTCCGGAGCCCGAAGTACCAGCGCCGCCTGCCCCGCCCCCTGCCCGAGACCGCGGCGCGTGACATGATCGCCCAGGTCGCCGAACAGGACGACCGCGACTGGGTCTCGGCCCGCGATGCCGCCGTCGTCACGCTGATGTACGGTTGCGGGCTGCGGATCTCCGAGGCACTCGGGCTGCGCGCCGACATCCTGCCGATGACCGAGGTCCTGCGGATCCGGGGCAAGGGCGGGAAGGAGCGCGAGGTTCCGGTCCTGCCCGCGGCGCGCGATGCCGTCACGCATTACGCGATGCTCTGCCCGCACATGCTGAGACCCGGCACGCCGCTCTTCCGCGGCATCCGGGGCGGTGCGCTGAACCCGCGCCAGATCTCGGGCGTGATGGCGCGGGCGCGGCGGCAGCTCGGCCTTCCGTCGACCGCGACGCCGCACGCCATGCGGCACAGCTTCGCCACGCACCTGCTGAACGCGGGCGGCGATCTCAGGGCGATCCAGGAGCTCCTGGGCCATGCCTCGCTGTCGACGACACAGGCCTACACCTCGGTCGACACGCGCCGGCTTCTGGAGATCTACCGGGGCGCCCACCCGCGCGCCTGAGCGCGTCATGAAGCTGTTGCAATCCGGCCCGTGCGGGGGCATCACCCCTTGATGATGTCCCCGCGCAGAGCCGCCCTGGCCGTTCACGTCTTTACCGCCACCGGCGCCGGACTCGCGATGCTGGCCTTCCTTGCCGTCGTCGCCGGGGACTGGGCGATGATGGCGATCTGGCTTGCCGCCGCCTTCGTCGTCGACGGTATCGACGGCCCGCTCGCCCGCCACTACGAGGTGCGCGAGCAGTTCCCCGAGATCGACGGCATCATCCTCGACCTGGTGATCGATTTCCTGACCTACGTGGTGATCCCGGTCTACGCGATCTTCGCCTCCGGGCTCCTGCCGGGATGGGCCGGGTTCGCGGTGCTGATCGCGGTGCCGATCGCCAGCGCCATCTACTTCGCCGACACCCGGATGAAGACCGAGGACAAGAGCTTCTGCGGCTTTCCCGGCTGCTGGAACATGGCCGCGGTCTCGCTCTTGGTGCTGACGCCGCCCTGGATCGTGACGCTGGCGCTGATCGTCGTGCTCGCGGTGGCGATGTTCCTGCCCGTGAAGTTCATCCACCCGGTCCGCACCGCCCGCTGGCGCCCGCTGACGCTGGCCATCGCGGCCCTCTGGACGGGCGGCATCGTCTGGGCCGCGGCGTCGGACTTCGCGTCGAACCCGGCGCTGACGCTGATGGTGGGGGCAAGCTCGCTCTACCTGCTGACGGCGGGCGCGATCCAGCAACTGCTCGACTAGGGCCGGGCCTCGGACCACGACAGCAGCGCGTCGAGCGCCGGGCACAGCGACTGACCCCACTCCGTCAGCGCGTATTCCACCCGCGGCGGCACTTCGGGGTGTACCGTCCGGGTCACCAGCCCCTCCGTCTCCAGCGCGCGGAGCTGCTGGATCAGCATCTTCTGCGACACGGCGGGGATCGCGCGTTCGAGTTCCGAGAACCGCAGCACCTGCCCGCCGAACAGGTGGAACAGGATCTCCAGCTTCCACCGTCCGCCGATCATGGCGATGGCGCGCTCGACCCCTTCCGCGGCGGTTTCCTGCGTATGGGCGCGATTCTTACCCAAAGGTGCGTTCCTGACATTTTCGTCCGTTCTTGCGGTCGCGGACGCCGCACCCGACCTATGCCACCGAACCGAACGAGAGTCAGGAGACTTGCCATGTCCATCGACCTGCCCCCCGCCGTCGCCGCCTATTTCGCCGCCGACGCCTCGGGCCCCGCCGCCGTCGCCGCCTGCTTCACCGAGGATGCCGTCGTCACCGACGAACGCCACACGCACGAGGGCCGCGACGCGATCCGGTCCTGGCGGGAAAAGGCGGCGGCCGCCTTCGACTACACCGTCACCCCCCGCGCCGTGCGAGACGAGGGCGCCGCGAAGGTGGTGACCGGCGACCTGGTCGGCAATTTCCCCGGCTCGCCGGTCGTGCTGGACTACCGGTTCACGCTGGCGGACGGGCTGATTTCCCGGCTGGAGATTTCCTGAGCGCCGGGTGCGTCAGTCGCGGTTGCGGATCACGCCGGCGAACTCGCCGAAGATATCGGCGTTGGCCGCGATGACGTGGCCATCGTCGAGCATGTTCTGCCCGTCGCGCATCGGCTCGACCATGCCGCCGGCCTCGCGCACGATCAGCACGCCCGCCGCGATGTCCCAGGCGTTGAGGTTGTATTCCCAGAACCCGTCGAAGCGGCCGGCGGCAACGAAGGCGAGATCGAGCGAGGCCGCGCCCCACCGGCGCATCCCCGAACACTGCGGCATCAGCCGCGCCAGATCGGCCAGCATCCCCGGCAGGTACTTCCCGCCATCGGGCGGCAGGCCCGCCGCGAACACGCAGTCGGCCATCCGGGTCCGGCCCGAGACGCGGATGCGCTGGCTGTCGTTGAGCCACGCGCCCTGCCCCTTCTCGGCGAAGAACATCTCGTCCTTCACCGGGTCGAAGATCACGCCCGCGACGATCTCTCCCTTGTGCTCCAGCGCGACAGACACCGCCCAGTGTGGCATCCCGTGGAGGAAGTTCGTGGTCCCGTCGAGCGGGTCGACGATCCAGCGGCGGGTCGGATCCTCGCCCGCCTCGAACCCGCTTTCCTCGCCGAGCCAGCCGTAGTTCGGCCGCGCGTTGGTCAGTTCCTCGCGGATGATCTTCTCGGCGGCGATGTCGGCCTTCGACACGAAGTCGCCCGGCCCCTTGCGGCTGACCTGCAGGTTCTCGACCTCGCGGAAATCGCGGACGAGCGAGCGCCCGGCGCGCCGCGCGGCCTTGATCATGACGTTGAGATTGGCGCTGCCCTGCATCGCGGCTGACCCCCGGAAATCGAGCCGCGCGTATAGCGGCGCGGCGGCGGGATCACAAGGCCCGCGCCGACCCGCCGCTTTGACCGCGCTTCGGGGCAGATGATAGGTTCGGCCCGAACACCGGCGGGGGATGGCGCGCGTGATCTGGTTTGCCCTGGCTGTCGCGGCGCTCGCCGTCGCCGTTCTCCTCGTATTGGCGGTGCCGGCGATCCGCGACCGGCGGGAAGAAGCCGCGCAGTTGCGCAGGCTCGCCGCGCTGTCTGGAGCGAAGGAACCGCGCCGGTTCGATCCCGCGATGACGGAGGCGCTGCCCGAAGCCGCCCGCCGCTACTTCGCCTTCGTCCTGTCGCCCGGCGCGCCGCTTCGTCCCGTCACCCGGATCACGATGCGCGGCAGCCTCGTGCTCGGCCCGAGGGAAGCGCCGCGCGCGATCCCGTTCGAGGCCCGCCAGATCCTCGCGCCGCCCGAAGGCTTCGTCTGGTCGATGAAGGGCAAGCTGATCGCGGGGTCGGATGCCGGGGGCCCCGCGGTATCGTGGACGCGGTTCCGGCTGGCCGGTCTGGTCCCGGTCGCGCGGGCCGGCGGCGGCGACCCCGATCACCTCCGCTCCGCCTTTGGCCGCCTCGTCGGCGAAGCCGCGTTCTGGGCGCCCGCCGCGCTCCTGCCCGGCCCGGGTATCGAGTGGCAGGAAGCCGGGCCCGATACCGCCCGCGTTCGCGTCACCGCCGGGTCGCTGTCCCAGGCCGTCGACATCGCGCTCGGTCCCGATGACGGCCCGGTCCACGTCCGCTTCGACCGCTGGAGCAACGAGAACCCCGACCGCACCTACCGCCTGCAGCCCTTCGGCGGCACCCTGTCGGAGTTCATCGAGGTCGATGGCGTCACTGTCCCGACCCGCGTCGAGGCCGGGAACCACTTCGGCACCGAGGACTACGCGCCCTTCTTCCGGGTCACGGTGACGGACCTGAGCTTCACGGATCTCGCCCGCCGCTAGCCCGCCCGCTGGAGCTTCGGCGGTTCCGTCCGCGCCAGCCGCAGGACATGGGCGATGTAGGGTTTCTGGGCGTCCTCCGACCGCACCGCGCCGTAGAGCCGCCGGGTGATCCCGTTCCGCGTCAGGGGCCGGGTGACGTAGGCGTCGTTCGACCAGACCCCGCGCACCACCCAGTCGGGCAGCACCGCGACGCCCCGGTTCGACGCAACCAGCAGCAGGATGACCGCGGACAATTCCACCTGCCGCACCGCCCGCGGCTCCACCCCCGCAGGGCCGAGCAACTGGCTGAACACGTCGAGCCGCCCGCGTTCGACCGGGTAGGTGATGAGCATCTCGCCCGCGAAATCCTCCGCCTCGACATAGGGCTTCCGCGCCAGCGGATGGTCGGCGGAGGCAACGAAGACCGGCTCGTAGTCGAACAGCGGCACGAAGGTCACGCCGGGCAGGTCCTCGGGGTCGGAGGAGATCACGAGGTCCACCTCCTGCCGCAAGAGCGCCGGGAGCGCCTCGAACTGGAGCCCGGGTCGGATGTCCACGTCGACTTCCGGCCAGGCCTTGCGGAAGGATTCGAGCACCGGCAGCAGCCAGTCAAAGCAGGCATGGCATTCGATGGCGATGTGCAGGCGGCCGGACTTGCCTTCGCGCAGGCCCGAGAATTCCTCCTCCAGCGCCGCGATCCGGGGCAGCACCTCCTCGGCCAGCCGAAGGAGCTTCTGTCCCGCGGGCGACAGGCGCATGGGTTTCGACCGGCGCACGAACAGCTCGATCCCGGCCTGCTGTTCCAGCCCCTTGATCTGGTGGGACAGCGCCGACTGCGTGATGTGCAGGATATCCGCCGCCCGCGCGAGCCCGCCCGCGTCATGGATCGCCTTGATGGTCTTCAGGTGCCGGAACTCTATATGCATGTCCGCCTCATGATGATCTTGAGAATTATGAATTTGCCTCACGGCGGATGCAATGCCAGTTATGCCTCAACAGATCGAGGATCCCGAGTCATGACCGCCACCCCCCGCGTTTCGTTCGAATTCTTCCCGCCGAAGTCCCTCGAAGGGTCGTTCCGGCTCTGGGACACGCTCGGCGTGCTGGCCCCGCTGGCCCCGGAATTCGTCTCCGTCACCTACGGCGCGGGCGGCACCACGCGCGCCCTGACCCACGAGGCGGTCAAGACCATCGGCAGCCATTTCGGCCTGAAGGTCGCGGCGCACCTGACCTGCGTCGACGCTACCCGCGCGGAGACGCTGGAAATCGCGGACAGCTACGTCGCCGCCGGCGTCACCGACATCGTGGCGCTGCGCGGCGACCCGCCGAAGGGCGCGGGCGGGTTCCGTGCTCATCCCGAGGGCTTCGCGGATTCGGTCGAGTTGATCGAGGCGCTGGCGAAGACCGGCAAGTTCTCCATCCGCGTCGGCGCCTACCCCGACCCGCACCCCGAGGCCGCCGACGCCGCGCAGAACGTCGAGTGGCTCAAGCGCAAGATCGACGCCGGTGCGACCGCCGCGATCACGCAGTTCTTCTTCGAGGCCGAAACCTTCCTGCGCTTCCGCGACGCCTGCGCCGCCGCCGGGATCGACGCGCCGGTCATCCCCGGCATCCTGCCGATCGAGGACTGGGCCGGCGCCCGCCGCTTCGCCACCCGCTGCGGCGTGCCGGTGCCGGAGAAGCTCGACCACGACTTCTCCACCGCCGCCCGCGACGGCCGCAGCGAACTGTTCGCCACGGTCCAGGCCACCACGCTCTGCGCGCGGCTGCTGGAGGAAGGCGTCGAGGACCTACACTTCTACACGCTGAACAAGCCGGAACTGACCCGCGACGTCTGCGCCGCGCTCGGTGTCGTGCCGCGCGTCCGCCTGTCGCAGGTCGCCTGACGCAACGTCCCGCCCCGGCCGGGCACGGCCCGGCTTGCGCGGAACGGGCCGGCGGCGCTTCCCTTTCCACCGAAAGGGGGACGCCGCCATGCCCGACCAGTTCTTCGCCCGAAGCCCCGCCGACCTCGCGAGCCCGGACACGATCCTGTCGATGTCCGGTCTCGACTTCATGCGCGCCATCCTCGACGGCTCCCTGTCCGGCCCGCCGATCTGCGAGACGCTGAATTACTGGCTCGATCTCGTGGAACCCGGCCGCGTCGTGTTCCGCGGCACGCCGGAGTTCGCCCACACAAACCCGATGGGAACGGTCCACGGCGGCTGGTACGGCACGCTGCTCGATAGCGCGATGGCCTGTGCGGTGATGACGACGGTGCCGAAGGGGTCGCTCTACACGACGCTCGAGTACAAGGTGAACGTGGTCCGCCCGATCCCGCTCGGGACCACGATCCTCGCCGACGCGACCGTGTCCCATGCCGGCCGGACCACCGGCGTCGCAGAGGGCACGATCCGCGGGGCGGAGGACGGGCGGCTCTACGCGACCGGCTCCACCACCTGCATCATCATGGGCGGGAATGGACCCGATCGGGCCTCGTGAATTGACTGGCGCGCCGGTTTGGGGCAGTCCGGTGGCTTCTGAACCCCGAGGAGAGGTCCAATGATTTCGCCGGTCCTGCCGAGCTATTCCCGGTCGCCCCTGTCCTTCGCCAGCGGCGAAGGCTCCTGGCTGATCGAGGCCGACGGGCGACGTTTCCTCGACTTCGCCTCGGGCGTCGCGGTGAACGCGCTCGGCCACGCCAATCCCCGGCTGGTCGCGGCGCTGACCGCGCAGGCCAACAGGGTCTGGCACGTGTCGAACCTCTACACCGTGCCGGAACAGGAACGGCTCGCGCGGCTCCTGGTCGACAACACCTTCGCCGACACCGTGTTCTTCTGCAATTCGGGCACCGAGGCCGGTGAGCTTGCGCTCAAGATGGCGCGGAAATACCGCCACGCCTCGGGCGAGCCCGACCGCACCGGCATCATCACCTTCGAGGGCGCGTTCCACGGCCGGTCCACCGGCATGATCGCGGCGGCGGGGTCGAAGAAGCTGACCGAGGGGTTCGGTCCGCTGATGCCGGGCTTCGTGCATCTTCCCTTCGGCGACACCGACGCGCTGGAAGACGCCGCCGCGCAGCCCGAGATCGGCGCCGTGATGATCGAGCCGATCCAGGGCGAGGGTGGCATCCGCACCCTGCCCGATGGCGCGCTGAAGAAGATCCGCGAGATCTGCGACCGCCACGGCCTGCTCCTGATCGCCGACGAGATCCAGTGCGGCATGGGCCGGACCGGCAAACTCTTCGCCCACGAATGGGCCGGGATCGAGCCCGACATCATGATGGTCGCCAAGGGCATCGGCGGCGGCTACCCGATCGGCGCCCTGCTCGCCACCGAGGAGGCCGCGAAGGGCATGACCCCCGGCACCCACGGCTCCACCTACGGCGGCAACCCGCTCGGCTGCGCCGTGGCCGCCGAGGTGATGACGGTGATGCTGGAGGACGGTTTCCTCGACGGGGTCAGCCGCAAGGCCGGCCGTCTGCGCCAGGGGCTGGAAGGGCTCGTCGCCGCGCATCCCGACGTGTTCGAGGCCGTTCGCGGCACCGGCCTGATGCTCGGCCTCGCCTGCAAGCCCGCCGCCGCCGACGTGCTCAAGGCGCTCAACGGCGAGGAGATGCTGGCCGTCCCCGCCGCCGAGAACGTCCTGCGCCTGCTGCCGCCGCTGACGATCTCGGAGGACGAGATCGGCGAGGCCCTGGCCCGCCTCGACCGCGCCGCCACGCGTGTCGAAGCCAGCCTGGAAGCCGCCGAGTAACCCCTTCTTCATCCCCGAAGTATCCTCGGGGGAGCGCGAGGGGGCGAATTTCCCCCTCGCTCCGACATTGGACGAAAAGACCGACATGACCCATTTCATCGACATCAACCGGACCGACCCCGCGGCGCTCCGGTCCATCCTCGACACGGCGGCGGCGATGAAGGCCGCCCGCGCCGGCCGCCCGAAGGGCGCGGCGGACGACGAACAGCCGCTTGCCGGCCGCATGGTCGCGCTGATCTTCGAGAAACCCTCCACCCGCACCCGCGTCAGCTTCGACGTCGGCGTTCGCCAGATGGGCGGCGAAACCCTGGTCCTGTCGGGATCCGAGATGCAGCTCGGCCACGGCGAGACCATCGCCGATACCGCCCGCGTCATGTCCCGCTACGTCGATCTCATCATGATCCGCACCTTCGAGGAGGATACGCTTCTCGAGATGGCCGAGAACGCGAGCGTGCCGGTCATCAACGGGCTGACCAACCGCACCCATCCCTGCCAGATCATGTCCGACGTGATGACCTACGAGGAACACCGCGGCCCGATCGCGGGCCGGAAGGTCACCTGGTGCGGCGACGGAAACAACGTCTTCGCCAGCTTCGCCCACGCCGCCGGGCAGCTCGGCTTCGACCTGACCTTCACCGGCCCCGAAACGCTCGATCCCGAGCGCGTCTTCATCGACGAGGCCCGCGCAAAGGGCGTGAAGGTGGAGATCGACCGCAACCCGGAGACCGCCGTCGCGGGGGCCGATCTCGTCGTAACCGACACCTGGATCTCGATGCACGACAGCCAGACCGCGAAGGAGCGGCGCCACAACCAGCTTCGCCCCTACCAGGTCAACGCGGCCCTGATGAAGCAGGCGAAACCCGACGCGCTGTTCATGCATTGCCTGCCCGCCCACCGCGGGGAGGAAGTGACGAACGAGGTCATGGACGGCCCGCAATCGGTGATCTTCGACGAGGCCGAGAACCGGCTTCACGCGCAGAAGGCGATCATGCGTTACTGCCTCGGCGTCTGAGCGCCGGACCGGCGGACACCGCTAGCGGCACCGGCGGCCGGCGGTCAGGGCGTCCGGGGCCACCGCGCCGACCCCGGCGCGGGGAACCGCGTAGGCCGGGGCGGGTCAGCTTTTCAGCCGGTACCCCGCCTTGAACATTCGCCACGCCACCCACAGCACCGCGGCCGTCGCGGCACCCGCGACCGCGAGGCCGAGCCACGGCGAGCGGTCGGAGATGCCGAGGACGCCGTAGCGCACCCCGTCGATGACGTAGAACAGCGGGTTGGCGTGGCTGAGCGCCGCCATGACCGGCGGCAGGGTCTCGATCGAGTAGAAGGTGCCGGACAGAAAGCTCAGCGGCACCACCACGAAGTTGGTGATCGCGGCGATGTGGTCGAACTTCTGCGCGAAGATCGCCGCCACCAGCCCGAGACCGCCGAGGAAGGCCGAGCCGAGCACGACGAAGACCGCCGCCCAGAGCGGGTGTTCCAGCCCGATGCCCACGATCGGGAACAGGACCGCGGCGATCACCGCCGCGATGGCGAGCCCGCGGACGATCCCGCCCGCGACGTAGCCCGTCACCAGTTCCAGCGGCGCGAGCGGCGGCATCAGCGTGTCGACGATGTTGCCCTGCACCTTCGCCACCATCAGCGACGACGAGGTGTTGGCGAAGGCGTTCTGAATCACCGTCATCGACAGGATGCCGGGTGCGATGAAGTGCAGGAACGGGATGCCCATGACGTCGCCCCGCTGCCCGCCGATGGCCAACGAGAAGACCAGCACGAACAGCCCCGCCGTCGCCATCGGCGCGAGCAGCGTCTGCGTCCAGATCACCGCGAAGCGCATCACCTCGCGCCGGGCGAGGGTGTAGAGCCCGAGCCAGTTCACCCGCCCGAAGCGGCGTTCGCCCATCAGGCTGCGGTCCGTCGTATCCATCGTATTCTCCCGTTCCGGGCCCGCTTGTATCCCGGGTCCGTCCAGATAGAATAGGGCTTTAAAGCCGGTTGCCCCGCACTACATCCGGGGTTTCGACCCAGGAGCGGCGACCGGAGGGCAGCGAGAAATGCAGGAGACGATGATGTCTTGGACGGACGAGCGCGTCGAGACGCTGAAACGGATGTGGTCCGAGGGCCAGTCCGCGAGCCAGATCGCGAAGGAACTCGGTGGCGTGACGCGCAACGCGGTGATCGGCAAGGTGCATCGCCTCGGCCTGTCGAACCGCACCTCCGGCCCGGTCAAGCCTGCCGAGAAGCCCGATCCGAAGCCCGCCGCCGCGCAGGGCGCGCAGCCCAAGCCGGCGCCGAAGCCCGAGCCCGCGCCGCGCCTGGAACCCGCCGCCGCCGAAACCGCGCCCGCCCGGCCGTCGAACGTGACCCCGCTCCGGAAGGCCGTGGTGCCCGCCGGCCAGCCCCTGCCGCCGCAGCCCTCCGCCAACGAGATCAGCCCCGAGGCGCTCGCCAAGGTCAACGAGATCGAGAAGAAGGCGCGCCGGATCAGCCTGATGGAACTGACCGAGCGGACCTGCAAGTGGCCGATCGGCGATCCCGCGACCGAGGATTTCTATTTCTGCGGCCTGCCGGTCCAGCAGGGCAAACCCTATTGCGAGGCCCATGTGGGCGTCGCGTTCCAGCCGATGTCGTCGCGTCGCGACCGTCGCCGCTGACGCCCTCCGCATCTTGCCCCGGACCTTCGGGGCGCTTATCCTGACAACAACACTCAGGAAAGGTGCCCCGATGCAATCCACCGCCCAGATCACCACCGCGAAGGCCAGCGGCTACCTCCAGCAACTCGCCAAGCATTTCGCGCACAAGCGCCCGGTGACCTTCGATCCCTCCGACGCCGATATCCGCTTCGACGGGTTCCGGGCGGAGCTTCATGCCGAGGGGGAAGTGCTGTCGATGGCGATCCATGCCGACGACGCGGAGCTCCTGTCGCGGGGCGAGGACGTGATCTGGCGGCATCTCGAACGCTTCGCCTTCCGCGAGGAGCTCGTCGCGCCGGACTGGCAGCGCGCCGCCTGATCCCCGGCGGGGTCATGGCGCGACCGCCGATTTCGCGTCGGTTCCGGGGGCCGTGTTAAGCCACAGGTAAGGTCGTGGCGCGAGGATCGGGGCAAGCCGACCGGCCGTTCCGGTCATCCCGATCCTGAGGCGTCGCCATGAATGCTCCGGTCACGGTTTCCACCGTCAACATCTCCCACGTCCTGCCACGCCCGGGCGTCCCTGCAGGGCTGGTGCGTGGGGGCGAGGACGCGCCCGCCCCGGCGGTGAAGCGGAAATATCACCACGGCGACCTGAGAACGGCGCTGGTGGTGGCCGGGCTCGAAATACTGGAGACGGAGGGACTGACCGGGCTGAGCCTTCGCGCGGTCGCCGCGCGGGTCGGGGTCAGCCACACCGCCCCGAAGAATCACTTCGCAGGTTTCCGCGGGCTTTGCACCGCCATCGCGACCGAAGGGTTCTGGCGCCAGTCCAAGGCGATGCGCGACGATGTCGGCCACGCCGCCACCGGGCGCGACAGGTTGCGCGCGGCGATCTCGGGCTACGTCCGTTTCGCGCTGCGCTCCCCCGCCCTGTTCGAGCTGATGTTCTCCACCACGCTCTGCGACCCGGAGGATCCGGCACTGGCCGAGGCCGCCGGCGCGAGCCGCCGCATCCTGTCGGGCGTCGCCGACGGGTTGGACCGGCGCGAGGGGACCGAAAGCGGCTGCATGATGCTCTGGAGCCTTGCCCACGGCTACGCGACGCTGGCACTCGCCCGGCAGTTCGAAACCGGCGCCGACGGATCGCCCGTGGTCGATGTCCTGTCGATCCTGCCGGATTTCGATTACCGCGACGGCTGACCGGCCCGCCCCGCGACGGCGCGCCTAGCAGCCGATCTCGCGGTCGAGAAGGCCGGTTTCCACCAGCATGCAGCGGTTGCGGGCCTCGTAGTAGTAGCCGCTCGCGTACCAGTGCACCGCCTCGTCCATGTCGCCATCGGCGACCAGCCACGCGCCGCGCAGGTAGCGCACGCCGTATTCCAGGTTCACTGACGGATTCAGAAGCTCCTCGGGCGGGCCGTCGTGGCCCATCGTGCGGGCGGTCTGGGGCAGCATCTGCATCAGACCGTAATACGGCCCGTTGCGGGCATCGGCGCGGTAGTCGCTTTCGCGCTGCACCACCCGGTGGACCAGCGCCGCCGGCACGTCGTGGCGCGAGGCCGCCTCCTCGATCAGCTGCCGCATCCGCGGCGTTTCCCCGGGGTAGAGCCCGGCCGGGGTCGGGTCGGGAGACCGGCCACAGGCCGCGACGAGGGCGACGGTCAGGATGAGAGCCACGCGAGTCATGATCCCGCGTTAGCAGACCGGGGCCGTTCCCGCCAGCCGTCGCTGCGTCACTGGAACAGCTGACGAAGCCCGTCGGTCAATTCCTGCTGAAGCCGGTCGCCGAGCGCGTCCTCAAGCTGGTCGATCGCCTCCTCCCGGCTCGCGCCCTCCTCGATCTGGATGCCGAGCTCGTCGTTGAGGAAGTCGCGAACCTCTTCGGTCGCCCGGTTTTCCAGCGCGTCGATCTCCTCCGAGAACTCCTGGTTGCGCAGCGCGTCGAGGTCGGGCCGGTAGCTCAGGTCCGACCACGGCCCCTCGATCCGGACCGGCACCGCGATGCCGCCGCCGGTCTCGCCCCTGAGAACGCCGGGCACCACGAGGTAATCCATCCGCTGCCGCCCGATATCGACGGTTCCGGCGCCCGTGATGCCGCCCCACCCCGCCGTCAGCGCGAGATCGCGGTTTTCCAGCACGCCGCTCTCGATGGTGAAGCCCGCGGTCACGCTGTCGAACACGGTGCGCGCGCCCTCGCCGCGAAAGCCCGGATCGAGGTTGCGGATCATCCCGGCGATGTCGAGCCCGAGGATCGCGCCCTGGCCAAGCTCAATCTGCCCGGCCCCGGCGAGATCGCGCATCAGCGCCGCGAGGCTTTCGCCCTGGGCGAGCAGCGACACCTCGGCCGAGCCGCGCCCCTCCAGCCGTTCCCACCCGGTCAGGGCCAGCACGGTCGGATGCAGGTCGAGGTCGGTCAGCGTCGCCTCGACCCGGGTCGAGAAGGTGCCACGGGCGTTCGCGACGAAACTGCCCTGCACGCTGCCGCCGAACAGCCCGGCATGGGTGACGTCGAGCACCGCGCGGCCATCCTCGGAGGACATCCGCGCGGAGACATGGTCGAGCGTGACGCCGCCGGCCTCGATCAGCGCCGCGGTGAGCGACAGCTGCGTATCGAGGAGGTGAAGCGCCGAGGCGTCGATCGGTGCTTCGGACCATCCCTGCGTCGCGGCGGGGGCGCTTTGCGGCACGCCGCCGGCACCGCTGCCGCCGCCACCGCCCGGGGCGGCGGGCGCACCCGGCGCGGCCGGGGCCGCCGCCGCGATACGGATCTCGTCGGCGGTGACGTTCCCCCGCAGAAGCGGGCGGTCTGCGCCGGGCAGCAGGTCCAGCTCCGTCGCGAAGCGGTTGCCGTCCAGCGCCACGGTGGCGTCCCGCAGGTGCAGGCTGCCGTCGCGCGTGTAGGTCAGCACCGCGTCGAGCGCGAGGCTGTCGCGGCCCAGTCCCCGCGGCAGGTCGGGCCGCACCGCCCCGGCCAGAGCGAGGATCGGCCCGGGATCGGTCGCCTCGATCTCTACCCGCCCCTCGGCCTCGGGTGCGAGCCCGGCACGGCCTTCGAAGGACGCCGACCCGCCGTCCCATTCCAGCGCAGCCGAAACCGTGGCGGGTTGTCCGCCGACGAAGTCGGAGGCCGGGTCGATCCGGGCCGTGGCCGAGATCTCGTCGCCGCCCGCGGTGAGGGCAATCGCCACGTCAACAGGGCCGCCGGGGTCGGGCATGGCCAGTTCCGCCGTCACCTCGCCGATGGACAGGTTGCGCCCCGTCGCGCGGTCGATGAACAGCACCGCGCCGTCCTCCACCCGCGCGAGATCGAGCCCGAGCCGCCGCATCGCACCGCCCGCTGCCGGCGGATCGGCGACGGCGGGCGCGGCCTCCGCCGTCTGCGCGGCATTGTCGGCGGGCGCCGCGCCGGGCGCAGCCTCGGCCGTGGCGCCCATGTCCCAGCTCGCCCGCCCGGTCTCGTCTCGCACCAGCACGATCCGGGGCTCCACCGCCTCGACCGTCCTGAGCTGGACCTCGCCCCGCAGAAGCGGCGCCCATGCCACGCCGACATGCAGGCTGCGCGCCTCAAGCAGGGGCCCCTCGGCGACCCAGTCGGGATTGCCGATGGCCACGTCGGTCGCGCGGATGCCGAGCGCCGGGAACAGTTGCGGCCGGACGCCACCCCGGATCGTCACCTCGCGCGCGGTCGCGTCCGACAGCCGGTCGGTCGCCACCCGCGCGATCCGTTCGGACGGGATCACGAACAGCGCGCCGAGCCCGAGAAGGCCGACCAAGATGACCGCGAAGATCGCCCTGAATATCCAGCGCACCGCTCTTCCTCCTGCTCTTGTCCCCGGCCGCGATTCTAGCGCGGAACGCGCGGCTGTCCCAAGGATTATCGCCGCCCCTTCCGGCGCGGGCCGTTTGGCGCTATGGCCTCGCCCCATGTCGCAGAACCCGCCCGACCTTCGCCCCGACCTCGCCCGCGCGCGGGTCACGGAAGACGCCCGCCCCGGCCAGCCCCGCATCGGCATGGTGTCGCTCGGCTGCCCCAAGGCGCTGGTGGACAGCGAGCGCATCCTGACCCGCCTGCGCGCCGAGGGCTACGCGATCTCGCCCGACTACGCGGGCGCGGAGGCGGTGATCGTGAACACCTGCGGGTTTCTCGACAGCGCCAAGGCCGAAAGCCTCGAAGCCATCGGCGAGGCGCTGGAGGCCAACGGCCGGGTCATCGTTACCGGCTGCCTCGGCGCGGAGCCCGACTACATCACCGGCGCGCATCCGAAGGTGCTGGCGGTGACGGGGCCGCATCAATACGAACAGGTGCTCGACGCGGTGCATTCCGCCGTCCCGCCCGCGCCCCATCCGTTCATCGACCTGATGCCGGCGCAGGGCGTGAAGCTGACGCCGCGCCACTACAGCTACCTGAAGATCTCCGAAGGCTGCAATCACGCCTGCAAGTTCTGCATCATCCCCGACATGCGCGGGAAGCTCGCCTCCCGCCCCCATGCCGCGGTCATGCGCGAGGCGGAAAAGCTCGTCGGCGCGGGCGTGCGGGAACTGCTGGTGATCAGCCAGGATACCTCCGCCTACGGGACCGACTGGAAGGACCGCGAGGTCAAGGCGCCGATCCTGCCGCTCGCGCGCGACCTCGGCGCGCTCGGGGCCTGGGTCCGGCTGCACTACGTCTACCCCTACCCCCATGTCCGCGATCTCGTTCCGATGATGGCCGAGGCCGGGCCGGGGGTGCTGCCCTACCTCGACATCCCGTTCCAGCACGCCCATCCCGACACGCTCCGTCGCATGGCGCGCCCCGCCGCCGCCGCGCGCACGCTGGACGAGATCGCGGCCTGGCGCGCGGCCTGCCCTTCGCTCGCGATCCGCTCCACCTTCATCGTCGGCTATCCCGGCGAGACCGAGGACGAGTTCCGGACCCTTCTCGACTGGCTCGACGAGGCGCAGCTCGATCGCGTCGGCTGCTTCCGCTACGAGAATGTCGCCGGCGCGCGGTCGAACGCGCTGCCGGACCACGTGCCGGAGGAGGTGAAGGAGGACCGCTTCCACCGCTTCATGGAAAAGGCGCAGGCGATTTCCGAGGCGAAGCTGGCGGCGAAGGTCGGCACCCGGATCGAGGTGATCGTGGACGAGGTCGACGACGAGGCCGCCACCTGCCGCACCCGCGCCGACGCGCCCGAAATCGACGGCAACCTGTTCATCGACGAGGACTTCGAGGGCCTCGCCCCCGGTGACATCCTGACCGTGGAGGTCGAGGAAGCAGGCGAATACGACCTCTGGGGCCGGCGGGTCTGACCGCCACCGCGCGTTGCGCCGGCTAGCGCCGGGTCTCGGACAACCGGGACGGGACCGCCCCTAGCGCGGCGTCCGGGTCCAGTATTCCAGCCCCTCGCCATCGGCCCATGTGCCGTGGAACTCGCCATCCGGCATCAGGACGTAGACGGCCGGGTTGGCATCGCCCCAGTGAACCGTCAGCACGCGCCCTTCCAGCACGCCGTTGCCGGAATACTGGTAGCCCACGTTCCAGTCGACGCGGTACTGGTTTGCCCCGGTCTGGGTCACGGTCACGTTGCCCTGGTAGGCCGAACCGTCGGCGTTACGCCCGTAGGCCAGGTAGGTGCCGGGGATCTCGGCCAGCGCGGCGATGGCGGCGGCGGCAGCCAGCGGCACGGCAAGGACGAGCGCGCGCAGGGCGCGGGGCATGGCGGTCATCGGGCGTCTCCTCTCCGCTTTCTCTGGGCGGAGCCTAGCGGCCCGGGTCCGCTTCGGCCAGCGCGGTCAGGCCGCGGGTTCGGACTTCGGCATCCGGGCCAGGAAATCCGCGTTGCGGCAGTAGCCCGGCGCGACCTCGGCCGTGGGGTGGCTGTCGAGCCAAGCCTCGCAGTCGCAGGCGCGGTCGCAGCGGGTGCAGGACAGGACGGCGCTCCGCCAGCGCTGCGCGGTGTGCTCGGCAGCGGCGACCGATCCGATCGGGTCGCGCCCGAGGGTCTTCGCCATCCGCTGCGCGAGATCGGCGTGGCGGGAGATCTTGAACAATCCGAACATCTGCGGGGTCCTCGTGTGAATGGGTCTGGTCAGCGCATGTGCCCGGCGAGCCGCTCGAACAGCGCGGCATTGGGGCAGGCCTGCGGGACCGGGCGCGGTACCCCGCGTTCGCCGTCGAGCCAGTGGTCGCAGCCCTCGGTCCAGCCGCAGCCGCGGCAGTTGCCCACGGTCGCGGCCCATTGATCCGGCGACAGCGCGCCTTCGTCGAACGCCCGCACGAGATCGGTGCCCGTGGCGCGCGCCATGCGCTGGACCATCCAGTAATGCGCGCGCTCCTCTCCGAGCGGCTGGATACGGGTGTGTTGCATCGGCGGGCTCCCTCGTCGGGCGATTCCGGGCGTCTCGCACCCATTATCGCGCCGCGCGGGACGGGAAACATTGACGAGGATCAAGGACGGCGGCGGGAATCGCCCCGCCGCCCTTCGCCGCCGCGCGGTGTCAGAGACCGGCGGCCGTCCGGCGCACGATAGCTTCGCGCTCCGCGTTCGGCGGGTGGGTTCCGAGGATCCGGTTGCCGGGATCGGGCAGGCGCTGGAAGAAGGCCGCGCCGAGGATCGGGTCGTAGCCCGCGCGCATCGCGATGATGGTGCCGAGCTGGTCAGCCTGAAGCTCGTGGTCCTGGCTGAACCGCCGCGCGCCGACCGTCGCGCCGAGCTGCGCGGCCTCGCGCACCGCGGCCTCGTCGCCGCCGCCCATCTGCGCGAGGATGCCGAACACGAGCGCGCCGCGGCGGGCGGCGTTCACCTGCTGCGGGATGTGCTGGCGGATGTGGTGCGCGGCCTCGTGGCCGATCACGAAGGCCAGTTCGTCGGCGTTCAGCACTTCGCGGATCAGGCCCTGGGTCACGATGATGACCGGGCGGCCCGACCGGTCGACGGTCTGGAACGCGTTGATGCCGGCGGCGGGGTCGGTTTCCACGAGGATCTCGAAATCGCAGTTGCCGCGCGGCAGGCGCGCCCGGCATTCGGCCTCCGATACGGCCTCGATCCGGCCCGACACCTCGGCGATCGACACCCGCGCGCCGCCACCGGACGATCCGCCACCGGCGGAGGGCGAGGCGGGAACGGTCTGCACGCAGCCCGCGACCAGTGTCAGCCCGAGTAGGAGAAGTGCCGTCAGCCTCATGGATCGTGTCCTGCCGGATCGTTCTTGTTTGGCGATCAAGCTATCATGGCGCGGAAACGGGTCCAGACTGCGCCGCGCTTTTTTCGCCGCCTGCGGCAGCTTCGCACGCCGCCCCGCTTGCACCCGCCCGGCCCCGCGCCTAGCCTCCGGCCATGTTCACCATCGAGCACGATTTCGACGCCACCGTCGTCACGCTTGTCGACGAGGGCGAAGCGCCGCTGCAGGAAGACATCACCATCGCCGCCTTCGCGGAATGCGTGACGGTCGAGCAGCTCGACCCGCGGACGGACAGCGTCCAGAAGATCACCCTGTCGATGTCGCAACTGCGCGACCTCGCCGCGGCGCTGGACCTGCCCGAGGGCATCTACCGGCTGACGCCCGGTCCCTGACCGCCGGCGCATTCGACGCAGCGCGGGGCGCAAGGGTCCGATCCGAGCCGCCCGTGGCCGATGAAGCCGCCGCAATCCTCGCACCAGCCGTAGTCGCCCGTGTCCATCCGGCCGAGCGCGGCGGCGATCGCGCGAAGCCGCCCGGCGCGCCGCGCCTCCAGCCCCTTGGCCATCGCCTGGCCCTGCAGCGCGTCCATCCGGCTGAGACGCCCGACGCTCTGCTGGTCGAGTTCCACCACCGCGCGGGCGTTGCGCCCGCCCTCGGACGCGGCGGCGAGCGCGGCGCGTTCCCGTTCCAGCATCGGGCCGTACCGGGCGCGAAGCGCGGCGTCGTCGGGATCGTCCTGCATCCTGCCAGCCTAGCCGCCGGGGCGCCGTCAGTCGATCCGCACGAGCTTGTCCCGCGACGTCGCCCCGCGCACCAGCGTCAGCCGCGACTTCGGCACGCCGAGCGCCTTCGCCAGCAGCGCCAGCACGGCGGCGTTGGCCTTGCCGCCTTCCGCCGGGGCCGTGACTTTCAGCCGCACCGGCGCGCCGCTGTCCACAGGCGCGTCCACGGAGTTCGCGGACGCCCTCGGCGTGACCCGCAAAGTCAGGGTGACGCCCGGGGAAACAAGGTGGGACAGGTCCGGCAAGCCCTTGGCCATGCGGGATTGGTGGCACCCGCGCGCGGCCCTGTCCAGACACCGCGCCGCGGCCCCGTCCCCAGAGATGTCCACAGCGTTGCAGCCCGGCGGTCCCCATGCCCATACTCCGGCGGGATCGAACGGAGACGCGGGCATGACGACGGGCTTTTTCTGGGACGAACGCTGCTTCTGGCACTCGGGCGGCAACTACGCGTTCCTCGCCCCGGTCGGCGGGCTGGTGCAACCGGCCATCGGCGGCGGCCTGCCCGAGAACCCGGAGACCAAGCGGCGGCTGAAGAACCTGATCGAGGTGACGGGCCTTTCGCGTGAACTCGCGATGCAGGGCGCCGACCCCGCGACCGAGGAGGACCTGCGCCGCATTCATCCCGAAAGCTATCTCGCCGCGTTCCGCGCGAAGGCCGCGCAGGGCGGCGGCGAGCTCGGCCTTCGGACCCCGTTCGGCCCCGACGGGTTCGAGATCGCGACGCTGTCCGCCGGTCTCGCCCGCGCCGCGCTGATGGCGGTGCTGCGCGGCGAACTGGACAACGCGTATTCCCTGTCCCGCCCGCCGGGGCACCACTGCCTGCCCGATTTCCCGAACGGCTTCTGCCTCCTGAACAACATCGCCATCGCGGTGGAATCCGCGCGGGCCGAAGGGCTGGCCGAGCGGGTGGCGGTGCTCGACTGGGATGTCCACCACGGCAACGGGACCGAGGCGATCTATTACGACCGCGACGACACGCTGACGATCTCGATCCACCAGGACCGCAATTACCCGCGCGACACCGGCGCCTTCGCCGATCGCGGCAGCGGCGCGGGCGAGCGCTTCAACCTCAACATCCCGCTGCCCCCGGGTCTCGGCCACGCATCTTATATAGAGGCGCTGGAACGCCTCGCGATCCCGGCGATGGAGGCGTTCCGGCCGGACGTCATCGTGGTCGCCTGCGGCTTCGACGCCTCGGGCGTCGATCCGCTCGGCCGGATGCTGGCCGGGTCCGACACGTTCCGCGAAATGACCGCGATGGTCATGGAGGCCGCGGCGGATCTCTGCGGCGGCAAGCTCGTGATGGTCCACGAGGGCGGATACTCGGAGCTTCACGTCCCCTTCTGCGGCCATGCCGTGCTGGCCCGGCTGTCGGGCAGCGCCATCGACGCGCCCGACCCGCTGGCCGAACGGCTCGCCAGCCAGCAGCCGGGCGAGGCGCTGCGGGCCTTCGGCTCCGGCCTGATCGGGCAGATGGCCGGGGCGCTCTGATTGACACCCGCCCCGCCCCGCGCGATGAAAACGGGAAAGGTGCATAGGAGAAGGGGCCTGCCGCGATGAAGAAAGTCTACGGATCCGCCGCGGAGGCGCTCGACGGGCTCCTCACGGACGGAATGCTGATCGCCGCGGGCGGCTTCGGCCTCTGCGGCATCCCCGAGCTTCTGATCGACGCCATCGTCGAAAGCGGCGTGAAGGACCTGACGGTCGCCTCCAACAACTGCGGCGTGGACGGCTTCGGCCTCGGCAAGCTGCTCGACACCAAGCAGATCAGGAAGATGATGTCGTCCTACGTGGGCGAGAACGCCGAGTTCATGCGGCAATACCTGTCCGGCGAGCTGGAACTGGAATTCAACCCGCAGGGCACGCTGGCCGAACGGATGCGCGCCGGCGGCTGCGGCATCCCCGGCTTCTATACCAAGACCGGCGTCGGCACCGTGATCGCCGAGGGCAAGGAAGTGAAGACCTGGGACGGTCAGGACTACATCCTGGAAGAAGGCATCTTCGCCGACCTGTCGATCGTGAAGGCTTGGAAGGCCGACGACACCGGCAACGCGATCTTCCGCAAGACCGCCCGCAACTTCAATCCGCCCGCCGCGATGTGCGGCAAGGTCTGCGTGATGGAAGTGGAGGAGATCGTGCCCCGCGGCTCCATCGACCCCGACCACATCCACCTGCCCGGCATCTACGTGAACCGGATCATCCAGGGGCAGCACGAGAAACGCATCGAACAGCGGACCGTCCGCAAGAGGGAGGAAGCCTGATGCCCTGGGACCGCAACCAGATGGCCGCCCGCGCGGCGGAGGAACTCGAAGACGGCATGTACGTGAACCTCGGGATCGGGATCCCGACGCTCGTCGCGAACTACGTGGGCGACAAGGACATCACGCTGCAATCCGAGAACGGAATGCTCGGCATGGGCCCCTTCCCCTACGAGGGCGAGGAAGACCCCGATCTCATCAACGCCGGCAAGCAGACGATCACCGAACTGCCCCGCACGTCCTATTTCGACAGCGCCACGAGCTTCGGCATGATCCGCGGCGGCAAGATCGCGGCCGCGATCCTCGGCGCGATGGAAGTGGCCGAGAACGGCGATCTCGCGAACTGGATGATCCCCGGCAAGCTCGTGAAGGGCATGGGCGGCGCGATGGACCTCGTGGCCGGCGTCGGCAAGGTGGTCGTGGTCATGGACCACACCAACAAGCACGGCGACTCAAAGGTGCTGAAGGAATGCACCCTGCCGCTGACCGGCAAGGGCGTGGTCGACCGGATCATCACCAACCTCGGCGTGCTCGACGTGGTCGAGGGCGGACTGAAGATCGTCCAGCTCGCCGACGGCGTGACCGAGAAGGAACTCCGCGCCGCCACCGAGGCGACGATTGTCGGCTGAGCCGCGGGGCGACCTGACGCTTCAGACCGTGCCGATGCCCGGCGACACCAACGCCGGCGGCGACGTGTTCGGCGGTTGGGTCGTCAGCCAGATGGACATCGCCGCCGGCACTACCGCGGCGCAGCGGACCCAGGGCCGCTGCGCCACCGTCGCCATCGAGGCGCTGCGGTTCCACGCCCCCGTGCTCGTCGGCGACCTCTTCTCCGTCTACACCCGCATCGAGCGGACCGGGCGGACCTCGCTCACCATGCATGTAGAGGCCTGGGTGCGCCGCCAGCGCACCGGGGAGCGCCTGATGGTGACCGAGGGCGATTTCACCTTCGTCGCGATCGCCTCTTCCGGGGTGACGCGGCCCCTGCCGGAGACCGGTATAGATGTCTGAAATCACGCGCGAGCACGGGGAGACCAAGGGCCGCTACGTCCTGAGGGAAGGCGGGGCCGAGGCGGAGCTGACCTATTCCATCGTCTCCGCGAAGCAGATCATCGCCGACCATACCGGCGTGCCCGACGAGATGCGCGGCACGAAGGCGGGTCAGCGGCTGGTCGAACGGCTGGTGGCCGATGCCCGCGCCGACGGGGTGAAGATCATCGCGCTCTGCCCCTTCGTGAAGGCGCAGGCGAAGCGGCACCCGGAATGGGGGGACGTGTTCGCCTGACCGGACATTCCGGGCTGCAAGCCGCGGATCGGCGATATCGCTCTATCCTCGCCATGCCCGGACAGGACCGGGGCTGAGCCCGGGCGCGACCGGATCGCTGGAAAGGGGTGGACCGGCAACGCGCGGCGGCTTACGGCCTTGTCCCTGCGCAAACCGGTCTCGCGCACATCTCCCTCGCCCTACGACCGCACCATGTTCGCGAACACGCAGCCGTCCGACACGAACTGCGGCGGCGTGGCGCAGAGCATCCGCGCGAGATCCCAGGTCGCCAGCACCTTCGGAACGTAATCCCGCGTCTCGTCGTAGTCCGGCACGCCCTGCGACCTCCAGACCGCGCCCTCGCCGGCGTTGTAGCCCGCAAGCGCCAGGATCGGGTCGCCGCCGAATTCCCCGAGCAGCCAGGACAGGTAGGCCACCCCGCCTGCGATGTTCTGTTCCGGGTCGAACGGGTCGGCCACATCGAACCGGTCGGCGGTGGCAGGGATGAGCTGCATCAGCCCCTGCGCGCCCGCGCCCGACACGGCGTCGGCGCGGCCGGCGCTTTCGACCGCCATCACCGCGAGAACCAGCGCGGGCGACACTTCCGTCCCCACGGTCGCCGACAGGATCTCGCGGCCGTGTTCCGAGGCAAGGCGGTTCAGGTCGTCGAGCCGCAGGATGTTCAGACCGTCCGCCTCCGGCGCGCGCGCCAGAAGCTCCAGCGCGGCACGGGTGCGCCCCGGTGCCTCCAGCCCGGCCGGCACCTCCGCCCAGAACCAGCCCGACGCGCCGAGCGCGGCCTCGGGCGGAATGTCGGCCAGCTCGGGCTCCTCCGCCGGGTCGGGTTCCGGCGCGGGTTCGATATGAATATCGATCAGCGGCCCGCGATGGTCCGGCCCGGGTGGTGTGACCCGTCGGAAACTGAATTCAGGAAATGGTGGCGGCGACGCTTGCGCCGCTGCGCTTTCGGCGAATAGAACGCCCGCCAGCGCCATGCTCAGGATAGCCCGTATCATCTCTGCCCGTCCCGCGGTTGCCCCGCATTTGCGGGAATCATGCCAGCCCCGCCCGTGCCCGGAAAGCACGGATCCGGCCCAATCGCGATTTTGATCCAAATGTGCCGCAATTCTGCCCGATTTTCAGCCTGTTGTGGCCACGGGTCATCTCGGGGGAGCGACCGGCGCCGCCAAAAGCGGTCTGCCGTTAGTTCTGAAGCGTGTGGAACGTGGAGATGATTTCAGTGTTCAAGACATTCCTGCATTCGGAGTCCGGTGCCGTCACCGTGGACTGGGTCGTGCTGACCGGGGCGCTCACCGGGATCGGACTCGCCGTCGTTTCCGTTCTGAGCCAGGGGCTCGAGAATCTTTCCGATGATATTTCGCGCCAGCTCTCCACTCAGGATCCGGGAAGAAACCCGCTTCATCCCGTTCCCTGATCGCGCCTCCGGGGCCGCGAAATCCGACCAAGCCCCTGAATTAATGGATTTATATTCGAAGAATCCGGGCAGGCGGGCAAACCCTCCTGCCCCGAAAATTTCCCACTAATTCACCTAAAATCCGTTTCATCGCCCCAATCCCGCCCCGTTCCGAAGTCAGTTTGCAGTCATCGCGGGGGTCAACGAGGACACCGCGGACTTGGGTGGAAACACGCAAACGCGATCAAACTTGGAGTTAGTAACATGACCGCAATCTTCAAAAACTTCGTCGCCTCCGAATCCGGCGCCGTGACCGTCGACTGGGTCGTCCTGACCGCTGCCATCGTGGGCCTGGGCCTCGCCGTCATGGCTGTCGTCTCCGGCGGCGTTGCCGATCTCTCGGGCGACATCTCGACCGAACTGACGGGCATGGATCCCGCCGCTGCGCCGGCCGGCTTCAACACCCCGACCCCGACCCCGTAATACCGGGTGTCTCCCGCCCCGGCGGGACGCGAACGACACAGCACAAGGCCGCGCCGGTCACGGCGCGGCCTTGTCGCCTCCGGGTGTCAGGTCCCGGATGGCCGCCACGCCGTCGTCACGGCATGGCTAACAAATCGTCAAGAGACCCGGATTTTGCCGCAAACTTGCCCCGATCCGGCGCGAGTCTTGCGCAGCGCCGGGACGGATTCCGTGTCGGCCAGTGCCCCGGGAAATTCGTAGTGACGTCCAGGAGAACCTGACATGACTGCAATCATCAAGACTTTCGCCGCTTCCGAGTCGGGCGCAGTGACTGTCGACTGGGTGGTTCTGACCGCGGCACTCGTCGGCCTGGGGCTGGCCGTCATCTCCGTTGTGTCGCAGGGCCTCGAGGACCTGACCAACGACATCGCGAACGAGCTGACGAACATCGACCCCTCGGCGCAACCGTTCGGACCCAACGCCACCACGCCGACGCCGTCACCCTGATCCCGTCGCGCCGGGCCGGCCCCGGCGTCCGCCAGTTCCGGCCGGTTTCCCGGGCCGCGTGCCGCATTTCGCCGGCCGCGGCCCGTGTCGTTTTCGCAGCCTGAACAATCGAGTCTTATTGCTTCCCGGATTCTCGCCGCATTTTTACCCTGATTGAGACACCTGCCTTGCTTTCGACACATTCTCGTTCGAAATTCGACCCATGACGTTCCACGGGGGCGGCACGTAGCGCCCCGGTAACAAGTGCAGGAGTATCGAGTATGACGGGTTTTGCCCGCGTGGGGACCTTTTTCGCCGAAGAATCCGGGGCTGTGAGCATCGACTGGGTGGTGCTGTCCGGGGCCTGCGTGGCGCTTGGCCTCGCGGTCACCAATGTCATTTCCCACGGACTCGCCGATCTCAGCAACACGATCCACGAAGAGCTGCTGACCGACCACATCGACTTCAACCCGTTCAACGACGACAACGATGTCGACGTGACGGAGTCGGACAGCAACGGCGAGGACGTCTCCGCCGATCCCTATGCCGATCCCTATTCCGACGACAGCGCCAGCGCCGGTAACGGCAACAATGGCAATAACGGCAATGCCTACGGGCAGCAGGGCAACGGAACCGGCTTCAACAACAACGGCAACGGCGCGGCTGCAAACGGCAACGCCAACAACGCCTGAAGCGTCCGATCTTCATGTCTCCAAATTGAGCGATTGGGCGTCGGCACGCCGCTGCCACGCCACAATCCTGCCCCCCGTCACAGCGAGTTTCCTCCTGCCTCCAACGAGGGGCCTGGCTTGCAGAACGCGCCGGTCCGGTTCGCCGGGCAAGTCCGTTTTAACAAGCAGGAGCGAGACATGAACCTCGAACTCATCAAAGCCTTCGGCCGGGACGAATCCGGCGCCGTCACCGTCGACTGGGTCGTCCTGACCGCGGCCCTCGTCGGCCTCGGCCTGGCCGTCATCTCGGTCATCTCCGGCGGCATGGAAACCCTGTCGGGTGAAATCAGCACCTCGCTGACCGACATGGATCCGCTGGAAGACCCGTTCGGCACCGCGACGCCGACGCCGACCCCGACTCCGTGATCCGGCGCTCCGCCAGTTCAGGAGCCCCCGGGGGGCGGCCGCAATACCCGGCCTGCCCCCCGGTTATCGGCTGATCCCGCCAAGGGAAATCCGCCAACACACCATCATTCTGCCCGATTCACCCCGGATTCTGGGCAGCGGTTAATTGCGTGTGAGCGACCAATGGGGGCGTCATGCGCTTCAGCAAGGGACCGATGACATGCGACTGATTTTTGGCCTGGTTCTGATCGTGGGGGTAGCCCTGGCGGGGTTCGCCGTCTACATCGCCCAGGACCGCTTCGCGCAATACCAAAACGCCATCGCGCAGCAACGCAACGCGATTATCGAAACCACCGACATCTTCGTGGTGAACACGCAGCTGCGCTACGGCCAGCAGCTTCGCCCCGAGCACGTCGTCGCGATCCGCTGGCCGGCCGACCACGTGCCCTTCGGCGCCTTCACGACGATGGAAGAGATCTTCCCCGACGGTCCCGACGTTCCGCGCACCGTGCTGCGCGTGATGGAACGCGACGAGCCGATCCTGCGCTCGAAGGTCACCGGCCCCGGCCAGGACGCCGGCGTCGCCTCGCGGCTGGCCCGCGGCATGCGCGCGGTCGCGATCCGGGTCGACGTGACCTCGGGCGTGTCGGGCTTCCTGCGGCCGGGCGACCGGGTCGACGTGTACTGGTCCGGCTCCTCGCGCGGCGAGGACGTGACCCGTCTGATCCGCTCCAACGTGCAGATCATCGCCATCGACCAGATCGCCGACGAGGACCGGAACAACCCGACCATTGCCCGAACGATCACCGTCGAGGCCGCGGCCGAGGACGTCGCCGCGCTGGCGCAGGCGCAATCGACCGGCCGGCTGACCCTGGCGCTGGTCGGCGTCGAGGACGACACCGCGTCCGAGACCGTCGAGATCAACCAGAACACCCTTCTCGGGATCGCCGAGGTGGAGCGCGAGGCCGGTCCCCGCATCTGCACCGTGCGCGCCCGCCGGGGTGGCGAAGTGGTGGTCACGCCGGTTCCCTGCGGCGACGAGAACTGAGTTCTCCACCGTCCGTCCACA
The DNA here is from genome assembly GCA_015689685.1 of Rhodobacterales bacterium HKCCE2091. Classification (GTDB taxonomy): domain Bacteria; phylum Pseudomonadota; class Alphaproteobacteria; order Rhodobacterales; family Rhodobacteraceae; genus HKCCE3408. The sequence continues at coordinate 236,642 of WVSL01000004.1, read as the reverse complement.
GCCCGGAATGACGCCGAGCGGGCGCTGACAGCCTGTGGATAAATTTTGCGGCCGGTCCCCGATATGGGGGGCCGGCCGTTCTTCTGCCTCTAGATTTCGTGCGGGCGTGGCGCGGAAGGCACATAAATGTCACCCCGCAAATACCTGATTCTTGAATGGAAAGGCACCTTCGGGCATGGTGCCGGCAATCCCGGGATCAACCCGGGGCGAAATCCGTGATCAGAGAGGCAGGATCACAATGAGCATGACCCAAATCTTGCGTGCGGGCCTGATGGCCTGTGCATTGGCGCTCTCCTTGGCGCCCGCGACCCACGCGCAGAGCCTGCGCGTGCTTGAAGGTGACGTGGCCACGTCGTTGCGGGTTCCGATGAACCGCGCCGTCGTCGTCGAGTCGGAGGCCGTCTTCGCCGAGCTCTCCGTCGCCAACCCGGCCATCGCCGACATCGCGACGCTCAGCGAGCGCACGATCTACGTTCTCGGACGCACGCCCGGGCGGACCACGATGACCCTTCTGGGTGTCGAGGGCCAGCTCATCGCCAACGTCGAGGTCCAGGTGATCCCGGACGTCGCCGAGCTTCGCGAGCGTCTCGGCCAGATCCTCCCCGGCGAGCCGATCGAGGTCCGCACCGCCAATGACGGCATCGTCCTCTCGGGCACGCTGTCGAACGGCGAGGCGGTCGACCAGGCCATGCAGCTCGCCAACCGCTACGCCGAGGGTCGGGTCTCCAACCTGATGAACGTGGCCGGCAGCCAGCAGGTGCTCCTGCAGGTCCGCTTCGCGGAAATGTCGCGCACCACCCGGCAGAACCTGTCGACCTCCATCGGCATCGGCGACGACAGCTTCGCCTTCGGCACCAACGCGCTCGCCGCGTCCGGCGCACCGGCGACCCCGTCGCTGGCCGGCGTCACCGGCACCGGCGGCCTGTCGGTCGTGTTCGGCTCCACCGGCGCGCGGGTCGGCATCCTGCTCGAGGCGCTGGAAACCAACGGTCTCGTCCGCACCCTCGCGGAACCGAACCTGACCGCGCTTTCCGGCCAGACGGCGAACTTCCTCGCCGGCGGCGAATTCCCGGTCCCGACCCAGTCGGACAACGGCGTGGGGGTCGAGTTCAAGCCCTTCGGCATCACGCTGGAATTCACCCCGACGGTGATCCAGGAAGGCGTCATCAATCTCGACCTCGGCACCACGGTGTCCTCGCTCGGCGAGACCATCGCGCTCGGCAACGGCGCGCAGATCCCGTCGCTCAACACCCGGTCGGCGTCGACCAGCGTGAACCTGCGTGACGGCGAGAGCTTCGCCATCGCGGGCCTGCTGCAGGACGACTTCCGCGACTCGATCGGCCAGGTTCCGTGGCTCGGCGACATCCCGATCCTCGGCGCGCTGTTCCGCTCCTCCAACTGGCAGCGCGAACAGTCCGAGCTGGTGATCATCGTCACCGCGCACCTGGTCAGCCCGACCCGCGGCGAGGCCCTGGCCCTGCCCACGGACCGGGTCGCGATCCCGAACGAACGCGAGTTCTTCCTTCTCGGCCAGAACGGCGTCTCCCCGCGGCGTGGCACGCCGGCCGGTGACGTGGCCCAGCAGGACTTCGCGGGTTCCTACGGCTACGTGATGGAGTGAGACTGATGGCAACGACCCTGCACTTGAAGGCGCTTGCCGCCGGCGCGGCCCTCCTCGCGCTCGCCGCATGCGACAGTTCCTGGACCGGCGGCGCACCGCTCGGCTCGCATCTCGACGAGGGGCGCTTCGGCAACCCGACGATGAACAACGTGCTCATCATGTCGGGCCAGCGGTCCTACGTCGAAAGCCTCCAGGACCGCTTCGCCGCCGAGGTTCCGACGACGATCAACTTCGCCTTCGACAGCGCCTACCTGGACGCCGAGGCACAGTCGGTCCTGCGGCGCCAGGCGGCCTGGATCCGGCACTTCCCCGAAGTCCGGTTCTCGGTCTACGGCCACACCGACCTCGTCGGGTCGGACGGCTACAACTACAACCTCGGCCTGCGCCGCGCCCGCGCGGTGGTCAACTTCCTCGTCAGCCAGGGCGTGAACCGCCACCGGCTCGAGGCACTGGTCTCGCGCGGAGAAAGCGAGCCGGTGGTGGCGACCACGGAGCGGGAACGCCAGAACCGCCGCACCGTGACCGTGGTCTCCGGCTTCGTCCAGAACCACCCGATCGTGCTCAACGGGGAATACGCCCGCATCGTTCAGCGCAACTGGGTCACCAGCGCGCAGTCCGAGGACTGACCCCGACACACTGCCTCACCCAAGACGACCCCGAAGCGCCGCGTCCTGAAAAGACGCGGCGCTTTTTCCAATAGTTTCGATTTTTTGGTCGTATTGTTGCCCATTTTGCGGACCACAACGGTCGGCGGAGCGTGGGGCGATTCCCGTAGGGCATTGTCCCGATCCCTGCCCGCCGGATGCCCTGTTCCAGGGGCTCGCTCGACGGCGGTCGGGGCGGTACCCGGAAAATCCGGGCAACATGGGAATTGAGGAATGGGTAGCGAACTTGCATTGAAATCCGACCCGGCGCCGATTGTCGCCTGCACCATCTCTCGGGACGTGCAGAAGTTCGATCTCCTGATCGACGACATGGAAGCCGAACTGGGCGAGGCCTGGGGGGATTTGCAGCTTGGTGAGGCGAAGGCGTTCTTCGAGCAGCCCGAGGCCAACCACCTGGAGTTCGTCGCGATCGCCGTCGACCACGAGGACGAGGGCGACATCGGCCTGATCGGGGAAATCATCCGCGCCGCGACGCAGCGCCGGATCAAGGTCATCCTGATCGCCGACAACGTGTCCACCGCCGGGCTGCACCAGCTCCTGAAACTCGGCGCCCACGATTTCGTCCCCTACCCGCTGCCCGAACGCGCCCTGCACGAGGCGATCGAGCGCGTGCGCCTGCCCGAGCCGGAGCCCGTCGTGGCGTCCGAGGGCAAGGGCGGCGGCCACCTCGCCAAGCACCGGCTGGAGGCGCCCGCGGCCCTGTTCGCGGTCCAGAAGCTCGCCGGCGGCGCCGGGGCGACGACGCTCGCCGTGAACCTCGCCTACGAATTCGCCTCCCTCGACAAGGAGGCCCCGTCGGTCTGCGTGATCGACCTCGACCTGCAGTCCGGCACGGTCTCGACCTTCCTCGACCTGCCCCGCCGCGAAGTCATCACCGAGATGCTCGCCGACAGCGCCTCGATGGACGAGGACAGCTTCAAGCAGGCGCTGCAGGGCTTCCAGGACAAGATGTCGGTGTTCACCTCGCCGCTTGAGATCGTCCCGCTCGACATGATCGGGCCCGAGGATGTCGAGCGGATCATCGAGGAGGCCAAGGCCGCCTTCGACGTGGTCGTGATCGACATGCCCGCCTCGATCGTCACCTGGACCGAAACCGTCCTGAACCAAGCCGACGTGTTCTTCGCGGTGATGGAACTCGACATGCGCTCGGCCCAGAACGCGATGCGCTTCATCAAGGCCCTGCAATCCGAGGACCTGCCGCTGGAGAAGGTCAACTTCGTCCTGAACCGCGCGCCCCGGATGACCGACCTGAACGGCAAGGGCCGGGTCAAGCGCCTGACGGAATCGCTCGGCGTGAAGATCTCCACGCAACTCGCCGACGGCGGCAAGCAGGTCCTGCAATGCGGCGACCAGGGCCTGCCGCTGGCCGAGATGGCGAAGAAGAACCCGCTCCGCAAGGACATCCAGAAGCTCGCCGTCAGCCTCCATGCCGCGATGCTGACCGACACCGCAAAGACCGCCTGAGGGGACACGACCGCTCATGTTTTCCAAGTACAAGAAGCCTGCATCGCCGCAGCCCGTTTCCGGCGCTCCCGTGCCTCTGCCGACGGCCGCGCCCGCGGCCGACCCCGCCGCGGCGCCCAAGATCGCCCGCAAGCCCAACGGCGGCGGCGAACCCGTCGTCCCGGCCGCGGCCGGAAGCGCCGACAAGGAGGCCAAGCGCCGCCAGCGTCTCGACGAGATCAAGACCGAGATGCACCACCGGCTGCTGGAGAACCTGAACCTCTCCGCGCTGGAAGGGGCCAAGGAATCCGAACTCCGGTCCGAGATCTCGGCGATCACCTCGGACGAGCTGAACGAGATGGGGATCGTGCTGAACCGCGAGGATCGGCAGACCCTGCAATCGGAACTGTTCGACGAAGTGACGGGCCTCGGCCCGCTCGAAACGCTTCTGAAGGACGACACCGTCAACGATATTCTCGTGAACGGCCCGAACCGGGTGTTCGTCGAACGCGCCGGCCGGCTGCAGCTGACCGACATCCGCTTCAAGGACGAACGCCACCTCCTGCGGATCATCGACAAGATCGTGTCCGCCGTCGGCCGCCGCGTCGACGAAAGCACGCCCTACGTCGACGCCCGTCTCAAGGACGGCTCGCGTTTCAACGCGATGGTCCCGCCGATCGCGGTGGACGGCTCGCTCGTCTCGATCCGTAAGTTCAAGAAGGAAAAGCTCGGGATCGACGACCTGGTGAAGTTCGGCGCCTTCTCCGAAGAGATGGCCGCCTACCTCCAGGCCGCCTGCGCCTGCCGCCTGAACGTCATCGTCTCCGGCGGTACCGGCTCGGGCAAGACGACCACGCTCAACGCGCTGTCGAGCTTCATCGACAACAAGGAACGCATCCTGACGATCGAGGATACGGCGGAACTCCAGCTCCAGCAGGTCCATGTGGGCCGGATGGAAAGCCGCCCGCCCAACGTCGAGGGCAAGGGTGCCGTCACGCAGCGCGACTGTCTCCGGAACGCGCTCCGGATGCGCCCCGACCGCATCATCGTCGGCGAGACGCGCGGCGAGGAAGTCATCGACATGTTGCAGGCCATGAACACCGGCCACGACGGCTCGATGACGACGATCCACGCCAACTCCGCCCGCGACGCCTGCTCGCGCCTTGAAAACATGGTCGCGATGGCCGGGATCGAGATGCCGATCAAGGCCGTCCGCGCCCAGATCGCCTCGGCCGTGAACCTGATCGTGCAGGCCTCGCGTCTCCAGGACGGCTCCCGCCGCATGGTCTCGATCACCGAGGTGACGGGCATGGAGGGCGAGGTCATCTCGATGCAGGAAGTGTTCCGCTACCAGCGCCTCGGCCTGAAGCCCGACGGCACCATCATCGGCCGTTTCACCGCCTGCGGCGTGCGCTCGCACTACTCGAGCCGCTTCAAGCAGTGGGGCTACGACCTGCCCATGTCCATCTACGATCCCGTCGCCGCGGAGTAAGCTGCCATGACCCTCTCCATCGAGCCGCTGATCTATATCGGGATCTTCGTCGGCGTCGTCCTGCTGGTGCAGGGCATCTACCTCATGGTCTTCGGCAAGTCCGTGTCGATGACCGCGCGCGTCAACCGCCGGCTGTCGATGCTGGAAAAGGGCGGCTCGCGCGAAGACGTCCTGGCCAAGCTCCGCAAGGAGATGGACCAGCACATGAAGTCGCGGACGGTGCCGCTCTATTCGCTGATCGCCGACAAGGCGCAGAAGGCGAACATCGCGTTCACCCCGCAGCAGCTCATCTTCGTGATGATCGCGCTGACCTTCGCCGCCTTCATCCTGATGACCATGCTCACCGGTGCGGCGCTGCCGCTCAGGGTGCTCCTGTCGGTCGGCATGGGCGTCGGCGCGGTCTACTACTGGGTCAATTCCAAGGCCAAGAAGCGCATCTCGCTGATCGAGGAACAGCTTCCCGACGCGGTCGAACTCATGGTCCGCTCGCTGCGGGTGGGTCACCCCTTCGTCACCGCCATCGGCACCGTCGCGAAAGAGGTCGCGGACCCGCTCGGCTCCGAACTCGGCGTGATCGCGGACGAGGCCGCCTACGGCAAGGACGTGGCGGAATCGATCGGCGCGATGGCCGAACGGCTCGACCTGCAGGACCTTCGCTTCCTCGCCGTGGCCGTGGGCATCCAGCAGACCTCGGGCGGCAACCTCGCCGAGATCCTCGACGGCCTGGCCAAGGTGATCCGCGCCCGCTTCCGGCTGTTCCGCCGGGTCAAGGCGATCACCGCCGAGGCCAAGTGGTCCGGCAACTTCCTGTCGGTGTTCCCGCTGCTCGCGCTCGTCGGCATCAACGTGATGCAACCCGACTACTACGCCGACGTGATCGGCACCCAGTACTTCATTCCCGCATGTGCGATCGTCGGCGTGATGCTGTTCGTGAACATGGTTTTCATGCGGATGATGGTCAACATCAAGGTCTGAGGGGGCACCGGCCATGCAAGCGATCCGCGATCTTTTCGGCTCCGCCAACGACTGGATGGTCGCCACCTTCGGCGACCTCGGTCCGCTCATCCTCGTGGGTGTCCTCGGGCTCCTGCTGATCCTCGTCGCCCTTCCCGCGGTGTTGTTCCGCAAGAAGGATCCGCTGGAACGACTGCGCGACCGCACCCGCGCCGGCGGGGTCGAGACCAAGGACCGGCGCGCGCTGCGCGTCCAGCACAAGGCCGACCAGCGGCTGCAGCGCTTCAGCCAGTTCCTCGAACCCCAGAACCTCGAGGAGCTGTCGGCCGCGCGGCTCAACCTGATGCGCGCCGGCTACCGCTCCAAGGGCGCGGTGCAGACCTTCCACTTCGCGCAGTTCGCGCTCGGCCTCGGCGGGCTCTGCATCGGCATCGGCACGATGCTGACCGTCGGCCCCAGCACGACCCAGGGCACGATCCTGACCGTCCTCATTCCCGGTGCGATCGGCTACCTGTCGCCCAAGTACTGGGTCACCAAGCGCGTCCAGAAGCGCGAGGAGGAAATCACCGCCGGCTTCCCCGACGCGCTCGACCTCATGCTGGTCTGCGTCGAGGCCGGCCAGTCGCTCGACCAGGCCATCATCCGGGTGTCCAAGGAAATGGGCGCGGCCTACCCCGCGCTCGCCGAGGAATTCGAGATGGTCGCCTACGAGATGAAGGCGGGCAAGGAAAAGACCCAGGTCCTGCGCGACTTCGGTGAACGGGTCGGGATCCAGGACGTGAACTCCTTCGTGACGGTGCTGATCCAGTCCGCTACCTTCGGTACCTCGGTCGCCGAGGCGCTGCGGGTCTACGCCGGCGAAATGCGCGACAAGCGCGTGATGCGCGCCGAGGAAAAGGCGAACAAGCTGCCGACCAAGCTGACCCTCGGCACGATGATGTTCTGCGTCCCGCCGCTCCTCATCATCCTCATCGGTCCCTCGGTCTACGGCATCGCCGTGAACCTCTCGGGTGGCGGCGGCGGCTTCTGACCGCCCCGCGACCACGACGGCTCGACCGCCCCGAACCGCCGGCCCCCGCGCCGGCGGTTTCGCGTTCCGGGGCCGGTCCCGCCCGCGCCGCTTCGGCGGGAAATCGCCGCAGGCCCGATTGAGGGCGGCGCCATTCTGATTCACAATGGCGCGGTACAGGCAAACGGCCCGGGGGATCGATGCGGGGGTTTCTCATCCTGATTGCGGCACTCGCCGCGCTGGCGGGCTGCAACCAGCCCGGCGGCGGCGCGGGCGGCGGTTTCGGGGCCGGGTTCGGGGGCGGTTTTCCCCTCGGCCGCGGCTACGGCCCCGCGCTCGATCCGCTCTACGAAGGCCCCGACGCGCCGTCCGGAACCGCCCGCCTGCCCGATGGCGTGGACGGCATGGTGGTCGGCGACCGGCTGATGGAATCCGGCGAATACGAACTGGCGCTCAGGGCCTATCTCCGCGCCGCGGCCGAGAACGGCACCGACGCCACCGTCCTCATCGCGCTCGGCTCCGCCAACCTGCAACTCGGCCGGCTCGGCCAGGCCGAGGACTTCCTGCGCGGCGCGGTCGAGGAGGCGCCGGAGGAACCGGTGGCCTGGAACAACCTCGGCGTGGTGCTGATGGAACAGGGCGAATTCGGCGAGGCGCGGCAGATCTTCCAGCGCGCCTTCGCGCTCGACAGTGGCCGATCTGACGCGATCCGCGAGAACTTGATGCTCGCTATCGCGCGGATGGAAAATTCCGCCTATACTGGTCCCGAAAATCAATACCGCTACGGCTTGGAGCGGCGCGGCGGGGGTCGATACCTCCTCACCGGATCTCTCTGAGCGACAGGGCGGACGAGCAGTAGATGAGGCAGCGAGATGACTCTGGGATTCCGGATCGCATTGGCGTTCGGCGCGGCAGCCGCGCTGGCGGGGTGCGAAACCAATGAACGGGCCGACGTGGATCGCGCGCTCGGCAGCCTGAACGTCGTCGACGAAAGCAACATGAACGACATCATGCTGACCGTCGCCGACCCCGAAGAGGCGGTCGCCTACTTCCAGCGCGCCGCGGCGGAACAGCCCGACCGGATCGACCTCAAGCGCGGGCTCGCCCACAGCCTGATCCGCGCCAACCGCGCCACCGAGGCGACGCTGGTCTGGGAACAGGTCGTCAACTCCGGCCAGGCCACCGACCAGGACCGCGTCGATTACGCCGACGCGCTGATCCGCAACGGCGACTGGGACGAGGCCGAGGCCGTGCTCGACGTCGTCCCGCCCACCTTCGAGACCTACGAACGCTACCGGCTCGAGGCAATGATCGCCGACGCGAACCAGGAATGGAGCCGCGCCGACAGCTTCTACGAAACCGCCGCCGGGCTGACGACGACGCCGGCGGGCGTCCTGAACAACTGGGGCTTCTCCAAGCTGACCCGTGGCGACTTCGAGGGCGCCGAGCGGCTCTTCACCGAGGCGATCACCTACAACCCCGACCTGTTCACCTCCAAGAACAACCTCGTGCTCGCCCGCGCGAGCCAGGGCAACTATACCCTGCCGCTGGTGCCGATGACCCAGGTCGAACGGGCGGAGCTCCTGCACACCGCCGCGCTCGCCGCCATCCGCCGCGGCGACGTGGACATCGGCCGCGGGCTCCTGTCCGAGGCCATCGACACCCACCCGCAGCACTTCGACGCCGCGGTGCGCGCCCTGCGCACGCTCGACGGGCAATCCCCGGCCTGACCGATCCGCGGGCGGCGCGGGCGATGCTTCGCCGCCCCCGGACCATCCCGGTTGCACCGCGCCCGGCCCGGCGGCAAGCTTCGCCCGGACGTTCCAACCGGAAGGCTAAGGGCATGACCCCGCCCGCCCCCCTACCCAGCCCCCTGCCCGCCCCGCCGACGCGGTACAGCGGCCCCGACGCGCCGCTCCGCGCCGTCGCCGACGCGATGGACGAGGCCCGGACCGCCCGCGCCGTCATCCTCGTCGAGGGGATCAGCGACCGGATCGCGCTCGAAACCCGCGCGGCCCTGCTCGGCCGCGATCTCGGGGCGGAGCGGGTCACCATCGTCCCGGTCGGCGGCTTCGGCGAAATCGCCCGCCACCTCGCCCGCTTCGGCCCCGGCGGCGCCGGCCTGCGGCTGTCCGGTCTCTGCGACGCCGATGCCGCGCTCCCCGTCCGCCGCGCGCTCGCCCGCGCCGGTCTCGGCCACCCCCGCACGCGGGCCGACATGGCCGCGCTCGGCTTCTTCGTCTGCGACCGCACGCTGGAGGAGGAACTGATCCGCGCCGTCGGCCCCGACGCGGTGCTGCCGGTGCTGGACGCCGGGGGCGACCTGCGGTCCTTCCGCACCTTCGCCCGCCAGCCCGGGTGGCGCGACCGGCCGCTTGCCGACCAGCTCCGCCGGTTTCTCTGCGCGGGCGGGCGGCGGCACCTGCACTATGCCGGCGCCCTCGCCGCGGCCGCCCCGCCGCACCGCTTTCCCGCGCCGCTCTACGCCGCGCTGTCCCACGCGACGGAGGACCCGACCCGATGACACGGCTTCGCGCGACCGGCTGCGAAACAGTCCCGTTCCTGCCCTCATCCCGCCCGATTTGTCCGCCAGAGAGAACCCGAGTGTTTCCAATTCGGGGCCTGGCAACGCAATGAACTTCGCCGAAACCTTCGCCGACACCAACGCCTGGATCTTCCTGCCGCTGGTGATCCCGATCTGTCTCTGGGTCGCCTATACCGACCTCAAGGACATGAAGATCCTCAACATCGCCGTGGGCATCCTGCTCGCGGGATACGTCGTGCTCGGGCCCTTCGCCCTGCCCTCGATGGAGGAGTACTTCTGGCGCTTCGCCAATTTCGGCGTCGTGCTCGCGATCGGCTTCGTTCTGTCGGTCGGCGTGGGGATCGGCGCGGGCGACGCGAAGTTCGCCGCCGCCGCCGCGCCCTTCGTGGCCCCGGCCGACGCGCTTCCCTTCCTCGCCATCGTGGCCCTCGCGGGGGTCGGTGGGCTGGTCCTGCACCGCATCGCCAAGCGTATCCCCGCGATCCGCAGCGCCACGCCCAACTGGGTCTCGTGGCAGGACGGCTCACTGTTTCCATGGGGTGTCGCGCTGGCCGGCGCGCTGGCCGCCTACCTCGTGCTCGGGATCGCCCAGTCCGCGGCCTGAACCCCGCACCATCGCCAATGAAACAAGGCCCCGGCGCGATCCGCCGGGGCCTTTTGCCCTGCGGTCGCGGAAGCCGAAACAGAGGCCCAATCCCGCCCTCATTCGGCCCGAATCCCCTGCCAATCAGGACCATGACGCCGTGACCTGAAAGACGACGGGGCTGCCCAATGAACATCCAGAATCCGGACGCCGAGATCAGCTCGGCACCGCCCGCGCTTCGCAAGCTCTCCGACACCGGCCTGCAGCCGGTGATGATGCGGGACATCCTGCTCAAGACGGTGTTCCGCAAGTCCGTCGAGACGGTGACGGAAATCTCCGCCGCCATCGCACTTCCCTCGACGCTGACGACGATGCTGATCGACGAACTGCGCGACATGAACCTGATGCAGGCGACCGGCACGCTGCACGCCACCTCGTCCTCCGAGATGGGCTTCCAGCTGACGGATTCCGGCAAGGCCCGCGCGCTCGATGCCCTGTCGCAGTCGGAATACTACGGCCCGATGCCGGTGCCGCTGGAAATGTACAAGGTTCAGGTCAAGCGCCAGTCGATCCGCGACATCCACCTGACGCGGGAAATGCTCCAGGGCTCGATGGGCCACCTGATCCTGCCGAACGGCCTGATCGACCAGCTCGGACCCGCCGTGGGCTCGGGCAAGTCGGTGCTGATGTACGGCCCCCCGGGCAACGGCAAGTCCTCCATCGCCGAAGGCATCCGCGCGGCGATGGGCGATACCATCTACATCCCCCACGCGCTCGCCTACTCGGGCCAGGTCATCACGCTGTTCGACCCGATTGTGCACACGCCGGTCGAACAGGAAAACGTGCTCGGCTCGGCGCTGCGCAAGGCGACGGCGCGGCATGACACGCGCTACCTCCTGTGCAAGCGGCCCACGGTGATGACGGGCGGCGAGCTGATGCTCAACATGCTCGACCTGAAGTACAACTCTGTCTCGCGGACCTACCAGGCCTCGCTGCAGCTCAAGTCCACCGGCGGCGTGTTCATCGTCGACGACCTTGGCCGCCAGGAAGAACCGCCGCAGGCGCTGATCAACCGCTGGATCGTCCCGCTCGAGGTCGGCTACGACATCCTCGCCCTGCAATCGGGCGAGAAGTTCGAAGTGCCCTTCGACACACTCGTGGTGTTCTCCACGAACTTCCACCCCAACGACATCTTCGACCAGGCCGCGCTCCGCCGGATCTTCTTCAAGGTGAAGATCGACGGCCCGACCCAGGACCAGTTCCTGAAGATCTTCGCGATGGTGGCGAAGAAGAAGAAGGTGCCGCTGAACGAGGAGGCGCTGCTCTACCTCCTCAAGAAGAAGTATCCCACCGTGGAGAACGTCTACGCGAACTACCACGCGCCGTTCCTCTGCGACCAGCTCATCGCGATCTGCGAGTTCGAGGGCATCCCCTACCAGATGCGCCCCGACCTGATCGACCGCGCGTGGGAAAACCTCTACGTGAAGCAGGAAAAGATCGTCCATTGAACGCGGCGCTGGCCCCGGCGGTCTGCCGGGGCTAGCGTGCTGCCGGACCTGGCAACTCGGGACCGGTGGCATGGGCTTTCTCGGAACGATCGGCACGGCGCTCCTGGTCGGCCTCGGCGTCGGCGTCGCCATGCTCCTGTTCATCGGCGGCCCGGTCTGGGGCGAGGATCTCGCCGACCGGTGGGACCAATGGCGGCGCGACCGCGCCGACATGCGCGACCCGCCCTGGGTCTCGCCCCGCCTGTTGCACGACAGCCGGAACCGCGCCGCCTACCAGGCGATGCTGAAGCGCCTCACCCTTGTCGAGGACCGTTCGGCCGAACACTACGACGGGTTCAGCCAGTACCTGCGCGACGCCGAAACCGGCCAGCTCTGGCACCACTACTTCCACGAACCCAACATGTCGCAGATGTATTACCTCGCCCCGGTCGACGGCATCCCGCCCCGGCGGAACGCCTGACCCGTCGGCGCGCGGGGCCGGCGGCCCCGCCCGTCAGCCCCGTCCCGGCAGCGTGGTCGCCAGCGGCGTCTCCTTCAGCCGCGTGCCGACCAGGCAGGCGATCGCGGCCCCGACGGCGGCGATGGCGAACAGCGGATGCAGCGACGCGCTGATCCCCTCGATCACCCGGTGCTGGATGTCCGGCGGCAGGCCCGCGACCACGGCCGGGCTCATCGAGCCGAGCCCGCCCTCGGTGCCCGCCGGCAGAACGCCGTCAAGCCGCCGGGCCAGCCCGGCCGAGAACAGCGCGCCGAACAGCGCCGTGCCGAGCGACCCGCCGATCAGGCGGAACATGTTCGCGCTCGCCGTGCCGACGCCCAGCATGTGCATCGGCACCGCGTTCTGGATCGCCGCGACCCCGATGGAAAAGACCGGCCCGAGCCCGGTGCCGACACCGGCCAGCGCCAGCGCGATCAGCCAGAGCGGCGTGTCCGCCCCGACCCGCGACATGCCCAGGAGCGAGACCGCCAGCAGCGCCGTCGAGGCGATCGGCATCCAGCGGTAGCGCCCGGTCCGGGTCATCACCTGCCCGGCCAGCGCCGAGGACAGGATCAGCCCGCCCATCATCGGCAGCAGGAAAAGCCCCGACGCGGTCGGGCTCAGCGCCTTCGCGGTCTGCAGGAACAGCGGGATGAAGGTCACGGTCGAGAACAGGGCGACGCCGACGAGGAACCCCATCGCGTTGACGACGAGAAAGGCGTTCACCCGGAACAGCGACAGCGGCAGCACCGGCTCCTCGGCCCGCTTCTCGACCAAGACGAAGCCGATCAGAGACACCGCCACCAGCGCCGCCAGCGCCCAGGCGCCGGGGCCCGTCCAGGGCAGCACCGTGCCGCCGAAGTTCGACAGGAGGACCGCCGCGGCGAGGAACGCCGCCAGGAGCGCCGCGCCGAGGTAGTCGATGGATTTCCGCCCGCCCGCCGGCGGCCGCTTCAGCGCGGCGGCGAGCACCGCGAAGGCGACGATCCCGACCGGTACGTTCACGAGGAAGATCCAGTGCCACGACAGCGCCTCGACGAGGAACCCGCCCAGAAGCGGCCCGATCACCGTCGACACCCCGAACGCCGCGCCGAGCAGGCCCTGCGCCCGCCCGCGTTCCCGCGGCGGCAGCACGTCGGCGACCACGGCCATCGACAGGACGATGATCGCCCCCGCCGCGCCGCCCTGCACCGCCCGGCCAGCGATCAGCATTCCCATCGTTCCCGCCAGCCCGCACAGGGCCGCGCCGACGAGGAAGATCAGGATCGCCCCCTGCAGCACCACCTTGCGCCCGTAGAGATCGCCGAGCTTGCCCGAGATCGGCGCGCCCACCGTCGAGGCCAGCAGGTAGGCGGTGATCGCCCAGGTGATGTGGTCGAGCCCGCCGAGCTCCGCGACGATGGTCGGCAAAGCGGGCGACACGATGGTCTGGCCGAGCGAGGCGAACAGCAGCGTCAGCGACACCGCCCCGAGCACGAGCCGGACCGGAACCGCGTGGTCGCTCGCGGCGGGGGCGGGCGCGTCTGACATGAGGGACATCTTCCGTCTTTCCAAAAACGAGGCGCCGTGGCCCGGCCGGGCCGCGACACCTTTGCACTTTACAAGAGCCTGTTGACCGCACATATGTGCCAGTGACAAATGCATGTCAATAGCACGTAATCGGGATGGGTGAGACGTGGCCGGGAAGGACGCCGAACTGACGACGGAACTGGCGCGGGCAGGCATCGCCGCCGGCGTGGCCGACGCCGCGCTCGGCATCGACGCGATCCTGCAACGTTGGCGCCGCCGCGCCGTGAAGCGGGAGCTCGGCCTCCGCGCGATCTCCGATCTCGGCCTGTCGCTCGACCTGCCGCAGCTCGACGCGCTGATGGCGATCTGCGCGCCGCGGCTGGAATTCGACTGCGCCGGCCGCGACGAGACGATGGTGGGCACCGTTGCCGAACGGCTCGGCATCGACCCCTCCCGCGCCAGCCGCCTGACCTCCGACCTGATCCGCCTCGGCCTCGCCCGCCGCGCGGTCAGCCAGAAGGACGCCCGTCGCACCATCCTCGAACCCACGACCGAGGGCGCCACCGTCGTCCACGCGGTGCGGATGCACAAGCTGATGGCGCTGTCGGAATACCTCGGCGGCTGGTCCGAAGAGGATCTCGCCCGCTTCCTCCCGCTCCTCGAACGCTTCACCGAATGGGTCGACAAGACCGCCGAAATGCCGCCCGCCCGCGCCGCCGAGATCGCCCGCCTGCGCGAGGGCCTGAAACGCGGCGAAACCGGCTAGGCCGCGCGATCGTCTCGCCCCGGCCCCGCCTCCCCGCACAGCGGCGCCCCCTGCGCCCGACCGCCAGCTTCTTCATCCCCCAAGTATTCCTCGGGGGTGAATGCGGCGAACGCCGCAGAGGGGGCAGACAGCCCCCTCGCCCGCACCCGCCAACCGCCCTATCCTCCGCTCCATGACCCCGCTCCCCGACGCCATCCAGGGCTGGTTCGATGCCCGCGGCTGGACCATCCACCCGCACCAGCGCGCCATGCTCGACCGCGCCGCCGATCCCTGCACGCTCCTGATCGCGCCCACGGGCGGCGGCAAGACGATGGCGGGCTTCCTGCCCACGCTGGCGGAACTCGCGGGCGGCGAACACATCGGCCTCCACACGCTCTACGTCTCGCCGCTGAAAGCGCTGGCCGCCGACATCCGCCGCAACCTCACCGGCCCGATCACCGAGATGGGCCTGCCGATCCGGGTCGAGGACCGGACCGGCGACACCTCCTCCCATACCCGCCGCCGCCAGCGGGCGGACCCGCCGCACATCCTGCTGACGACGCCCGAAAGCCTCGCGCTGCTGGTGTCCTATCCCGACGCGCACCGCACCTTCGCGGGGCTCGAACGGGTCATCGTCGACGAGGTCCACGCGCTCGCGGAATCGAAGCGCGGCGACCAGCTCATGCTGGCGCTGTCCCGGCTCTCGGCGCTCCGCCCCGGCCTCCGCCGCGTCGGCCTGTCCGCGACGGTGGAGGACCCGCCGGCCATCGCCCGCATCCTCGCCCGCCACCCCGATCCCTGCGATATCCTCATGGCCGACCCCGGCCCCGACCCCGACATCGGGATGCTGGAAACGGACGAACCGCCGCCCTGGTCCGGCGGCGGCGGGCGCTACGCGATGAACGCGGTGCTCGACCAGGTGCGCAAGCACCGGACCACGCTCATCTTCCACAATACCCGCGCCCAGGCCGAGATCTTCTTCCATGCCCTCTGGCTCGCGAACGAGGAAGACCTGCCGATCGGCATCCACCACGGCGCGCTGGCCCGCGAACAGCGCGAACGGGTCGAGGCCGCGATGGTCGCGGGCGAACTCCGCGCCATCGTGTGCACCGGGTCGCTCGATCTCGGCATCGACTGGGGCGACGTGGATCTCGTGATCCAGGTCGGCGCGCCGAAGAACGTGAAGCGCCTCGTGCAGCGGATCGGCCGCGCCAACCACCGCTACAACGCGCCGTCGAAGGCGCTGCTGGTGCCCGCGAACCGGTTCGAGGTGGTCGAATGCCAGGCCGCGCTCCAGGCCGTGCGCGACCACGATCTCGATGGCGAGCCGCGCGGGCCGGGGCCGCTCGACGTGCTCTGCCAGCACATCCTGATCCGCGCCGCCGCCGGCCCGTTCAGCGCCGCCGATCTCTTTGCCGAGGTGAAGACCGCGGGTGCCTACGCCACGCTGTCCCGCGCCACCTTCGACGACTGCCTCGATTTCTGTGCCACTGGCGGCTACGCGCTCCGGGCCTACGACCGCTGGCAGCGGCTGGTGGAACAGGACGGCGAATACCGCCTGCGCGACCCGCGCGCGGCCACCCGCATCCGCATGAACATCGGCACCATCGTCGATGCCGACAAGCTGAAGGTGCGGATGCGCCACGCCCGCGGCGGCGGCCCCCTCGGCGAGGTCGAGGAATACTTCGCCGCCGCGCTCAACAAGGGCGATACCTTCCTGATCGGCGGCCAGATCGTGCGCTACGAGGGCATGCGCGAGATGGTGGTCGAGGTGTCGAAGACGCCGTGGGAGAAACCCAAGATCGCGGTCTTCTCCGGCACCAAGTTCTCCACCTCCACCCAGTTGCAGGACCGTATCCTCGCCATGTTCCGGCAGGACGACTGGCCCGACCTGCCCCGCCACACCGCGAACTGGCTCGCGCTGCAACGCCGCGTCTCGCACCTGCCGGAACGCGACCGCCTGCTGGTGGAAACCTTCCCCCATGACGGGCGGGAACACGTCTGCGTCTACGGCTTCGCCGGGCGCAACGCGCAGCAGACCCTCGGGCTCCTGATGACCGAGCGGATGGAACGCGCGGGTCTCGACCCGCTCGGCTTCGTGGCGACCGACTACGCGACGCTGGTCTGGGGGCTGAAGCCGGTGGACGACCCGGCCTTCCTGTTCGAGCGCGAGAACCTCGTCGACAGCCTGGAGACCTGGCTCGCCGGGAACCAGGTGATGAAGCGGACCTTCAAGGCCTCGGCCCAGATCGCCGGCCTGATCGAGCGCAACACCCCCGGCGGCCAGCGCAAGAACGGGCGGCAGGCGACCTTCTCCACCGACATCCTCTACGACACCCTGCGCAAGCACGACCCCGACCACCTGATGCTGCGGATCACCCGCGCCGAGGCGATGCGCGGGCTGGTGGATTTCGGACGGATCGAGGCGCTGCTCGACCGGATCGGCGGCCGCATCGATCACGTCGCGCTCGACCGGGTGACACCGCTCGCCGCCCCCCTGTTCCTCGAGGTCGGCCGGATCCCGGTGAAGGGCCACGCGGAACGGCGGCTGATCGAGGAAGAGGCCGGTCGGCTGATGGAGGCCGCGGGGCTCGCCTGACGGCGAAGGGTTAACGGCCCCGGCCCGCGCGCGGGGTAGACGGTTTCTACCCGGTTTCTACCCGCGTTCTACCCCGGTTCTACCCGGCAGATCCGGCCGGTCGGCGGATTCGTTAACGGGCGGGCGCCCCGTCTCGGGCGCCGATGGCGCCGTCGACGGGGCGCTGTCCTCGCCGGACGGGCCCGAGGGGGCTGCCTGCCCCCTCGGACACCCCCGGGGAATATTTCCGGGATAGAGAAGGGGTTGGCGCTCGGACTGGAAATCCACGTGTTGTTCACAGGGTTATCCACAGGCGCACACGGTGTTCCCGCTTGCCACGTCGCGCCCGTCATGCCATCGAACGAAAGATGAACGCCCACGCCTTCGACCTGTCCGGCGAACGCCTTGAACTTCTGCCCTCCGGCGCGCTCCACTGGCCCCGGCGAGAGCTTCTCTGCGTCTCCGACCTGCACCTCGGAAAGTCCGAGCGGATCGCCCGCCGTGGCGGCGGCCTGCTACCGCCCTACGAGACACGCGAGACGCTCCTGAAGCTCGAGGCCGACATCTCACTGACGGCACCGGCGACGGTGGTCTGCCTCGGTGACAGCTTCGACGACCTCGCGGCCGCTGCCGCGCTCGACGACGAGGCGCTCGACCGGCTCGCCATCCTCGCCGCGGGGCGCCGGTGGATCTGGATCGAGGGCAACCACGACACCGGCCCGGTCGCCGTCCCGGGCATCCACCTGTCCACCTACTACGACCCGCCGCTGATCTTCCGCCATATCGCCGAGAACGGGATTCACGGCGAGATTTCAGGCCATTACCATCCGAAGGCGCGGGTCCGGACGCGGGGCGGGACGATCACCCGCCGCTGCGCGCTGACCGACGGGATCAAGACGATCCTGCCGGCCTACGGCGCCTTCACCGGCGGCTTGCCCTGCGATGACGTGGCGCTGGCAGACCTGATGGGCGATCGCGCCGTGGCGATCCTTCTGGCCGATCCGCCGCTGCCGATCCCGATGCCCCGGCCGGCCCCGCGGCGGGGCGCGGCTCAGTCCCCGTCGAGGAGCCGCGGCAGAGCGTCCTCGTAGCGGCGGCTGACCGGAACCCGCTTTCCGGACCGCAGGACGACGAAGGTGCGGCGGCCGTCGCGCTCGGTCCGGGCGACGGCGGCGCGGGCAACCCAGTGCGAGCGGTGGACCTGCGCGCCGTCGAGCGCCGCGAGCGCCTCCAGCGCATCGGAGAACCGCATCAGGAGCCGGGCGCTGCCCGACGGCCGCTCGACCTCCATGTAGTGGCCATCGGCGCGGGCATGGACCACGTCCGCCCCGATCTCGGACGCCAGGCGCCGCGGCAGCGGCAGGCCGGACGCGCCAACCTGCTCCGCCACACGTTCCCGCGCCCGGTGCCGCAGGAGCGCGACGCCGAGGCCCAGGTTGAACACCACCGCGACATGGATCGCGAGATTCGGCACCGCCCACCCGTCGACGTCGTCGAGAACGCGGTTCACCATCCAGAGCGTCGGCCCGAACACGACCGACATCAGCGCCGCCGCCACGAGGTCCGCCCGGCTGCCGGACAGCTTCAGCCGCCGCCGCACCAGCCGCCCGGACCCGAGCGCGGCGAGGATCGCGAGCCCGGTCACCGCCGGCCAGTAGAGGTAGCGGTGGAGCGGATCCATGACGTCGAACGTGCCGAAGGGGCCGGTCATCGCGAGCGTCATCGACCCCACGGCCCAGATCAGCGTCATGGTCTGCGCCGGGCTGCAGGTGATCGACGGCCAGGCGAAACCGCGCCGGGGGGGCTCCTGGTCGGGTCTGCTGGTCATGACTGGCCGATGGCCGCCACGCGCGCCTCCTCGCTTCCGTACCCCCGCGATCTTTTTTCCTTGCCCCCGGAGACATTTCAACCTGTCCTTTTGACAGGGGACGCAAGGGAAGGCACGGCCATGTCGCTGGAACGGATCGCCGAAAGCTTCGCGCGCCAAGGCATGATGCGAACGCTCGACGCGCGCATCGACGCGGTGGCGCCGGGGCTGGTGTCGCTGTCGGCGCCGATCACCGCTTCCGTGGGCCAGCAGCACGGCTACGGCCACGCCGCGCTCGCCTTCGCGGTCGGCGACAGCGCCGCGGGCTACGCCGCGCTGTCGGTGATGGAGCCGGGGCGCGAGGTGCTGACCGTGGAAATGAAGATCAACCTGGTCGCGCCCGCCGCCGGCCTCCGCCTGCACGCCCATGGCGAGGTGGTGAAACCCGGCCGCAGGCTTGTCGTCGTGCGCGCGCGGGTCGAGGCCGAGGACGCGGAGGGCGCCCGCCGGGACGTCGCGCTCCTGCAGGGAACCATGATCCCGGTCGGAGACCCGGCATGACCCGCGATCCCGTCCATATCCGCCACGCCGACTGGGTCGGCCCGCACGATTTCTGGCGCGGCCGGTTCGAGGGCGCGGACCACGGCACCGGCGTCACCGTCCTGTTCTACTCGACCGGGGTGAAGGGCGAAGGCCCGGTCTGGCATGTCCACCCCTATGACGAGGTCTTCATCCTGCGGCAGGGCCGCGCGCTCTTCACCATCGGGGAACACAGGATCGAGGCGATCGGCGGCGACATCCTGATCGGCCCCGCCGGCGTCCCGCACAAGTTCAGGAACCTCGACGACGCGCGGCTGGAGACCACCGACATCCACCTGTCGGACCGCTGGATCCAGGAAAACCTGCCCGACCCGGACCTCGGAGAGACCTGAAGCCGGGCCCTCTTTGCCTGCACAAATACCTCGGGGGGAGCCGCAGGCGGGGGGCGGAGCCCCCTACGCGGTCAGGCCCTCGGGCTCCGGCAGGCCGTTGGCGCGGCAGCAGGCGGTCAGCGTG
Source organism: Rhodobacterales bacterium HKCCE2091 (assembly GCA_015689685.1). Classification (GTDB taxonomy): domain Bacteria; phylum Pseudomonadota; class Alphaproteobacteria; order Rhodobacterales; family Rhodobacteraceae; genus HKCCE3408. Next base: position 216,649 of record WVSL01000004.1, on the reverse strand, counting down.
TTCGCGAGCAGGCAGGCGATGGTCATCGGCCCGACCCCGCCCGGAACCGGCGTGATCGCCCCGGCGACCTGCGAGGCGCTGGCGAACTCGACATCGCCGACCAGCCTGGTCTTGCCGTCCTTCTCGGGATGCGGGACGCGGTTGATGCCCACGTCGATCACCGTCGCGCCGGGCTTGACCCAGTCGCCCGGTATCATCTCGGGCCGCCCGACCGCGGCGACAAGGATATCCGCCCGGCGGCAGACCTCGGCCAGGTCTTTCGTGCGGGAATGGGCGATCGTCACCGTGCAGCTGTCGCGCAGGAGAAGCTGCGCCATCGGCTTGCCGACGATGTTCGACCGGCCTACCACCACCGCGTCCAGCCCCGACAGCGACCCGTGGTGGTCGCGCAGCATCATCAGGCAGCCGAGCGGGGTGCAGGGCACCATCGACTTCTGCCCGGTGCCGAGCAGGCCGACGTTCAGGATGTGGAACCCGTCGACATCCTTGGCCGGGGTTATCCGGTTGATGACCTTCTCTTCGTCCACATGAGCCGGCAGCGGCAACTGCACGAGAATGCCGTGGATTTCCGGATCGTCGTTCAGCTTGTCCACCAGGGTGAGGATATCTTCCTCGGGCGTGTCGGCGGCCAGCTTGTGCTCGACCGACTTCATCCCGGCCTCGAGCGTCTGCGCGCCCTTGTTGCGCACGTAGACCTGGCTGGCCGGATCCTCGCCGACGAGCACGACCGCCAGCCCGGGGACGAGCCCGTGGTCAGCCTTCAGCCGCGTCACGTATTCGGCCACCCGGCCCCTGATATCCGCCGCGAAGGCCTTGCCGTCGATGATCCTGGCGCTCATGCGTCGCGTCCCCCTGTCCCGAGTACCCGTTCCTCGCGCGCGATCAGCGCGTCGATCATCACCTGCCACATCGCCCCGGCGATGTCAGCGTCGAAGCCCGCGGCATCCGCGCCCGCGCGGATCGCGGCGATCTTCTCGCGCGTCCGGGTCGGTGCGGCGGCGGCGATCCCCTCGGCCGCCTTGATGCCCACCACGCGGTCCACCACCGCCAGCCGCAGGGCCAAAAGGCGCAGGATCTCCGCGTCGATCCGGTCGATTTCCGCCCGTTCCGCGTCCAGGCCGCTCATCCCCGCACCTTCTTCATCCTTCAAATATCCCGTGCCGACAGGCCTCGGGCGGGCGGGGCTCGATGCCCCGTCCGCCCGAACGCCGTTCAGAACAGCCCCTCGATCTCGCCCGCGTCGTTCAGCCGGATCGCCTCGGCCGAGGGCACGCGGGGCAGGCCCGGCATGGTCATGATCTCCCCGCAGATGGCGACGACGAAGCCCGCGCCCGCCGACAACCGCACCTCCCGCACCGGCACCGAGTGGCCCGTGGGCGCGCCGCGCAGGTTCGGATCGGTGGAAAAGGAATACTGCGTCTTGGCCATGCAGACCGGCAGGTTTCCGTAGCCGGCCTCTTCCCAGGCGCGCAGCTGGTCGCGGATCTTCTTGTCCGCCAGCACCTCATCGGCGCGGTAGATGCGCTTGGCGATGGTCTCGATCTTCTGGAACAGGCCCATCTCGTCGGGATAGAGCGGCGCGAAGTTCGCGGCCCCGCTTTCGGCCAGCTGCACGACCTTGCGGGCCAGGTCCTCGACCCCGGCGGAACCGTCGGCCCAGTGCTTGCACAGGATCGCCTCGGCGCCCTGGGTCTTCACGTAGTCCTTCACCGCCTGCACCTCGGCGTCGGTGTCGGACACGAAGTGGTTGATCGCGACCACCACCGGAACGCCGAAGCCCTTCACGTTCTCGACGTGGCGGCCGAGGTTGGCGCAGCCGCGCTTGACCGCGTCGACGTTCTCGGGGCCGAGATCGGCCTTCGCCACGCCGCCGTTCATCTTCATCGCCCGCACCGTGGCGACGATCACCACCGCGTCGGGCGCGATGCCCGCCTTGCGGCACTTGATATTCATGAACTTCTCGGCACCGAGATCCGCGCCGAACCCGGCCTCCGTCACCACGTATTCGGCCAGCTTCAGCGCCGTGGTCGTGGCGATGACGGAGTTGCAGCCGTGGGCGATGTTGGCGAACGGCCCGCCGTGGACGAAGGCGGGGTTGTTTTCCAGCGTCTGCACGAGGTTCGGCTGCATCGCGTCCTTCAGCAGCACGGTCATCGCGCCGTCGGCCTTCAGGTCGCGGCAATGCACGGGCGACCGGTCGCGGCGATAGGCCACGATCATGTCGCCGAGCCGCTTCTGCAGGTCCTCCAGGTCCTTCGCGAGGCAGAGGATCGCCATGACCTCGGAGGCCACGGTGATGTCGAACCCGGTCTGCCGGGGCGAACCGTTGGACACGCCGCCGAGCGAGGTCACCACGTCGCGCAGGGCGCGGTCGTTCATGTCCATCACCCGCCGCCAGACCACGCGCCGGTCGTCGATCTCCAGCTCGTTGCCCCAGTAGATGTGGTTGTCGATCATCGCCGACAGCAGGTTGTGAGCGCTGGTGATGGCGTGGAAATCGCCGGTGAAGTGAAGGTTCATGTCCTCCATCGGCACGATCTGCGCATGGCCGCCGCCCGCCGCGCCGCCTTTCATCCCGAAGTTCGGCCCGAGGCTCGCCTCGCGGATGCAGATCGCGGCCTTCTTGCCGATCCGGTTCAGCCCGTCGCCGAGACCCACGGTGGTCGTGGTCTTGCCCTCGCCGGCCGGCGTCGGGTTGATCGCGGTCACGAGGATCAGCTTGCCCCGCTTTCCGTCCTCGAGACCGGCGATGAAGTCCTGTCCGAGCTTGGCCTTGTCGTGGCCGTAGGGCAGCAGCGCCTCGGCGGGAATCCCGAGCCGGGCACCGACCTCCTGGATCGGTTTCTTGTTCGCTGCGCGCGCGATCTCGATGTCCGTTGGGTGGCTCATGCTCCCGCGTCCTCCTCCTGCAGGCTTCCTCCGATCCCTCCTTTAGCAGAGCGTTTCTCGGAACGTGTCGGGCGATTGCGACGTTTTGAACGCGGAATGCACGGTTTGAACCGAATCCGGGACCGGACCGTCACACGTTGGATCCATGAACGAGGAGGGGTCTGAAATGTCTGCCACCATGATGCTCATCCATACGGGGTTCATTGCCGGCCTGGGGCTCGGCCTCACCGTCTATGCGCTGATCTGACCCGGATTCGTCCCCGGATTTGTCCTTGCCGGGCGCGCCACGGCCCGTGTTACGCTTCCCCCGCGACAGCGAAGGGAGGACGCGCGCATGACAAACCAGGACGAGTTCGTGAAGAAGAGCCGCGAACAGCTCGATCACTGGAACGCCGAGATCGCCAAGTTGCAGGCCACGATGGCCGAGGCACAGGCGAAGGGGCAGGAACAGTGGAAACAGCAGCTCGACGCCATGATGGAACAGCGCAAGGAGGCCGAGGCCCGGCTCCAGGCGCTGGCCGATGCCAACACCGCGGCGTGGAAGGACATGCAGGCGGGCTACGAGAACGCCTGGACCGCGCTGCAGAAAAGCTTCGAGGATGCCCGCAAGCGCTACATGAAGTGATCCGGCCCCGCGCCGAGTGATTTTAGACCCGCCGTTGCCTCAGTCGCGGCGGGTCCATTCCTGCATGACATCAGCACCGACCGGCTCCACCGACCGGAGCCGGAACCCCGGCGCCTCGGCAAGCGCCGCGACGCCCATCGCGCCGATCGCGGGCTTGCCCTCCGCCCCGATCGCGATGCCCGCCGAGAACACCGTCAGGTCATCGACAAGCCCCGCGGCCAGAAGCGAGGCCGCCAGCGCCCCGCCGCCCTCGCAGAACACCCGCGTCAGACCCTCGGATCCCAACCGGGCCAGCACCGACGCGGGGTCGAGTTGTCCCCCGGCTCCGGTCGCGCAATCGACGAGACGCGCGCCGCGCGCGACCCATGCCTCGCGCGCCTCGGCGGTCGCGTCAGGCCCGTGGCAGAGCCACAGGGGGATGTCCGTCGCGCTCGCGGCCAGCCGCCCGTCGCGCGGCAGGTCCAGCCGCCGGGACAGGATCACCCGCACCGGCTGCCGCACGATGCCGAGCCCGCGCACGGTCAGCATCGGGTCGTCCGCCCGCGCCGTGCCGCCGCCGACCATCACCGCGTCGTGCCGCGCACGCAGCCCGTGGACCCGCGCCCGTGCCTCCGGCCCCGTGATCCACCGGCTTTCCCCGGTTGCGGTCGCGATCCGCCCGTCGAGCGAGGTGGCGAGCTTCAGCGTCACCAGCGGCCGGCCCGCCGTCACCCGCAGCACGAAGCCGCGATGGGCGCGGGCGGCCTCCGCGGCCATCACCCCCGTTTCCACCTCGATCCCCGCGTCCCGCAGCATCGCCACCCCGCGCCCGTCGACCCGCGGATCTGGATCGCCGAGTGCGACGACGACCCGCGCCACGCCGGCCGCGGCCAGCGCCCCCGCGCAGGGCGGCGTCCGGCCGTGATGGGAACAGGGTTCGAGCGTGACGTAGGCCGTCGCCCCCCGCGCCGCGTCACCGGCCTCCGCCAGCGCCACGACCTCGGCATGGGGCCGACCGCCATCGCGGGTCCAGCCCCGGCCGACGATCTGGCCGTCATTGACGATCACGCAGCCGACGGCGGGGTTCGGCCAGACCCGGCCCTGCCCGCGCGCGCCAAGCGCCAGGGCCAGCGCCATGAAGCGCCGGTCCACCTCGGCGGTCGTCACGGGCTCAGCCTTCGGAGGGTTGGGGCGGCGCCAGTTCGGCGATGAAGTCCTCGAAATCGTCGGTCGCCTGGAAATTCTTGTAGACGCTCGCGAAGCGGACGTAGCCGACGGTGTCGATGGCGGCTAGCCGTTCCATCACGATCTCGCCGATCGCCTTCGACGAGATGTCGGTCTCGCCCATGCTTTCCAGCCGGCGCACGATGCCCGAGATCATCTGGTCGATCCGCTCCGGCTCCACCGGCCGTTTCTGCATCGCGACCCGGACCGAGCGTTCCAGCTTGTCGCGGTCGAAATCCTCGCGCTTGCCGGAGCTCTTGATGACCACGAGATCGCGCAGCTGGACCCGTTCGTAGGTGGTGAACCGGCCCGCGCAGGCGGGGCAGAACCGGCGCCGGCGGATCGCGACGTGATCCTCCGCGGGCCGTGAATCCTTAACCTGGGTGTCCACGTTCCCGCAAAACGGACAGCGCATCGCCCTTCCCCCACTTTTTCGTTGCCGCCCCGCACCTTGGGGCAGGATCCCGCTATTCGACAACCACTATAGGCCATGCGCGACCCTTTGGGTAGCCTGCCCGTTCCGCACCCAGATGATGCGGGCGGGGCGGCGGCGGAAGCCCCGCGAGCCGGGTTGATCCGCGCCCCGGCGCGCTAGGTTGAAGGCCCTGGCACACACAAGGGAAGGGAGTCCCGCCATGAGCATCGCACGCGTCACAGAGATCTCCGCCACCTCGCCCGAAAGCTTCGAAGCCGCGACCCGCGCCGGTATCCAGCGCGCGAACGAGACCCTGCGCAACGTCACCTCGGCCTGGGTCAAGGAACAGCGCGTCTCGGTCGAGAACGGCGAGATCCGGCACTTCCAGGTCAACCTGATGGTGACCTTCGTGCTCGAGGACTGACCGCCCGGCGGGGGCGACGGGTCAGCCCGGAACGTCGGGCGCGAAATGGGCCGCCACCCGGCGACGCTGCGCCCGCGCCCGGTGCTCGACCACGAACAGCCCCTGCCAGGTCCCGAGCATCATGTGCCCGCCCTGCACCGGCACCGACAGGCTGACCGGCATGTGCGAGGCGCGGATATGGGCCGGCATGTCGTCCGGCCCCTCGATCCTGTGGGTGATGAAGGACATGCTCGGGTGATCGGCCCAGGGCATGGCGCGGGTCAGCCAGGCGATGATGTCGTCGCGCACGTCGTAGCTCGCGTTCTCCTGGATCAGCAGGCTGGCGGAGGTGTGGCGGATCATCAGCGTCAGCACACCGTCCGCGCGCGGCAGCCCCGACATCCAGTCCTCCACCTCGCTGGTGAACTCGAACAGCCCCGGTCCCCGCGTGGGGACGAGGAACTCCGTCACTGGCATGGTGCCGTCTCCCATTCCGTCAGAGCGCGCCGCCCGGCCCCGGTCAGGTCGTAGACCCCGGTCCCGACCCGTTCGAACCAGCCGTAGTGATCGGCCCGCATGATGTCGGTCGCCCGCGCGACGCCGGTCGCGTCGCGCACCTCTACCCCCTTCATCGCGCCCCCGGCTGCAAGGCAGGCGGCACAGGCCAGCGCATCCTGCCGGTACGCGGTGACGATCGCGCCCCGCGTGCCGCCACGGTTCGGATCGCCCCGGCGCCGGGCGAATTCCCGCAACAGCAGTGCCTGCCGGGGCTTCGACTTGCGCGGGGCATAGGGGCCGGGGTCGCAATGCACCTCGACCAGGCCGTCGCGCAGGCGCACGGTCAGAAGCCCGAGGCCGAGCCGCCGCGCCAGCCGCACATTGTCCGACAGCGCCCGCGCGAAGGCGCGCCCGGTGGCGCGCGGAACTGCAACGTAGACCAGGTCGGCCACCGCCAGCCGGGCGATGCCCTGGTGGAACAGCGCCAGCGAGAACCGTGTCTTGAGTTCCACGATCACCGGGGTCTCCTCTCCGCGGCAGGCCACCACGTCGGCACCGGCGATCTCGGCCTTGACCACGTAGCCCTGCCCTTCGAGAAACGCCTTGATCGGGGGGTAGAGTTCCGTCTCGACCGTCATGGTGGCGACGCTAGCGCCGCCCGCCGCGACTGTCACGCACCTGCCCGGGCATCAGGCCCGGACCGACGCCCGAGAACCGCCTTGACTCCGCGCCCGCCCTTGCCTATCCCACCGGCCAAATCGGGCGCGGCGGGGCCGTCGGCGCCCGGCTACCTGCATTCGACGAATTCGACCGAAGGAAAAAACGCCATGTCGCGCGTGTGCGAACTGACCGGCAAGGGTCCGATGGTTGGCAACAATGTCAGCCACGCCAACAACAAGACCAAGCGGCGCTTCCTGCCGAACCTGAGCGACGTGACGCTCGGCTCGGACACGCTCGACCGCCGTTTCCGCCTGCGGATCTCCAACGCCGCCCTGCGCAGCGTCGACCACCGCGGCGGGCTCGACGCCTTCCTGATGAAGGCGAAGGACGCCGAGCTTTCGGCGAAGGCGCTGAAGATCAAGCGCGAGATCGAGAAGGCGCAGGCCGCCACCGCCTGATCCGTCCGGCCGCGCCCGCACGGGCGCGCGGGCAGTGAACGCGAAGCCAGGCTTCCCAACCGCCGTCGTCCGGTCCCGTCCGGTCGGCGGCGTTGGCGTGTCGGGGGCCGGGCTTCTCCGCACGGTCGCAGAAGGTTAACCCGGTTCGGCGCTGATCCGACCGCAATCCCGCCCGACAGAAGCCCCGTCCGCCCGATCCGACCCTTCCCTCGGGCCCGCGTCAAAGGGGACTCCTTGTCGCCTTGCGCCCGGCGATTCCCGGCGACATTGTCCGCGCCATGACCCGCTGCCTGCTTCCCCTCTCGCTCGTCGCGCTTCTCGTCGTCACCTCGGCGGCGATGGCCGTGGCGCGGGCGGGCATGGCGATGGGCGGCACCGTCACCATCTGCTTCGGCGACAGAGTCGTCACCGTCGCGCTCGGCCCCGACGGCAAGCCGGCCACGGGTCATCCCGCCTGCGTCGACTGCACGATGGGCGCGCTCGCTCTCTCCGACGCGGTGCCGCCGCCGGTCCGGCCGGTCCGCCTCGCGCGGCTGGCCCCGACCCCGCCGCGGCTGTCCGTCGCCTCGGCCTTCGTCCCCGTCCCCTCGGCCCGGGATCCGCCGCGCGCCTGATCGCGCGACCACCGGATACCGAAACGAAAGGACAGGACATGACCCTGAAACTCACCGCCGCCGCGGCGCTCTTCGCGCTCGTTCCCGCCATTGCCTCCGCCGAGATGATCGTGGGCGATCCCTATGCCCGCTCCGCCGGCGCGATGGCGCAGTCCGGCGCCGCCTTCATGACGATCGAGAACCGCTCGGACACCGACGACCGGGTCACCGGCGTCACCTCCGACGCCGCCGTGCAGGTGGAACTTCATACCCATCTCGAACAGGACGGCGTGATGCGCATGGTCCATGTCGAGGAGGGATTCCCGATCGCCGCGGGCGAGACGCTGGTTCTCGAACGCGGCGGCCACCACGTCATGTTCCTCGGCCTCACCGAGCCGTTCGAACAGGGCGGCGAGGTCGAGATCACGCTCAGCTTCGAACATGCCGACCCCGTCACCGTCACCATCCCGGTCGACAACGACCGCCAGCCCGAACGCGGCAGCGGCGCGGGCATGACGATGGGCAGCGGCCACGGCCACGGCGGCTGAAGCCGCCGATCCCGGCATACCGCACCCGGGAAACGTGCTATCCTGAAGGTCGGCCTCGGATGCCGACTCGAGGGAGGCGCCCCGAACCCGGCGGGACTTGCCCGCCGCCGGGGCGCCGCGCGCCCTCCCCGCGCACCGCGTTCCCACTTCCGGGACAGGCCCTGGGGAGTAGTCACCGATGACGTCCTTGTCCCGATGGGCGATTGCGCTGGCCGCATGTGCCCTTTCCACGCCTGCCCTCGCCGCGACCGTGCTGGTCACGCCCACCTCGCTCAACTTCGGGACCGGGTATACCGGCGCCACCTCGCCCGCGCAGACGGTCTCGATCACCAACACCGGCGCGGCGCCGATCACGCCGAGCTACGCTGGCGGCGCGCCCACGTCCGGCAACTTCCTCGCCTCGCAGAACTGCGCCGGCGTCACGCTCGCGCCCTGGGCGTCGTGCCAGTTCTTCTACGCCTTCGCGCCGACGACCACCGGGGCGGTCACTGACAGCTCGAACTTCACCATCGACGGCACGCCCTACTCGGTGGCGCTGCAGGGCTTCGCCGTGCCCGGGATCGTGGTGTCGCCGACTTCGCTCGGCTTCGGACCCGCCTACCTCGGCGAGACCAGCGCGCAGCAGGTCGTCAACATCACCAATGTCAGCTACTCGTCGCAGACGCCGAGCTACGCCGGTGGCGCGCCGACCTCCGGCAACTTCACCGCGTCGCAGAACTGCGCCGGCGTCACCCTCACACCCGGGGCCTCGTGCCAGTTCTTCTATGCGCTCGCACCGACCGAGACCGGCCTGCTGACCGACAGCTCCAACTTCACCATCGACGGCGACCTGTTCAGCGTCGCGCTGTCCGGCTTCGGCCTCGATCCGATCCTCGTCAGTCCGCTGGCGCTCGACTTCGGCGCCGTCGCGGTCGGGACGACGTCTCCCACACAGGTCGCCAACATCACGAACCTGAGCTCGGTGCCGCAGACGCCGAGCTACGCCGGAGGCGCGCCCACGTCGGGCAGTTTCACCGCCGCGCAGAACTGCGCCGGCGTCACGCTCGCGCCCGGCGGGTCGTGCCAGTTCTTCTACGCCTTCGCGCCCACGGCGAACGGCCTCGTCACCGACAGCTCCAACTTCACCGTGAACGGCACGCCCTACATGATCTCGCTCGGCGGGACCGGCATCGGGGGCGTGATCGCGCCGGTGCCGCTGCCGGCCTCGGCGCTGCTGCTGTTCGGCGCGGTGGCACTCGTGGCGGGGCTCCGCCGCCGGGCCTGACCGGCGCGGTGGCGGGGGCCCGTCAGGCTTCGGCCAGCCAGGCCTTCGCCGCCTCGAACTCTCCGGCGTCGTAGTACCTGACCTCGCCGGACAGGAACTGGCGCCCGACCTTCTGCGCCAGCCGCTGGAACTCGTTCGTGCCGACGATGGCGACGCGGTCGGGCAGCATCCGGTGGTCCCGCACGAGGCTCAGGTGCCGGCCGATCGCGCCTAGCCCCTGCCAGCCGTCGAACTCGCGCAGGTCGAGCAGCAGGCGGAACCGGTCGTTGGCGCGGATGAAGGCGTTCATGTCCTCCGCCTCGCCCTCGTAGGCCGTCGCCTCCAGCTTGCCGATCAGCGAGACGTGCAGGACCCCGCCGCCGAGATCGGACTGGTGGACCGCACCGAGCGATTCCTCCAGCCAGCGCCGCGCCTCCGTCTCCTCGCCGGGGCCGAAGGTCATCACCGGGCAGGGCATCACGACGGAGAACGCTGCGATCAGACGGGTGATCCAGCCCGGCTCCGACACCACGGCGACCCGGTCGAAGCCATTCCAGTGCTTCAGCCCGAGCCGCGCATCCTCCAGCATCGCGCCGGGCTCGTAGCCCTCGAAACCGTCGAACACCACCAGCATCCGGACGTGGTCGTATTCCGCCTCCGCCGCCTCGAAGGCGGGGATCAGCACCTCGCGGTAATCGCGCTCGGTGACCTTGCCCGCGATGCGGAACTCCAGCCGATCGCCGCGCCCGCTGTCCATCAGTTCGATCATCTTTCCCGCTCCCGTTTCAGCGGCCGCGCAGGGCCGCCCGTTAACCAGGTAACACCTGAATGCTGGACCCGAGGGGCCCGATTCCGGCATCACCCGCCAAGAAGATTTGCCGAAAATTTCGTGCTCATCCGCACGAGTTGTCCGGCCTTCGCCCAGTAACGATCCTTACCCAGTGTCCGGAGTTTACCATGTATTCAACGCGACTTTCCGTTTACGACCGCGGCGTTCAGGCGGTCAGTGCCGTTCCCGTTCTCATCGCGCTGGTCATCTTCGCGATGGTCGTCTCCGCGATGGCCTACCCGCCCACGCGCGGCCGGATCACGCCCTACCTCGTCGACTTCAAGCTCGACTTCAACGCGGTCCGCGTGAACCAGCTGCCGCAGGTCTAGCCGATCACTTCCGCCACCCAGTCCGGCACCGCGCGGGTCGCGGGGCCGGCGATCACCCGGTCGAACAGGCCACGGGCCGCGCCGGGTTCCAGGTTGATTTCCAGCGTCTCGGCCCCCTGCGACCGGGCCTCGCCGACGAAGCCCGCCGCCGGGTAGACCTCGCCCGAGGTGCCGATGGCGACGAACAGGTCGGCCGCCGCGATCGCGTCGTAGATCTCGTCCATCCGGTAGGGCATCTCGCCGAACCACACGACATCGGGCCGGGTCGCGGGGCGGCTGCAGTCGGGGCAGGTATCCTCCGGCCGCATCTCCGCCGGGGCCGGCCAGCGGTGACCGCAGGCGGCACAGAGCGCGGTATCCAGCGCGCCGTGCATGTGGATCACCCGGCGCGACCCCGCGCGTTCGTGCAGCCCGTCGATGTTCTGCGTCACCAGGAACAGGTCGTCGCCGATCGCGGATTCCAGCCGCGCCAGCGCCGCGTGGGCGGCGTTCGGCTCGGCCTCCGCGGCGTTCCTGCGGCGGGCGTTGTAGAAATCCTGCACCAGCCGCGGATTGCGCGCGAAGCCCTCGGGCGTCGCGACCTCGGCCAGGTCGTATTTCGTCCAGAGCCCGTCCACGTCGCGGAACGTGCCAAGCCCGCTTTCGGCGGAAATGCCCGCCCCGGTCAGGATCACGATTTTGCCCATCGGCACCCCGGTCGTCCGTGTCGCCCGCAGCGTCGGACCGGCGAAGGCGAAAGGCAAGGCCGCTTCGGGAGGCGCGGCGATCCGTCCCGCCGCGCTTGACCCGCGGGCCGGGGTCGCGCCAGAACGGACCGGCACCCTGACCTAGCCAAGAGACCACCGCCCCTATGACCGACGCCCCGTTCCGCATCCTCGCCGTCTGCCTCGGCAACATCTGCCGGTCCCCCACGGCCGAGGCGGTGCTGCGGGCCACCCTCCCCGGGGCCGAGATCGACAGCGCGGGGACCGGGAACTGGCATGTGGGCAACCCGCCGCACCCGCCCGCGATCCGCGCCGCGGCCGCGCGCGGCTACGATCTCGCGCCCCTGCGCGCGCGGCAGGTGCGCGCGTCCGATTTCCACGACTTCGATCTCGTGCTGGCGATGGACGACGACAACTTCGCCGACCTGACGGCGCTGCGCCCCCCGGACGCCCGCGCCGAGCTTCGGCTGTTCCTCGACCCCCTTGGCGGCGGTGCCGTTCCCGACCCCTACTACACCGGCGATTTCGACGGCGTGCTGGACCTGATCGAAGCCGGCGCCCGCGCCTGGGCCGATCAGTTGCACATGGACGCGGCGATTTCCCCGAAGGCGAGGTAGCGGTCCCAGAACTGCTCGTCGCGGCGGTTGTCCGACATCCGGACCTCCTGCGCGCGGTGCGGGTCCTCGAAGAACGAGGCCGCGCGGCGCAGGTCGCTCGACGACAGCGTCATCGACGCCGCCGCGCCGATGCAGGCGCACATCTCGGGCGTCGCGGCGCTACGGCCCGAGGAAACGCAGGCTTGTTGGACAGGGTTGGCCACCGCCGATCCGGCGGTGGCGGCGGCAAGTGCGCAGGCAAGCGCGAAGGTTCCCGGTTTCAATGTCGTCCCCCAGTGTCAGGCAATGCTGGCCATCCGGTCGTTCAAATACCGGGGACAGCATGCCTGCACGGGGGGCCGGGATCAATTCACGATCACGCCGCGCGGGGCCGGCGCATCCGCTCCGCCACGATCCCGTCGGCAACGGTCTCGGGCCCCGCGACGCGGCGGGCGGCTTCCGACAGGATCGCGTCGAGCGTCGCGTCGAGCGTGGCGAGCTTCTCCGCGACGAAGGCGCGCCGGTCGGCGATCCGCAGTATCTCGGTCGCGACGTTCACGATCCCGCCCGCGTTCACGACGTAGTCTGGGGCATAGAGAATGCCGCGCCGGTGCAGCGCCGCGCCGTCCTCCGCCGTCGCGAGCTGGTTGTTCGCCCCGCCGCAGACGGCCGCGACCCGCAGCGCCGGGATCGTCTCCGCGTTCAGGATGCCGCCGATGGCACAGGGGGCGAGGATGTCGGCCTCGACGCCCAGGATCGCGTCCGGCGCGGCGACATCGGCGCCGAAACTCGCCGCCGCCTGCGCGGCACGGGCCGGGTCCATGTCCGCGACCGTCAGGTCGGCCCCGGCCGCCTTGAGCCGTTTCGCGAGATCCCACCCGACGTGCCCGAGCCCCTGCAGCGCCACCCGGCGGCCGGTCAGGTCCGGGCTGCCGAAGCGGTGGCGCGCGACGGTGCGGATCGACTGGAAGATGCCCCGCGCGGTCACCGGGGACGGATCGCCCGAGGCGAAGGCCCCGTCGGGCAACCCGGCGACATGGGCCGTCTCGGTCCGGATCACCGCCATGTCGTCGGGGCTCATCCCCATGTCCTCGGCGGTGTGGTAGCGGCCGCCGAGCGCGTCGATGGCACGGCCGAAGGCACGCAGCTGCGCCTCCGTCTTGGCCGCCGGATCGCCCAGGATCACCGCCTTGCCGCCGCCGAGCGGCAGGCCCGCCGCGGCGTTCTTGAAGGTCATGCCGCGCGACAGGCGCAGCGCGTCCTCCAGCGCCTCCGCCTCGTCCGCGTAGCGCCGCATCCGCAGCCCGCCCGCCGCCGGCCCGAGCAGCGTCGAATGCACCGCGATGAACCCGGTCAGCCCCGCCGCCGCGTCGGCGATGCGCCAGACCTCCTCGTGTTCCGCGGTGTCGATACGGGTCATCTCGGGGCGGTCGGTCATGGCGCGGGCCTCTTTGAAGGGAACTCTGGGGGGATCCTGCCACGACCGGGCTGGCGATTGTCGCCAAAGCGATGCTTGGCCGGGCCGGTCCGCGCGGGTATTCTCCGGGCAACCGCCCGCAAGTAGAGATTTCCCCCAATGGACGCGATCGACCGGAAGATTCTCGCCACGCTCCAGGCCGAGGGCCGTATCCCCGTCATCGACCTGGCGGAACGTGTCGGCCTGTCGCCCACGCCCTGCGCCAGGCGGATCGCGAAGCTGGAACAGGACGGCACCATCCGCGGCTACGGCGCCCGGCTGGACCAGTCTGCGCTCGGCTACCCGCTGACGGTCTTCGTGTTCGTCGAGCTGGAGGGCCACGCCCGCAAGACCCTGTCGACCTTCGAGACCGCGGTCGCCCGGTTCGACGAGGTGGTGGAATGCCACCTGATGACCGGCACCCGCGACGTGCTGATGAAGGTCGTGGCCCGCGACCTCGCCGCCTTCGACCGGTTCCTCGAGGAAAGCCTGCTGCAGGTCCCCGGCATCCGCGCGACGCGGACGAGCTTTTCCCTGCGCCAGATGATTGGGCGGGAAACGCTGCCGGTCGGCTGAGCTATTCCCCGCCGTTCGCCGCCCGGATCGCGACGCCGAGCGGCCCGCCGATCCCCGCCCCGATACTGCCGAACGCGACGCCAAGCGCGGTTCCGATTCCGATCGCGGTCCAGACACCCATGCCGGTCATGGCCGGGCCTCCTCCCGCCACCATGCAGGTCGGCCCACCGACGCGTCCCCGCGCGTCGGCGACCTCCTGCCGGGGTCAGTGCAACAGCCGCTGCCAGTCGTCTGCGGCGCGGATCACCGCCCGCACCTGCGGTTCCACCCGCGCGATCCAGGTCGCCGTCGCCACGCCGCCGGACTTGCCGATGACGCGGACGTAATCCTTGCCGTCCACGTCCATCGACCGGCCGAGCCACTTGGCCGAGGCCGACAGGACCGCGGCGAGCGTCTTGCCCGCCTTCTGCACTAGGAACGGCTGCGGCTTGGGCGAGACCGTCTGGTTTCGCAGATCCTCCATCGGGCCGCGGATGAGGCGGATCGCGGCGAACCCCGCCGCGGCGCTTTCGCCGTCCTGTTCCTCGGCCTCGGCGCCTGCGCCGGCGATGCGCCGATCCAGCGCGGCGAGCCGTCCGATCAGTTCGTGGCGCACGCGGATCCGCTCGATCCGCATGGCGAGCACCTTCAGCTCGCCGTCCCAGACATCGTCCGGCAGGTCCACGATCTCGGCCTGCATCGCCCAGGACATCGGCCGCCCTTCGACCGCGCGCGCGTGCCAGTCGGCCCAGAAGGCGAGATGGCCGGTGGGCGGCAGCAGGTCGACCCGGTCCACGGCCCAGTCCGCGATCCCGTGCGCCAGCTCCGGCGGAAAGATCACCGGCCCCGCGATCAGCGCGTCGAAGTCGAGCCCGGCCTCGGCCCGCGCGATCTCGTGCGCGTCGTCGTCGACCCGGACCGCCGACAGCGCGGCCTCGGTCGGATCGATGCGCCCGGCAGCGGCGGCGGCGGAGAGAAGCGCGGGGTCCGCGAAAACCCGCGCCTCCGCGGCCTCTGCGGCGGCGACGGCGGCGCGCAACGCCCGCTCGGCCGCGGACCGCGCCTTCGGCCCCGGCCGTTTCGCGGCCGTGCCCGCGGCCATCAGCGCCCGCCCGATCATCAGCACCAGCCGTTCGGTCACCGGCGACCGTTCGTCCGCGCGCGCGGCGACCGGGAACAGCCGCAGCCCGGCCCGGTAGGCGACCGCCAGAGCGACGCTGCCGGGGACGCCCGACAGCCACGCCCGAAACTCCGCCTCGCCCGGCGGCGCGGCGTCGTCGATGATGAATTCTGCCTGCGCGTTGCCGGTCATGATGCCTTCTTCATGCAGGGACATGGGTGCGAAGATCGTGCAGCAGGGTTGGGATTCCGTTTGCTGTGAGTTCGGAATCTAGAAACAAAGTGAGACGAAATCGCGGCAGGAAGGGGGTGTAGGTGGGGAAGCGGGGGTCAGGGAAGTGCCGCGAGAAACCTCTGTGCAGCATCAACCAATGCCTGAAGTTTGCCGGGGTTGAGAACCAAGTACCCGCATCCGGCCGGGACGCCCCACTTGATGAACGTATCAACCGTTAGGTCGAGCTTTCCACCGGTCCATCGGACAATTGCCGCCAAAGAGTCGAGAACCTTATCGATGGCAGACCGGATTTTGTCTACGTCGGGCTCTGCAGTTTTCGTCTCCTCCTTCAGATCCGCGAGCGCGTCCCAGACGACGACCACACGTTCTACAACTTCGCGCGCCGTCGGCTCACCCGGAAGCTCTTCGATTGGCTCCGGAGGGCTGTTGCCGCCAATCCCGTGGCGGTCAAAGAGCACTGTATTCCGGTCACGTTCGAGTTCGTTGATACAGCGACGAAGATCGTGCTTAGCCTCAATGAGATTTATGGCTTCCGCGACCGCTTCCGGACCAGCATCCCAAACAGCATTTGGTATCAGAGCAATCTCTTGCTGAAGTTCCCACGGCAAAGGTATACCGGCCATCGCGGCTTGGTACCATCTGGCCCAAAACGACCACGGACCTCCCGAGCCGAGGAGGTCTGTGCGGCCGTCCGAATACTTGGATAGGACGTCCCGAATTTCTTCGGGTATTACATTCACTGCGCTGACAAGGCCTGAGCCTCCGCCCTCAATTCCGGCATCTCTGTAAGCGGCAACGTACGCCGCGTCGGCGACTTCTTCAGGGTCAGAGATGTTGGCGTGAAGGGTCGCGCGAGCGGTGGCGGCGCCAGCTCCACGGGCGGCAGTATATGCTGCGTCAACTGCGGCGCGGGCCGCCGACGCGGTTCGCTCGTCGTTTAGATCGTCAGCATCGGCGAGCGCATTCGCAGCGTCTGAGGCAGCATCTGCTGCCGCGCGTGAGGCAGAAGCTGGAGGCGCGGCGTTCGAGAACGATTTGGCGGCAGCGCGAGCGGCGTCCCTAACTTCGGACGTCATAGCGAGCACTCCAACACCTGATATCAGCAAGGCGCGACAGCTTGATAATGCAAGCCGCTCTGCCTCCAATCCCCGCTGATCAAAAAGAGTCACGAAACTCAGAACGCGCAGCGCGGCTCGGTAAGCTATCGCCACACAGGTCTCGTTTGGCTGTTCTTGGAGCCAAGCAAGGAACTCCGCTCGATCCTCAACCGCCACCGACCGCCCTCGCCCTCGTTCCGCACAACCCTACCCCACACATATCTCCCCCGCCAACCGCCCTTCCCCCGCCCCCGCGTCTCCTGTATCTCCCCCTGCAATCCTCTCCTCGCAGGCCGCCCATGACCGACCTCAACCGCATCCGCAACTTCTCCATCGTCGCCCATATCGACCACGGGAAATCCACGCTCGCCGACCGGCTGATCCAACTCACCGGCACGGTGGCGGAGCGGGACATGAAGGAGCAGTTGCTTGACGCGATGGACATCGAGCGCGAGCGCGGCATCACCATCAAGGCGAACTCGGTCCGGATCGAGTACCCGGCGCAGGACGGGAACACCTACATCCTCAACCTGATCGACACGCCGGGCCACGTCGACTTCGCCTACGAGGTCTCCCGCTCCATGCGCGCGGTCGAGGGGTCGCTGCTGGTCGTCGACGCCACGCAAGGCGTCGAGGCGCAGACGCTCGCCAACGTCTACCAGGCCATCGACGCGGACCACGAAATCGTGCCGGTCCTGAACAAGATCGACCTGCCCGCGGCCGAACCCGCCCGCGTGCGCGAGCAGATCGAGGACGTGATCGGCATCGACGCCTCGGACGCGGTGGAGATCTCGGCCAAGACGGGCCTCGGCATCCCCGACGTGCTCGAGGCCATCGTCACCCGCCTGCCCGCGCCCAAGGGCGAGCGCGATGCGCCGCTCAAGGCGATGCTGGTCGACAGCTGGTACGACAGCTACCTCGGCGTCGTCGTCCTGATCCGCGTCATGGACGGGGTGATCCGCAAGGGCGACCAGATCCGCATGATGAAGACCGGCGCGAGCTACAAGCTCGACAAGCTCGCCGTGCTGAAACCCGCGATGGTCGACATCGCGGAACTCGGCCCGGGCGAGATCGGCGTCTTCACCGCGTCGATCAAGCAGGTCCGCGACACCCGCGTCGGCGACACCATCACGCATGAACGCAAGCCCGCCGCGCAGGCGCTGCCCGGCTTCAAGCCCTCGATCCCGGTGGTGTTCTGCGGCCTCTTCCCGGTCGACGCCAACGACTTCGAGGACCTGCGCGACGCGATCGAAAAGCTCGCCCTCAACGACGCGTCGTTCACCTACGAGATGGAAACCTCCGCCGCGCTCGGCTTCGGCTTCCGCTGCGGCTTCCTCGGGCTGCTGCATCTCGAGGTCGTGCGCGACCGGCTCGAGCGCGAATACGACATCGACCTCATCACCACCGCGCCGTCGGTCATCTACCACGTCCACATGAAGGACGGCGAGAAGATGGACCTGCACAACCCCGCCGACATGCCCGACCTCACCCTCGTCGACCATATCGAGGAGCCGCGGATCAAGGCCACCATCCTTGTCCCCGACGAATACCTCGGCGACGTGCTGAAACTCTGCCAGGACCGCCGCGGCATCCAGATGGACCTGACCTATGCCGGCTCCCGCGCGATGGTGGTCTACGACCTGCCGCTGAACGAGGTCGTGTTCGACTTCTACGACCGGCTGAAATCGGTGACCAAGGGCTATGCCAGCTTCGACTACCAGATGATCGGCTACCGGCAGGACTACCTCGTGAAGATGTCGATCCTGGTGAACGACGAGCCCGTCGACGCCCTGTCGATGATGGTCCACCGCGACCGCGCCGAGGGGCGGGGCCGGATGATGGTGGAGAAGCTCAAGGAACTGATCCCCCGCCACATGTTCAAGATCCCGATCCAGGCGGCCATTGGAGGCCGCGTGATCGCGCGCGAGACCCTGTCGGCGATGCGCAAGGACGTCACCGCGAAGTGCTATGGAGGGGACGCGACGCGGAAGAAGAAGTTGCTCGAGAAGCAGAAGGCGGGCAAGAAGAAGATGCGGCAGTTCGGGAAGGTGGAGATCCCGCAGTCGGCTTTCATTAATGCGCTGAAGATGGATGGCTAGGCTGCCTTTCATCAGGGCGTGAAGGTAGATTGAGGACTTGGACGATGGCTACTTTTCAAGACCATGGTCCCGCGTCACTGCATTTGGTGAATTTTGGCTAGAGCTACGGTCAGCGCTGTTTTCAGCATTGCGGAATAGGTCGTCGAGCCATGTAGTTTCCGCTAAAATCGAATTGACTATTATAAGTACCTGACCCAGAAGTAGATCAATCTATTGCCAGAAGGGCCTGTAGGTTTGGAAGCAGATAAAATCACTGCACTCGCGCAGCTTGACGTGTCCACCATGTTTTCCGTAGTGAGCAAGCGATACGCCAAGGAGTCTCTCCTAAGCAAGAGGTTTGACCGAGACAAGTATATCGAGAAGGCGAAAAGGCTCAGCAACGTATCTGACAAGATTCTGCGCGCGTACGGAATCATCTTTCTAATTATTACGCTCTCGTTCTTCAATGGCGGCGCGGACGTTCAGATTTTGACCATACAATTGAGGGAACTCGGAGAACTAAGAGATTTTCTTCTTTTTCTTGGCTCTGTATTGCTAGCGCTCTCGTACGGGTATTATGTTCGCTCAGAGTACTTTTTGGCGTTATTTAGACTTCACATCATCGAAACAGAGCCAATTGAGGACTGGCAGCCGCTCCTGGAAACAAGCCAGACACTAGATCCGCCAGTTTTCTTCCCAAAAGACAGGCTATTTTTTCGGAAGGGCAAGGAGGTTGACGTACCGATAGTGTTACTGGCCTACCTCATGGCGGTAGCAACAATTTTTCCGCTATCCGGCGCTTACTTATATATCTCCATCTCTACAATTGCACAGATCCTCAACGGGGACAGTCAGTCAATTGTTAAAGTACTACTTGCGGTGGTTCCGTTTGTTTCAGTTCACCTATTGATTTTTGTAGACTTATCTGCGGGAATTGGCAGAGATGAGAAGGTTATGAGCAATAGAATTCTTGAATATCTACAGCAAGCGAACCAACACCTTGGGCGACAGGAGTTTGAAAAAAGATGCATGTTTGTTGAGACACTAAGGCTGCGGCTTAATTTGTAGAACCTGCAGGAAAATGCCGCAGTTTCGGGCGAGACAACCAAAATTTTCCCGAGTGCTAAGGAGATGTCTGGACCAAACCTAGTACGGTTCAGACCCGTGCCCCCAACGCAACCCTCCCCCCACCTCCCGCGTTACCCCTCCGGAACCCACACCAACCGGAGGCCAACATGCCGACCCCCGCAGACCTCGAAACCGCCTTCTGGCGCAACCTGCGCCGTGACATGACCGTCATGCTCTCCTGCGACGGCGCCCCGCCGCGGCCGATGACCGCGCAGGTCTCGCCCGACCGTGACACCGGACCGCTCTGGTTCTTCACCGCGACCGACACCGATATCGGCGAGGCCGTCGCGTCCGGCCCGAAGCCCGCCGTCTTCACCTACGAGAGCAAGGGCCACGACGTCTTCGCCTCGGGCTCCGGCACGCTGACGAAGGACATGGACCGGGCGATGATCGACAAGCTCTGGAATCCCTTCGTCGCCGCCTGGTACGAGCAGGGCAAGGACGATCCCAAGCTCTGCCTCGTGCGGATGGACGCGACCGACGCGCAGATCTGGGAGAACGGGAACTCCCTCGTCGCGGGTCTCAAGCTCCTGTTCGGCTCCGATCCGAAGAAGGATTTCGAGGACCAGACCGCCCATGTCGCGCTGAACGACTGACGCGCGACCCGGGGGCGGCCGCCCGCCCCCGGAACCGCCCGCCTCCGCGCCGCGTTGGTCAAACGCGAAAGGAGGACGCAATGCCCACACGTTCCGAACTCCGCCGGCACCCGCGGCTGCGGTATTTCAACATCCCGATGGCGGTGCTGTGCATCGCCGGGGCGGCCGTCGTTGCGGCGCTCGCGCTCGGCTACTATTCCCTCACCGCCTTCGCCGTCTGCGCCGCGTTCGGCCTCGTTCTCGGCATCCCTGCGGGGATCTGGCTGACGCACCGGATGAAGCGGCTCGATCCCGGCTGGCCGCCGGAGCGCCTGCGCGACGCCTGACCGCCGCGCTTGACGTGGATCAAGGCCGCGCGCCCCGACACATGCGACAATCGGAATGTCAACAATTCCGGAGGTCGCGATGGCCCGCCTCGCCCTGCTCCTGTTCTTCGTCATCGGCACCACGCTCGCCGGGTCCTTCATGGTCGCCGGGCTGGCGATGGGTCTCGACACGACCCGCCCGATCGTCGTCGCCGCGACGCTCGGTTTCCTGCTCGCGGTCCCGGTGTCGTGGTGGGTGGCCCGTCGGATATCCGCGACGTGATCCGCCTCGCCGCGTTCATCTACGGCGCCATTGCCTCCACCCTGGCCGCGGTCGGGGTGGTTGTGGCGCTGGTGGCCGGCGTGACCGGCCTGGTGCCGCTGCTCGCCGCGGCGGTCGCGGGGGCGGTGGCGGCGGTTCCGGGGGCGTGGCTTGCGGCGCGGGCGCTTCACGGACCGCCGCAGGACGGCCGATAATCGGCCCGCGCGGGTCTACCCGGTTTCTACCCGGATTCTACCCGCTTTCTACCCCGGTTCTACCCGGCGATTCACACAACTACCGGTTGAGAAAGGCCGCCAGCGCGGCTTCGAATTCCCGCGGCTTGTCGGCATGGAGCCAGTGCCCCGCGCCGGGCAGGCTCGCGAAACGGGCCTTCGGGAAAAGCCGTTTGATGTCAGTGCGATACTCGCGCTTCACGTAGTCGGACCCGGCGCCTGCAAGGAACAGCGTGTCGCCATCGAAGCTGCCGTCGACCTCCGGAAAGCCGACGATCCGCTCCATCTCGGCCTCCAGCACGTCGAGGTTCAGACACCATTTTTTCTCTTTGATATCAAGTGATTGCAAGAGGAACGCCCGCACACCGGGCTCCTCCACGGCGGCCGACAGCGCCTCGTCCGCGTCCCGCCGCGTCCCGATCCGCGCCAGGTCCAGCGACCGCATCGCCGCGATCAGGTGGTTCTGCGAATGGCTGTAGGCGACCGGCGCGATGTCCGCGACCACCAGCCGCCGCACCAGCGCACCCCGCGTGAGCGCCAGCACCATCGCCGC
Organism: Rhodobacterales bacterium HKCCE2091; assembly: GCA_015689685.1. Lineage (GTDB taxonomy): Bacteria > Pseudomonadota > Alphaproteobacteria > Rhodobacterales > Rhodobacteraceae > HKCCE3408. The sequence goes on along the minus strand of WVSL01000004.1, from coordinate 195,039 downwards.
CTTGCCGCCCATCGAATGCCCGACGACGTCCGCCTGACCGCCGAATTCGTCAATGACTTCAGCCAGATCCCCGGCCATGTCGAAATAGCTCTGGCTGTCGAACCAGGGGCTGGTGCCGTGATTGCGCATGTCGACGGTCAGGACGAACCGCGCCTCGCTCAACCGCTTCGCGATGACGCCGAGGTTGCGGCCGGAGCCGAACAACCCATGGGCGATCAGCACCGGCGGCGCCGATCCCCGCTCCCCGTATTCCTGCACCGACAGCATACGCCCAACCCACCCCCTTTCCCCCCGGATTACAAGGCTAGGGCGCTTGGTCATAGCATGCTCTCGTCTGGTGTTGCGGTGGTGGGGACACGTGCGCGCGGCGGCGATTGGGCTTTCCGCCGTGGACGGCGCGGCCTATGGGTTCCGGCCATGACAGACGCGCCGCCCATCCTCGCCCGCATCAGGCCGAACCCGGTCCGCCGCGCGATGGCGGCTGGCTTTCCGGCCGTGCTCGGGCTGCTCCTCGTGGCGATCGCGGCGGGCGGCGGGGTCGCGTCGGCCTTCGATCTCGCCTTCCTGCTCCTGACCGGCCTTAGCGCGCTCGCCTTCGGGGTCGCGGTCTGGCGCTCCACCGCGCCGGAACTGGAACTGACGCGGGACGAGCTGCGGGAACGCGGCGGCCGGGTGCTCTGCCGGATCGAGGACGTGGCCCGGGTTGAACGCGGCTTCTTCGTGATGAAGCCCGCGGGCGGGTTCGTCCTCATCCTCGCGTCGCGCCACCCCCGCGCCTTCGCGCCGGGGCTGTGGTGGCGGCGGGGCCGGCGCCTGATGGTCGGCGGTGCGACGACGCCCTCGGAAAGCAAGGCGATGGCGGAGGTGATCCACGCGATGCTCGCCGCCGGCGACTGAGCCGAGACACAGCGGGGCCCGCGTATCTGGACGGGGCGGGCGGCCACACGGCCGCCAACGCCCCCGAAGAATTACAGGTTGGACACGCCCGCGAGCAGTCAGAGCCCCTTGGCGCGGTAGCTCGCCGCCACGCGGCCGATCGAGACCAGGAACGCCGCCGTCCGCAGATCGGGCACGTCCTGGCGGGTGTGCCAGACCTCCCGCATCGACTGGTAGGCCTCGCGCATGGTGTCGTCGAGGCCGGAGCGCACCAGTTCCAGTTCGTCCGCGCCGCGCAGGTAGCGTTCCTTGAAGTCGGGCGACAGGGTCCAGCCGAGTTCCTTGTCCTTCGACAGCCGTTCCAGCTCGTTCACGATCAGGAGGTGGCGCGCTTCCTCCTGCCGCCGCTGCATCCGGCCGAAGCGGATGTGGCTCAGGTTCTTCACCCACTCGAAGTAGCTGACCGTGACACCACCCGCGTTGGCATAGAGGTCGGGAATGATGACCGTGCCCCGCCGCCGCAGGATCTCGTCCGCGGTGGCGGTGATCGGGCCGTTCGCGGCCTCGATGATGAGCTTCGCCTTCACCCGCTCCGCGTTCTCGGCGTGGATGACGCCTTCGAGCGCGGCGGGAACGAGGATGTCGCATTCCTCCTCCAGCACCACGCCGCCCTGTTCGATGTAGTGCCCGTGCGGGCAGCCGCGGACACCGCCGTGGTGGGCGATCCAGTCCCGCACCAGCGCGATGTCGAGACCGTCGGCGTTGTGCAGCGCCCCGTCGCGTTCGATGATGTGGGTGATCTTCGCCCCGTCCTCGCGCGACAGGAACAGCGCCGCGTGGTAGCCGACGTTGCCGAGCCCCTGCACGATCACGCTCTTGCCGTCGAGCGAGCCGGAAAGCCCCGCCTTCGCGATGTCGTCGGGATGGCGGAAGAATTCCTGCAGCGCGTACTGCACGCCGCGGCCGGTGGCCTCTACCCGGCCCTTGATGCCGCCCGCGTGGGGCGGCTTGCCGGTGACGCAGGCGCGGGCGTTGATGTCGGTCGTGTTCATCCGCGCGTACTGGTCCGCGATGATCGCCATTTCCTTCTCGCCGGTTCCCATGTCGGGCGCGGGCACGTTCTGGGACGGGTTGATGAGGTCGCGCTTGATCAGTTCGTAGGCGAAGCGCCGGGTGATCTGTTCAAGCTCGTGGTCCTCGTACTGGCGCGGGTCGATGCAGAGCCCGCCCTTCGATCCGCCGAACGGCGCCTCGACCAGCGCACACTTGAAGGTCATCAGCGCGGCCAGCGCCTCGACCTCGTCCTGGTTCACGTTGGCGGCGTAGCGGATCCCGCCCTTGACCGGCTCCATGTGCTCGGAATGGACGGAGCGGTAGCCGGTGAAGGTCCGGATCTCGCCCCGCAGCCGCACCCCGAACCGCACGACGTAGGTGGAGTTGCAGACCCGAATCTTCTCCTCCAGTCCCGGCGGCAGATCCATCAGCGCCGCCGCGCGGTTGAACATCAGCTCGACTGACTGGCGAAAGCTCGGTTCCCTTGCCGACATTGGCGGTCCTCCCTGCTGTGCGAAGCCGGACGGCACGGGGCCGTGACGGCGGTGTCGCGACGGTCAGCGGAACACAGCGACGGCCCCGCGGCAACAGCATTAGCGCAGGCTCGTGTCTCGTTCATGAATCCGGAACACCGCGTTTCCTCCCCCTGTCTGCCCCATTCTTGCCTTTATTCAGGCGGAGAAGCGCCGAGGGATAGTGGGTGCCGATATTTGGGAATCGGCCTCTGGTGCGGAGCTGAGCTTATGATGAGCGTACGAACGAAACTGGCGTGTGTTGCCCTCAGGAACGTCTGCGGGTCCTTCCTGCGGCGCGAGCACGGAACGGTCACCATATTCGGTCTCATGATGTTCATCCTGATGCTCGGCATCGGGGGCATCGCCATCGATGTCATGCGATACGAGACGCAGCGGGTGCAGCTTCAGTACACGCTCGACCGCGCGGTTCTCGCCGCCGCGGCGCTCAACCAGACGCTCGACCCCGAGGACGTGGTGATCGACTACTTCGCCCGGTCCGGCCTCGAACGCTACCGCCTCGACGTCGACGTGGACGAGGGCGTGAACTACCGCCGGGTGAGCGCCCAGGCGGAAATGGACATCAACACCTACTTCATGGACATGTTCGGCATCCGTGCGCTGACCTCGCCCGCCTACGGCGCGGCCGAGGAGCGGATCCAGAACGTCGAGATCTCGATGGTGCTCGACATCTCGGGATCGATGGGCTCCTACAGCAAGCTTCAGAACATGCAGGCGGCGGCGCGTGAATTCGTCTCCGCGGTCATGGAATCGAACAACTTCGACACCGACGATATGCTCGTCTCGGTCTCGATCGTGCCCTACAACGGCATGGTCAACGCCGGCTCCACCATCGCCAGCGTGTTCAACCTGTCGAACCAGCACACGGCGTCGAACTGCACGCACTTCTTCCGCACCCAGTTCGGCACCACCGCGCTCGACCCGTCGGCGCAGATCCAGCGGCTGTCGCACTTCGACTACAACAGCCGGAACTCCAACAGCTACTTCCGCTACCCCTACTGCCGGACCGACGATTACGGCGCGATCCTGCCGTGGTCGAACTCGGTCTCCGACCTGCACGCCCACATCAACGCGCTGAACGCCGAAGGCTGGACCGCGATCGACCAGGGCATGCGGTGGGGCGTGGCGCTGCTCGACCCGTCGACGCAGCCGGCGCTCAACGCGCTCTACGGCGCGGGCGAGGTGCACGAGGACTTCGTCGGCCGTCCGGTCGCCTTCACCGACGACGAGACCCTGAAGATCGTGGTCCTGATGACCGACGGCGAGAACACCCAGCAGTGGGACGTCGCGTCGCCCTACCGGTCCGGCCCGTCGACGGTGTGGTACCACGCCGGTCACGACCGCTGGTCGATGTACATCCCCGAGATGGACCGCTACTGGATCCCCTACACCCGCAGCCGGGACTCCACGACGTTCAACAACCCCGACGGCTACTACTCGACCTCTCCCTACCGCGGGAGCGAGTCGCAGAACCTGAGCTGGCCGTGGGTCTGGGCGAACTTCACCGAGCGGTCCTTCGCGGAGAACTTCTACTACTACGCCGCGCGGAACTCGGGCCACTGGGATTACTACTACGATCTCCGCTACGACGCGCTCGAGCTCTTCTCCGGCCGTGAGTCGAACGGGCAGGAGGCGATCTACGCCGACGAGAACCTGGCCCAGATCTGCGATGTCGCGAACTCGCGCGGGATCATCGTGTTCACCATCGCCTTCGAGGCGCCGGTGCACGGCCAGGACGTGATGCGCGACTGCGCGACCTCGGAGGCGCACTACTACGACGTGGAAGGGGTGGAGATCTCCGAAGCCTTCGCCTCGATCGCGAACACCATAAACCAGCTCAAGCTGATCCAGTGAGGCCGGCCGTGGACCTTCTGCGCTACCACCTCAGGCAGTTCCTCCGGAATGACGGGGGAACCGCCACGCTGGAATTCGTGATCGTCTTCCCGATCATCATGATCCTGTTCATCGCGGCCTTCGAGACCGCGATGATCCTCTGCCGGCAGGTGATGCTGGAACGCGCGCTCGACACCACCGTGCGTCTTCTCCGCCTGACCAACGACGCCACCGTCACGGACGACGAGATCCGGGAGGTCGTCTGCGGCTCCACCCTGATCCTGCACAACTGCAACGACGTGCTGGTGGTGGACCTGAGGGTGGTCGACCAGGTCAACTACGCGCTTCCGTCGGAGGACTCGCTCTGTGTCGACCGCGACGGCGTGGTGAACCCCGCCAACCGGTTCGACCCGGGCGCCGAGAACCAGCTCATGCTGATCCGGGTCTGCGCCGAGGTCGCGCGGATCCTGCCCTTCTCGGGCTTCGGCCTGAACCTGACACGGGACGACAACGACAACGTCCACATGACCTCGGCCTCGGTCTTCGTGAACGAGCCGGATTGAGAGGGCGCGATGCGGAACCTGATCCAGACCTTCCTTCGGAACGAACGTGGTGCGGTGGCCATCGAGGCGCTGATCATCACGCCCGTCCTGGCCTTCCTCTTCATCATCTCGTTCATCTTCTTCGACGCCTTCCGCACCTACAACACGAGCGTCAAGGCGACCTATGCCGTGGCGGACGTGCTGTCGCGGCAGACGGAGCTTGTCTACGGCTCCGACATCGACGGGCTCGGGAACATCTTCCAGCACATCACGCGCAACGTCGCGGGCAGCGACATCCGCGTGTCCGAGATCGCCTGGGACGGCACCGAGTACCGCGTGACCTGGTCCCACCCCACCGGCTCCCGGACCCGGCTGCGCGACAGCGACATCCCCTCGATCACCAACCAGCTTCCGATCATGGCGACCGGTGAGCGCGTGATCGTCACGGAAAGCTTCGTCCCCTACACGCCGTTCTTCGACATCGGCATGGACGACCTTGAGTTCACCAACTTCACCGTGACCCGCCCCCGCTTCGCCGGTCAGCTTCCCTTCGACGACGGCGTCGATCCCTCCTGCACCAGCTGCAACTGGGGCGACGGCGACTACGACGACACCGGCACCGACGATCCCGGCCTCGACGACTCCGGCTGGACCGGCTGACCGCTGTCGCTCGGCGGCAGGTCTATGTCGCGGACCGTCTTTCGCCTGACAAAGCGAACGCCTAGGCTCGGCCCCGTACAGGGGTCGGGCCTTTCGCTTTCCCGGCCCGCCGCCTGCGACGGGGGACCGGACCAACATGCGCTACTCGGCCTGGGCCATCGCCAGGGAAGGCCTGACCGGTAACCGCGGCTGGCGCCCGGCCTGGCGCGATCCCGATCCGAAACCCGCATACGACGTCGTCATCATCGGCGGCGGTGGGCACGGGCTGTCCACCGCCTACTACCTCGCCCGCAACCACGGCATCACCAACGTCGCGGTGCTGGAGAAAGGCTACCTCGGCGGCGGCAACGTCGGCCGCAACACCACCATCGTCCGCGCCAACTACATGCTCGAGGGCAACTCGCAGTTCTATTCCCACTCGCTGAAGCTGTGGGAGGGGCTGGAGGCCGACCTCAACTACAACGTGATGCACAGCCAGCGCGGCCAGATCATGCTCGCCCATTCCGACGGCCAGCGCGATCTGTTCGCCCGGCGCGGCAACATGATGATCAGCCAGGGCGACGACGCGGAACTGCTCGATGTCGACGGCGTCCGCCGCCACCTGCCCTACCTCGATTTCGAACAGACCCGCTTTCCGATCTTTGGCGGCCTCCTGCACCGGCGGGGCGGCACCGCGCGCCACGACGCTGTCGCCTGGGGCCTCGCCCGCGGCGCCGACCGGCGCGGCGTCGACCTCGTCCAGAACTGCGAGGTCACCGGCATCGACATCGAGAACGGCCGCGTCACCGGCGTGCAGACCTCCCGCGGCGCGATCCGCGCGAAGAAGGTCGCCATCGTCGTCGCCGGCCGCACGGGCCAGATCGCAGCGATGGCCGGGATGCGCGTCCCGATCGAGAGCCACGTCCTGCAGGCCTTCGTGACTGAAGGCCTGAAACCCTGCATCGACCACGTCGTCAGCTACGGAATGGGTCACTTCTACATCTCGCAGTCCGACAAGGGCGGGCTGGTCTTCGGCGGCGACCTCGACTTCTACGCCAGCTACGCGCAGCGCGGGAACCTGCCCATGGCCGAACACGTGATGGAGGCCGCGATGACGCTGATGCCGATGATCGGCCGCGCCCGCGTCCTGCGGTCCTGGGGCGGGATCATGGACATGTCTCCCGACGGCTCGCCGGTGATCGACAGGACCCATGTGGACGGGCTCTACCTCAACTGCGGCTGGAACTACGGGGGCTTCAAGGCGGTGCCCGGATCGGGCTACGCGCTGGCCCACCTGATGGCGACCGGCACCCCCCACGACAGCGCCGCGAAATTCCGCCTCGACCGGTTCGAAACCGGCCGCGGCCTGATGGACGAGGAGGGCACCGGTGCGCAGCACAACCTCCACTGACCCCGTCCTTGTCCCCCAAGTATCCCCGCCGGAGGCACACACCCCGGAGAACGACGCCTGATGCGCATTCCCTGCCCCCTCTGCGGCGAGCGTGACGCCCGCGAATTTACCCCGCGCGGTCACGCCACCTTGCTCGACCGGCCCGATGTCGACGCCCAACCGCAGGCATGGCACAACTACCTGCACCTTCGGGACAACCCCGCGGGCGAAACGCGGGAGCTCTGGCACCACACCGCGGGCTGCACCGCCTGGCTCGTGGTGCAGCGCAACACAATCACCCACGCCATCACCGGCGCGTCCCTCGCCCGGGAGGCCGGTCATGCGCGTTGACGGTTACGGGCGCATCGACCGCGCCCGGCCCCTGTCCTTCACCTTCGACGGCAAGACGTTCACCGGTTTCGCCGGCGACACCCTCGCCTCGGCGCTCATCGCGAACGGCGTCGCCCTGGTTGGCCGGTCGTTCAAGTACCACCGCCCCCGCGGGATCCTGACCGCCGGGTCGGAGGAGCCGAACGCGCTGGTGGAAATCGGCGAAGGTGCCGCCACCACCCCCAACACCCGCGCCACAATGCAGGAGCTGTTCGACGGGCTGACCGCCCGCAGCCAGAACCGGCTCGGGCCGCTCGACCTCGACCTCCTGTCGGTCAACGATCTCGCCGCGCCGTTCCTGGGCGCCGGGTTCTACTACAAGACCTTCATGTGGCCGCGCGCCTTCTGGGAAAAGCTCTACGAACCCCTCATTCGCCGCGCCGCCGGACTCGGGCGGCTTTCCGGCCAACATGACGACGGCAGGACCGAAAAGGCCTTCGCCCATTGCGACCTTCTCGTGATCGGCGCGGGGCCCTCCGGTCTGATGGCGGCGCTGACAGCGGCCCGGGCGGGGGCGGACGTGATCCTCGCCGACGAGCAGACCGAACCCGGCGGGCGGCTCCTGTCGGAACGGGAGGAGATCGACGGACAGCCAGCCGCCGACTGGGTCGCTGCCACGCTGTCGGAACTTCGTGGCCTCGGCGTCCGAATCATGCCGCGCACCACCGTCACAGGGGCCTATGACGGCGGGACTTACGGCGCGCTGGAACGTGTCGGCCTGCACCTGCCCGAATCCGCGGACCTGCCCCGCGAATGCTTCTGGCGGATCGCGACGAACGCAGCGGTTCTGGCCGCAGGTGCAATCGAGCGCCCCATCGCCTTCCCGATGAACGACCGCCCCGGCGTGATGATGGCCTCGGGCCTGCGGTCCTACCTCCACCGCTACGGCGTCGTGCCGGGCGAACGGATCGCACTCTTCGCCGCCAACGACGACGCGCACCGCACCGCCGCCGACCTGGCCGCCGCCGGGATCGAGGTCGTCGCGGTCATCGACCCGCGGCCGGATGCGACCGCGCGGGGCGATTACCGCCTCATCCGGGGCGAGGTCACGGGCACGCGGGGGCGCCGTGCGCTTCGCGAGATCACGGTCGCGACCGATGCGGGCGAGGAACGGATCGCAGTCGATGCCCTGGGCATGTCCGGCGGCTGGAATCCGAACGTCCACCTGACGTGCCACATGGGCCACCGGCCGGTCTGGGACGACGGCATCGACGCCTTCGTCCCGCCCGAAACCCACGTCCCGGGCCTCACCGTCTGCGGCGCGGCGAAGGGTGACTTCTCCACCGCCGCCTGCCTCGCCTCGGGCATCGCCGCCGCAAGCACCGCGCTTTCCGCGCTCGGCCTCACCGCCCCAGACATCCCCCTGCCCGCAGCCTCCGACGATCCCGGCCGCGCCCGCGCGCTCTGGCAGGTGGAGGGCAAGGGCCGCGCCTGGCTCGACTTCGCCAACGACGTGACGACCAAGGACGTGAAGCTGGCGGCGCAGGAAAACTTCCGCTCCGTCGAGCACATGAAGCGCTACACGACGCAGGGCATGGCGCCGGACCAGGGGCGGAACTCGAACATCGCCGCGCTCGCCGTTCTGGCCGATGCCACCGGGCGCACCATCGCCGAGACCGGGACGACGACCTACCGCCCGCCCTTCCACCCAGTCTCCATCGCCGCGATGGGGGCCGGGGCGCGCGGCAAGGGCTTCGCGCCGGAGCGGCTGACGACCTCCCACGCGGCCAGTCTCGACCGCGGCGCGCCGATGATCGCCGCCGGACTCTGGTACCGGCCAAGCTACTTCCCCCGCCCCGGCGAAAACCACTGGCGCGAAAGCTGCGACCGGGAGGTTCGCATGGTGCGCGAGGCGGTCGGGGTCTGCGATGTCTCGACGCTCGGCAAGATCGATATCCAGGGGCCGGACGCGGGGGCATTCCTCGACTTCTTGTATACGAACACCTACTCCACCCTCGCGCCCGGCAAGGTTCGTTACGGCCTGATGCTGCGCGAGGACGGGCACGTCATGGACGACGGCACCACCGCCTGCCTCGGCCCCGGCCGCTACGTCATGACCACGACGACTGCCGCGGCCGGACAGGTCATGGCGCATCTCGACTTCGTCGCCCAGGGGCTTCGCCCCAACCTCGCCGTGCGGCACATCTCGGTCACCGAGCAATGGGCGCAGTTCGCCGTCGCCGGTCCGAAGGCGCGCGATCTGCTCGCCAGCGTGTTCGGTGCGCCGCCGGACCTGCCGTTCATGGGCTGCACCGAAACCACGCTGTCCGGCACGCCTGCACGGCTCTTCCGAATCTCCTTCTCGGGCGAGGAAGGATACGAGATCGCCGTTCCGGCCCGTTACGGCGCCGGTCTGTTCCGCGATCTCGTCGCCCGGGCCGAAACTCTCGGCGGTGGCGCCTACGGGATGGAGGCGCTGAACGTCCTGAGGATCGAGAAGGGCTTCATCACCCACGCGGAGATCGACGGACGGATCACCGCGGGCGATCTTGGCATGGCGGGGATGATGTCGAAAAAGAAGGATTTCATCGGCAAGGCCGCCGCCGCGCGGCCCGGCCTGACCGATCTCGCGCGCACCGCGCTCGTCGGTCTTCGCCCGGCGGTACTGGAGCAGCCGATCCTCGCCGGATCGCAGCTCTACGACGGCAGCGACGCGCCGGTGCGGACGAACCTGAAGGGCCACGTCACCTCCGCCTGCTACTCCCCGACGCTCGATTGCCACCTCGCGCTCGGCTTCCTTGCCGGCGGTCGGAAACGGATCGGCTCGCGGGTCCGGGCGGTCGACCACCTGCGGGGGTCGGAAGTCATCTGCGAAGTCATCGACCCGGTGGCCTACGACCCAGACGGAGGGCGGATGCGTGGCTGAGCTGATCGCGACACACCCCTTCGACGGCATCCTTCCGATCCGTCACGGCAACTGCGCGGCGGCGCCATTCCAGCCGGACGCCATCACGTCGGTCGCGCCCTACCCGGGGCAGGAGGCGGCGGTCTCGGCCGCGCTCAAGGACCGGATCGGCGCACCCTTCCCCGCGCCGGGACGCAGCACCACCGGTGCGGACGGCTCGCTGGCTGCGTGGTCCGGGCTCGACCAGTGTTTCGTCTTCGGACCGGCCCTCGACGCCATCGACGGCGCGGCGGTCACGGATCAGTCCGACGCCTGGGCCGGGATCGAGATCGTCGGGGAGGACGCGCGCGAAGTCCTGGCACGGCTCTCTCCGCTGGACCTGCGGCCGGGCGTGTTCGAACCCGGTCACACCGCGCGCAGCCTGATCGGCCACATGCCGGCGCTCATCATGCGCACGGGCGACGCCGTTTACCTTCTGCTGGTGTTCCGGTCGATGGCGGCAACCGCCGCCCACGAGATCGAAACCGCGATGAAGGGGGTCGCCGCGCGGGCGTCGCTGGCGACCTAGTCGTTGGCGACCTAGTCGTTGGTGAAGACGACGATCGAGTCGATGTCGTAGTCTGCTGGATCGAAGTCCGCGAGGTCGAGGTCCTCGATCTCCAGCCCACGGGCCTCCAGCGCGGCCAGCGCGATCATCAGGTGATCCCGAGCCTCCGCCAGGACCTGCGGATCCTGAACCGGTTCGTCCTCCTCGGCGCTGTCGTCGGACGCGCCGGAGCCGCCGGAGGTCGCGCCGGTCGCGACCGAACTCCAGTAGCTGACGTATTCGCTGAGCTCGGTCACCGTCCGCATGTCCGGGTTGGCGTAGATCTGGTAGAGATTGACCACCGTGCCCGGCGCCAGCGCCTGCGCGGAATTCGCAAGCTCGGTCGCGGGCGGCGGGCTGACCAGGCTGCGGACCGGCGTGAACCGGGTGACGCTGCCGACGTCGGAGGACATCCGTTCCGTCAGGCCCTGCGCGCCACTGCTCACCGCCACCACCGCGGCGAGCCCGAGCCCGACCACGATCGCCGCGACCACCACCATTTCGGAGCTGACCGCCCCGCTCTCGTCGGAAAGAAAATCCTGAAAGAGGCCATCCCGAACACGGGTCATGACACTTACCCCGAACACCAGATACAAACACGCCCCACCTGCGCCGACTATCACATTGTGGCAGGAGTCTGACAATAGCTTGGCGAACAAGGGGTTACCGAACAGCCCGTTTCCAGCCCGCCGCGCCCGCTGGACACCGCCCGGCGCGGGCCCGATATTGGCGCCATGAGTCTCCCCCCCGGTTTCATCGACGACCTGCGCAACCGCGTGTCTCTCGTGGACGTGGCGGGACGCAAGGTGATGTGGGACAGGGGCAAATCCAACACCACCAAGCGCGATATGTGGGCCCCCTGCCCGTTCCACCAGGAGGACACGCCGAGCTTCCACGTCGATGGCCGGAAGGGGTTCTACTACTGCTTCGGCTGCCACGCGAAGGGCGACCTTTTCAAGTTCGTTCAGGAAACGGAAAAGGTCAGTTTCATGGAGGCCGTGAAGATACTCGCGGCCGAGGCGGGCATGGAAATGCCCGAACCCGACCCGCGGGAAAAGGCGCGGGCCGACCGCCGGACCGAGCTGTCGGAGGTCACCGAGGCCGCAGTCGCACATTACCGGCTGCAACTGCGCACCGGCGCCGCCGCCGACGCGCGGGCCTATCTCGAACGCCGGGGCCTGTCGGCCGAGACGCAGGCGCGGTTCGAGATCGGTTTCGCCCCGAACGACCGGCAAGGCGCGTTCCGGGCGCTGCGCGACAAGGGGATGCCCGCCGACATGATCGTCGCTGCCGGGATCGCGACCCGGCCCGACGACGGCGGCGCGCCCTACGACGGCTTCCGCGACCGCATCATGTTCCCGATCCGCGACCCGCAGGGCCGCTGCATCGGCTTCGGCGGCCGCGCCATGTCGGCAGATGCCTGGGCAAAGTATCTCAACACCCGCGCGACCGACCTCTTCGACAAGGGCCGCGCGCTCTACAACCACGGGCCCGCGCGCGAGGCGGTGGCGAAGGGCGCGACGCTGATCGTGGCCGAGGGCTACATGGACGTGATCGCGCTGAGCCAGGCCGGCTTCGGCGGCGCGGTCGCCCCGCTCGGCACGGCGATCACCGAACACCAGCTCGCGCATCTGTGGCGGATGGCCGACGAGCCGGTGATCGCGCTCGACGGCGACCGCGCCGGGCTGAAGGCGGCGCGGGACCTGATCGACCTCGCCCTGCCGCGGCTCGGGCCCGGCAAGACCCTGCGATTCGCGATGATGCCGGCGGGACAGGACCCCGACGAGGTGATCCGTGCCGGTGGCGCGGAGGCGATGACGGCGCTGATCGACCGTGCCGAGCCGATGATCGACATGCTGTGGCGGCGCGAGACCGAGGGTGGCGTGTTCGACACGCCCGAACGCCGCGCGGGGCTGGAAACCGCGCTTCAGGCGGCGGTCGCGGCGATCCCCGACGAGGGGTTGAAAAGGTATTACCGGCAGGATCTGCGCGACCGGCTGTGGCAATTCTTCCGCACCACGACCCGGCGGGACCGCAAGGCGCGGCCCGACGGCACCGCGCCCAGGGCCGAGACGGCGGGGTCGCCGCTGGCCGCCGGAACGCTGTCGGAAACCGATCTGCGGACCACCCTCATCCTCGCCACGCTGGCCCATCACCCCCGTCTCATCGACCGGTTCGAGGCCGATCTCGAACGGCTTTCGCCCGGCGATGCCGACCAGGCCGCGATCGCGCGGCACCTGCTCTGGACCGAGGCCCGTGACCGCGAATCGCTCCTTTCCGGCCTGAACGACGCTAATTTGACGGAAAGCCTTGAAAAGCTGATGGGACTTGGCCATGTGCGCCTGCAGTCATGGATCCGCGCCGAGGACACGACCCCGATCGCAGAGCAGTGTCTCCACGGGGAATTCGCCAAGCTGGCAGCGCGTCGCGGGATCGAGCACGAGTGGGACGAGGGGCGCGAGGAGCTCTCCTCGCCGGACGTTCATCCGCATCTGGCGTGGCGCATCAACCACGCGGTGCAGGCCCGGCACGCCGCCGAAGGCCCGGCCGTTCCCGACGGGGCCGGCGCCGGGGCCAGTGACGGCCCGGACTACGCCAGCCAGAGAAAGCGTTTCCTCGATGTCATAAAGGGCGCGGGGAAGAAGGAAAAAAAGGGCTGATCCGCTGTGCGAATCAGCGATTCGCGCTAGATAGGGCACTTAATCGGCAGCCCGAATCAGTTGCACCCCGAAAGGAGCCGCCTGAATGGCCAAGGACACCGAAGATCGCAAGCAGGACGGGGAAGAGCAGGAGATCAGCCTCGACATGAGCCAGGCGGCGGTCAAGAAGATGATCGCCGATGCCCGGGTCAAGGGTTACATCACCTACGATCAGCTGAATTCCGTCCTGCCCCCCGATCAGGTGAGCTCCGAGCAGATCGAGGACGTCATGTCGATGCTGTCCGAGATGGGCATCAACGTGATCGAGGACGAGGAGGCCGAGGAGGACGGCGACGGCAACAAGCCGTCGACCGAGGTGGTGGAGACCTCGACCTCCCGCGAGATCGCCGTTTCCCAGACCGAGACCGAGAAGCTCGACCGCACCGACGACCCGGTGCGCATGTACCTGCGCGAGATGGGCAGCGTCGAGTTGCTGTCGCGCGAGGGCGAGATCGCCATTGCCAAGCGGATTGAGGCCGGGCGCAACACGATGATCGCGGGGCTCTGCGAAAGCCCGCTGACGTTCCAGGCCATCACCATCTGGCGCGACGAACTTCTCGACGAAGGCATCCTGCTGCGCGACGTGATCGACCTCGACGCAACCTTCGGCCGCTCGATGGGCGAGGACGACGAGGAGCCGGTCGTCTCGGCCGACACCGGCGAAAGCTCCGAGCGCAAGTCCGACTCCGAGCCGGAACTCGACGCCGACGGCAACCCGATCCAGACCGAGGATGACGACGAGGACGACGACCAGGCCAACATGTCGCTGGCCGCGATGGAGGCCGCGCTGAAGCCGCGCGTTCTGGAAACGCTCGACCAGATCGCCGACGACTACGCCCGCCTGTCGGAAATGCAGGACCTTCGGATCTCGGCCACGCTGAACGAGGACGCGAGCTTCACCGAGGCCGACGAGGCCGCCTACCAGACCCTTCGGTCCGAGATCGTGGAACTGGTGAACGAGCTTCACCTCCACAACAACCGGATCGAGGCCCTGATCGACCAGCTCTACGGCATCAACCGCCGGATCATGGCGATCGACAGCGGCATGGTGAAGCTGGCCGACCAGGCGCGGATCAACCGCAAGGAATTCATCGAGGACTACAAGGGCGCGGAACTCGACCCGACCTGGGTCGACCGGATGTCCGACAAGCCCGGCCGCGGCTGGCAGGCGCTGTTCGAGAAGAGCCGTGAGAAGGTCGAGGAACTGCGCGGCGACATGGCACAGGTCGGCCAGTACGTCGGGCTCGACATCTCCGAGTTCCGCCGAATCGTCAGCCAGGTGCAGAAGGGCGAGAAGGAGGCCCGCCAGGCCAAGAAGGAAATGGTCGAGGCAAACCTGCGCCTCGTGATCTCCATCGCCAAGAAGTACACCAACCGCGGCTTGCAGTTCCTGGACCTGATCCAGGAGGGCAACATCGGCCTGATGAAGGCCGTGGACAAGTTCGAGTATCGCCGCGGCTACAAGTTCTCCACCTACGCGACGTGGTGGATCCGGCAGGCGATCACCCGCTCCATCGCCGACCAGGCGCGCACGATCCGGATCCCGGTCCACATGATCGAGACAATCAACAAGCTGGTCCGGACCGGCCGCCAGATGCTCCACGAGATCGGCCGCGAGCCGACGCCGGAGGAACTGGCCGAAAAGCTCCAGATGCCGCTGGAGAAGGTCCGCAAAGTGATGAAGATCGCCAAGGAGCCGATTTCCCTTGAGACGCCGATCGGCGACGAGGAGGATTCGCAGCTCGGCGACTTCATCGAGGACAAGAACGCGGTCCTGCCGCTCGATTCCGCGATCCAGGAGAACCTGAAGGAAACCACGACCCGCGTCCTGGCCTCCCTCACCCCGCGCGAGGAACGCGTGCTGCGCATGCGCTTCGGCATCGGCATGAACACCGACCACACGCTCGAGGAAGTCGGCCAGCAATTCAGCGTGACACGTGAACGGATCCGGCAGATCGAGGCAAAGGCGCTCAGGAAGCTGAAGCATCCGAGCCGGTCGCGGAAGCTGCGGAGTTTTCTGGATCAGTGAGGGTCGTCCAGCCGGAGGGCACGCGGGGTAGCCTGAAATGGATACAGCGGGCTGTTGCATCCAACTCCGACCGGCTCAGACTCGACGGGTTTCCAGTCGTCGAATGGCTGTCACCGCTCGAAGATGACGACTACGCCGAATATCGCGATGGGTCTTTCCTGGAACTCGTCGGCGCAGGGCAGCTAAGAGCTGCCCTCGCCGATTTCTGGCCCCGGCGCGGTCCGCAATGGGATGCCCTCGGCCGTGCGGGCGACCGCGTGGTGTTGGTCGAAGCCAAGGCGCACCTGTCCGAATTTCTCTCACCGCCCACACAGGCAAGCCCGTCATCGCGCGAGATGATCGAGAAATCGTTCGATCTCGTTCGCGCCGATCTGGGCGTGCGAACCGAGACAAGGTGGACCGAGATCCTGTTCCAGTACGCGAACCGGATCGCGCATCTGTGGTTCCTGCGCGCCAACGGCGTCCCGGCGGAGCTTGTCTTCGTGAGCTTCCTCAACGACGCGGACATGAAAGGCCCGGAGCGCGCGGAGACCTGGAACGCCGCCTTCGCCGTGGCGGACCACGCGCTTGGATTGCCGGCCGGCCACAGGCTGGCGAAACATATCCATCACGTTCATCCGGATATCCGGGAACTCTAGCCTTGCTGTCAGCGCCCACTCTTCGCTCACATCAACCCCTCCGACCGGAACGACACCTCCGCCGCCTTCCCCACGATGACGTGGTCGTGCACCGTGATGTCCACGATCCCGCAGGCCTCTACGATCCTGCTTGTGATCTCGATGTCCTGCGGGCTCGGGGTCGGGTCGCCGGACGGGTGGTTGTGGACGAGGATGAGCGCCGATGCGGAAAGTTCCAACGCCCGCTTCACCACCTCGCGCGGGTAGACCGGGACGTGGTCGACGGTGCCCTTGGCCTGTTCCTCGTCCGCGATCAGCACGTTCTTCCGGTCGAGGAACAGGATGCGGAACTGCTCCGTCTCGCGGTGCGCCATCGCGGTACGGCAGTAGGAGATCAGCGCGTCCCATGAGGACACGACCTCCCGGTTCATGACCTGCGCCTGCGCCATCCGGTGCGCGAAGGCCTCGACGATCCGGAGTTGCAGGTAGACCCGCGGCGTCGCGCCCTCGATCTGGCAGAGCCGATGCTCGGACGCCGCGACGACGCCGTTCAGGTCCCCGAACGCGTCGAGAAGGCGCTTTGCCAGCGGTTTCACGTCGATCTTCGGGATCGCGTTGAACAGCAGCAGTTCGAGTATCTCGTAGTCGGGCATGGCCTTGTGACCGCCGGACAGGAACCGGGTGCGCAGACGCTCTCGGTGGCCCCAGTAATGCGGCCGCTTGCTTCCGTCCTTGCCGGTCACCAGCCCGCCCCCGGCCGCGGCGTCGGGCGACAGGCGGTCGGTCATCCTGTAGCCGCGATCGAAGGCGGGGCGTGTCCGGGCATCGGCGGGCGGCAGCCGCGCGTCGAGATCGGCAAGGCCGCGCAGGGCCTCTTCCGAGAAGCCGAGGGAAAGCTGGGGGCTGTCGGTCTGGTCGCGGGACATGGCGGGCGGGGTGCGATGATCGGGTTCGGCCCCAGATTCCCGACGGCTGGTTAAGGTGCCGTTAATGCAGGGCCGGTGCCGGCCGCCGGGCCAGTCGCCGGGTCAGCCGCCGAGCCGCCCGAGCATGTCCGCCGCCGCGGCCTCCACGCTGATTTCTCCGCGTGCGACCGCGTCGGCCAGCCTGTCCATCTCGGCCCGCGCGGCCGGGTCCCGCAGCCGCGCCAGGAGGCCTTCGCGCACGGTCTCCTCGAACCAGTGCGCCGCCTGTTCCGCGCGGGTCCGGGCCCACCAGCCCGAAGCCCGCCGCCAGTCCGCCAGCGCCCGCATCTCGGCCCAGGCCGTGTCGAGCCCGGCCTCCTCCATCGCCGAGACCGGCATCGCCTTGGGGAAGCCGTCGGGGTCCTGCGGCCGCTTCCGAAGAAGCCGTAGGGCACCGGCGTAATCGGCGACCGTGCGGGTCGCGGTCGCCTTCAGATCGCCGTCCGCCTTGTTCACGAGGACGAGGTCGGCCATTTCCATGATCCCGCGCTTGACTCCCTGCAACTCGTCCCCGCCGGCCGGCGCGAGCAGAAGAACGAACAGGTCGCACATCGCGGCGACCATCGTCTCGGACTGGCCGACGCCGACGGTCTCGATCAGCACCACGTCGAACCCGGCCGCCTCGCACAGGCCCACGGCCTCGCGCGTGCGCCGGGCGACGCCGCCGAGATGGGTGGCCGAGGGCGAGGGCCGGATGAAGGCCTCCGGCATCCGCGACAGCCGCTCCATCCGCGTCTTGTCGCCGAGGATCGAGCCGCCGGACCGGGCCGAGGACGGATCGACCGCCAGGACGGCAACGCGCTTTCCTTCCTCCACGAGCATCGACCCGAACGCCTCGATGAAGCTCGACTTGCCGACGCCCGGCGTGCCGGACAGGCCGATCCGCAGGGCTTCCCGGCCGGCGCCGCGCACCGCCTCCATCAACTCCGCCGCCTGCTCACGGTGGTCGGCGCGGGTGCTTTCGACCAGCGTCACCGCCCGCGCGAGCGCCCTGCGGTCGCCGCGGGCCAGCCGCGCGGCGAGGTCGCCGGTATCGGTCACGGTCGTCATGGAAACATCGTCATCCCGGCCTAGGCTCTGGTCGGGCAGACCTTGTCCCAGGCCTGCCGATGATGTCCAGTGGCGCGAAAGAACAGAGGTCAGAGCAGTGCCATGATCCGCATCGTCGCCGTCACGCTCGGGCTCGTCCTGATGGCCGCAGGCGTCCCGGCGCAGACGGCGCAGCAGGAGTTCGACGTGCGGTTCGGCGGCGTCCGCGTCGCACGGCTGGTTCTCGCGGCGCGGGAGGATGGCGGCGCCTATGCCGTGGCGGGACGGGCGGAAAGCACGGGCATGGTCGCGGTGTTCCGCAGTCTCCGCTTCGACATGGAGGCCGCGGGCCGGATCGACGGGGAACGGCCCGTTCCCGCCAGCTACGCCGAAGACGTCGATACCGGCCGGCGCGTCTCGACCGTGACCCTGCGGTTTTCCGGCGGTCGGCCCGTCGTCGACGCGATCACGCCCGCCGATCCGCCGCAGCCTTGGGATGTCGACCCCGCGGCGCAGGCGGGCGCGGTCGACCCGCTGTCGGCGCTCTACCGGCTCGCCCGCCCGCGCCTGTCCGACGCGCTCTGCGGCTGGAGCGAGGCGGTGTTCGACGGCCGCCGCCGCTCCGACCTAGTGGTCGGCCCGCCGGTCCCGATGGCAGGCGGCGTGGCCTGCGAGGGTCTCTACCGCCGCGTCGCCGGTTTCCCGCCCGAAGACCTCGCCGAGCGCAGGGACTTCCCCTTCACCGCCTTCTTCTCCGAAACCGCGGAGGGGCGATGGGTCTTGACCCGGGTCGACCTGCAATCGCTTTATGGCGCGGTGCGGATCACCCGGAACTGACCCCATGACGCTGCCGATCGAAGCGGTGCTCCCCGAGCTGACCGCGGCGCTCGCGCGTGCCGGGCGCGCGGTGCTGGAGGCCCCGCCGGGCGCGGGCAAGACCACGCGGGTCCCCCTTGCGCTGCTGGATGCGGGCCACTGGCCGGGCCGGATCGTGATGCTGGAACCACGGCGGCTCGCGGCCCGCGCCGCGGCGGAGCGGATGGCCGAAACCCTGGGCGAGAAGGCAGGCGAAACCGTCGGCTACCGCATCCGGGGGGAGACCGCGGTGTCGAAAGCCACCCGGATCGAGGTCGTGACCGAGGGCATCCTGACCCGGATGCTTCAGGACGCGCCCGACCTGCCCGGCGTATCGGTCGTGATCTTCGACGAGTTCCACGAACGCTCGCTGAACGCCGATCTCGGCCTCGCGCTGGCATGGGAGGTCCGGCAGGCCCTGCGCCCCGACCTCGCGCTCCTGGTGATGTCCGCGACGCTCGACGCGGGCTCGGTCGCGGCGATGCTGGACGACGCGCCGCGCGTGTCGTCCGAGGGCCGCGCCTACCCGGTGGAGACGACGTGGCGGGATACCCCGCCGCCGAAGGCCGCGCGGTACGAGACGGTGATGGCTGACTTGATCGGGACGGCGCTGGCGGAAACCGAGGGCGGCGTGCTCGCCTTCCTGCCGGGGGAGGGCGAGATCCGGCGGGTCGCATCCGCCCTGCGCGTTCCGGCGGGCGTGACGGTGCAGCCGCTTTACGGCGCCCTGCCGTTTTCCGAACAACGCGCCGCGATCCGTCCGCTTCGAACCGGCCGCAAGCTGGTGCTCGCCACCGCCATCGCGGAAACCTCGCTGACGATCGAGGACATCCGCGTGGTCGTGGATGGCGGCCGCGCACGGCGGGCGCGGTACGATCCCGGCTCGGGCATGACGCGGCTGGTGACCGAACCCGTGTCCCGCGCTGAGGCCGACCAGCGCCGCGGACGCGCCGGCCGTGTCGCGCCGGGTGTGTGCTACCGCAACTGGACGAAGGGCGCGGAAGGCGCGCTGCCGATGTTCCCCCCGGCGGAGATCGAGACCGCAGACCTCGCCGGTTTCGCGCTGGAACTGGCGCAGTGGGGCGGCACCGAGGGCCTGGCCTTCCTCACCGCGCCGCCGGAAGGCGCGATGGCGGAGGCGAAGGCGCTGCTCGCGGGTCTCGGCGCGCTCGACGACGACGGGCGGATCACCGCGCACGGGCGCGAGCTTGCGGCGATGCCGCTGCACCCCCGGCTCGGCCACATGCTGGCGCGGGGCGGGCGTGGGGCGGCGGAAATGGCGGCGCTGCTGTCCGAACGCGATCCGCTGCGGGGCGCGGCGGGCGGCGCCTCGGCCGACCTGTCGCTCCGCCTTCGCGCGCTTCTGGACGGGAGTGGCGACAGGGCGGTGACGGCGCAGATACGGACCGAGGCGAAGCGCCTCGCCCGGTTCGCGGCCGGGCCCGGCCGCCCGCCGGCCGAACTCGCCGCGCTGGCTTATCCCGACCGCATCGCGCTCCACCGACCGGGCGATGATCCCCGGTTCCTTCTGTCGGGGGGCAAGGGGGCAGTCCTCGACCCGGGCGACGCCCTGGCCGGGCAGCGCCTGCTGGTGGTCACGGATCTCGACGGGGACACGCGACAGGCCCGCATCCGCTCCGCCCTGCCGATCGCGGAGTCGGCCCTGCGGGACTTGTTCGCGGACCGCATCCACCCGGTCGAAACCTGCGCCTGGTCCCGCCGCGACCGCCGCGTCCTCGCACGGCGGCAGGAGATGCTCGGCGCCATCGCGCTCGACGACCGCCCCTGGCCCGACCCGCCCGGGGAGGCCGTGACCGCGGCCCTGCTCGACGGCATCCGCGATCTCGGCATCGGGATCCTGAACTGGACGCCTGCCGCCAGCCGCCTTCGCGCCCGCATCGCGATGGCCGGCCTGCGCGATGTCGGCGACGCCGGGCTTCTCGGCGCGCTCGAGGACTGGCTCTCGCCCTATCTCGCTACTGCCCGCAGCGCGGCCGATCTCTCCCGGCTGGACCCCGAACCCGCGCTCCGGGCCTGGCTCACCTGGGATGAGACGCAGGAACTCGACCGCGTCGCCCCCGCGGCCTGGCGAAGTCCGCTCGGCCGCGCGGTCCCGATCGACTATTCCGGGGAGACCCCGGAGGTGGCGTTGAGACTGCAGGAAGTGTTCGGCACCACCGAGCACCCCCGCATCGGACGTGACCGTACGCCGCTCCGCATGTCGCTCCTGTCGCCCGCGGGCCGACCGGTGCAGGTCACGACCGACCTGCCGGGGTTCTGGGACGGCAGCTATGCCGACGTGCGCAAGGACATGCGGGCGCGCTACCCGAGGCACCCCTGGCCCGAGAACCCGCGCGAGGCCGACCCAACGCTCCGCGCCAAGCCCCGCGGCTGAACCGGACTTCGCTCCGCCTCAGGCCCCGGCGGTGCCATCGCCGAACCGACGCGGCTCCGGCGGACCCGCGGGCGATGTCCCGGCGCCGCGAAGGCTTCGATGCTTGATGGATACTTGAAGGATGAAGAAGCCGCTGGACGCACGTCCCGTCTTTGTCCCCCAAATATTCCCGGGGGGAGCCGAAGGCGGGGGGCAGCGCCCCCCCCCACCCCCGACAGCCTGCCAGTCGCCGCGAACCGCGCGCCCAATCGGCGTGCGACGGCTCCCCGGAACGGGGGGCTCGAGCATGCCGATCCGCCCGTCGGCTCAGGTGCCGGGTTGCGGCGGCAGGCCGATCGGGATGTCAAGCCCGGCCCGTTCCGCGGCGGGCCGGGCGGAGGGATGCACCATCTCGGACGGGTCGAGCCCGATCCGCCGCCGGTGCCGGGCGAGGAACAGCTTGCCCCACCCGACCATCGTGCCTATCGACGGCGTGTTCTTGTCGGTCAGGTAGCGGTTCCGCCAGTAGAGCGGCAGTTTCAGCCCCGCGGCCTCCGCCTCGCCGAGCATCCAGACGAACGGGATGTTGGACAAGGGCCGCGCGAAGTTGCGGCCATTGAGCTGCCCGCCGACATCGCCATGCGTGCCCCGGAACCACATCTGCACCACGTCGCCCACCCGTTCCTCGGGCACCTCCCACAGGACCGGGGCGAAGGCGTCGCGGGTTTCGTGCATGGCGAGCGCGTGTCGGCCGATCCGGGTCGAGGGGCCGAGCGCGTGGTTGTGATAGGGGTGCGTTGTTCCGGCGAAACGCCACAGCACCGGCCAGCGCAGGCCGAGCGCGCGCACCGTGTCGAACACGCCCACGAAGGCGATGTCCACCTTGTCGTGGCAGAGCGCCGCCTTCATCGCCGTCGCGCGGGGCCCGAACGGATCGGCACGATAGAGGTCGTAGACCCGGTCGAGCGTCTCCTCGCTGATCTGCGCGGGGCGCAAGAGCCCCATCCGGTCGATCAGGCCGGCGAGCGACCGCACCGCGTAGGCGCCGCGGGAAAACCCCATCAGGAAGATGCGGTCGCCGGGGCGGTAGTTGCGGGCGAGGAACAGGTAGGCGCGCCTGATCTGCCGGTCGATCCCGATCCCGGCGACGACCTCGAGCGTGTGCGTCCAGCCGCGCCACTGGATGCCCGGTTCGTAGTAGAGCGTCATCCCCGCCTCCGGCCCCATCTCGGACAGGAGCCGGTAGGTCAGGCCGATATTCGTCTCGCGCCCGCGGGTCAGCGTGGAGGCGGTGCCGTCGAGCAGGACGACATGGGTCTGGGGCGCCCGCGCCTCGGGCCATCGCGGCGGCGCGGAACGGAACCGGGCGAGCCGGGACCAGAGGCGCTCAGCCCCCCGCACCGGCCTCCGCCCCGTCCTGCAGGTAGGCCCAGACGCGGGCCGGGGTGAACGGCATGTCGACCTGCCGGATGCCGAGCGGCCAGAGCGCGTCCTGCACCGCGTTCGCCACCGCGGCCATCGAGCCCACGGTCCCGGCCTCGCCGCAGCCCTTCATGCCGAGCGGGTTAGCGGTGGAGGGCACCGGTTCGGAATGGAACGCGATGAACGGCATGTCGATCGCGCGCGGCATCCCGTAATCCATGAAGGTCGCGGTCAGAAGCTGCCCGTTCTCGTCATAGACGGTGTGCTCCGACAGCGCCTGGCCGATCCCCTGCACGACGCCGCCATGCACCTGTCCCTCGGCCAGCATCGGGTTCATCAGGTTGCCGAAATCGTCGGTGACAACATAGCGGTCGACGCTGACCTGCCCGGTCTCGCGGTCGATCTCGACCTCGCAGACGTGGCAGCCGTTGGGAAACGACCGGCCGGGGATCTTTGTCGTTTCCTCGGCCACGGCGAGACCCGCCTGCCCCGCCGCCCGCGCCGCGCCCGCGGCTTCGAGGATGGTGACGACGGTGTTGGAGCCGGGGCTGCGGAACACGCCCTCGTCGGCGTCGAAACTCACCTCTTCGGTCTCAAGCATGCCTGCGACGAAAGGCGACAGCCCCTCGATCAGCTTCGTGGATGTCGCCCGGATAGCCGTTCCCTGGGTGGTGACGGAGCGTGACCCGCCGGTGCCGCCGCCCTTCGCGATCAGGTCGCTGTCGCCCTGCACGACCTCGATCGCGTCGAAGGGCACCCCGGTCCGTTCATGCACCATCTGCGCGAACACCGTTTCGTGGCCCTGGCCGTTCGATTGCGTGCCGACATACACCTTCGCGCCGGTCTCCGTGACTTCGATCCTCGCGGTTTCCGAAGGATCTCCGAGAATGCTTTCGATATAGTAGCAGACCCCGAGGCCGCGAAGGCGCCCGGCGGCTTCCGAGGCCTCGCGCCGCTTCACGAATCCGTGGATATCGGCCTCGACCGCGCCGCGCGCCAGCACCCGCGCGAAGTCGCCGACGTCGTAGAGTTCCTTCGCGACGGTGCGGTAGGGCATCTGGTCGGAGCGGATGAAGTTGCGGCGGCGGAGTTCCAGCGGGTCCACCTCCAGCACGCGGGCGGCGTGGTCCATCAGCCGTTCGAGCGTGTAGATCGCCTCCGGCCGCCCCGCGCCGCGGTAGGCGTCCACCTGTGTCGTGTTGGTGAAGAACCCCTTCGTGTTGAGGAACGCCGCGCCGATGTCGTAGGGCCCGGTCAGGACGCGGCTGAAGAGCTGCGACTGGATCATCTGGCCGAACTGCGAGTTGTAGGCGCCGAGGTTCGACAGCACCTCGACCTTGTAACCGGTGATCTTCAGGTCCTCGTCGAAACCGATCTCGGCGATGGACACGAGGTCACGGCCGGCATTGTCCGACAGCATCGCCTCGGTCCGTTCCTCGATCCAGCGCACCGGCCGGCCGAGATCCCGCGCGGCGAGCGCGAGCAGCATTTCTTCGGGATAAGGCGCGCCCTTCATGCCGAAGCCGCCGCCGACGTCGGGCGTCGTGATGTGGAAGGTCGACGCGTCCTCGCCAAGCCAGTGGGCGAGGTCGTCCTTCAGCCCCCAGACCCCCTGGCCCGAGTAGGAGACGTGGATCCGGCCGCCCTCGATCGGTTCCGCGAAGCCGCCCCGCGGCTCCATCGAGTTCGCGATCACCCGGTTGTCGCCGATCTCCAGCGTCACGCGATGCGCGGAGCCGGCCAGCGCGGCATCGGTCGCCTCCTCGTCCCCGAGCGCCCAGTCGAAGGCCTGGTTGTCCGGGGCCTCGGGGTGCAGCGCCTCGCCGCCGGGTTCGAGCCCGAGATGGACCGGGAGTTCCTCGGGATCGAAGCCGATCAGTTCGGCCGCGTCCTTCGCCTGCGCCAGCGTCTCGGCGACGATGAAGGCGAGCGCCTCGCCCACGAACCGCACGCGTCCCTCCGCGAGGATCGGCCGCAGCGGCTGCGCCGAGGGCGAGCCGTCGCGGTTCTTGACGGCGGTATAGCGGATCTCGTTGGCAAGCCCGCGTTCGGCGAGGTCGGCCGCGGTGTAGATCGCGGCCACGCCGGGTGCGGCCTTCGCATCGTCGAGGTCGAGCGCGTCGAATGACCCGTGCGCGATGGTGGAGCGGAACACGTAGGCGAACAGCGCGCCCTCGGGCGCCACGTCGTCGATGTACCGTCCGTGTCCGGTCAGGAAACGCACGTCTTCCTTGCGCGTCACCGCCTGGCTGGTTCCGAACTTCGCCATCTCCGCTCACCTCGCTCTGTCCGTGGGGTCTTTCCGCCCGCGACACTAGCGGGCCGGACGCCCCTGTCCAGAGCCGCTTGGCCTTTGCCCCCGCCTTCGCTAGACCATGCGCCGGAATGATGGCCGGACGAGGGCGGAGAGCGATGGAAAAGACCTTCGATGCAGGCACCGAGGAGCCGCGGATCACCGCCGGGTGGCTGGAAGCGGGCGCCTTCCGCGCCGGTGCCAACGCGAAGCCCGGGCAACCGTCCTTCACCGTCATGATCCCGCCGCCGAACGTGACCGGGGCGCTGCACGTGGGCCATGCCTTCAACAACACGCTCCAGGACATCCTCGTGCGCTGGCACCGGATGCGCGGGTTCGACACGCTGTGGCAGCCGGGGCAGGACCACGCGGGCATCGCCACGCAGTTGCAGGTCGAGAAGAAGCTGAAGGCTGAAAGCAACATGCGCCGGACCGACCTCAGCCGGCCCGAGTTCATCGCGAAGGTCTGGGAGTGGAAGGCCGAGTACGGCAACACGATCATCGACCAGCTGAAGCGGCTCGGCTGCTCCTGCGACTGGGACCGCAACGCCTTTACCATGTCCGGCGCGCCGTCGGCGCCCGAGGGCGAGGCCGGCAACTTCCACGACGCGGTGATCCGCGTCTTCGTCGATCTCTACCACAAGGGCCTGATCTACCGCGGCAAGCGGCTGGTGAACTGGGACCCGCATTTCGAGACCGCGATCTCGGACCTGGAGGTCGAGAACGTCGAGGTGCCGGGCCACATGTGGCACTTCAAGTACCCGCTCGCCGGGGGCGAAACCTACGAATACGTGGAGAAGGACGAGGACGGGAACGTCACCCTGCGCGAGACGCGCGACTACATCTCCATCGCGACGACGCGGCCCGAAACCATGCTCGGCGACGGCGCGGTCGCGGTGCATCCGTCCGACGAACGCTATGCGCCGATCGTCGGCAAGCTCTGCGAGATCCCGGTCGGGCCGAAGGAACACCGCCGCCTGATCCCGATCATCACCGACGAGTACCCCGACCCGGCCTTCGGTTCGGGCGCCGTGAAGATCACCGGCGCACACGACCACAACGACTACGCGGTCGCGCAGCGGGGCGGCATCCCGATGTACCGGCTGATGGACACGCGTGGCCATATGCGCGACGACGGCGCGCCCTACGCCGAGGCCGCGGCGCGCGCGCAGGCAATCGCGGAGGGCGCGGAGTTCGACGGGCTGGAAGTCGACGCACTGAACCTCGTGCCCGATCACCTGCGCGGGCTCGACCGGTTCGAGGCGCGGGAAAAGGTCATCGAGGAGATCACGGCGGAAGGGCTTTCGGTGACGACTCGCGCCGACGACCCGCGGCTCGGCCAGACCGCGCTCAAGCCCGATGCCGAGGGTGCCGACGCGATCGTGCCGCTGGTAGAATCGAAATCGATCATGCAGCCCTTCGGCGACCGCTCGAAGGTCGTGATCGAGCCGATGCTGACCGACCAGTGGTTCGTGGACAGCGAGAGGCTGGCCGTCCCCGCGCTGGAGGCCGTCCGCGAGGGCCGGGTGAAGATCCTGCCCGAGAGCGGGGAGAAGGTGTTCTACCACTGGATGGAGAACATCGAACCCTGGACGATCTCGCGGCAGTTGTGGTGGGGGCACCAGATCCCGGTCTGGTACGGGTTCGACCTCGAAAGCCACGGCTTCCGCGACGACGAGGGCGACGGGGCGCTCGACGAGGTGGAGTTGTTCCGGCTCCTCAATCACCAGACGCTCCTGAAGGGGGACGAGCGGCAGCACTGCGGCCCGGATTTCGCGACTGTCGCCGCCGAATTCTCCGACGTTCTCGCCGCCCTGCCGACACCGCTGAACCACGCCCGCGTGGTCGAGGTCGCGACCCGGCATGAGGCCGCCGAAACCCTCGCTGCCAGCCTCGCGGCCTACAACGTCGACCAGGATCCGACCGAGCTCGTCTATCCCGTCTGGCGCGACCCCGACGTGCTCGACACCTGGTTCTCCTCCGGCCTCTGGCCCTTCGGCACCCTCGGCTGGCCCGAGCAGACCGACGAGCTCAAGCGCTTCTTCCCGACCGACGTGCTCATCACCGGGCAGGACATCCTGTTCTTCTGGGTCGCGCGGATGATGATGATGTCCCAGGCCGTCATGGGGCAGGACCCGTTCCACACCGTCTACCTCCACCAGCTCGTCCGCGACGAGAAGGGGAAGAAGATGTCGAAGACCACCGGCAACGTCATCGACCCGCTTGAGATCGTGGACGAGTTCGGCGCCGACGCGCTCCGCTTCACCAACGCCTCGATGGCGGCCATCGGCGGCGTTCTGAAGCTGTCGAAGGAGCGGATCACCGGCTACCGGAACTTCGGCACCAAGCTCTGGAACGCCGCCCGCTTCGCCGAGATGAACGAGTGCAAGCCAGTCGCGGGGTTCGATCCCGCGGGGGTGTCCCAGACCGTCAACAAGTGGATCGTCGGCGAGATCGCCCGCGCGCGCATCGCCCATGACGAGGCGCTCGCGGCCTACCGCTTCAACGATGCCGCGAACGGGCTCTACGCGCTCGTCTGGGGCAAGGTCTGCGACTGGTATCTCGAATTCTCCAAGCCCCTCTTCGCCTCCGGCGACGACGCGGTGATCGCGGAGACGCGGGCGACGATGGCCTGGGTGATCGACCAGTGCCTGATCCTGCTGCACCCGGTCATGCCCTTCATCACCGAGGCGCTGTGGGGCCAGATCGCGGATCGCCCGAACATGCTCGTCCACGAGGACTGGCCGGGCTACGGCGAGGACCTCGTCGACCCGGCGGCGGAGGCCGAGATGACGTGGGTGATCGGCCTGATCGAGGCCGTTCGCTCCATCCGCCAGCAGATGCACGTCCCCGCCGGCGCGCAGGTGGAGCTGTTGCAGGTCGAACTCGACGCGGCCGGACGCGCGGCGTGGTCCCGGAACGCGGCCATGATCGAACGGCTTGCGCGGATCGCGAAGGTCACCGAGGCCGATGCGATGCCCAAGGGTGCCGTCACCATCGCCGTTCCCGGCGGCGTCTTCGGCCTGCCGGTCGCCGACCTGATCGACGTGGCCGAGGAGAAGGCCCGGCTCGAAAAGGTGCTCGGCAAGCTCGGCAAGGAACTCTGCGGCCTACGCGGCCGGTTGAACAACCCGAAATTCGTCGAAAGCGCGCCGGAGGACGTGATCGAGGAAACCCGCGCCAACCTTGCGCTCCGCGAGGACGAGGAAGCCAAGATCAGGGCGGCATTGGAACGGTTGGCCGAGATCGCCTGACCGGTGACAGGGCGTCCCGGATGCGGCACCCTGCACACGACTGAAAGGGGAACCGCGATGCGTGGATGGGAACGGCTGACCGAGAACCGCATCCGCGCGGCGGAGGCAAAGGGCGACCTTCGCGGCCTCGCCGGAGAGGGCAAGCCTCTGCCCGCCCGCCCCGAGGAAGCCTACATCGACGCCGGCACCGCGATCGGCCACCGCATCATGGCCGAGGCCGGCGCACTGCCCGAGGAAATCCTGATCCGCCGGGAACTCGAAGCCGCGCGCGAGGCTTACCGAGCCGCGAAGGGGACGGACGGCGAGAAGGCCGCGATGGCTCGCGTGGCCGAGGTGATGCAACGCCTCGCCATCGCCACCGAAGCCCGCAAGAAATTCATGGGCTGATCCGGTCGGGACGCGTCCCGCCCTACGGCACCAGCCGGTCCACGGCCCGCATCGCGCCAAGCGCCTTGTCGTAGACCAGCGTCAGCACCCGCCTGCCGCCCGTGCGCGCAGCGATCTGCGGGACGACGCGTGCCGCACCGGCGGCGGCGGTGGAGACGAGAAACAGGCGGCGGCTCAGTCCGGGCATGGCAAATCCTCGGGTTTCATGCCCCGAACATATGGTCCCGCGAGGCTTCGCTTGCAAACCCGCGCGGTTTCGGGCTTGGCTCCGCCCCATGTCCGGACCCCGCCTTACCCCGCTCGTCGCCAGCCTCCCCGCCACCGTTCCCTTCGTCGGCCCCGAGGCGCTGGAACGCCGATCCGGCCGGCCCTTCACCGCCCGCCTCGGCGCGAACGAAAGCGTGTTCGGCCCCTCGCCGAAGGCCATCGCCGCCATCGCCGGCGCCGCGCACGAGGCATGGATGTACGGCGACCCCGAGGCCCACGACCTTCGCGCCGCGCTCGCCGCCCGTCACGAAGTCCCGATGGGGTCCATCGTCGCGGGCGAAGGCATCGACGGCCTGCTCGGCACCCTCGCGCGCCTCCTGGTTGCGAAAGGCGACCCCGTCGCCACCTCCGACGGAGCCTACCCGACCTTCAACTACCACGTCGCGGGCTTCGGCGGCGTTCTTCACAAGGTCCCCTACCGCGACGACGCGGAGGACCCGGAGGCGCTCGCCGCCAAGGCGCGCGAGACCGGCGCGAAGCTCGTCTACCTAGCCAATCCCGACAACCCGATGGGCTCGTGGCACCCGGCGGAGCGCATCGCGGCGATGCTTGACGCCCTGCCGGACGGCTGCCTGCTCGCCCTCGACGAAGCCTACGGCGACACCGCGCCCGCGGGCACCCTGCCGCCGCTCGATCCGTCCGATCGTCGCGTCATCCGGCTCAGGACCTTCTCGAAGGCCTACGGGCTCGCCGGGATGCGCGTGGGCTACGCCATCGGCCACCCGGACCTCGTCGCCGCATTCGACCGGGTGCGGAACCACTTCGGCCTCGGCCGGGTCGCACAGGCCGCCGCGCTCGCCGCCCTCTCGGACCAGACCTACCTCGCGGAAACCGTCGCCCGCATCGCCGCGTCGCGGGACGCCATCGCCGGGATCGCACTTGCAAACGGCCTCGTCCCGCTGCCCTCCGCCACGAATTTCGTGACCATCGACTGCGGCGGTGACGGCGCGCGCGCCAGGGCGCTGGTGGCGGAACTCGGCTATCGCGGTGTTTTCGTCCGCATGCCCTTCACTCCGCCGGGCGACCGCTGCATCCGCATCTCCTGCGGAACGGACGCCGACCTCGCCATCCTCGCCGACGCCCTTCCGGACGCCCTGGCCGCGCTGCCCTGACCGGATCGCGCGCCCCTCGCGTCTTTGCCTGCCAAAATACCTCCGCCGGAGGCTCCCCCGCTCTCCATTCCGCGCGCCGGTTCCAGGTCCGGCCCGGTCGGGCCAGGGGCCCGGCCTGCGTGGCCGAGGGGTCCCCGATCCTCGGGGGGCGCGAGGGCGCGCATTGACCGAGGTGTCCGGGGATAGTGTGTTGCGCGGCTTATGGTTGCGCCGCGCAACACCTCTGTCAGGCCGCTGTCTGCTCCGCCTGCGCGATCGACTGCATGAGGATCTGTTGTGCCTCGGCGTAGAGCGCCTGCGACATCGCCGGCAGGTCGCCGGGTACGTCCTCGCCGCCGAGCATCGCTGTGAAGGCGTTCTCGAACAGCGTCAGCACCGCCTCGTCCCGCGACGCCTGCGCCGCGGCCGCGGCGGCGGCCGCTGCCTCGGCTTCCGTAGCGGCAGGGTCGAAGGGTTCCGCCGCGCCTGTCTCGGCCGCAGCCACGGCCTCGCCGGTTTCCGCGACGCCTCCGCCTTCCGCGTTGGCCACCTCGATACCCATGCCGATCTCCGCGTCGGAGATGGCCCCGTCGCCGTCCCCGTCGAGCGCGTCGAACTGCGCCACCGCGCGGGCCTCGGCACGGAGGGCGAGTTCGGCCTGCAGTTCCTCGACGGACAGCGCGCCGTCGCCATCGAGGTCCATCCGCCCGATCTCGGCGATCTTGGCCTGTCGTGCCTCCTCGGCCGCGCGGGCGGCCTCCTGCGCCGCGACCTCGGCCTGCAGTTCCTCGTCCGAGATCGTTCCGTCGCCGTCGAGATCGAGACGGTCGAACTCGGCCACGGCGGCGGCGTCCTCGCGGTCTTCCCGCCCGACCCCGTACATCCAGCCCATGCCGTGGCCATGATGGCCGCCGAGCGCGAAGCGCCGCATGAAGTGATCGCCGATCTCCGACCCGGTCAGGGCACCGTCGCTGTCGGTGTCGATCCGGTCGAACCGCGCGGCGAGGCGCGAGCGATCCCCGATCTCGTCCCGCGTCAGGCCGCCGGACCCGTCCGTGTCGAGGCGCGACAGGATCCGTTCCTGCATCCGCCCCGCGTGTCTGCCGGCCGCGAAGGCGACGTGCCAGCCACCCGTTCCCAGTTCCATGTCCACGTTCCTTCTGAACAGTTCCGTGATGCCCGCAGGATCGCCTCCGGCTGGATAACAATTCCCTTTGACCCGGCGGGAAACTCGGCAAGGTTTGGAACAAGTTTTGCAGCAATTCCGCATGTCGCGCCTGCGCCGTGCGGCACCGCACAGCGGCTTGTGCCTTGGCCCGCCCGCCGGAGCCGCTAGGTTCGGACGGAAGACAGGAGATCACGATGCCCGATACCTACACCCCGCCCAGGGTCTGGACCTGGGACAAGGAAAACGGCGGCGAATGGGCCAGCCTGAATCGCCCGATCGCTGGGCCGACCCATGACAAGGCGCTGCCCGTGGGCGAGCACCCGTTCCAGCTCTACTCGCTCGCGACCCCGAACGGCGTGAAGGTCACGGTTCTGTTCGAGGAGCTTCTGGCAGCGGGCCACGACGCGGAATACGACGCCTGGCTGATCCGCATCGGCAACGGCGACCAGTTCGGATCGGGGTTCGTCGAGGTGAACCCGAATTCCAAGATCCCCGCCCTGATGGACAGGTCCGGCCCCACCCCGCACCGGGTATTCGAATCCGGCGCGATCCTGTTGCACCTGGCCGAGAAGTTCGGCGCCTTCCTCGGACCCGACCGGCCCGAGATGCTGTCATGGCTGATGTGGCAGATGGGATCCGCGCCCTATCTCGGCGGCGGGTTCGGCCATTTCTACGCCTACGCGCCGGAACGCTACGAGTACCCGATCAATCGCTACACGATGGAGACGAAACGCCAGCTCGACGTGCTGGACAGGCACCTCGCGGAGCGGGACTGGATGGCCGGCGGGGACTACACCATCGCCGACATCGCGATCTGGGCCTGGTACGGGCAGCTCGTTCTCGGGCGGCAGTACAACGCGGCGGAGTTCCTCGACGTGGCAAGCTACACCCACGTCGTCGAATGGGCCGAACGGATCGACGCCCGGCCCGCGGTCCGGCGCGGGCGAATGGTCAACCGTACCTCAGGCGAGCCGGAGATGCAGCTGCACGAACGGCACTCGGCCGGGGATTTCGAGACCCGGACCCAGGACAAGATCGGCGAAGATGCCTGAGGACGCGGAGATCGCGGCGGCCCTGATGGCGCTGGCGCGGCAGCGGGAGGCGAAGGCGAGCTTCTGCCCGTCGGAAGCCGCCCGCGCGCTCGCCGCGGACTGGCGGCCCCTGATGGAAGACGTGCGCCGGGTGGCCGCGGACCTGCCGCTCAGGGCGACGCAGAAGGGCCGGCCCGTCGATCCGCGCACCGCGCGCGGGCCGATCCGGCTGGCCTACGCCGGGCGTGATTGACAGCCTCACTTCCCGGGCGCAGCGTCCCGGCGTGACCCGGATGAAGGACGCCCCGCTTGCTCCATCTCCTGCCTCGCCCCTCTCGGCCCCGGCAGGACCGTGTCCGGACCGAACGGTTGAAGGAGTGGTGCGAATGACGGCGAAACCCGACGGCAACTCGCGCGTGATCGTGGCGGCCCCCGGGATCGTCCGCCCGGGCCAACCGTGAGGGGCGGGATCCAGACGCCGATCGGGCCGTTCTGGGCGGAGGTCGAGGACGGTGCGGTCGTGTCCTCCGGTTGGGGTTTCGCGCCGGAGGCCGGGGACGACCCGGTGCTGCGGGCGGCGCTGGACGAGCTGAAAGACTACTTCGACGGCCGTATCGAGGATTTCACCGTTCCGTTGCGGTACCGGACGGACGGCGTGCAGGGAAAGGTCATGGCGGCGATGGCGGCGATCCCCTTCGGCCATACCCGTACCTACGGCGAGATCGCGGCGGAGATCGGTGCGCCCGCGCAGTCGGTCGGGCAGGCCTGCGGGGCCAACAGGCTGCCGGTCTTCGTGCCGTGCCACCGGGTGCTGGCGGCCGAGGGGCTCGGCGGCTTCTCGGCCCCCGGCGGGATCGAGACCAAGGTCGCGCTTCTGAAACACGAGGGCGCGGCAAGCCTGCTGATTTGAAGTGGCAGGGGGCTTTCCGCCCCCTCTGCGGCTTAGCCGCATTCACCCCCGGGGAATACTTGGGGGATGAAGAAGGGCCGGGCCGATGTCATCGGGTCCGCGGCGCAAGCGCGGGTTCAGCCCGGCTGGTTTCCATCCCAGGTCACGACGGCATCGCCCGCCTGCATCGGCGCGGCGGCCCGGTCGAAGCGCAGGTAGGCGATGGCGCGGTCGCCGGCGCGGGTGTGGAGCGTTCCGGCGGCCCGGTCCCCGGCGGCGATCTCCGTCCCCGGCGCGGCTTCGCCCGCGACCTCCACGGTCACGAGACCCTTCCTGAGCTCGGTCTTGTGCTTCATCCGCGCGGTGACTTCCTGCCCGACGTAGCAGCCCTTGCGGTGGTCGACGCCGTTCAGCCGCTCGAACCCGCATTCGAGGATGTAGCTTTCGTTCGGGACCAGCTCGATGCCGGTCTCCGGGATGCAGTGGGCGACGCGGATGGCGTCCCAGTCGACCTCCGGCCCGCCGCCGTCCCGGCCGTAGGCGCGCCAGCCGAGCGCTGGGTGGCGGGGATCGGGAAAGGCGCCGTCGGGGACGGGGCCGAGACCGCGGGTGACGGGAATGTCGGCGGGCTCGATCCCGACCGCGGCGCGGAGCCTGTACATCGACAGCCGCTGCAGGAGTGCGGGCGCCAAGGCGGCGGCGCAATCGAGCAGCGTCTCCTCGTCCCGGTCGAGAAGGAAGAAGTCGGCGAGGTACTTGCCCTGCGGCGTCAGGAGCGCGGACCATGCCAGCCCTCCGGGCGCCGGGTCCTTCGTCACCAGCCCGTTCAGGAACTTGCGTCGGTCCGCGCCCGTGATCCTGAGGATCGCGCGGACGGGAACGGTTTCGCCGATGGTCATGGTCGCTGCCTCCTTTTCCGCCATATAGGCCCTGCGTGCGCCGGGGCACAGGCCCCCGTGCGGCGGCGCGATTGACCCCGGGCGCGGGCGGACATAGGCAGTTCCGGCTTGCCCCCGATCCCGGCCGTGCGCCGGACCCCACGACAGGACACCCGAGATGAGCCTCGATCACGGACGCCACTACCTCGCCATCCCCGGCCCCTCCGTCATGCCCGACCGCGTGTTGCAGGCGATGCACCGGCCGGCGCCGAACATCTATACCGGCGAGCTGGTCGAGACGACGGCGAGCATAGTGCGGGACCTGAAGACCGTGGCGCGGACGGAGCACGACGTGGCGATCTACATCGCCAACGGGCATGGCGCGTGGGAGGCCTCCCTCTCCAACGTCCTGTCGCGGGGCGACCGGGTGCTCGTGCTTCACACCGGGCGCTTCGGGCAGGGATGGGGCATGGTCGCGAAGGCGCTCGGCGTCGAGGTCGAGGTGATCGATTTCGGATGGCAGTCGCCGGTGGACCCGGCCCGCGTGGCCGAGGCGCTGCGAACGGACGCGGACGGCGCGATCAAGGCGGTGATGACGGTGCAGGTCGACACCGCGACCAGCGTCCTGAACGACGTGGCCGCGATCCGGGCGGCGATGGACGAGGTCGGGCACCCGGCGCTCCTGATGGTCGATTGCATCGCGAGCCTGATGTGCGACCGGTTCGAGATGGACGCCTGGGGCGTGGACGTGATGGTTGCGGGCAGCCAGAAGGGGCTGATGACGCCGCCGGGGCTCGGCTTCGTGTTCTTCGGCCCGCGGGCGGCGGCAGCGCGGGAGACCGCGGGCCTCGTCACGCCGTACTGGGACTGGACGCCGCGCTCGGCCCCGGCGGAGTATTACCAGCATTTCTTCGGCACCGCGCCGACCCACCACCTGTTCGGCCTGCGCGCCGCGCTCGACATGATCCTCGAGGAGGGCGTGGAGGCGGTCTGGGCGCGCCACGAGCGGCTGGTCGGCGCGGTCTGGGCGGCGATCGAGACCTGGGGACAGGCGGGTGCCGTGGCGCCGAACATCGCCGACCGCGCCGCGCGAAGCCGTGCCGTGACGACCGCGCGGGCGGGATCCGGTGGAGGCGCGAAGCTCAGGGCGTGGCTGCCGGAAGCGGCGGGGGTGACGCTCGGCATCCCGCTGGGCGAGGGCGTGCTGGAGGACATGTTCCGGATCGGTCACATGGGACATGTCAACGCGCAGATGGTGATGGGTGTCCTCGGCTCCATCCAGGCCGGAATGGCGGCGCTGCAGATCCCGCACGACCCGCTCGGACTGGCTGCCGCGGCCGAGGCGCTGTCGAACTGACGATGCGCGGCCTCGCGGCCCCCGTCCCGGGGAGCCCTCGGCCACGCAGGCCGGGCCCCTGGCCCGACCGGACCGACCCCAACCGGCGCGCGGGTTGGAGAGCGGGGGAGCCTCCGGCGGAGGTATTTCGGCAGGCAAAGATGCGTGGGGCCCGCGCCCGGGTCGTCGGGCCGATTCCGCGCGACGTGGCCGGCCCTGAACGATTTTTGGATGGCCGTATCGGGGTCCGGCCGGATCGCTCCGGCCGGGGCTTTCCTAGCCAAGGGCCTCGTCGCAGCGGGCGCAGACGCCCGGGTGCGTGTGGCGGCCGACGTCGGGCAGGATCTTCCAGCAGCGCTGGCACTTCTCGCCCTCGGCCATCTCGAACACCACGCCCACGCCCTCGATCTCCGGCAGACGGAACGCCTCCGCCGGGATCGGATCGCCGGTGAGCGTCACGGCCGAGGTGATCGCCACGTCCTCGAAATCGACCGACTTCAGCGCCGCGAGCAGGTCGGCATCGCGGGCATGGACCACCGGCGCGGCCTCGAGGCTGGCACCGATCACCTTGTCCCGCCGCTGCACTTCCAGGGCCGCGGTCACCACCCGGCGTGCCCGCCGGATCAGCGCCCATTTCGCCGCCAGCGCCTCGTCGCGCCAATCCGACGGCGTTTCGGGGATGTCGACGAGGTGGACGGAGCTGTCATCGCCCGGGAACAGCTCCAGCCAGACCTCTTCCATCGTGAAGACGAGGATCGGCGCGAGCCAGGTCGTCAGCCGGTGGAAAAGCAGGTCCAGCACCGTCCGCGCCGACCGCCGCCGCAGCGTGTCGCCGTCGCAGTAGAGCGCGTCCTTGCGAATGTCGAAGTAGAACGCCGACAGGTCCGTCGTCGCGAAGGTGAACACCGCCTGCCAGACGCCCTGGAAGTCGTAGCGCGCGTAGCCCTCGCGCACGGTGGCGTCGAGATCCGCCAGCCGGTGCAGGACCAGCCGCTCCAGTTCCGGCATCTCGGCCGGGGCCACGCGGTCGGCCTCGGTGAAATCCGCGAGCGAGCCGAGCATGAACCGCATCGTGTTCCGAAGCCGGCGGTAGCTGTCGGCCACGCCTTTCAGGATCTCGTCGCCGATCCGCTGGTCGGCGGTGTAGTCCGACTGCGCGACCCAGAGCCGGAGGATGTCCGCCCCGTACTGGTCCACCACCTTCTGCGGCGCGATGATGTTGCCGAGCGACTTGGACATCTTCATGCCCTTCTCGTCCAGCGTGAAGCCGTGGGTCAGCACGCCCCGGTAAGGCGCGCGGCCGTTCGTCCCGCAGGATTGCAGCAGCGAGGAATGGAACCAGCCGCGGTGCTGGTCGGTGCCTTCGAGATACAGGTCCGCGACCCCGCCCGGCGCCCCGTCCGCGCGGTCGCGCAGGACGAAGGCGTGGGTCGAGCCGCTGTCGAACCACACGTCGAGGATATCGAAGACCTGGTCGTACTCCTCGGGGCTCGCGTCGGTGCCCAGGAAACGCTCCTTGGCGCCGGGCTTGTACCAGGCATCCGCGCCCTCGGCCTCGAACGCCTCCAGGATGCGGGCGTTCACCGCCTCGTTCCTGAGCAGGAAATCGGGGTCCGTGGGAAGCGCGCCCTTCTTCACGAAGCAGGTCAGCGGCACGCCCCAGGCGCGCTGGCGCGACAGCACCCAGTCGGGCCGCGCCTCCATCATCGAATGGAGCCGGTTGCGGCCCGAGCGCGGGGTCCACTGCACCCGGTCGATCTCGGTCAGGGCGCGTTCGCGGATGGTGGTGCCGAACTCGTCCTGCCCGTCGCCCACGGGCCGGTCGATGGCGGCGAACCATTGCGGCGTGTTCCGGTAGATGACCGGCGCCTTCGACCGCCACGAATGCGGGTAGCTGTGCTTGATCTTGCCACGCGCGAGCAGGCCGCCGACCTCCGCGAGCTTGTCGATCACCGCCTTGTTGGCGTCGCCTTCCCAGTCGCCCTTCTTCGCCTCGGCGCGGAGGATGCGCTTGCCGCCGAAGAACGGCAGGTCGGCGCGGAAGGAGCCGTCGTCCATCACGTTGTAGGTGATGACCTTCTCCAGCTCGCCCCGGTCGCGGAACAGCTCGTATTCCTCCATCCCGTGGGACGGCGCGCAATGGACGAAGCCGGTGCCCTCCTCGTCCGACACGAAATCGGCGGGCAGGAACATGCGCGGCTCGTCCCATTCGCCGTCCGCACCCTCGGCCCCGGCGAGGGGGTGCATGAGGCTGATCCCCTCGAACTCGGACACCGCCACGTCGCGGAGTTTCCGGTACATCGACGGCTCCAGCCGGGCGCGCCGCATCACCTCGTCGGCCATTCGGTCGGCGAGGATGAAGCGGTCGCCCACGCTGGCCCAGGACTGCTCCGGCGTGCCGGTGACCTCGTAGAGCCCGTAGGCCACCTCGGCCCCGTAGACCACGGCCTTGTTCGACGGCATCGTCCACGGCGTCGTCGTCCAGATCACGACATGGGCCCCGGCCAGATCGCCCTCGGCGGCGTCCGTCCGGAACTTCACCCAGACGGTGAAGCTTTCCTTGTCGTGGTACTCCACCTCCGCCTCGGCCAGCGCGGTTTCCTCGACCGGGGACCACATCACAGGCTTGGAGCCCTGGTAGAGCGTTCCGTTCATCAGGAACTTCTGGAATTCCTCCGCGATCACGCGCTCGGCGTGGAAATCCATCGTCAGGTAGGGCCGGTCCCAGGTTCCGGTCACGCCGAGCCGTTTGAATTCCTCGCGCTGGACGTCGATCCAGTGCTCGGCGAAGCGGCGGCATTCCTGGCGGAACTCCACGAGGTCGACGGCGTCCTTGTCCTGGCCCTTCTCCCGGTACTGCTGCTCGATCTTCCACTCGATCGGCAGGCCGTGGCAGTCCCATCCCGGGATGTAGCGGCTGTCGCGGCCCAACATCTGCTGGCTCCGCACCACCATGTCCTTGAGGATCTTGTTCAGCGCGTGGCCGATATGGAGGTTGCCGTTGGCATAGGGCGGGCCGTCGTGCAGCACGTAGGGCTGCCGGTTGGCAGCGCCTTCGCGCAGGCGTTCGTAGACCCCGATCCGCTGCCAGCGGTCGAGCCATTCCGGCTCCCGCTTGGGCAGGCCCGCGCGCATCGGGAAGTCCGTGCGGGGCAGGTTCAGGGTGTCCTTGTAGTCGGGGACCGTGTCGGTCGTGTCGGCACACATGGGCGGCCGTCCTTATCTTGTCGGGTCGAAATCGGGAATAGGAGGGGCGGCGCGAATGCTCAAGCGCCTATCGTCCCGGCGGCGTCAGGCGCGCGCCGGGCCCGTAATTCGTATCGTGTGATATGCGAGACGTCCCGTCATGGGCGATGCCTATAGGCCGCAGGCGCCTGCGGTGCAAGGGCGGAGCGGTTGCCGCGTCCCGACGCGGCGGCTAAGGCGCTCCGCGGGGCGAAGGGCCGGAGGGGCGCGGAACATGCGGATCGGGATCGCGGGGGCCGGAATCGGCGGGCTGGCGGCGGCGGCCTTCCTAGCGTCCGACGGGCACGAGGTGACGGTTCACGACCGCTTCGAGACGCCGCAGCCCGTGGGGTCCGGGCTGGTGATCCAGCCGGTCGGGCGCGAGATGCTGCGGCTCGCCGGCGCGGAGGACGCCGAGACGCTCGGCCAGCGCGTGACCCGGATGGAGGGGCTGGAGTCCGACAGCGGCCGCGTGGTCCTGCGGGTCGCCTACGGCAAGACGGAGGACCGGCAGGGGCTCGCCATCCACCGCGCCGCGCTGCACCATGCGCTTCTGGGCGCGGCGGAACGGGCCGGGGCGCGCTTCGCCCTCGGCCACCGTGTCATCGGGCGGGACGGCCTACGGCTCCTGTTCGCGGACGGCCGCAGCGATGCTTTCGACCTGGTCGTGGATGCGCTCGGCGCGGGGTCCGTCCTGTCGCCGCTCGTCGCCCGCCCCCTGCCCTACGGCGCGGTCTGGGCCACCCTGCCCTGGCCCGACGACGCCCCGATGCCGCCCGACATGCTGAACCAGCGCTACCGCCGCGCCGACCGGATGATCGGCGTCCTGCCCGTGGGCCGCCTGCCCGGCAGCGCGCAGCGGCTTGCCGCCGTGTTCTATTCCCTGCCCGCGGACGGCGAGGCCGAATGGCGCGCGCGCCCCTTCGCGGACTGGCGGGCGGAGGCCCTGTCACTCTGGCCGCAGATGGCCGCGTTCCTCACCGATGACGTCATCCACGACGCCTTCACCTTCGCCCGCTACGGTCACGGCTCGCTGCGGCGGACATGGGACGAGGGGATCGTCCACATCGGCGATGCCGCGCACCGCGCGAGCCCGCAGCTCGGCCAGGGCGCGAACATGGCGCTGCTCGACGCTCGCGCCCTGCAACTGGCGTTGCGCGACCGCCCGCTGTCGGAAGCCCTGCCGCGCTATGCCTCCGCCCGGCGATGGCATGTCGCGGCCTACCAGGCGCTGTCCGCGTCCTTCACCCCGCAATACCAGTCCGACAGCCGCTTCCTGCCCGTGGTCCGCGACCGCCTGCTGGCGCCGATGTCCCAGGTCCCGCCGCTGCCGCGCATCCTGACACGGCTCGTCTGCGGCGATCTCCTGCCGCCGATGCCCGCGCTCACACCACGGGCGGTCCGGGCGGTGTCGGCGGCACGGCGCGGCTGAGACCGCGTTCGCGGGCGACGATGTAGAGACCCGAGGCGATGGTCAGCGCGATCCCGGCGAGCGCCAGCCCATCCGGCAGTTCGCGGAAGATCAGCCAGCCGATCAGCGTGGCCATAGGGATTTCAAGGTACTGCATCGGTGCCAGCGTGGCCGAGGGGGCAAAGCGCAGGCTTGCGGTCATCATCAGGTGCCCGACCGCCCCGGTGATCCCGAGCGCCACCAGGAGCGCCGCCGTCCCCGGCGGAACCGCGACCAGCGCCGTCGGCGACGGGTCGCCCGGGATGTCCAGCAGCAACAGGGGCAGCAGCACCGGCAGCCCGAGCAGCGCCGAACCCGCCTGCATCGCGGCCGGTGCGACCTCCTTCGCGATCAGGCGTGTCACCAGCATGAACACCGCGAAGATCAGCGCGACGGCGAGCGGAAGGAACGCTGCGGCGCCGACTTCCACGAAGCTCGGCTGGACGACCATCAGCGTGCCACAGAACCCGACCGCGCAGGCCGACAGCCGCCGCGGGCCGACTTCCTCCCCGAGGACGTACTTGCCGAGGATCAGCATGATGAACGGCATCACGAAGGCGATCGCGACGGCATCGGCCAGCGGCAGCAGCCGCAGCGCGGTGAACATCGTGCCGATGCCGAGGATCTGCAGGATACCGCGGATGAAGACGAGCAGCGTGGCGCGACGCGACGGGAACAGGACCGTTCCCATCATCAGCGCCAGCGGCAGGAACAGACCCGCCTGCGCGACGTAGCGGACGAGGATCAGTTGCAGCAGGGGCACCTGTCCGCCGAGCAGCTTCGCCAGCGCGTCCGAAAACGGGATCACGCAGCAGAAACCGAGCATCAGGAGGATGCCCAGGAGCGGCCGGTCGGGCGTGGCGGACATGGCGGGGGCCGGTGCGGTCATGCCCCGAGGTCTGCCATGCCCGACCGGCCGCGTCCCGCACTTTCTGCATTCCGCATATGTGAAACCGCGACCGGCCTTCTTCGCGCTGACCCCGTGTTAACCCGGCGGAT
Source organism: Rhodobacterales bacterium HKCCE2091 (assembly GCA_015689685.1). Lineage (GTDB taxonomy): Bacteria > Pseudomonadota > Alphaproteobacteria > Rhodobacterales > Rhodobacteraceae > HKCCE3408. Next base: position 154,094 of record WVSL01000004.1, on the reverse strand, counting down.
GCGACAGGGCTGGAGGACGGACACGCAGGAGAACCGCCATGATCGAAGCCGCGACCGAATTCCGACGCGTCAGGACCGGGGGCAACCTGCCGCGTTCGCCCGTGCAGGCCGTGATCGTGGCGTGGAACCGCGCCTACAGGGAATACCGCTGCGCACAGCGGCTCGTGCCGCCGGAACTCCGCGACATGGGGCTGACCCCGCCCGACCGCGCACGGATCACGATGGAGGCGATCCTGGGCCGGATGCTCGCCTGAGCGGTGCCGTGCCGCGGCGCGCTCAGCCCTCGGCGCGGTCGAACAGCCCGGTCAGGGCGCGGCGCAGCAGGCCGGTCACGCTCGGCCGCCGGCCTTCGCCGAACGGCAGCGGGCGGCAGACCTCCACCGCGGCCACGCCGACCCGCGCGGTCAGCGCGCCGTTGACCACGCCCTCTCCGAACCGGCGGGACACCTTGGACAGGACCGATCCGCCCGCGACCGACCCGATCAGGTCGTCTCCCACGGCCACCGCGCCCGTCGCGACGAGGTGGGTCAGAACGGCGCGGGTCAGCCGCCAGGCGCCGAGCGTGCCGGACCGGCCGCCATAGATTTCCGCGATGCGACGGATCATGCGCAGGTTCGACACCAGCGCCGTCGCGACATCGGCCAGCGCGATCGGAACAAGGGCCGTCACGGTCGCGACCTGCCGTGCCGCGGCCTCGATCTCACGCGTGGCGGCACGGTCGAGCGGCACGAGAAGCTCCGCCTCGGCGAGAGAGAAGATGGCCCCGGCCTCGAACATGTCGCCGCGCAGTTCCTGGAGACGCGCGCGTCCCTCCTGCAACTCCGGCCGGCCGGAATAGAGCCCGGCAAGCCGCCCCGCCACGTCGCGCGCGGCGGCGAGATCGCCCGCGGACACCGCGTGCTCGGCCTCCCGCCGGATCGAGTCGAGCCGTCCGAGCCGGGCAAAGCCCGCGGCCTCACGCAGGGCGACCAGCACCGCGGCAAGAACGAAGAGCCCGACGAGGACGGTCGCGATCCAGCCGAGCACCGGGTAGCTTTCGAGAAGCCCGGTGACGAACTGCCAGGCCGCGATGGACACCGCGAAGCCGATCAGCGCCGTCAGCGCCCACCAGAAGAAACGCGCGAGGGCCGAGGTGCGGCGCGCGGCGAGCGCGGCCATCGTCTCCATCGCGCGGGCGCGGGGGACGGGGCTGCCGGGAACCGGCGGCGCCTCGGCGGGGGACGGCGCCGGTGCCTCGCCCTCGCCGATCTCGATCAGGACGGGTCCCTTGCGGTCGGTCATCTCCGGCTCCATTCCAGTCGGATGTCGGGCAGGCCCTCGTCGTTGTCGCCTGCCGTGCCACCGGTCTCCGCGAACCCTTCCCGCGCGTAGAACGCCCGCGCCCGGTCGTTCGCGGCGAAGGTCCAGAGCGAAAGCTGCGGGCATTCGGCCTTGGCCGCATCGAGAAGCCGCTTGCCGGTGCCCTGCCCGCGTTCGGACCGCGCGAGGAACAGGGTCAGCACCTCCGACCCGCGCCGCGACAGGAACCCGACCGGCCGGCCGGCCCGAAGCGCGACGGTCGTGACCGGCACCAGTCCCTCGCACAGTTCCAGCGTGTCGGCCTCGGTATGCAGCAGCGGCATCCACGGCGTTTCGGCGACCCAGTCGGTCAGGATGCCCGCCATGTCCGGCGCATCCGACGGCGCGGCGGGCGCGATGGCGGGCCTGAGGGCACGGCGGCTCACAGAGCGCCCCCGAGCAGGAACTCGGCCGCGGAATCGAGCCGGATGTGCGGCAGCCCCTCGCCCGGCTTCAGGCTCAGGCGGGCGGGCGCGAAGCGCATGGCACCGTAGTCGCCGTCGAGCCAGTCGCTGTCCCCCTTTCGCGCGGGGCCGAGCAGGGCCTGGGGGTCGGCGGGCAGGTCGCCGGGATGGAACGCGGCCTCCTTGCCCGTCTCCTCCAGCCGACCGCGCACGAAGTCGAGTTGCCTGCCGCCGACGTCGCGGGTTTCCTCGACCGTGGCGCGCAGGGCGGCAATGGCCATCGCGCGGGTCTCCGCCCCGGCGAAGTCGGCGCGGTCGCGGGCCTCGCGCAGAAGCGCCTCCATGATCGCCGTCAGCCGCGCGTGCTGTGCGTGGTGCAGGTGATCGGCCTTGGTCGCGGCGAACAGGATCCGCTCCACCCGCTTGCCCATGATCGCGGTCAGGAAGGAGTTCCGCCCGGGCCGGAACGCGCCGAGGATGCCCGCCATCGCGCGGCGCAGATCCTCGACCGCGCGCGGGCCGGCATGGATCGCGCCGAGCGCGTCGACCAGCACGATCTGCCGGTCGATCCGCGAGAAGTGATCGCGGAAGAAGGGCTTCACGACCTGCGACTTGTAGGCTTCGAACCGGCGCGCGAATTCCCGCGCGAGCGACCCGCGCGGGGCGGCGCCGGGCGGCAGCGGTGCGAAGGTGAGGGCGGGCGAGCCTTCGAGATCGCCGGGCAGCAGGAACCGCCCCGGCGTGCAATCGGCGTATCCGGCCTCCCGCGACTCCTGCAGGTGCGAAGCCCAGGCGCGGGCGAGCGCGGTGGCACGCGCCTCGTCGAGTTTTTCCGCCGGGTCGGTTCCGGACAGGAGCGCGAGGTAGGCATCCGCACCCGGCCGCCCCTCGGCACGGGCGAGCGCGTCCTCGGACCACGCCTCGTAGCCCGTGTCGATCAGGCCGAGATCGAGCAACCATTCGCCGGGATAGTCCACGATATCGAGATGCACCGTCCACGGCCCCGTGATGCCGGACAGGAGCCCCGCGGGACGCACCCGAAGCGACAGCCTGAGTTCGGAGATCTGGCGCGTCGATTGCGGCCAGTGCGGATCGCGCCCGGTGATCGCGGCAAGGTGGGTTTCGTAGTCGAAGCGCGGGATGGTGTCGTCGGGTTGCGGCTGGAGGTAGGCCGCCCGGATGCGGCCCGACTGCGCAGCCTCCAGCCCCGGCATCCGGCCCCGGTCCATCAGGTTTGCGACGAGCGAGGTGATGAACACCGTCTTGCCCGCGCGGCTGAGCCCGGTGACGCCGAGACGGATCACGGGTTCGAAGAACGCCTCCGACACGGCCGAGGTCGCGCCCTCGATCCCCCGCCCGAGGCTGTCCGCAATCGCACCGATGACCAAACCGTCGTCCTTTCCCGGGCCGTTCCGCCGGAGAATAGGCATTCGGACGGGCGGATGACAGGGGTGGCGGTGCCGCGGATTTCGCGCTAGCGGGCGGGAATGCCACGCTATGCCCTGAAGATCGAGTATGACGGCGCGCCATTCGCCGGGTGGCAGCGGCAGGACGGGCTGCCGACCGTGCAGGGAACGCTCGAAGCGGCGCTGGCGAAGCTGGAATCCGACCTGCCGTCCATCGCGGCCGCGGGCCGCACCGATGCCGGCGTCCATGCCTGGGGACAGGTCGCGCAGTGCGACATGACCCGCGACTGGGACCCGTTCCGGCTGTCGGAGGCGCTGAACTACCACCTCAAACCCGCGCCCGTCGCCGTGGTGGCCTGCGCGCGGGTGGCCGACGACTGGCATGCCCGGTTCTCTGCGGTCGAGCGGCGCTATCTCTACCGCGTCGCTAACCGCCGCGCGCCGCTGGCGCTGGAGGTGGGCAAGGCCTGGGCCGTGAAGGGCGACCTGTCGCTCGACCCGATGCGGGAGGCGGCGGCGGTGCTCGTCGGGCGGCACGATTTCACGACCTTCCGCGCGGCCCAGTGCCAGGCCGACAGCCCGGTCAAGACGCTGGATGCCGTCGAGGTCAGCGCGGTTGATGGCCCCGGCGGGCGGGAATTCCATTTCCGCCTGCGCGCGCGGTCGTTCCTGCACAACCAGGTGCGGTCCATCGTCGGCACGCTGGAACGGGTCGGCGCGGGCAAATGGTCTCCGTCGGACGTGGCCGATGCGCTTGCCGCCGCGGACCGGGCGCGGTGCGGGCCGGTGGCACCGCCCGATGGCCTCTACCTCACCGGCGTCGGCTACCCGGAAGACCCGTTCCGGTAGACGTACGGCGGTCGCGGGGACGTGACGGCGCGTCCGCTTGACCGCGCCGCGCGGGGGTTGCGAAATCGACAGACGGGTTTCCGGGGGAGGAACGGGATGCAGGCCAACGTGCCGCTGGTGAAGGACCTGGTGCTGGTCGGCGGCGGCCATTCCCACGCGCTCGTCCTGCGAATGTGGGGAATGCGGCCCGTGCCCGGCGTGCGGGTGACGCTGATCCATCCCGGCCCGGTCGCCGCCTATTCCGGGATGCTGCCGGGCTTCGTCGCGGGACACTACGCGCTTCGGGACCTGCAGATGGACATGGTGCGTCTCGCGCGGTTCGCGGGCGCCCGGATCGTGATCGGAACGGCGGAGGGGATCGACACCGCCCGGCGCGAGGTTCGTGTCGCGGGTCGCGGGCCGGTCGGCTACGACCTCCTGTCGGTCGATATCGGCGTGACCTCCGAGATGCCGGCGCTGCCGGGTTTCGCCGCCCACGCCCTGCCAGCCAAGCCGCTGGAACGCTTCGCCGAGGCCTGGGCACGGGTGGTCGAGACCGCGCGGAACGGGATCCGGGTCGCCGTCCTGGGTGGCGGCGTCGCGGGGGCGGAGCTTGCGATGGCGGCGGCGTGGCGGCTGCGGCACCTGTCGCCCGAGGTTTCGCTGGTCGAACGGGGGCAGGTGCTGTCCGCCCTGAAGCCGGGGGCCCGGTCCCGGATGCTGACCGCGCTCGATGCCGCAGGGGTCACCGTGCACGAGGGTCGGGACGTGGCGGAGGTCGCTTCCGATGGGCTGGCGCTCGCCGGCGGCGGCACGATCGGGGCCGATTGCGTGATCGGCGCGGCGGGCGCGCGGCCCCACAACTGGATCGCGGATACCGGGCTCGAGACCCTGGACGGCTATCTCGTGGTCGACGCGCAACTTCGCACCTCGGACCCCGCTGTATTCGCCGCCGGTGACTGCGCGCACCTCTCGCACGACCCGCGGCCGAAGGCCGGCGTCTACGCGGTTCGGGCGGCCCCCGTGCTCGCCCACAACCTGCGCGCGGCGCTGACCGGCGGGCAGGCGCGGCCGTTCCGCCCGCAGAAGGATTACCTGAAGCTGGTCTCGCTCGGCCGGAAGGCGGCGCTTGGCGAGAAGGCGGGGATCGTCGTGTCGGGGCCGTGGGTCTGGCGCTGGAAGGATCGCATCGACCGCCGCTTCATGGCGAGGTTCGACGACCTGCCGACCATGCCCCCGCCCCCGGTGCCGGAGGGTGCCGCGGAGGGCGTGGCGGAGCGGATGGCCGGCCCCGCCCCCTGCGGCGGCTGCGGCGCGAAGGTCGGCGGCGCGGTTCTCCGCGACGCGCTGGCGGCCCTACCCCGAACCGGGCGCGCGGATGTCCTGACCCGTGCGGGCGACGACGCGGCGGTGCTGGCGATCGGCGGCGCGCGCCAGGTGGTGACGACGGATCACCTTCGGGCGTTCTGCGAGGACCCTGCGGTCTTCGCCCGCGTCGCGGCGCTGCACGCGATGGGCGACGCCTGGGCGATGGGGGCCGCGCCCCAGGCGGTGCTGGCGCAGGTGACGCTGCCGCGAATGGCCGAACGGCTGCAGGCTCGGACGATGGCGGAGATCCTGTCCGCTGCCGGGGAGGCGGTGACCGAAGCGGGGGCGGAGATCGTCGGCGGCCACAGCGCGGAGGGCGCGGAACTGATGATCGGCTTCACCGTCACCGGCCTGCTCGACGGCCCCGCGCTGACGCTGGATGGCGCGCGGCCGGGCGATGCCCTGGTCCTGACGCGGGGTATCGGCACCGGCGTGGTCCTGGCGGGCGAGATGGCGGGACGCGCGCGCGGTGCGGACGTATCTGCGGTCTGGACAGAAATGCAGCGTAGCCAGCAGCGGGCGGCCGAGATCCTCCGCACCCGCGCCCATGCCATGACGGACGTCACTGGGTTCGGGTTGCTCGGGCATCTCTTCGGCATGGCCGAGGCCTCGGGCGTTTCTGCCGAAGTTGTTGTAGAAGATGTTCCACTCCTACCGGGCGCGCTTGCGCTGTCCGAGGCGGGGGTCGGATCAACCCTCCTGCCTGCGAACCGGATCGCGCTTCTGGGCGCCGTCAGCGGCGAGGATGGACCACGAGAGGCGTTGCTCTATGACCCGCAAACCGCTGGCGGCTTTCTCGCCGCCGTACCGGCGGATGCCGCGGACGGGATCGTGGCGGCGCTGCGGGAGGCGGGGTTCGAATCCGCCGCGCGGATCGGTCGACTGGTTCCCGGCGCGCCTCGCATCACCCTGGAATAGGCTGGCCTCCGGACGGTCAGGGCAGCCGAGACGCCGCGATCAGGCCCCCGGCCCCTACGGCAGTTGCGCGGCGATCCGGTCGGCGAGCGCATCCAGCGCCGCGTCATCCAGCGCCTCGGTCCGGAACGTCCCCGCCACCCTGCCCTGGTCGCGGGCGCGAAGCCTCGCGTAGGCAGGGTCGTAGTGGCGGCGGATCAGGCCGGCGGCGAGGTCCTGCATCTGCCCCGCGCGCGCTTCAGCGATCCAGGTGTCGACCGTCTCGTGCCCCGCGAGCGGACGCAGAAGGTCGAGCCGGGCTTCCAGCGTCGGCAGGTCCGACGTCAGGTCGGCATAGGCGCGGGCGAGATAGGCGGCGCGGGCGGCTTCCGGCGCGTCCACCACCAGCCGGGGCGCATCCCGCATCGCGGTCCAGAGCGCGGGCGGAATGCGAAGCGCGCCGATCCGTGCGGATTCGGCCTCCACCACCAGCGGGCGCGACGGGTCGAGCGCGACGAGTTCTTGCAGCAGCGCCGTCTCGAACCCCTTCTGCGACGGTTGCGGATCCGACACGGGCCCGAGCGCGGAGCCGCGGTGGTTCGCGAGACCTTCCAGGTCGATCACCTGCACGCCCCGCTCCGCCAGCCTCGGCAGCAGCGCCGTCTTCGCGGTGCCGGTGAACCCGTCCAGACGGTAGACCGGGGTTTCCAGCCGATCCTCGTAGAGCCGCCGGACGACCTCCCGCCGGTAGGCTCGGTATCCGCCTGACAGGGTTTCGGCCCGCCACCCGATCTGCTGCAGGATCGATGCGAAGGATCCAGAACGCTGGCCACCGCGCCAGCAATAGACCAGCGGTCGCCAGCCGCCGTCATGGCCCATCATGTGGTCCTCGATATGCCGGGCGGCATTGCGCGCGACCATCGCGGCGCCGATCTTGCGCGCCTTGAACGGGCTTTCCTGCACGTAGATCGTCCCCACGACCGCGCGTTCCTCGTTCGACAGGGCCGGCATGTTGACCGCACCGGGAACGTGGTCCTCGGCGAACTCGGCCGGGCTCCGGACGTCGATGATCGCGTCGAACCTGTCCCAGGGCGGCGTGGCGAGATCGGTCAGTTCGACGGGCATGGCGCGGCGGGGCTCGCGCCCGCCCCCCTTCGGCATCCGGACGGGCGGCAGGCCGTGGGCGCGGAAAGGGGGATCAGGTCTCCTGCCCCTTCATGTGGCGGAAGCGCTGGATCAGCGAGGAGGTGTCCCACCGGCCGCCGCCAAGCTGCTGCACCTCAGCATAGAACTGATCGACCATCGCGGTGACCGGCAGCGAAACGCCCATCTCGCGTGCCTGCGCCAGCGCGATGTTCAGGTCCTTGCGCATCCAGTCCACCGCGAAGCCGTGATCGAAATGGTTGTCCACCATCGTCCCGGCCCGGTTCTGCAACTGCCACGACCCGCCCGCGCCCTGGCTGACGAGCCCCGCGACCTTCTTCGCGTCGAGCCCGGCCTCCATCGCGAGGAACAGCCCTTCGGACATCGCCTGCACCAGCCCCGCGATGCAGACCTGGTTGACCATCTTCACCAGCTGCCCGGACCCGACCGGGCCGAAATGCACGATCGCCTTGGCATAGGCATCCATCACCGGCTCGGCGGCCGCGAAATGCGCCTCGTCGCCGCCGCACATGATGGCGAGCTGGCCGTTTTCCGCCCCCGCCTGGCCGCCGGAAACCGGCGCATCGACCCACCCGATGTCCTTCTCCGCCGCCTCGGCGGCGAGCTCCTTCGTCACGATGGCCGAAACCGTGGTGTGATCGACGAAGACCGCGCCGCCGGACATCCCGGCCAGCGCGCCGTCCTCGCCGGTCACGACGCTGCGGAGATCGTCGTCGTTGCCGACACAGGCCATCACGAACTCCGAGCCGCGCGCCGCCTCGGCGGGGGTCGCGGCATGGGTGCCGCCGTGCTTCTCCGCCCAGGCGCGCGCCTTGGCGCCGGTGCGGTTGTAGACGGTGACCTCGTGCCCGGCCGCCTGCAGGTGCCCCGCCATCGGGAAACCCATCACGCCGAGGCCGAGAAATGCCAGTTTCGCCATGCCACCGTCCTCCTTCGGTTTCCGCTTGGGTAGCAGCCGCGGCCGCGTCCTTCCAGTGCTAGCGGCGGCCGTCGAGCGTGTGGATCTCGATCGCCTCGGCTTCCAGCGCGGCGCGGACCGATCGCGCGATCTCCACCGCCTCGGCGGTGTCGCCGTGCAGGCAGATCGTGTCGATCTCGGTCTCGATCCGCTTGCCGTTCTCGGTGATGATGGCGCGCTCCTTTACCATCTGAGCGATGCGCGGCCCGGCGATGGCGGGGTCGTGGATGACCGCGCCGGGGTGGCGGCGGTCGACCAGCGTCGCGTCGTCGTTGTAGGCCCGGTCGGCGAAGATCTCGCCGGCCCAGGCGCAGCCGAGCGCGCGCGCCGCGCGTTCCTGCGCGGTGGCGGCGATGACCATCACGATGATGTCCGGGTCGATCGACAGCGCCGCGTCGTAGCACAGGCGCGCGAGTTCCTCGTCCTCCGCCGTCATGTTGCCGAGCGCGCCGTGAAGCTTCAGGTGCCGCACCTGCCCGCCCGCCGCCTTCGCCATGCCCTGCGCCGCGCCGAGCTGGTAGCGCACGAGGTTGGCGAGCGTGGCCGGCGGTACGTCCATCCGGCGGCGGCCGAAGCCCTGCAGGTCGGGAAACCCCGGATGCGCGCCGATCCCGACGCCGTTCCGCACCGCGGTGCCCATCGCCTTCGCCATCACGTCGGGATCGCCGGCATGGAAACCACAGGCGATGTTGGCCGAGGTCACGAACCCGAGCAGCACGTCGTCCGCCCCCATCGGCCAGGGGCCGAAGCTTTCGCCCATGTCGGCGTTCAGGTCTATTCTCATGGTTCGTCGCCCCCCGTGGTCATCCCGTCGATAAGGTCGTAGCTGAGCAGGTCCGTCATCTCCCGCGGGTCGCGGGTGAGCGGCGCGGTGCGGCCCGGCAGCGCGGCCAGCGCCTTCGCCTCGGCGCGTTCGGCCGCCAGCGCCTCGTCCATGCCGATCCAGCGGAACTCCAGCGTCCCGCCGGCCGGACATTGCGCCGCGACGGGCAGGTCGCAGGGCAGGATCGCGGCGATGCGGGGATAGCCGCCGGCGGTCTGGGCCTCGGCCATCAGGATCACGCAGAGCCCGTCGCCGGTGACCTGTATCTCTCCGGGCTGCGTGATCTCCGACAGGACCGTGAGGCCGCCGTCCAGCGCGAAGCCCGCCCCGTCCTGCCGCAGCCGCACCGCCTGCCGGTTCGAGCGTGGATCGCGGGTGAAACGGGTGGCCGCGAGGCGGTCGCGGATCGCCTGGGGGAAGTCGCCGGTCTGCGCCGTCGGCAGGATTCGCAACGTGCCACCGCCGAAGCGGTCGTCGACCTCGATCCGGCGGTTCGCCCCCTTGCCCGGGTCGCGCCCGGCCACGATGCGGTCGCCCTGTCGCAGCGCCGCGCCGAGCCGTGCGGCAAGATGCGTCGCGCGGGCGCCGAGCCGCACCGGCGCGTCCACGCCGCCACCGAGCGCGAGGTAGCCGTAGCTTCCCGATGTCGCGGCGCCGATTTCCAGCGTGTCGCCCTGCCGCAATGCGTGGCTTGCATGCCAGGCAAGCGGCGCACCGTTCAGCTTCGCCGCCATCGGCGCGCCGGTCAGGGCGATGCGGATGTCGCCCTCTGCCTCGAACACGCCACCGACGCCGGCCATTTCCAATACCGCGAGGTCCGGCGACTGGCCGAGCAGGGCAGCAGCCTCGTGCAGCGCCCGGCGGTCCATCGCGCCGCCGCGCGACACCCCCTGCGACAGCCATCCGGGGCGGCCGGCATCCTGCACGGTCAACCCCGGACCGGCGCGGCGAACCAGGAGCGCGGTCATCCGATCGCCTCCGCCGTCGCGCCGCCATCGGGATCGCCCGCCTCGATCAGCGCGCGGATGCGGTCGGCGTCGGTATCGGGAAACTCGATCTCGTCGCCGGGACGCAGGGGGATCGGCGCCTCGGCCTCCGGGCGGAAGGTCCGGAAGGCCGTCAGTCCGACGTGCCGCCACCCGGTCGGCGCGGGCGCGGTGAACAGGACGAACTGGCGCACGGCGAGCAGGATCGCCCCCGCGGGCACCTCGGGCGTCAGGTCGGTCCGGCGCGGCAGGTTCCAGCGGTCCGGCAACTCGCCGAGGTAGGGCTGGCCCGGCGCGAACCCGAGCGCGAGGACGCGGGTCCGGCTGCGCGACAGCTCCGCCGCCGCCTCGGCCGGGGACAGGCCCGCGGCCTCCGCGGCCTCCGCCAGATCGGGCCCCGCATCGCCGCCCCAGGCCGCGGGGATGCGCCAGACCCTGCGGCCCTTCGGCAACGGCTCCGCGGTCCAGTCGCGCGCGCCCGCGAGCGCCCGTGCGGTCTCGGCCACGTCGCGCGGATCGGCTGTCACCGGATCGACGCGGAGGAAGGCGGAGGCGAGCGCGGTCGAGGTCTCGGCCACGCCGGTCCAGCCCTCGGCCTCCGCGGCGGCACGGTAGGCGAGCGCGGCGCGGTTGGCGGGTTCTGACAGGCGGTCGGCGAAGCGGACCAGCACGCCGGTCGCGCCCATCAGCCGGACCAGGGGGAAGGAGGCTTCGGCCATGACGTCAGGATTGCAGTCCGCGCCGCCCGACTTCAAGGCGGACCGGCCGCGATCCCCCGCGAAGCTCCCCCGCCTGGGCGGGACATCGCCGCCGGGCCGGAGCCGCAGGCGCCGCGCCGCCGGGTCAGGCGGGGCTTGCGGCGCCTTCCGAACGGGCCGCGCGGGCGAAGAACACCCGGTAGAGCACCGGCGCGGCCACCAGCGTCAGGACCGACGCGAAGGCGAGCCCGCCCATGATGGTCACCGCCATCGACACGAAGAACGCGTCCGAAAGGAGCGGCGCCATTCCGAGGATCGTCGTCGCCGCCGCCAGCACCACGGGCCGGACCCGGCTGACCGAGGCCCGCACGATGGCCGGTTCCAGCGCCATCCCGTCGGCACGGACGAGGTCGATTTCCTCCACCAGCACGATGCCGTTCTTGATCAGCATCCCCGACAGGGACAGCAGCCCGAGAAGCGCCGTGAACGTGAACGGCAGTCCTGTACCCAGAAGGCCGATCACCACCCCGTTCACCGCCATCGGCACGAGGAGCCAGATGATCAGCGGCTGGCGCAGCGCGTTGAACAGCAGGATCGAGATCACGACCATGATCAGGAGCGTCACCGGAAGCTTGCCGCCGAGGCTCTCGTTCGCGTCGCCCGAGGCCTCGAACTCGCCGCCCCATTCCATCGCGTAACCGAACGGCAGGGGCATCGCTTCGATCGCGTCGCTGACCTCCGCCTGCACCGTGGCCGCCGTCACGTCCGGCGGTATGCTGGCCTGCACTGTCAGGGTCAGCACCCTGTCGCGGCGGTGGACGAGCGTGTTCTGCGGTTCGTAGTCGAACCCGTCGATGACCTGGACCAGCGGGATGAAGCTGTTCGACGCGTCGGAGTAGATCACCTGGTCACCGAGCCGGATCCCGTCGCGGGGATCGACCCGTGCGACGATGGGGATCAGGCGCTCGCCTTCGCGGTAGACGCCCGCTGCCTGCCCGTCGGTGGCGAACCGAAGCGCCTGGGCGACGTCGTCGCGGGTGACCCCCGCGGCCTGCGCCCGGTCGGTCGCGTAACGCGGCACCAGGACAAGCTCCTGTTCCCGCCAGTCCGTCCTGAGGTGCTCGACGTGATCTGTGGCCGCCTGCATCCGCGCCATCGCCTCGGCCCCGAGCGCGCGCAGCACCGCGGGGTCCTGGCCCGAGAACCGCACCTCGATCGGGGAACCGCCGCCGGGACCGAACACGAGCCGCTCGGTCCGGAATTCGCCGACCGGCAATGCCTCGGCGGCGAAGTCCTCCAGCTCCTGCCGCAACGCCGGGATCTCGTCGATGGTCGCGGTGCGGATGATGATGTGCGCGTAGCTCGAATTCGGGCTCTCGCTGGAATAGGTCAGCAGGAACCGGGTCGCCCCCTGCCCCACGAAGGTCGCCGTGGACAGGACCTCGGGCCGGTCCTGCAACCAGTCCTCGACCACGCGGATGCGTTCGGAGGTCTCGGCGATCTCGGTTCCCTGCGGCAGCTTCAGGTGGACGAAGAACAGCGGCGTGTTCGAGTTCGGGAAGAACTGCTGCTCGATCCGGCCGAAGCCCGCGTAGCAGACCGCCGTCACCGCCACGAGCGCCGCCAGCACCAGCCAGCGCACCCGCAGCGCCCCGCGAAGGATGGCGCCGTAGGTGCGGAACACCACGCCGCCATAGGCGTCGCCCTCGTCGGCCGATCCGCGGCGGAACAGGTAGTGGCCCAGGAGCGGCGCCACGGTGATCGCCAGCAGCCACGACAGCAGGAGCGAGATGCCGACCACAGCGAAGAGAGAGAACAGGAACTCGCCCGTGGTGTCGTTCGACAACCCAATCCCGGCAAACGCCATGATCCCGATCACCGTCGCACCGAGCAGCGGGATCTGTGTCTTCTTCGCGGTATCCTCGGCGGCATCGCGGCTCGACTGGCCGTGCTGCATGGAGATCTGCATCCCCTCGGCCACGACGATGGCGTTGTCGACCAGCATCCCCATAGCGATGATGAGCGCCCCGAGCGAGATGCGCTCCATCTCGATCTCGAAGATCGCCATGAAGAAGAACGTGCCGACCACGGTCAGCAGCAGCGTGACCCCGACCACGACCGCCGCGCGCCAGCCCATGAACAGGGTCAGGACGCCGACGACGATGCCGACCGACATGGCGAGGCTGAGGAGGAAGTCGGTGGAGGCCCGGTCGACGACGACGTGCTGCTGGTAGATCGGGTGCAGCGACACGCCGTAGGGGATGTCCGCGAAGAGCTGCTCGAGCTGCGCGTCGACCCTCTGGCCGACCTCGACGATGTTGGCGTCGGTCTGTCCGGCCACGCCGATCGTGAACGCCTCCTCCCCGTCGAAGCGGATCAGGACGTCCGGGTCCTCGGCCCGGTCGCGGCTGACGCCGGCGACATCGACGAGGTTCAGAAGCTCGCCGCCCACGCCCACGGTCAGGCGCGAGATCTCGGACACGCTGTCCGATCCTTCCGGCGCCTCGATCCGCGTCGGCCCGAGCGACCCGGCCTCGGCTACCGAGTTCGCCGTCGCCACCGCGTTCACCAGGAGACCGGGGGAAACGCCCTGGTTCACCGCCAGAACGAGGTCCGAGCTGATGTGGATCACTTCCTCCGGAAGGCCCGCGACCGCGACGTTCGCGACCCCCTCCACGGCCAGTATCTCGCGCCTGAGAAAGCGGGCGAGGTCGTGGCGCTCGGCATCGGTCAGGCCCTCGGCCGTGACCGCGTAGAACAGGCCGAAGACATCGCCGAAGCTGTCGTTGACGAAAGGTTCGCCCACCCCGTCCGGCAGGCGGCGGGCGGCGTCCCGGATCTCGGCCCGGAGCTTGGTCCAGATCGCCGGCAACTGGTCGCCGCCGAAGGTATCCGCGATCTCCACCTCGATCCGCGAGCTTCCGGGGCGGTTGACAGAGGTGATGCGGTCGACCTCCGCCAGGCCCTGGATCGCGGTTTCCAGCGGCTCGGACACCTCGCGCGCGACCTGTTCGGCCGAGGCGCCGGGGTACTCGGTCACCACCACCGCGACCGGGATGGTGAAGGCCGGGTCTTCCAGCCGGCCGATGGAGAAGAAACCCCACATGCCGCCGAACAGGCAGAACAGCATCAGGAGCCAGGTCAGGAGCGGCCGGTCGATGGAGGAGCGCGCGATGGACATGGGGGCCGCCGTCAGTCGGGAAAGCCGGTGAAGCGGCGCACCGCCATACCGTCTGTCAGCGCCTCGACCCCTGCCGCGACGATTTCCTCGCCGGATTCGAGACCCGAGAGCGCGATGGCGTTGCCGTTGTCGTCCGCCCCGATCTCGACGGCGCGGCGGGTGACCGTGCCGGTGCCGTTGCCGTCGTAGACGAAGACCGAGGTTGCGCCGTCCGGCGCGATGGCGACGGCGGTGACCGGTATCCGCAGCACGCCGCCCTGGTCGCCGATGGTCGCCGTGATGCTGGCGGAGGATCCGGGCAGGATCGTCAGCCCCTCGGGCGGTTCCAGCCCAAGCGACAGGCGGAAGGTCTGGCCCACGTCCGACGCCTCTGCGGTGAATTCGCGGATCGTGACCGGGTATTCCTCGTCCGAGACCGGGAAGCGGGCGACGAAGTTCAGGTTCTGGCTGTGGCCCGCCCGCTGCACGAGAAGTTCCGGCACGTCGATCTCGATCCGCAGTTCGGACATGTCGTGCAGCCGGACCACGGGCGTTCCGGCCGATATCGTCGTGAAGGCCTCGACCATGCGCTCGGCCACCAGCGCGTCGAACGGCGCGGTCAGGGTGGCGCGGTCGAGGTTCAGTTCCGCGTCCTGCAACGCGATCCGGGCGAGCGCGGTTTCGGTCTCGGCGTCGTCCACCGTCACCTGGCTCGCGGTCGAGCCCTGCAGCCGCGTGACCCGGTCGAGCGCCCGCTGCGCCTGGTCGGCGCGGAGCGCGGCCTGGTCGCGGGCGAGTTCGAAGGAGGCGAGGTCGAGCTCGGCGACGAGCTCGCCCTCCGCGATGGTCTGGCCCTCGACGGCGGGAATGCGCGCGACCTGGCCGCCGACCTGGAAGGCGAGGTCCACCGTCTGCCGTGCCGCGACGTGGCCGAAGAACTGCCGTTCCTCGCCCCCGGCACCGGCCTCGACCCGTGTCACGAGAACGGGGCGTGGCTCCGCCTCCGGCGCGGCTTCCTGCGCTGCCACGGCGAACCCGGACAGGCAAAGCGCCAGCACGAGGGCTGCGCGCACCCGGTACGATCTCATCGGGACCCCACTGAACTAATCGGTTCAGTTGTTTCCTTACAGCGGATTCAGTTCGCCGGAAAGTCCGGTTTTTGCGCCCCTGCCACGCGGCGGGCCGACGCGCGGCGGGTCAGGACCAGCCGGCGGACGAAGGCGAGGATGAAGATCGCGGTCAGGACCAGCACGATGGTCGGCGCGGGCGCGCTGTCGAGGAAGAAGGACAGGTAGGTGCCCGCGGTCAGCCCGAAGGCGGAGACGAGGACCGACACCGCCAGCATCGCCTCGAACCGGCGCACGAGCAGGAAGGCGATGGCCCCGGGTGCGATCAGCAGGCCCACGGCGAGGATCAGCCCGGCCGCCGTCAGCACCGCGACGATGGTCAGAGAGATCGCCGCGAGCAGCCCGTAATGCAGAAGACCGGTGTGCAGCCCCGCCGCCCGCGCCTGCGCCGGATCGAAGGCATGGAGCATCAGGTCGCGCCGCGCGAGCAGGATCGCACCCGCGACCACCAGCGAGATCACGCCCGAACGCAAGAGCTCGAACCGCTCCACGCCGAGCATGTTGCCGAACAGGATGTGGTCGAGATGCACGTTGGTGTCGACCGAGACGTAGAGCACGATGCCGAGCCCGAACATGCCCGAGAACACGACTCCCATCACCGTGTCTTCCTTGACCCGGCTGTTGTCGGTCAGGAAACCGGTCGCCAGCGCCGTGACCATGCCCGCGCCGAAGGCCCCGACGATCAGCGGGATGCCGGCGATGTAGGCCAGCACGATCCCCGGCAGGACGGCGTGGCTGATCGCGTCGCCCATCAGCGCCCATCCCTTCAGCACGAGGAAGCACGACAGCAGCGCCGTCGGCACCGACACGATCAGCCCGATCAGGAAGGCGTTCTGCATCGGTGGCCACTGGAACGGGAACAGGAGGTCCGAGATCATACCGGGTCCTCCGCCGCGAGCGCCCGCGCCTCGGCGAGCGCCTCCGCCGCGCGGCGGCGGGCGGCGATCAGTCCGTGTTTCGGGGCGAGGATGAAGACGGCGAGGAAGATCGCGGTCTGCAGCACCACGATGATCCCGCCGGTGGCGCCATCGAGGAAATAGCTGGCATACGCGCCGACGAAGCTCGTGACCGCGCCGATCGTGACGGCGAGCGCGATGAGCCGCGGGAAACGGTCGGTGAGCAGGTATGCGGTGGCACCGGGCGTGACGACGAGCGCGATCACGAGGAAGGCGCCGACCGTCTGCATCGCGGCGACGACCGAGGCCGACAGGAGCGTGAAGAACACCGCCCTGAGCGCACCGGGGCGCAGGCCGATGGTGCGGGCATGGTTCTCGTCGAAGAACGCCACCATGATGTCGCGCCACTTCACCAGCAGGATCGCCAGCGACACGCCCCCGATCAGCGCCAGTTGAAGCGTGTCGGCCGGAGTTATGGCGAGGATGTTGCCCATGACGATGCTCTGCACCGAGATCGAGACCGGGTTGACCGAGATCAGGAACAGCCCGAGCCCGAAGAAGGCGGTGAAGATCAGCCCGATCACAACGTCGGTCTTGAGGCCGGAGCGTTCGGACAGGAACAGCATGGCGAGCGCCGCGAGGCCGCCGGTCAGGAAAGCGCCAAGGGCGAACGGCAGGCCGAGCAGGTAAGCGCCGGCGACACCCGGAACGACGGAGTGGGACAGCGCGTCCCCGATCAGCGACCAGCCCTTCAGCATCAGGAAGGCCGACAGGAACGCGCAGACCGCGCCGACCAGCGCGGATACCCACATAGCGTTCAGCATGTAGTTGTAGGTGAAGGGTTCCAGCAGGGTCATTCGCCGCCCCGCGCCTCCCTCTCCCCGTATTGCACGAAGGGCCTCTCGTCGTCGGTCAGGATCACCACCTCGCGGGCGTCGTCGTCGTCGTGCAGGTCGGCCCCGCCGAGCGTGTGGTGCCGCAGGACTCCGCCGAAGGCGCGTTCGAGGTTCTCCCGCGTGAATGTCGTCTCGGTCGGGCCGTAGGCGAGAACCGTGCCCTTCACGAAGATCGTCCGGTCGCAGAATTCCGGCACCGACCCGAGGTTGTGGGTGGACACCAGCATCACCCGGCCCTCGTCGCGCAGCTCGCCAAGCAGCGCCACGATCTGCTCCTCGGTGGTCACGTCGACCCCGGTGAAGGGCTCGTCCAGAAGGATCACCTGGCCATCCTGCGCCAAAGCGCGGGCGAGGAACACGCGCTTGCGCTGGCCCCCGGAAAGCTCCCCGATCTGGCGGCGGCGGAACTCGGTCATGCCGACCCGCGCCAGCGCGGCATCCACGGCCGCGCGGTCGGAGGCCTTCGCGCGGCGCATCAGGCCCATGTGCCCATATCGCCCCATCATCACGACGTCCTCGACCAGCACGGGGAAATCCCAGTCGACCTCCTCGGCCTGCGGGACGTAGGCCACGAGGTTCTTCTTCAGCGCCTCGCGCACCGTCATGCCGAGGATCCGGATGGAGCCCGCGGCAGCGGGAACGAAGCCCATGATCGCCTTGAACAGCGTCGACTTGCCGGCGCCGTTGACCCCCACGAGCGCGGTGACGGACCCTCTCGGCACGTGGAAGGTCGCGTCGTGCAGCGCCGTCACGCCGTTGCGGTAGGTCACCGTCAGGTGTTCGGCGTCGATCCCGTGTGCGTCGGTCATTCCGCGACCACCCCGTAGCCTGCCGCGATGGTCTCGGCGGTGACGCGCAGGAGGTCGAGATAGGTCGGCACCGGGCCGTCCGGCTCCGACAGGCTGTCGACGTAGAGCACCCCGCCGAAGTCCGCACCGGTCTCCCGCGCCACCTGTTCGGCAGGGCGGCTGGAGACGGTGGATTCGCAGAACACCACGGGCACGTCGTTGTCGCGCACCCCGTCGATCACCGCGCGGACCTGCTGCGGCGTGCCGACCTGGTCCGCGTTCATCGGCCAGAGATACAGCTCGTGCATCCCGAAGTCGCGGGCGAGGTAGCTGAACGCGCCCTCGCAGGTCACCAGCCAGCGCTCGTTCTCCGGGATGGTGGCGATGGCGTCGCGAAGCGGTTCCAGCGTGGCGCGCAACTCCGCGGCATAGGCCTCCGCGTTCGCGGCATAGGTGTCGGCGTTGTCCGGGTCGGCCTCGGCCAGCGCGGCGGCGATGTTGGCGATGTAGACCTGCGCGTTGTCGAGCCCCATCCAGGCATGGGGGTTCGGCTGGCCCTCGTAGCTTCCGGCGGAGATCGGGATCGGGTCGATGCCCTCGGAAACCGTGACCGA
Source organism: Rhodobacterales bacterium HKCCE2091 (assembly GCA_015689685.1). Classification (GTDB taxonomy): domain Bacteria; phylum Pseudomonadota; class Alphaproteobacteria; order Rhodobacterales; family Rhodobacteraceae; genus HKCCE3408. The sequence continues at coordinate 135,746 of WVSL01000004.1, read as the reverse complement.
CGGGATGTCGCCCAGGTGGGACAGGAACTGCTCGAACCACAGTTCGAGGTTCAGGCCGTTCCAAAGGATCAGGTCGGCGTCCGAGGCGCGGAGGATGTCGCGCGGTGTCGGCTCGTAGCCATGGATCTCGGCCCCCGGTCGGGTGATCGAGACCACGTCGGCGGCGTCGCCCGCCACGTTCTGCGCCATGTCGGCGAGAACGGTGAAGGTGGTGGCGACGGTCAGCCGGTCCTGCGCGGCCGCGGGCCCCGCGGTGGCGGCGATGGACAGGGCGAAAATGAGGTGGCGCATGGGAAACCCCGCTTGCGTGCTTCCGCACTCAATTTGCGAGCCGTTCGCAGAAAGTCAACCGGAATGCGAATAAGTCGCAAAAGCCCGTTCCGTTCAGCGGTCGTTCAATCCCTTGCCGGCGAGGATTCTGTCCCGCGCCTTGTCGATGCGGCCGGCCCGCGTCGCGGATTGCTTCGCGCCCGAGACATGCAGCACCCAACTCCGCCGCCGTCCCGGCGTGAGCGCATCGAAGGCCTCCCGCAACTCGGGGTCGGCATCGAGCCGGTCGGTCAGTTCCTCGGGATACTCGAGGTCATCCTTGGGAAAGGCGACCTTCAGGCCCTTCCGCTCGTTCTCCGCCGCTTCTTCCAGGTAGGCGCGCAGAACCCCGGCCTTCGCCTCGATCGCCGCCACGTCGGTGAAACGGACCACCATCGACGACCGGCTGTTCTCTCCCGCCGGTTCCAGGATCTTCTCGGGGTCCGTCAGCAGCACGCCCTTGAAGAACCCGATCCCGGCGGCGTCCCTGAACCCCCAGAGCGTCGCGATGTTGCCGCCGTGGGCGGTGTAGACCGGCTGGCGCCACTTCCATTCCTCGCCGAGCCCTGCGGACAGGAGAATCTTCCGCAGGGCACGCAGTTCGGCGTTCCAGTCCCGTTCGCTGTCGTAGAACAGCTCGATCCGCGGATCGGTTTCGGCCATGTCGCCCTCCCTGCTGTCAGACGCCCAGGTGCCGCACCGCGATCTCCGGGCTCAGCGCGTCGAAATCCCCGGTCCAGACATCGCGACCGCGTTCTAGGATCACCGCGCGGTCGGCCACGCGCGCAAGCTCGCGCAGCCCCTTGTCCACGATCAGGATGGTCAGCCCGCCATCCCGCTTCAACCCCGTCAGCGCGGCCCAGATCTCTTGCCGCACGATCGGCGCGAGGCCCTCGGTCGCCTCGTCGAGGATCAGGAGGCGCGGGTTGGTCATCAGCGCGCGGCCTATGGCCAGCATCTGCTGTTCCCCGCCCGACAGGCTGGCGGCGCGCTGGCCGCGCCGCTCGCCGAGGCGGGGGAACAGATCCGCCAACCGTTGCAGGGTCCAGTCACCGGGGCGGGCGGCGGCGCGCAGGTTCTCCTCCACGCTCAGGTCGCGGAACACGCGACGGCCCTCGGGGACGAGCCCGATGCCGAGACGCGCGATCCGGTGGCTCGGCCGCCCGGCAAGCGGCATGCCGTCGAACATCAGCGACCCGCCCGCGCGGACCATGCCGCAGATCGCCTTGACGGTTGTGGTCTTGCCCATTCCGTTCCGGCCCATGAGCGCGACGACCTCGCCCTCGGCCACGTCGAAACCGACGCCGAACAGCGCCTGGGTCGCGCCGTAGCTGGCGGTGACGGTATCGAGCGACAGAAGGCTCATGCCGCGTCGCCCAGGTAGGCCGCGCGCACGGCCGGGTCGGCGCGGATCTCGGCCACGCTGCCGGTCGCAACGACCGCGCCGTTGACCATGACGCTGACCCGGTCGGCGAGGCGGAAGACCGCGTCCATGTCGTGTTCCACCAGCAGGATCGGCGCCTCCGCGCGCAGCCCGTCGAGCAGGTCGGTCATCGCCGCCGATCCCTCCGCGCCCAATCCCGCCATCGGCTCGTCCATGACGAAGGCGCGGGGCGCGAGGGTCAGGGCGACGGCCACTTCGAGTTGCCGACGCTGGCCGTGGCTGACCTCCGCGGTGCGGGCGGCGGCGAAATCGGCAAGGCCGACGCGGGTCAGCGCGGCCATCGCGCGGTCCCGCAATTCCGTGTCGGACAGCGCGGAGCGCAGGAAGCGCCACGGCCGCCCGCTGGCCCCGAGCGCGCCCAGCACGGCGTTCTGCAACACCGTGTCCTCCATCGCCAGCGCCGAGATCTGGAAGGTCCGCGCCAGTCCCTTCCGCGCCCGTGCCCGGACCGGCAGAGCGGTCACGTCCGCGCCTTCCAGGAACACCGCGCCCGCGTCCGGCCTCAGCCCGCCGCAGAGTTGCGCGATCAGGGTGGACTTGCCCGCGCCGTTCGGCCCGATCACCGCGTGGATCTCGCCCGGTCGCAGGTCGAGCGACACGCCGTCCGACGCCACCAGGGCGCCGAAGCGTTTCGTTATGCCGCGGGCTTCGAGGACCGGGTCAGTCATGCGCCCGCTCCCGCCCCGCGACGAGACCGATTACCCCGCCCCGCGCGAACAGCACGATCAGGAGCAGCAGGAGCCCGAGGTAGACGTGCCAGTAGTCCGAGACGCCGTCGAGCCAGTGTTCCAGCGCGACGAAGATCACCGCCCCCACCACCGGCCCGAAGAGCCGCCCGACCCCGCCGAGGATCACCAGCACCATCAGTTCCCCCGACAATTGCCAGGAGAACATCGCCGGGCTGACGAAGCGGTTGAGATCGGCGAAGAGCGCACCGGCAAGCCCCGTGATCGCACCCGACACGACGAAGGCCACGAGCTTGACGCGCGTCGGGTCCAGACCGACCGCCTCCAGCCGCGCGGGCACCTGCCGGGCGGCGTTCAGGACAAGCCCGAACGGCGACCGGCGGACGAGGTGCGACAGCAGCAGGACCAGCGCAAGGACCGCGAAGCACAGCCCGTAGAACTGGATCGGGACAAGCGTGTTGAGGCCCGGAAACCCGTTCCGGACCCAGATCGACAGCCCGTCCTCGCCGCCATAGGCGTTCCAGGAGATCGCGAAGTAGAAGAACATCTGCCCGAAGGCGAGCGTGACCATGATGAAGTAGACGCCCGCCGTGCGCAGCGACAGGAGCCCGATCACCAGCGCCGCGAGGGCCGAGACCGCGATGGTCGTCAGCCAGATCACCGGCATGGATTTCGTTCCCGGCAGCAGCCCGTCGACCAGCGGTGTCATCGACTGCGCGTGGAAGGCGAGGATGCCCATCGCGTAGCCGCCGAGCCCGAAGAACGCGGCGTGGCCGAGACTGACGAGGCCGCCCGCCCCGAGCGCGAGGTTCAGCCCGACGCCCGCGAGCGCGAGGATCACGGCACGGGTGGCGAGCGTGACGGTGAAGGTCTCGCCCGCGAGGTGCGCCCAGAGCGGCAGGGCGACGAGGCCCGCCAACACGACGAGGTTCAGCGCGCCTTCCCGGCTCATGCCGCCCGCGCCCCGTAAAGCCCCGTCGGCCGCAAGATCAGGACGCCGGCCATCAGGATGTAGATCGCCATCGACGCGAGCGATGCCCCGGTCCGGGTCGCGGCGGCGGGCTCCATGAACAGCTTGAAGATCTCGGGCAGGAAGATGCCTCCGAGCGTGTCGGTCAGGCCCACCAGCAGCGCGCCGACGAAGGCGCCCCGGATCGACCCGATGCCGCCGATCACGATGGTCACGAAGGCGAGGATCAGGACCGGCTCGCCCATGCCGATCTGCACCGACAGGATCGGCCCGACCGCCGCCCCGGCCAGCCCCGCGAGCCCTGCGCCGAGCGCGAAGACCAGCGTGTAGAGCCGGCCGATATCGACGCCGAGTGCCGCGATCATTTCCCGGTCGTTCTCGCCCGCGCGGATCTGGAGCCCGATCCGGGTGCGGTGGATCAGGAGTGTCAGGAGACCCGCCACGACGAGGCCGAGCGCGATCAGCGCCAGCCGGTAGAACGGGTACTGGATGCCGAAGGGTAGTGTGACCGGACCGGACAGCCACAACGGCAGGTCGATGTAGAGCGGGAAGGAGCCGAAGACGGCGCGGGTGCCCTCGGTGAAGATCAGGATCAGCGCGAAGGTCGCGAGCACCTGATCGAGGTGGTCGCGGTCGTAGAGCCGCCGGAGCACCACGACCTCCACCAGCGCGCCCGCGGCCGCGGCGGCGGCCATCCCCGCCGCAAGGGCGAGCACGAAGTGCCCGGTCATGGCGGCGGTGGCGGCGGCGACGAAGGCACCGACCATGAAGAGCGACCCGTGGGCGAGGTTGATGAGCCCCATGACGCCGAAGATCAGCGTCAGCCCGGCGGCCATCAGGAACAGCATGATGCCCGATTGCAGGCCGTTCAGCACCTGCTCGGCGATCAGCGCGGCAGTCACAGGCCGACCACCTGGAAAGGCGCGTCCGGATCGAGCCTGCGGAGAAATCTTTCCGCATCGTGAATGGTGTCGCAGATGCCCGTCAGCAGGGACCGGGGTCGACGCGGAATGTTCGCGAGCACCGCGTGTATTTCGGTCTCGACGCGCAGGCCATCGGGCCCGCACGGGACGATGAACTCGACACGTCCCTTCAGGCAATGCTCAACGAACCCCTGCAGTGCGTCGGGGTCGTCCAGCGGTTTCCGCAGGATCACGCGCCTGTGCATGGCCGTTTCCCTTGCCGCGACTGGGTCCGAACGGCTGCCGCCACCCCACGACCGTCCTGCCGCGACCCCGCCGCGCCACGCGCGGCGAACTGCAAGCGAGGGCGGTCTACCTCGACCCGATCATCCGCAAGGCGTTCGGGGACGAGATGACCGCCGCCGATGCCTGCGCGATGGGCGTCACCGACCACGCGATCGACCGGGACGTGCCGCTGAAAGAGGGCACGCCGGTCGACCGGGTTCACAAGCGGCCGGCGCTTCAGAAGCTGCACTGGTCGGCGTAGGCGTCTCCGCGATCCTCCATCGCGGTCTCGACGATGCGGTTGGTCAGCACGTCGCCGTCCATCACCACCTCGCGGACGTAGATATCCTGGATCGGGTGGTGGTTGGTGTTGAAGGTGAACTCGCCGCGCACGCTGTCGAACTCCGCCGCTTCCAGCGCCGCCTGGAACGCCTCGGCGTCGTCGGGCGACGCGGTGTCGAGCGCCGACAGCATCAGGTTCGCGGTGTCGAACCCGTAGGCCGCGTAGACCGAGGGCAGACGGCCATAGGCCTCCTGGAAGCTCGCCACGAAGGCCGCGTTGGTTTCGTTGTCGAGATCGTTCGACCAGTTCGCCGTGTTGTACACGCCGAGCGCAGCCTCCCCCATCGCGGGCAGGATGCCCTGATCGAAGCTGAAGGCGGGGCCGATCAGCGGGATGTCGACGCCGGATTCCGCGTATTGCCGGACGAAGGCGATGCCCATGCCGCCGGGCAGGAAGATGAACACGCTGTCGGCGCCCGATGCCCGGATCTGGCTGATCTCGGCGGCGTAGTCGGTCTGGCCGAGCTCGGTGTAGACCTCTCCCGCCAGCTCGCCCTCGTAGAAGCGCTTAAAGCCCGTGAGGCTGTCGGTGCCAGCCGGGTAGTTCGGCGCCATGATGAAGGTGTTGGCGTAGCCCGCGCTGCTGGCGTAGGCCCCCGCGGCCTCGTGCAGGTTGTCGTTCTGGTACGACACGCTGAAATAGAGCGGATTGCAGTTCGCGCCGGCCAGCTGCGACGGCGCGGCGTTCACGGACAGGTAGAACACGCCCTGCGCGGTCGCCGAGGGCGCGACGGCCATCAGGAGGTTCGACCAGATGATGCCGGTCAGGATGTCCACGTCCTCGGCCTGGACCAGCCGGTCGGCAAGCTGCACGGCGCGGTCGGGCGAGCGTTCGTCGTCCTCGATCAGGATCTCCAGCCCCTCTCGGCCGTCCTGTTCGATCGCCAGCATGAAGCCGTCGCGCGCATCGAGCCCGAGCGACGCGCCGCCGCCCGAAAGCGTGGTGATCATCCCCACCCGCACGTCCTGTGCCGTCGCCGCGGCCCCCGCCGTCAGTGCCAGCGCCGTTCCAATCGCAAGCAGTCTCGCGCCCATCGTCCCTTGCTCCCTGTTATCGTCGTTCCGCGCCTACCATAGGCATCGCGCCCCGCCCGTCCAGACGCTCTGGCCTGCCCGCGGCGTCCACGTTTCGTTTACCTCGTTCGTGTAGCGGGGCTACACTGGCACCGGACGAGGGGCACGGCGGAGGACGACATGGCGGAGAAGCCTCGGATTTCGGGCATCGTGACGCCCCTCCTGACCCCGTTCGAAGCCTCCGGCGCGATCGCGGAGGACCTGTTCCACGACCATGCCCGAAGGATGCTGGCGGACGGCGCGCACTACCTCGCCCCCTTCGGCACCACGGGCGAGGCCGCCAGCGTTCCGGCGGCCGCGCGCATGGTCGCGCTCGAACGCATGGTCGAAAGCGGCGCGGCGCCCGCCGACCGGTTGATGCCGGGGACGGGCCAGCCGTCGCTGGCCGACACCATCTTCCTCACCCGCCACGCGCTCGACCTCGGCGTCGCCGCGGTGATGGTGCTGCCGCCCTACTTCTACGCCGACGCCGGGGACGAAGGGCTCTACCGATACTTCGCCGCCCTGATCGAGGATATCGGCCGCAGCGATTTGCGGCTGATCCTCTACCACATCCCGCAGATGACCCGCGTCGGCGTCTCGCCCGCGCTGACGCGGCGGCTGGCGCTCGACTACCCGGGCATCGTCGCGGGTTACAAGGACAGCGCGGGGCAGTGGTCGCACACCGTGTCGATCCTGCGCGCCGCGCCGGGGATCGCGGTGTTCCCGGCATCCGAGGCGCTGCTGCCGCAGGCCCTCGCCGCGGGCGGCGCCGGATGCATCTCGGCCAGCACCAATGTCAACGTGGCCGAGATCCGGCGCATCTACGACGCGCTCGGCGCACATGACCGGGCGAAGACCACCGATGCCCTGCTCGATGCCGTCTGGGTCCGCGACACGCTGCAAGCGGCCGGGCTGATTCCGGCCATGAAGTCGGTGATGGCGGCGCGCACGGGCGACGCGCGGTGGCTGAACCTGCTGCCGCCGTTCGAGCAGGCCCCGGCAGAACTCGGCCCCGACCTTCGCAAAATCGCCGACCGCGTCCCGGCCTGACCCGGGGGTCAGCCGCGAAGACGCGCGATCAGGTCGAAATAGGCCGACACCACCGCCTGTTCGGAAAACTTCGCGTCGAGCGTGGCGCGCGCGCCTTCCGCCAGCCGCGCCCGAAGCGCCGGGTCGCCCTGCAGCCGCAACAGCGCCGCGGCCATCAGCGCGGGAGCGTCGACCGGAACGACCAGGCAATCGGTTCCGTCCATCGCGTACCAGCCCGGCCCCTCCGTCGCCGTGGTGACGGAGGCGGTGCCGGCGTGGAACGCCTCGATCAGCGCGTTGCCGAGCGGCTCGTCCCGCGACGGCATGACGAAAGCATCCGCGGCCGCCACGTAGTCCATCGGCTCCGCCACCCATCCGGCGAACCGCACCCGGCCGGCGATGCCGAGCGATGCCGCAAGCGCCTCCAGCGCGCCCCTCGCCTCGCCGTCCCCGATCAGCCAGAGCACCGCGTCGGGCACACCCGCGACGGCGTGAAGCAGCGTGTCGAACCCCTTGTTGGCCGCGAACCGGCCTGCGGCGCAGATGACGAAATCGCCCGGCCCGGTGTCGAGCGTGGCGCGGTCGACCGGCGAAGGCACGACCGGGCGGGCGAAGTTCGAGATGACCGGCGCGGGGCCGGTCCAGCCGAGCGACGCGACGTGGCGCGCGATGGCCGGGTTGTTGCAGATCACCGCGTCGAGATGGCGGAAATGCCGGGCATGGGCCGGGAAATCGCCCAGGCGAACCAGCTTCGCGACCCCGTGAAGCCGCGGGATCAGCCGCGCCGCCGGCGCGCGCCAGGCCAGCACCGCGTCCGGTTCGAAGGCCCGGATGTCCCGGCGAAGGCGCGCGTGGGCCAAGAACCCGCCGGGCGTGCGGCGCATGAACGGCCCTTCGTGGACGGTCCCGAGCGGCGCGACCTCCGCGGCGAACCCGCGCCCGGGGCGGAGCGCGAAGCCCTGCGTTGCGCCCGCGCGGGCGAAGGCCTGCGCCAGCGTGACGAAGAACCGTTCCGTCCCGCCATCCCGTCCCATCTGGATATGGAAGATGCGCGGGCTCACCTGCGGAACATCCGGTGCCAGTGGAGCCCGGCCGCGTATCCGGCCTGGTAGCGGATGCCCTGCCAGATCCGCCGGGCCGCGCTGCGGCCGTCGTCGCGCGTTGCCGCCCGGCGCGCCTCGCCGACCGTGCCCTCCGCGGTCTCCTGCCGGCCCATGCGGATCGGCGCGGGGCGCAGGAGTGCGACGGAAATGTCCTTTTCCCAGAAGAACTTGTGATCTTCGTCGATGGGCCGGAAGAACGGCTGCGACAGGTAGAGCAGCCGCGACGCCGCCTCCGCCCGGATCGCGTAGGCAAGCGTGGTCGAGGGCACCCGGTAGGGCGTTCCGATCTCCAGTCCCGGCAGCAACTCGCGCGGGGCGATCAGCTTCACGTCGGGCCGGAAGGTGAAGAGCTTGGCGAGATCCCAGTCGCCCCCGTCCTCCGCGAGGGCCGACAGTGCCGCCGCGAGATCGCCCGCCACGCGCAGGTCGTCCTCCAGCACGACGCCGCCCGGCGCGCCGGTGGCGAGGATCGCTTCCCACGCGCGGATATGGCTCAGGTAGCAGCCGATCTCGGGCCCGGTCAGCGGGTGCCGGGCGCGGCGGGCATTGGCGGCGGCATCGTAGACTTCGGCCCGCGCCTCGGGCGACAGCGCGCGGCCGTTCACGGCCTCGATCCGGGTGAACTGAACGCCCGCGAGGTCGAGCTCCGCCCGCGCCGCCGCGAGCCGGTCGGTGTCCTTCGCCATGTTGATGAGGAAAACCGGCCAGTGGCCCATCCCGCGCCCTCCTGCCGGTTCCCTAGCAGCCTGGGCGCGGCAGCGCCATCACGGGCAGAACACCGGGCGAAGCGCCGCCGCGATCCGCGGCACCGCCACCCCGATCGTCGCCTCCGCCGTCGGGTGCAGCCCGTCGGGCACCATCGCCCGGCGCTCCGCCACGGACAGCGCCCGCCAGTCCGGCACCGTGTCCACCAGCCCCGCGCGCCCGTCCTCAGCCAGCCGCCGGTAGAGGTTGCGGTAGGCCGCCTGCCCCGGCCGTTCCAGCGCCTCGCGGCCCCAGGCCGGGCTCATGGTCAGGAACACGACCGGCGCCCCGGCCGCGTCGATCATCGCCTCGTGACGGTTCCGGCTGAGGCGAAGCGGCATGCCGCGGAAGGGCGAGGCATCGTTGATCGAGAATTCGGCGAGGACGAGGTCCGGCGCCGCACCTTCCGCCAGCGCCTCCCGCAGCGCATCGAGGCCCCAGGTGCTGTTCGCTCCCGACCGCGCGCGGGTGGTTACGGATACCAAAGGGTTGCAGCTGCGCAGTTCGGCCTCCAGCGCCAAGGGCCAGTCGGTGCGCGCCGTGAGACTGGTGCCGAGCACGAGGATCCGCTCCACCGCGCCCGTCTCCGGCAGGGTGTCCTCCACCCTCCGGTCCCGCGACCCCACGCCGTAGGCCAGGGCGACCGCGACGACTGTCGCGAGAGCCGCGAAAACGGCGAGCCACTTCACGGCCAATCGTGCCTCTCAGGTACCAGAGACTTGCCAAGCCTCACTTCCATCCCCCATCCCGCCGTAGAAACCCGCGGGCCAGCCGTCGCAGCGACTTTAGACGAGACGGACGGCTTCGTCAGGCCCGGTATCCGCTCAGGACACGCCCGACAGGTCGGTCGGGTCGGACGCCGCGCCGCTCAGCGGCGCGGGTTGCGGCGCGGTGTCGGACGGCAGACCGCACCGACGAAGGGCGGACCTGAGCTTGGGGTGCATGGTGTCCGTCGCGTTGATGCCGGGCGCCGCGCTGCCGGCCAGGGCGTCGAGGTAGCGGTCGGTCCACCAGCCGATGTCCTCGCCGAACACCGTTTCCCGCAGCGCGGCGTGGCGGGCCACGCGCTCGTCCCGCGGCATGGTCAGCGCGGCGGAGAGACCCGCGGCGATGTCGTCGGGGTCGTAGGGGTTGACCAGGACGGCCTCGGTCAACTGCTCCGCCGCGCCGGCGAGGGTCGACAGGATCAGCACGCCGGGATCCTCCGGATCCTGTGCCGCGACGTATTCCTTGGCGACGAGGTTCATCCCGTCCGCGAGCGGCGTCACCAGCGCGGCATCGGCCCGGCGGAACAGGGGCGCCAGCGCCTCGCGGCCGACCGGGCGACAGATGTAGCGGATCGGCGTCCAGTCCAGCCAGGCATGGGTCCCATTGACGGAGCCGGCCATCCGTTCCAGCGCTTCGCGGATACGCTGGTAGGCGGTCACGTCCCCCCGGCTCGGTGGCGCGATCTGCAACAGCGTCGCCCGCGGATCGTCGTCGTCGAGCCCGTCGAGAAACTGGCCGAAGCCCCGGAACCGGTTCACGAGACCCTTCGAATAGTCCAGCCGGTCGACGCCGATCACGAGCTTCTCGTTCCGATGCAGGCCGAGATGCGGGCACGGGCCGTCGGCCGCGCGGGCGAAATCCTCCGCGTCGATGCCGATCGGGAAGGACATGATCGTGGTGAAACGGTCGCCGGTGCGGACCTGCCCCGCGCGCAGGATCTCGTTGCCGGGGCGCGAGCGCATCGCGTCGAGGCACTTCGCGACATCCCGCTGCGTTTGCAAGCCGACGAGGTCGAAGGCACCGAGCCAGTCCAGCAGGTCTTCGCCGTGGGTCAGGGCGGGGAGCGTGGTGGCGGCGGGAAACGGGATATGCAGGAAGAACCCGATCCGGTTGGCCACACCGCGAGCGCGCAGTTCCGCCGCGAGCGGCAGGAAGTGGTAGTCGTGGACCCAGAGCATGTCGTCGGGATCGAGGTGCTCGACAATATGTGCGGCGAGGCGGGCGTTCACCCGGCGATAGCCTTCGTAATCCTCCGGCCGCTGGTCCATCAGGTCGGTCCGGCCATGGAAGAGCGGCCAGAGGACGGAATTGGCGTAGCCGAGATAGAACGCGCGGTGCTCCTCCTCTGTGATCTCGAAGGCGAGCCGCCGGTAGGCCTCGCCGCCCGAGTCGCGCAGGTGCTCCGCCGGGGTTTCGACGGTTTCGGCGGCGGTGCCGATCCAGGTTCCGCCGCGGGCCGAAAGACAGGCATGCAGTGCAAACACCAGCCCGCCGGCGGGCGGCCGGTCGTCCGCCATCCGGTTCGAGATCACCAGGAGGCGGCCGCGCGTCGACATCACGCCCCCGCCCAGTCCCGAAGCAGGTCGAGCACCGCCGCCGGGCCAGACAGTCGGTAATGCGCGATGGTGTCGCCCTCGCCGACCTTGATGCCGAACCCGCCGCGGGCGTCGGCGGCATGGAACGCCCATTCATCGGTCGCGTCGTCGCCGATATGAACCGGCAGCTTGTGGTCCCACCCGAACCGCTCGACCGCGTCGTTGAGCGCGCTGGCCTTGTCGACCCCGCGCGGGCGCAGTTCCATCGCCATCTTGGCCGGTTGCATTTCGAGGTCGGGATGACGGGCCGCGACGCCGTCGAGGAACCCTCGCACGATCGGCTCGGCCTCGGGCGCGCGGCGGTAATGGATCGCGATGCCGGTGGACTTCCGTTCGAGCAGCAGGCCGTCGGTCGCGGCGCAGAGCCGCTCGGCGCGCTCCGCGATCTCGTCCAGTTCGCCGGCCACGCGGGTCCGCACCATCGACTTGCCGCCGTGGTGCAGTTCCGCGCCGTGGTTGCCGTAGATCGGGCCGCGGAAGTCGCCGAGGTATCTGACGATGTCCGCAGCGGGTCGCCCGCTGATGAGCGACACGCGGCCTTCGAAGCGCCTGTCGAGCCGGTCGAGAATCGCAGGCAGATCGTCGGGCACCCGGATCGCGTCGGGCCGCTCGGCCAATTCGACGAGACATCCGTCGAAGTCGAGGAATATCGCATGGCCCGAAGGGTCGATGGTCCGCGGCGGCGGAGGGCTCAGTTCTGTCGCTGCGATGTGGGTCACGTCACGGGCCGTCATGGGAATGGATCGCGATATGCAAAGTGAACGCCGCAGGGTGGCGCCGGTTCCCATGCGTCATGTGGGACGCGGCCGTCCCCGGATCAAGCCGGTGGGATTGCATTGTAACCTGCCGCGCGATCCGCTCAGCTTCGGGCCGCCAGCCTCGGTTCCGCCTCCGCCTCCGGCTGTTCCACCCGGTGCCAGCCGTCCGGTCCGGCACGGTAGCATCCGGCGGTTTCGGCGACGAAGGCGCGATCCCGCGCCACCATGTGCGTCACCGTCACGTCCCGGCCGGCGCATTCGAGAATGGCGAAGTCGTTCGGATCGCCCCGCCGCCGCACCGACAGGCCGGTGCCGCAGTGGACCTGGAGCGTCTTGCGGCCGCCTTTCCGGTCGAGGAAGGGCTCCACCAGCCAGGTATGCAGGTGGCCCGACAGGATGATGTGCGGCCCCGCCGCCGCCCAGGCGTCGAGCGCGCGGGGCGCGCCGACCATCAGGTTCTTTTCCACGTCGGCGGCGTGGTGGAACGGGTGATGCGCGAGGATGACCGGCAACCTGTCCCCGGCGCCCGCGATTTCCGCCCCGATCCGCTCGATATCCGCGCTGCGGACGCGGCCGCGCTGGTGCGACAACGGATCGGTCGTGTCGAGCCCGATCACCCGCACGCCGGGCAGATCGACGCAGGGCTCCCGGTCGTCCGCGATCCAGCGGCGATAGGTCCGGTAGGGCGCGATCAGCCGCAGAGGCAGGTTCCACAGCGGGATGTCGTGGTTGCCCGGCACGCCGATCCACGGCAGGCCGAGCCCGTCCATGAAGGCCCGCGCCTCCGAAAACTGCCAGCCCCGCGCGCGCTGGACGAAATCCCCCGCCATCAGAACGAGGTCCGGCTTGGCCGTGCGCAGGGCTTCGGTCAGCGGAGCGTAGAGATCCGGGTCGTCGCGACCGAAATGCAGGTCGCTGATCTGCACCAGCCGGGTCAAGCGACCCGGTCTTCCGGCCGGTCCGCGACCCCGGTTCCCGCGGGCACACGGACCCGGATCGCATCGGGGATGAGGCGGAATTCGAACGGCGAGGAGAGCTTCTCCCGCTCGCCGTCGCGGGCGACGAGGCCGCGGTCGCGTCGAGTCTCGATCCGGATATCCCGGCCGGTCACGAGCTCGAAGTCGCGGCCGTTCCGGGCCCCGCGGAAGGCCAGCTTCACGGCCTTCCAGATCAGCGCGAACCGGCCGCAATCGGGTGCGACGAGCAGCGCGAACTCGCCCCGCCGGATCGCCTCGGCGCCTTCCATCTCGAACCGTTCGAGCTGGTAGGCGCTGAGCGCGGCAAAGGCCATCGCTGACCGGCGGCGCAGGGTGCGTCCGTCCACGTCGATCCGCATCACCATCGGGCGATAGGCGGTGACCAGCGCCACGATCACCGACCAGTAGGCCGCCAGCCGCGACCGGCCCCACTTGCGGTAGATGTCCTCGCGCGTCTCGAGGATGGTGGCGTAGGCACCGAGGCTGGCGTTGTTGATGAAGACGTGGCCGTTGACTGTGCCGATATCGACCGGGGTGCTGTCGCCGGTGCAGATCACCTCGACCGCGCCGGCCACCTCTTCGGGGATGTCGAACTGACGGGCGAAGAAGTTGAACGTGCCGAGCGGCAACAGGCCAAGTTCGACGTCGATGCCCTGCAATCCCTCGACGACACCGCAGATGGTGCCGTCGCCGCCCGCCGCGACGACCGTGCGGACGCCGGAGGCGGTTGCCTCTTGCAGAAGTGCCGGGATGTCGGAGCCGGGGTCCAGCATCACAGCGTCCGCCTGCCACCCGTGGCGGGAGAACTCCGCGACGATTTCCTCGGCGCGGGCGGTGTTGTCACCGTCGCCCGAGCCCGAGTTCAGGAACACGACGCAATCGGCCGGAGCCTCGTTCGCAGTCACCTTGCTGTCTCCATCCGGCCGCTCACCGGTGGTCAACGTCCCGACCCGCGCCGGCGTTCCCTCGCCGGCGGGCGAAATCGCTCAGCCGAGGTGTTCGGCGAAGAAGGCGAGTGTCCGTTCGTGGGCGAGCGAGGCGGCGTCGGCGACGTAGGACGGCCGGGCTTCGTTCGCGAAGGCATGGCCCGCCTCGTAGAGATGAACCTGCATCCCGGGCAGGTAGGCCTGCGCCTCGGCCAGCATCTCGGGCGGCACGTGGTCGTCGAGCGAGCCGAAATGTCCCAAGAGCGGTGCCCGGAGCGGGCTGTCGAGATAGGTCGGAAGCCGCGTGCCGTAGAACGAGACGGCCGCGTCGATGTCGAGTTTCTGCGCCGCGCGCAGCGCCAGCCCGCCGCCCCAGCAGAACCCGATCACGCCCACCTTGCCCTTCGCCTTCAGCATCTGAACGGCGGCATCGATGTCCATCATCGTCTGGTCGAGCTTGGAGGCGAGCATCAGGTCCCGCCCGGAGGGCGCTTCGTCGAACGGGATCACCGCGCCCTTGCGCTGCCGGTCGAACAGGGCCGGGATCGCGACCTCGTACCCTTCGGCGGCGTAACGGTCGGCGACGCCCTTGAGCTGATCGGTGACGCCGAAGATTTCCTGGAGGATGACGACGCCACCCCGGCGGTCGCCCTGCGGCGCGGCGATCCAGCAATCGAGGTCATGGCCGTCTGCGGCGGTGAGCTTGGTCATCATCTGGTGTCGATCCTTCGGATATTGGCAGTGTGCGGGGGCCGGACCCGGCCCCCGCGACCGGGCCAGTCAGTCCCCGTGAGCGATGCCGGCCTCTTCGTAGTAACGGATTGCGCCCGGGTGGTAGGGCATCGCGTTGTCGGGCGCCATCGTCTCGGCATTGGCCCCGTTGAACGCGCCGAAAGAGCTTGCCAGCGCCTCCTTGTTCTCCGCGATCAGGCGGGTCATGTCGTACACGACCTGCTCGTCGACATCGGCATTCGCCATCAGCACCCAGGGCACCCGGATCAGCGTCGCACCGCGGGTCTGGAGCCCGTTCAGGTCGTCGTTCTGCGGCAGGTCCACGAGGTAGCCGGAAGGCAGCGCCTCCTGCAGGGCCGCGAGGCCGTCATCGGTGTTCGGCACCGAGATGTAGCACAGCCCGCCCCGGTTCTGGAGTTGCACCGCGGCCTCCTGCCCCGCACCCGCGTTCAGGCTGACGAGCGCGATGTCCACCAGCCCGTCTCCGAGCGCGCTGATGCCGTCGGCGAAGCTGGCGACGGGCACCTGCTGGAAGTCGTCATAGGTCAGTCCGGCCGCCGCGAGCGAGCCGATGATGTAGTAGGGAATGATGGTCGAGGACGTGTAGCCCGAGGCGATGCGAAGCTCTCCCGCGCGGTCCACGAGATCGTCCACGTTTTCCAGCCCCAGGTCGCAGGGCGCCATGATCCCGGTCGTGAGCGGGAAGGTCACGCCGACGAGCCGCACGTCGGGATGCGCACGGTCGAAGTTGCCGGTGCCGGTATAGGCGAAGGCCGCCTCGGCGCCGTTGGCATAGCCGAAATCGACCTCGCCCGACTGCAGAAGCGGCATGTAGCCGACGAGCGGCTGCGTCCGCACCGTCATGCCGTTGTCGTTCGCGACGACGGCGACGGCTTGCCCGGCATTGTAGGCGAGCGTGCCCTGTGCCCCTGTGGCCATCGAGATCACCTGGGCGTTCGCCCCGGCCGTGACGGCGACGGCGGCGAGCCCCGCGAGTGCCAGTGTCTTCATGTCTTTCCTCCCGTTTGGTCTTCAGATCGGCTGGCTGTCGGTGCCGGCCCTTGGTTTCAACAGCACCAGAGCGGCGCCGAGGATGAGTGCGGCCGCCGCCGCGAGCGCGTGGACGGCGAGCGGCACGGCGATGAAGCCGAGCGGCAGCGCGAGCGCCCCGAGCGCGACGAAGGCGATCCGCAGGAGCGGGTTGAGCGCCCGGCCCCACTGCCCGGCGATCCCCGCCGAAACCGCGGCGATGCCGATGGCGGTCAGCGCGGTCGCCGCCGCGGTTTCCCCCGCCGGCCCCTGGAACAGGAGCGCGGGGGTCGCGACGAAGGCGAAGGGCAGGATGAACGCCGCCCACCCGACCCGCATTGCCGCCATCCCGGTGGCGAACGGCCCGGCCTTCGAGATCGTCGCCGCGGCGAAGGCGGCGAGCGCGACGGGCGGCGTGATCATCGACATCATGCCGAAGTAGAGGATGAACAGGTGCGCCGCGATCGGCTCGACCCCTGCCTCCACCAGCGACGGCGCGACCAGCGAGGCGAGCAGGACGTAGACGCCCGAGGTCGGCATCCCCATGCCGAGCACGATGCAGACCACCGCCGAGATCAAGAGGAGCAGGATCAGGCTCGATCCGACCGCATCGACCAGCACCAGCGTCAGCGCGAAGCCGAGGCCGGTGACGTTCAGGACGCCGATCACGAAACCCGCCGCCGCCACGATCAGGATCAGGTCGACCATCTGCGTGCCGGTGTCGACGAAGACCTGGAACAGCGAGCGGAACGTCAGCCGACTGCCGCGATAGCCACGCACGAAGCCCGCGATCACGATGGCGACGGAGGCGAAGAGCGCCGAGTCTTCCGGATCCGACCGCATGACGAAGAGCGCGTAAAGCAGGACCGCGAAGGGGATGAGGAAATGCCAGCCTTCCGCCAGCACCTCGCGCACCTTCATGGTGTCCTCTTCCGGTGCGGCGATGCCGTCGCGCGCCGCGATCAGGTCGACCTGCGTGAACACGCCGAGATAGTAAAGGATCGCCGGGATCAGCGCCGCGCCCGCGACGGTGGCGTAGGGAATGTCGAGGAACTCGGCCATCAGGAAGGCCGCCGCGCCCATGATCGGCGGGGTCAGCTGGCCGCCGGTGGAGGCCACGGCCTCGATCGCGCCCGCATCCTCCTTGGAATAGCCGCCGCGCTGCATCAGCGGGATGGTGATCACACCGGTGGTCGCGACGTTCGACACCGCGGAGCCGGAGATCGAGCCGAAGAGCGCCGAGCCGACGACCGCGATCTTGGCGCTGCCGCCGCGCGTGCGGCCGGTCGCGGCCATCGCGAGGTCGGTGAAGAACGCACCGCCGCCCGCCGCGAACAGAAGCTGGCCGAAGAACACGAACAGGAGCACCACGATGGTGCCGACCGCAAGCGGCGAGGAGAACACGGCGGAACTGTCGAAGCCGACGTAGTCCACCAGCCGGATCGGCGACAGTTCCCGCCCGATCAGCCGGCCCGGCACCTTGTCCGCGAAAAGCGCGTAGACAAGGAACACGGCGACGATGCCGAACAGCATCATGCCCGCGCGCCTGCGAATGCCCTCCAGCACCGCCAGCGTCACCACCGTGCCGATCACCGTGATCTGCCAGGGGCGGTAGAACTGTTCCTGCAACAGCCATTCGAAGTCGAAGGCGGCGTACATCAGCACGCAGAAGCAGATCGCCGCGACCGCGAGGTTCAGGATGGAGGGCCGTGCCGACAGCTTGCCCGAGACGTCGTAGAGCAGGTAGGCCATCGTCAGCGCGAGGCCGAGCTGGAACGCCAGGTACTGCTGCCGCAGGAGCGCGATGCCGATCCGCGTCGGCACCTCCAGGTTCCACAGGATGCAGGCGACGCACATCACCGTCGCCAGCCCCGCGACGGTCCATGCCGCCCAGGGCGCGCGGGGTTCGGCGGCGTCGGTCACGCGACCCCCTCCGGCCAGTAGAGCCGCATCGGGTTGTCGACCAGGAGCTTCTGTTGAAGCTCCGCCGTCGGCGCGAAGCGCGGGATCATGTCCACGAGGTGCCCGTCGTCCGGCATGTGGCTGACCATGTTCGGATGCGGCCAGTCGGTGCCCCAGATCACCCGGTCGGGGAAACCTTCGACGAGGCGGCGCCCGAACGGCACCACGTCGTCGTAGGGCGGGCCCGCGACGGTCAGCCGCTCCGGGCAGGTCGCCTTGATCCAGAACCGCTCGTCGCTGTCCATCAGGTCGAGGACGCGGGCGAAGCCGTCGCCGTCGACGCCCGCCGCGACGTCCGGTCGGCCCATGTGGTCGATCACGACGGTTCCCGGCAAGGCGCGGACGAAGGGCGCAAGCTCCGCCAGCTCCGCGCTCTCGAAGTAGACCACGATATGCCAGCCGAGCGCCCCGATCCGCTCCGCGATCCGCACGTAGCGGTCGAGCGGCGCGTTACCGACGAGCCGCTTGAGGAAATTGAACCGCACGCCGCGCACGCCGCCGTCATGCAGCCGCTGCAACTCCTCGCCCGAGATGTCGGGCGCGATCACGGCGACGCCGCGCGCACGGTCTCCGGCCTGCGCGATCGCGTCCAGCATCGCGGTGTTGTCGGTGCCGTGGCAGGTCGCCTGCACGATCACGTTCCGCGACAGACCGAAGAGATCGCGCAGCGCGAAGAGCGTTACGGCCGGCGCATCGACCGGCGTGTACTTGCGCTCGGGGGCGAAGGGAAAGCGGTCCGAAGGGCCGAAGACGTGGCAATGGGCGTCGACCGCGCCCGCGGGCGGGCGATAGGCCGGCGTGCTCGGCGCCGGGTGGAACGGCAGGTAATCGGGGTCGGGCCGGGTCGCGGCCGCGCTGGCAGTCATCTGCGAGTGATCCTCCCTGTCTGCTTGCACCCTAACCGAGCCTGGGGCATTAGCGAAATGGATACTCGTGTTCATGTTCATCATTCAGGATGATGCTCAGTTGAAAAACATACACAATTTCGACCTCAACCTGCTGATGACGCTCCACGTACTTTTGGAGGAGCGCAGCGTGACCCGGACGGGCGAGCGGCTCGGCCGGACACAGTCGGCGGTGTCGAACGCGCTGAAGCGGCTTCGCGACCTGATCGGCGACCCCCTGCTCGTCCGCACGCCCGAGGGGCTGAGCCCGACCCCGCGGGCGATGGACCTCGCGCCGCGGGTGGCCGAGATCGTGCGCGCGGCGCGGGACTGCGTGACACCGCCCGCCGCCTTCGACCCCGCGACCGCCGAGGCGCGCTTCGCCATTGGCGCGCCCGACCGGTTCAGCCTGCCGGTGTTCCTGCCGCTGCTGGAACACATGGGCCGGGTCGCACCGGGGATCGTGCTGAACCTGCGCACCACCGACAGGGACTACGCGATCCGCCTGATCGAGGGCGACGAAATCGCGCTGGCGATCGGCTGGTTCGACGCGACGCCGCCGCACCTGACCCGGATGCTGGCCTTCGACGACCGCTTCGTCTGCCTCTGCCGCCGCGATCACCCGCTGATGCAGGCGGGTGCCCGGCCCGCGCTCGACGATATCCTCGCATGGCCGCACCTCGTGGTCAGTTCCACCGGCGACCGCCGCGCGGCCTTCGACGCGGTCCTGGCGCGCCACGGGCAGACCCGGCAGATCGCGGCGACGATGATGAGCTTCACCACAGTGCCCGAACTGCTGATGCAGACCGACATGATCGGCGTCTTCACCCACCGGACCAGCGACTACTTCGCCCGCCGCTACCCGCTCGCCTCGGCCCCGGTGCCGCTGGAGGTCGCGCCGATCGCGAACCACCTGATCTGGCACCGCCGCTACGACACCGACGAGGCCCATGCATGGCTGCGCGGCCAGATCCTCCAGGCCTGCACCGCGGGCGACGACGGGCCAGTTGGCTGAGCGCGGGGGACACGCGCGCCGCCCGCAACTACGACCAAGGTCGTAATGTCTCGATTGACCGTCCGGTCAAAGCCTTGGCCCCGCCCCTAACGCGCGGGATTTTTCGAGCCCTGCCAGCGGCCTGACCCGCCGATTGCCCCAGAAACGCCCCAATCTCACTTATAGTCGAGTTGATAGAAACCGGCGGTCGCCGTCGCGGCTGCCGCAATTCGCAACTGGACGGGAGCGGAGCATGAGACCGCGTTCCAAGATCACCATCTGCCTGTTCGCCCTCGTGACGGCCCTGCCCGGATCGGCCTCCGCCGACCTTCTCGGCGATGTCGCGGGCGGTCTCGGCGATGCGCTCGGCGGTACCGTCGACGCCCTCGGCGGCGCCGTGGGCGGCACACTGGACGGGGTCGGGGACGTCGTCGAAGGCGTGACCGAGCCGGTGGGCGACCTCGTGGGCGGGGTGCTCGGCTCCACCCCCACGCCGCAGCAGCCGCCCGCGAACAATTCACAGTCCGGCGGCTTCGTCCCGGTGGAAAGTTTCGACCCGGCCCGCGCCGATCCCGCGCTCAGAAGCCAGTTCCAGTGCTCGGCCGGGGGCAACAGCACGGTCTACAACGGTCTACCCGTCATGGGACGGTCCGGCGCGGCGCTCGGCGTCGTTCACGACGCCATCGTCAACCGCAGGCTGGAAATCACGCGGGTCCGGTTCCTGTCGGATCCCGGTGTCACCGGGTCGGAGGTCTGCGTGGAATACGGCAGCAACCGCATCAGGATCGGCGGCAGCCACCTGTCGCTGCCGATCGACGCGACGCAGATCGTCAGCGCCGCGCGCTGACAAGGAGCGGCGCCCGCCCTCGAGGGGGATGACGGGCGCCGCTGCACGTCAGGCATCGGCATTGATCGCCTGGCGTGACTTTCTTCCGCTTTCCAGCCGTGCCCGGAAGATGCGGTTGTTGATCGCCGCCGCGGCCAGCGCCCCGACGAGCGAGCCGCGGGTCGCGGGCAGGCGCACGGAGGCATCCGCGATCGGCAGCCGTTCGGTGGTCGGATCGTCGGCACCGAAGGCGCGCGAGCCGATCACCACCAGGTTCTCGGGCGCGCGCTGACGGAACTCCATCAGCGCCATCATCGCCTCGGCCGGGGCCGGGAACGTGTCGATGTCCACGAGGACGAGGCAGGCGTTGTTCACCCGCGCGAGGATCCGGTCGGCGTCGGTGAAGTCGCCGACGGTGAAGCGCAACCGGCCAAGCTCGGCCTCGTCCAGGACCACGGTGTCGAACACCTCGGGGTCGCCGGCGACCGCGACCACCGGCATACCGCGAAGCTGCGCCGCGACGCTGGCGACCTGCCGCGGGCGGATCAGGTCGCAGGCCAGCGGCGGCGGCGCGGGTACCCGGATCGGGGTCACGGCGGGGGTGCCGCCCTGGCCGAACCACTGGCCGGAGCCGGCAAGCCCGGAAGCCGCGTGGCGGATGGACGAGAATTCGTGGATCGACATGGCTGCTACCTTTCACTTCGACCGGCGGGGCCGGACTTCCTGGGGGGCCACGGCGCTTTCGCTGCGTCTGTCTGTTGGCGTCGGCACCTGAGCGAGTCTGGGGAACACGTGTGCCTGTCTTTGGAGCCGTGGGGACAGCGATTGCGCCGTGGCAGGATCACCATCACCCCTCGCCCCCCGCCGACCCATCGGCCGGAGGGCGGATCCGGGCCGTTTCATCCCATAGTCGGATGGGTTTTCTGAAAGATCGTCTCAAACGCCCCGGGATTGTCACCCGGCGGGAACCAAACCGCGCCTCGCGGGACGCGACTCAGACGTCGATAGCATCGAAAAGATCTTCCACCACCATCGTCACGAGCTGCTGACGGCTGTTCAGACCGGCCTTCCGGAAGATCGAACTGACCTGCGACTTGGTGGTCGATTCGCTGGTCCCGCGCAGTTTCGCGATCTCGCCGTTGCTGAACCCCTTCACCACTAGGAGCGCCACGTCGCGCTCAGTCTGGGTCAGGTCCCATTCGCGGAACTGGGCGTCGACGTAGGACTGCACGTCGCCCGCCGCGGCCTCGAGCCTGCGTTCGACCTGCCCCATGCGCCGCAGGGCGACGCGCAGGAACACGGCGGAGAACACGACGCCCGCCAGCATCCCGATGCTGGCCAGGATCTCAAGGAGCTCGACGACCTCCCACGGCAAGATCGGGATCGGGAAACCGAACAGGTCTGCGAGCAGCTTGAACAGGAAGAACCCGGCGCTGACCACCTGCACGGCAAGCAGACCGCCAAGCATCGCGACCAGAGAGACCCGACTGCCTGCCCCCCGCTCCCTGCCGATCATGTCACCATCGTTCGTTGCCTAGTCCAGCAGCGCGTCCCGCAGGATCTCGCCCGATGCCCGGCTGACGATGATCTCGCGGACATGCTCGGAATTCCGCGCCCGGATCCTGACCCGGTTCAGCCACGTGCTGGATACCGATACGATCTGATAGCCCTGCGCGTCCAGAGCCGCGAGGATCTCGTCGTAGATTTCGCCAGACCGTTCCCCGAGCTCGACGCCCGGCGGGGTCCCCTGGGTCTGGCCGTGAACCTGCCGGGGAAACACGCCTTGGCAGGCGATCGCGAGGACCGCCGCCAGTACCACAAGTCTCATTGCGTAGAACTGCTCTCTCGTTACCGGAGTGATGACATGGTCTTGCGTAAACAATGCGCGGGTCCTGCAACGAAAGACGATAACGATGAATAGTACTTTCGTACGATGCGGAGGTGAATCCACGGCTTCTCCGCCGCCGGAAGATCACCCGCCCCAGTAGCGACGCAGGAAGTCCAGCCAGTTGCCGTTGCAGATCTTCGCGATCAGCATGTCCGGATACCCGTGCCCCGCCATCGCCCGCCGCAATGCGGGCAGCGCCGCGACGTCTGCGAGGTCGGAGGACATCGGCGCGCCGTCGAAGTCGGAGCCGAGTCCGACGTGATCCTCGCCCGCCATCTCGATCATCCGGTCGAGGTGGCGCAGGAACGGGCCGAGCCCGCGGTCCGACGCGGCGCGGCCGTCCTCGTTCACGAACATCGTTCCGAAGTTGAGGCCGACCATGCCGCCGGTTTCCCCGATGGCCCGAAGCTGTGCGTCGGTGAGGTTGCGCGCGCCGGGTGAAACGGCGTGGGCGTTGGAGTGGGTGGCGACGAGCGGCAGCCCGGCCGCCGCCACGTCCTCGAACCCCGCGACGTTGAGATGGCTCGTATCCACGACGATCCGCAGGTCGTGGCAGCGCGCCACCAGGCGCTTGCCCGCCTCGGTCAGCCCCGGCCCGGTATCGCCATCGGACGGGTGGCGGAACGGGACGCCGTGCCCGAAGGCGGTCGGACGGGACCAGACCGGGCCGAGCGAGCGCAGTCCGGCGGCGTGGAACAGGTCGAGCGTGGCCAGGTCGGGGTCGATCGCCTCCGCCCCTTCGAGGTGCATGACGGCGGCGACCCGGCCCGCGGCCATAGCGGCCTCGATCTCCGCCACGGTCCGGCACAGCGCCAGCGCGCCCGCCCGGTCGAGCGCGAGAAGAACCCCGGCCTGTCCCGCGATCGCGGCCAAGGCCCGGTCCTGCGGCAGTTCCTCCGGCAGCGGCTCGTCGTAGGGCGGCTGGAACGAGGGCATCCGGAACGCGCCCTCTGGCGGGGCGAACATGGCGAAGAAACCGCCCGCGAAGCCGCCGGCCCGCGCACGGCGCAGGTCGATGTGCCCGGTGTCGGATGCCGCGAAGCGATCCGCCGCGCCCGCCGCACCGCCCTTCCAGAGCCGCAGCAGGACATCGTTGTGACCGTCGAAAACCGGCGGTTCTGTGGGTTGGGTCATCTGTCGCGGGCTCCCCGGTACGGCCGTTTCGCCGACCTTACAGGCGCGTCGCGGCAGAATCACCGGCGAAGCCGGGCGGGAATGTCCGGCGCTGGTCCCGGTCAGCCGCGCGACCCTGCGGCCGAAGCCCGGACGGTCGGCCCGGTCGCACCCGGAACCTTCGGCTCGGCGCGTCCCTTCGGGATCGGCACATTGCCCGTCCGCAGGATGCGCCGCACGAGGTGGCGGGCCTTCTTGCCCTGAACGAAGGGACGGGCCGGATGATAGCGGCTTACGTCCAGCAGCGGGAAACTGCGGTCGGCGCGAAGCTGCGGCAGGACCGCGTCCCCCGGCCACAACGTTTCGCACGGAAGCCCGTTCGCGAACAGGAGGTCGTGCTGTCCGAGCAGGAGGTGCAGGTAGCGGACCCCGCCCGCCGGCAACAGGGGCGTAACACCGGCCAGCGGACGGCAGTCCTTGGCGTGAACGAGAACCTCCCGCCGCGACCCGTCCGGCGCGACCGCGCATACCAGCACGCGGTGCTGACGCGACAGGGAAAGCGCCCGCGAGGGCACGCCCGGGCCGAAGGCGCCCGGCGCGATCCCGATCGGCCGCCGGACCGGGTCGCCGCGCATCTCGTCGCCGGTCACGCGGGTCTCGCCGATCCAAAGGACAGGCTGCAATCCGCGGTCGAGCGTCACAACGCGGTCGCCGGGCCGAAGCTCCGCCACCGGGACCTCGCCGGACTCCGCCAGGATCATCGTGTCGGGCAGGAAGCAGGTCAGGGTCGTGACGACCGCGACCCCGTCATCGGCCTCGCTCGCCGAGACGAGGACGCCGTCGTGATAGGCGAGATCCTCGACCGTCCAGGTTTCCGCCCCCGGTTCGCCGGCATCCGCGATCACGCCCCAGGAGGCGCCGATGGTGACGACCCCGGTGACCGGATCCACGGTGACCTGCGCGAATTTCAGGTCGGGCGAACCGCCACCGCCGGCGAGGAAGTACTCGCCGTTCTCGCCGGTGATGAACTGGAGCGCCCGCAGGTCCGTGCCGACATTCTCGATCTGGCCGACCAACGTCAGGTCCCAGGTTCCGTCCGCCGCCGCGTCGGGATCGATGCGGAACACCGAAACACCGTTCTCCGCCCCGCCGACGAACACGTAGGTCGCATCGCCCATCTTCCCGAAGGTCGCCGCGGTCGCGTTGCCGAGCAGCGTGCTGGCCGGGCTGATCACGTCCCGGTCGAGCGTGTTGCCCTCTGGATCGGTGTCCGCCGCCCCGGCCCGGTCGTCGCCGCGGGCGTTCTCGAACGTCAGCGCGCCGGTCGCGTTGACGGAGTAAAGCGAGATGCCGCCGGAAGTGCCGCCCGCGATCACGAATGTCGTCCCGTCCGGGCCGGTGCCGGTTTCGACCAGCGACGCCCCGAGCGCGTCCTCGGTCGCGAGGTAGTTTTCCCCTGTGCCGCTGCCGTCCGCGATGTCGGAGACAAGCGTCAGCGCCCCGGTCGACGGATCGACGCTGTAAGACACGAGGTTGTCGGATGTTCCGCCGGCAAGTCCGATCAGGACGACCGAGCCGTCGACCTCGGCCACCGCGAGGTTCGCGATCTCGTCGAGGTTGGTCGAATCCGTGATGCCGGGCAGCGCGGTCAGCGTGCCGTCCGGGCCGATCCGGGACACGCCGATCGTGTCGTTCAGCGGGTCGGCCGAGAACACGAAGGTGTTGCCGTTCGACAGGGTGACGGAAGCCAGCGCCTCGATCTGGTCGTACCCCGCGCCATCGGTCGCGGCGGTGAGGGAATCCACCACGGCGTCCTCGTCGGCCGCGCCGGGATTGAGAACCTGCCCGTAGGTCGGAGAGGCCGGGTCGTTGTCGATCTCGAACGTCGAGAGGCCGTCGTTCAGGGTGTCCCGCTCGGACGTCACCATGAAGAGGCGGCCGTTGGCCAGTTCGACCAGCGTCACCGCGCGGGTGTTGCCGGTCATGGTGACCCCACCCGCATCATGCAGGTTGTCCGTATTCGTCGGGTCGAGGTTGTCGTTGACGGCCATTCCGCTTCACCGCTGCCGGCTGATGCGGGGCCTTCTTCTCCAATTCGGGTGGCGAAAGAGTGAATCGCCGGGCATCCGGCCGGCGGGGACGCATCGGCCCCCGCCGGAGAGGCGATCAGAACATGTGGCTGTACCGGGTGGTTTCCCAGGCGCTGATCGTGTGGTGGTAGTCGTTCCACTCCTGCGTCTTGTAGCGGACGAACTCATCGCGAAGCTCGGTCCCGAGAACCCGTTCCACCAGCGGATCGGCTGCGAATTCCTGCACCGCCTCCAGTAGCGTCTGTGGCAGGAACTCGATCCCCCGCCCGGCACGCTCGGCCTCGTCGATGGCGTAGAGGTTGTCCTCGTTCGGCGCACCGGGGTCGAATTTTTTGCGCACGCCCTCTAGCCCCGCCGCCAGCACCAGGGCCGCGGCCAGGTAGGGGTTGACAGCGCCGTCGGCATTCCGGCTTTCGCACCGGCCGCCGCCGGCGGGCACGCGGACGGAATTGGTGCGGTTGTTGGACCCGTAGGAGTTGAACACCGGCGCCCAGGAGAACCCGGCCATCGCCCCCTGCCGCACGAGCCGCTTGTAGCTGTTGACCGTCGGCGCGAGCACGGCGCAGAGCGCCCGGCCGTGCCGCAAGATCCCGGCGATGAAATGGTAGCCCGTCTCGGTCAGGCCGAGCCCGCGCGGATCCTCGGAGGGGGCGCAGGCGAAGGCGTTCGCCCCGCCGTCGAGGTCGAACAACGACATGTTGAAGTGCGCGCCATTGCCCGTGCGGTCCGCGAAGGGCTTCGGCATCATCGTCGCGATCAGCCCGTCCTCGGCGGCGTAGTGCTTTGCCATCATACGGAAGAAGATCAGCCGGTCGCACGTCGTCAGCGCATCGGCGAAGCGGAAGTCGAACTCGAACTGCCCGTTCGCGTCCTCGTGGTCGAAGGAGTAGAGGTCCCACCCGAGCGCGTCGATGGTCTCGGCCATGCGGTCGAGCCAGCGGAAATTGTCCATGAAGCTGCGCAGGTCATAGCATGGCTTCACCAGCGTATCGTCCGCCGTAGGCACCGACAGCGTGCCGTCGTCCTCCTTCCGCAGAAGGAAGATCTCCGCCTCGATCCCCAGGTTGAAGCCGAACCCCATCCCGGCGGCTTCTTCCAGTACCTTCTTGAGCGCGACCCGGGTGTTGAGCGGATAGGGTTCGCCGCGGAACTCGTTGTCGGCCGGCATCCAGGCGATCTTCGGTTCCCACGGCAACTGGATCGCGCGGTCGAGATCGGGGATCGAGGTGATCTCGTCGTCGCTCGGCCCCTGCCCCAGGCCATCCAGCGCGTAGCCGGTGTAACGCTCCGACCCATGTGCCATGTGGTCGAGATGGGACAGCGGCACCACCTTTCCCTTCGGGATCCCGTGAAGGTCGACGTAGGCGCCGATGCAGTAACGCACGCCCTTGGCCGCGAGGTCGGCCTGAAGCCGCTTGATCCTGTCCGTCATGGCATCACCCCGCGATCCGCAACTCGACCACCCGGCTCTGGTCGAACCAGGTCTCGTATCCCGCGATCTGGAGTTCGAGCGAGCCGTCCACGACCTCTCCGATGTAGGAAATCGGCAGCGGCTCGTCCGACGCCTCGTCGCCGTAGACGACGCAGAATTGCTGGCGCGGGCTGTAGAAGCAGACAGCGCCGCGCGGGCTGCCGTACTTCGCCACACGCTCCTTCCCGACGTCCTCGGTCAGGTAGAGGTTTTCCCATGGGGCAACGATCGGCATGGTGAAGAACATGAGGTCGCCGAGCAGCTTGCCGTGCTGGAGCATGGAGCGCTGCGGCAGCTTCTCGCGGAACTGCTGGCACAGCTTCGGAACCTTGTCCTCCCAGACCTCGATCGTGCACACGTCCTTGCCGGCGATGTTCAGAACCAGTTGCATGTCTCAGGCCTCCTCTTGCACGGGTTTGCGGCGGAACGCGTCGCCGAGACCCCAGGGCAGGATGTAGTCGACCCACATGTGCAGGCGGTTGGCGTATCCGAGCGCGGCGTGGCTCAGCCGCGCGAGTTCGTCGGTGGTGGTGCAGGTCTTCGCGGTCTCGACGTAGAGCCGCGTCATCTCGGCAGCCGAGGGGATGGAGACGAAGTCGAAGAACGACGCCTTGTAGCCGATGATCTGGTCGATGATTGCCTGCAGCGTGGCAAGATCGGCGTCGGTATCCTCGCAAACCCTGATGATGCCCCAGAGCATCTCGTCCGCCATCGTCCGGGCCTCGCCCTCGGCGAAGATGATCGTGGACAGGTACTGGCCGCGCGCGCCGGTCCGCCGTGGCACCTCGCCCCGACCGAGCGCCGCGACGTCGGGCGGGCTTTCCATCCAGATCTTCTCGCGCTCCGCCTCGAAGCGGGCAATGGCCTCTTCTACGCTCATGGTCGTCTCCTCGTCTCGCCCGCCGTGCGGCGGACCCGTTTGCCTGGTGCCACCATTGCGCAGTATTGAACGCTCATTCAATTGTCTGTTTTTCGAAGCGTCCTTCTCTCACGCCGGAAGAAGCGCGTCCGCGCAGCGTTTCAAGCGCTCCGGCGCAATCTCCACCTATGAACCCGAGCATTCGTTCAGAGCGATCAGACAGGCCCTGTAAACGCGCGCACCGGCCGACCTCCGAACCATCGAATCGAAGTAGAATCATGTTAATTAATTGTTTTTCTTGAAATATATCAATGAAATCCAAATAAGTGCAGTTCAGCGCATCGTCATGGGTATGTTTAGATCTCCATCAACCTCGTGGGCTTTTCGGTGAAATCTTGGGCAACCGCGACTACCCGGCTCGATCCGCCCGCCTCTTGCTTCCCAATCCGGACAAGCGCCGCTCTATCTTGAACATACGATCAATAAGTTCCCGACCAGAGCAACGGGGACAACCGCCCGCTGCAGCCTCACGGGCAGTCGCAGCCCCTACTTGGAGTGATGGGATGTCAAATACATTGAAGACCGCCAGCCAGCGCGTGACCGCCACGGTCGCGGCCGGCCTTCTCACCTTGCCCGCCGTCGCGCAGGGCTTTCCGACCGAGGAAATCCCGGCGCTGGACGCGATCCCCGAGATCCACGCGATGCTGCCCGCCGATATCCAGGAAAGCGGCACGATCAGTCTCGTGACCGACGCCAACTACCCGCCCTGCCAGTGGTTCGCCGAGGACGGCACGATGGTCGGCTTCGAAGTCGACATCTGGGACGCGCTCGCACAGGTCATGGGTGTCGAACTGGACATCGAATCCATCGACTTCGCGGGACTGATCCCCGGCGTGCAGGGGGGCCGCTACGATATGGCGATGGAATGCATCTCCGACCGCGTCGAGCGCGAGGAGGTCGTGACATTCGTCAACCACACGCTGAGCTACGGGAACGCGTTCTACTATCTCGCCGACAACGAGGCGATCACCGCCGGGGATCCGACATCGCTTTGCGGGCTCGGCACCGCGGGACAATCCGGCACCGACTTCCTCGCGCGTCTTTCGTCCTACAGCGACTGGTGTACCGAACAGGGGCTGGAGCCGCTGACCATCGGGGAATTCCCGCAGCAATCCGCCGTCCTTCTGGCGCTGTTCTCGGGCCGGATCGACTTCGCGCTCAGCGACAGCTCCGCCGTCGAGGAAGTCCGGGCCAACAACCCCGTCGACATCGCGACCATCTCGAACCCGCTCGAAGAGGTCTTCTACCTCGGCATCGTCACCGCGCAGGAGAACGAGGAACTCCAGCAGGCGCTGCTGGCCGCGCTCAATGCGATCTACGACGCCGGCACCTACGACGCGATCTACGAGAAGTGGAACCTGCAGCACGCCGCGCTCGACGAGTTCGGCATCAACATGACCACCACGAACCCACTTCCCTGACAAGAGCCGCCGGGCCCGCGCATGACGCGGACCCGGCGATCTGTCCCCCAAAGCGGAGCCCGCATGTCCAGCATGACGAACGAGGACATCTCCGAGCGGCCGACGCCGCCACCCGCAGCGTCGCGAACCCGGATACGACCCGGCACGGTCGTCGCCTTCGTGATCCTGTCCGCGATCTGCGCCGCCGCGCTCTGGAGCATCGCGAACAACCCCCGTTTCCAGTGGCCGGTCGTCTGGGAATACCTGTTCTCCCCGGTCGTGCTGCGCGGCTTCGCGACGACCCTGTGGCTGACCGCGGTGACGATGATCATCGGCGTGATCCTCGGCATCATCCTCGCGCTGATGGCGACCCAGGGCAGCGCCCCGCTGAAGGCGTTTTCCGCCGCCTACCTGTGGTTCTTCCGCGGCACCCCGGTGCTCGTCCAGCTGATCTTCTGGTACAACCTCGCCGCGCTCTACCCGGAATACTGGGTCGGCATCCCGTTCACCGGCGTCACCTTCGCCCAGGGGTCGTTCAACGACATCATCACCCCCTACACCGCCGCGATCCTCGGGCTAGGCCTGAACGAGGGCGCCTACATGACCGAGATCGTCCGCGCCGGGCTCGACAGCGTCGACCGCGGGCAGCGCGATGCGGCCAAGGCGCTCGGCCTGAGGCGGGGGCAGACCATGCGGCTCATCGTCCTGCCGCAGGCCATGCGCTTCATCGTGCCCCCGACCGGCAACCAGACGATCGGAATGCTCAAAGGCACCTCGATCGTGTCGATGGTGGCGCTGTGGGACCTGCTCTACTCGGTCCAGACGATCTACTCGCGCACCTTCCAGACCATCCCGCTGCTGATCGTGGCGAGCATCTGGTACCTCGTCGCGACCACGGTCCTGTCGATGATCCAGGTGCGGATCGAGCGCTACTACAACCGGGGCCACCGGCCGATCTCGGTCGACACTGCGCCGACACCTCCCCTCTGAGACCGCAAGGAGCAGGACCGATGGAATTCGGCATCTTCAACCTCATGTCCTTCCGGGGCCATCCCGACGGCATTCCCGGCGTGGTTTCGGACACGCGGACGATGGTGACGCTCGCCGAGGACATCGGGTTCGACGTGGCGTGGTTCGCCGAACACCATTTCACCAACTACTCCATCTCCGTTTCGCCGCTTGTGATGGCGGCGCACATGGCCGGCGCCACGTCGCGGATCCGGCTCGGGACCGCGGTGATCGTCCTGCCGCTCTACCAGCCGCTTCGGGTCGCGCAGGAAATCGCACTGGTCGACCAGCTCTCCAACGGGCGGCTCGTGCTCGGCGTCGGCACCGGCTACCAGCCGTTCGAATTCGACCGCTACGGCGTTGACGTGAAGACCCGCGCGGACACGTTCCTCGCCCACTGGGACATCCTCGAAAGCGCGCTGACCTCGGGCGAGGTCAGCATGCCCGGCCACCCCGACACGCCGGTACTGCTCAAACCGGTGCAGGAACCGCTACCGCCGCTGTTCGTGACCGGCGGCGACCCGAGAATCCTCAAGCGGCTCGGCGCGCTCGGCGCGACGCCTTTCATCACCGCCGGCTGGCGCGGGTCGGGGGCGCTGATCCAGATGGCCGCGAAGACCCGCGAGGCCTGGGCCTCCGCCGGGTTGCCCGGACCCGCGAAAATCGGCGTTCAGCAATACGTCTGCGTCACCGATGACCCTTCAGAGCAGATGGCAGCCGCCGACTGCGCCCGCTTCGTCGGGCGTATGGCAACCGGTCTGCGGGACCCCGAGATCGCGCATACCGGCGCGATGATCGACGAGGCCCCGTTGCCCGACGAGCCGCCGCTGGACGTGTTCCGCGACAACGTCATCATCGGCCCCGCCGAACTCGTGGCAGAGCGGATCGTGTCCGAGTGCCGCGCGATGAAACCCACCCACTACAACTGCTTCTTCCAGTTCGGAGAGCTTCCGCTGAGGATCGCCGCGCGTTCGATCGAGCGGTTCGGATCGGAGGTGCTGCCCGTCGTCCGCCGGGAACTCGGGCTGACCGAAAGCAGCGCGGCCGTACCGGCGGAGTGACGAGGACAGAACGATGACCAACCACGTCTCGATCGAGAAGATGGAACCCCGCGATCTCGGCGCTATCTTCGCCGCGGTCCACGCCGGCCGCGGCCAGACGTTGGCGGACTCCGAGACCCTGCCCCCCGACGCCTACAGTTCGCAGCCCTTCTTCGACCTGGAGGCCGAGCGCATCTTCCGCACCCACTGGCTTGCGGTCGGGCATGTCGCGCAAATCCCCGACGCCGGTGACTACTTCACGATCGACATTCTCGGTGAGCCGCTTGTGGTGGTGCGGGGGCAGGACGCGCAAATCAGGGTGATGAGCCGGGTCTGCCTGCACCGCTGGGCACCCGTAGTCTCGGGCAAGGGCAACGCGAAGCTCTTCTCCTGCCCGTTCCACCGCTGGAGCTACGCGCTCGACGGGCAGTTGAAGGCGGCACCGTTCATGGACCGGGCGCAGGGTTTCGAACCGTCGAAATGCCGCCTGCCGCAGGTCCGATCCGAGGTCGTGCTCGGCACCATCTATATCAACCTGTCGGGCGACGCGGACCCGCTTGCGCCGCAACTCGCCGGGCTGGCGGCGGAGTTCTCCAACATCCCCGTGGACGACCTCGTGATCGGATACTCGACCGAGTTCATGTGCCCGTTCAACTGGAAGATCGCGGTCGAGACATTCATGGAATGCTACCACCACATCGGTGCGCACTCGAAGACGCTGGAGCCGCACCACCGCGGCGGAGACAGCTGGGGCGTGACCAAGGAGGACCCGGATCAGGGCTGGATCGTCCTGCGTCACCCGCTGCGCTCCGATCTCGACACGGAGGTGGCGCTGAAGCCCGGGATGCCCGTGTTCGACGGCTGGAGCGAAGAGCAGATCCGTACCGGGAACCTCTACCACGTCTTTCCGACGCACCTGATGGGGACCAGCGCAAACTCGGTCCGCTGGACCGCCATCGTCCCGATCTCCGCGCACGAGACCTGGTGGATCCGCCACCACCTCGTGCACCGCGACGCGTTGGAGAACCCCGAGTTCGACACGCTGATGGCCGAGGCGAAGGAAGGCGGCGCGGTCATCGCTGCCGAGGACGTGGAGGTGAACACGCTCCAGCAGCTTGGCGCGAAGTCGCGCCTGGCGGTGCCGGGCCGGCTCAGCCACCTGGAGATGCCGGTCTGGCAACTGGCGGACTGGGTGCGGGACGGCATCGGCGAAACGCTGTGAAGGGAGGCGTCATGGAATACGCGAAACTGGGACACACCGGGCTAGAGGTCTCGCGCCTCTGCCTCGGCTGCATGAGCTACTCGCACGGGCCGACGGCCTCGCATGGCTGGCTCTTCACCGCCGACGAAAGCAAGCCGTTCTTCCACCGTGCGCTCGATCTCGGGATCAACTTCTTCGATACCGCCAACGCTTATGCAGGGGGCGCATCGGAGGAGGTGATCGGGGAAGTCCTCCTGAAGGCCGCGAAGCGCGAGGACGTCGTCATCCTCACCAAGGTTTTCAACCGAATGCGGCCGGGCCCGAATGGCGCAGGCCTGTCGCGCAAGGCGATCATGGCAGAGATCGACGCCAGTCTTGCCCGGATGAGGACGGACTACGTGGATGTCTACATGATCCATCGCTGGGACTACGATACCCCGGTCGAGGAGACGCTGGAGGCGCTGAACGACGTGGTGAAGGCGGGCAAGGCCCGCTATCTCGCAGCCTCTTCGATGTGGGCGTGGCAACTGGCCAAGGCGATCGGCATCCAGAAGGCGAACGGCTGGTCACGGTTCGTGGCGATGCAGAACCACGTCAACCTCCTCTACCGCGAGGAGGAACGCGAGATGCTTCCCTTGTGCGCCGATGCCGGGGTCGGCGTGATCCCGTGGAGCCCGCTTGCCCGCGGGCGGCTGACCCGCCCGTGGGGCGCGGGCAGCGAGCGGGAGAAGTCGGACGGCTACACGCCCAAGCTCTACGCCGAGGAGGTTTCGGCCGACGAGGAGATCGTCCGGCGTGTCGTCGAGATCGCCCAGGCCCGCGGAGTGAAACCCGCGCAGGTCGCGATGTCCTGGCTGCTCGGAAAGCCCGCGGTGGTGTCACCGGTCATGGGCGCGACGCGGACGGAACACCTCGACGATGCCGCCGCCGCCTTCGATCTCGAACTGACCCAAGCCGAGATCGCGACTCTGGAGGAACCCTATCGCCCCCGCCCCGTCATCGGCTTCGCGTGACACCCCGATGCCGGATCCCGAGGCCTGGGACGTGATCGTCGTCGGGTCAGGCGGGGCCGGCCTTTCGGCGGCGCTGCGCTGCGCCGCGGGTGGGTTGCGGACGCTGATCGTGGAGCGCGGCCCGGTCGTCGGCGGAACCACTGCCATGTCCGGGGGCGGCACCTGGATTCCCTGCAACGCCCACGCGGCCGAGGCCGGGCTGAACGACACGCCCGAAGCCGCGCTCGCCTACATCCGCGCGACCGCGCCCGAGTGTTGGGAACGCGAGGAACTACCGCTCTGGCGCGCCTTCCTCGCCGCCGCGCCCGAAATGCTCGCCTTCGTCGAGGATCGGACCGGTCTGCGTTTCCCGCTATCGGACGACCCCGACCCCTGGCCGCTCGCGACCGGGGCGATGCCCCACGGGCGCATGGTGTCGCCGGCCCCCGCAAGCCGCCGCGTGCCCGGATTCCGGTTGCAGCCACCCCATATCCCGCACCTCCTGACCTACCACGAAACCCGAGCACTGGACCCCTGGCACCATCCGTTCCGCGCCGTCCTTCGCCTCGCCCCCCGGCTGGCATTCCGGCTGGTGACGGGGCGCAGGGCGCAGGGCACCGCGCTCGTCGCCGGGTTAATGCGCGGGTTCTTCGCCGCCGGCGGCACCGTCAGGACCGGGACACGGGCGATCCGCCTCCTGCGCGATGCCGGTGCCGTCACCGGTCTCATCACGCGTACCGGCAAGACCGAAAGAACGCTCCACGCGCGCTTCGGCGTCATCCTCGCCAGCGGCGGGTTCGAGCGTGATGCCGTTCGCCGCGCGCAGCATTTCCGGGGCCCGGTGGACCTCGTGGCGAGCGCCCCGGGCAACACCGGCGACGGGCATGACATGGCCGAGGCGGTCGGCGCGGCGATGGCGCGGATGGACCAGGCCAACATCGCCCCGGCACTTCCTGCACGGCTCTCCGGCATCGACCTCCCGATCGGGACGTTCCACCACCGCGAACCCGGCGCGATCCTCGTGGGGCCGGACGGAAAGCGCTTCGTGAACGAGTACGCGTTCAACCTGGGCGAGATCCTGTGCGAACGCGAAGCCGATGGCCGCCCCGCCCACCTGCCATGCTGGATGATCGCTGACCGTGCCACGCTGACGCGTGCCCCGGTCCTGCGGCACTTCCTCCGCCGACGCCCGGAATGGGCTCATCACGGTCAAGACGCCACCGAGCTCGCCGCCCGGATCGGGCTGGACGCGAAGGTGCTTGCGGCGACGCTCGACCGGTTCAGCGCCAATGCGAAGGCAGGGACGGATCCGGACTTCGGCCGTCACCTCGATTCCGCCGGAAACCCCGCGCCCGAGAGACTCCGCCCGATCGCGAGTCCTCTCTTTGCCTTGCCGTTCAACCTGGTCTTCCTGTCGACCAAGGGCGGCCCGCGCACCGACGCGGCAGCGCGGGTACTCGACACATGCGGCGACCCGATCCCCGGCCTCTACTGCGCGGGCGTGGCGATGGCGAACCCGTTCGGAACCCGTGCGCCGGGCAGCGGCACCACCATCGGGCCGAACCTGACCTGGGGCTGGATCGCGGGCGGCGACATCCTGCGCCGCGCCGCCGAAACGAAGGAGCATCGACATGACCAGCGGACTTGATGGCGCGACCGCCATCGTCACGGGCGGCAGCCGGGGAATCGGAAGGGCGATCGCGGAGGCGCTCGCCGCCGAAGGTGCGAAGGTCGCGATCACAGCCGCTTCGGACATTGCGTCAGCCAGGGATACCGCCCACACGCTTACTCAGGCGGGAGGAGATGTCCGCGCCTATTCGATAAATCTCGCGGATCGGGGATCGGTGGAACGGGGCCTATCGGCTGTCGTCGCTGATCTCGGTTGTCCGACGGTGGTGGTCAACAATGCCGGCGCCTCCGCAAAGGGGTTCCTGCTGGACCTGTCGACCGAGGACTGGGACAGGCTCTTCGCGGTCCATGCGCGCGGGTTCTTCCACCTCGCGACCTCGGCAGCGCGCCACATGATCGCGGAGGGCCTGGGAGGCGCCATTGTCGGGATCGCGGGCGCCTCGGCCCTGCGTTGCTACCCCGGATCGGGCAGTTACGCGCCGTCCAAGGCCGCCGTCCTGTCCGCCGCGCGGCAGATGGCCGTCGAATGGGCGCCGCACGGGATCAGGGTGAACTGCGTCTGCCCCGGCCCGGTGCGCGACCCGTCCTCGAACTGGCAGGAGCGCGAGCCCGCCCTGGCCGAGGAGGTCCTGGGCCTGCCGATCCAGCGCGCCGCCAGCCCGCAGGAAATCGCGGACGCGGTGCTCTACCTCGCGCGCGCGGAGTATGTCACTGGCCAAGCGCTGCCGGTCGACGGCGGCGGCACCACGACCTGGTACATCCGAGGACGACGCGATGGACCTTGGCCGCCAAAGCCGGTTAAACCAGCGGACAGCCCGCAGAAGGCGGCAGGAAGCCTCGGATCGAGTGGGACGGATGACTGAGCAGAAGGAAGCGGCAGGCACCCGCACGCGCGGACGGAAGGGCGGCGCGTCGTCCCCGCAACGGGCGGAGCGGCTGGCAGACGGAAGCCTCGTCATCACGCCCGGATCGCCGCCCGACCTGATGTGCCGCGTGGCGCTCGACCTGTTCGCGGACCAGAACTACCAGTCGGTCACGATCAAGGACATCGCCGTCGCCTGCGCGATCAACCCGTCGCTGATCTACTACTACTTCGAGAACAAGGAAGACCTCTTCATGAAGACGATCGCACGCATCGTCGAGGAGGCCTTCGAGCACTTCGGAGAGATCACGAAGAACGACCCGTCGCCCGAGAAGGTCATCACCGAGTGGATCGAGCTGCACATCAGGCAGTACGTGAAGCTTCAGAAGGTCGCGAAGATGAGCCTCGACTACGCCAGCACGCACAACCGCACGCCGCTGGTCGACCGCGCGATCCGGGATTTCTACGAGAAGGAAGCCGACGTGCTCGGCCGGGCCATCGCGAAGGGCATCCAGAATGGCGAGTTCGCGCCGGTGAATCCCGCGGAGACCGCTCTGTTCATCTCGACCTTCCTCGACGGTGCCTTGTTCCGGAACGTGATGTTCCCGAATTTCAACTATTCCCGCGCGATAAAGACGATGCGGCGGATCGTTCTGGATCACCTGCGCGGCGGCCGCGCGGCCGGTAAACCGGGCTGACGCCCGCGGCCCCGTGGCAGGGCCGGATTTCACGACGGAGGGAGGGGAGAAGATGACACGCGAAGCAGGGTTTTCGCCGGGCGGACGCCACCTGGTCGGCGGCGAATGGAGCGGAACGCCGGACGGGTTCACCGCCGCGCTCGGGCATGGCGTGGCCGAGGGCACCGAGGACGACGTCGATCGCGCCTGCCGCGCCGCGGAGGACGCGTTCTGGACCTACGGCTATTCCCGCCGCGAGGATCGCGCGCGGTTCCTCGACGCCATCGCGGACGAGATCGAGGCCCGTGGTGCCGACATCACGCGGCTCGGAACCGCCGAGACCGGGCTTCCCGAGGCGCGGCTCGAAGGGGAACGCGGCCGCACCACCGGCCAGCTCAGGCTGTTTGCGGAGCATATCCGCAAGGGCGACTACCTCGACCTGCGTCACGACCCCGCCCTGCCCGACCGTCAACCCCTTCCCCGGCCCGACCTGAAACTCGTCCAGCGCCCGGTCGGTCCGGTGGCGGTGTTCGGCGCGTCGAACTTCCCTCTCGCCTTCTCGACCGCGGGCGGGGACACCGCCTCAGCGCTCGCCGCGGGCTGCCCCGTGGTGGTGAAGGGCCACCCCGCGCATCCCGCGACGGGCGAGATCGTGGCCGAGGCGATCCGCGCGGCCATCGCCGCGACGGGGATGCCGCCGGGGGTCTTCGGGCTCGTGCAGGGCGCGTCGGTCGCGGTCGGGCAGGCGCTTGTGCGGCATCCGCTGATCCGGGCGGTGGGCTTCACCGGGTCGCTCGGTGCCGGCCGCGCGCTGTTCGACGCCTGCGCGGCCCGCCCCGACCCGATTCCGTTCTTCGGCGAGCTCGGCTCGGTCAACCCGGTCTTCATGCTGCCCGGCGCCGTCGCCGCCCGCGGCGCGGAGATCGGGCGGGCCTGGGCCGCGTCCCTCACGATGGGCGCGGGCCAGTTCTGCACCAATCCGGGTCTCGCCATCGTCGATACCGGCCCCGATGGCGACGCGCTGATCGAGGCCGCGCGTTCGGCGCTGTCCGAAGTCGGCGGGCAGACCATGCTGACCGACACCATCGCCCGAAGCTATTCCGAGGGGCGCGACCGCATCGCCGCCGCTGCCGGGGTTCGGGCGCTGCTGAAGGCAGAGTGCGGCCCGCGCGAAGGCGCGCCCGCGCTGTTCGAGACCGACGCGCGAACCTGGCTCGGAAACGAGGCGCTGGGGGAGGAGGTGTTCGGCCCCTCCGCGCTCGTGATCCGCACCTCGGGACCGGAGGAGATGGCCGCCATCGCCCGCGCGCTCGACGGTCAGTTGACCGCCACCCTGCAGATGGACGCGGAGGATACCAAAACCGCCGCTCGCCTCGCCCCGATCCTCGAACGCAAGGCCGGGCGCATCCTCGCCAACGGGTTCTCGACGGGGGTCGAGGTGGCGGACGCGATGGTGCATGGCGGGCCCTACCCGGCCTCCACCAATTTCGGCGCGACCTCGGTCGGGACGCTCGCGATCCGGCGGTTTCTCCGACCGGTCTGCTACCAGAACGCGCCCGAGGCGATCCTGCCGGGCGAGTTGCGGGGCGACTGACGCGGGGTCGCGCCCCCCGACATGCGAAACGCGCCGCCAGTGGCGGCGCGTTCCTGTCTCTGGGCGTCCCGCTTACTGCCAGGACTGGATCAGCTCGTCGTAGCTGACGGTGATCGGCTCCTCGTCCTCGTTGTCGAGACGCGCGACGGGCGAGCCCGGCTGGTCGAACCAGTACTGCGCGTCCTGCACCTCGTTCAGGACCGGGCCCAGGTCACCCTGCACGCCCGACCGCTGAAGCCGTTCGAGCACCGCTTCCTGCTCCTCGCACAGGTTGTCGAGCGCTTCCTGCGCCGACAGCGAGCCCGAGGCCGCGTCCCCGATGTGCTGCCACCAGAGCTGCGCCAGCCGCGGGTAGTCGGGGATGTTGGTCCCCGTCGGCGACCACTGGGTGCGCGCCGGAGAGCGGTAGAACTCGATCAGCCCGCCAAGCTGCGGCGCACGCTCGGTGAAGCTGTCGTGGTTGATCGTGGACTCGCGGATGAAGGTGAGGCCGGCGTGGGATTTCTCCACGTCGACGGTCATCGAGGTCACGAACTGGGCGTAGAGCCAGGCCGCCTGCGCCCGGTCCACGGGCGTCGACTCCATCAGCGTCCAGGAACCGGCGTCCTGGTAGCCGATCTTCATGCCTTCCTGCCAGTAGACGCCGTGCGGGCTCGGGGCCATCCGCCAGAGCGGCATCCCCTCCTCGTCCAGCACCGCCGCCGCGCCCTCGCCGACCATGTCGGCGGTGAAGGCGGTGTACCAGAACATCTGCTGCGCGATCGCGCCCTGGGCCGGGATCGGGCCGCTTTCCGAGAAGTTCATGCCGGCGGCCGCCGGCGGGGCGTACTCGTTCAGCCAGCGGGTGTAGCTCTCGATGGCGTAGACCGCCGCGCCGTCGTTGGTCGCCCCGCCACGGGTCACGCAGGACCCGACGGGCTGCGAGTTCTCGTTGACGCGGATGCCCCATTCGTCGACCGGCAGGCCGTTCGGCTCGCCCACGTCGCCCATGCCGGCCATCGACATCCAGGCATCGGTGAAGCGCCAGCCGAGCGACGGGTCGCGCCTGCCGTAGTCCATGTGGCCATAGACCGTCTGCCCATCGATCTCGCGTCCGGTGAAGAACTCCGCGATGTCCTCGTAGGCCGACCAGTTGACCGGAACGCCGAGCTCGTAGCCGTATTCCTCCTGGAAGTCGGACATGATCTCGGGGTCGGTGAACCAGTCGTACCGGAACCAGTAGAGGTTCGCGAACTGCTGGTCCGGCAACTGGTACAGGAGCCCGTCCGGACCCGTGGTGAAGCTGAGCCCGATGAAGTCCTCGAGGTTCAGGTTCGGGTTCGTCACCGATGCGCCGTCACCGGCCATCCAGTCGGTCAGGTTGCGCGCCTGCTGGTAGCGCCAGTGGGTGCCGATCAGGTCGCTGTCGTTGATGTAGGCGTCGTAGATGTTCTCGCCCGTCTGCATCTGGGTCTGCAGCCGCTCGACCACGTCGCCCTCGCCGATCAGGTCGTGGGTGACCTGGATGCCGGTGATCGCGGTGAATGCCGGGGCCAGCACGTTGGCCTCGTATTCATGCGTCGTGATCGTCTCGGAGACCACCGTGATCGACATGCCGCGGAACGGTTCCGCCGCATCGACGAACCACTGCATCTCGGCTTCCTGCTCCTCGCGGGTCAGGGCCGAGCGCTGGATGTGCTCGTCGAGGAACGCGATCGCGTCCTCCATGTCGGCGAAGGCGGGCGCGGCCAGGAGGCCCGTCGCCAGCGCAAGCGCCGAGGTTGTCGCCAAAGTCCTTTTCATGTCTTCCTCCCATGTTGTCAGGATCTTCGTCGTCGTCACGCCGGCCCGTCGATCCTCCTCACCTTCGGGCCGCCGTATCTCTTTGCCGTCTCACACCCAGCGGAACACCGCCGCGGCGTAGACGAGGCAGACCAGGAGCGCCCAGGGCTGCGGCCCCAGGTCGAGCCCGAGCCAGGCCAGGTTGATGAAGGCCGACCCGAGCAGCGTGATGAACAGCCGGTCGCCGCGGGTGGTCTCGATCCTCAGGATGCCGACCCGCGGCGTCTCCGGATATCGGATCGCGAGGATCGTGAAGGTGACGAGCAGCACGGCGATCACCGCGAAGAACGTCGCGGTCTGCCAGGTCCATGCCATCCACTGCATCGGCGGAGCCCTCCTTCACACGCGGCCGAGGGCGAAGCCCTTGGCGATGTAGTTGCGGACGAACCAGATCACGAGCGCACCGGGCACGATGGTCAGCACGCCCGCCGCCGCCAGCACGCCCCAGTCGATGCCGGAGGCGCCGATGGTCCGGGTCATGGTGGCGGCGATGGGCTTCGCCGCCGTCGCGGTCAGGGTCCGCGACAGCAGGAGCTCGACCCATGAGAACATGAAGCAGAAGAACGCCGTCACCCCGATACCGCTGGCGATCAGCGGCATGAAGATCTTCACGAAGAAATGCCCGAAGCTGTAGCCGTCGACATAGGCGGTCTCGTCGATCTCCTTCGGGACGCCGCGCATGAAGCCTTCGAGGATCCAGACCGCGAGCGGCACGTTGAACAGGCAATGCGCCAGCGCCACCGCGATATGCGTGTCGAACAGCCCGACCGAGGAATAGAGCTGGAAGAAGGGCAGCGCGAAGACCGCGGGCGGCGCCATGCGGTTGGTCAGCAGCCAGAAGAACAGGTGCTTTTCGCCGAGGAACGTGAAGCGGCTGAAGGCGTAGGCGGCCGGCAGCGCCACGGTGACCGAGATCACGGTGTTCAGCGTCACGTAGATGATCGAGTTGATGTAGCCGCGGTACCACGCCGGGTCGGTCAGGATCGTGACGTAGTTCTCGAAGGTCAGGTCCCGGGGCCAGAACGACAGGCCGCCGAGGATCTCGGCGTTGGTCTTCAGGCTCATGTTGATGAGCCAGTAGATCGGCAGGAACAGGAACAGGAGGTAGAGCGCCATCACCACCGCGCGGCCGTTCGGGCGGAACCGGCGCCGGGTGGCGACCCGGGTTTCGGAACGTTCGGGCGTGGCGGACGCCGAGGCCGTCGTCGCGTCGGTCATCGCGTGCCCCCCTCCCGGTCGAGGTTGGTCATCACGGTGTAGAACACCCAGGAAATCAGCAGGATCACGAGAAAGTACATGATCGAGTAGGCCGCCGCCGGACCGAGGTCCATCTGCCCGAGCGCGATCTTCACGAGGTCGATCGACAGGAAGTTGGTCGAACTGCCGGGACCGCCGCCGGTGACGACGAAGGGCTCGGTGTAGATCATGAAACTGTCCATGAACCGCAACAGGATCGCGATCAGCAGAACCCCCCGCATCTTCGGCAGCTCAATGTAGCGGAACACCTTCCAGCGGCTCGCCTGGTCGATCTTCGCGGCCTGGTAATAGGCGTCCGGGATCGACTTGAGCCCGGCATAGGCGAGAAGCGCCACCAGCGAAGTCCAGTGCCACACGTCCATCAGGATCAGGGTGAACCACGCGTCGCCCGCGTCCTGGGTGTAGTTGTAGTCGATGCCGAGCTGGCCGAGCGTGTAGCCCAGAAGCCCGATATCCACGCGCCCGAAGATCTGCCAGATCGTGCCGACCACGTTCCACGGGATCAGCAGGGGCAGGGACATCGTCACGAGGCAGAACGAGACCCAGAAGCCGCGTTTCGGCATGTTCAGCGCGACGATCACGCCGAGCACCACCTCGATCACGAGGATGGTGAAGGAGAACACGAGCTGACGGCCGAGCGAGGCCCACATCCGCTCCGACTCCAGCGTGTCGCGGAACCAGTCGAGCCCGGCCCAGAAGAAGACGTTGTTCCCGAACGTGTCCTGCACCGAGTAGTTGACCACCGTCATCAGCGGAATAACGGCGGAAAAGGCGACCAGCACCAGAACCGGCAGGACGAGGAACCAGGCCTTCTGGTTGACGGTCTTCATCGCGCGCGCTCCCCGTCCTGCGGCTTCACCCGCCAGCCGTTCTCGTAGACGTTGACCCCGGCGGGCTCGAACCGGATCGCGCCCGCGTCGGCGGGCACCGGCGTCCCCTCGTCGAGTATGGCGCTCACGTTGCGGCCGCCGACATCGAGCCGGATGATCTTGTGCCGGCCGACATCCTCCACCCTGCGGATCGCCGCCGGCAGGCCCGCGCCGTCACCGGCGAGACGCACGTATTCCGGCCGCACCCCGACCTCGACCCGGCCCGTCGGCCGGCCGTAGCTCTGGCCCAGCGGCACCTCCGCCCCGGCGATCACCGCGCGGTCGCCGCGCACCTCGGCCTCGAACAGGTTCATGCCGGGCGAGCCGATGAAGTAGCCGACGAAGGTATGCTCGGGCCGCTCGAACAACTCGCTCGGCGTGCCGATCTGGACGACCCGGCCCTCGTGCATGACCGCGACCCGGTCGGCGAAGGTCAGCGCCTCGGTCTGGTCGTGGGTGACGTAGATCATCGTGTGCCCAAACTCGTGGTGCAGCGCCTTGAGCTGCGTCCGGAGCTCCCACTTCATGTGCGGGTCGATCACCGTCAGCGGCTCGTCGAACAGGAGCGCGTTCACGTCCTCCCGCACCATCCCGCGTCCGAGGCTGATCTTCTGCTTGGCGTCGGCCGTCAGGCCCTGCGCGCGGCGACCGAGCTCCGCCTCCATCCCGATCATCCGCGCGATGGCGGCGACACGTTCCGCGACGTAGGACTCCGACGCGCCGCGGTTCCTGAGCGGGAAGGCCAGGTTGTCGCGCACGGTCATCGTGTCGTAGACGACCGGGAATTGGAACACCTGCGCGATGTTGCGTTCGGTCGTGGGGGCATGGGTCACGTCGGCATCGTTGAACAGGATGCGCCCGCGCGAAGGCGTCAGGAGCCCCGAGATGATGTTCAGGAGCGTGGTCTTGCCGCAGCCCGACGCGCCGAGCAGGGCGTAGGCCGAACCGTCCTCCCAGACGTGGTTCAGCTCCTTCAGGGCGTAGTCGTCCTCTCCCTGTGGGTCCGGCAGGTAGGAATGGGCCAGGTCGTCGAGCGTGATCTTCGCCATATCCCCCCCTCAGGCCGCCGTCGCGTAGGCCGCAGCGGACACCAGCGCCCCGTCCTCGGCAAAGACGTAAACGTGTTCCGGCGACAGGTAGACCTTCAGGGCCTGCCCCAGCCGGAGGTCGCGGACCCCGTGGATCAGCCCGACCCAGCGCGCGCCCGCGTGGTCGAGGTGGACGTAGGTTTCCGACCCCGTGATCTCGGTCACGGCCAGCGTCGCGGTGAATTCGAGCGCGTCGGCCGAGTGCCGTTCCAGTTCCAGGTGGTTCGGCCGAAAACCGGCTCGGTAGCTGCCATCGGCCAGCGCCGCGAGCGGCCCGGCGGCGGGCACGGACTCGCCGTCGCCGAAGTGGAGCCGGTCGCCGGATTTGCGGACCTCAAGGAAGTTCATCGGCGGGTCCGAGAACACCCGCGCGGTGATCGCGTCGACCGGCTGGCGATAGACCAGCGGGGTCGGCCCGAACTGGGTCACCCGGCCCTGCCACAGCGTCGCGGTGTTGCCGCCCAGAAGCAGCGCCTCCTCCGGCTCGGTGGTCGCGTAGACGAAGACCGCCCCGGATTCGGCGAAGATGCGCGGGATTTCCTCGCGCAGCTCCTCGCGCAGCTTGTAGTCGAGGTTGGCCAGCGGCTCGTCGAGCAGGACGAGCCCCGCCCCCTTGACCAGCGCGCGGGCGAGCGCGGTGCGCTGCTGCTGCCCGCCGGACAGTTCTAGCGGCTTCCGCGACAGGAGCGGCTCCAGCCGCATCATCTCCGCCGAGGCCCGCACCCGCCGGTCGATCTCGTTCCGCGCGACACCCATCAGGCGCAGGGGCGAGGCGATGTTCTCGTAGACCGTCAGCGTCGGGTAGTTGATGAACTGCTGGTAGACCATCGCGACGCCGCGATCCTGCACCCGCTTGCCGGTCACGTCC
The DNA here is from genome assembly GCA_015689685.1 of Rhodobacterales bacterium HKCCE2091. GTDB lineage: Bacteria > Pseudomonadota > Alphaproteobacteria > Rhodobacterales > Rhodobacteraceae > HKCCE3408. The sequence continues at coordinate 91,638 of WVSL01000004.1, read as the reverse complement.
TCGCCGTTCCAGAACACCCGCCCCTCGGTCGGCGCGTCGAGACCAGCCATCAGCCGCATCAGTGTCGTCTTGCCCGACAGCGTCGGGCCGAGCAGGACGTTCATGCTGCCGTTCGACAGTTCCAGGTCGGTCGGATGGATATGGGTCTCCGTCCCCACAACCTTGCTGACGTGATCGAGTTTCAGGGTCATCCCGCCATCTCCTGTCGCGCCGCGCCGGGGAGTTCCCGCCGGCGGGCCTGCATCCAGGCATCGAGCCGCGCCACCTGCCCCTCGTCGAGCCTGAGCCCGAGCTTGGACCGCCGCCAGACCACGTCCTCGGCGGTGCGGGCGTATTCCCGGTCCATCAGCCACGCGACCTCGCGCGCAGTCAGGGTGGCGCCGAAATCCTCGCCCAGGTCCGACCGTTCCGCCGCGCCGTCGAACAGCGTCCGCGCCTCGGTCCCGTAGGCCCTCACCATCCGGCGCGCCCAGGCCCGGTCGAGGAACGGGAACCCGGCGCAGAGCCCCTGCACCTCGTCCTCGACCCCGTCGACGGGGAACGACCCGCCCGGCAGGGCGACACCCGCAGTCCAGGCCCCGGTCGCGCGGGGAAAGAACCGCGCCAGCCGGTCTAGCGCCGTTTCGGACAGGCGCCGGTAGGTGGTGATCTTGCCCCCGAACACGTTCAGGAGCGGCGCGCCCCCGGCGTCGTCGACCTTCAGCACGTAGTCCCGCGTCGCCGCCGTCGCGGAACGGGCCGCGTCGTCGTAGAGCGGGCGGACGCCGGAATAGGTCCAGACCACGTCGGCCACGCTGATCGGCGTGTCGAGGTAGGCGTTGACGAAATCGACGAGGTAGGCCTGTTCCTCGGGCGTGCAGACCGGCGGGGTCTCCGGGTCCGGGTGGTCCTGTTCGGTGGTGCCGATCAGGGTGAAATCGCCCTCGAACGGGATCATGAACACGATCCGGCCATCGGTGCCCTGAAGGAAGTAGCACTTGTCGTGATCGTAAAGCCGGCGGGTGACGATGTGGCTGCCGCGCACCAGCCGCACGGTCTCCGCGGCGTTCGCACGGATCCGGCCGCGCAGCACCTCACAGACCCAGGGGCCGCCCGCGTTGACGAGACACCGGGCGCGAAAGACGTGGCCGGTGCCGGTATCGGCGTCCTCGGCCATCACCTGCCACACGCCGTCCGCGCGCTCCGCCGAAACGACGCGGGTCCGCGTGAGGATGCTGGCACCACGCGCCTCGGCGTCGCGGGCATTCGCCACGACCAGCCGCGCATCCTCGATCCAGCAATCGGAATACTCGAACGCTTTCCGGTAGTTGCCTTGCAACGCCTTGCCCTCGGGCGCCCGGGACAGGTCGATCGAACGCGTACCCGGCAACAGCTTGCGGCCGCCGAGGTTGTCGTAGACGAACAGGCCGAGCCGGATCAGCCAGGCCGGCCTGCGGCCGCCGAGCCAGGGCATGAGCGTGCCGAGCACCCGCGACAGGGGCGACGTCGCCTCGAACCGCATGTCGCGATGGAACGGCAGCACGAACCGCATCGGCCAGGAAATATGGGGCATGGCGCGCAGCAGGGTCTCGCGCTCCCGCAATGCCTCGCGGACCAGGCGGAACTCGAAGAACTCGAGGTAGCGCAGACCGCCGTGGAACAGCTTGGTCGACGACGACGACGTCGCGGATGCGAGATCACCCATCTCGGCCAGGATCACGCTCAGCCCGCGGCCCGCGGCATCCCGCGCGATCCCGCAGCCGTTGATCCCCCCGCCGATGACGAAAATATCGCACGGCTCTGCTTCCGCTTGCGCGACAGGCACCGGCTCCTCCCCGTTCCTCCGCGAGGACTATATTCACAAAGGGATCAAAAAAGAAAGTGATGACCTTTCGTTTCCGTTCGCCGGAAAATCATTTAAAACCGTTGTAATTCAGTGCGTTACAGTGATCCATGATTGATACACGGCCGTTTGCAGCATCCAAGCCCCGAATCGAGACTTCGTTTCGCGCGAAAACGAACTTCGCGCGCCGTTTCCGCGCAGAAACGAAGAAATCCGTTGATTTGCAGGGGTCCGGCCTGATACTCCGCGCGTCACGTTCACGAAGGGCGCGCCATGTCCGTCACGCTGCGGCACCCCGAAATCCTCGAGATCGCCCGCCGGGACGGCAAGGTCACGGTCGAGAAGCTGGCCGAGCATTTCGGCGTCACGCTCCAGACCATCCGCCGCGACCTGAGCGAGCTTGCAGAATCAGGCCGGCTGGAGCGCGTGCACGGCGGCGCCATCCTGCCCTCCGGCACGACCAACGTGGGCTACGAGCACCGCCGCGACCTGCACTCCGCCGAAAAGCACGCGATTGCCCGTCTCTGCGCGGCGGCGATCCCGAACGACTGTTCGGTCTTCATCAACATCGGCACCAGCACCGAGGCCGTCGCGATGGAGCTTCTGCATCATCGCAATCTCATGGTCCTGACCAACAACATGAACGTGGCGCATATCCTGCGAGCCAATCCCGGCTGCGAGGTGGTGGTGACCGGCGGCAGCCTGCGCCGCGCCGATGGCGGGCTGATCGGCGCGCTCACCATCGAGACGATCCGCAAGTTCAAGTTCGACTTCGCGGTGATCGGCTGCTCGGCGATGGACGAGGACGGCGACCTGCTCGATTTCGACATCCAGGAGGTCGGCGTCAGCCAGACGATCATTTCCCGGTCACGGCGGACCTACCTCGTGGCCGATCACTGGAAGTTCCTGCGCAGCGCACCCGCGCGCATCGCCTCGCTCGCCGATCTCGACGCCTTCTTCACCGATTGCGCCCTGCCCGAGGACCTCACCCGCAAATGCGCGGAATGGGGAACCGAGGTCCACGTCGCCAACGGCGCGGGCTGAGCCGGGTCAGGCGGCGTCGCGCGGATCGTGGCCGATCGGCTTGCCGTAAAGCCCGATATTCGCATCGCCCCAGGCCTTCAGCGCCCGCAGGATCGGCTCCATGCTGCGGCCGAGATCGGACAGCGAGTATTCCACCTTCGGCGGCACCTGCGCGTAGACCTTGCGGGTGATGAGCCCGTCGGCCTCCATCTCCCGCAACTGGTTGGTCAGCATCCGCGGCGTGCAGTTCTCGACATGGCGGCGGATCTCGTTGAACCGCAGCGTCCCCGACAGCAGGTGCCACAGGATGATCGACTTCCACTTGCCGTCGATCAGGCCGATGGCGGCCTCGACCGAGCAACCGGGCGTGCAATCGAAACGGGAATGGCGGGCCTTGGCCATGACAGTATCCTTTTCGACACTATAGGCGGTCTTTGTGCGTATTGCCGCTTTCCGTCAGTAAGCCCAGTTTCGCGACCATGCAACCGCAACCTGGAGCGAGACCATGAAAGCCATCGGTTACAGGACGCCCGGCGGGATCGACCGCCCCGAGGCGCTGGAAGACATCGACCTGCCCCGCCCCACGCCCTCGGGCCACGACCTCCTGGTCGAGGTCGCGGCGGTTTCCGTGAACCCCGTCGACACCAAGGTGCGGCGCAGCGGCACCCCGCCCGACGGGAAATGGAAGGTGCTCGGCTGGGATGCCGTCGGCCGCGTGGTCGAGGCCGGGCCCGACGCGCAGGGCTTCGCGCCCGGGGACGAGGTCTACTACGCCGGGTCGATCACGCGGCCCGGCGCCAACAGCCACTTCCACCTCGTCGATGCGCGGATCGCCGGGCACAAGCCCACCACGCTGACCGACGCCGAGGCCGCGGCCCTGCCGCTGACCGCGATCACGGCGTGGGAAATGCTGTTCGACCGGCTCGACATCCGGCGCCCCGTGCCGGGCGCGGCGAATGCCGTTCTCATCATCGGCGGGGCCGGCGGCGTCGGCTCCATCGCGATCCAGCTCGTGCGGGCGCTGACCGACCTGACGGTGATCGCCACCGCCTCGCGGCCGGAAACGCGGGACTGGGTGCGCGAGCTTGGCGCGCACCACGTCGTCGACCACCACGGCGACCTCGCGGCGCAGGTCGAGGCGCTTGGAATCGGCGCGCCGGCCTTCGTTTTCTCCACCAACAACAGCGACCGCCACGTCGCCGCGATCCAGGCGCTGATCGCCCCGCAGGGCCGGTTCGGCCTGATCGACGACCCGGCGACGCTCGACGTGCTCGGCTTCAAGCGCAAGGCGGTCTCGATCCACTGGGAACTGATGTTCACCCGGCCGATCTTCGGCACCCCCGACATCGGCGAACAGGGCAGGCTGCTGGACGAGGTCGCCCGGCTGGTCGACGCGGGCCGTATCCGCACGACCCTGACCGAGACGCTTTCGCCGATCAGCGCCGAGACGCTGAAGAAGGCGCACGCCCTGATCGAGACCAACGCCGCGCGCGGCAAGATCGTGGTCGAAGGGTTCTGAGGCCCCCGGTCGCCCGCGCGCCCCGCGAAGGCCCCTAGCCCAGGCGCCGCAACAGCTCCGGTGACGGCTCCCCCGTCACCGGAAGTCCGTTGGCCGCCTGGTAGGCCGAGATCGCTTCTCGCGTGAGGGTGCCGATCACGCCGTCCGCGCCGCCGGTATCGAACCCCGCGGCCGTCAGCCTGCGCTGTAGCGCGATCCGGTCCTCCCGCGTCATCCCGTTGGCATCCGGCGGAAAGGACGACCGCAAGGGCCCGCCGCCCGCGATCCGGTCGGCGAGGTGGCCGACCCCCAGCGCGTAGGAATCCGAGTTGTTGTAGCGCTTGATGACCCGGAAATTCGAGGTCGTCGCGAAACGCGGCCCGCCCGCCTGCGGCTGGATCACCGAGCTCCCGCCCTCGGCCCCGCCGACCAGCTCCCGCCCCCAGGACAGCCCGCGCTGCCAGCCGTTCCGCGACAGGTAGGCCGCCGTCGAGGCCAGCGCGTCGCTCGGATCGGCCGACCAGATGTCGCGCCGCCCGTCGCCGGTGAAATCGACCGCGAAGTCGAGATACGAGGTCGGCATGAACTGGGTGTGCCCCATCGCGCCGGCCCAGCTCCCGGTCATGGCCGGGGCGCCGATGTCGCCGCTTCGCAGGATCGAAAGCGCGGCCAGGAGCTGCTGTTCGAAATACGCCCCGCGGCGGCCGTCGAAGGCCAGTGTCGAGGTGGCGGAGATGACCGGGATGTCTCCCATCCGGTCGCCGTAGAAGCTCTCGAGCCCCCAGATCGCCGCGACGATGTTCGCGTCGACGCCGTAGCGGCTCTCGATGGCTGAAAGGGTCGCGGCGTGCCGCGCCGCCGCCGCCCGGCCGAGCGCCACCCGCTCGTCCGACGCCGCGATCGACAGGTAGTCCTCCAGCGTGCGGCTGAACTCGGTCTGGTTGCGGTCGCGCGACACGACGCCCGGCAAGTAGCCCGCGCCGCGGAAGGCGGTTTCGAGCAGCGCGTTCGAGAACCCCTGCCCGGCGGCGCGCGACCGGAATCCCGCGACCCAGGCCTCATAGGCCGGGTTCGGCACAGGACGCAGATCCTCCGCCACCGCCCGGCCCGGCCCCGTTCCAGCGCCGCGGAAATTCCCGACGCACGCCGAAACCGGCAACGCCCCCATCCCCGCCACGAATGCCCGCCTGCTGATCAACATGGTCCCACCCGGCCCCGCCTCGACACCCCGCAGCTTTCGGTGAAATGCCGCTGGCATCAAGGGCGAGTGGGCGGATTGGAGGGTTTGAGCGTGAAGGCACCGCATGTCGACGGTGACGGGCGTTGAGCCTCTCGGTGAGAGAGGTTGCGGAGGCGTGGACGGCGGCGGATTTCTGAAGACCTCGCACGCGCCGGAACCGGAGCATCGCCCGTTCTCGTCGTCGGAACGGTAGGTGTGAGAGCATCACCGCCAGGCGGATGATCTCCGGGCTCGTCTTGAACCACTTGACGGGCTGGGCTTGGTCATGTTCTGACGCCAGCCAGCGCCCTGCACCGCCTCAAGGCAGCTTTGTCTGACAGGGCCCGCGCCGAGGCACTGGCCCGCGAACATGCCCGCATCGCGATCCGAAAACTCGACCGGATCTTCGCGGATGCCGCCGCGGATTACGAGGCCGGCGCGCTGGCCCTCGTGGGCGCCGCGGCGGAGGCGGCTGGGTCGTGACCTACGCCCGAAATCGACGGCGCGCCACGGCTGTCGGCCCCAATCGCCCCGGTTTCACGATCACTCGGCGCTGCCCCCCGTCCGCTGCGCAATCCACCCCGCGCAATCAGCCTCGAACCGCACGCGCTGCGGTTCGTCGGGCGATATGGCATAGATCACCAGCTTGGTCTGTTCTGTCTCGCCCGTGCGGCAGACCGTGTAGTCGAAGGTCACGGGACCGATCCCGCCCACGTCGACGACGCGGGTGCCGGCCCCGGTCTCCAGCACCGACTGGGTCTTCCAGATGCGGTCGAAGGCCTCGGAGTGCCGTAACAGGCGCTCGATCAGGGCGCGGAACCGGTCGTCCCTGGCGGACCGCGCATAGTCGGCCCGCAGCCGCGCGACCAGCCGGCGGGCATCGTCTTCCCAGTCCGGCATGGTCCGGCGCAGGCGCTCGTCCGCGAAGGTCAGCCAGGCGATGTTGCGATCCGCTGCGGGGATGTCCCCGAAATCGCCGAAGACGAAGCTCGCTGCCTCGTTCCAGTGCAGGAGATCCCACATGAAGTTCTTGGCGTAGGCCGGTCGCAGCCCGAGACCGTCGACCAGCCGCACGATGCTCGGCTCCAGGTCGGTTCCCTCGTCGCCCGGCATGCGCGTGACCAGCGGCCGGTCGGCGAGGAAGTAGAGGTAGGACCGCTCGGACGGGTTCAGCCGCAGCCCGCACGCGAGGTTGTCGAGAAAGGCCGGCGAGACGCTGATCTCGCGTCCCTGTTCGAACCATGTGTACCAGGTCAGCCCGACACCGGCGATGGCCGCCACCTCCTCGCGCCGGAGTCCCTTGGTGCGCCGGTTCGGACCCGCCTCGATCCCGAAAGTCTCGGGCTGCAACTGCGCCCGCCGCTGCCGGACGAAGGCGGCAAGCTCGGTGCGGGTGCGGGACAACGAGGGGGCCGGCATGAACCTGTGAGTTTCACTAATAGGACCAGAACTATTATAGCTGCTGCCCCGCGCCTGCGGCAACCTCCCTCCGACACCGGAAAGGGGTTCCGCATGGCCGAGATCTTCGTTTGCCCGCAGTCGGATATGAAGGACGGGGATCGCATGATCGTCCGGACGGAGGCCGGGCGCGAGCTCGGGGTATTCTTCCACGAGGGTGCGTATTACAGCTACTCCAACTACTGCGTTCACGCCGGCGGGCCCGCGTGCGAAGGCATCCTGATCCCCCGTGTCCTCGACCTCGTGGACGAAAACCGGCGGCAGGTCGGACAGGACTTCGGCAAGGAGATGCACTTCGTTTGCCCCTGGCACGGCTACGAGTACGACCTGAAGACCGGCGAATGCGTCGGCAACCGCAAGCTGAAGCTGAAACGCTACGAGGTCGTCACGCGAGACGGCGGCATCTACGTGATCGTGTGAGGACAGTCCGATGACCACAGCCACCACCGCCCCCGCCGCCGAGGTCCGCCGCGTCACCTTCGACAGCTACGCCAGCGACCAGTCGCTGATCCACGCGGCCGAACAGGCGCACAAGCGCAACTACAAGGACTTCCTGATCGTCGACGTGGATTCCCACCACTACGAGAACGAGAACTACGCCGAGGTCTTCGAGTATATCGAGAACCCGGTGATCAAGCGCGGGGCGCTGGAATCGATCCAGCGCCTCGGCCGGTCCACGATGCTGAACGGCCAGGTCGGCTACCAGGACATCGACGGCCGCATCACCCGCCAGCGCCTGCGCAAGCTGGAAAAGATCCCCGAGGGCCAGAACCGCGACATCGTGATGACGAAGCGCTGGATGGACGCGATGGGTGTGGACTACGCCTGCCTGTTTCCCACGCCGATGCTGTTCCTGGGCCTGCACCCGCAGGTCCACGTGGAAGTCGAGATGTGCCGCGCCTATAACCGCTGGCTCTGCGAGAGGATCCTGGCCGAGGAGCCACGTCTGATTTCCATGCTCTACCTGCCCTTCAACGATCCCGACGCGGCCTATGAGACCGTTAAGGAATTCGGTGGGAAGAAGGGCGTGTCGGGCTTCATGGTCACCTCGCCGCGCTACAAGCCGGTGCATGACAACGTCTACATGAAGACCTACGCGCTGATCGAGGAGATGGGCCTGCCGATCTCGTTCCACGCGGCCTACAACTGGAACGACCAGGGACTCGCGATGACCAACCGGTTCATCTCGGTCCACGCACTCGGCTTCATGTGGTTCAACATGATCCACCTGACGAACTGGATCGTGAACGGCCTGCCGGAGCGGTTCCCGAAGCTGAAGGTGATGTGGATCGAATCCGGCCTGACCTGGGCCTACGCCCTCGCGCAGCGGCTCGACCATTCCTATTCCATGCGCGTGTCCGACGCGCCGCAGCTCACCCGGAAACCGAGCGAATACATGCAGGACATGTTTTTCAGCACGCAGCCGATGGAGATGCCCGAGGACAAGTCGATCCTCGAAGCGACCTTCAAGATGCTGAAGGCGGAGACGCAACTGGTCTGGTCATCGGACTACCCGCACTGGGATTTCGACCTGCCCGGCGTGATCTACGACCTGCCGTTCCTCGACGAGACGGCGAAGCGGAACATCCTCGGCGGCAACGCGGCACGGCTCTTCAACCTCGACCCGACGCCGGTGAAGTCGATCCCCGACCTGGACGAACTGAGACGGAGAGGAGTGTGACCATGACTGCGACGGCGACATTGATGACCGACGAGCCGGAGACCGACGCAGGGCTGACGGCCGAGATCGACCGGCTCGTTTCGGCGCTGGAGGCCAAGGTGGCGGGCGACGTGTTCGAGACCGTGGACGGGGCCGCCGCGCGGCGGCTCATGGCGGCGCTGGTGAAGGTCTACGCCCTCCGCACCGAGGCCGGCGAGCGCGGGCTGCCGCTCGCCATCGGCGACAGCGGCACCAACGCGACGGACCTGATGATCACGGCAAGCGCGATCCTGAAGGCCGGGGACCTTGAGGTGTTCGAGCTCGGGATGTGGCAAAGCTACACGCGCTTCGTCTGACCCCGCGCGGGCAGGCTCAAATCCCCGCGCGGTACTCGTCGAGCCAGCCGAGCCCGTCCCTGACCGCGCCAGCCGGGGCGTATTCCAGGCCGACCCACCCGTCATAACCGGCCCGGTCCAGTTCGCGCATGACGAAGGCGTAGTTGATCTCCCCGGTTCCGGGCTCGTGCCGGCCAGGGTGGTCCGCGAACTGCACGTGGTTGATCCGCTCGCGGTAGCGAAGGAACGTGCCGACGAGATCGCCGCCCGTCACCTGGTTGTGATAGAAATCGTATTGCAGCCAGAGGTTCGGGTGACCCGCGGCGTCGATCACCCGCATCGCGTCGGCGGCCGTGCCGACGAGGATGCCGGGATTGTCGACCGGGTTGATCCCTTCGAGCTGAAGCCGGATCCCCTCCTCCGCGAAACGACCGGCGGCCCAGGCGAGGTTCTCGGCCAGAAGCGCCTCCTGCTCCGCGCGCGGCACGTCCGGCGCCGCGACGCCGCCGGGGCAGTTGATCTGCGGCGGCCGGATCGCGCGGGCGTAATCGAGCGTCAGTTCGATCGACTCCCGGAACTCCGCTTTCCGGCCCGGAATGCAGGCCATCCCCCGTTCGCCGGCGGCGAAATCGCCCATCGGCGTGTTGAACTGCACCATCCGCATTCCAAGCCGGTCGAGCGCGGCAGCCACCGTCGCGGCCGGCTCGTCGAAGGGGCTACGGCACTCCACGGCGTCGAACCCGTCCGCTTTCGCCCGTTCCAGCGCCTCGGTCACCGGCAGTTTCCCGTACATGCTTGTGATATTGGCGTCGAAGCGCAGCATGGCCCGGCCCCCAAATAAGTCCCGCGAAATATCGAATAAGTATCAGCGACTTACCGACGGTCTACCTGACCATATCGGCAGCCGGGATGCCAGACGCAACCGCTTCCAGCCCGAGATCCCCGAGCGCCGATGCGATCACGCCGCGCATCAGGTCCGCGAGATCCGCGTCAAGGCCCCGGCGCCGGCCGAGATAGATCGGGCGACGCAGCGGCGGCGTAACCGGCAGCACGCAAAGACCGTGCTCCGGAGCGGAGGCCGGTATCGAGCGCGCGCCGAGAAAGGTGCAGCCGATCCCGCTGACGACAGCGTTGAACCGAGAGGCCGGTCCGTCCACCTCCAGCACGATGTCGGGAGAGATGCCGTTCCGGCGCGCGGTCTCGTCGATGAAGTCGCGCAACGGGTTGCCCGGCCCCGGCAGGACGAACCGCTGGCGCGCGACATCGGCGAGCGTGACGGCCGGTCCCGGCACCGTGCCGGGCGGCGCGACCAGATGCAGTTCCTCCGACGCAATCGGAACCGCGTCGGTGGCCGGCGACGGCGACAGGCTGACGGCAAGGTCGACGCGGCTCTGGGCCAGCCGGGTCTCGATGTCCCGCGTGCCAGCCTCCAGGATCGACAGCTTCGGCGCCTGCTCGGTCCGCGCGACGCGCTCGACCAGGAGCGGCGTCAGGTCGGCGGCAAGCGAGGTGATGATGGCAAGCCGGACGTTCCGCTGCGGCCTTGGCCCCCGCGCAAGACGCTCCAGCGCCCGCTCGGCCTCGTCGGCGCGGGCGACGATCTCGGCGGCGTGGCGCCGCAGGACCTCGCCCTCCGCCGTCAGCCTGATCCCGTCCCGGCCGCGCAGGACGAGCGTCAACTCGCACAGCCGTTCCAGTTCCGCCACGTGGTAGCTCAGCGCCGGTTGGGCCACGTTCAGAACCCGCGCGGCTGCCGTGAGCGACCCGTGCTCGGCGATGGCGAGGAAGTAGCGCAGCCTGCGGAGATCGAGGGTTCCGTGCATGCCCCATCTATACACGTTCTTTATGGAAGAGCCTCAGGAATCTGTATTTCCGCCGGGCGTCGGAGGCCGCCATGCTGCGGCATGACGCGCGCCCGCGGCCATCGCCGGCGGCGGCCCACGAGAACGGAGCCTGACCCCTTGTACAGCCTGAAGATCCGCGAGCCCGAACGCCGCGTGAGCCCCGAGAACGTCGCCCGCTACCGCGAGATCCCCTCCGCCGTGATCGGTGACTGCATGCTGCGTCTCCAGGCGGCAGGCGGCGCCGTGCGCCCGATGCATGCCGGCAGCTCGGTCCTGGCCGGTCCGGCCTACACGGTGAAGGCACGGCCGGGCGACAACCTCTTCACCCACAAGGCGATCGACCTGGCATCGCCGGGCGACGTGATCGTGGTGGATGCCGGCGGCAAGCTCGACAACGCCATCGTCGGAGAGATGATGCTGACCCACGCCGAGACCCGCGGCATCGCGGGCGTCATCATCTTCGGCGCGATCCGCGACCACGGCCATGTCAGCCGCCATACCTTCCCGGTCTTCGCCTCGGGCGTGACGCTGCGCGGCCCGTTCCAGACCGGCCCTGGACATATCAACGTGCCCATCGCCATCGACGGCATGGTCATCCATCCCGGCGATCTCATCATCGGCGACGATGACGGCGTGATCTCGATCCCATACGACGATGTCGACCCGCTCTACGAGGAATGCGCAAAGCGCTTCGCGGGCGAGAACGCGCAGCGCGGCCGGGTCCGCGACGGCTCCGTCGACCGCAAGTGGATCGACGACCGGCTCGAACAGGCCCCCTTCCCCATCGACCGGGCGTGAGCGGCACGATGGCGCGGGCAAGGGTCATGGCGGCGCTCGTCATCCTGGACGCGGTGAAGTCGGACCTCCTGCCCGGCCTGGGCGAAGACGCGCCCGAGATCGTGTGGGACCCGACCGCCGCCCTGATCAAGCGGCTGGAGAACGGCGAGACGGCGGACGGCATCTTCGCCATCGACGCCTCGATCCAACGGCTGGTGGCCGAGGGCCGGCTGCGCCCCGAGACCGTCGTTCCGGTGGTCCAGGCCGAGTTCGGCTTCGCCATGCCCGAGGGCTCGGGGCTCACGCTGCCCCGGGACGCTGCCGGGGTGATCGCGCTCCTGCGCAGCGTCCCCTCAGTCGCGATGTCGCGCGCCGGAGCCAGCGGGATCTACTTCGAGACGCTGATCGACCGGCTCGGGATCGGCGACGAGGTGCGCGCGAAGGCGGTGATCATCCCGGCGGGGCTGACGGGGGAAAAACTGCTCACGGGCGAAGCCGCGCTGGCGTTCCAGCAGATGAGCGAGTTGAAGGCCGTACCCGGCATCGACATCCTCGGCCCGCTGCCCGACGATTGCCAGCAGTTCACGGACTTCAGCGCCGCCATCTTCACCGATGCCGCGTTCCCCGACGCCGCGCAGCGCTTCGTGGACCTGCTGCGCAGCCCCGAAGCCGCGCGGTCCTACGTCGCGCGCGGCCTGAAACTGAGGTTCTGAGGAGACCGCCGATGGCCCAACCCCGCATCGTCCTGCTGCACGCGACCCCGGTTGCGGTCGACCCCGTCAAGGCCGCCTTCGCCGAGCTCTGGCCCGTGCCGGAGCTGGTGAACCTGCTGGATGACAGCCTGAGCCCCGACCGTGCCCGGACCGAGGAACTGACCGACGACCTGGTGGAACGCTTCGCCGCGCTCGGCCGCTATGCGCTGTCGGCCGGCGCCGACGCGATCCTCGTCACATGCTCCGCCTTCGGCCCGGCGATCGAGAAGATGCAGCGGGACCTGCCGATCCCGGTCCTGAAGCCGAACGAGGCGATGTTCCACGCCGCCGTCGCCGGGGGTCGCAACATCGCGATGGTGGCGACCTTTGCCCCCTCGGTCCCGACAATGGAAGCCGAGTTCGAGGAGTACGTGCAGCAGACCGGGGCGGATGCGCGGCTGACGACGATCGTCGTGGAAGCGGCGATGACCGCGCTGCGCGCCGGCGACGCCGACACCCATAACCGGCTGATCGCGGAACGCGCGGGCGAACTCGGCGGGTTCGACACCGTGATGCTGGCCCATTTCTCCACCTCGCGCGCCCTGCCCGCGCTGTCCGGAAGGCTCGCGGCGCCGGTTCTCTCCGCGCCCGGCGCGGCCGTGACCCGGCTCAGGGAGCTGATCGAGGGGTGAGGTCCCGGCGGCTCAGAGCCGGCCGATCACCGACCGCGCCCAGTCCCCGATCACGCTTACGGCCAGCGCGCAGAGGAAGATGGCCGCCCCCGGCACCGCGGCGATCCACCAGCCGGTCAGCAGGTAGGACCGCCCGAAGCCGAGCATGTTCCCCAGGCTCGTCATCGGCGGCTGGATCCCGAGGCCCAGGAAGCTGAGCGAGGTTTCGAGAAGGATCACCTCGGGAAAGCTGATGGTCATGGTCACGAGCAGGGTGCTCGCGATGTTCGGCAGCACGTGGCGCAGGTAGATGCGCGGCCAGGAGAAACCAAGCGTGCTCATCGCCAGCACGTAACCCCGGCCACGCGCCGCCATCGTCATCGCCCGCACGAGGCGGGTGTAGCGTTCCCACCCGAACAGGCCGAGCACCACGACGAACAGGATCAGGCTGTTGCCGAAGATCGCGGTCAGGGTGAGCGATATGATGATGAACGGCACCGAGACCTGGGCGTCCACGGCGGCGACCACGACCTGGTCGACCCATCCGCCGACGTGGGCCGCAAGAAGGCCAATCAGCGTCCCGAGCGTGCCCGAGATCGCCACCGCGCCGAGCGCGATCAGGAGACTCGTGCGGGTGGACGCGACGAGCCGCGCAAGAACGTCGCGGCCCAGATCGTCGGTACCGAGCGGATGGGACCAGTAGCCGCCGAAGCCCACCGGCGGCGCAAGTCGCGCGGTCAGGTCGATGGAACTGACCGAGAGGTCCGACAGGATGGGAAAGAAGATCGTCGTCAAGAGGCAGAGCGCAATCCAGCCGATGGCCAGCATCACGCCGAAGGGAATGGCGGGCAGGAAGCGGCGGCGCGCGGTTCCGGAGGTTGCATCGCTCATGGTCCCTGCTCCCTGTTAGTGTGCGCGCGCGCGGCTGGTACGCGGGTCGAGTTGCGCGTAGGCGAGGTCGACCACGAGATTGGTGGTGATCATCACCGCCGCGATCATCATCACGATCATCTGGAGCACGGCGAGATCGCGTTGCGCGACCGACTCGACGATGAGCCGCCCGATCCCGGGCCAGCCGAACACCGACTCGACCACCGCGCTTGCGGCGACCATCGCGCCGACGAGAAGCGGGGTGATGGTGACGAGCGGCAGCATGGCGTTGGGCACCACGTGCCGCCAGAACACCTCCCACGGGGCGACGCCGCGGGCGGTGGCCGATGTCACGCATTGCAGGTTCCGCGCGTCGAGCACCGCGGAGCGCACGAAGCGTGTGAAGATCGCGGACTGGGAGATGCCGATGGTCAGTACCGGCATGACCAGGTGTTGCCAGGTGCCGTAGCCGTTCGACGGCAGGAGCCGCAGGTTGACCGAGAACAGGAGGATGAAGGCCAGTCCCATCACGAAGTTCGGCACCGCGAAGCCCACCGTGGAGAAGGTCATCACGAACCGGTCGATCCGCCCGCCGTCGTGTAGCGCGGCATAGGCTCCGACCGGGAACCCGATCGCCATCATCAGGAAGGCGCTGCACCCGACGAGCTGGAGCGTCGCGGGAATGCGCTCGATCACCACCGCGGCCGCGCCCCGGTTCCCCATCGAGGAGAAGCCGAAATCGCCGCGCAGCAGGCTCGTGATGTAGACCACGTACTGGTCGAAGACCGTGCCGGTGTAGCCCCATTGCCGCCGGTAGGCCTCGAGCGCCTCGGCGGTGAAGTTGTCGGGGTCGAAGATCGCGGTGATGGGGTCGCCGGTTGCGCGGAGCGCGACGAAGACCAGCGTCACGATCAGCCAGAGCGAGACGAGGGCGCGGAGAAGCCTGAAGCCGGTGTTCATGTCCCTATCCCTTCGCGGCGAGGTTGGCGCGCATCGGCGGCGATTGCTGGAGGTCCGAAACCTTCACGTCCCAGAGCCAGGCGCGGTCGTCCGCCGCGTACTGCGCGAACGCGTCCGCAACCTGCGACGGGTCGGTGATCGTCGCCGAACCGAGCCCGAAGGCCGTCGCGACGGAGGCAAGCCCGGTCTCCCCGAAGACGGCACCTGAATCATCGACATCGTCTGCGCGAAGTTTATGGATTTCGGCGCCATACGCGCCGTCGTTGATGCAGATGACAAGAAGCCTGATCCCTTCCCGCGCGATGGTTTCCAACTCCTGTATGTGCATCAGGAGACCGCCATCGCCGTCGGACAGGATCACCTTCCCATCCCCCGTCGCCACCGCGATCCCGGTCGCGAAACTGAGCGAGTTCCCGATCGCACCGAAGGCCCGGATGGCGTGGTAGTTGCCGCCCGCGATCCCGCGCATGGCGGTGTGCCAGTAGGCCTGGTGCGCTGCCCCGCTCACGAGGTGGTAGTCGGCCGGCAGCACCCGCTCCAACGCTTCGAAGACCCGGCGCGGGTCGGCCAGGCCCGGGGGCGGATCGAAGGGCGCACTGTCCGCCGGGGCCTGCCGGAGCGTCCGGGCAAGCGCGTCTGTGCGGATCGCCGGCACGGTCCGGTCGGGCAGGTCCCGCACCGCGTCCAGAAGCGCCTCGGCCGCCAGTCGCGCATCGGCCCGGATGACGCGATGGGCCGAAACGAGACCCTCATTCAACGGGTTGGGCGCGACATCGACCTGCATGATCTCGGCCCCTGCGAAGAGCTTGCCGCCGTCGAGCGTGAACCGCGAAAGCTGCGCGCCGAACGCGATCACGAGATCGGTCGACGCCACGGCGTCCCGCCCGGCCTCGGAGATGTAGCCGCCGACGATCCCGAGAGAATACGGATGATCCTCGAACATCCCCTTGCCAAGCAGGCTGGTCCCGAGCAGCGCGCCGGTTTCGTCGGCCAGCCGCTCGATGGCCCCCGCCGCACCGGCATGGATGGCCCCGCGACCGGCGACCAGGAGCGGCGCGCGGGCCGTGGCGAGACGGCGGGCAAGTTCCGCTATGGCACCCGGGTCGGGCGGCAGCGGCGCGGCCGGCGGAAGATGGGCGAGCGACGGGTCGTAGTCGGGACGTTCCGGCGCCACCGACTTCATCAGGTCGAGCGGGACGCCGATGACCACTGGTTTCCGCTCGGTCCGGGCGATGTAGAACGCCTCCCTGACCCGGTGGTGCAGGACCTTGTAGCTGTGAACCTGGAGGTATTCCGCCCCGCAGGCGCGGGCGAGCGGGGCCTGGTCGAGCTGCTGGACATTCCAGGCCGCGCCGATGCCGGTCTCCCCCGTCACGACCACCACCGGCGCGCGGTTCCGCGCAGCCGTCGCCAACCCGGTCATCAGCTGCGTGAAGCCGGGACCGTGGGTGACGGAGCAGACCCCGGGCCGGCCGGTCGCGTTCCAGTAGCCCACCGCCATGAGAAGCGCGCAGTGTTCGTGCCGCGCGCCTACCGAACGCATCCCCGGCAGCGCGTCCATCGCCGCCATGAAGTGCATGTTCCCATCGCCCATAAGGCCGAACTGGACGGTTACGTCCTCGGCCGCGAAGCACTGGGCAAGGGCTTCATATACGCGCATGGCCGACGAAGCTTCCGTGTTCGATGACGTTGTCCGCCGCCGCCGCCGCCTCACGGGGCAGTTCGGCCTGCGACTCGGCAACCGACTTGCCGGGCACGGCGTCGATCAGCATCTGCGTATAGGCGTCGCGCTGGCCGTCGGTGAACTGGTGAACCGGGATGTCCTCGACCACGCGGCCATGGCGCAGGACGACCACCTGGTCGGCGATCTCGAACACCACGCGCAGGTCGTGGGTGATCAGCAGGATCGAGATCCCGAGCTGGTCGCGAAGCCGCTTGAGACAATCGAGGATCACCTTCTGGATCCGCACGTCCACCGCCGAGAGCGGCTCATCCGCGATCAGGAGATCGGGTTCCAGCAAGAGCGCGCGGGCGATCACCACGCGCTGCGCCTCGCCGCCGCTGAGATAGGTGGGGCGTCGTTGCAGGACGTGTTCGCCCAGTCCCACGTCCGCGATGACCTTGCGGATATGGGCGACCCGCTGCGCGCGGTCGCGCCAACCGTGGACCGACAGCACCTCGTGCAGCTGGTCCTCCACCTTCATCAGCGGGTCGAGGCTGTCGCGCGGGTGCTGGAACACCATCTGCACCCGGGCCGCCCGCCGGTCGTCGCCGGGGGAGCGGAACACGGTGATCTTGCCGAAATCGGGCGTCTCCAGCCCCATCACCATCTTGGCCGCGGTGGTCTTGCCCGAGCCGCTTTCGCCGATCAGGGCGACGATCTCGCCGCGCCGGACGGAAAAGGTCATGTCCTTGGCCGCCGGGATGCCGACACCGCTCTTGCGATCCTTCTTGGACGCGAAATACGTCTTGTTGACGTTGTTGAAGGTCAGGCAGAACGGCGCGGTCCGGCGCGAAGCCTCGGCCCGCGTCGGCCAGTCCACCGACGCCGCCTCGAACAGTTCCCTGGAATATGCGGCCCTGGGCGCGCCGACGACCTCCGCGGCGCGGCCCTGTTCCACCATCTCGCCCTTCTGAAGCACCGCGATGTTGGTGGCGCGGTCGCGGACGATGCCCAGGTCGTGCGTCACCAGCAGCACGGTCAGGTCGTTCTTGCGCCGCAGCTCGTCGATCAGGTCCAGAACCTCGGCCTGCACCGACATGTCGAGCGCCGTCGTCGGCTCGTCCGCGATCAGGAGCCGCGGGTTGCCGAGCAGCGCCAACGCGATCATGACACGCTGGTTCAGCCCGCCCGAAAGCTGGTGCGGATAGACGCCGAGCCGCGCGGCGGGTTCGGGGATATGCACCTCCATCAGCGCCTTGACCGCGCGGTTGCGCAGGTCGTCGATATGCACGCGGGGATGGTGCAGGCGCAGGGTCTCCAGCATCTGGGACCCGATCGTGCGGACGGGATTGAGCGCGGCCAGTGGGTCCTGGAACACCATGCCCACCGACCGTCGCCGGAAATCGAGCAGTTCGCGCTGGTTGAGCGACCAGACGTCCTTGCCGTCGATGATGACCTTTCCGCCGATCCGCGGCCGGAACGGCAGGAGCCGCATCATCGCGTGGCAGGTGATAGACTTGCCGCTGCCGCTTTCACCCACAAGGGCGAAGTAGTCGCCCTTGCGGATTTCTATCGAGATGTCATCGACCAGTGGGACCGGCTGTTCACCGTCTATCGCGACCGACAGGTTCTCTACCCTGCATACGCGGTCGTCTTCGGTTTCGAGTGCCATGAAAGTCCGGGATCCCTTCGCACCGCGTCAGTCGATCGAAGCGCCGGCAAATTGCAGGAACACCGATTCCGACGGCTCCCAGCTTATGTCGGTTCGCTTGCCGTAGAAGGTGCCCATTTGGTGCAGGATGAACGCGGGCGGATCCTCGTCGAAGATGTCCATCATCTGGCCGAAGACGTCCTTCCGCTCCTCGACGTCGAGGCTCGATTCCAGCCGGTGGCCGAGCTCGTAGAAGGGTTCGTTCTCCCAGACCTCGCGCTCGGACTCGTTGTAGGACCGCCAGAACCCGAAGAGCGGGTCGGCGACCAGCACCGGGTCGACGCCGTTGCGCATGCCGGTTCCGGGGAATTCGAGCAGCTGACCGAAGTTCTCCTTGATCTGCATGTCGATGTTGAAGCCTACGGCTTCCCACATCGACACGAGCACCTGGGCGGTGGCCAGTTCCGGCCCGTAGGCGGCGACGCGGATACGGTAGGGGATGGCGGTGCCGTCATATCCGGCCTCTTCCATCAGCGCGCGGGCCGCGTCGGGATCGTACTGCCAGTCGGGCCGATCTGGGTCGTAGAGCGCGCCGAAGGACGGAAGCTGGTGCCCGTTCGGGATGCTCACGAGACCGCCCCAGAGCGCGTCGACGATGGCCTGCCGGTCGATCGACAGCGCCAGCGCGCGGCGGATGCGGGGATCGGCCAGCGTCTCGTTGCGGGTGTCGAACTTCACCACGCGGATCGAGGCCACGTTGCCGCCGACGATCTCCAGTCCGTCCTGGCCCTCGACCGCCGCGAACTGGTCGGCCGGAACGTCGACGATGATGTCGAAGTCGCCGCTGACCAGCCCGGCGATGCGGGACGACAGCTCCGGCGCCTGCCGGAACACCAGCCGCTCGATATCTGGAGCGCCGCCCCAGTAGTCGGCGAAGGCTTCCAGCTCGATCGTGTCGGCGCTGATCGAGACGACCTTGAACGGACCGGTTCCCACCGGCGCCTGGGCGAAGCCCTCGAAGCCGCCGGCGGCCTCGAACGCAGCCTTCGACACGATCTGCGATCCCCAGGCAGTCAGCCGCAGCTCCAGCGTCGGGTCGTCGACCGACGAGGTCACGCGGATGGTGCGGTCGTCCACCGCCTCGACCGTCTCGATGGTGTTGAGGAACTGCTGCGCGGTGCCGTAGCCCGGCGACTCCGGATCGGTCCGACGTTCCGGTCCGAAGCTGAACACCACGTCCTCGACCGTCAGCGGCGAGCTGTCGTGGAAGGTCACGCCCTCGCGCAGGGTCAGCTCCAGGGTTCGGCCATCGACGCGCTGCCAGCTCTCGGCAAGTGCCGGCTGCACCGACCCGTCCCCGAGATAGTCGACGGTCAGAAGGCTGTCATAGATGTTCCACAACGTCCGATACCCCGGGTTGAGCTGGTTGAGCAGGGGATCGAGCTGTTCGGGTATGTCGTCCACCGCGACGACGATCTGGTCCAGGTCCTGTCCGAAGACGATCTGCGGTGCTCCGAGAAAGGCCGTTCCCGCGCTGGCTCCCAGAAGTTGCAGGGCGGTTCTTCTTTTCATGTTCATGTGAGTCTCCAATTGCCCCTGAACGGCAGGTGCCTCGGCACTCGCCCCTCGCTAGTTGTCCCGTCGCGCTGCGCGGCTCATTCTTGTGGCCGAGACGGGGATACCCAGTCCCCTGGCGGCCTCGGGCTGGTCCCATCCTGCCAGTGCAGCAGCCGGCACACTGATGTTAGGAAGAGAATTTCAAGGGCGTCCAATTCTTAATGGGGGCCCTTTTATTGCCTGCCGCGAATAAAAAGGCGTCCCAAATGCGAATGCAGGAAATGATAGAGCCGTCAGCCGGTCTGGACTGAAGAAAACGCCCAAGTGCTGGTCGCACGGGGGCGTCCGGCGCTACTCGGTGGTATGCGTATGGTTGGTGGCCGGTCCGGGCCGATGCCCGCGGGCGCGTCAGCTCGCCAAATTATCGACCAGTTCGCGAACGAACCCGCGGTCCGAGGTTGTCACGAACAGGTCCGCGATGGCGCGGATGTCCCGTACCTTGCGACTGTCGGCGGATTCGTCGTGGATGCCTGCGGTCTCGAGCACGATGAGCGACAGCATCGACGCGGTGCGCTCGACCCGGAACGGGAAGGCATCGGCCTCGCCCTGCTGGTGGACGACGATGACGGCATGGGGCCGGATGCCGCCGACCGGCGCGTCCATCGAAAGGCCTTCGGCGGGTTCGACCCGGCCGCTGACCATGACGTTGTCACGCGCACCGTCGTTGATCTCGGCCACGATGTCCTCGGCGTCGGGTCCGACGGCAAGAACCTTGATGTAGCGCGGCGAGGAGTTGCGGTAGTCCTCGATCCGCTTGCCCGGATGACGGCTGAAGAAGGTCTGTGCGATCATGTTGGTCTCCGGAGCGGCAGGTTAGTCCATGAACCGGCCGCCTGAAAGGTTCAGGCATTCGCCGGTGACGAAGCCCGCGAGCGGCGAGGCGAGATAGAGGACGGCGTGCGCCGCCTCGACGCTGCGCCCGAACCGGCCGACCGGAACCTGGCCGCGCAGGCGCTCGCGCTTTTCCTCGGTCATGGTGCGGGTCTGGGGTTCGAACAGCGCGGTTGCGATCCCGTTGACAGTGACCCCCTGCCCCGCTGTCTCGGCCGCAAGCACACGCATAAAGCTCATCATCCCCGCCTTTGCCGCCGCGTAGGGCGCGACCCCCTCGTGGACGCCGGCCTTGCCCGACATCGACAGCATCGAGACGATCCGGCCGTAGCCCGCATCGGTCATCAGCCGGGCCGCCGCCTGCATCTGAAGGATCGCGGCCGTCAGTTCGGATTCGATCACCGGCCTGATCTCCTCGGCAGTCCAGTCGAGCACGGGCTTGTTCTTCACCGGCGGCGGGCACAGCACGAAGACCTGGAGCCCGCCGAGCGCCTCGGCCGCGCGGTGGACCTGCGCCACCGGGTCGACCTCCTCCACCAGCACGGCACCGTCGACGAGCGGTGCGTCGAGCGCGAGCCGGACCCCCGCCGCGGCGAGCGCGGCCACGACCTCGGGCCCGACACCCCGGTCGGCACCGACGACAAGCGCCGCCTGGCCGGCAAGCCCGGCGGTCAGTTCGGGGGTCGGATCGGGAAGCGTATCGGTCATGGAACGGCCTGCATCTTGTGGGTCTTCGGGAGCGATGGGGACATGAGGGCAGGAGCTTCCAGCCCAACCCGCACGCGTTCCCGGATAAGGAATCGGAGCGCCCGAATGCCGCGCGTGGCGATCAGCGCATCGCCGCCCGGAACCCTTCCGTTACCGGAATGGATCGTCGGGAAACGGCCGTTCCCCGACGCCTCGGCACCCGGTCGCGGTTCCCGGGGAAGTCGCGGCGCGGGAACGTAACGCCGCCACCGGCCTTGCAACCGGTGGCGGCCTGTCGGTGTCATACGGCGACGAACGGCTCGCCGATCTTCATCTCTGTCGCCTCGACGGCGGTCTGCTTGAACGGGCCGTCCTCGGGCAGGATGAACGAGGCGGAGCGGACCTTCTGGGATTCCGGTTCCAGCCCCGGCGGCGGCGTGCCCTTGGCCAGCGACTTGGCCGCCTTCTTCAGCCGCATCCGGGCCATGATGATCGCGTTGTCGGTGGAGACGAGGTTCTCTTTCGTCCGGTCGGCAATCGGACCCATGCTTTCCTGCAACGATGCATCCTGGATCGCGATGCCCTTGATGCCGGAATAGTAGATCTTCTGACGCTGCGCCTCGCGGTCCATGAGGTAGTCGTTGTCCATGTTCGCGACCGGGCGGAAGCTGCCGTCCGGGATCAGGTCGGCATGGACGCCGCCGCCCTTTTCCATCAGCGAGACCTCTTCCTCAGTCAGCGGGCGGGTCGGATGGAAGGTCATGGTCCAGGCCATGCAGTTGTTGTCGTCCATCGGCACCCAGGCATGGCCGTTGAGCGCATTGCCCTTGTAGGGCGGGATCAGCGTGTACCACGGCATCATCCACTGGGTGATGCGCCAGTAGTGGAAACCCGGGTCGGCCGGCCGGCGCGCGCCGATCATCAGCCCGCCCGAGGATTCGTGGATGTCGAACGTGGTGTTGGTCGACCGGGCGTACTTCGCCCCGTCGGTCCCCTTGTGGAGCGGGTCGCGGCTGATGTCGCCGGAATGCAGGAACGACACATGGCTGGAATCGATGCCGCCTTCCATCGCCTGGAGGTAGTTCGATTCCTGCCAGCGTTTCGACAGGTAGACATGGCTCGACGGAAGCTGCGTCCATTCGAATTCCGGAAGGGGCGGCATGTGTTCCTTCGGCCCCATGTATGTCCAGATCACCCCGCCGAGTTCCACGCAGGGATAGGACTTGAGCTTGATCTTGGCGCAGAAGCCGGACGAGGCCGGCTCGGACGGAACCTCGACGCACTGGCCGGACGTGTCGTACTTCCAGCCGTGATAGGGGCAGCGGATGCCGCCCTCCTCGTTCCGGCCGAACCAGAGCGATACGCCGCGGTGGGCACAGAACTCGTCCATCAGGCCGATCTTGCCGTCGGTGTCCTTGAACGCGATCAGGCGCTCGGACAGAAGCGAGACGCGCACCGGCGGGCAATCCGGCCCCGGAAGCTCGCTGGCGAGAAGCGCGGGGATCCAGTAGCGGCGGAACACGTCCCCCATCGGCGTTCCCGGGCCGCTCTGGGTCAGGAGTTCGTTGTCCTCGGCTCTGATCATGTGGCTCAACCTCGGTTGCGGGTGACTTGGGGCCCTGCCCCGCCCTGCATGCCTCTGGCACGCGCGGCGGCGCGGGGATCATGCCGGAAGTTGACTCCCCTGACATTTGCTGTCCAATATCAATTGTGGATGCTGTTATTCTTCCGGTGAAATGATATGGACCTGCGCCAGTTCCGCTACTTCGTCGCGGTCGCCGAGGAACTGCACTTCACCCGCGCCGCCGCCCGGCTGAACATCGGCCAGCCGCCGCTGAGCCTTCAGATTCAGGGGATCGAGCGCGAGCTTGGCGTCACCCTGCTCAAGCGCACCCGCCGGAACGTGGAACTGACGCCCGCGGGCGAGTTGTTCCTGAAGGAAGCCCGCCTCGCCCTGCTCCAGGCCGAACGGGCGGTCGAGACCGTCACCCGTGCCGCCAAGGGCGAGATGGGGACGCTGCGCCTGAGCTTCATCACCTCGGTGCCGCTGGTCAACATGTTCACCAGCGCCGTGCGGTCGTTCCGGTCGCAATACCCGCATGTTCACCTGGAGCTTAAGAGCCGCTCGTCGGTCAAGATCATCGACGAGGTCCTGCTCGGGACGGTGGACGTGGGCTTCACGCGGCCCTCGATCAGCACCGTCATGCCCAGTTCGCTCAGCGTGGTCCCGGTCTACGAGGACCGACTGATGGCGGTGCTTCCGGTCGACCATCCGCTCAACGCCCGGTCCGGCCCGATCGCGATCGAGGACCTGAAGGACGAGAAGTTCGTGCTCCGCCCGCGCGGCAGCGGCACCGGCTTCTACGAACAGGTGTTCGACCTCTGTGCCGAGGCCGGCTTCTCGCCCCACATCGTGCAGGAGGCGATCGAGGCGACGACCACGCTCGGCCTGGTGGCGGCCGGGGTCGGCGTCACGGTGGCGCCGAAAGCGCTGCAAAGCATCAACGTGCATGACGTGACCTGGCGGGAGATCACCAACGCGAACGTGTCCAGCCGGATCCTGCTGGTGCATTCCGCCGCCAACCCCAACCCGATCCGCGAGCGCTTCGTGAAGAAGTTCACGCCGATCGACTGATCTCAGGCGTTCAGCGGGTTCGCGATGTCGATGAAGACGGCGCCGTCGCGGATCACGGGCGACCAGGCCGAGACCGGGATCTCGCAAGGGGCCGATGTGGCCGCGCCGGTGCGGATGTCGAAGGTGCCGCCGTGGAACGGGCACTCGACCTCGAACCCGTCGACGAGACCGTCGGACAGGCAGCCGGGCCCGTGGGTGCAGAGGTCCGCGGTCACGAAGACGAGTTCGCCGACCTTGTAGACCGCGTAGCCGATGCCCTCCACTTCCGAGCGGAGCGGCTCGTCCTCCTCGAGTTCGTCGAGGTCGCAGAGTCTCGTCAGCGCACCCGCTCCATCGGTCATGTTCTTCTCGTGGCTGTTCATCTTCGCGTCCTGTCCCGGGGCGCCGGGAAGGGTCCGGCACCCGTGCGACCGGCCGTCAGGCCGCTTCGGTCTTGGCCTTCTTCGACGCCCAGTCGAAGGCCAGAATCTCGGTGAATTTGCGCACGTCCTCAAGGGTATCGAAGCCGTGCAGGGCCGCGATGATGCGTTTCGTCGTCTCCTCGCCGGCGAACGGCAGGGCGTTCTGCGTCACCTTCTGGGCGATCTCCTCGTCGGTGAAGGGTGCCTTCGGGTGGCCCGGGAAGGGCTTGGCGTCGCCCTTGACCACGGTCCCGTCGGCCAGTTCGATCTCGACACGCGAGAGGTAGCCGCGGGACGCCCGGGACAGCTTTCCGTCCGCCTTCGCGCCGAGCGACGGGTCCGGTTCGACCTTGACCTGCTCCGCCACGAACTTCTGGCGAGAGCCCTCGGCCACACGCTCGATGTCGAAGCTGTCGACGCCGATGTAACCGTCCAGCACGGCGGAACCGACGATGTAGGGCATCGAGTGGTCCGCGGTCTCGCGCGAGATCGGGTGGTAGGGATCCTGCCGCATCTCGATGAAGTGCTCGTAGGCGCCTTCCTCGGAATAGACGCGCACTTCCTTGATCTGGGACACGTCGCCGATCTGCGCCCGCGCCGCCAGAGCCGCGCTGATCGCGCTTTGCGCCATCGAGCCCACCGGCCAGAGCTTCATGTAGGTCTCCGCGATCCGCGACAGCTTGATCGAGCTGTCCAGCCGCTCCTTCAGGACGGGCAGCGGGTCATGCGAATTGGCGAGCTTCGCGACAAAGCCGTTGTTGCCCGAGAACGGGCGCACCGGCGCCTCCACTCCGGCCTGCGCCAGGAAGCAGGACTGAACCGCGTTGCGGATCGCGTCGGTGCCGTTGAAGCGTTTCCATAGGGTCAGGTCGCCGCGCGGGTTGAGTTCGCAGCTTTCGACCTCGTCCGACGCGAAGTGCTGCGTCGCGTTGATCCCGAAGGCTTCACGCGCCTGCGCCACGTCGAGACCCAGCAGCCGGGCGACGGCGGCGACGGCTCCGATCGCGACCAGGTTGGTGTAGTCCCATCCGCCCGGGGCGGTCGAGAACGCGTCGAACGCCGCGCCAACCATCTCGTAGCCCACCGCAAGCGCGACCAGGACCTCCTCGCCGCTGGCGCCGATCCATTCGCCCACGGCGATGAGACCGGCGACCATGTCGCTCGGATGGCCGGAGTTCCGGTCGCCCACGTAGAAGTCATTGTAATCGTAGCACCGCAGGAGCGAGCCGTTGACGAAACCCGCCAGGTCGGGATGCGCGCGCATCGCCGTGCCCCAGATCACCGCGCCTTCGGGGGTCGCGAAGGGGGCCGCGAACTTGCGCGCGATGTGCGACGCGGGGTGATCCAGCGCACCGAGCGCCACGGCCACGGAGTCGCTGAGCGCCCGCTTCGCCGCGTGGCGCGTCTCGGCGTCTATGTCGCCCGAGACGTTGACGGTGAACTCGGCGAGCAGATCGGCGATCTCGTCGCGATACTCTGGGGTTGCGGCGGTGGACATCGGGCGAACCTCTCGGACTTGTTGCGGCGCGCCGCGCCGGGATACCGCGGCGGGTGATCCTCGGGCCGGGGGCCGGTCCGAATACAACCGCAACGCGTCTATTCCTGATCGGGCTAATGGAACTTACTAGGTGTGTCCAATATCAATACATCGGTCATTTATTCTCATGTCTGTATAAGATGCGACCCTTTCAGCCGCCGGATGGGTCATATGCCGAAGCGCATAACAGGACACCCGATTGATATTGGACAGCGCAGGAAGGCCTGACTATTCGGAAGGCACTCACGAGGGGCACTGCCATCTCCCGGACCGTCCTCATCACCAAGCCGATGACCGCGACCGCCGTCGCCGCGCTGGAGCAGTCGTTCGATGTCCACACCATCGTGGGCGCCGCGGATCCGGCTTCGGTCATTCGCGGCGTGGCCGACCGCGTGCGCGGCATCGCGGGCGGCAAGGTCGACGGGCCGACGATGGAGGCGCTTCCGAAACTCGAAATCATCGCGAATTCCGGCGTCGGGGTGGAAACCAACGACATCTCGACCGCCAGGTCGCGCGGGATTATCGTCACCAACACGCCGGACGTGCTGAACGATTCCGTGGCGGAGCTGACCGTGGGGCTGATGCTCGCGCTGGCGCGGAACCTGCCCCGCTCCGACCGCTACGTGCGGGACGGTAGCTGGACGAAGGGCCCCTTCATCCTCGGGAGCGAACTTCGGGGCAAGCGCGTCGGCATGCTCGGCCTCGGCCGGATCGGGTCGGGGATCGCCGCAAGGCTTCAGGTATTCGGGATGCAGATCGCGTATCACGGCCGGACCGAGAAGCCGGGCCAACCCTATTCCTACCACGGCGACCTCGTTGACATGGCGGCATGGGCCGACTGGCTGGTGGCGATCGTCCCCGCCACGCCCGAGACGCGCGGGATCGTGTCGCGGCCGGTCCTGGAGGCACTCGGCCCCGGCGGGCGGCTCGTCAACGTGGCGCGCGGGTCGCTGGTGGACCAGCCGGCGCTGATCGAGATGCTGCAATGCGGCAGGCTCGGCGGCGCGGCGCTCGACGTTTTCGAGGGTGAACCCGAAGTTCCCGAGGCGCTCCGTCGTCTCGACAACTTGGTTCTCTCGCCGCACCAGGGCAGCCGGACGACCGAGGCGCGCGAGGCGATGGACGCGATGGTGGTGAAGAACCTCGTGGCCCATTTCGCCGGCGAGGCGCCGCCGAACCGGGTGGTGTGACGGTGGCCGGCCGGGGGCCGTTCATCGGCGCGATCGCCGATGATCTCACGGGCGCGACGGACCTGGCCCTGACACTGGCGCGTGGTGGAATGCGGGTGCGCCAGGTCGTCGGCGTCCCCGACGCATCGACCGACCTGGCGGGGACCGACGCGGTGATCGTCTCGCTGAAGTCGCGGACGATCCCGGCGGCCGAGGCGGTGGCGCAATCCGAGGCGTCGGCGAAAGCCCTGCTGGCGGCCGGAACCCATCAGCTCTTCTTCAAGTACTGCTCGACCTTCGACTCGACCGACGAGGGCAATATCGGCCCGGTAATCGCGGCGCTGATGGCCCTGACCGGGGAGGACCGGACCATCGCCTGCCCCGCCTTTCCCGCCAACGGGCGAACGGTCTACCGCGGGCATCTCTTCGTCGGGAACGCGCTTCTGTCGGAGTCCGGCATGCGAAACCATCCGCTGACCCCGATGACCGACTCGAACCTGCCCCGGCTGCTCCGGCGCCAGACCGACGTGCCGGTTTCGCTGATCGACATCTCCACCGTTCGCACCGGCTCCGGCGCCATCCGCGAGGCGCTGAAATCGACGCGCGGCATCGCCGTCATCGACGCGATCGAGGATACCGACCTGATGACCATCGGCGCCGCGGCGCGCGGACTGAAGCTCGTGACCGGGGGATCGGGCGTCGCGCTCGGCCTGCCGGGGAACTTCCCGCTTGACCCCGCCGGGGCGTCGGACACCGCCGCCGTGCCATCGGGCCGCGCGGCGGTCTTGGCCGGTTCCTGTTCCGAGGCGACGATACGGCAGGTTTCAGCCGGCCTCGCGGGCGGCATGCCGGGGTTCCGGGTCGATCCCTACGATCTCGCCGCGGGCCGGACAACGCCCGAGCACGCCATTGCGTTTGCCACCGATGCCCCCGGCGACCGGCCTCCGCTGATCTATGCCAGCGCCGATCCCGCCTCGGTCAGGGACTCGCAGGAGGCATTCGGCCGGGAGGCCGCGGGCGCGATGATCGAGGAATTCCTCGGACGCGTCGCCATCGGCCTGGCCGCGCGAGGCTTCGACCGCATGGTAATCGCGGGGGGCGAGACGTCCGGCGCGATCATCGCCGCGCTCGGGGTGACGGAACTCGACGTGGGGCCGGAGATCGACCCCGGCGTACCCTGGATGATCGCGAACCGGGGCGGCAACCCTGTTGCGCTGGCGTTGAAATCGGGGAACTTCGGGGCGAACGACATCTTCCTCTCCGCCTGGGGCAAGCTTCGATGACTGGCCGTATCTCGCAGCAGACCGCACTCCGGGACGAGATCGCGCGGATCGGGGCGTCGCTCTTCGCGCGGGGCCTGACCTCGGGCTCCACCGGCAACATCAGTGCCGTCACCGATGACGGATCGCTCCTGCTGACCCCGACGAATTCCAGTCTCGGCACCCTCGACCCGGCCCGTCTGTCCCTGATGAGCCCGGACGGACGCCTGCTTGACGGCGATCCGCCGACGAAGGAGGCGTTTCTCCATGCCTCGATGTACGCCCATCGCCCGGACGACAGGGCGGTCGTGCACCTTCATTCCGCTTATTCCGTTGCGGTCAGCATCATGGACGGGCTCGATCCGATGGACGTGCTGCCCCCGCTCACGGCCTACTACGTGATGCGTGTGGGCCGCCTGCCCCTCGTGCCCTACTTCCCGCCCGGCGACGAGGCGCTGGCCCAGGCGGTCGCGGCTCTCGCGGGCCGGCATCATGCCGTTCTCCTGGCCAATCACGGGCCGGTGGTCTCCGGGTCGAGCCTCTGCGACGCGCAATACGCGATCGAGGAACTCGAGGACACGGCGAAATTGTTCCTCCTGCTGGCGGGCCACCGGCTGCGACCGCTGACCGACGCGCAGCGGAACGAGCTCGAGGCACGATACCGCAAATGACCATCCAGGGCGGCATGACCGACGACACGGACGCGCGCAGGCTTCACTACGGATGGGTGATCGTCGCGCTCGCCTTTGTCTCGACGGCGATGGTGCTCGGCGCGCGCTTCTCGATGGGGCTGTTCCTGCCCTTCCTGCCCGAGGCCTTCGACACCAGCGCCGCGTCGGTTTCGGCCGCGGTCGCGATCTCCATGCTCGGCGCGGCGGCGATACAGCCGCTGGTGGGAATATCGCTTGACCGGTTCGGCGGCCGGACGGTCTTCGCGGTTGGCCTTCTCTTCGCCGGAGCGGCGCTTTGCGGCACGGCGCTCGCGACCGAGTTCTGGCAGGTCGTGCTCCTGATGGGCCTTGCCACCTCGGTCGGATACGCGTCCCTGAGCCCGGTCTCCTCCACCACCCTCGTATCGGGATGGTTCGACCGCAATCGCGGCACCGCGCTCGGCATCGCCACGTCGGGCACCAAGGTCGCGATGATCGTGCTGCCGCCGACGCTCGCCGCGCTGATCGTCGCCTACGACTGGCGCCGCGCGATGCTGGTCCTGGGGCTGGCGATCCTGGCGCTGATCCCGCCGGTTCTCGCCTTCATGCGGGGCGCACCGGGCATCGGTCCGTCGCGCAAGGGCGGGACGGCAAGACCGGCGGCGGACGGCGACCACACCACGGCGAGGCAGGCCATGCGACTGCCCGCGTTCTGGGTCATCTCGGCCTGTCTCTTCGCGAACGGGCTGATGATGAACCTCGTCTTCGTCCACCTGCCCTCCTACGTGATGAGCCGGGGCTTCGACACCGCGCTCGCCGCCACCGGACTCGCGCTTGTCGGGGGGATCGGGATCTTTGGCACCGTGGTCACCGGCTGGCTTTCCGACCGGCTCGGCCCGCGGCTGGTGCTGCTCCTGATGTTCGGCGCCCGCGCCCTGGCGACGCTCCTGGTCGTGCTCATGCCCGCGACGATCACCTTCGCTGCCTTCGTGCTGGTCTTCGGCTTTCTAGGCTACGGCGCTATCGGGGTCATCGCCTCGCTCGCGACCAACCTGTTCGGCCGCCGGGCGATCGGGACAATCCTCGGCTTCGCCTACGTCTTCAACCAGACCGGCGGCGCGATCGGCACCTTCGCCGGGGGTGCGTCCCTTGAATGGACGGGAAGCTACGACGCGGCGCTCTGGCTGACGATCGTCACGACCCTGCTGGCACTCCCGGGGATCTGGCTGCTCGCGGGCCGGTCCCGCGGCCCGGAGGCGGGGCGTTCCTGAGCTATCGGTGCGGTTCCACCACGACACGGCCTTGTTGCACAAATCGGGTGAGGGATTCACGTCATGAACCCAGCGTGATAGCACGGAGGCATGAGCCGTTGGGCCGCGACGAAGTACAAGACCACGAACTGGTCGTCTTACATTGAGGCACTTGGGCGGCGCGGTGCGCTGACAGTTTGGTTCGATCCCCATATGGTTTGGAGGCCGCCTCCGACGGGCAAGCGCGGTCGGCAGCAGGCCTTACGCGATGAGGAATCCAGACTTGCCTAAAACCGCCCTGTTCCGGCGGGCTGCAGGTCAAGGCCAGGCGCTGAGACGGGTGTCGGATCTGGGTGGCGGAGACGAAGGGATTCGAACCCTCGAGACGGTTTCCCGCCTACTCCCTTAGCAGGGGAGCGCCTTCGACCACTCGGCCACGTCTCCGCCGACCCGTATGCCAGCCGATGCCCCAAGATTACAAGGGACTTTTTCGGAGCGGCCCGGAATGCCGCAAGCGGCTGGATTCGTTGGTTTTCGACTGCCCTCGCCGATGCGGTGCGGGAAGATGATCACGGCGCGGAACGAGACAGTCGGACGATGACACCGTGGCAAAGGGTGCCGTCCGAGGGGCTGCGGCTCTCTCGCAGCCTTGTCCGGCGGCGGTCCGGTTCTCGATAACTCGCTCCGCGGCCCGGGCCCCATTCGGTGCGTCGCCCGCAGGGATCCGTCGAGCGCCCGCGGCCTCCTCACTATCCCCGTTTGGTGTCAACCAGCGTGACGTTGCTTCGCTATCCGATCTCCCTCGTGACCTTGCTTCGCTATCCGATCTCCCTCCGGTGCGCCCGCGCGAACGGACCCGCCCGGCGGCGTTGAATTTCCTCGCCGCCTTTCCCGGCAGCGGTTCAGTTGGCGTGCCCCTGCCTCACGTTCGAGCCGCCGTCGAGCGCATTAGGCCGAACGGAGCGCCGGCACGGCACCCAAGCCGACCGCGATCACCCCTCCCGCAGTCCACTCGGCAAGACCCGAGACCCCACCGACCCGCATCCCCTCGCCCGGCCTACCGGAACACCTCGTCCGGCAGCGACGCTGTCGTCGCGTTGCCCGACCGCACATGCGCCCGCATCGCCGCTTCGGCCGCTTCGGGGGCGCCGGCGAGGATCGCGTGGGTGATGAAGCGGTGGCCCTCGTTCGACTGCTCCAGCGTCGCGGCGGAGAACCCGTTCGGCAGCCGCAATCCCAAGAGCGGCACCCGCACCTTCTCGATCAGCTCGGCGACGTAGGGGTTCCCGGCGAACTCCACGATCGCCCGGTGGTAGGCCTGGTTCAGCGTGTCGTAGGTGCGGATCTCGTTGGCCTCCTCCGCCGCGTCCATCCGCGCCTGCAGGTCGCGCAGCCGGCCGCGCTGGTCGTCCGACAGCGGCGTCTCCGCGGCCATCCGCGCGGCGAGCCCTTCCAGCACCTCGCGCGCCCGGCCCATCGACAGAAGGTCCTCCCGCGAGTGACGGCGGACGAGCGCGCCGCGATTGGCGACGATCTCGATCAGGCCCTCGCCGGCGAGGATGCGGAACGCCTCGCGGATCTTGCTGCGGCCGACCTTCAGGTCCCCGGTGAGATCGGATTCTATGAGCCGCTGGCCCGGCGCGAACCGGCCCGAGACGATGCCGGACTTGATCTGCTCCGCGACATCGGCGGGCGTTGCCGTCCTGCCCTGCCCCGACCCGATCTCCTCGTCCTCCGCCAACATCGACGCCCCCCCTTTGCCTACAACATCAGCCGGTTTGCCGACAAAATGTCAAGCCAACCGGATCACACCGGCCACAATCCCGAATTTTGTTGACAATATGAACCATCCTGCCGACAAAAGTTCCGGTGCGGCGGTTGACTCGATCCCTGCGTCGCGCCTGTCCTGGGAGGAGACAAGGAACATGGAATACAACGCGAAACCGTTCGCGGGCCTATTTGCCGCGACCGCGATACTGGTTCTGCCGATGGCGGCGGACGCGCAGGACGGCAGCACCCTGACCGTCGCGATGTCGACATTCTCCGAGCAGACCATGACGCCATGGGCGGGCTCCGGTCAGCGCAAGTCCTATCTCGATCTCACCTACGAATACCTCACCTATGTCGGCCCCGACGGCGAGGCCATGCCGGGCCTCGCGACCGAGTGGGAGATGTCGGACGAAGGCCGGACCTGGGTGTTCCACCTGCGCGAGGGCGTCCCCTTCTCCGACGAAAGCTGCGGCGACGTCACCGCGACCGACGTGGCCTATTCCATCGAGCGCATCATCGACGAGGACAGCCGTGCCGGCCCCGCAAACCAGATGCGGCGGCTGATCGAGGGCGTCGAGATCGTCGATGACGCGACCGTGCGCGTGACCCTCTCGACCCCGGACTTCGCGCTCGCCCGCGGGCTGTTCAGCGACACCCAGCAAATGGGCATCGTCTGCCGGTCCTACATCGAGGCGCTTGGCCCCGACGCGGATGCCGCGCCGCCGGTCGGCACCGGGCCCTACGAACTCGAAACCTCGGTCGAGGCGTCGGAAATCGTCATGCGCCTGCGCGACGATCTCGACGGCGACCACTGGCGCATCAGCCCGGCCTTCGACCGGATCGCGTTGCGCGTCGTCCCCGAGGAAGCCACCCGCGTCGCCATGCTGCGCGCCGGGGAGGCCGACATCGCGCCGATCGGCTTCGACTCCATCCCCGGCCTGCGGGACGCGGGCGTGCGCATCGTCGCGGCGGAACGGACCTGGACCCCGGTGATCCGGCTCGGCGGGCTCGTGCAGACCGACCCGGCGCGCTACAACCCCGACCTGCCCTGGGCCGACGTGCGCGTGCGCCAGGCCATGAACCTCGCCATCGACAAGCAGGCGATCATCGACGAGCTGTTCCAGGGCGAGGGCATCCCGGCGAACGCCGACGCGCCGGACGTGCTGTGGGACAGCGTGCAGCCCTATCCCTACGACCCCGACCGCGCCCGCGAACTCCTGGCCGAGGCCGGCTATCCCGACGGGTTCGACGTGACCATGCGGACCTTCACGACCTCGCCCGGCGCCGAACTACCGCTCATGGCCGAGGCCGCGGCGCTCTACTGGGCCGACGTGGGGATCAACGTGTCGATCCAGCCGGCGGACTGGCCGACCGTCCGCTCAGACTGGACCAGCGGCGCGCCGCTCGACTACGTGTTCACCCACCGCGGCTTCCCCTGGACCAGCACCGAGATCGGGCTCGACGCGGCGTTCTCCGACCTCTCGGTGTTCGCCTCCTTCACCAGCGAGGAACTGGAACAGCGGATCGCCGAGATGCGCGAGATCACCGACATCGACGCCCGGAACGCGGCGCTGACCGAGATCGGCCAGTACATCCGGGACGAGGCGGCGGCCGTCTTCATGGTCCACGCCAACGAGCCCTACGGCGTCGGTCCCCGTGTCGCCGAATGGAGCCCCGGAACCTCCTACGGCTTCAACTTCGCCGCGGCGCTCCCGGCCGAGTAGTCCGGGGTCGCGGACCCAAGGGGCGGCGGGCGCTCTCCCCCCGCCGCCCGATCTCCAGGGATAGGCACATGGCACGGCTACTGGCAAGCCGCCTGATCGAGGCGGTGGCCGCTCTTCTCCTGATGAGCGTCCTGATCTTCTTCCTCAGCCGGATCATCGGCGATCCCGTCGCGCTGCTCCTGGCCGACGGCGCGACCGAGGGCGACAGGCAGCGGCTCATCGCGGAACTGGGGCTCGACCGCCCGCTGCTGCAGCAATACCTGACCTTCATCGGCAACGCCCTCCAGGGCGACTTCGGCCGGTCCGTGGCGGCCGGCAACCGGGACGCCTTCGAGATGGTGATGTCGCGGGTGCCGGCCTCGCTCGGGCTCGCCGGGGTGGCGCTCGCCTTCACGCTCGCGGTCGGCATCGTTCTCGGCGTCATCGCGGCGGTGACCCGCGGCACGCCGTTCGACGTCCTGATGCGGTTGATCGCGCTGCTCGGGCAGTCCATCCCGAGCTTCTGGCTCGGGATCATCCTGATCTACCTGTTCTCGGTCCATCTCGGCTGGCTGCCCACATCGGGCTTCGGCGGCTGGCAGTACTACGTGCTCCCGGCGCTGACCCTGGGGCTCTTCACCCTCGCCGCCGTCACCCGGCTCGTCCGCGCCTCCATGCTCGACGCACTCGCCTCCGACTACGTGAAGCTCGCCCGCATCAAGGGACTGGCCGAGGCGACCGTCGTCCTGCGGCACGCGCTGTCGAACAGCCTTATCCCCGTCGTCACCTTCATGGGCACGTTCTTCGCCACGATGATCACCAGCGCCGTCGTCGTCGAGACGGTGTTCGCCTGGCCCGGCATCGGGCGGCTGGCCTACGAGTCGATCCTGTCGCGCGACTTCCCGGTGATCCAGGTCGTGGTGCTGGTCATCACCGCCTTCTTCATCCTCGCCAACCTCGTGGTCGACCTCCTCTACCTCGCCATCGACCCCCGCATGAGAAGCCGGGGCTGATGCGCAACCTGTCGTTCAACTTCGCGCTCGGCCTGCTCGCCCTGTTCGTACTGACCGCGCTGGTCGGTCCCTACCTCGTCCAGCACGACCCGTTGCAGGGCAGTCTCCGCGCGCGTCTCGACCCGCCGGCCTGGGCCGAGGGCGGATCCGCCGACCACCTGCTCGGCACCGACCGGCTCGGCCGGGACGTGCTGTCGCGCATCGTCGAGGGCGCGCGGCTGTCGCTCGCGGTCTGCGCCGTCGTGATCGGCGTCGCCGGCACCGTGGGCACCGCCATCGGCACCCTCTCGGGCTATGTCGGCGGCTGGCTCGACCGCATCCTGATGCGGCTCGTCGATCTCGCCCTGTCGCTGCCGGTGATCCTCCTCGCGCTGCTCCTCGCCGCGGTGTCGGAGCCGAGCTTCACCAACATCATCCTCGTGATCTCCTTCGTGCTCTGGTCGCAATACGCGCGGATGGCGCGGGGCGAGACGCTGCGGGTGAAGAACGAGGATTTCGTGGACCTCGCCCGCACCTCCGGCCTCGGCCACGCGCGGATCATCTTCCGGCACATCCTTCCCAACATCGCGCCCTCGCTGATCGTGGTCGCGACCCTCCAGGTGGGCGTGGTCATCATCCTCGAAAGCTCGCTGTCGTTCCTCGGCGTGGGCGTCCCGCCGCCGAACCCGTCCTGGGGCGCGATGGTGGCCGACGGCCGATCCTACGTCGTGACCGCGTGGTGGGTCAGCCTGTTCCCCGGCATCGCGATCCTGCTCGTGGTGATGGCGGTGAACATCATCGGCGACGCGCTGACCGACCGGCTGAACCCGGGCCTGCGAAGGAACGACGGATGACCGAACCGCTCCTGTCGATCCGCGATCTCACCGTCCGCGTCGGCCGCGCCGACACCGCGCCCGCGATCCTCGACGGCGTGTCGCTCGACGTCGCGCCGGGGGAAACGCTCGGGCTCGTGGGCGAGAGCGGCTCGGGCAAGTCCACGCTCGGAACCGCGGTGCTGCGGCTCCTGCCGCCGCTGCTCGATGCCGGGACGACGGGCCGGATCGTCTGGCGCGGGCGCGACCTGCTCGGGCTGCCGCGCCGCGCGATGCGGCGCATCCGGGGCGGCGAGGTCTCCATGATCCTGCAGGACCCGATGTCGTCGCTGAACCCGGTCCAGACCATCGGCGCGCAACTGCGCGAGGCGCTCCGCCGCGGCGGCCGGGGCGATCTGCACGCCGCCGCCGTCGCCGCGCTGGTCGAGGTCAACATCCCCTCCCCGGCCGAACGGCTGCGCGGCTATCCCCACCAGATGTCCGGCGGGATGCGGCAGCGCGTGGTCTCCGCCATCGGGCTGGCGCAGGATCCGCACCTGCTGATCTGCGACGAGCCGACCACTGCGCTCGACGCGACGATCCAGTACCAGTTCCTAGAGCTTCTGAAGACCCTGCGCGCGTCCCACGGGATGGCGATGCTGTTCATCACCCACGACTTCGGTGTCGTGTCGCGCATCTGCGACCGGGTGGCGGTCATGTATGCCGGCCGCATCGTGGAAACCGGGCCGGTGCGCGAGATCTTCGCGCGCCCCCGCCACCCCTATACCCGCGCGCTGCTGGCGTCGGTGCCCTCGACCGACCACGCGCCCGACCGCCTGCCGGTGATCGAGGGGCAGCCGCCGACCGTCGGCAACCGGCCCGCCGGGTGCCCGTTCCACCCCCGCTGCGCCCACGCGACCGACCGCTGCCGGACCGTGCCGCCCGAAACCGTCGTCGGCCCGTCCCACCTCGTGCGCTGCTGGCACCCGCAGGAGACCCCGCTGTGACCCCGGCCCCGATCCTCGAGGCGCGCGACCTGTCGCGCACCTTCCGCGTCCGCGGCGGCAACCTGCACGCGCTCAGCGAGGTGTCGCTGTCCTGCTCCCCCGGCCGGTCGATCGGGATCGTGGGCGAAAGCGGCTGCGGCAAGACCACGCTGAACCGCCTGCTCCTGCAACTCGACCGCCCGACATCGGGCGAGGTCCTGTTCCGCGGCGTCCCGCTGCCGCGGCTCGATACCGCGGGCCGCCACGCCTACCGCCGCGCCGTGCAGCCGGTGTTCCAGAACCCATACTCGTCGCTCAGCCCGCGGATGCGGGTCCGCAACATCATCGCCGAGCCGCTGCTGGCCACCGGCACCGCCACCCGCGCCGAGGCCTGGCGCCGCGTCGACGAGGTGCTCGAACAGGTCGGGCTCTCGGCGCGCGCCGGCGACCGCGTGCCGTCCGAGTTCTCCGGCGGCCAGCGCCAGCGCATCGCCATCGCCCGCGCCCTCGCCTCTCGGCCCGAACTGCTGCTGCTCGACGAACCCGTGTCGTCGCAGGACATCTCGATCCAGGCCCAGATCCTGAACCTGCTGAAGGACCTCCGGGCCGAGTACGGGCTGGCCACGCTCTTCGTCAGCCACAACCTCGCGACGGTGCGCTTCATGTGCGACGAGGTGGTGGTGATCTACCTCGGCCGCATCGTCGAACGCGGCCCGGCCGCGCGGATCTGCACCGCCCCGCAGCATCCCTACACCCGCGCGCTGCTCGCCGCCGCCCTGCCCGCCGATCCCGACGCCCACGCCGACACCACGCCGCCGATGGGCGAACTGCCCTCGCCGCTCTCGCCGCCGCCGGGATGCCCCTACAACCCGCGCTGCCCCCACGCCCGCGACATCTGCCGCGCCGAACGTCCGGCCCTGGCCTCAAGGCATGACGGCCTCGTCGCCTGCCACGTCGCGCATGAAGGAGGGATCTGAATGAAGGCAACACTGATCGCGGTCGGCGACGTGGCCCCGGACCGGGACGTGCCCGCGACGATCTTCGACCGCGTCCGCGACCGCCTGAAGGCCGCCGACATCGGCTACTGCCAGCTCGAGGTCAACCTGACCACCCGCGGCCAGCGCGTGCCGCAGGCCCGGCACACCATGCGCGGCCGGCCCGACATCGCCGACGCGCTTGTCGGTGCGGGGCTCGGCGTCGTGTCCTTCGCCGGCAACCACACGATGGACTGGGGCCCCGAGGGCATGTTCGACACGCTCGCCAACCTCGAACGGGCGGGGGCGCTGCACATGGGGGCCGGGGCGACCGTCTCGGCCGCGCGCGAACCCGTCGTGGTCGAACGGAACGGGGTGATGGTCGGCTTCCTGTCGGTCAACTCGATCCTGCCGCAGAACTACTGGGCCGACGTGGACAAGCCCGGCTGCGCGCCGATGCGCGGCCATACCGTCTACGAGCAGATCGAACACGACCAGCCCGGCACCCCCTGCCGCGTCCACACCTTCCCGCACCGCGCCGACCTCGCCGCGCTGGTCGCCTCGATCGAGGCACTGAGGCCGCGGGTCGACGTGCTGATCCTGTCCCACCACGCCGGTATCCACTTCGTCCCGGCGGTGGTGCCGGACTACCAGCGCGACGTCGCCCGCGCCGCCATCGACGCCGGCGCGGACATGGTCCTCGGTTGCCACGCGCACATCCTGAAGGGGCTGGAATTCCACCGCGGCAAGCCCATCGTGCATTCCCTCGCCAACTTCGCGATAGAGCTGAAGATGACCCCGGAACACGCGGCGAGCCCGGGCTTCCGCGAGATCCAGAAGCTGAACCCGGACTGGATCCCGAACTTCGATTCGCACTTCAACTTCCCGCCGGACAGCAAGATGAGCATCGCGGTCGAGGCCGACCTGACGCGGGACGGGATCGCCGGGTTCCGGCTGCTGCCGGTCTACATCGAGGACGACGCCGAACCCCGCTTCGTCACCCGCGACCAGCCCATGTTCCGGCGCATCCTCGACTACCTGCGCGAGATCACGGCGGAGGCCGGGTTCGCGACCCGGTACGAGGCGGACGGCGACGCGATCCGCGCGACCGCGGCATGAGCCTGACCCGCGATATCGCCCGGCGCGCGGGCGGCATAGGCCTGGCCGACCTGCCCCCCGCCGCGCAGGCCGCCGCGCGGGTCTGCCTCGCCGACGCGCTCGCGGTCTCTCTCGGCGCGCTGCGGCTGGAACCCGCCGCGGCGCTCTTCGCCGACCACGCGCGCGATCACGGGCCGGGGCCGGCCACGCTCCTGGCCGGCGGCAGCGCCGGGGCGGCGCAGGCCGCGCTCGCCAACGGGGCGCTCGCCCATGCCGTCGACTTCGAGGATACTTTCGACCCCGCCGCGATCCACGCCAACGCGCCGGTCGTTCCCGCCGTTCTCGCCCTGGCCGAGGCCGGGGACGCCACCCTTGGCGAGGCGCTGACCGCGCTCGCGCTCGGCGGCGATCTCGGCTGCCGCATCGCCCTGTCGCTCGCCACCGACCCGGCGGAGCGCAACTGGTACCAGCCGCCGGTGATGGCGGCCGTGGGCGCGGCGCTGGCGGGCGCGATGATCCACCGGCTGGACGCGGACCGCACCGCCTCCGCCATGTCGCTGACCTTCACCCAGTTCGCGCTGACCGACGCGCTGAAAGCCAGCGGCCGGTCGCACCTGCGCGCCGTGCGCGACGGCTTCGCCGCCCGTGCCGCGGTCGACTCCGTTCTGCTGGCGGGGCGCGGCGTGGTCGCCACGGACGACGTGCTGGCCGAACGCGGCGGGCTGATCCACATGCTGACCGGCGCGGGGCCGGCGGGCGATCACCTCGCGGGCTTCGGCCGGGGCTTCCTCGGCCCGGAGATCTCGATCAAGCTCTGGCCCTGCTGCCGCGGCACCCACCACGGCATCGCCTTCGCGCTCGATCTCCGGGCCGAGGGGGTGGCGCCCGACGACATCGCCGCGATCGCCTTCACCGAACGGCCGCCCTGCGACATGCTCTACGTCCCGCGCGACGAACGGGTGCGGCCGCAGACGGCGATCAACGCGAAGTTCTCGATCCCCTACTGCTTCGCCTCGGCGCTGGTCTACGGCGCGCCGGGTCTCGACAGCTTCGGCGACGCGGCCCGCGCCGACCCTGCGACCCTCGCGCTGGCCGACCGTGTCACCCTGCGGGCCTGCGACCCCGGCGCGACGCCCGCGGCGCACGTCATGCTCCGCTCTGGCGCGCGCTTCGACCGGGAACTGCCGCCGCCGCCATCGGTGCTCGCGGGGGACTGCGGCTTCGGCGCGCTGGCCGAGAAGATCGCCGGCTGTGTCGCCGCGTCCGGACGCGGCCCGGCGGTCCGCGACGTGCTCATGTCGCTCGAAGAGATGCCGCCGGACACCCCGGTGCGCGTGCTGATGGCCTGCCTGTCGGACGGGGCCTGAGCGGTGACCCGGACCGCCGCGATCCGCCGTCCCGGACTCCGGCTAGACCTGCCGGTCCGGCAGGGTCACGGTCACGCTCCCCATCCCTTCCTCGAGGAAAAGCTGGCAGCCGAGACGGCTGGTCCCGGTCGCGTCGCGGGCGGTGAATTCCAGCATCGCCTCCTCGTTCGCCTCGCGGGTCGGGAACTTCGCGAGGTCGGCGGCGTCGACGTGGACGTGGCAGGTCGCGCAGGAACAACAACCCCCGCATTCCGCCACGATCCCCTCCACCCCGTTCGGCACGGCGGCGTCCTTGACCGTCACGCCTTCCTCGACCTCGACGCTGGTCGTCCCGCCGTCGGCGGCCACGAAGGTCACCCGGATCATGCCGCGTCCCGTCCCCGCCTCATCCGTCTCATCCGTCCCTCACGCCGGCTCGATCCACATCGGCAGCGCGTCGTAGCCGAGGTGGTGCCCCTTCATCCGGCCGGGCTCGCCCGACAGCCCGAACCCCTTCGTCCGCTGCAAGAGGCTGGACAGCCCGACCAGCATCTCCTGCCGCGCCAGCGGCGCGCCGAGGCAGCCGTGGATGCCCTGCCCGAACACCATGTGAGGGTTCGGCTTCCGGTCGAGGATGCACTCGTCGGGGCGGTCGAAGATCTCCGGGTCGTGGTTGGCCGAGGCAAAGCAGACATGCAGGATCGACCCCGCCGCGATCGCGGTCCCGGCTATCTCGACATCCGTATTGACGTGGCGCGGCATCGTCGTCACCGGGCTGCGATAGCGCAGGATCTCCTCGATCGCCGCGCGGATCGCCTCGGGGTTCCGGCGCAGGTGGTCCTGGTGGTCGGGCCGCGTCGCCAGGTGATGGATGCAGATGTTGAGCGCCTGGGTGGTGGAATCGTGCCCGGCCGCGATGATCAGCCGGACGGTCCCGAGCACGAGGTCCCGGTCCATCGGCGCGCCGTCGATCTCGGTCGACAGGAGACAGGCGACGATGTCGGTCTTCGGATCGCGGGGGTTGGCCTCCCGGTCCTCGACCATCCTGCGGCTGTAATCCCACATCTCGGCATCGGCATTGGCGTAGAGGTCGCGTTGCGCCTGCGAGGTGAAGATGATCGGGCGGACGTCGTCGGAATGGCGCTTGATGTAGGCCCAGTCTTCGGCCGGCTGGCCCATGAAGGTCAGCAGCACCTGCGCCGGCAGCGGGCGCGAGAAACCGGCGGCCAGGTCGCCCTCCCCGGCCGCGATCAGCGGATCGAGAAGTTCGCGCACCAGCCGCCGGGACGTCGGCTCGAACGCCTTCACCGCGGGCGGGGTCCAGAACGGTTGCAGCGCGCGCCGGATCTGCGGGTGCTCCGGCGGGTCGCTTTCCAGCGGCGGGCGGCGGATGTGCATCCGCGTGCGCTTGGAATTGGCGAAGGTCGCGGGGTCGCGCAGCACGTCCTGCGCGTCCCTGTAGCGCATCACCGACCGCACCGGGGCGCCGGTATTGCCGTCGAAGGACAGCGGCACCGGGCATCTCCGGCGCAGCACCTTGTAGCTGTCGTATCGCGCGTCGGTGTCCCGGACGTCCTGGAAATCCCAGTCCGCCGCACCCGCCTCGGTCTCCGCCATGACCTGTCCTCCCGATCCGGCCGTTCCGCGCAGATTACGCCGTGCCGGCGGGCCGACCTATTCCGAAGATCTCCTGTCGCTATCGGCCAAACTTATGGCAACGGCCATCGCCAAAATCGAAACTTGACAGCCGCCGACACCGGCTGTTCAACCGCACCAGGGTCCGACCGGACCGAGAGGTAACCGCATGAAACCCGAAGACACCCGACCGCAGCCGCGCAACACCCACCGCTTCTCGCGGGACCACGACTTCACCGCGACGGTGGACGGCTTCGACGAGATTCACGAGCTTTTCCACGATCTGCGCCGCCGCTGCCCGGTGGCGCATTCCAACGACATGGGCGGCTTCTG
This sequence comes from Rhodobacterales bacterium HKCCE2091, assembly GCA_015689685.1. Lineage (GTDB taxonomy): Bacteria > Pseudomonadota > Alphaproteobacteria > Rhodobacterales > Rhodobacteraceae > HKCCE3408. Next base: position 49,810 of record WVSL01000004.1, on the reverse strand, counting down.
GCTCTACACCCGCTACGAGGACGTGGCCCACGCGATCTCCACGCCGAAGGTCTATACCACGCGGGTCCAGAACATCGTGCCCAAGGTCGCCTCCACCGGGCGGCGGCCGCCGCTGCACCTCGACCCGCCGGAACACACGCCCTACCGCCGCGCGCTGGCGCCCCTGTTCCGCAAGGAGCTGCTCGACGAATGGCAGGTGAAGATACGGGACATCGCGGCCCGCCTGTTCCAGCCGTTCATCGACGACAAGGGCGGCGACATGTGCCGGGGCTACAGCTACGGGCTCCCGGCCGAGGTGCTGGCCGAGTTCTTCGGGCTGTCCGACCAAGACGCCCGCAAGGTCCGCGACCAGGGCCAGGAATTCACCATCGCAATCGAGGAAATGGACCTGGAGAAGATCCAGGCCACCTCGCTCGTGCTCTACGAGGCCGCCGGACGCCTCATCCTCGACCGCAAGGAAACGCCGCGCGACCCAAGGCGCGACCCGGTCAGCGCCATGCTCGCCGCGCGCCACAACGATGCGCCGCTGCCCGACGACCTGATCCTCGGAACCGTCCGGCAGCTTCTGCTGGTGGGCATCATCGCCCCCACGACCTTCATCGGCTCGATCACCATTCATTTCTCGCGGCACCCCGAACACCTCGCGCTCCTGCGCGACGACCCGGCGAAAATTCCCGCGGCGGTGGAGGAACTGCTGCGGCTCTACTCGCCCTATCGCGGCTTCGCGCGCACCCCGGTCGAGGACATCGTGGTCAACGGGCGGCACATCTGCCAGGACGAACCGATCGCCCTGTCCTTCTGCGCGGCGAACCGCGATCCCTCGGTGTTCCGCGATCCCGACACCTTCCGGCTCGACCGCTCGGACGAACCCGATCACATCGCCTTCGGCCGCGGCCCGCACATGTGCATGGGCCGCGACATCGCCATGATCATGATCACCGCCACGGTCGAACTGATGGCTCGCCACGTGAAGGAGATCGAGATCGTCGGCCCGGTCCCGATGACGACATGGCCCGAATACGGCCCGCTCAGCGTTCCGGTGCGGCTGGCCCTCGTCGACTGAGGCGGAGTAGTCTCCGGCGGCATGGATACCAGGCGGCTCAAGTACTTCGTCCAGATCGTCGAGGACGGCAGCATCTCGCGCGCCGCCGGGCACCTGAACCTGAGCCAGCCGGCGCTCAGCCAGCAGATCCGCATCCTCGAAACCGAGATGGCGACGCCGCTGCTCGACCGCACCTCCCGCGGCGTGGTCCCGACCCCGGCGGGGCGGGTGCTGTTCGCGCGGGCGCAGCAGATCCTGAACGACATCGAACGGGTCCGGCACGACATCGCCAACAGCCACCGCACCACCCACAGGGCGACGCTCGGCATGGCGCCGACCGTCATGCCGGTCGTCGGCGTGCCCCTGCTGCGGCGGTTCCTGACCGAGGGCAACGTCACCTTCCGGATCGCCGAGCAGGGAAGCCTCCAGCTTCTCGACATGCTGCGCAAGCGCCTGCTCGATTTCGTCGTGGTTCCCCACTTCGCCCGGATCGACAATGTGAAGACGGAGCTTCTCTACCGCGACCGGCTGCACCTCTTCGCCCCGGCGGCGTGGAACCTCCCGCCCGAGATGAACCTTTCAGAGGTCGCGGAACTGCCCCTCGCCCACGGGTCCGAACCGAACGTCACGCCCGAACTGGTCCACGAGGGCCTGGCGCGGTCGGGCGTGACCGCGAACATCGTCGCGGAACTCGACTCGCTGCCCTCCATCCGGCAACTGGTGCGGGAAGGCTACGTCGCCACGATCCTGACCGACTGGGGCTTCGAAAGCGACGAGGGCGTCAGCCGCATCCGCCTCACCCCGGCGATGGAGCGGTCGATCTACCTCTACAGCCGCACCGACCGGAAGGAATTGCAGTTCGTCCGCGAGGCGATCGTCGAGATCGGGAAATCGGTCGGCTGACACGCCCCCGGTGTCTCGCCCCGGCGCGGCGGGATGCCGCGAAATCCGGCCACCGACGGAACGGCGGGGCGGGGTCGCGGGTTCGGTGAACGAGGCAGCACCGGAGGCAGACATGATCCGCGAAGGCACGAAGGTCGAATGGGACTGGGGCAGCGGCACCGCGGCGGGCAAGGTCACCGCCAGCTACGACCGCAAGGTCACCCGCACCATCGACGGCACCGAGATCACCCGCGACGGCACGAGCGACGACCCCGCGCTCGTCATCGAACAGGATGACGGGCAGAAGGTCCTCAAGCTGAAGTCGGAGGTCCGCCGCGCGGACTGAGGCGGCGGCGGGTTAACCGCGTCCTGCCCCTGCGCCGCGGCGTTAACGGCTTCGCGCGGCAGGACCGGGCCGGAAAAATCTACCCGGTTTCTACCCCGTTTCTACCTGCATTCTACCCGGTTTCTACCCGGCCTTTCTCGGCCGCCCGGCGCGTTAACGACTGGCGCGTCAGGCGTTGAACAGGAAGTGCAGGACGTCGCCGTCCTTGACCTCGTAGGTCTTGCCCTCGACCCGCATCTTGCCCGCTTCCTTCGCCGCCGTTTCCCCGCCGAGCGCGACGTAGTCGTCGTAGGCGATGGTCTCGGACCGGATGAACCCCTTCTCGAAATCGCCGTGGATCACGCCCGCGGCCAGCGGCGCGAGCGTGCCGCGGCGGATGGTCCAGGCGCGCGCCTCCTTCGGGCCGACGGTGAAGTAGGTCATCAGGCCGAGCAGTTCGTAACCGGCGCGGATCAGGCGGTCGAGCCCGGCTTCGTCGAGGCCCATTTCCTCGAGGAACATGGCCTGTTCGTCGGCGTCGAGCTGGCTGATCTCCTCCTCGATCCGGGCCGAGATCACGACATGCGCGGCGCCCTGTTCGGCGGCCATCGCGGCGACGCGCTCGGACTGCGCGTTGCCGCTCGCGGCAGCGGATTCCTCGACGTTGCAGACATAGAGGATCGGCTTTGTGGTCAACAATTGCAGGCCCTTCCAGGCCTTCGCGTCGTCCTCAGCGACCTCGACGGCGCGGGCCGGCCTGCCGTCCTCAAGCACCGCCTGCGCGGCTTTCAGAAGCCGTTCCTGCTGCACCGCTTCCTTGTCGCCGCCGCGCACCTTGCGGGTCAGGTTCTGCAGCCGCTTCTCGATCGATTCGAGGTCGGCGAGCATCAGCTCGGTCTCGATCGTCTCGGCGTCCGCGATCGGGTCCACGCGGCCCTCGACATGGGTCACGTCGCCGTCCTCGAAGCAGCGCAGGACATGGGCAATGGCGTCGACCTCGCGGATGTTCGCGAGGAACTGGTTGCCGAGCCCCTCGCCCTTCGACGCGCCCTTCACCAGCCCCGCGATGTCGACGAAGGTCATGCGGGCCGGGATGATCTGCTTGGACTTCGCGATCTCCGCCAGCCGGTCGAGCCGCGGGTCCGGCACGGCGACGTCGCCCACGTTCGGCTCGATGGTGCAGAACGGGAAATTGGCCGCCTGCGCGGCGGCGGTGCGGGTCAGCGCGTTGAACAGCGTCGACTTGCCGACGTTCGGCAGCCCGACGATCCCCATCCTGAAGCCCATGTCTCGGCCCTTTCGAAAGTGACGGGCCTACCTAGGCAGGGACCCGCCGGGGCGCAAGCGCCGCTTTTGCGCGACGGGCACGGCCGTGCCATCGTGGCGCCGGATCAGCGAGGAGCCCCCCGATGCAGCCGATTCCCTACGTGTTCTTCCGCAACACCTGCCGCGAGGCGATGACCCGATACGGCGAGATCTTCGGCACCGACCCGCAGATCATGGGCGCCGAGATGATGCCGCCCGAGGAGCGCGGCGACGACTGGCCCGACGGCACGGTCATGCACGCGGCGGTGCAGATCGGCAGCGGCTGGCTCTATGCCAGCGATGATCCGACCGGCGCGCCGCCGGTGATGTCGGGTTGCAACATCGCGGTGGCGCTGCCCGACGCGGCGGAGACCCGGCGGGTCTGGAATGCGCTGGCCGAGGGCGGCGAGGTGCGGATGGACCTTTCGCCGACCTTCTTCGCACCGCTCTACGGCGCGCTGTCGGACCGCTTCGGCGTGCGATGGATGGTGATGCAGGACGGGGAGCCGGGCTGATCCCGGCCGTCCGCGCCTAGCGGTCACCCACCCCGCGGTTGGCACGGGTGAAGATGATGAACCAGGCGAGCAGGATGAACATCGGATGGGTGAGACCGCCGCTGAAGATGAGCGCCGGCACCCAGATCACGAAGACCAGGATCGCCAGGATCGGCCGCCCGGCGAGGGCGATCGAAAGCGGGGGCAGGAGGATGGCGAGCAGATAGTTCATCCCCCCTATCTGGTGCGGATCGGGGGCTTTGCCAGTCCCCGCGGCCCCATTGACGGCCCGGCCCGGTTCCGGCACATCCACCTGACCGACGTCGGAGGGCCCATGTCCAGGATCGAAGCAAAATTCGCGGCGCTCGCCGAGGCGGACCGTAAGGCCTTCGTCGCCTACCTGATGGCCGGCGATCCGGACTACGCGCGGTCGTTCGAGATCATGCGCGGGATGCCCGCCGCGGGCGTCGACGTGATCGAGCTCGGCGTGCCGTTCACCGACCCGATGGCCGACGGGCCGACGATCCAGCTTGCCGGGCAGCGGGCGCTCGAGGGCGGGCAGACGTTGCGCAAGACGCTGCAGATGGTGCGCGAGTTCCGGCAGGACGACGCGGAGACGCCGATCGTGCTGATGGGCTACTACAACCCGATCTACTCGCTCGGCGTCGACCGGTTCCTGGCCGAGGCCGTCGAGGCCGGGATCGACGGCCTGATCGTCGTCGACCTGCCGCCGGAAGAGGACAGCGAACTGTGCCTGCCCGCGCTCGCCGCCGGCATCGACTTCATCCGCCTCGCCACGCCGACGACCGACGACAAGCGGCTGCCCCGCGTGCTGCAGAACACCTCGGGCTTCGTCTACTACGTCTCGATCACCGGGATCACCGGGGCGGCGGCGGCGCAGGCTTCGGCCGTGGGTCCCGACGTGGCGCGGATCAAGGCGGCGACGGACCTGCCCGTGGTGGTCGGCTTCGGTATCCGCACGCCGGAAACCGCGGCCGAGATCGCGGGCGTCGCGGACGGCGCCGTCGTCGGCTCGGCCATCGTGTCGGAAATCGCGTCGGGCAAGCCCGCGGACGAGGTGCTGAGCTTCGTCGCCGCGCTGGCGGCGGGCGCGCATTCCGCCTGAGGGCCGTGGGCCCGAGGGTCTATCCAGCCGCGGCCAGCCTCTGGCGCGGAAGAACCTGCATCTCGCTGCTGCCCTCGAACCCGCTGCCGCGGTAGGGCTCGCCCAGTCCGGCGACGCAGACCCGGTTCCGGCCCGCCCGCTTGGCGCAGTAGACGGCGCGGTCGGCGGCAGTGAGCGCGGCGGCGAAATCCCGGTTCTCGTCCATCGTCGCGACACCCGCCGAGATCGTCACCGGGCCGAGCCGGGTGGCGAGCCGCTGTTCGGCCGACGCCCGGATCCGCTCCGCCACGTCGGTCGCCTGGTCCAGCGTCAGGTCGGGCAGCAGGACAACGAATTCCTCGCCCCCGAACCGCGCAACCAGTTCGCCCTCGCGCAGGATCGAGCGGAGAAGCTCGGCGACGGCGGAAAGCACGAGGTCGCCCGAATCGTGGCCGAGCTTGTCGTTCACCTGCTTGAACCGGTCGAGGTCGACGAAGATCAGGCTGCCCTTGTCCGTCAGCGGCCGGAGCCGGTCGAAGCCGCGGCGGTTCAGGAGCCCGGTCAGCGGGTCGGTATCGGCGGCGTTGCGGCTGATCCGAAGCTCCGTCCGCACGGTCGACAGGAAGTGATCGGTCAGTTCCATCAGCCGGCCCGCGTCGTCGCGGAAGCCGCGCGGCAGGGGGTCATGGGCCCCGGTGCGCCCGAAATCCTCCAGCGTCCGGCGGACCAGTTCCACCGGCGCGAGCAACGACCGCAGCGCGGTGAAGGTGGCCGCGGCGCTGACGACGGCGGCGACGGAGACGATTGCCAGCACGAGGTGGCCGTGGCCGAGCGCGTTCGGCGCCAGGAAGAAATGCGCGAGGTAGCCGCAGATCACCGGGAACATCACGCCGGCCAGCCCGATCGCGGCTATCTTCGCCGCGTAGCTGTGCGGGAACGCCGAGGCGAGCAGTCGATAGAGCCGCATTCCACTGATCTCCGGTCGCGCCACACGTCCAATCCTTGTCACCTGGCATCACGACCCCCGTGCCGCCATGCGCCGCGAGGGTCCGCTCCAGTTAGGCCGGTTTTGGTGAACGGAAGGTTAATGGCCCGACGTGCCCGCCCGCGCCGACGAAAATCCGCCGAACCCTGCGTCCTGCCCGCTTGCCCCCCGCCCCGCGCCGTCGCTAAGACAGGCGGGCTGCGCCAGCGGCGAGGGGCGAGACGGGGGAGGAACCGATGCCGGTCATCACGAACATTGCGGACCTGAAGCGGCTCCATGAGCGCCGGACGCCCCGGATGTTCTACGACTACGCCGAGTCCGGCAGCTGGACCGAACAGACCTTCGCCGAGAACACCTCGGATTTCGCCCGGATCCGGCTGCGCCAGCGGATCGCGCGCGACATGGGCGGACGGCACACGCGGTCCACGATGCTCGGGCAGGAGGTCGCGATGCCGGTGGCGCTCGCGCCCGTTGGGCTTTGCGGGATGCAGTCGGCGGACGGCGAGATCAAGGCCGCCCGCGCGGCGGAGAAGTTCGGCGTGCCGTTCTGCCTGTCGACGATGTCGATCTGTTCCATCGAGGACGTGGCCTCGCACACCTCCGCCCCGTTCTGGTTCCAGGTCTACACGCTGACCGACGACGACTTCATGAAGCGGCTGTTCGATCGTGCCCGCGCCGCGAACTGTTCGGCCATCGTCATCACGGTGGACCTACAGATCATGGGCCAGCGCCACAAGGACCTGAAGAACGGCCTGTCCGCCCCGCCGAAGCTGACCCCGAAATCCATCGCCAACATGATGACCAAGATCCCCTGGGGGCTGGAGATGCTGCAGACCAAGCGGCGTTTCTTCGGCAACATCGTGGGCCACGCGAAGGGCGTAAGCGACCCGTCGTCGCTGTCGTCCTGGACCGCCGAGGCCTTCGATCCCGCCCTGAACTGGGAGCGGATCGCGGAGTTCCGGCGCTGGTGGGGTGGCAAGGTGATCCTGAAGGGCATCCTCGATCCCGACGACGCGAAGGCGGCGGCGGATGTCGGCGCGGACGCGATCGTGGTGTCGAACCACGGCGGCCGCCAGCTCGACGGCGCGCTCAGTTCGATCCGGATGCTGGAGCCGATCCTCGATGCCGTCGGCGATCGGGTGGAGGTTCATCTGGATAGCGGCATCCGCTCGGGCCAGGACGTGCTGAAGGCGCTGGCGATGGGCGCGCAGGGCACCATGATCGGGCGCGCCTTCGTCAACGGGCTCGGCGCGATGGGCGAGGCCGGGGTCACCAAGGCGCTGGAGGTGATCCAGAAGGAGCTGGAGACCACGATGGCGCTGTGCGGCGAAAAGCGGCTCAGCGATCTCGGGCGGCACAACCTCCTGGTTCCGAAGAACTTTTCCGGCGACTGGGCCTGACGCCGAGCGCCGGGACCAGCACCAGTGGCACCAGCGCCAGAGTCGCCGCCGCCAGCGCGAAGGCGGCGCGGAGGCCGAAGAGGTCGGACAGCACCCCCATCAGCGGCGGGCCGACGAAGAAGCCGGTATAGCCGATCATCGCGGCCCGGCTGACCGCCCGCGCCCGGTCGGCTACTCCCGACGCGCTCCGCCCCGCGATGGCGAGCGCGAGCGGCGCCACGACGGAAACCCCGAGCCCGAGCGCCGCGAAGCCGAGATAGGCCAGTCCGACCGTGGGCGCGGCGGCGGCGAGTGCGAGGCCGGCTGCCGACAGCCCGGCACCGATGCGGATCACCCGCGTCTCGGCACCGAAGGCGGTGATCCGGTGGCCGAGCAGCCTGCCGACTCCCATCGTGAACCCCAGGAGCGCCGGTCCGAGCGCCCCCATCGCCGCGCCGTGGCCGAGCGTGCGTTCGATGTGGAGCGCGGACCAGCCCTCGGTCGCGTTCTCGGCGAAGAAGGCGACCAGCACCACGAGCCCCGCGACCACAGCCGCCCGCGCCACCGGTCGCCGTGCCGCCGCCGCGCCGTCCGGCGACCCGTTCGCACCCCGCGCGCCGGGGCGATCCAGCGCCATGACGGGAACCAGCGCCAGCGCGGAAGCCGCGACCACGGCGAACCACAGCGCCGGCGGCCAGCCGGCTTCCCGCACCGGGCCGGTGACGGCGGCGGCGATGGCATAGGCGAAGGAATACCCGGCGTGGTTCAGGCTCATCAGCGCGCGCTCCTCGCGGCTTTCGAGCCCCGAGACGCGGGTGTTGGCGAGGATGTCGAGCGCGCCGGTGCTCATCCCGACCCCGATCAGCGCGAGCGCCGCGAGCGGCAGGGCGCCGAGACCCTGGGACAGGCCGAGCAGCAAGACCGCCACCGCCATCGCCGCCCCGGTCAGCGGCATCGCGGTCGCGGGCCGCGCGGCCTCCAGCCTCGGGGCCAGCGCCATCGCCCCGATCGCCCCGGCCGCGGCGAGGAACAGGAGCCCGCCCATGCCCGCGTCCGACAGGTCCATCGCGGATTTCAGCGCCGGGACCATCGCGGCGAAACTGCCCCAGAACACGCCGATGCCCGCCATCGCGGCAAGCGGGGCGCGGCTGATCGCGAGGGCGGAGCGGCGGGACATGCCCCCGCGCTATCCCAACCCGCCGGGACCGACAAGCACGGGCGCCGGCAGGCCGGATCCCGCGCGGCGAAGGGCCGTCAGACCCGTCACCGGCGGGCGGGGTGCGAGCGGCGAGATTCCCTCTGGCCAAGGCACCGCGCCTCCTCTATACGCGCGGCTTCATCACGGGGACCCGACACCCTTGGAGGCGGTCCCGACCCAAAAGGAGATACGATCATGGCTGGTGAAATTCCGGATCTGATCGCCGAGGCACGGACGGGGACAGGCAAGGGGGCCGCCCGTCAAGCCCGCCGCGACGGCATGGTGCCCGGCATCGTCTACGGCGGGGGCGCTGACCCTCAGCCGATTCAACTCCCCTTCAACGACCTGCTGAAGCGGCTCCGCGCGGGGCGCTTCCTGTCGACGCTGTTCAACCTCAAGATCGAGGGGCAGGACGACGTGCGCGTGATCTGCCGCAGCGTCCAGCGTGACGTCGTGAAAGATCTTCCGACCCACGTCGACTTCATGCGCCTGCGCCGCAACAGCCGGGTGAACCTCTTCATCCACGTCGACTTCGTGAACGAGGACAAGGCCCCCGGCCTGAAGCGCGGCGGCGTGCTGACCGTCGTCCGCCCCGAGGTCGAGCTGATCGTCACCGCGGGCGATATTCCCGAGTCGATCACCGTCGACCTCGAGGGCCTGAACATCGGCGACACCATCACGATCTCGGACGTCACCCTGCCCGAGGGCGCGAAGCCGACCATCGACCGCGACTTCGTGATCGCGAACGTCACCGCGCCGTCCGGCCTGATCTCGGCCGAGGCGTCGGAGGGCGGCGACAGCGAAGAGGCAGAGGTCGAGGAGACCGCCGAGGACTGATAGCCGCGCGGTCCGATGGGCCGCACCGACTGTCCGAAGTTTCATCCGCCGCCGGTCGCCCCGGCGGCGGTTTTCGTTCGCCCGCCCGGCCCCGCGGCGATTGCCCGCCCCGGCGCGGCGCGCTATGGCGAAGCCGATCACGAGGAGACGCGCATGCAGCTCTGGGTCGGCCTGGGCAACCCGGGCCCGAAATACGCCGCGAACCGGCACAACATCGGCTTCATGGCGCTGGACCGGATCGCCGCGGACCACGGCTTCGCGCCGTGGCGGTCGAAGTTCCAGGGGCGGCTGTCTGAGGGGCGGTTCGGCTCCGACCGGGTGGTGCTGCTGGAACCCGAGACCTTCATGAACCTCTCGGGCCAGTCCGTGGGAGAGGCGATGCGGTTCTACAAGCTCGACCCCGCCGACGTGACCGTGTTCCACGACGAGATCGACCTCGCCCCCGGCAAGCTGAGGGTCAAGACCGGCGGCGGCCATGCCGGGCATAACGGGCTGCGGTCGATCCACGGGCATATCGGGCCCGACTACCGCCGCATCCGCATGGGCGTGGGCCACCCCGGCGACAAGGCGCGGGTCGCAGGCTACGTCCTGTCCGATTTCGCGAAGGCGGACCAGCACTGGCTCGACGACATGATGCGCGGCGTGTCCGACGGCGCGCCCGCGCTGGCGGCGGACGACGTGCCGCGGTTCCAGAACGCCGTGGCCCTTCGCACCGCGCCGCCGCGCAGTTCCACCGGCACTGACACCTCCGCCCCCCGGAAACCGGCGGAGACCCCGGCGCCCGGGCCATCGGAACAGCCCGACACCCGCACCGCCCTGCAGAAGCTCGCGGACCGCTTCCGGTGACGGCGCTTTCGGTCGCGTTCGAGTCGCAGGCGAAGGCGTGCTCGTCCCTCGGCTCGCCGTTCATGGCCCGGTTCTGCAGGCTGATGGCCGCGCGGCTCGACGAGGGCGACCCGGTGTCCGACCGGCTGCTCGGTTGGACCGGGCGGATCGACGCCAGCGGCCAGTCCGTGCCGCTCAGGATCGCCGGCGCGCTACATGCGCTGGTGCTCGACGGCAGCGACCCCGATCTCGCCGCCGTCTACCCGCCGCACGATGCCGACGACGACCGGCTCTGGGCCGCGATCTCGGCGGCCTTCACCCGCCACCAGGCCCGGCTGATGGCCTGGCTCGATTCCGCGCCGCAGACGAACGAGGTGCGGCGGGCGGCGGCGATGATCCATGCCGCCTGCCTGCTGCGCGAACGCTACGACCTGCCGCTGTCGGTGTCGGAACTCGGCGCCTCGGCGGGGCTGAACCTGTCCTTCGACGCCTTCCGCCTCGAAACGCCGGACGGCCCGCGCGGCGCGCCCGGCAGCCGCGTCGTGCTGCGCCCCGACTGGGACGGCCCCGCCCCGCCGCGCCGGCCGGTAGAAATCGCGGACCGCGCGGGGATCGACCTCAACCCGCTCGACCCGGGTACGCCCGAGGGGCGGCTCCGGCTTCTCGCCTATCTCTGGCCGGACCAGCCCGAACGACTCGCCCTGACCTCCGCCGCGATCGACCTCGCGCAGACGCGGCCCGACCGGGGCGATGCCGCGCCGTGGCTGGAGTCCCGGCTGGCCGAGACGCGCGCGGGACGCCTTCATCTGGTCTACCACACGATCGCGTGGCAGTATTTCCCCGCCGAGTCCCAGGCCCGGTGCAACGCCGCGCTGGAAGCCGCCGGAAAACGCGCGCGCCCCGATGCCCCGGTCGCCCACCTGTCGATGGAGGCCGATGGCACGCCCGGCAGCGCCGCGCTGACCCTGCGGACCTGGGACGGACGGCCGGGCGGCGGCGTCAGCCAGGTGCTCGGGCGGATCGATTACCACGGCCGGTTCCTTCGGCTGGCCGGCTGACGACGGAGACACGCCCATGCGCGCGCCCTCGCTCAACGTGCTCGGAGAGAAGCTGGAGCCCTGCTCCACCGACCCGGTCACCGGCTTCTTCCGCAACGCCTGCTGCGACACCGGGCCGGAGGATCACGGGTCCCATACCGTCTGCGCGGTGATGACGGCCGAATTCCTCGCCTACTCGAAATACGTCGGCAACGACCTGTCGACGCCGCGGCCCGAATGGGGCTTCGCCGGGTTGAAGCCCGGCGACCGCTGGTGCCTCTGCGCCGCGCGGTTCCTCCAGGCCCATGACGAGGGCGCGGCGCCGCAGGTCAACCTCGCCGCGACCCATGTCCGCGCGCTCGAGATCGTGCCGATGGCCGCTTTGCAGGAAAACGCGCTGGCGGAGGACTGACGCGGGCCCGCCCGGAAACACCGGACGGACCCCTGCCCGACACCCGCCGGGGCGGGATCAGTAGATCGCCTCGCTCGGAAGGCCGAGCGCCATCGCCCCCGCGAACGCGGTCTGCGCTTCCTTCTGCAACGGATGGTAGCGCGCGGCCTGGACGTCGCGGAAAAGCTGCTCCAGTCCGGCGGACCGGTAGAAGCCGCCGCCGCCCGCCAGTTCCAGCGCCGCCTCGACCGTGGCGATGGCGTTCTCCTCCACGAGTCGGCGGCCGGTCATGACCGCGTTGACCGAGGCCGGCGACGGCTTGTTCCACATCGCCGCGTCGACCATGTGCGCCTGCGCCAGCCGGGCCGCCGTCAGCGCGGTATCCATCCGCCCCGCGCGCTGGATCGCCGCCTCGCCCTTCGCGACCTTCGCCTTCTCCACCGCGATATCACGCGCGCGCTCCGCGATCCCGAGGTAGACCGAGTAGATCAGCGGGAAGGCCACGGTCGCGAGCATGTAGAAGATCGGGTGCCACTGGCCTGCGGGCCGCTTCACCGCGACCTTCTCGGCCGGCACGAAGAGCCCGTCGATCCGGACGTCGTGGGAGCCGGTGCCGCGCATCCCGAGCACGCGCCAGGTGTCGAGGATCTCGACCTCCGCCGCGCCCATGGGACAGGGGAAATGGATCACGAAGTCGCCCTCGGGCTCCGACACCACGGCGCTTGTCATCAGCAAGTCGCCCGCGGGCGCGCCGCTGACGAAGGGCTTCCGCGCCGTGATGCGGTAGCCGCCCTCCACCGCGACGGCGCTGCCCGAACCGCCGATCCAGTCGCCGCCGCCGCTGGTCAGAAGCACCAGCTTTTCCGCCGCGACGCGCCTCAGCAGCGGCTCCACCTTCTCGCGCGCCTCGGGCTGGTGATGCCAGCGCCAGGCGGGAAAGGCGACCTGGTGGGTGTGCATCGCCAGCGCCAGCGCGGTCGAACTGCACCCGTGGGCGACCCGCCGGAGCATGTCGCACAGCGCGGCCACGTCGGCCCCGCCGCCGCCCAGGTCCGTCGGCACGCCCGCCACCGTCAGCCCGGCCTCCTTCAGGAGCGGGTAGTTCTCCTCCACGAAGCTGCCGTCCTCGTCGTGCCCGGCGGCGCGGCCCGCGATCTCGGACGCGACGGCGTCTGCAATATCGGCGAGTGTCGGGTCCGCCCCGGAAATGTTCGCATGAATGGTCATTGAAACCTCCTTGTCCTCGAACTGCCTCACACTCTCACGAAGCCGGGCCGCCGATTAAGTGCAGGAACTGTACCGCCATGCCGCTTGGGGGTGACGCCGCGATTTGATAGTGTCGGGACGGGCGCGGGGGACCGTCATGGAAATCAAGAACCTCTACAGCCAGTTCTGCCCGGTCGCGATGGCGTCCGAGGTGATCTGCACCCGCTGGACCCCGCTGGTCCTGCGCGAGCTTCTGTGCGGCAGCGTCCGGTTCAACGACATCCGCCGGGGCGTGCCGAAGATGTCCCCCACGCTTTTGTCCAAGCGTTTGAAAGAGCTGGAAAACGCGGGCGTCGTCGAGGTCGAGCGCGATGCCGGGGGCGGCACAGCCTACCGCCTCACCGAGGCCGGGCAGGACCTGTTTCCGCTGGTCATCGGGATCGGCAACTGGGGGCAGAAATGGGTCGAGTCGCGGCTGTCGCTGCGCAACCTCGATCCCTCGCTCCTGATGTGGGACATCCGCCGCAACTTCGAGCCTGACCCGCGGCCGACGCGGCTCTGTACGATCCAGTTTGTGTATCCCGAGCTTCCGGAGCTTCTCCGCGACTGGTGGCTGCTGGTCGAATCCGACACCACCGACCTGTGCCGGACCGACCCGGGACACGAGGTCGACGTGCTGGTGACGGCCGACCTGAAGGCCATGACGGCAGTCTGGATGGGGCTCGCCGACCTGTCCGACGAACTCGCCGCCGGGACCGTCACCATCGACGGCTCGCCCGCGCTGACGCGCAACTTCGGCAAGTGGCTCAAGCTCAGCGTGTTCGCGGACCAGCCGCGCCGCGCGGGCTAGGCGCCGCCCCGGTCCATCAGCTCGTCCACGAACAGGCTCAGAAGCTGCGTCCGGCCGCTGACGCCCGCCTTGCGATAGATGGCGTTGGTCTGCGCCTTGACCGTGCCTTCAGACGTCTGCCTCACCGCCGCGATCTCGCCGAGGCTGAGGCCCTTCAGCGCGAACAGCGCCACGTCGCGTTCGGCCGGTGTCAGCCCCCAGGCCGCGAAGCGTTCCTCGACCACGTCCATGAACGCGCCCGACGCCGCGCGCAGGGCGTCCTCCGCGCTGCGCGCGCGGTGCATGGAACTCCGCAACAGGATCGCGCCGAGGACGAAGCCGAGAACCAGCCCGAGCGCTGCCGCGATCTCCATCAACTCGCGCAGGCGCCACGGCATCGGCGGCACCGGCACGCCGAGCACGGACAGGACGATGTCGGACACGAAGAAGAAGGCACAGACGAACTGGACCGCCAGAACGAGCAGGAAGCCGGTTCTCGGTCTCAGCATGTCGTCGCGTGGCGCCGGTCAGTACTCGACGTCGCCTTCCCCATTTCCCGTGCTGGCCCCGGTCTCTTCTGGCCCGGTCTGGCCGGTGGCGTCTTCTACAACGTCCGCCGGGACCTCTGCGAGGGGATCTGTTGCCGCCACTGCCGGCTCTTCGACCGGAACGGGCTCCACCGCGACCGAAACCGGCGCCTCGGCGCCGGAAACCTGGGTCATGTCGCGCAGGATTTCGCCGTTGCGCGGATCGACCACCACCTCGCGCAGGCTGTGCGCCCGCCCGGCAAGGATCCGGACCCGGCCGAGCCAGGTGCGTTCCACCAGCCGGACCTCGTAGCCGTCGCCCGCGATGTCGGACAGGACCCGATCGACCGGGTCGGCGGTCTGCGCCGCGGCCGCGCCCGCGGTGGCAAGCGCCGCGAGGACCAGGATGAAGGTGTTGCGCAATCGGACCATATCGTCACCATGACCGATCGGTGGGCGCCCCGTCCCGGGGCGGGACGAGGCGCTTTCGCACGTTGGGGACTCGTGCGTTCGGCGGAATTCGAACCCCGGTGCTGCTGCCTGTATGGGGCCGGCCGAGGGCCCCAGCCCTGGCCGCGCAACCTGCCATTCGTAACCCCACCCTTCTTGTTACCCTTACCCACTCACCGCTCAACATGTGACGAGGGACAGTCGCCACGCCCCGACCAGACAGCGGAAAATGCCCGCGCGCCAGTGACCTGGAGTTTATTTCCGGCCCTTAAACCAAAGTTTACGGGACCGGCGCACAGGCTCAGTCCATGTCCCAGCCAAGGGCCTTGGCGACGGTGAAGATGTCCTTGTCGCCGCGGCCGCACATGTTCATGCAGATGATGTGATCCGCCGGCAGGTCGCCCGCGATCTTCGCGACATGGGCGAGCGCGTGGCAGGGCTCCAGCGCCGGGATGATGCCCTCGGTCTCGCAGGACAGCCGGAACGCCTCCAGCGCCTCCGCGTCGGTGATCGAGACATACTCGGCCCGGCCCGTGTCGTGCAGCCAGGCGTGTTCCGGCCCGATCCCGGGATAGTCGAGCCCCGCGGAGATCGAGAAGCCTTCGAGGATCTGCCCGTCCTCGTCCTGCAGCAGATACGTCCGATTGCCGTGCAAAACACCGGGCCGACCGCCGGTCAGGCTGGCGCAATGCTCCATCTTCTCGTTGACGCCCTTGCCGCCGGCCTCGACGCCGATGATCCGGACCTCCTTGTCGTCGAGGAACGGGTAGAACAGGCCCATCGCGTTCGACCCGCCGCCGATCGCGGCGATGATCGTGTCGGGCAGCCGTCCCTCGGCCTCCATCATCTGGGCCCTGGTTTCCTTGCCGATGATCTGCTGGAAGTCGCGCACCATCGCCGGGTAGGGATGCGGCCCCGCGACCGTGCCGATGCAGTAAAAGGTGTCGCGGACGTTGGTCACCCAGTCGCGCAGCGCGTCGTTCATCGCGTCCTTCAGCGTGCCGCGCCCGGAGGTCACGGGCACGACCTCGGCGCCGAGCAGCTTCATCCGGAACACGTTCGGCTTCTGCCGCTCCACGTCATGCGCGCCCATGTAGACCACGCATTTCAGCCCGAACTTCGCGCAGACCGTCGCCGTGGCCACGCCATGCTGGCCCGCGCCGGTCTCCGCGATGATCCGCGTCTTGCCCATGCGGCGGGCGAGGATGATCTGGCCGAGCACGTTGTTGATCTTGTGCGCGCCGGTGTGGTTCAGCTCGTCGCGCTTGAAGTAGACCTTCGCGCCGCCGAGCCGTTCCGTCAGCCGCTCCGCGAAATAGAGCGGCGAGGGCCGGCCGACATAGTGCTTCCAGAGATAGTCCATCTCTGCCCAAAAGCTGTCGTCGGTCTTGGCGTGGTCGTACTGCGCCTCCAGTTCCAGGATCAGCGGCATAAGCGTCTCGGACACAAAGCGCCCACCGAAATCGCCGAACCGCCCGTTCTCGTCCGGGCCGGTCATGAAGCTGTTGATGAGATCCTCGGCCATGTCGCGCCACTCCCCGGAAATTCGCGCCCCTTTCTAGGCGCGCGCAGGTCGGGCGGCAAGGCGGGCGGGACAGGATCATTTTTGACGCCGCCCCGTGCATCTGGAAGTCTGGACCCGTCATCAGGGAGGACTGAAGGATGACCCGACTCACACTGATCGCCGCGCTCGCGGCGGGCGGCCTTGCCGCGCCCGCGCTGGCCCAGACCGCCTGCGCCGACATGGCCGGTGCCGCGCCCGAAGGCGTGACCATCACCGAGGCCGTGGAGGTTCCGGCGGGCGAGGAAAGCCCGGTCGCCGCCTGCCGCGTCCGCGGGACGATGGCGGAGCGCGAGGGCAGCGACGGGCGGCCCTACGCCTTGCGGTTCGAGCTTGCCCTGCCCGCCGAATGGTCCGGCCGGTTCCTGCACCAGTTCAACGGCGGCAACGACGGCAACCTCGTGCCGGCGCGCGCCGATGGCACCGGCGTTCCGACCGGCGACAGCGCGCTTGCCCGGGGCTTCGCCGTGGTCTCCAGCGACGCGGGCCATGACGGATCCGCGAACCCCGATGCCGGGCTCGCCGGGTCCAACATCTTCGGCGCGGAGTTCGAGGCGCGGCGGATGTACGGCTACGGCGCCGTCGCCGCGCTGCACCCGGTCGCGCTGGCGCTGACCGAGGCCCATTACGGCCGCGCGCCCGACTACGTCTACGGCTACGGCCGGTCGAACGGCGGCCGCCACGCGATGATCGCCGCCGAACGGATGCCCGACGCGTTCGACGGCCTGCTCGTCGGCTATCCCGGCTTCAACCTGCCCCGCGCCGCGATCCAGCATGCCTGGGACGTCCAGACCACGCTCAGCGTCGGGGATACGCTGCAATCGGCCTTCACGCGGGAGGAACTGGCCGCCGTCGCGAACGGGATCGTCGCCGCCTGCGACGGGCTCGACGGGCTGGAGGACGGACTGGTGCTCGACCCGGTGGGATGCCAGGCGGAATTCGACCCGGCCTCCGTTGCCTGCGGCGCGGGCGGCGGCAACGACTGCGCCCCGCCCGAGGACATCGCCGCGCTGACCCGCATCCACGCGGGCCCGACGAACAGCGCGGGCGAGGAGCTTTACAGCGACTGGCTCTGGGACACCGGGATCGCGTCCGGCAACTGGCGGTTCTGGAAGCTCGAAAGCTCCGTCCCGCCCTGGGAACAGCAACCGCTGATCGCGGTGATGGGGGCGGGCTCGCTGGCGCAGGTCTTCACCACGCCGCCGACGCAGGTGGAGGGCAATCCCGCCGCGCTCCAGGAATTCCTCGTGACCTTCGATTTCGACGAGGACGCGCCGAAGATCGACGCGGTGACCGATGACTTCCCGGAAAGCGCGATGGAGGTGATGACCCCGCCGAACGCCGACGACCCGACGCTCGGGGATTTCGAAGCCGCGGGCGGGCGGATGATCGTGTTCCACGGAACGTCGGACCCGGTGTTCTCGTTCCTCGACACCGCCGACTGGTTCGAGGCGCTCAACGCCAACAACCCCGACACCGCGGAGTTCGCGGCGCTCTACCCGGTTCCGGGGATGCCGCACGGTCAGGGTGGCGCGTCGCCGGACGAATTCGACCTGCTGTCGGAACTCGTCGCCTGGGTCGAGGACGGCCAGGCACCCGGTGCGGTGATCGCGACCATCCGGGCCGACAACGAGGAAGCCCCCGAAGCCGTTCGCGGTGCCGAACGCCTGCTGTGCCGCTACCCCGCCGTTGCGCGCTACCAGGGCGGCGACGCGGCCGCGGCCGGTTCCTTCGCCTGCGCGGAATAGGCTGGCGGAACCGCGAAAAGGAAAGGCCGCGCCCGGGGGGAGCGGGCGCGGCCATCACGATTTACTCATTACCCAGTTCACGAGGGTCACGGTTCAACGCCATCCCCCGCAAAGGGTTCCGCCGCAGTGCAAACTTTTTTCCGCATCTGCGAAAGGGCGTTGGCGGCAAGAGAATTCGGTCGTGATCAGAGGCATCTGGCCGACCGCCGGGTCGGGGCGTCAGCCTCGCAGAGCCGCCGCGAAGGCCGCCATCTTCGCCGGGTCCTTCACACCCGGCGCGCTTTCGACGCCGGAGCTGACATCGACCTGACGCGCGCCGGTCAGGCGCACGGCCTCCGCCACGTTCCCGGGCGTTAACCCGCCTGCAAGCATCCACGGCACCGGCCAGCGCCGCCCCGCGACCAGCCGCCAGTCGAAGGCGACCGCGTTGCCGCCGGGCCGGTCGGTGCCGGGGGGCGGCTTGGCGTCGACAAGGAGCTGATCCGCGACCTGGGCGAAGGCGTCGAGCCGCGCGGTATCCTCCGCCGTCGCGATCCCGACCGCCTTCATCACCGGCAGGCCGAACCTCGCCTTCACCTCCGCCACGCGCGCCGGTGTCTCCGCGCCGTGAAGCTGCAGCATGTCGAGCGGGACCTCGGCCAGGAGCGTGTCGAGCGCGGCGTCGTCCATATCGACGACGAGACCGACCTTCGCGATTCCCGCCGGAACCTCCAGCGCCAACGCGCGCGCCTCCGCGGCGCTCACGGCACGGGGCGATTTCGGGAAGAACACGAAGCCGACGTAGCGCGCCCCGGCATCGGCCGCGGCCGCGACATCGGCGGGCCGGCGCAGCCCGCAGAACTTGATCGCGACGGTCATGGGATCGGGGTCAGCCGGTGCGGGTGCCGTCGTCGAGCAGGGCGAGCACGTCGTCCCTGCCCTCGTTGGCGCGGCCCTTCAGCGTCTGCACCTCGTGTTCCAGCTTCGCGCGCGCGCGGCGCTGGCGGCTTGCCTCGGCCCGGTGCCGGTGTTCGCGGAACCATTCCCAGACGAACCCGATCAGCAGGCCCGCGATCACGCTGAGCAGTATCACGAGAAACAGCGGCAGCTCGATCGCGTATGTCCAGCCCGCCCATGCGGCGAGACCGGGCGGCAACGTCTCGACGGTCACGAATTCCCGGTTGGCGAGGGACAGGACCACGAGCACCAGCGCGACAGCGGCAAGGAACAGGTATTTCAGCCAGCGGATCATCGGTCAGCCGTCCTGCCCGTTCAGCCGATCGCGCAACAGCTTGCCGGCCTTGAAGAACGGCACGTGCTTCTCCTCGACCGCGACGCTTTCGCCGGTGCGGGGGTTGCGGCCGACCCGGCTGTCCCGCTTCTTGACGGAGAACGCCCCGAAGCCACGAAGCTCGACCCTGTCGCCCTTCGCCATCGCCTCGATGATCTCCTCGAAGATGGAGTTCACGATGCGCTCGACGTCCCTCTGGTAGAGGTGCGGATTTTCCTCCGACAGCTTCTGGATAAGCTCCGAACGTATCATCCAAACCTCCCGGGACCGCGGCTCGCTAAGGGCGGACTATAGCGAATTAGTCACGGTAAGAAACTGGAAAGGCGCGGATTTTCGGTGGATAGGCGGCCTTTCACGGGCGCTTCCGCCGCTTTGGCGCGTCTCGGCAACATCGCGAAGGTATCTGCCGGCACCGCTTGGCGGCCGATGATTCGGCCCCGGCGGTCAGTCGTCCGGCAGGATCAGGATGGCGCGGAAATCGTTCACGTTGGTCAGCGTCGGCCCGGTCACGACCTGGGCACCGCGGGATTCCCAGTACCCGTGCGCGTCGTTCCGGGCCAGCGCCGCGCGCGCCGCGTCACAGTCGCCCGCGATGGTTCCGGGGCCGATCAGCGCCCCCGCGACCTCCGCCGCGCCGTCGACGCCGTCGGTGTCGCAGGCGATGGCGTGGATGCCCGGCGCGCCGTCGAGCGCGACGGCGAGCGCCAAGGCGTATTCCGCGTTCGGCCCGCCGATCCCGTCGCCGCGGCGGGTGACGGTGCATTCCCCGCCCGACAGGAGGACGAGCGGCCGCGTGAGGCCCGCCCGCCGCGCGCGCGCCAGGTCGGCATGGTCCGCCGCGACCTCCCGCGCCTCGCCCTCGATTGCGTCGCCAAGGATCTCGACGTCGCAGCCTTCGGCCTCGGCGAGGTCCGCGGCGGCGGCGAGCGACTGGGACGGCGCGGCGATGACGCGGGTCTCGGTCCGCGACAGCCTCGGGTCTCCCGGCAGGACCGGATCGCCACCGGCCCGCAGGTGCCACGCGATGGCCTCGGGCGGAACGACGCCCGCCTCTTCCATCACCCGGATCGCGCGCGCGGCGTCGCCGTCGTACCCGACCGTCGGGCCGGAGCCGATGTCGCCCGGGTCATCCCCCGGCACGTCCGAGATCACCAGCGACAGCATCCGCGCGGGATGGGCCGCCGCGGCCAACCGACCGCCCTTCACAGCCGAGATCTCCTTCCGGATCCCGTTCATCTCGCCGATGGGAAGGCCGGAGGCGAGCAGGTCCGCGGTCAGCGCCTGTTTCTCCTCCAGCGTCACGCCGGGTGCGGGCGCGACCAGCAGCGCCGATGCCCCGCCCGAGATCAACGCGAGCACGAAGTCCCCCGCGCCGCAGCCGCGCACGAGGTCGAGCATCCGCGCCGTCGCCGCCGCACCCGCCGCGTCCGGCACCGGGTGCGCGGCCTCCACGATCTCGATCCCCGCGCATGGCCGGGCGTATCCGTAGCGCGTGATGACGAGACCCTCGCAGGGGCCCCAGGCGGCTTCCACCGCCTCGGCCATCCGGGCCGACGCCTTGCCGGCCCCGACGACCACGACCCGTCCTTCGGGTTTCGGCGGGAGCGCCGGGGCGATCACCTCCATCGGGTCGGCCACCGCCACGGCGCGGTCGAACATGGCCCTGAGCAATTCGTCAGGCGGCATCATCGGCGTTCCCTCCCCTTCCGGTCGCGCCAGACGCTAGCGCGCCGCGCCGCCGGGGTGCAATGGCGCGGAAGGGAGTGGCAGCGCGGCCGCGCGGGACACCCCGCCGCGCGGGGTCAGCCCCCCGCGAGCAGGTCCTCGATCCGGATCGGGAACCGGCGTACGCGGGTGCCGGTGGCGTGGCGGATCGCGTTGGCAATGGCCCCGACCGTGCCGGTGATCCCGATCTCGCCCACGCCCTTGATCCCGAGCGCGTTCACGTAGGGATCGTCCTCGTGGACCGTGATGACGTCGAAGCCGGTCACGTCCGCATTGACCGGAACGTGGTAGCCCGCGAGATCGCCGTTCACGATCCGGCCGGTGCGCCGGTCATGCCGCGCCTCCTCGTGCAGGGCAAAGGACAGGCCCCAGATCATCCCGCCGTAAAGCTGGCTCTCGGCCAGTTTCGGGTTGATGATCCGCCCCGCCGCGAAGGCGCCGACCAACCGCGTGACCCGCATCTGGTAGAGCTCAGGGTCGACCTTCACCTCGGCGAAGACGGCGCCGTGGGCGTACATCGCATGCGCCGCCCCGGCCTCGGGCGGCCGCGACGCGCCGCCGGTGCCGACGACGGCCTCGCCGCCCGCGCGCGCGATGATGGTGGCGAAATCCTCGCCCCGTTCCTCGTCGCCCTCGACCACCAGCCGCCCGTCCCGCGCCACGATGGTCGCGTTGCCCGCGCCATGCAGCGGCGAGGCCGGATCGGCGGTCGCGATCTCGGCCAGCCGCGCGATGGCATCCATGCCCGCCGAATGAAGCGCTCCGCCCGCCGTCGCGGTGTGACCCGAGCCGCCCGCGACCCCGCCATCGGGCAGGTCGGAGGTGCCGGCGCGGAATTCCACCTTGTCGAGCGGCAGGCCGAGCGCATCGGCGGCAATCTGTGCCAGCGCCGTCCAGGCGCCCTGCCCCATGTCCGCCGCGCCGGTTTCCACCAGCCCGGTGCCGTCGGGCCGGAGCGTCGCCCGGGCCTCGGCCGCGAACATCGGCGCGTGGAAGAGCGCGGTGCCCATGCCCCACCCGACCAGCATCCCGGCCTCGTCGCGCATGGTCCCGGCCTCCAGCGGCCGGCCAGCCCATCCGAAGTGCTCGGCCCCCTGCGCGTAGCATTCGCGCAGCGCCTTCGACGAATAGGGCTTGCCGGTCCCCGGCTCGGTCTCGGCGTAGTTCTTCAGCCGGAACTCGAGCGGGTCCATCCCCGCCGCCTCGGCCATTTCGTCCATCGCGCATTCCAGCACCGCGGAGCCCGAGGCCTCGCCCGGCGCCCGCATCGGTCCCGGCGTCCCGACATCGAGCCGGACGCCGGTATGGGACGACCTGAGCGCGCCCGCATCGTAGAGACCCTGCGAGGCATTGGCCGCCGGTTCTATGAAATCGTCGAAGGTGGAGGTCGCGGAGAGCGAATGGTGGTCGAGGACTGTCATCCTCGCATCGCCGTCGATGCCGATGCGGATATGCTGCCGGGTCGCGCCGCGATGGCCGACCGGGCCAAACATCTGGTCACGCCGCAGCATCAGCTTGACCGGCCTGCCGATGGCGCGGGCGGCGGCGATGGCGAGCATGACGGGCGCGTGGGACATCGCCTTGGACCCGAAGCCGCCGCCCAGGTAGGGGCTGCGGATCAGCACGTTCTGCGGCGGGATCCCGAAGTAGTAGCCGTAGGCGGCCTTCGACATGACGATGGCCTGGTTGGGCAGGTCCAGCGTCAGGCGATCGCCGTCCCACTCCGCGACGACCGCGTGGGTCTCCATCGCGTTGTGGTATTGCGAAGGGGTCTCGTAGGTCAGGTCGACGGATTTAGCCGCCGCCGCGTGACCGGCCTCAACGTCTCCATGCACCGTCTCCGCCGCGCCGAAACCGGCCGCCTCGGGCTTGTAGCCCTCGGCGTCGTCCAGCGTGACGCGCGGGGTTTCGGCCTCGTAGACCGGGGCGAGCAGGCGCGCGCCCTCGTTCGCGGCTTCGATCGTCTCGGCCACGACCAGCGCGATCGGCTGGTTCGCGTAGGCGATCCGGTCGGTCTGGAGGACATGCATCCGGAAGGCGAACATGAACGGCTTGGCGTCGGGGTCGCCCGCCAGTTTCAGCGAGTTGTCCGGGGTGTAGACCTCGACCACGCCGGGATGCGCCCTGGCGGCGGCGACGTCCATGCTCACCACCCGCCCGCGAGCGATGGTGGCCGGAACGTAGACCGCGTGAAGCAAGCCGTTGGGGTGGTTGTCGGCCGCGAAGGTCGCGGCGCCGGTGACCTTCGCTACACCGTCGCGGCGGGTCACGGGCTGGCCGGAGGAGCCGAAGCGGGTCGGCATCGGGATCGGATCAGGCATGGGCGGGGTCTCCGAAAACGGAAGCGGGAAGCGCCGGCATCTCCGCCGGGGTTCCGGCGGCGGCACGGGCAAGCGCGCGCGCGGCGGTGCGGCGGGCGAGCTCGATCTTGTGGGCATTGTCGCCGGAAGGCATCGCGCCCTCCATCGCGGCGGTGGCGGCCCGCGCGAAGAGCTCCGGGCTCGGCGGTTCGCCGACCATCAGCGCCTCGGCCCCCGCCACCCGCCACGGTTTCGCGGCCACGGCGCCGAGCGCGAGGCGTGCGGCCGCGATCCGGCCGTCCTCGATCACAAGCGCGGCGGCGGCGGAGACGAGCGCGAAGGCGAAGGAGGTGCGCTCGCGCAGCTTCAGGTAGCGCGAATGGGCCGCGAAGGCCGCGGCCTCGGCGGGCAGGCGGATCGCGGTCACGATCTCTCCGGGCTCCAGCGCGGTTTCCTTCTCGGGCGTGTCGCCGGGCAGGCGATGAAACTCCGCCATCGGCACCTCCCGGCTGCCGTTCGGCCCCGCGATCTCGATCACGGCGTCGAGCGCGGCGAGGGGGACGGCGAAGTCGGAGGGGTGCGTCGCGATGCACGATTGCGACCAGCCGAGCACGGCCATCGACCCGGTGTCGCCGCCGATGGCATCGCATCCGATGCCGGGATCGCGCCGGTTGCAGGCGCTGATCCCGTCCTGGAAAAACGGGCAACGCGTGTGCTGCACGAGGTTGCCGCCCACGGTCGCCGCGTTCCTCAACTGCGCCGACGCCCCGGCAAGGATCGCCTCCGCGACCATCGGGAACCGCGCGGCGAAGTCGCGGTTATGGGCGAGGTCGGAATTGCGCACCAGCGCGCCGATCCGGGTGCTGCCATCGCCTTTCACCTCGATGGCGTCGAGCCCCGGCAGGCAGGTCAGGTCGATCAGCTTGGCCGGCCCCATGGCGCCGGTCTTCATCAGGTCGACGAGGTTGGTGCCGCCGCCGAGATAGGCCGCGCCCGGGGTCCAGGCGGCGACCGCCTCCTCGATGCTGGCGGGGCGGGTGTAGTCGAAGGCTCTCATGCGCTCTTCCTTTCCTCGTCCGCCGCCATCCGGCGGGCCGCGTCCTGCACCGCCTCGGCGATGCCCTTGTAGGCCGAGCAGCGGCAGATGTTCCCGCTCATCCCCTCGCGGATGCGTTCGAGATCGTCGCCGGCGTGGCCTTCGGCGATCAGGCCCACGGCGGACATGATCTGGCCCGGCGTGCAGTAGCCGCACTGGAACCCGTCATGCTCGATGAAGGCGGTCTGGACCGGATGCAGGCTGTCGCCCTCGGCAAGGCCCTCGATCGTGACTATATCGCTGTCGTCGACGGTCACCGCGAGGGTCAGGCAGGAATTGACCCGCCGCCCGTCGACGAGGACGGTACAGGCGCCGCACTGGCCGCGGTCGCAGCCCTTCTTGGTGCCGGGCATCTGCAATCGCTCGCGCAGAAGGTCGAGCAGGGTCACGCGGGCGTCTTCGAGCGTGACATCGTGCCGCGCGCCGTTGACGGTCAGGCTGATGGAGTGGGACATGCGCCCTCCATTGGCTTAGGATCATGTGGAAGGAAGTGCGCGGGATCCGCGCACCTGACTGGTGGCAATCGCGGCGGGTGGTCGATCGTTCATCGATGGACTCGGAACTGCGCCCCGTGTCACTGTTATACGGAGGCAGCCTCCGCTTTGCAAGGGGAGAGACGACGGAAATGACGCTGGCCCGGCGAAAGCCCAGATCGGACGCGCTGAGAAAC
Organism: Rhodobacterales bacterium HKCCE2091; assembly: GCA_015689685.1. Lineage (GTDB taxonomy): Bacteria > Pseudomonadota > Alphaproteobacteria > Rhodobacterales > Rhodobacteraceae > HKCCE3408. Next base: position 24,623 of record WVSL01000004.1, on the reverse strand, counting down.
CGCGCGAAGCTGATCGACGCCGCCCGGGGGATACTGGCGCGCGGCGGGCCCGAGGCAAGCCTCGAGGCGGTGGCGCGGCAGGCCGGCGTCGGGATCGGCACGCTCTACCGCAACTTCCCCACCCGCGAGGCCCTGTTCCTGGCCGTCTACCGGCAGGAGGTCGATGACCTGGCCGAACTCGCGGCAGCGCAGGAAGCGGGCGGAGAGAACGGGTATGACACGCTGCGGATGTGGCTGCACGCGATGGTCGGGCTGATCGAGACCAAGCGCGGGTTGCTCGGCGCATTGTCCGCCGTCGGCTGCGAAGAGACCAAGGCGGCCTATGCCGAGATCTCCAAGCCGCTGGAGGAGGCGGTGAACCGCCTCGTCCACCGCGCCGCCGCGGAGGGCAGCCTGCGCCCCGATGTCAGCTCGGGCGACATCCTGACCTCCGTCCGCGCGCTGTGCTACGCGCAACCCGCCGGGCCGGACTGGAAGGTTCGGGTGCTGCACCTGACCGACATCTTCGTCGATGGCCTCCGCGCCCGCTAGAAACAAGCCACAGAGCTATCCAACGACTTGTCCACAGGGCGCCATGACGTCACCCTGTGGATGACTCGCGTTTCATCGACATGCGGACGCTGGAAAGCCCGGTTTGATTCGTCGGCGCAGGCCGGAATGAGCACTCTTCGCGGCCAACGCCGCCCCGCCGCGAACTTTGCGCAAGCCCCTTCATCCCCTGACTTCTTTTCCGCCAGCGAACCCGCCCGCACGGACCGGTTGACTTGACGACAGCTTCGTGTTTCTCATTTATTGAACTTTTTCACTATCCGAAAAGATGCCCGAGCAAACCTACACTCTCAAGACGGTCGACCGCGCCTTCGAACTCCTGCGTATCGTGATGGATGCGCCGGCGCCGCTGACGCTGTCCGAGATCGCGACCCGGGCCGACACCAACACCTCCAACGCCTTCCGCTTCATCAAGACGCTTGAGGCCAGTGGCCATGTCGTCCGCGACGACCAGAAGCGCTATTCCGCGATGATCGGCGGCGGCGGGGAGATCGGGCTGACCCGGGGGGTGGAGCTCCTGGACATGATCGCCGCCTCCGCGACCGGGGGACGGAGTTCCGCCGCGCTGGCCGAGGCGCTGGCGGTGGACGTGCCGCAGGTGGAACGCGCGCTCGGCAAGCTCCGCGCCGCCTCCATCGCAGACTTCGACGAGGTCACCGGCGAATGGCGGCTGTCGACGGGCATGATGCGATTCTTCCGCCCGCTGCTGAACGACCAGTTCCTCGCCCGCTTCATCCGTCCGGTGATGAGGGAACTGGGCGAGACGTTCCAGGAGACCGTGAGCTGGTTCGTGCCGAACGGTTGGGAACAGGTCGTGGTCGAGGTCCTGCCGAGCCCGCACCCGATCCGCTACGTGCTGGAGACCGGCGCGCGGCAGCCGGCCTATCTCGGCGCCGCGGGCAAGGCCCACCTGGCCACGCTGGATCCGGACGTCGTCGGCGACTTCCTCGCCGACCTCGACCCGGTCCGGCTGACGCAGTTCACGCTCGACAAGGCGGCGCTACAGGCCGAGCTGCGGGACATCCGCGCGCGCGGCTACGCGACATCGGACAGCGAACGGGTCGAGGGCGCGGCATCGGCCGCCGTCGCGGTCCGGGGGCCGGACGGCCGGGTCATGGGGGTCATCAGCATCATGATGCCCAAGTTCCGCAAGACCGAGGCCGACCTGCACGAAATGGGAGAAATGCTGAAGGCGCGGTCACACGCGCTTTTCGAACGGGGCGACTGAAGGACGCCCCAAGGGGAGGAAGAGACTTGATCCGCGATGCCGACAAGCTGGCGAACCTCGTGACCGAGGTCCGCGACTGGGTGCGCGACGTGGCGCACCCGAACGAGGACCGCGTCGCCGAGGCGAACGAGGTGCCGGACGAGATCGTCGCCGACATGGCCGCGCGCGGCTTCTTCGGCTGGTCGATCCCGGCCGAGTTCGGCGGACTCGGCGCGACGACCGAGGAACTGGTGACGCTGGCGTTGGAACTGTCGCAATGCTCCGTCGCCTTCCGCGCCCGCGTCGGCACCAACACCGGCATCGGGTCCGAGGCGCTGGTTGCAGACGGCACCGCCGATCAGAAGGCCCGCTACCTGCCGGAACTTGCCAGCGGGCGCGCCACCGGTTGCTTCGCCCTGACCGAGCCGGATGCCGGGTCCGAGGCCACCGCGGTCGCGACCACGGCCCGCCGCGACGGCGACGACTACGTGCTCGACGGGCGCAAGTGCTACATCACCAACGCCCCGATCGCCGATCTCTTCACCGTCATCGCCCGCACCGATCCCGACACGCCGGGCGCGCGCGGGCTCAGCGCCTTCATCGTCGAGCGCGGCATGGCGGGGCTGTCGACCAGCGCGCCCTACCGGATGATGGGCCAGGCCGGATCGCCCGTGGGCGAGGTCATCCTGGAAAACTGCCGCGTGCCGGCCGCGAACCTCGTCGGCGGCAAGGAGGGCGAAGGCTTCCGCACCGCGATGCGGGTCCTGAACAAGCAGCGCATCCACCTCGCCGCGCTCTGCACCGGGCCGGCGATCCGCATGTTCGACCTCGCCTTCGCCCATGCCGAAACGCGCAGGCAGTTCGGCAAGGCGATCGTGGATTTCCAGCTCGTCGCCGCGCTGCTCGCCGACTGTCAGACCGAGATCCACGCCGCCCGCGCGCTGGTTCTGGAAACCGCCCGCGCCCGCGACGAGGGCAAGGACATCGCGCTGCAGGCCTCGATCTGCAAGTACTTCGCCTCCGAGATGTGCGGCCGGGTCGCCGACCGCGCTGTTCAGGTGTTCGGCGGGGCGGGCTACGTCGCGGACCACAGCCCGATCGAGCGCTACTACCGCGACGTGCGGCTGTTCCGGCTCTACGAGGGCACCAGCCAGATCCACCAGCTCAACATCACCCGGCAGACCCAGAAGGCGCGCGCGGCATGAGCGGGCAGGCCGAAACCCTCGACCGCCCCCGCGAGGCCGCGTCGCTCGCGTCCCTGTTCCGGCCGCGGTCCATCGCCATCGTCGGCGCATCGGAGACCCCCGGCGCCGTGGGCCGCGACGTGGTGGAAAACCTGGTCGACCGCCGCTTCGACGGGCGCATCTACCCGGTGAACCCGAAATACGAGACCCTGCTCGGGCTCGACTGCTATCCCTCGCTGGCCGCGATCCCGGGCAAGGTCGATCTCGTCGCCGTGGCCGTGCCCGCGGCGCGGGCGGCCGACGTGATCCGGCAGGCCGGCGCAATCGGCGCGCCCTTCGCCGTGATCTACGCCTCCGGTTTCTCGGAGGCCGGGGACGACGGCCGCGCCCTGCAGGACGACCTCGCCGCCGCGGCGGCCGAGGGCGGCGTGCAGGTGATCGGGCCGAACTGCCAGGGGTTCATGAACGTGGCCGAAGGGATCCACGTCGGCTTCGGCCCGCCCTACAAGCTCGACTACCTCAAGGGCCGGGTCGGGGTCGTGTCGCAGTCCGGCGCGTTCGGCAACTCGCTCCTGATGGGTCTCAGCACCGAGAAGGTCGGTGTGCGCAGCTACGTCTCGACCGGGAACGAGGCCGGGACCACCGCGCTGGAGATGGTGGACGCGATGCTCGACGACGACGGCACCAGCGTCGTCGCCGGGTACATCGAGGGCCTGCGCGACGCCGGCCGCCTGCGCGATGTCGCGGCGAAGGCCCGGGGCGCGGGCAAGCCGCTCGTCCTGTGGAAGGTCGGCCGGTCGAGCGCGGGCGCCAAGGCCGCCGCGTCCCATACCGCGAGCCTCGCGGGCGACGACAAGCTCTACCGCGCCGCGTTCCGGCAATACGGCATCGTCGACGTGGAGGACATCGGCGAGATGGCCGACTGCACCCGCGCGCTCGACACCGGCCGCGTCGCCCGTGGCCCGCGCGTCGGCGTGGTGACGGTCTCGGGCGGGGCCGGTGTCGCGATGGCCGACCGGGCCGAGGCGCTCGGGCTGGACCTGGGTGAACTGTCCGACGCGACCGTGACCGCGCTGCGCGACCTGCTGCCGAAATTCGCGAGCTTCGCCAACCCGCTCGACGTGACCGCCAACGCGGTGATGGACCCGACGGCACTGGCGCGGACGCTGGCGCTGGTGGCCGCCGACCCGAACATCGACATGCTGGCGCTGACCTTCGCGGGTGCGTCGGGCAAGGCCGGGCTGTCGATCGCCGAGGCGGTCTCCACGCTCCACGCCGAAACAGACATGCCGATCGTGATCTCGTGGAACGCGCCGCGCAGCCATAACGGCGCGGCGTATGACCGGCTGGAGGCGCTCGGCGTGCCGGTCTACCCGACGCCCGCCCGCGCGATCCGGGGGCTCGCCGCGATCTGGACCGCCCGCGGCCCCCTGCCCGATTTCGCGAACGGGCCGGCCCCCAGGGCGAAGCCGGCACGGCTCCTGAACGAGGCCGAGGCGAAGGCCCATCTCGACGGAACCGGCGTGACCAGACCGCGCGAGCGCGTCGTCCAATCCGCGTCCGACGCGGTCGCGGCGGCGGAGGAGATCGGCTTCCCGGTCGTGGCGAAACTCCTGTCGAGCCGGATGGACCACAAGTCCGAGCTCGGCGGCGTGCGGGTCGGCCTGAAGACGACGGAGGAGGTCGCGTCGGCCTTCGCGGACCTTGCCGCGATCCCGTCGTCGCTGACGCCGCCGGTTCCCGAGGAAGGGGTGCTGGTGCAGGAGATGGTCGCCGGCGGGGCCGAGGTCATCCTCGGCGCGCGGGTCGACCCGGCCTTCGGACCGATCGTCATGTTCGGCGCGGGCGGCATCTTCGCGGAGATCTTCGAGGACGTGTCCCTGCGCATGGCCCCGGTCACCGAGGACGAGGCACGCGCGATGATCGCGGAAACCCGGATCTCGCGCATCCTGTCCGGCGCCCGCGGCAAGCGCCCGGCGGATACCGACGCTCTGGCCCGCGCCATCGCCGGCGTCTCGCGCCGGATCGCCGAGCCCGCGGGCGAGGTCCAGGAAATCGAGATCAACCCGCTCTTCGTTCTGGAGGCGGGGAAAGGGGTCATCGCGGGCGATTGCGTCGTCCGGGTGGCCGACAAGGACGTCGGGGGAACCTGACGGCCGGAAATCTAGACGACGACGTCGATAGCATTCCAAGGGAGGAACAACATGCTGAAGACACTCACGAAAACCTCTGCCCTCGCGATGGGGCTCGCCCTCGCCGCGGGCGCGGCGATGGCCGACTACCCCGAACGCGCGATCACCGCGATCGTGCCGTTCCCGGCCGGCGGGTCGACCGACACGATGGGCCGCGCGGCGGCGGACGTCATGTCGGGCATCCTCGGGACCGACATCGCCGTGACCAATGTCGGCGGCGGCGCCGGAACCGTGGGCACCGCCCAGATCGCCCGGTCGCGGCCCGATGGCTACACCATCGGCGTCATCCCGGCGGCACCGCTCATCAACCAGCCGCACATGCGCGAGACGCCCTACTCGATCGAGGATTTCGACTACATCTGCGCGCTGTTCCACAGCCCGCAGGCGCTGGCGCTGGCGCCGGATTCCCCGTTCTCCAGCCTCGCCGAAGTGGTCGACTACGCCCGCGAAAATCCCGGCGAACTGACCTACGGCTCGCCCGGCCCCGGCTCGCTGCCGCATCTCGCGATGGAGGTGTTCCTCGACGAGACCGGCGTGGAGATCGAGCACGTGCCGTTCCAGGGTGACGGCCCCGGCGTGACCGCGCTGATGGGCGGCCATATCGACATGTACATGGCGATCTTCTCGAACGTGCCGCGCTACGAACTCGACGCGGTCGCGATCTTCGCCGAGGAACGTGTCGAGGCCGCGCCCGACGTGCCGACCTCGATCGAGGAAGGCTTCGAGACCACGGCGAGCTGGTGGGGCGGCCTGTTCGCGCCGCAGGGCCTGCCCGAGGACGTCCGCGCCACGCTTGAGGACGCCTGCGAGCAGACCGCGCAGAGCCCGGACTTCGCCGAGACGCTCGGCAACCTCGGCTCGTTCCCGCGGTTCCTAGGCAGCGACGCCGTGCGCGACGAGGTCCTTCAGGGCAGCGAGATCAACGGCGCGATCCTCGCCCGCGTCCTGAACTGACGGGACCCCGTGCCGTGGACCGCAACCGCGAAAACCTGATTGCCGGAGGTGCCGTTCTCGGCATCTCCGCGCTGCTCTTCTCGCAGGCGCTTCCGGGCCAGTTCGCGGGCGTGGAACTGGCACGGAACCCGATGACCTTCCCGCGTTTCCTGCTGGTGATCTTCGCGGCAGGCGGGGCGGTCCTGCTGATCCAGGGCCTCGTCGGCCGCCGCGCGGCCGGCTCCGCCGGGCCGGGCCTCGCGTGGCGCCGGGTGCTCGCGGTGCTGGTCCTGGCCGGCGTCTACCTCGCCGCCTTCGCGCCGGCAGGCTTCATCCCGGCGACGCTGGTCTTCCTGCCCGCCGTCATCGTCACGCTCGGCTACCGCAACCCGCTTGTGATCGCGGCGGTCACGCTGCTGACCGTCGCCGGGCTCTGGTACGCCTTCGCGGAGCTGTTCTCGATCCGCCCGCCGGGCATCGGGATCGACGACATGATCCGCGCCATCGGGGGAGGCTCGTGATGGAAAACCTCGTGTCCGCGCTGACCGCGCTCGCCGACCCGGTCAACATCGCCATCCTCGTCGGCGGCACCGCCGCCGGCATCCTGATCGGCGCCATGCCCGGGCTCGGGTCGGTGCTGGCGATCACGCTGGCCCTGCCGCTGACCTTCGTGATGGGGCCGGAGCCGTCCATCGCGCTCCTGCTCGGGCTCTACGCCGGGTCGGTCTACGGCGGGTCGCTGTCCGCGATCCTCATCAACACGCCGGGCACCCCGCAGGCCGCGGCGACCGTCTTCGACGGCTACCCGATGATGCAGCATGGCAAGGGCGATCTCGCGCTCGGATGGGCGACCGCGGCCTCGACCATCGGCGGTCTGATCTCGGTCGTGATCCTGATCGTTGCCGCGCCGCTCCTGGCGCGGCTCGGGCTCAGGTTCGGGCCGATCGAGTACTTCGCGCTCGGCCTCTTCGCGCTGACCTGCGTGGTCAGCGTGTCGCGCGGGAACCTCCTGAAAGGCCTGCTCGCCTGTCTTCTCGGCCTGCTCGCCGCGACCATCGGGCAGGACCCGCTGACCGGCGACGTGCGGCTCCACTTCTCGAACTTCAACCTGATGGCCGGGATCGCGCTCGTCCCCTTCCTCGTCGGGCTTTTCGCCCTGTCCGAGGTCTTCGTCCGGGTGGGCGAGAACGCCGCCGCCGATGACAGGCCGATCTCCGACACGGGCTTCCGCTTCCCCCCGCTCGCCGACATGGCCTCGCGCTGGCGGGTGTTCGGCAAGTCCGCGCTGATCGGGACCTGGATCGGCACCCTGCCCGGCGTCGGCGCCACCGCGTCCTCGATGGTCAGCTATGCCGAGGCGCGCCGGTCCTCGCCCAACCGGGACAACTTCGGCAAGGGCGAACCCGACGGCATCATCGCGTCCGAGACCGCCAACAACGCGGTCACCGGCGGCGCGCTGGTGCCCACCCTGTCGCTCGGCATCCCCGGCGACCCGATCACCGCGGTCATGCTCGGCGCGCTCATCATCCAGGGCATCACGCCCGGCCCGCGGCTCTTCGTCGAAAACGGCGACCTGATGATCTTCATCTTCGCCGGGCTCTTCATCGTGAACCTCGCGCTCCTGCCGCTCGGCGCGATCATGGGGCCGATCTTTTCCCGCGCCATCCGCGCGCCGGAACCGATCCTGCTGTCGATCATTCTCGTGCTGCTGGCCATCGGCACCTTCTCGGTCAACTACAACGGGTTCGACCTGCTCGTGATGCTGGTGGCGGGACTGGTCGGGTTCGGGATGCGGCTTCTGAACTTCCCGCTTGCGCCCGTGGTGATCGGCTTCGTACTCGGCCCGGTGATCGAACAGAGCCTTCGTCAGGGGCTGGTGATCGCGCGGGGCGACTTCCTCTACTTCTTCCAGCAGCCAATCGCGGCGGGGCTGTTCCTGGCCTCCTTCCTGTTCCTTGCGTGGTCGGGCTGGCGTCACTTCAGGGACACCCGCGACGGGGCACCCGAAACCAGGGAGGACGTGGCGTGAAAGCCTACCGGATCGAACAGGACGGCAAGGTCGGACGCGGCGCCGTGGTGGAAATGGACCCCGCCGATCTCGACTCGGGCGAGGTGACCATCCGCACCCGTTTCTCGGGCGTGAACTACAAGGACGCGCTCGCCGGTCTGGGCGGTGCGCCGATCATGCGCCGCTATCCCTGCAACGCCGGGATCGAGTGCGTGGGCGAGGTCGAGACCAGCACCGACCCGCGCTTCGTGCCCGGCGACGCGGTGATCGTCCACGGCCGCGGCATCGGCGTCAGCCACGACGGCGGGCTGGCGGAACTCATGCGCGTGCCGGGCGACTGGATCCTGCCCCTGCCCGACGGTCTTTCCCCGCGCGAGGCCGCGACACTCGGCGTGGCAGGCTATTCCGCCGCCCTGGCCATCGACCGGATGGAGGCACTCGGCCTCGAACCCGGCGGCCTTCCGGTGGCCGTCAGCGGCGCGACAGGCGGCGTGGGCGCCTTCGCCGTCGCGATGCTGGCGGGGCGCGGTCACGAGGTCGTCGCGCTGTCGTCCAAACCGGATGCCGGCGGCTACCTCGCCGGTCTCGGAGCGGCGGAGGTCATCGCGCCCGGCGATCTGGGGCAGAAGCCGCTGGAAAAGGCCGCCTGGTGCGGCGGGATCGATGCCGCCGGCGGCCCTGTGCTGGCGCGGATGCTCGCGGGCACCGACAAGGGCGGGGTCGTCGCCAGCATCGGCAACGCGGCGGGGATCGAACTGTCGACCACCGTGCTGCCCTTCATCCTGCGCGGCATCACGCTGACCGGCATCAACGCCGACAGCGAGATGGACGTCCGCCGCCGGATCTGGTCGCGGCTCGCGGATGACCTGAAGCCGCCGCGCCTTCATGACTGGGCCGCGACCATCCCGTTCGACGACCTGCCCGCGCTGATGCGCCGGATGCTCGACGGGCAGACCACGGGCCGGACCATCGTCGCCTTCGGGGACGCGGCCACGGCATGACCCGACCGCTCTTCACCTTCGCCATCGTCGCGGACACCCACATCAACCCGGTCGACGGCGAAAGCGGGTCGCCGTGGCGGTCGAACGCGCTGGCGAATGCGCGCGCGCGCTGGACCGTCGCGGCCCTGAACGCCGACCGGCCGGATTTCGTCCTGCACCTCGGCGACATGGTCCACCCGGTCCCGGCACAGGCCAGCTACGCCACCGCGGCCGAACGGTTCCACGCCATCTTCGCAAAGCTCGACGCGCCGCTGCACGTTCTCCCCGGCAACCACGACATCGGCGACAAGCCGGGCGACTGGATGCCCGCGCACACCGTGACCCCGGCCGCGATGGCGGCCTACCGCGACACGTTCGGCGCGCCGTGGCGCGCCTTCGACCGCGGCGATTGCCGGTTCGTCCTGCATTGCAACCCGATCCTGGGCTCCGGCCTGCCGGAAGACGCGGAGCAATGGGACTGGCTGGACCGCACGCTGTCGGCGTCCGGCGGCAAGCGGGTGTTCTTCCTCACGCACTACCCTCTGTTCCTGACCCGACAGGACGAACCCGAGCACTACGACAACCTCGCCTTCCCCGCCCGCGACCGGCTCCGGCGCCTGCTGGTGAAACACGGGGTGGAGGCGGTGTTCGCGGCGCATGTGCACAACATCTTTCACACCGCCCTGTCGGACCGTGACGGCGCGCCGATGCAGCATGTCGTGCCCTGCGTCTCGGCGGTCCGGCTCGACTACAGCCACCTGTTCCGCAGACCGCCGGGACCGGGGCAGGAACACGGGCGCAACGACACCGGGAAACTCGGCTACTACCTCGTCGACGTGATGCCCGAGGGCTACCGGATCCGCCTTCGGCGCACCGAGGGTTGCGCCCTGCCCGAGGCGCAGGCCGATTTCGACCCCGGCGCGATGATCGCTTACCGGGAACCGCTGGCGAACCGTCCGCTCGGGGTCGATCTCCGCCACGGGTGGGCGGATATCCATGCCATTCCCTATTCCGGGGTGGTCGACGAGTTCCGCCGCAAGTACGTCCGCAACGACTATCTCCTGACGGCCCTGCAGGAAGCCGGCGTGCGCGACCTGAGGGTGCCGCTCGACGACCTGAAGGACGGGGCGATCCGTGCCCGGATGGGCGACTTCGCGCGCTTCGGCCATCGCTTCCAGGCGTTCACCATCGACGAGCCCGACGACGCGACGGCCGAGGTGCTGCGCCGGACGCCCGCCGTATCGGCTCTGGAAGTCATCGCACGGCCCGACCGACTGGATCCGCGCCTGTCGGCGTGGCGCGCGGCGCTCGGTGACGGCGGCCCCGCGCTCCTCGCCTCCCAGCTCTGGGCATCGGCGGACGTGGAGACGGAGGCAGTCGCGTTTTCCCACGCGATCGGCCACGGGTTCTTCCCGTCCGACGCCGCGCTGTTCCGACCGCTCGCCGACGCCGCTAACGGGCTGGTCATCCGCATCGGCCCCGGCGAGGACCCGGCCGCCGCCATCGCGGCGCTGCCCGCGGACCTGCCCGGACGCATCGTGATCTACCTCGCACTTCACACGTCCGACCCGGCCCGCATGGCCGTGGACGACGCGGCGCAGGCCAACCGGATCTTCGCCGCGCTCGCCGCGATCCGCGCCCTCGGCCCCCGCGCCACCCTGATGCTTGACACGCTCGAGGATCTCGACCGCGGCTACTACCCGCGCCACGGTCTCTACGACGGCCAGTTCAACCCGCGCCCCGCCGCAATCCGCCTTTCGGTGTCGGAGTTGGGGTTCCCCTCCGAGGGACTGGCCCACGACACGGAACGGGACACCCGGCATCGCGTCGCCTCCTGAGCCCGGTTCCGCGGCGCTTGGCATCCCGCGAGGCCAGCGGCTAGAACGGGGCAAGGCGCGGCGTCCATTCCGGACCCGCAGGGATGGAATGGATGTCTGGCAACAGCGAATACCAGGCCGCGGTGCTGTTCGCCGACGTCACCGGCAGCACGACGCTCTACCAGGACCTCGGGAATGCCGCCGCGGCGGAGATCGTGAACGCGCGGGTCGCGGGCATGAAACGCCAGGTCGCGTTGCATGACGGTGTGTTCGTCAAGGCCAGCGGCGACGACGTGCTGTGCTGGTTCGCGGATGCCGACAAGGCGCTGACCGCCGCGCTGGCGATGCTGGAACCGCCCCGGCCCGGCGATCTCGACGTCCATGTCGGGATGCAATGGGGCGATTTCGTCTACCGCGACGGCGACGTGTTCGGCGATTGCGTGAACTCCGCCGCGCGGCTCTGCTCGCTCGCGAAACCGAAGGAGCTCCTGGTCGGCGAGGGCTGTTTTCAGCGGCTCCATCCGTCCGGGCAGGCGAAGCTGGCCGAGGTGTCGCCGCTGCGGCTGAAGGGCCGGCGCGAAGCCTCGCGGCTCTATTCCGTCCAGCTCGCGACGTCCGAGGCGATGACCCGTTTCGTCCACGACCCCGCGCCCGGCGACCGGCCCGCGAACGACGCCGTGATCCGCTTCGGCCCGCAGGAATGGCGCATCACCGAGGGCGACAGCCTCGGGATCGGTCGGTCGCCCGCGAACGCGGTGGTGGTGCCCGAACCGACCGTGTCGCGGCAGCACGCCACCGTCACGATCTCGAACGGGCTGGTGGAATACGCCGACCACAGTTCCGCCGGCAGCTACGTCACCACCAGCACCTCGGGCGAACTGCCCGTGTTCCGCCGCGTCGTGGTGCTGTCCGGAACCGGGACCGTGTCGCTCGGCGGGCGCATGGGCGATCCGGCCGCGCCACACCTGAGCTACGAGGTCGTCGCCCGCTGACCCTCCGCCCTCAGGCGACGGCGCCCTCCCGGCATTCGGGCTCCAGCGCGGCCTCGATCCGGTCGGCGACCGTCGCGGCATCGGCGGGCCGCGCCGCCGGGTCGCGGGCGAGGCAGTCGCGGACCACCGAAAGAAGCTCGGGAAAACGCGCGTCCTCCGCGATCACGGGCGGGGTCCGGCTGACATGCTGCAGGGCCGCCAGCAGATCCTGCCGCGGAATGTCGGGAAACACGCTCTGCCCGGTCAGGACGAGGTGCAGGGTCGCGCCGACGCTGTAGATGTCGCTTTGCGGCGTCGCGTGATCGCCGAGCGCGACCTCAGGCGCCATGAACCCGATCGACCCGGTCGGGACCGCGCCGGTCGAGACGAAGTTGTCCTCGGAAATGCCGAGGTCGTTGAGCCGCCCGCCGGTTTCGTGGACGAGGATCTTGGCCGGTTTCACGTCGCGGTGGACGACGCCCATGCCGTGGATGATGCCGAGCCCGCGGGTGCCATGGGCCAGCGCCCGGACCCGTTCGAACCGGGTCAGCGCCCGCGCGGGCCGCGCCAACGTGCCCATCACCGCGTATTCCATCGCGAAGTAGAGCCGCCCGCGGTCGTGCCCGGCCTCCAGGAACCGGACGACGTAGGGCGAGGAGATCTGCTGGAGATGCCCGATTTCCCGCGCGACGCTTTTCCATTGGTGATCGCTGGAATCCCGCACCAGCACCTTGATCGCCACGTCGCTGTCCACGCCGAGCCGGGCGGGGGGCCGGGCGCGGTAGTAAAGCCCGTGGTTGCTTTCCCCGAGGAACACGAGGTCGCGATAGTCGAGCCAGTGTTTCACCGGGCACCTCCCCGCGCGCGGTAGTCCTCGGCCACGTCGATCCGTTCCGCGTTGAGGCTGGCGTCCAGGTTCACGTCCGGAAGGCGGAACAGCCGCGCCCGGTAGCGCGCGATCAGCCAGAGAAGACCGAGCGTCAGGCCGGTGCCGAGGATGGCGTAGACCAGCAGCACCCGGTCGGTGCGCAGGTCCTCCAGGAAGATCGCGGTCGAGATCACCTCGGCCAGCGCCAGGAGCGTCACGAACTGCACCAGCCGCCGCGTCGTCATGCGCGAGGCCAACCAGCTTCCGAGCGGCGCGCCCCAACAGACGATCGGAACCGCGGCCAGCCACAGCCCGAAGAGATCGAACTGGCGCGGCGCCCCGCCGGGGCCGTCACCGAAGGCGAGCTGCCCCGCACCGACCTGCGTCACCGCGGCGCCTCCAAGCTGCACGACTTCGCCCGCGTCGTTCAACCCGACGAAAAGCTGCCGGTCCACGAATCCGAAGGTGATGAAGCCGAGCACGGAGATCGCGGCCATGCAGACCACGCTCGTCGGCACGCCTACCTTGGGATCGACCGTGAAGAACACCACCATCGCGAGGTAGACGAACACGTCCGCGCCCGACCCGACCAGCGCCGAGGATGCCCCGCCGATCAGCCCGATCACGAGGTAGGTCGCGATCATCCGGCCGTTCAGCGCGGGCAGGACGCGGTGGACCTCGCGCAGGCTGACGCGGGTGCCGGAGAACACGACGAAGGCCATCGAGACGAGGACGATGGTGAAGGTGACCTTCACGTAGGGCCCCGGCAGCAGCGAGGGCCGGAACGGCCGCGAGGGGTCGGAGGCCAGGAACGCCATCACGAGGAACCCCACGACCGCCGCGCCGGTGGTGATCGCGACGGTGCGCCATTCCACCGGCCGCCGGTTGATGATGATTGCAAGCGTCGCCGCGCCCATGCCGACCGTCTGGATGCAGAGCGAGAAGCTGCGCGCCACCTCGGCCGGGACGCCGAGCACCTTGGTGAAGACCGGGAAGGCGACCGCCCCGCCGCCTTGCGGCGTCGATCCGGCCACGATGCTGCCGAACACCATCGTGAGCGAGGCGGGCCACTGGCCGATGACCCGCGGCCACAGGCCGAGCATGGTGACCGCGGCCAGCCAGGCCAGGGTGATCGACGCCGACACGCAGAGCGCCAGCATCGCCCGCTGCCGTCCGGCGCGGCGTCGCGCCGCCCATGCTTCGGACAGCAGGGGATCATCGAAACCGATCGTGGTGCTCGCGGACATACCCCACCTGCGACAACTGGTCCTCGCCGACGCAGCTAATCTCCCGTCCGCGCGATTCGACAAGCCGTCGCGCAAGGGATCACGCGGTATTCAGTCCGCGCGAGCGGATTTTCGGGGGATGTCCCTGAACCATCGCGCCGCTCACCGCGTTACGTCTTTCGACACATGGACCGGGCGCGGTGCCCGGCCGGACGGAGGGATTTACGCTTTGGCAAGGGCACGGATCGCGGTCGTCGGGATGGGACCACGCGGACTTGGCGCGCTGGAGGCGCTCGCCGCCTGCCGGCAGGGTCACGCCGAACCGCTCGCCGTCGACATCTTCGACACGTGTACAACCCCCGGCGCGGGTCCGAACTTCGACCCCGCCGAGACGCCGCTCTGCCTGCTGAACATCCCGCATCGCGACCTGTCGATCCGCCCGCCGCACCGGTCGCGGGTCGGTGGCTTCGCAGACTGGCTCGACCGATCCCCCGACCCCGACGCCTTCCCGCCCCGCGCCGAGATCGGCCGGTACCTCGCCGACCGCTACGACGAACTGGCCGGTCTCGGCCCGCTCGACCTGCGGCTGTTGGAGACACGGGCGGACCGGGTTGATCCGGACGGCGCGCAGTGGGTCATCCACGCGGGCGGCAAGCGGCACGGACCCTATGACGAGGTTCTTCTCACGCCCGGCCAGCCGCCGGTGAAGCCCGACCCGCAACTGGCGGAGTGGCAGGACCACGACGCAGGTGCGCTCGCCGGGGCCTATCCCGCACGCGATCTTGTCGAAACCGCCCGGGGCTGGACCGGGCGGACGGTTGCGATCCGGGGCCTCGGCCTGTCGACGTTCGACGTGCTGCGCGCGCTGACCTCGGGACAGGGCGGGCGCTTCGACGAGGGCCGCTACCACCCGTCCGGCCGCGAACCGGCCCGGATCCTGCCCTTCTCCCTCGACGGGAAGCCGCCCTACCCCAAGCCCGCGACCAAAGAGATCGACGCGCGGTTCGATGCAACCGACGAGGAGACCGAGCGCTTCCATGACGCCATCGCCACCGCGGTCCGCGCGGATCCCGACACCGCCCGCGCCGCGATGACCGCGGCGCTGGTCCCCGCTATCCGGCGGGTCGCGGAGGACATGGGCATCGCGGATCCCGACCCCGAGACCTGGATAGAGACCGAGTGGCGATCCCCCGGCGACCAGGAAATCGGAACCACGCGCGAGGTTCTGGACGCGGGCATCGCGATGGCGTCGGGCGAGCGCGCGCCTACCTGCGGCTACATCCTCGGCCAGCTCTGGCGGAAGTGGCAGGACCCGTTCCGGGTGGAGGTCAATCCCGCCGACGCCCCGTCCGAGACCGCCGCCACGCTGAACGCCTTCGACGAGGGGCTGAAGCGGTATTCCTACGGCCCGCCCGTCGGGGCCGCGCGGGAACTGCGCGCGCTGGCCGATGTCGGGATCGTGGACCTGTCCTTCGCCGCGAACCCCGAGGTCACGACGACCGACGGCGGCTGGACGCTCCGCTGCGACGAAAGCGAGGCGTCGGCGTCCGCGATGGTCGACGCGGTGCTTCCGTCGCCCGACCTCGACACCGTCGATGCGCCGATCTTCCGCGACCTGGCGAAGACCGGCCGGATTTCGGCGGTCGCCCCCGGCCTCGCGGCCCGCACCGACGCGGACGGAACCCTCATAGACGCGGCCGGACGGCCACAGCGCGGGCTGGCGCTGCTCGGCCGCATGGCGCTCGGGAGCGTGATGGCGGTCGACTCGCTCCATGACTGCTTCGGCGCGTCGTCGCACCGTTGGGCCGAGGCCGCGGCGAAGCGGCTGGACCACGCGCCCGCGACGCCCGCGCTTCAGCCGTAAAGCGCGAGCATCTCGTTCAGGTCGTCGAGCGTATTGGCCTCCGATGCCGGCTTGTCCTTCCGCCAGCGCAGCATGCGCGGGAAGCGCAGGGCGACACCGGACTTGTGGCGGTTGGACGGCTGGATCCCCTCGAACGCGATCTCGAAGACATGTGTCGGGGTCACCTGCCGGACCGGTCCGAACTTCTGCAACGTGTTGCGGCGGACCCAGGCCGTGATCTCGCGAAACTCGGCGTCGGTCAGGCCGGAATAAGCCTTCGTGAACGGCGTCAGCTCGTCGCCGTTCCAGACCGCGAAGGTGTAGTCGGTGAACAGGTTGGCGCGGCGCCCGTGGCCCGACTGCGCGTAGATCATCACCGCGTCGATGGTCAGCGGATCGACCTTCCACTTCCACCAGTCGCCGCGCTTCCGCCCGGCGAGGTACGGACTGTCGCGGCGCTTTATCATCAACCCCTCGACGTTGTGATCGCGCGACCGCTCGCGCACCTCTGCAAGCGCGGGCCAGCTGTCGAACGGCACCTCGGGCGACAGGCGCAGGGGGATCCCGGGCGGGACCGCCTGCAACAGGGCCGCCAGCGCGGCACGACGGTCGGCGAACGGCGTCTGACGGATGTCCTGCCCGCCGGATTCGAGCAGGTCGTAGGCCATGAACGCGACGGGCGAGTCGCGCATCGCCTTCGCGGAGACCTTCTTCAGCCCGATCCGCTTCTGCAGGGCGTTGAAGCTGAGCGGCGTCTCGTCGGCGAAGGCGAGGATCTCCCCGTCGATGACCGTGCCTTCGGGCAGGAAATCGCGAAGTTGCGCCAGCTCGGGGAAACGGTCGGTCATCAGTTCCTCGCCCCGCGACCAGACATGATGGTCGCCGCCGCGCAGGATGACCTGCCCGCGTATGCCATCCCACTTCCGCTCCGCGTGCCACTCCGCCGGGTCGCCGAGTTCCGCCGGATCATCGACCTGGTGGGCGAGGTAGAACGGGTAGGGCCGCGACAGGTCGGCAGCCGGATCCTCGTCCTCGATCAGCCGGTCCCAGGTCGTCGTCTCGGGCGTCCAGCTTCCCATCAGCTTGTGGGTCAGCGCGGCCTCGTCCTGGCCCGTCGACCGCGCCAGCGCGCGGGTCATCAGCTTGGCGCTGACGCCAACCCTGAACCCGCCGGTCAGGAGCTTGTTGTACAAGAACCGCTGTTGCGTATCGAGACCGTCCCAGGCCGCGACGACCGCCGCGCGGCGGTCGTCCTCGTCCAGCCCGGACAGCGCCTTCACCTCCGCGATCCACTCGCTGAGGCTGCGGTCGCTTTGCTCCGTAGGTTCCGGAAGGACGAGGCTAATCGTCTCCGCGAGGTCGCCGACGACATGGTAGCATTCCTCGAACAGCCAGTCCGGCAGGCCCGCGATCCCGGCCGCCCACTCCCGCAGCCGCGTCGCCGTCACAACGCGCTTCGGCCGCCGCCCGGTGAACAGCGCCACGGTCCAGAGCCGGTCCTCGGGCGGAGCCTCGGCCAGGTATTCCGCCAGCGCCTCGACCTTCGCGTTCGTCTTCGTGCTTTCGTCGATGCGGGCGAACAGGGCGGCGAAGCGTCTCATGCCGCGTCGTCCGCATCGTCGCCGGTGTATTCCGTGGCCACCACGCGGGCGTCGTAGCCCTGTTCCTCCAGGTGCCGACGGAACGGCCCGGTATAGCCGTGGGTCACGAAGACACGTTCCGCCCCCGTGGCCCGGATCGCGTCGTTCAGACCGGCCCAGTCGGCATGGTCCGAAACGACGAAGCCCCGGTCCGTGCCGCGCCGCCGCCGGACCCCGCGCAGTGCCATCCAGCCGGAGGCGAAGGCGGTGGACGCGCCGGGAAAACGGCGCACCCAGTTATGCGTGGTGCTGCCGGGCGTCGCGACGATCAGCGCCCCGAGATGCGTTCGCGCCGACACCTCGTCGGTGATCCGCACGGTTTCGGGCAGGTCGATCCCCTGCCCGCGCAGCACCTCGTTGATGTTCTCGACCGCGGTCGCGGTCAGGATCGGGCCGATCGACGGATCGACCGTGCGCATCAGCCGTTGCGCCTTGCCGAGCGCGTAGGCCCCGACGATGGACGGACGCCCCGCCGCCGCGTTGCCTGCCCACCAGAGGTTGAGCTGCCGCGCGAGCACGCCGGGCGCGGTCCACTTGAAGATCGGCAGGCCGAAGGTGCATTCGCTGATGAAGGCATGGCAGCGGATCGGCTCGAAGGGTTCGGACAGGCCATCGTCCACGGTCTTGTAGTCGCCCGACACGACCCAGGCCTCGCCTTTCACCTCGACGCGGATCTGCGCCGACCCGGGGACGTGGCCCGCGGGGTGAAACGACACCTGCGCGTCGCCGATCCGCCGCGTCTCGCCGTAGTCGATGGTCCCGATCTCGGCCTCGTCGCCGAGCCGGTAGCGGATCACCGGCGCGGCGGCGCGGGTGGCGAGGTAGCGGCCCATCCCGGGCCGCGCGTGGTCGGAATGGCCATGCGTCACCAGCGCCTTCGTCACCGGCCGCCAGGGGTCGATGTAGAAGTCGCCGGCCGGGCAATAGATCCCGCTGTCGGTGAAGGTCAGCACGTCCGCCATGACACATATCTAGTTCGGCGGACCGCGCCGCATAGTGGCGGGGCGGGCGCGGCGGCAATCCCCGCGCCCGCCCGGGTGGTCATGCCCTGTCGGCGTCGACCCGGTTCCAGAACCGGATCTCCTTCAGGCGGCCGACGAAGCCCTCGACGTCGTCGGCGGAGCCGAGCACCATCACGCCGTCATCCGCGTCCTGCGGCACGGCGCGGTCGAACAGACCGGTCTTCGCGGCCTCGGTCAGCCCGATGAACTTCGAGTGCGCGAAGGCATCGGCGACGAAGGTGCGGGCGGGATGCTGGCCGGCGAGTTCCGCCGCGCCGTCTTCCGAGGCGAGTATCGCGACCGCGTCGTAGAGGACCGAGGGCGCACCGTCGATCTTCTGGTCCGCCGGCACCAGCTTGCCGCGCGAGGTCTTCACCCCGCCGACCTTCGGCGCGACGATCTCGACCATCCCGCCTTCCGCCGCCACGGCGTCCTGGATCGCGGACACCAGCCCGCCATCGACCCCGTCGGTCAGCACGAGGCCGAGCTTGCGGCCGCGGAACGTGCCCGGCGGGTTGGCGAGGATCGACAGCGCGGGCGAGGGTTCCGTCTCGATCACCGGGCGCGCGGGCGTCGCTGCCTCCGGCACGTCCATCCCGAGCCCGTCGGCGACCCTGGCCGCGAGGTCGGCGTCGATGTTCGGCAGGTGGCTCAGCAGGCGTTCGCGGATCGCGACGGTCTCGACCTTCGACAGCTCGAACACCAGCGCATTGGCGATGTGGCCCTGCTCGATCGCGGTCTGGCTCAGGTAGAATTGCCGCGCCTGGCTGTAGTGGTCGGCGAAGGTTTCCGACCGCACCCGGCCCTTCTCGCCCGACACCGGCTCGGGGAAGGACTTGTAGCCGCGCTCGGGGTTCTCGCGCGGGCCGCCCTGTTCGCCCCAGGAATTCGGCTCGTAGTTGGCGCGCCCGCGCGGGTTGTGCATCGCCATGTGGCCGTCCTGCTGGAAATGCCGGAACGGGCAGCGCGGGGCGTTGATCGGGATGTGGGTGAAGTTCGGCCCGCCGAGCCGCTTGATCTGCGTGTCGAGATAGCTGAAGTTCCGCCCCTGCAGGAGCGGGTCGTTCGTGAAGTCGATCCCCGGCACGATGTTCTGGGTGCAGAACGCGACCTGCTCGGTCTCCGCGAAGAAGTTGTCGACCACGCGGTCGAGCACGAGCCGGCCGACGACGCGGATCGGAACGATTTCCTCGGGGATCAGCTTGGTCGCGTCGAGGATGTCGAAATCGAAGCTGTCCGCGAACTCGTCGTCGAACACCTGCAGGCCCAGTTCCCATTCCGGGTAGTCCCCGGCCTGGATCGCGTCCCACAGGTCGCGGCGGTGGAAGTCGGGATCGGCGCCGTTGATCTTCACCGCCTCGTCCCACAGCACCGATTGCACCCCCTGCTTGGGCTTCCAGTGGAACTTGACGTAGTGCGACTTGCCCTCGGCGTTCACCAGCCGGAAGGTATGCACCCCGAAGCCTTCCATCGTCCGCAGGGATCGCGGAATGGTGCGGTCGGACATGATCCACATGACCATGTTCATCGCCTCGGGCATCAGCGACACGAAATCCCAGAAGTTGTCATGCGCCGTCTGCGCCTGCGGGAAGGCCCGGTCGGGTTCGGGCTTCGCCGCGTGGATCAGGTCGGGGAACTTCATCGCGTCCTGGATGAAGAAGACCGGGATGTTGTTGCCGACGATGTCCCAGTTGCCTTCCTGCGTGTAGAGCTTGACCGCGAAACCGCGCACGTCGCGGGCGAGGTCGGGCGACCCCTTGCTGCCAGCGACGGTGGAAAAGCGGACGAAGGCCTCGGTCTTCTCGCCCTTGCGCTGGAAGATGTCGGCGGAGGTCAGTTCGGGGATCGCCTCCAGCGTCTCGAAATAGCCGTGCGCGCCGTAGCCTCGGGCATGGACCACGCGCTCGGGGATGCGTTCGTGGTCGAAGTGGAAGATCTTCTCGCGGAAGTGGAAATCCTCCAGCAGCGCCGGTCCGCGCGGGCCGGCGCGCAGGGTGTTCTGGTCGTCCGCCACCGGCACGCCCTGCGACGTGGTGAGCGTGTCGTCGGCGCCGCTGGCGGTCTGGTGGGTCTCTCCGCCCGCGGGGGCGTCGGTAAGGGTCGTGCGTGCCATTCTTCGATCCTTCGGTGCGTTTCCGGTCACTGGCAGGCCCCTCGGGGCCGTTCGCGTGGTGGTCTCGGCGACGGGTGCCCCTGGCTCGTGGCACCGCCGCCGCGACGTCCGGGCCGCTGGCCGGGGCTGTCCCCGGACGGCCGGGATCGCCTCCCTCCAGTCGTGCAACCGCCGAGACCCGAGGTCGTTCCGTCGGGCGGAAACCGGGCGTGGCGTCAGGTCGGAATTTCAGTGGGTCGGGGCGGGTGCGGTCCGGCAGGTCACGGCCCCGCGGACCGCCGCCGCCTCAGGCGGAACCGGCGACGATCCGGCCGGCGGGAAGCCGCAGCGCGATCTTCACGCCGCTTTCCTCCCACCTTTGGTCGATGCTGCCGCCGAGTTGGCCTTCCACGGTGGAGGCGACCAGGCGGCTGCCGAAACCTACCGTCTCCGGCGCGCGGATCTCGAGGCCGGGGCAGGTTTCCTCCCATGCCACGGTCAGGGTCTCGCCGTCGGAATGCCAGCGCACCGCCAGCGTGCCCTCGGGGTCGCGGAACGCGCCGTATTTCGCCGCGTTCGTCGCCAGTTCGTGCAGGATCAGCGCGAGCCCCGTACTGGCGTCCTCGCCCACTGTCATTTCCGGCCCGTCGAGCGCCACCTGGTCCTCGTCCGCGACATGGGGCTTCACGATCTGGGACACGAGGGCGGCGAGCGGCGCGGCGGATGGCGCGTCGCGCAGGCTGCTCCCGACGCGGATCAGGTCATGGGCGGTCGACAGCGCGTGCAGCCGTCCGCGCAACACGTCGCCCATCTCGGCCGCTGTGGTGGTGGACCGCGCGGTGATCGAGACCATCCCGGCGACGATGGAGAACAGGTTCTTGACCCGGTGATTGAGCTCTCGCAGCACCAGTTGCCGCGCGTCCTCCGCCACCTTCAGGTCGTGGATGTCGGTGCAGGTCCCGTACCAGCGCGCGATCTTGCCATCCGGTCCGCGCACGCACTGGGCGCGGCCGATGACCCACCGGTACTGACCCGACCGGTGCCTCAGGCGATACTCGATGTGGTAGGGCTCGCCGGTTTCGAGACTGTGACGCCAGACCGCCCAGGCGCGTTCCTGGTCATCGGGATGGAACATGCCGTTCCATTCCTCGCCGTCCGTGGTGCCGTGGGGCACGCCGGTGAACTCGTACCAGCGGTCGTTGTAGTAGTCGTGGTAGCCATCGGGCCGGGTCGACCAGATCATCTGGTCGATGGAATTGACGATGGCGTGGTAGCGTTCCTCGCTGTCGCGCAGCGCGCCCTCTGCGCGGATCGTGTCCGTCACGTCGGTCGCCTGCACGAAGACGCCGTAGCGCTTGCCGGCGGTGTCGGTGACCGGCTGGAACACGAAATCGACGTTCCGCTCCTCCGGCCCCTGTTCGCGGTCGAGCACAACGGGCATGGCGTGGCCGCGATAGGGCTCGCCGCTGCGGTAGACCTGGTCGAGCAGGTCGACGAACCCCTGCGATACGACTTCCGGAAGCGCCTCGGCGACCGGCTTTCCGACGATGTCGCGGCGGCCGATCAGGACCTCGTAGGCGGGGTTCACGATCTCGAAAACGTGCTTCGGGCCGCGCAGGATGGCGACCGCGCCCGGTGCCTGCTCGAACAGGTAGCCGAAGCGTTCCACGTCCTCCTCGGCCTGGCGGCGGGCCAGCACCTGCTCGGTCGTCTCGTTGCCCTGGTTGAAGATCCCCGCGACCTCGCCGTCCTCGCCCCGGATCGCGGTGAAGCTGTAGTTCCAGTAGGTTTCCTGCACGACGCCGTTGCGCACCATCGGCAGCATCTGGTCGTAGGTCGAGAAACCCTCCCCGGTCTCGATCACCTGGCGGAACTGCGGCCCGACCACGTCCCAGATATCGGGCCAGACCTCGGCCCCCGGCCGCCCGAGCGCGTCGGGATGCCGCTCGGCCGGGATCGGCGACCACGCGTCGTTGTACAGGAGGCGAAGCTCCGGCCCCCAGTAGATCGCCGTAGGATAGGACGATTGCAGGCAGATCGACAGCGCGGAACGCAGCGACTGCGGCCAGGTGTCCGGACTGCCGAGCGGGGTCGATTCCCAGTCATGGTTTCGGATCAGCTCTCCGAGCTGACCTCCTCCATCCAGAAACGTCGTCGAGATGTCGTCTCTCATTACCCGCGGCGGCGTCTCTCTAGACCGGTGGCCTACGATTGCTAGTGCAACCATCCTAGCGGGTCCACGGGAAAGATCCATCCATACGGCGCTGGTTTCGACGCCTTCGACAGCCGCTTCCGCGACGGCAGCCGAACCGCGATTTCCGACTTCTCTGGAACCTCCGGGGAGGGTCGCGCGTCGAGTCGCAGAACGCATCG
The DNA here is from genome assembly GCA_015689685.1 of Rhodobacterales bacterium HKCCE2091. Lineage (GTDB taxonomy): Bacteria > Pseudomonadota > Alphaproteobacteria > Rhodobacterales > Rhodobacteraceae > HKCCE3408. Next base: position 1,739 of record WVSL01000004.1, on the reverse strand, counting down.
CCGAGGAGGAACGCATGAATTCGATAATCTACCTGGTCGGCCTGATGGTGATCGTCGTTGCCGTCCTGAATTTCGTTGCGTGACCGAACCGAGAGAGGATTTGAGCCATGACCACACAAGATACACCGGCCACGTCCCGCGACAGCGGGGAGACCGCGACCGATACCGTGCAGGGCCTGCGCGATGACGTCGTGAAGGGCGCGAAAAGTCTCAAGGACGAGGCGCTGGACGAAGCCGCGAAGCGCGGCAACCGCGCCAAGGACAGTCTCGCCGACGAGGTGTCCGACATCGGCAACGCCCTGCGCCACGCCGCCGACGAGCTTCGCACCGGCTCGCCGCAGGAACGCACCTTCGGACAGATGGCGAGCGCACTGGCCGATGTCTCCGACACCGTCCGCGACAAGGACCTGGGAGAGATCGTCGGCGACCTGTCCGACTTCGCCCGCCGCAACCCGCTGGCCTTCCTGGGCGGCGCCGCGTTGCTCGGGTTTGCCGGGACCCGGATCGCCCGCGCCTCGCGCCAGAACCGCGAAAACTCGGTCGACCTGCGCCACCCGTGGGGCAGCGAAGAGGAAGAGCGCGAGCTTGACGAGGCCATTGTCGGCACCCCGCTCGGCACGCCGCACCATCCCTCGACCGTGCCCGGCCGGGCCACTGCAGCGCAGAAGGGAGAGCTGTGATGAGCGTCACCGACCACAAGACCACCGAGAGCACTGGGTCGCTCCTGAGCGAGGCGCTGACCCACGTGTCGTCGCTCGTTCGCGGCGAGGTCGACCTCGCCCGCGCCGAGATCGAGCAGAACCTGCGCAAGGCCGCGGCCGCGATCGGCATGATCGTCGCCGCCGTCGTGATCGCGCTGACCGCGCTGAACGTCCTGTCCGCCGCCGTCGTGGCCGGGCTGACCGAGGCCGGCCTGGAGGCCGGCTGGTCGGCGCTGATCGTCGGTGCCGTGCTCGGCGTCGTTGCCGCGATCCTCATCGCGAAGGGCACCGGCAATCTCAAGCTGTCGAGCCTCGCCCCGTCGCGGACCGCAGAGAACATCAAGCGCGACGCCCGCGCATTCCAGGGAGATCGGACCAATGCCTGATACCAGAACTCCGGATGAAATCGAACGTGACATCGAACGCGAACGTGCCGAACTCGGCCAGACCGTCGAGGAACTGCAGGCCCGGTTCTCGCCCGACCGCATCATGCGCGAGATCGGCCGCGGGCTGAGCGAGCACGGCGCCGACATCGGCACCGCCGTCACCCGCTCGGTCAAACGCAACCCGGTGGCGCTGGCCCTGACCGGCATCGGCCTCGCCTGGCTGATGAGCGGCAAGTCCTGGGGCAGCGCGGCGAACGACGAGCCCGGCTATGCCGAGGCGCCCCGCCGCCTGCCCGCCCCCGACCGCCGGCGCGCCACTGGCGGCGTCCCGGGCTATGCGGGCAGTTACGACCGCGCCGCGGACTACACCGCGCCCGGCGGCCTCAACCGTTCCACCTTCGACGACCGCGTCGGCTACGGCGCCTATCCCGAAGACCCGCTCGCCATGCGCGAGCCGGAGGACGACTGGCTCTGGGCCGACGACGACGCGTTCTGGGACGACGAGGACGATTACTTCGACGATGACCACGACGGCGGCACGGGCCTGGGCGAGCGCCTGTCCGGCGCTGCCAGCGACGCGGGCGACCGCGTCGGGGCCGCCGGTGACCGCGTGGTCGCGGGCGCCCAGTCCGCCGCGTCCCGCATCGGGTCC
>WVSL01000039.1 GCA_015689685.1 Rhodobacterales bacterium HKCCE2091 | reverse complement strand
CCGAACCGGGGCCGGAAACCGCCCCCGACGCGCGGCCCGAACCGGTTGCCGATGCCGCCCGTCCGCCCGAACCCGCGCCCGAGGCGCCGCACCCGCGCGACCCCGCGCCCGAACCGCAGCCGATCCGCCAGCCCTCGCCCGAGGCGCCCGCGCCGCCGCCGCGCCAGGGGCTCGTGTCGCGCCTCATGGGCCGGACCGCCGTGCCGCGCCGCGCGCTCGACGACGCGATGCTGGAGGAACTGGAGGAACTCCTGATCTCCGCCGACATGGGCGTCGACACCGCGCTCCGGGTCACGTCCAACATGGCCGAGGGCCGCTACGGCCGGATGCTGTCGGCCGCCGAGATCAAGTCCCTGCTGGCGAAGGAGATCTCCGCCGTCATGGCCCCCGTCGCCCGGCCCCTGCCGCTCTACCCCAGGAAGCCGCAGGTGGTGCTGGTCGTGGGCGTCAACGGATCGGGCAAGACCACGACCATCGGCAAGCTCGCGAGCCAGTTCAAGGCCGCGGGCAAGTCCGTCGTGATCGCCGCGGGCGACACTTTCCGCGCCGCTGCAGTGGAACAGCTTGAAATCTGGGGCACCCGCGCCGGCGTGCCGGTGCTGAAGGCCGCCGAGGGCTCCGACCCTGCCGCGCTGGCTTTCGACGCGATGACGAAGGCCGAGGCCGAGGGCGCGGACCTCCTGATGATCGACACGGCGGGGCGGCTCCAGAACCGCGCCGACCTGATGGAGGAACTGGCCAAGATCGTCCGCGTGATCCGCAAGAAGGACCCCGACGCGCCGCACAATACCCTGCTCGTTCTCGACGCCACCACCGGGCAGAACGCGCTCAGCCAGGTCGAGACGTTCCAGAAGATGGCCGACGTGACCGGCCTCGTGATGACCAAGCTCGATGGCACCGCGAAGGGCGGGGTGCTGGTCGCGCTCGCCGACAGGTTCGGCCTGCCGATCCATGCCATCGGCGTGGGCGAGCAGATCGACGACCTCGCGCCGTTCGATCCCGACGACTTCGCCCGCGCGCTGACCGGGGCCGAGGACGCGGCGTGATCGACTTCGACGGCGCCCCGGCCAGCGTCGCGGAATACCTCGCCCTCCGGTCCGCCGCGGGCCTGTCGCCCTACGACCCCGACGCCGCACGGATCGGCCTCTCGGCGACGCTTCACGGCACGTGGGGCAGGGACGCGGACGGCGCGCTGGTGGCGATGGGGCGGCTGGTGGGCGACGGCGGTTGCTTCGCGCAGGTGACCGACATCGCGGTCCGGCCCGACCGCCAGCGGCAGGGTCTCGGTCGCGCGGTGATGACCCGTCTGATGGACTGGGCGGGCGCGAACCTGCCCGCCGGATGCTACCTCAGCCTGATCGCGGATCCCGGGGCGGAACGGCTCTACGAAAGCTTCGGTTTCGAACTCCGCACCGGCATGGCCCGCAGGGTCTGATCCCCGCGCTCAGTCCTCCGGCGGGTCCTCGCCTTCCGCGTCGGACCCGGTCAGCCGCCGTTCGCCGAAGCCCACGACCCCGAGGACGATCACCACAATCACGGTCGCCAGCAGCGCGAGCCCGATCTGGCCCGACCCGCAGGCCAGCCCGATCGCCCCGGCCAGCCACAACGACGCGCCGGTGGTGACGTAGCGGACCCGCCCGCCCGAGGTGAAGATGATCCCGGCGGCGAGGAACGCGACGCCCGCCGTCACCGCCTCCACGAGGCGGAGGGGGTCGATCTGCATCTCGCCGTGGTCTCCGAACTGCATCTCGCCAAGCTCCTGGCTGACGAGGATGAACAGGCAGGCGGCCATCGCCACCAGCATGTGCGTGCGCAGCCCCGCGGGCTTGCCCCGCGCCTCGCGCTCCAACCCGACGGCCCCGCCAAGCAGGAGCGCCGCGCCGAGCCTGAGCCCGCTCGCCCAGAGCGGCACCGCGGCGAAGCCGCCCCCGATCTCGCCCCCGATCTCGCTCAGAATCCCTTCCATCTCGCCCCGCAAACGCGGCCACCCGCCCGCGGGTTCCGCGGCCTTCCCCGCGGCCCCGCCCCGAAAAGCCCGGCGTTCACCCGGAATCCCGTTGGCGTGAGACCCCTGTAACCCGCGTTGCGGGGCCGGCGCGGGCTTCCCATCCTCCCCTCACTGTTTCCGAAAACGAGATTGGAGAAGCCGATGAGCGCGCATTATCCCTGTCCCGACTGCAACGAGGCCCATGCCACCACGGCGACGAGTTGTCCCTCCGTGCGGGGCTTCGTGCTCGCCTGGCAGGTCCGCAACCGCACCGTGATCGGCTGCGCGCCCTGCGTCCGGAAGGCGCTCCTGCGCGAGGCCGGGGTGTCGTCGCTGATCGGCTGGTTCAGTCCCACGGCCGTTATCCTCAACCCGGTCTTCATCCTCTGGAACCTCGCCCGCGCGCCCTTCATCCGCGACGACGCGGACAAGCTCGCCCGCACCTACGAGAAGTTCGGCATCCCCGCGCCGAGGGCGCCGATGACGCTGGCCTCGGCGGTGGCGATCCTCTCCGCCGCGATGGTCGCGGCCGACGGCCGGGTGGAGCAGGCCGAGGTCGACACCGCGCTGCGCCTCGGGGCGGAGCGGATCCCGGGGTTCGACGCCGCGGGTTTCCACGCCGCGCTGGCGGATCGCAAGACGCTACCCGACGCGCCGCAACTGGCGGCGCTGGTGGGCGAGAAGCTCCACCGCGACGAGGCGCTGACCGTGCTCGGGCTCCTGCGGGACATCGCCGATGCCGACGGCAGCTTCGACGCCAGCGAACGCGCGCTGCTGGAACGGGTCGGGCAGGCCATGCTGCGCGCCTCCGCCGACGCGGGCGCGCTGGACGGGCTCGTCGCGCAGGGCGCGTCGCCCGACACGGGGAAGACCGCGCCCGCGTGATCCCCGCGGGCCCGCCGCTCCGGTCTCCCACGGCGGCGGGTCCGAAATCGCGGGCGGTTCCTTGACCTTCCGGCGCGGTCGCGGCAATCAGGTCAGCAAAGCTGTCTTGTCCGCGACGGGACGGACGCCCGGACAGAAGGTGCCTCGACGATGCTGCTGGACGGCCCGGGTTCCCGGTGCCCGCGTCACCCTTCCGGTCCCGGTCCGTTCCGGTGCCAGGCTTGGCGCCGCACCCCGGCGGCACGGCTTCCGCGCCATCGATCCCCGGCCCCGGCGCACCCGCCATCCACGCGACCCCGCGCCCCGCGGGACCCGGCATGAGCGCCTGGCTCACCTCCATCGAGGGCACGTCCGCCGGCGCAACGCTGGCGACCATCCTCGCGCTTCTCGCCGCGGTCCTGCACGCGGTGTTCGGCGCGCTCCAGAAGGGCCGGCATGAGCCGCTCCTGGCCCGCGGCGCGATCGACGCGAGCTACGGCCTGATGGCGCTGCCGGTCGCGCTCTTCGTCGTGCCCTGGCCCGAGCCGCACATGTGGCCGATCTTCGCCGGCGCCTGGGCGATCCACACCGGCTACAAGCTCGCGACGCTGGCCAGCTACCGGCGCGGGGCGTTCACCGTGGTCTACCCGGTGATGCGCGGCACCGGGCCGCTTTTCGCCGTCCTCGGGGCCGGACTGATCTTCGGCGAACACTTCACCCTCGCGCAGTGGTCGGGCGTGGCGGTGCTGGTGGCCGGTCTCTACGGGCTCGCCGTCTACAACCTCGCCCACGTCACCGCCGACCGCGAGACGCTGGTGCCCGCGCTCTGGCTCGCGGTGCTGACCGGGCTCTTCGTCGCCGCCTACACCACCTACGACGCCTACGGCATCCGCGCGACCGCGGACCCGTTCACCTTCCTCGCCTGGTTCTTCTTCATCGACGGCGTGACCTTCCCGGTTCTCGCCGCGCTCTACTGGCGCAAGCTGCCGGACCCGCCCGCGTTCGGGCCGCTGGCGCTGCGCGGCGTCGTCGGCGGGCTGGTCGCCTTCGCCTCCTTCGGCTCGATCATGCTGGCGACGCGGCTCGACCAGGTCGGGCAGGCGGCGGTGCTGCGCGAGACCTCGACCGTGTTCGCCGCGCTGATCGGCTGGCTGTTCCTCGGCGAAGGCGTCGGGCCGCGGCGGCTGACGCTGATGGGGTTGATCGCGGCGGGGGCGGTGATAGTTCAGGCGGCAGGCTGACGGAAAGGACCGGCATGGCTGAGGAACGGCAGATCGCGCCCTGGTTGAAGCAGGCGCTGGAATTCGGCCCGGTGCTCGCGTTCTTCGCGGCCTTCTTCCTGCTGAAGGCGGAGAGCTACCCGCTGTTCGGCCACGAGGTGAGACCGTTCACCTACATCACCTTCTGGTTCGTGATCCTGATGGTGATCTGCATGGGCGCCCTGCGCATCCTGACCGGCCACCTGTCGCGGATGCAGCTGACCACGCTGATCCTCGTCGTGGTCATGGGCGGACTGACCGTATGGCTCGACGACGACCGCTTCCTGAAGCTGAAGCCTACGCTGCTCTATGCCGCCTTCGCCATCGTGCTGGGTGTCGGGCTGATGCGCGGAAAAAGCTACCTCGCCGCGCTGATGGGCGAGCTTCTGCCGCTGACCGACGAAGGCTGGCTGATCCTGACCCGCCGCTTCGCGTGGTTCTTCGCCGGTCTCGCGGTGGCCAACGCCGTGATCGCGCTGGTCCTGCCCTCCGGGGTCTGGGTGACGGTCAAGACCTTCGGCCTGCCCGCCGCGCTGGTCGTGTTCATGCTGGCGCAATACCGCCTCGTGGAACGGCACGGGACGGAGGAGGAGAAGGGGCCGGGGGGAGAGGCGTGAGGTCGATACCCGATCTTTCCGACGAGTGAGAGAGCGTCTCATCGTCTGTCACCGGGTCGCGCTCAGCGCCATGCGCGGAACAAAGGCCGAAGGCCGCCGCGCATCGCCGGGCCGCCCCCCGGCCCGGCGATCTGGTGACGCCAGGAGTAAGCTCCGATCTACTCCTGACCTTGCGAGATAAACCGCTGCAGCCGGCCCGTCGGATCGCCGCCCCGCGGCCCGCCGACGCGCGGCTCGGCTCACGACACTCTGATCAGAGCAGCCGAGTCCGAGCCCAAAGCCAAGAAGGATCCGGGACTACACCCGAAGAGCCGTTCAACCTCCCCCGCAGAACAAGGACCGCAGTCCGCCGCGCATCCGTTTCCCGGCAGGCGATTTCGCAAAGCGAAGTCTGCCGAGAGGGGCCGGGCAGCCCCCCGGCTCCGAGATCTGGTGAAGCCAAGGACTAGCCCACTGCTTTTCCCGCCCTCGAGGGATAAACCGCTGCAACATGACGGTCGGATCGCCGCTCCGCGCCTCGGCTCACCGCGTCACAACATTCCAAGACAAGCTGTCGTCTCCGCCCTACAGGCGCCCGACAAACTCAATCCGGCATTCCGGAACCAACCCCCCGAAACCCCTCAGCCCTTCCGTCCCCGCGGTCCCCCGCGACCGCCCGGCCGCCCGCCGCCGCCCTTCGCCTTCGGCCCGCCCTCGCGCGCCGGTCCG
>WVSL01000038.1 GCA_015689685.1 Rhodobacterales bacterium HKCCE2091 | reverse complement strand
CGATCGTTCCGATGTTAACATGCGGCTTCGTGCGTTCGAACTTTGCCTTGGACATGCCTCTGGCGCCTCGTCGTCAGGGGGGCCGGCTGGCCCCGGGGGTTTCACATCGCGGGGTCAGGTACTGACGCGCCCTGAAAAAATCAAGCCGTGAAACGCGGTCCGTCAGTTCGCGGGGACCTGCGGGCACGGGTCGTCGGCGGTGGGCACGCAGCTTGCCGCCTGCTCGGCCAGCGCGTCGGGGTCGACCTCCGGTTCCTCGGCCTCCGCGATGGCCTCGATCCGGGCGGCGTCGGCCGCGGCGGCGTCGGGGTCGATGCCGAACCACTCGGGGTTCTGCAGCATCCAGATCTGCACCCGGCGGGCGGCGTTGCGGGCGAGGATCTGCATCTGCTCCTCGCGGCTGTTGACGATGCCCGAGCCGATGATGGTGCCGGGGCTCAGGCCCTCGAACACGGTGATCTGTTCGGGTTCCTCGTGCAGCTTGCGGCCAAGCTCGTCGTCCCAGACGTTGGCCGAGATCACCAGGATCGACTTCGGCGACAGCACCAGCGGGATGCCCGGAGGCGCCAGCGAGTAGCCGTCGATGGCGATCGCGATGTGGTACAGCCGGTCACCCTCGTAGCCGCCGAAGCGGCGGTCGATCTCGGCGGTCATCACCTCGACCCATTCCTCGGGCGAGGCCCGGCGCGAGGGCGGGACCTGCTGCATGCTGTCGGCGACGACGATGTTGTGGGCCAGCCGGAACGAGCCCATGTCGGGCAGGTCCTCGGTCAGCGGATCCCGCGCCGGCGTGGCGCAGGCGGCCAGCAACGGCAACAGCAAGAGGGCGGCTAGGCGCGCGGCGGGGTGCATCGACAGGGCTCCTGTTGTTTTGCGAAGGGATAGCGCAGGGGGGCCGCAAGGGCAACGCGCCGACCCCGCCGCGGGTTCTCATCGGCTTGTGCCGTTGCCCTCTTGCGGCATCCGCGGGCATCGGCAGAATGCGCGCAATGACCGCGCCCGAGGATCCGCTGGCCGTGGCGCTCTTCAGCGAGATGTTCGCGGCGGACCAGATGCTGCGCAACCGCCTCGGGCGGGCGCTGCCGAAGGGCATGGAACTGAGCCATTTCTCGGTCCTGAACCACCTCGCCCGCGCGACCGGCGAAAAGACCCCCGCCGGGCTGGCGCGCAGCTTCTACGTCACCCGCGGCGCGATGACGAACACGCTGAACCGGCTGGAATGGGCGGGCTACATCCATGTCCGGCCCGACTGGGACGACGCCCGCCGCAAGTTCGTGTCGATCAGCCCCGCCGGCCGCGCCGCCCGCGATACCGCGCTGCAGGCCATCGTCCCGATCCTGACCGAAAGCGCGAGCGAGATCGGCGCCGAAAGGGTCCGCGCCGCGCTCGCCGTCCTGCGCGAGGTCCGGCAGCGGATGGAATCGGAACAGTAGAACGCGGCGACGGGGGCGCCGCCCGCCCCGAGCCCGGCGGCCTGCCATCGGGAAATCCCGGGCGCGAGGACGGCGGTCAGGCCGGGCGGAGGCTCGTGGTGACGTAGTTCACCGACAGGTCGCGGTCCGACAGGCTCCAGCTCCAGGTCAGCGGGTTGAACACGAAGCCCTTGCGGTCCACGGGGTCGAGCCCGGCGCCGCGGATCAGCGTGTAAAGTTCGTCCGGCGTGATGAACTTCGCCCAGTCGTGGGTACCCTTCGGCAGCCAGCGCATGACCCATTCCGCGCCGACGATCGCCATCGCGAAGCTCTTGGGGTTGCGGTTGATCGTCGAGCAGACCATCAGCCCCCCCGGCTTCAGCAGCGTCCGGCAGGCCGTGAGGTAGGCCTGCGGGTCGGCGACGTGCTCGACCACCTCCATGTTCAGCACCACGTCGAATCGCTCGCCCGCCTCGGCCAGCGCCTCAGCGGTGGTGTGGCGGTAGTCGATCTCCAGCCCAGACTGCTCGGCATGAAGCTGCGCCACCGGGATGTTGCGCGGCGCGGCGTCGGCGCCGACGACATCGGCCCCCATCCGCGCCATCGGCTCCGACAGGAGCCCGCCGCCGCAGCCGATGTCGAGGATGCGAAGCCCCGCGAAGGGCCGTTCCGCGCGCCGGTCACGGCCGAATTCCGCGGCGACCTGGGCGCAGATGTAGTCGAGCCGGGTCGGGTTCAGCATGTGCAGCGGCTTGAACTTGCCCTCCGCGTCCCACCATTCGGCGGCCATGGCCTCGAACTTCGCGATTTCACCCGCGTCGATGGTTTCCGACATGCGCTTCTCCCGTCTTCCGGTCGTTATCGGGGATGGAGCCCCGACGCTCGTGCTTATATAGCTCCGACATGGACAAGTTCCCCGCGCATAAGCGCGCAGCCGCGCACCTGTTCCCGCCGGTCGACCCGTTCGACCAGCGGATGCTCGAGGTGGGCGACGGTCACCAGCTCTACGTCGAGCAGTGCGGCAACCCCGACGGCGCGCCGGTGGTGGTGCTGCACGGCGGGCCCGGCGGCGGCTGCTCCCCGGCGATGCGGCGGTACTTCGACCCGAACCTCTGGCGCGTGATCCTGTTCGACCAGCGCGGCTGCGGGCGGTCCCGTCCCCATGCCTCGATCACCGCCAACACGACCTGGCACCTGGTCGCCGACATCGAGCGCATCCGCGAGGCGCTCGGCATCGACCGGTGGGCGGTGTTCGGCGGGTCCTGGGGCGCGACCCTCGGCCTCGTCTACGCCGAAACCCATCCCGACCGCATCGCCCATCTCGCGCTCCGCGGCGTGTTCCTCGCCACCCGGCGCGAGATCGACTGGTTCTACGGCGGCGGCGCCGGGCAGTTCTGGCCCGAGCAATGGGCGCGGTTCTCCAGCCTCGTCCCGCAGGAGGAACGCCACGACCTCGTCGCGGCCTATAACCGGCGCCTGTTCTCGGGCGACCTGATGGAGGAAACCCGCTTCGCCCGCGCCTGGGCGGCATGGGAAAACGCGCTCGCCTCGGTCGAAAGCGACGGCACCTCGGGCGACAGCCCGGCGGAATACGCCCGCGCCTTCGCCCGGCTGGAAAACCACTACTTCACCAACGCCGCCTTCCTCGAGGTGGACGGCCAGATCCTGCGCGACCTGCACCGCATCGCGCATATCCCCGGCGCGATCGTGCAGGGCCGCTACGACATGATCTGCCCGCCGCTGTCGGCGCACCGGCTGGCCGAACGCTGGCCCGCCGCGCGGCTGACGATGGTCAAGGCCGCGGGCCACGCGCTGAGCGAACCGGGAATCAGCCGGGAACTGGTGCGGGTGATGCAGGGCGTGGCGGAAAACCGGGCCAGGCTCGGGTTCTGAGACCAACGGCACAGTCCGCCCCCACCGCCCCCGCCTTCTCTATCCCTCAAATATTCCTCGGGGGTTCGGAAGGGGGCAGACAGCCCCCTTGCGCCCGTCCGGCGAGGACACCGCGCCAAGGAGCCCTCCCCCGGACGGGGGAGGCGACGCGGCGCGACCGCCTCACAGCATCCCGAACTCGGCCAGCACCGCCTCGTAGACCGGGCGCTTGAAGGCGACGATGGCGGCGACCAGCTCCGGCCCGGACATCCAGCGCCAGTCCGAGAACTCGACATCCTCGTGCGCCAGGTCGATCACGTCCTCCCCGGCATCAAGCCGCATCTTGATCCATTTCTGGGTCTGGCCCCGGTACTTGCCGCGATAGGGCAGGACCTCGGGCGGCAGGTCGTAGGGATGCCAGCCGGCGCTCTCGGCCAGCACGGTGACGTGGCGCTTGCGGATCCCCGTCTCCTCGCGCAACTCGCGCAGGCCGGCCTCGACCGGGGTCTCGCCGTCGTCGATCCCGCCCTGGGGCATCTGCCACGCCGGTTCGGCCATGTCCGAGCGGGTTCCGGCGAAGACGCGGGTGCCGGCCGGGTCGACCAGCACCACGCCGACGCAGGGCCGGTAGGGCAGCCCCGCGATCTCCTCGGGCGTCATCGGCCCCGGGTCAGTTCTGCGCCTCGGCCACCGGGCGCGGCGCCAGCGCGTTCAGCCCGGTCAGGATGTCGATGGCATAGGCCAGCTGGTAATCCTGGTTGCGGAGTTCCTCCAGCGCCACGGCGCGGTCGTGCTCTTCCTCCAGCATCCGGCGCTCGTCGTCGGTGAGGGTGGAATTCTCGATCGCCCCGCGCAGGCTCGCCTCGGTGCGGGCGGGCCGCGCCTCGTCCTCCAGCTCGGTGTCGACCGGGTCGCGCTGCTCCACCAGGATGTCCGGCGCGACGCCGAGCGCCTGGATCGAGCGGCCCGACGGCGTGTAGTAGAGCGAGGTGGTCAGGCGCATCGCGCCGTCGCCCGCCAGCGGCATGATCGACTGGACCGAGCCCTTGCCGAAGCTGTTGGTGCCGACCAGCACCGCGCGGCGATGGTCCTGCAACGCGCCGGCGACGATCTCGGAGGCCGAGGCCGACCCGCCGTTGATCAGCACCACCATCGGCAGGCCGCCGATCAGGTCGCCCTCCGAGGCATTGTAGCGTTCGCTGTCCTCGGGGCGGCGGCCGCGGGTCGACACGATCTCGCCCTGTTCGAGGAAGGCGTCGGCGACCCGGATCGCGGCGGCGAGCAAGCCGCCGGGGTTGTTGCGCAGGTCCAGCACCACGCCGTCGAGGTTCTCGATCCCGCCGACTTCCTCGATCGCGTCGGCCAGCCCGTCGCGCAGGTTCGGGAAGGTCTGGTCGTTGAAGGTCGACACCCGCAGGATCGCGGTGTGGCCCTCGACGCGGGTGCGCACGGCGGTCAGCCGGATGCGGTCGCGGACGATGGTGATGTCGAACGGCTCCTCGACGTCCTCGCGGACGACGGTGATGGTGATCTCCGACCCGACCGGGCCGCGCATCAGGTCGACCGCCTCTTCCAGCGTCAGGCCCAGCAGCGCCTCGCCGTCGACATGGGTGATGTAGTCGCCGGCCTCGACGCCCGCCTCCATCGCCGGGGTGTCGTCCATCGGCGTGATGACGCGGACGAAGCCCTCCTCCTGCGTCACCTCGATGCCAAGCCCGCCGAACTCGCCGCGGGTCTGCACCTGCATCGTGTCGAAGTCGCGCGGCGGCAGGTAGCTCGAATGCGGATCGAGCGAGGTCAGCATCCCGTTGATCGCGGCCTCGATCAGCTCGGCCTCGTCCACTTCCTCGACGTAGTTCGCCCGGATCCGCTCGAAGATGTCGCCGAACAGGTCGAGCTGTTCGTAGACCGAGGCGTTGCGGGTGTTCTCCTGCGCGATCAGCGGACCGGCGATCTGGGTGGTCAGGACCACGCCGGCTGCGGTGCCACCCAGAGCGGCCATCACGAATTTCTTCATCGTCTGCTATTCCTCATCTCGGGCGGTTCGGAACCAGGGTCCCGGATCGACGGGCCCGTCCGCGTGTCTGATCTCTATATAGAGCGTTTCGGAGAGCGATGTGCCAGAGTCTTGCGCGCCGGAACGGATCAAATCTTCGCTGGTTGCACCAGGCATCAGCCCCAGCGCCGCCCCTTCGGGCAGGATGTCGCCGGCCTCGGCATAGGTCCGGCCCAGCCCGGCGAGCACGATCAGGTGGTCGGCATCGGGTTCCAGCAGCACGACCTGGCCGTAGTCCAGGAGCGGCCCGGCATAGCGCACCGTCCCGGCGAAGGGCGCGGTGACGAGCGCGCCGGGCGCGGCCGCGATCACCATGCCCGGCCGCGCGACACCGGCCGCGTCCGGCTCCCCCGCGCGGCGCAGGAGCGTGCCGAGCAC
>WVSL01000037.1 GCA_015689685.1 Rhodobacterales bacterium HKCCE2091 | reverse complement strand
CGGTCCGCCCCCGCGCGCCGGTCCGCCACCCGCGCGCCGCTCACCGCCGGGCCCGTTCTCCGTCCCCGAACGCCGACCGGCCGGCTTCCCGCCCGGCCGCGCCTTGCCTGCGCCCGGCTTCCGCGCCCCCGGCTTCGCAACCGCGTGGCCCTCCACCGCCGCGTCGAGCCCGAGCTGGTCCGCCAGCACCCGCGGCTTCACCTCCTCGACCTCGCCGGGCTTCAGCTGGTTCAGCCGGAACGGCCCGTAGCTCACCCGGATCAGGCGGTTCACGGCGAAGCCCACGGCCTCCATCGCGCGCCGGATCTCGCGGTTGCGGCCTTCCCGCAGGCCCACCGTCACCCAGGCGTTCGCGCCCTGCTGCCGGTCGATCCGCACCTCCATCGGCTGGAAGGTCTCGCCCTCCACCGTCATCCCGTCGCGGAGTGGCGCGAAATCCTCGTCCTTCGGCACGCCCTTCATCCGCACCCGGTACTTCCTGAGCCACCCGGTCGAAGGCAGTTCCAGCTTGCGCTTCAGCCCGCCGTCGTTGGTCAGCAGCAGCAGCCCCTCGGAATTGAGGTCGAGCCGGCCGACGCTCATCACCCGCGGCATCCCCTCGGGCAGGGCGTCGAACACGGTCTTGCGGCCCTTCTCGTCCGCGGCCGTGGTCACCAGCCCGGCGGGCTTGTGATAGAGCCAGAGCCGCGGCCGCCCGGCCACGGGCAGGGGCTTTCCGTCGACCTCGATCCGGTCGCTGTCGGTGACGTTCAGGGCAGGGCTGTCGATGACCGCCCCGTTCACCGCGACCCGCCCCTCCGCGATCATCCGCTCGGCTTCCCGGCGCGAGGCGACCCCGGCGCGGCTGAGGCGCTTGGCGATGCGATCTGAGGGGGCGTCTGTCATGGCCGTGGCATAGCCGGTTGACGGGGCAGGGGGAATAGGCGGCAGGCCCGGGCCGCGCCCCGGATCGGCACGGGCGCGGGGGGCCGCTAGTCCGACACCAGTCCGCGAAGGCCCTGCGCCCCGGCCAGCCGCGACACCGCGAGAACCGAGCCTTCCGGCGTGAAATGGCTGTCGTCCCATTGCAGCGGGATCCCGTCGCCGGCCATCGTCACGCAGGAGGCGGGGCCGCACAGGGCGGAGATCATGTCGAGATACGTCGCCCCCGCCGCCCGCGCCTCGGCGGCGATCGCCTCGCCCATCGCGATCCTGTCGCGGTCGAGGTATCGCCCGGCGAGGCTGTCGCGGTCCGGCCCCGTGCCGGTGCGGCTCAGCACCACCGGCAGCGCGGCCTCGTATTCCGGCACCGGCCCGGCCACGTAGACGTCGAACCCCATCGCCCGCAACGCCGCCACCGTTCCGGCGATCCGCGCGACGTCCTCCTCGATCCAGCGCCCGGCCAGGATCACCGCGTCGATCCCGCCCGCGAGCAGGACCTCGTTCCAGGCGAGATCCAGCAGCGCGCGGCACGGCTCCGTTCCGGAAGGCGGGATCAGCGGCCGGCAGCCCGCCGCGTTGGCCTGCAGGAAGCGGACCTCCGGGAACACCTCGGAAAACCCGTGCCACAGGTGCGCGCCGTGGGAATCGCCCAGGATCATCACGTTCCGCCGCCCCGGCTCCGGCCGATGGCAGGTGTCGCGGTCGATCTCGTCCAGCCCGATCCGCCCGGGGTCGAAGTAGCAGGACGGGGCGCGGTAGGCCGCGTCGAACGCCGGCGTCTCGTTGAACCGCGTATAAGCCAGCACCGCGGCCGACCCCTCCGACAGCCGCCGTTCCGCGTAGCCCCGGTTGTCGAGCCCGGCGCCCCCCGCGATCAGGACGGCCCCCGCCGCGGCGCTGGCCGCGAACACGCCCCGCCGGGAAATGAGCCGCCCGGCCCCGCTGCGCCGGAACGGCTGTTCCACGAACCGCCAGGTCAGCCAGGCCAGCCCGATCGACGCGACCGCCAGCCCCGCCATGACCCAAGCGGGCGGCGCGCCGACATGGGCCAGCCGCGCGAAGACGAACAGCGGCTGGTGCCACAGGTAGGCGCTGTAGCTCACCAGCCCGAGCCAGACGAGCGGCCCCGCGGACAGCGCCCGCGCCGCCCATGTCCCGCGCCGCGCCCAGACCAGCACCAGCACCGTGCCGAGCACAGGCAGGCCCGACACCAGGCCCGGCGCCGGTGTCGTCTCGTCGAAGCCCAGCACGGCCAGCGCGATCATCCCACAGCCGGCCAGCGCGGGCAGGTCCCGCCCCGAAGCTGCCGCCCCGCGGGCCGCGAGCGCCGCCAGCGCGCCGGCCAGCAGCTCCCACGCCCGGAACGGCGCCAGGAAGAACGCCGCGTCGGGCGCCGCCGGGCGGGTCACTTCGCACAAGACGAGGCTCGCCAACGCCAGGGCCGACAGCGTCGCCATCGTCATCCGCCGCCCGCGCCGCCACACCAGCAGCATCAGCGGCGGGAACAGCAGGTAATACTGCTCCTCGACCGCGAGGCTCCAGGTGTGCAGAAGCGGCTTCAGCTCCGCCGCGCCGCCGAAGTACCCCGCTTCCCACCACATCTGGAAATTCGACGCGAACAGCGCGACGGCGATCACGCTCTTGCCGAAATCCTCGAACTGGTGCGGCAGCATCAGCACCCAGGCCGCCGGGATCGTCGCCAGCGTCACCACGGTCAGCGCGGGCAGGATGCGCCGCGCCCGGCGCTCGTAGAACCCGGCCAGCGTGAACCGCCCCGCGTCGAGATCCGAGACGATGATCGAGGTGATGAGAAAGCCCGAGATCACGAAGAACACGTCGACCCCGACGAAGCCGCCGGAAAACGCCGCGACCTCCGCGTGGAACAGGATCACGGGGACGACGGCGACCGCCCTCAACCCGTCGATTTCCGGCCTGTAATCCACCCGGTTCCGCCCCGCGCCTCGTCCCGCCCCGGTCGGGCCGGGCGTCGGTGCCGGTTCTGCCACGGATGGCCGGATCGCGAAAGCCGGACGGCGCGCGGGGGGGCGGGGCCACACTTCCGGCGCAAAGGCCCGTCATCGTCCGGTCCCGATGACCGACGCGCCCCTCACCCTGCCCGAACGCCAGCTCGCCGCCGTTCTCGCCGTCCACGTCGCCGACAAGAACGCCCGCTGCCTGGACCTGCACGAGGGCGTCTATCACGACATGGGCCAGTCGAATTTCGAGGAAGGCTGCGCGGCGCTGAACCTCTGCGGGGTCTACGAACGGCAGCAGCACCACGCGCTCCACCGCGAACTCGTTCCGGTCGACTGCGTGGCCGGGCACATGGCCGCGCTCGACCATGTCAGCCGGGTAGCGTTCGACGCGCTCCTCTCCGCCTTCATCGAGAATGCCATCACCTACGACGCGGTCTTGTCCGATACCCGCGGGACCTTCCGCGCCGGGGCCACGGTTTCATCGGCGATGAGCCTTCTCGCGCGTTGCGGATACGCCGAACGGGACGGCGACGGCTATCGCTGGACCGACAGGATCGCGCCGGTCATGCGCCGCTGGCATCTCTGGGACGAGACCGACGCCTGCATCGCGGATGGCGAACGGACGGCGGCCGAGGCGAAGGCGCGGGCGCTTCTCGACACCATGCCCCCGGCGCTCCGCCGGCGGATGCAGGACACGCTCGCGCGGAACGGCCAGCTCCGGCTGATCCAGGCCCTGCGCGCCCATCGCCACGAGGACCGCTGGCTCGATCTTCCGAAGCCCGGGGCCGACAGGACTCCGGGGCACGCGCAGGACATCGACATGGATATCGGGCTGCGCATCGCGCGGCTCCTGCCCGGCCGGGGCTGAACCGTTCGGCGGGTTTGACACCGCGCCCGATCCTGCCCATCACCGCGCCATGAGTTTCCGTTCCCACATGCCCGAGGCGATGGCCGAGGCCCGCGCCGCCGCGGATCGCGGCGAGGTGCCGGTCGGCGCGGTCGTGGTGAAGGACGGCGCGATCGTCGCGTGCGCGGGCAACCGGATGCGCGAGCTGACCGACCCGACCGCGCATGCCGAGATGCTGGCCATCCGCGAGGCCTGCCGGGTGCTCGGCTCCGAACGGCTCACCGGTTGCGATCTCTGGGTGACGCTGGAGCCTTGCCCCGCCTGCGCCGGGGCCATCGCCGCCGCCCGGCTGTCGCGGCTCTACTACGCCGCCGCCGATCCGAAATCCGGCGGCGTCGCCCACGGCCCCCGCGTCTTCGACCATCCGCAGGCGCACTGGACGCCGGAGGTCTATGCCGGCATCGGCGAGGCCGAGGCGGCGGAACTTCTGAAGGGGTTCTTCGCGGAACGGCGCTGAGGTCTAGCGAAAGCTTTCGCAGGCGATGCCGTCGCGATCCCGGTCGAGCCCGCGGGGGTCGCCGTAGCCCGCCTGCTCGTAGAACCGCTGCGCCTCCGACCAACTCGCGAAGTCGGAACAATCCCGGTCCCCGCCGAAGCCCAATCCGCCGCCGCCGGGTCCGATGATACCGGCGGGCTGCGGCCGGGGTGTCCCGCCGCCGCCGCGGTGACAGTGATAGGGTCGGGAACCGGCGTGGCAGCCTTCGGCGTTGAGGCCGCCGGAATGGGCGAGGACGGGGGAGGTTAACGGCACGGCGCCGAGAACGGCGGCCGCGGAGATCAGCAGAGCACGAAGCATGTCGCGACCCGTGGGAATTGATTAACGAATGGTTAATCCAGCCGGTGTCCCGTTAACGAAGTCAAACGATTCCCTGCTGTCCCGCGGAGGCGGTTAACAGGATGCGGGGGCGGATCGGGCCGGGAATTTCTACCCGGTTTCTACCCCGGTTCTACCCGGAGTCTACCTGCCTTCTACCCGCCCGTTTCCGGGCGGCGGTCCGGGGTTAACGGGATATGCGCGGAGGGCCTGTAAGCCGGATTCTGTCCAGGGGTCGCCCCCTTGGATGACCATTCCTCTCGGCCACGGATTGCCCCGTGGCTCAAGCTGCCAACCCGGGTCCCAGGGCCGAAGCCACCCATGCGGGACCCCTATTCGGCATTGCTCCCGGTGGGGCTTGCCATGCGGTTCCTGTTGCCAGGATCCCGGTGGGCTCTTACCCCACCGTTTCACCCTTACCCCGTTGACGGGGCGGTATAATTTCTGTGGCGCTTTCCGTCGGATCGCTCCGCCCGGGCGTTACCCGGCACCGTCGCTTCAGGGAGTCCGGACTTTCCTCGAGGCTTGCACCCCGCGGTCATCCAGCCCTCCGCGCGCGGCTGATCTAGGCGGTGGCGCGGGCGCGGTCAACGGGGAAGCGGCGGGCGAGATCGGCCACGAGACCCGCATCGACGGGATCGAGCGGCCCCTTCGCCCAGGGCCGGAACCGCAGCCGGACCGCCTGCAGGACCAGCTCCAATGGCAGATCGGGGTAGCCGAAGCCTTTGGCATCGCTCAGGAAATTCGAAACATCGCCGCCCGGGAAACCGTCCGACGGCCAGACCGAAAGCCCCTGCCGCGAAAGCCGCAACCAGTCGAAGCGCGGCCCCGGATCCCGCTTCCTCTCCGGCGCCATGTCCGAATGCGCGATGACCCCCTCGGGCGGGATGTTCCAGCGCGGCAGGATCTCTTTCAGCAGGTCCTCCAGCGCCTCCATCTGGCGCGCGGCGAAGGGCGAAAAACCGTTGTTCGCCAGTTCGATACCGATGGAGCGAGAATTCACGTCGCCGCGCCCCGCCCAGGTGCCGGCACCGGCGTGCCAGGCCCGCATCTCCTCGTCGACGAGGGCCGTCAGGACGCCGTTCTCGTCGATCAGGTAATGCGCCGAGACCTCGCGCTCCGGGTCGCACAGGACCCGCTCCGCGGCCTCCGCCGTCGCCATCGCGGTGTAGTGGATGACCACGAGTTCCGGCCGAAGCCCGTCCCGCCGCGGCCCGAAATTGGGCGAGGGACTCACCCGCCGCGGTTGGCGCTGCGGTAGATCGCGGGGTTCCATCCGCAGGCGTAGCCGTCGCCGTCGGGGTCGAGCCCGTGGCGGTCCCGCTCCGGTCCGCCGGCCGACAGGAACGCCTGCTGCGCGAGGTCATCCGATTGGTATGTCAGGCAATTCTGCTCCGCCCGTCCGCGGCCGATGGCGGATCGGCGGTACATCTGCTGGCCCACGGGATGGGACGTCGCCAGTGCGAACTCGATGATGTTCGGGCCGGTGTTGCGGGGGCGGTCGGGCACCGCCGTCGGCTCCACGATCACCATCTGCTCCTGCATCCGTTCCAGCCGCTCGGCATCGCTCTCGATGGTCTCGCGGGCGGCGACGGCCTGGAAGTCCTGCTCGTCCGAGATCGCGCCGGAACTGGCGGGCGGCGGCGCGGCGGCCGCGACCTGCTGCGGCGCGGGGGCGGGAGCAGGGGCGGCG
>WVSL01000036.1 GCA_015689685.1 Rhodobacterales bacterium HKCCE2091 | reverse complement strand
GGTCGCGGCCTCCCGCGCGCGGCGCTCGGCGAGGCCCGCGGCGGCCGCGGCTTCGGACAGCGCGACCTCGGAGGTGGTGCGGGCGGCGTCGGCCTCGCGCCAGCGGAGGTAGAGCAGCAGCCCCTCGGCGCGGCGCAGTTCGGCGCCGATCTCGCGGTAGCGCTGGGCCTGTTTCGCCTGCCGGGCGAGGGTCGCGAGCTGCGCGGCAAGGCTTTCCAGCACGTCGTCAACGCGGGTCAGGTTCTGTTCCGCGCCGTTCAGTTTCAGCTCGGCCTCGTGCCGGCGCTGGTAGAGGCCGGAGATGCCGGCGGCTTCCTCGAGGATGCGGCGGCGGTTCTTGGGCTTGGCGTTGATGAGCTCGGAGATCTGGCCCTGACGCACCAGCGCGGGCGATTGCGCGCCGGTGGAGGCGTCGGCAAACAGCATCTGCACGTCGCGCGCCCGCACGTCCTTGCCCGCGACCTTGTAGGCGGAGCCCGCGTCGCGGGTGATCCGGCGCACGATGTCGAGGCTGTCGGCGTCGTTGAAGGTGGCGGGCGCGAGCCGTTCGCTGTTGTCGACGTGCAGCGCGACCTCGGCGAAGTTGCGGGCGCCGCGGGTGGCGGTGCCGGCGAAGATCACGTCCTCCATCCCGCCGCCGCGCATGGCGGTGGGGCGGTTCTCGCCCATGACCCAGCGGAGCGCCTCCAGCAGGTTCGACTTGCCGCAGCCGTTCGGGCCGACGACGCCGGTCAGCCCCTCGGCGATCACGAGATCGGTGGGGTCGACGAAGCTCTTGAAGCCGTTGAGCCTGAGTTTGGTGAACCGCACGGGGCCTGCTCTTCGATTCTTGTCCGTTGGTGGGTCAGTGTCGGGGGAGGGGCGGGTCGAGTCAACGTCTGAGGCGCTGCATGTGGAAGGGGCGGCGGGGTTTTCCACAAGATATGGTTGGATCAGTTTTGTTACGTGGCTGCGCGGAACAGAGGCCGCAGGCCGCCGCGCATCGCCGGGCCTCCCCTTCGGCACGGCGATGTGGTGAAGCCGGGGAGTAGCTCGCCGCTATTCCTGACCTTGTGGAATGAAGCGCTGTAGCTGGCCGGTTGGATCGCCGCGCCGCGGCCTGTCGATGTTCGGCTACTCGCTTGTGGTTCAACCGGTCCCCGAACTGCTCTAGCCTCGCCCCGAACACCCCCGTGAAAGCCTCGACGATGATCCTGCACCTCGCCATCCTCCTGACCTTCCAGTTGATCGGCGAGGGGCTGAGCCGGGTGTTCCTGCCGACCCTTCCGGGGCCGGTGATCGGGCTCGTGCTCGCGCTTCTGGCCTTCGTCGCGGCGCCGCGGCTGGCGGAGACGATCCGGCCGACGGCGACGGGGATCCTCGCCAACCTGTCGCTCCTGTTCGTGCCGGCGGGGGTGGGGGTGGTGAGCCACTGGCGGCTTCTCGCCTCCGACGGGCCGGCGCTGGTGATCGCGCTGGTGGGATCGACGGTGCTGGCGCTGCTGGTGGGCGCGTTCGTGTTCCTCGGCGTGGCGCGGCTCCTGGGACAGGGGCCGGAGAGATGAGCGAGGTGTGGGAGCTCTGGACCTATCTCGGCGAGGGGCCGCTTCTGTGGCTGACGCTGACGCTGCTCGCCTACCTCGCCGGGGACTGGGTGAGCCGGCATTTCGGGCGCGCGCCCTGGGCCAACCCGGTGCTGATCGCGGTGGTGATCCTCGCCGTCGTGCTGGCGGTCACGCGGACCGATTACGCCACCTATTTCGAGGGCGCGCAGTTCGTCCACTTCCTGCTCGGCCCCGCGACCGTCTCGCTCGCCGTGCCGCTCTTCGCCAACCTCGCGCGGCTGAAATCGGCGCTGTTGCCGATGCTGGCGGCGCTGGTGGCGGGGTCTGTCACGGCGGCGCTGTCGGCCTACGGGATCGGTTGGGCGCTAGGGGTCGAGGGGCAGACGCTGTTGTCGCTGCTGCCGAAATCGGCCACCGCGCCGGTGGCGATGGGTGTTTCCGAGGCGATCGGCGGGGCGCCGTCGCTGACCGCCGTCCTCGTGATCCTGACCGGCATCATCGGCGCGCTGGTCGTCACACCGATGTTCAACGCGCTTCGCATCCGCGACTGGCGCGCGCGGGGCTTCGCCACCGGGGTCGCGGCGCACGGGATCGGGACCGCGCGGGCGCTGCACGTCAACGAGACCGCGGGCGCCTTCGCGGGCGTCGGGATGGGGCTGAACGCGATCCTGACCTCGATCCTCGCGCCGCTGATCGTTGCGCTGCTGTAACGCCGGGGCAGCCCCGGGCGCCCCCCGATAGTTGAGATTTCACCTTTCCGATGCTACATATGGACATGCCCGGCGCCGGGGTTCCTCGGGCGCGCAACACGTGGAGGACCACGTCCTGACTGGACACGTTCTGGCGGCCCACGCACTGGCCGCAGCCGCGACGCCCGAGGCGTCCACCCCGGAAGGCCCGTCGAGCCAGGAGCTGCTCGACGCCATCCTCGCATCCCTTTCCGACGACAAGGCAGAAGACATCGTCACGATCGACCTGCGCGGCCGGTCGGCCTTCGCCGATCACATGGTGATCGCGTCGGGCCGGTCCACCCGGCAGGTGACCGCGATTTCCGAGAAGCTGTCGGACCGGCTGAAGGACCTGACCGGCACCAAGTGCAAGGTCGAGGGCAAGGATGCCGGCGACTGGGTGCTGATCGACGCGGGCGACGTCATCGTCCACGTCTTCCGGCCCGAGGTGCGCGAGTTCTACCAGCTCGAAAAGATGTGGCTGCCGGCCGAGGCGGACGCGCGCGCGCACTAGCGCCATGCGGATCGTGATCGCCGCGGTCGGCCGGTTGCGCGCCGGCCCCGAAAAGGCGCTCGTCGACGACTACCTGGCGCGGTTCGACCGGTCCGGGCGCGCGCTCGGGCTCGGCCCCGCCGCGCTGGTCGAGGTCGAGGACCGCAAGGGCGGCGGCATGGCCGCGGAGGCCGCGCTGTTGTCGAAGGCGCTGCCGGACGGGGCCTGGGTCGTGGCGCTGGACGAGCGCGGGACGACGATGACATCCCCCGATTTCGCCGCCTCCATCGCCCGCCAGCGGGACGACGGGCGCGCCGCGATGGCCTTCGTGATCGGCGGCGCAGACGGGATCGACCCGGCGCTGCGCGGCCGCTGCGACGCCGCGCTGAGTTTCGGCGCGATGGTCTGGCCGCACATGCTGGCGCGGGCGATGCTGGCCGAGCAGGTGTACCGGGCGGGGCAGATCCTGGCCGGGACGCCGTATCACCGGGTCTGAGCGACGCGCCCGGCGAGGGGCGACATTCGTTTTCGTGTTCGCGTTCGGAGATGCGCGCCCTCGCGCCCCCCGTTCCGGGGAGCCCTCGGGCGCGCAGTGGGGGCGCTGCCCCCGCCGCCCGAGGCGGCCCCCCCGAGGTATTTCCGAAGGCAAAGAGGGGGCGGGGTGCGCTTCGGCGCGGCCGCCCGGTCAGTGGTCGCGGGGGTCCTGCGCCTCTGGCCCGAGTTTCCCGGCGCGGAGGCGGAGTGCGAGGCCCACGGCCACGCCGACCGCGATGGCGACGGTGAGATCGACGAGGAGGGTCAGCGCGAAGGTGAGCGCGACGAGGGCCTTGTCGGTGGCCGGCAGCGCCAGCATCCCGCGCCATTTCTCGGGCTCCGCCATGTTCCAGGCGGTGATGATGAGGACCGCGGCCATCGCCGGCAGGGCGAGGCCGGCGGCGAGCGGGGCGGCCACCAGCATCACCGCGAGGATCACCACGGCATGGACGATGCCCGCGACCGGGGTGCGGCCGCCGGAGCGCACGTTGGTCGCGGTGCGGGCGATGGCGCCGGTGACCGGCAGCCCGGCGAAGAGCGACGAGGCGAGGTTGGCCGCGCCCTGGGCCACGACCTCGGCCCTCGGCCGGTGCCGGCCGCCGATCATCCGGTCGGCCACCACCGCCGAGAGCAGCGATTCGATCCCGGCGAGGAAGGCGATGGTGACGGCGGCGGGCAGGAGTTCCTGCAGGCGGGCGGGCGAGAGGTCGGGCAGGCGCGGGGCGGGCAGGGTGTTCGGCAGCGCGCCGAAGCGGGAGCCGATGGTGTCGACCGAGAGCGCCGGGATGGCGGCGAGCGCCGAGGCAAGCGCGACCGCGATCACGAGGCTGGGCCAGCGCCGGGGCAGGAGGTTGCGGAGCGCCAGGATCAGGCCGCCCGCGACGAGGCCGATGGCGAGCGAGCGCCAGTCGAACGTGTCGCGCGCTTCCCAGAGGGCGGCGACTTTCTCGACCGTGTCGGCGGGGTTTTCCGCCGGGTCGAGGCCGAGCAGGTCCTTGAGCTGGCTGAGCGCGATGATCGCCGCGATGCCGAGGGTGAAGCCGTGGATCACGGGTTCTGGCACGTAGGCGACGAGGTTGCCGACGCGGAGCCAGCCGGCGAGGAGCAGGATGATCCCGGCCATGAAGGTCGCGGTCACGAGGCCGTCGTAGCCATGTGCCGCGATCACCCCGAACACGACCACGATGAAGGCCCCGGTCGGCCCGCCGATCTGCACCCGGCTGCCGCCGAGGAGCGAGACGAGGAAGCCGCCGACGATGGCGGTCACGAGGCCTTCGGCCGGGCCGGCGCCGGAGGCGATGGCGATGGCGAGGCTGAGCGGGATCGCGACCATCGCGACGGTGATCCCGGCGAAGAGGTCGGAGAGGAGCTGCGCGCGGGTATAGCCCGGCAGCGTGGACAGGATTTTCGGCTTCATCGCGCGGTCCGCGGGGAAGGGGAGGGGCAATGCGGAAGGGGCGGGCGCCCCCGGAATGACGTGAACCAATGCCCCACCCCTAGCGCAGCCGCGACCCGGGGGCCAGTTGTTCTTGGGCCTGACGGGGCGTAGGAAGGCCCGGAGGCAAGAGCGAAGGGACGCGCGCATGGCATCGAAACCCGTCATCCTCTGCATCCTCGACGGATGGGGCATCGCGCCGCCGGGCGAGGGCAACGCGCCCTACCTGGCCCGGACGCCGAACTTCGACCGGCTGATGGCGACCTGCCCGCACGCGACGCTGATCACCCACGGCCCCGCCGCCGGTCTGCCGGAGGGGCAGATGGGCAATTCCGAGGTCGGGCACACCAATATCGGCGCGGGCCGCGTGGTGCTGATGGACCTGCTCCGGATCGACAAGGCGGTGTCGGACGGGAGTTTCGCGGAAGAACCGGCGCTGACGGACTTCATCGCCGCGCTGAAGGAGAGCGGCGGCACCGCGCATCTCTTCGGGCTGGTGTCGGACGGCGGCGTGCACAGCCAGCTGCATCACCTGGAGGCAGCGATCAACGCGGTGGCGGGGGCGGGCGTTCCGGTCGTCGTCCATGCGCTGACCGACGGGCGCGACGTGGGGCCGCGGACGGCGAAGGGGTTCCTCGAGGATCTCTCCGCGGCGTTGCCGGAGGGCGCGCGGATCGGCACGGTGATCGGGCGCTACTACGCGATGGACCGGGACAACCGCTGGGACCGGGTGAAGCGGGCCTACGACGCGATGGTGTCGGGGCGGGGCGACCATGCCGCCGCGACCCCGGCGGAGGCGGTCGAGGCGTCCTACGCGCGCGACCAGTCCGACGAGTTCATCGAGCCGACCGTGATCGGGGATTTCGCGGGCATGGCGCCGGGCGACGGGATCTTCTGCCTGAACTTCCGCGCCGACCGGGCGCGGCAGATCCTGTCGGCGCTCGGCGATCCGGATTTCGACGGGTTCGACCGCGGCGCGCGGCCCGACCTGGCGGCGCGGCTGGGGATGGTGGATTACTCGACCGACCACAACGCCTTCATGACCGCCGTCTTTCCCAAGCAGACGATCGTCAACACGCTGGGCGAGTGGGTGGCGAAGCAAGGGCTGAGGCAGTTCCGGCTGGCGGAGACGGAGAAGTATCCGCACGTCACCTTCTTCCTCAACGGCGGCAGGGAGACGCCCGAGGACGGCGAGGACCGCTACATGGCGCCGTCGCCCAAGGTCGCGACCTACGACCTGCAGCCCGAGATGAGCGCGGCGGAGGTGACCGAGCACCTCGTCGGCGCGATCCGCGACCGCTACGACCTGATCGTGGTGAACTACGCCAACCCCGACATGGTCGGGCACACGGGCTCGATCCCCGCCGCCGTGGCCGCCTGCGAGGCGGTGGACGCGGGGCTCGGCGCGGCGCTGGAGGCGCTGGAGGGCAGCGGCGGGGCGATGATCGTGACCGCCGACCACGGCAACTGCGACGTGATGATCGACCCCGAGACCGGCGGGCCGCACACCGCTCACACGACCAACCCGGTGCCGGTGATCCTGTGGGGCGGGCCCGAGGGCGCGGCGCTGAAGGACGGGCGGCTCGCCGATCTGGCACCGACGCTGCTGGAGCTGATGGGGATCGAGAAGCCCGCCGACATGACCGGGGAGAGCCTGATCGGATGATCCGCCCGGCGGCATCGGCGGTCCCGTTCCGGGCGGTGCTGGCGGCGATGCTGTTGGTGGCGGCGGCGGTGGCGGTGGGGCCGGGGGCCGGGTCGGCCGCGGCCCAGACCGATCCCGCCAACGCCGCGGAGCGGGCCATCGCGATGCTGGATGCCGCCGCCGATGCGCTGGCGGGGGCCGAGGATGCGCCGGACCGGGTGGCGGCGCTGACCGAGACCGTGCGCGCCTACGAGGAAGGGCTGGTCGCCGTGCGCGAGGGCCTGCGCCGCGCCGCGCTGCGCGAGGCCACGCTGACCGCCGGGTTCGAGGCCGAGCGGGAACGGCTGGCGGAGCTTCTCGGCGCGATCCAGTCGATCGAGCGCGCGCCGCCGCCGCTGACGCTGCTGCATCCGGCCGGGCCGGTCGGCACCGCGCGGGCGGGGATGATCCTGGGCGACGTGACCCCGGCGGTCGCGCGCGAGGCCGCGGCGCTGCGCGCGGGG
>WVSL01000035.1 GCA_015689685.1 Rhodobacterales bacterium HKCCE2091 | reverse complement strand
GGTCGGGCACCTCGGTCTCGCCCGGGCGCGGCACGTCGTGCAGGTCGTGGGCCGAGACCACCAGCGCCGCCGCCCGCGCGTCCTGCACGCCCTCGCGCCGCAGCCAGGCGGCCTGGTTGACCGGTCCCCAGCTCGAAACCGCCACCGGCAGCGCCTGGGCGCCGCAGGCGGCGAGCGCCGCGTCGAGCCGGGCGGCGATGGTCTCGGACTGGTCGAGCTCGGTGCCGCCGTAGACGACACTGTCGCCGACCAGCAGGATCCGCGGCCCCTGCCCCGGTTCGCCGGCGCGCATCCCGAGGCTGTTGATCGCGATCCGGTTGCCGCGACGGCGGTACTCGGCCGGGCCGATCAGCTCGTACTCGGTGACCGGGTCGAGCCGCGCCAGCACCGGCTGGCCGAGCCCCACGCCCCACCTGAGCCCCGCTTCCAGGAGGGCCAGCACCAGCACCGCGGCCAGCAGCCAGCGCCGCGCGCGGGGCACCGGCTCAGCCGGCGATCCGGGCGCGCAGGTCCGCGACCCTGCGCTCCAGCAGGTCGCGGTCGCCCCGGGTCTCGACGTTCAGGCGCAGCAGCGGCTCGGTGTTCGACCGCCGCAGGTTGAAGCGCCAGTCGGCGAATTCCATCGACAGCCCGTCGAGGTGATCCACCGACAGCGCGTCGGGCCGGTACTCGGCCTCGATCGCGGCCATGATCTCCGCCGCGCCCTCGACGCGGAAGTTGATCTCGCCCGAGGACGGGTGCCGCTCGCGCATCTCGCCGACGAGCGCGCCGAGCGACGATCCCCCCTGCCCCGCCGGTCCGGCCATCGCGGCCAGCACCAGCAGCCACGGGATCATGCCGCTGTCGCAGCACATGAAGTCGCGGAAGTAGTGATGCGCCGACATCTCGCCGCCATAGGCCGCGCCGGTCTCGCGCATCTTCGCCTTCACCAGCGCGTGGCCGGTGCGCGACACGACCGGCTCGCCGCCCATCTCGCGCACGGTGCGGATCGTGTTCCAGGCCACCCGCGGGTCGTGGACGATCTTCGCCCCCGGCTCCCCGGCCAGCACCGCCTGCGCGAGCAGCGCGACCATGTATTCGCCGGGAATGAAGGCGCCGGTCTCGTCGAAGAAGAAGCAGCGGTCGAAATCGCCGTCCCAGGCGAGGCCGAGATCGGCGCTGGCCTCGCGCACCCTGTCCGCCGTCACCGGCTGGTTCTCGGGCAGGAGCGGGTTCGGAATGCCGTTCGGAAAGCCGCCATCGGGGGCGTGGTGCATCCGCACGGCCTCAACCCTTGCGCCTTTTGCAACAATCGCGTCCAGGATCGCGTCGAACGTGGGGCCTGCGCATCCATTTCCCGGGTTGGCGACCAGTTTCACCGCCGGCAGCGCGGCGGGATCGACGAAGGAGACGACGCGCTCGACATAGGCCGCGCGGGTGTCGACGGTCTCGACCCGGCCCCGCGCCGGGGCCTTCGTCCCGCCTGGCCCGGCCAGGGTCGCGGCCTCGAGCGCGCGGAAGGTCGCGTCGTCCAGCGGGCGCGATCCCGCGCCGACCAGCTTCATGCCGTTGTAGTCGATCGGGTTGTGGGACGCGGTGACCATGATGCCCATGCCGGCGCCCAGGTGGTCGGTCGCGAAATAGACCTCTTCGGTGCCGCAGAGCCCGATGTCGGAGACATCGGCGCCGCCATCGGCCAGCCCCTCGTTCAGCGCGCCCTGCAGCGCGGCGGAGCTTTCGCGGATGTCGCGGCCGGTGGCGACCCGCCCCGGATCCCGCGCCGCCGCCGCCCGGCCGAGGGCATAGGCGATCTCCTCGGTCAGGTCCTCGCCGACGCGGCCGCGGATGTCATAGGCCTTGAACGCGCTCATGCTGCCTCCGGAAATTAGACCCTTTTCCCTTGTTCAGAGCCTTTTTCGCGCCCTCAGGCGCGGTCGTAGATGTCCTCGTAGCGGACGATGTCGTCTTCGCCCAGGTAGGCGCCGGTCTGCACCTCGATCAGGTACATGGGCAACTTGCCGGGGTTGGCCATGCGATGCACCGCGCCGAGCGGGATGTAGACGCCCTCGTTCTCGGTCACCAGCTTCACGCTGTCGCCCACGGTGACCTCGGCGGTGCCGGCCACGACGATCCAGTGCTCGGACCGGTGGTGGTGGCTCTGCAGGGACAGCACGCCGCCGGGCTTGACCATGATCCGCTTCACCTGGAACCGGCTGTCGATGCACAGCGTCTCGTACCAGCCCCAGGGCCGGTGGAAGCGCGGGTAATCGTCGGCCTGGGCGATGCCGGCCGCGCGCAGGGTGCTGACCACCTTCTTGACGTCCTGCGCCCGGTCCTTCGGCGCCACCAGCACCGCGTCGCGCATCGCCACGGCGACCATGCCGTCGAGCCCGAGCCCGACCAGCTGCATGCCGCCGTCCTCGGAATGGAGGTAGCTGTCGCGGCAGTCGATCGCGGTGACCGCGCCGTGGGTCACGACGCCGTCGGTGTCGCCGCCGCCGCCGCTGCCGGCGACCTGCCACAGCGCGTCCCAGGCGCCGAGATCGGACCAGCCGCAATCGAGCGGCACCGCCATCACGTTGTCCGCCTTCTCCATCACCGCGTAGTCGAACGAGATCGCCTGCGCCTGCCCGTAGGCCCCGGCGTCGAGCCGGAAGAAGCCGAGATCGGCGCGGCCGGCGTCGATCGCGGCGCGCACGGCGGGGACGAGGCCCGGGGCATGGGCCTCGAAGGCGGCGATCACGTCGGCGGCGCGGAACAGGAAGATGCCCGCGTTCCAGAGATAGGTGCCGGCGTCGAGGAAGCCCTGCGCGGTCGCGGCGTCGGGTTTCTCGCGGAAGCTCGCCAGTTTCACCGGGCCGCCGTTCGGGGCGGCGGAGAGTTCCAGGTAGCCGTAGCCGGTCTCGGGGCGGTCGGGGGTGATGCCGAAGGTCACCAGCGACCCCCGCCCCGCCGCCTCCGCGCCCTGCGCCACGGCGGCGAGGAAGGCGGGCAGGTCGGAGATGACGTGGTCGGACGGGGCCACCAGCATCAGCGCCCCGGGGTCGTCGGCGGCGAGGATCAGCGCCGCGGCCAGCACCGCGGGCGCGGTGTCGCGGGCGGCGGGCTCGATCACCACGCGGGCGTCGGACAGCCCGATCTCGGCGGCCTGGTCGGTCGCCATGAAGCGGAAATCCTCGGCCGTCATGATCAGCGGCGCGGCGAAATCGGCGCCGGAGAACCGCCGCAGCGTGTCCTTGTAGAGGCTTTCCTCCCCCAGGAGCGGCACGAACTGCTTGGGATAGGCCTTGCGCGAGGCGGGCCAGAGACGGGTGCCGGAGCCACCGCAGAGGATGACGGGATGGATCATGGCCATGGCGGGAACCTCCGGAATCGGAAACAGTCTGCCCCTGTTAAAAGGGAAAAGTGACGAAACGTGGACGATCCGGGGACGGCCCCCGAAGCGGTGGTGTCTGGTGCGCTAGCGCCTCCGGCCACTGGAGCGCAGGAGCCCGCGGCGCGGAGCGATGAAGCGGCCCGAAGGGCGGCCGGCCACCGGGCCAGCCCTCACTTTTCCATCACCCGCTGGTAGGCGGCGATCAGCGTGTCGACCTGGTGATCCCAGGACAGCTCGGTCTCGACCCGGGCGCGGCCATAGGCGCCCATCTCCGCGCGGCGCGCGGGATCGTCGAGCAGCCCGGCGATCTTGCCGGCCATGTCCGAGGTGTCGTTCGACGCGGCATAGAGCGAGGCCGCCTCGGCCGAATAGCGGCCCTCGGTGACGTCGAACTGAACGATCGGCTTCTCGAAGGCCATGTATTCGAGGATCTTGTTCATCGTCGACTTGTCGTTCATCGGGTTCACCCGGTCGGGGTTCACGCAGACGTCGGACGAGGACAGCACCGAGAACAGGTCGGCGTCGGGCGCGCGGCCGGTGAAGGTGACGTGGTCGGTCAGGCCGAGATCGGCGGCCATCGTCCTGAGGTCGTCGAGCGCGGGGCCGCCGCCGACCAGCACGAACTGGGTGTCGTAGCCGCGCTCGAACACCAGCTCGCGCGCGGATTCGAGCAGCAGGTCGAGCCCCTCCTGGTCGCCCATCACGCCGACATAGCCGACGAGGTGCTCGCGCCCGTTGCGCCACTTCGGATCCGGCGCCATCCGTTCCAGCCGGGTCAGGTCGGGGCCGGAGCGGACGACGAACACGTCATCGGACGCCTTCGAGCCGCGGGTCATCGCGATCTCGCGGTAGCTCCGGTTGGTGGAGATGACCACGTCCGCGGTGCGGAAGTTCAGCCGTTCGAACAGCACCATCAGCTTCCAGAAGAAGCCGCGGCGCCCGAACTTGGCCTCGTAGAGCTCGGGATTGATGTCGTGGTGGTCGAAGATGTAGCGCTTGCGCCCGAACAGCTTGAACGGCCAGGCCACGAGGAAGATCAGGTCGGGCGGGTTGCAGCCCTGGATCGTGTCGAACCCGCGGGTTCGGGCCACTTTCACCGCCAGCCGCATCTCGTGCCAGAGCGCGGCGCCGTATTCCAGCAGGTAGCCGGAGGCGCCCTTGGCGTCGAGCGGCAGGGGGTGGCGGTGGATGTGGACCCCGTCGAGGAACTCGTATTCCGCCTCGTAGCCCTTGCCCGTGGGGCAGATCACGCTGACCTCGGCCCCGGCGGCGGTCAGCGTGCGGCACTCGTGCCAGACCCGCCGGTCGAACGGCAGCGGCAGGTTCTCCACGATGATCAGCACGCGGCGGCCGTCGAGCGGGCGCGCCCGCCGCACCGCGTCCATCCGCGGGGTGGCGAACTCCGATCCGGCCGCGACCTTCATGCCAGGCTTCCCAGGTCGCGGGTCTCGACGCCGGACAGGTCCAGGTCCTTCGCGGTGGCGTTGTTCACGATCACCCGCGCGTAGCCGCCCTTGCCGGCTTGGTCCCGCGACACCAGCAGCCGTTCGAGCTGCGGCAGCTGGCTGTAGGCGTATCCCAAGTTGGCACCGACCAGCATGTCGGCGCGGATCGCCGGGTCGTAGATCTCGAGCGCGAAGCCGGCGGCGAGCAGCTTGCGCGCGAGGTCGACGTTCGGGCTTTCGCGCAGGTCGTCGGTGCCGGCCTTGAACGCCAGCCCCGCCATCAGCACCCGCGCGCCCGGTTCCAGCCCCTCGGCGGCGTATTCGAACAGCCGGTGCTTGTGCGCCTCGTTCGACCTGAGCAGGCTTTCGACCAGCGGCAGGTTGGCCCCGGTATCGGCACCGATATGCGCCAGCGCGCGCACGTCCTTGGGCAGGCAGGAGCCGCCGAAGGCGCCGCCGGGGCGGGTGTAGTAGGGCGAGATGTTCAGCTTGGTGTCGGACACGAAGATCTCGTGGACCTGTTTCGCCGAGACGCCGAGTTGCAGGCAGGTGCGGCCGATCTCGTTGGCGAAGGCGACCTTCACCGCGTGCCAGGTGTTGTCGACGAACTTGGTGATCTCGGCCTCGCGGTAGCCGACGTGGAACACCGGCGCCTCGATCCCGTCGTGCAGCGCCTCCATCGCGGCGTTCGGGCGGCCGCCATCGGTGCCGAGCACGATCTTCGGCGGCTCGAAATAGTCCTTCACCGCGCTGCCCTCGCGCAGGAACTCGGGGTTGTAGACGATCTCGACCGGGGCGCCGTCGCCGAGGATCGCCTCGAAGATCGGCATCACCAGCCCCTCGCAGGTGCCGGGCCGGAAGGTGGAGCGGTAGGCGACGGTCAGCGCGGCGTCACGCGCGGGCCCGGCCTTCAGCGCCTGGGCGATCTGGCGGCTGACATCGGCGACGTAGCCCATGTTGTGGGACCCGTCGGTGGCCGACGGCGTGCCGACGCAGACGATGGCCAGTTCCGCGCCCTCGAGCGCGTCGCCGATCTCGGTCCGGGCCGAGATCCGGCCGGCGGCCAGCCCCTCGGACAGCATCTCGGCGACCTGCGGCTCGACGATCGGGGCCTGGCCCGCGTTGATCTCGTCGACCTTGCGCCGGCTCACGTCGACACCGATGACCGTGTGTCCCTGGCTGGCGATGCAGCAGGCGGCGGTGAAGCCCACGTAACCCAGGCCGAAAATCACGACTTTCATACCGATACTCCACGCCGCCTCGTCACGCCCCGGCTTTTGCACATAGGAGGCACCAGTTCAACCGCCGGGACCGGTCCGATCCGGGCCGTCTGTTGCCGCCTCCGAAACGGTTCCGGCGGCGGTGCCGCCGGAACCCGCGCCGGATTAGGTGAATTCGAGTTCGAGAGCGTCGTCCTCGGCGTCGGCGGCATCGGCCTCGGCCACCGCGGCGTCGTCGACCGGCTGGTTGAACAGCGACAGGATGTCGAGATCCTGCTGCATCGGGATGCCCACGCCCTCGGCGGACTGGGTGAAGCGGACGTTGTCGACCACCGCGTCGACCCCCGCCGCCCAGTCGTTGCCGAGCGTGATGCCCCAGTGGCCGGCATCGGCGGTGGTGCCGATCGCCTCGGTCCAGTCCACCACCACGCCGTCGACCGACATCGCCAGCTTGCCAGCATCGGCGTCGTAGCCGAAGGACAGCTTGTGCGGCGCATCGTCCTCGAACACGCGGTAGCCGGAATTCACGATGAAGGTGCCGGCGTCGGTGGTCAGTTCGAAGCTGACGGTGTGGTCCTCCTCCAGCCGGGCCTGGAAGACCTGGTGGAAGTTGGCGAACACGCCCTGGTCGTCGGCGTCGAGCAGGTCGACCTCGAGCTCGAAGCCGAAGCTGTCGAGGCCGTGCAGTTCGTCCATCTCGCGGCCGATGCTCAGCTTGTCGAAGCGCCCGTCGATCGCGAGCCCGGTGCCGTCGTGGCTGGCGACGAGGTTGCTGTCCTCGCCGAAGCGGAGATCCACGCCGGCGGCGGTGATGCCGTCGAAGCCGTTCTCGAAGGACAGGTGGAACACCTCGTCGTCGGGATCGACCACGATGACCGGCGGCGTCTCGACCACCGGGGTCGACCCGGCGCCGGTTTCCGTCTCGGTCTCGGTCTCCGTCCCGGTGCCGCCGGCCGCGGCCTCGGACCCGGCGCCGCCGAAGTCGAAGCCCAGTTCGGACGGGTCGTGGCCGAAGTAGACGTTGTCGACCATCGCCTTGATGTTGGTGTCCCACTTCGAGCCGATGATGAGGCCCTGGTGGGCCCAGTCGGCGGTGGTGCCGGTGGCCTCGGTCGAGCCCACGATCTCGCCGTCCACGGCCAGTTCCAGCATCCCCGCGTCGCTGTTGTAGCCGATCGACAGCGTGTGGGTCATGCCGTCGGTCAGGTCGGTGACGTCGGTGCGGAGCGTGAAGCGGCCGGCATCGGTGGTCAGCGCGAGCGTCAGGCGGCCGGCGGAATCGGTGGTCAGCACGACCGATTTCCCGAGCTGCATCAGCCGGCCGTAATCCTTGTAGCCATTGACCTCGATATCCATCTCGAAGGCGAAGCTGTCGAGCCCGTGCAGCCCCTCGGTGTCGTTGTCGACCTCGATGTAGGAATTGCCGGCGAGCTGGTAGCTGCGGCCCTCGATGCCGCCCCAGACAAGCCGGCTGGTGGTGCCGGACACCGACGCGCCGTTGCCCGAGGCATCGGTCAGGCCGCCGCTGAAGTCGAGTTCCACGACCGCCGCGCCGGGATCGGTCTCGCCGAGCCCCCCGCCCGTACCCGATCCGGTACCCGATCCGGTGCCAGACCCCGTACCGGTGCCGGTATCGGGGGTTTCGCTGCCCGTGCCCGACCCGGTCCCGGAGCCGGTGCCCGACCCGGTGTCGGTCCCGGTCCCGCTGCCCGTTCCGGTATCGGTGCCCGTGTTGGTGCCCGTGTCGGAGCCAGTATCGGTCCCCGTGTTGGTGCCCGTATCGGTCCCGGTGTTGGTTCCGGTGTTGGTCCCGGTCCCGCTGCCCGAACCGGTATTGGTGCCGGTGTCGGGGGTCTCGCTGCCGGTGTTGGTGCCCGTGCCGGTCCCGGCACCGCTGCCGCTGACCATGTGCAGGATCCAGTCGCCGTCGCCGCCGGGCTGCGTCGCGCTGGTGCCCTTGCCGACCCAGGAACTGCCCGCCAGGAGCTGCCAGCCGTCCGGACCGATATCCCCGCCCGAGACGGCGTCGACGAAGTGGTCGCCGACGTAGTTGGCCGAGGACGGGTCGTAGCTGATCTGGATGTTGCCGGTGACGGTGGCGATGTTGCCGGTCACGATCTTCGGCGCGATGTTATCGGTCACGCTGACGTTTCGGACGGCGTCGTCGACCACGATCCGGGGTTCGTAGGAGGTGTTTCCGCCCGATTTCACCACGAAGGCGTTGGAGTTGTAGAGCAGGGTATTATCGGAAATCTCCACCCCGCTGGCGTTCATCACCCCGA
>WVSL01000034.1 GCA_015689685.1 Rhodobacterales bacterium HKCCE2091 | reverse complement strand
GGGGCCTCGGGGGCCGGTGCCGCTTCGGGTGCCGCGGCCTCGGGCGCGGGCGCGGGTTCCGGCGCAGGCGCGGGTGCCCCGGTCGCCGGTTCCGTCACGTCCGGGCCCGGGACCGTGCCCTCGGCTTCCGCAGGGTCCTCGCCGCCCGAGAACAAGAGGAACAGGAGCACGACGACAACCGCCGCGATGCCCGCGCCGACCAGCCAGGGCTTCGGAGAGGATTGCGACCGCAGCGGCGGAAATTCCGGCTCGGGCACGTCGCGCGGATCGTCGTCGGCCTCGGCCTCGAACCCGTGCGCCGTCATGGCCACCGGTTCCTCTTCCGCGGCAGAGGCGGAAGCGGCCTCGGCCCCCGTCATCGCGGCGGCGGCGCTGGCAGCGGGCTCCCCCGCGCCGGAAACGCCCAGGATCTTCGTGCGCGGCCGTTCCGGGGCAGGTTCCGGATCGGCGTCATCGGCACCGTCGCCGCCCTCGCCGGGCGCGGCGGCGTAGCGTTCCCCCGCCGAGCCGCGCGGCGCGATCTCGGTTTTTTCCGGGGGGACCACCGGGGCCTCGGTCATGCGAACCTGGATGACGGCGATGGCGGTGTTGTCCTGGTTCGGATCGCCGAGCGCCTTGACCGCGCCCATCAGCCGGTCGCAGATCGCCCGGCTCGGCGCATCGGGGCCGGCGGCCTCGATCTCGGCTGCGATGGCGTCATTCGACAGGAACTGGATCCCGTCCGAGGCGCTCACCACCACGTCGCCCGGCTGCAACGCGAAGGGCTTGCCCGGCACGTCGATCTTCTGGATGCGCTGGCCCATCAGCACCGACGTCAGCGCGTTCCGGTCGGGGTGGCGCTTGGCCTCCTCGGGCGAGATGTCGCCGCGCGCCGCCATCTGGTCGATAACCGGCCCCATCGAGTGATCCTCGTTCAACTGCCGGATCGCCCCGTCGCGGTAGAGGTAGAGCGGGCTGTCCCCGACGGAGGCCCAGTAAAGCCGGTCCTCGAACAGCACCGTGGCGAGGAAGGTCGCGCCCATGCCCTGGACGCTCGCATCCTCGCGCGCCCGGTCCGCGAGAACCTTGTTCGCGGTCTCGACCGCGCCCTTCAGCTCGTCCGCCAGCCGCCCCTCGAGCGTGCCGGCATCGGCCATGAGGAACTTCAGGTGGCTCATCGCGTCGATCACGACCAGCCGCGAGGCGAGATCACCCGCCGCGTGCCCGCCCATGCCGTCGGCGAGAACGGCGAAGCCGTGGCCGGTGCCGGAATGGAAATCCGTCTGAAGCGTGTCTTCCTGGTACGGTCGGGCCCCCTGCCAGAGCGAGCTGGCAACGTCGTATGAATAGGCGTGGGGCAAGGATCAGCTCTCCGACCAGTCGAAATGGGGGCCGCAGAGCGCGACGAACCCGAGCGTGGTGGCCCCGATGCGGATCTGGTCGCCGTGGCTGAGCTCCTGGCTCTGAAGCACCGGCGCGTCGTTCAGGCGCACGAGGTTGGTCTTGCCGGAATGGCTGATGTGGAACTCCCGCCGCTCGTCGTCGTAGGAGACGTAGGCATGGGCGTCGCGGGAAATCGTGTCGTCGCCGAAGTCGACCTGGGCGGAGTTGTCCTCGCCGCGGCCGACGGAGTTCAGGCCGACGGAAAGGCTGACCGCGGCGCCGCGTCCGGGGCCTTCAACGACCACCAGCCAGCCGGTGACGGGCCGCGCCGCCGGGGCGTCCTTCGCGGACATCATCGCGGCGTCGTCGCCTTCGGCCATCGCCTTGTCCCCGGAATAGCCGTGGATGCGGGTCGCGGGGCGGGCATGGCCATGCGCGTCTCGGCCAGTCTCGGCCGGTATCTGGGCCGGTGCCTCGGGCTCGGGCTCGGCCTGGGGCGCGGCGGGCCGCGTCGCGAAACCGTCGGGATCGGGGGCGGCCGGGCGCGTGGCGAAACCGCCGGGGTCGCTTTCCCCCGGCAGGGGCGGCGGCGTGTCCGCGGGGCGCGTGGCGAACCCGCCGGGATCGGGCTGCGGCGTGCCGCCCGCCGGACGGGTGCGGAACCCGTCGCCGGCGGAGCCCGGGATCTCCTCGTCGGTGAAACTGGGTTTCTTGGCCATATCGCACCACCTCCTTCGCCCGTCAGGGCCCAACGCGGGCCCACGGGGCCAGCGAACACCAGACCCCCTTGCACCGCAAGCGAAACTCGCACCGATATGGCGAAGCGGAGGCCCCCGCGACAGGGGCCGGGGATCAATTCGCGCTGACACTTCCGTGCTGAGTTCGTGAGGATCCGGGCCGTGACGACGACGCTTCGCGGTCCCGCCGCTGAGCGGAGCTTGAACCGGGTCAATGCAACCGGAGACCCCCGGCCTACGCGCGCCGGGGTCGCGGATGACCGGCCAGTCCGCCGGGTGAGGCCGCTCTGCCGATGCGTCGCACGGATGACGGTGGTGGGTGATGAGAGGCTCGAACTCCCGACATCCTCGGTGTAAACGAGGCGCTCTACCAACTGAGCTAATCACCCGCCGGGCCTCCCTATCCCATGCGGTCGGGGATCGCGCAAGGCCGGAGCGCGGCGGGTCAGCCGCCGGGTGCCGCGCGTTCGTCGGGGCCACCGAACCAGCGCCGCGCGCCGGGCCCGTTCGCACCGAGCCTGTCGTCGCCGTTGTGCAGCGGACAGGCGGTGAGCGACAGGCAGCCGCAGCCGATGCAGTGGTCCATCTGGTGCCTGAGCCGGGTCAGGAGCGCGATCTGCGCGTCGAGCCGGTCGGCCCAGGCCGCGGCCACCCCGGCCCAGTCCGCCTTCGTGATCCGCGCATCCGACGGCAGCTTCGACAGGGCCTCTCGTATCTCGGACAAGGGCACCCCCGCCGCTTGCGCCGCCCGGATCACGGCGACGCGGCGCAATACCCTGCGGTCGAACCGCCGGTGGTTCGCGGGCGTGCGCCAGGACAGGATCAGGCCCTCCGCCTCGTAGAAATGCAGGGTCGAGACGGCGACGCCCGCACGCTCCGCGACCTCCCCCACGCTAAGGTCCGCCGGTAGTGCCATCTTTGCGCTTTACCTCAAGTGAACTTGAGGTCGTAGGGTCCTCTCATCGAAGCGATTCGTCCAGAGGAGGAGACCCCGATGACACCGACCAGACATGCCCTGCGCCGCCGCCCGCCCCTGATCGCGACCCTCGCCGCGCTGGCGGCCGCCTTGCTCGATACGCGCCGGCGCAGGCGGCAGGGGCTCGCGTTCCGCCGGGCGATGCAGAACCCGCACCTCGCCCGCGACCTCGGCGTGCCCCGCGGCGCGGAGGAGCCGAAGCGGCCCGTCGGCGGCGGCAACGGGTGGTAGGCCCGACCCCGCCCGCATGTCGACCGCGCCGGTCGATCGCCGATGGTGGTTCGGAAGGGGAAGGATGGTGGGTGATGAGGGATTTGAACCCCCGACATCTTCGATGTGAACGAAGCGCTCTACCACTGAGCTAATCACCCGTGGCGCCGGGGTTTAGCGCCGAAGTCGGGGCGTGGCAAGGCCCCTATCGCGAGGCGACGCGAAGCCCTTCGGCCCGCCAGCGAGGATAGCCGATCAGCTCGGAAACCTGGGCCCCGTGCATCCCCCGCGCCTCGATCCCGTCGAGCGCCAGGGGCACCGCCCGGACGGTCGGTCCCTGGATGTCGTGGGCGAGGATCACGGCGCCCGGGGTCGCCCCCTGCACCATCCGGTGCGCGATCACGCCGGACCCCGGCCGCTGCCAGTCGAGCGTGTCGACGGACCACAGGATCGTCGGCATCCCGCGCGCCTCGTAGAGCATCATCGCCTGCCGCTGCGTGAAGTTGCCGTAGGGCGGCCGAAACAAGGCGGGCGGGCTGCCCGTCGCCGCGGCGATGGCATCGGAGGTGCGGTCGATCTCGCTCAGCACGCCGCCGTCGCTCCACCCCAGAAGGCTCGGGTGCGACCACGTGTGGTTTCCGATCTCGTGCCCCTCGGCCGCGATCCGCTGCACGATCTGCGGGTAGCGCGCCGCGTTGCGGCCGACCAGGAAGAATGTCGCCCGCACGCCGCGCATGGCGAGCGTGTCCAGAAGCAGCGGGGTCAGGCTCGGATGCGGGCCGTCGTCGAAGGTGAGCCCCATGTAGGGCTGCGCGACATTGGCGCGCGTCA
This sequence comes from Rhodobacterales bacterium HKCCE2091, assembly GCA_015689685.1. GTDB lineage: Bacteria > Pseudomonadota > Alphaproteobacteria > Rhodobacterales > Rhodobacteraceae > HKCCE3408. The sequence goes on along the minus strand of WVSL01000034.1, from coordinate 10,162 downwards.
CCACGATGTGCCGGACCTGTTGGGCCTCCGCCCCGCGCGAAATCAGCGGGGCCGCGAGCGCGGCGATGCCCGACAGCATAATCTGCCGGCGTGTCGTTCGGGCCATCTCGAAATCCTCTCGGGCCACATGAAACCAGCGTTACGTATGGTCATCCGAAACGGCAAGTATTGGCCCGAACGGGGAAACAATTGTGGCAAATGAGCAAGTTAGATGGGGTCGCGCCTGTGGATATCTTCCACGACACCTTGGGTGACGGCGCAAGCCACGGCGCGATTGCACCATTCGCGCACCAGATCTGGTGTCCGGGGCGGCGCCGGTCCCGCCCCGCCGCCGCCTCAATCCTTGCCGGAGCCTTCATCCTTGCCCGGTCCAGGGCGGCGCAACCGCAGGGTCAGCACCTCCGCCCCGCCGGTGTCCTTGCGCTTGACCTGCTTCACCCGGCCAAGGGGCGGCAGGGCGAGGTCGCGGCTGTCGGACAGCGCCCGGCCAAGCTCGTCGAGCACCAATTCGACTGCGGTGCGAAGGTCGGCCTTCTTCATCGCGCTGCGCGCCGAAACCGCGTCCAGCAGGTCGCTGCGCCGGTAGGCCGGGCCCCGCTCGGCCGCTTCCGCGGCCTCGGCATCGGCCGCTTTCTCCTCCGACGGTCCCTCGCCGCCTGTGGACACCGCGTCCGCCGAACCGGACGCCTTTGGGCTGCGCCGACGCCCGCTTCCCGTTGCTCTCGCCGCCATCCCCTGCCCTCCCGTTCCGGACCGGCTTGTGCCGGTCGCCGCCAACACCACGACATCTAGCCCCGGCCCCGCTCCAACGCCAGCATTCCTGCAACAGGCGCATGCCGGACGGGGCGTGACGGGTTGAATTATCCACCGCGGGGGACAGGAATGATGCGGTCCGGCCCCTGCCCGGTGCCGGTGCTGCCTGTATGTGTATCAGTCTGGGGGAAACCATGAAGAAGATCGCTGCAACGGCCTGCGTCGCCCTGACGCTCGCCGCCGCTCCGGCGCTTGCCGGAGGCTACGTGCCCGCCGTCGACCCTGTCGTGATCGTGGAGGATACCTCGTCGAGCTCCGGCGCGATCCTCGTGCCGATCATGGCGCTCATCATGTTCGCCGCGGCGGCCAGCGCGAACTGAGCCGAGCGCGAAGGCGAAAGAAGAACGGCGGGCCCCTCGGGACCCGCCGTTTTCGTTCGTGTTGGTGGCGACCGCGCTCAGTGCGCGATGGCGCCGCTTTCCTCTCCGACCGGGTCTTCGCGCCGGGCCGCGGCGGCGGCTTCTTCCGCCTCCTCGTCCCAGTCGATCGGTTCCGGCGTGCGGACCAGGGCCTGGGCCAGCACCTCGGACACGTGGGAGACCGGGATGATCTCGAGACCCGACTTCACGTTGTCGGGGATCTCGGGCAGGTCCTTCTCGTTGTCCTCGGGGATCAGCACCGTCTTGACCCCGCCGCGCAGCGCGGCCAGCAGCTTCTCCTTCAGCCCGCCGATGGGCAGGACGTTGCCGCGCAGCGTGACCTCGCCGGTCATGGCGATGTCCTTGCGCACCGGCACCTGGGTCAGCACCGAGACGATGGAGGTCACCATCGCGATACCGGCCGACGGGCCGTCCTTGGGCGTCGCGCCCTCGGGGACGTGGACGTGGATGTCCCACCTGTCGAGCCGCGGCGGCTTCACCCCGATCCGGGGCGCGATGGAGCGCACGTAGCTGGCTGCGGCGTCGATGGATTCCTTCATCACGTCGCCGAGCTTGCCGGTGGTCTTCATCCGCCCCTTGCCGGGCAGCCGGAGCGCCTCGATCGACAGGAGGTCGCCGCCGACGGAGGTCCAGGCCAGGCCGGTGACGACGCCGATCGCGTCCTCCTTCTCGGCCAGGCCGTACTTGAACCGCCGCACGCCGAGCATGTCCTCGAGCTTCTCGGGCGTCACCTCGATCGAGGTGGCTTCCTTCTTGACGATCGTCGTCACCGCCTTGCGGGCCAGCTTGGCGATCTCGCGCTCGAGGTTCCGCACCCCCGCCTCGCGGGTGTAGTAGCGGATCACGTCGGTCAGCGCCGCGTCGGTCAGCGCGAACTCGGACTTCTTCAGCCCGTGGTTCTTCACCTGCTTGGGGATCAGGTGCTGCTTCGCGATCTCGCGCTTCTCGTCCTCGGTGTAGCCGGCCAGCGGGATGATCTCCATCCGGTCGAGCAGCGGCCCGGGCATGTTGTAGCTGTTGGCCGTGGTGATGAACATCACGTCCGACAGGTCGTACTCGACCTCCAGGTAGTGGTCGACGAAGGTAGAGTTCTGTTCGGGGTCGAGCACCTCCAGCATCGCGCTGGCCGGGTCGCCACGGAAGTCCTGGCCCATCTTGTCGATCTCGTCGAGCAGGATGAGCGGGTTCGTCGTCTTCGCCTTCTTCAGCGCCTGGATGATCTTGCCCGGCATGGAGCCGATGTAGGTCCGGCGGTGGCCGCGGATCTCGGACTCGTCCCGCACCCCGCCAAGGCTGATGCGGATGAACTCGCGCCCCGTCGCCCGCGCGACCGACTTGCCGAGAGACGTCTTGCCCACGCCCGGCGGGCCGACGAGGCACAGGATCGGCCCCTTCAGCTTGCGCGACCGCTGCTGGACCGCGAGGTATTCCACGATCCGCTCCTTGACCTTCTCGAGCCCGTAATGGTCGTCGTCGAGCACGCCCTGGGCGCGGTTGAGGTCCTTCTTCACGCGCGAACGCACGCCCCACGGGATCGACAGCATCCAGTCGAGGTAGTTGCGGACCACGGTGGCCTCGGCCGACATCGGCGACATCGACTTCAGCTTCTTGACCTCGGCGTCCGCCTTCTCGCGGGCCTCCTTGGACAGCTTCGTGGCCTCGATCCGGTCCTCGAGCTCCGCGATCTCGGACGCGCCGTCATCGCCGTCGCCGAGCTCGCGCTGGATCGCCTTCATCTGTTCGTTGAGGTAGTACTCGCGCTGCGTCCGCTCCATCTGCGACTTCACGCGGGTCTTGATCTTCTTCTCGACCTGCATGACGGACATCTCGCCCTGCATCAGGCCGTAGACCTTCTCCAGCCGCTCGGACACCGACAGCGTCTCCAGGAGCTCCTGCTTCTGGTTCACCTCGACGCCCAGGTGCCCGGACACGAGGTCGGCGAGCTTCGCCGGGTTCTGCGTCTCGGCGACGTTCGTCAGCGCGTCCTCGGGGATGTTCTTCTTGACCTTCGCGTAGCGCTCGAATTCCTCGGCGACCGAGCGCAAGAGCGCGCGGATCGTCTGCGGATCGCCGTCGGTTTCCTCCAGTTCGCTGACCTCGGCCTCGAAATACTCGGACCGCGGCAAGAACCGGTCGATGCGGACGCGGGCCCGGCCCTCGACCAGCACCTTCACGGTGCCGTCGGGCAGTTTCAGAAGCTGGAGCACGTCGGCCAGCACGCCGACGTCGTAGATGCCCTCGGCGGCGGGATCGTCGATCGACGGATCGATCTGGGAGCTGAGCAGGATCTGCTTGTCGTCCTGCATCACCGCCTCGAGCGCGCGCACCGATTTCTCACGGCCCACGAACAGCGGGACGATCATGTGCGGGAACACCACGATGTCGCGCAGGGGCAGGACCGGATAGGTGGCTTGAATGCCTGTCATGACGCCTTCCTTGTCTTGGCAAGAGGACGGGGCCCCGGCTTAGCGGCGGCCCGATTGCCTCTCCTGTACCGAACGGTTCAGATGGGGCGTCGCCGCGGTCAAGTCAACGGGCAGCCCCCGCGAATGCCGGGGCCTACATTGACCGCAAGCCACCGCAGGGACAAGGCCGTGCATCCGATTTGATGCAGACAATCCGTTTTCTTCGATCCCGCCACCTGCGACCGTTCCGCGACCGCCCGGAACGCGGGCATGACCCGCGGTAATCCGCCCGGATCGGGAGTTTTCCACACAGCCGCCCCATTTTCTCCGTTTTTCGCTGCGCTACCTCTTTTCGAACAAGACGTTGCAGGAACGAGCGCGGAGAACCCCGCCGATGTGGACAGGATACCGCCGTCAGAGGCGCCGAATCGCGGTCACGATGGGACTGACGGGTTTCGCCGTCCTGATCGGCCTCGTCGGGCGGTCCGGGCTGCTCGACCGGCTCGCCTCCTTCTTTCCCGGCCCGTTCCTCCTCAGCCACCTCCAGGCCGGCGTGGCGGTCATGGTCATTGCCTTCCTCGCGATGGCGATCGTGTTGCGCTACGCGCCGGCGCAACGCCAGCAATGCGAGGTCCTGTCCGGCGCCACCGTGGCGTTCGAGGGCGTGAACTTCGCGCTCAACCTCGCCGGGATGCCGTTCTCGTCGCCGCTGCTCGCGGTCTGTACCTTCGTCCTGATCGCTCTGGCGATCGACCGGGTGGCCTACGGGCAGACCTTCGACTGGGTCGGCATCTGGCGGCCGCTCAGTTCCAGCTACAGCTTCGAGGTGCAGGCGACGCCGCACGCGGCCTGGAACGCTATCCTGCCCCGGCCCGACACCGTGGGCACCCATTGGATCGGTGCGCTGACCGATGTCACCCCGACCCGCGAAGCCGACGTCTTCATCGCCCGCTACCGGCTCGGCGACGGCACCATCCTGCAGAAGACGCTGACGACGCTGACCGAGGAACACCCGGTCCACATGCGCTACCACTTCGAGCCGGAGGCCGACGACGACGATGCGCGCTACGGATCGGGCTTCTACGAGGTCTGGCTCGACCCGGTGGACGAGACCACGACGCAGGTGACGCTGAGCTGCGAGTACACCGCGCTCCGCGCCCGCACCGCCCTGCTGCTGTGGCTCGACGACTGGCTCGGGTCCGAGGCCGACGCGATCCAGGCCTACATCGAACACCGGCCGGACCGATCGCTGCATACCCTGCTCTGGGGCGACGTGCTGCGCCAGGCCTGACACCGGCCATCAGCCGGCCCTGGACCCATCCACGGAACCAAACGGGCCGGCCACGTGGGCCGGCCCGTTCCTTTCCTCACTGATCCCCTTGCGTCAGGCGGCAGCCCTGCGCCGCCCCGCGACCGCGAGGCCGCCGAGTGCCGCGAACAGAAGCACGCCTGCCGCCGGGACCGGGATCGGAGAGATCGCGTTCCCGACGAAGAGCGCCCCGGTCGTCGTGGTCGACCCGATCCCGAGCGCCACGTCCGATTGCAGGTAGATCTCGAGCACCGAACCGTCATCGAAGCTGACGACGAGGGGCCCGTTCCAGGTCAGGACACCGCCCGAGATGATCCCGAGCAGCGATCCGACACCGCCCTGCCCGCTGGTGCTGCCGCCCGAGGGCGACGGCGCCGAGAAGGCAAGATCGACGACCACGTTGAAGAACCCGACCCCGATGCCGGACGCCGTCCAGTCGATGAAGTCGTGTTCGTAGACCGAGTCGAAGGGACCGGTCGGGGTCCATGCGAAGGCGTCGGCGCCGGCCGCGAAATCCGCGGTGAGACCGACGTTGCTGCATAGCCGCCCGAGGCAGCCCTGGGTCAGGGTGATGTCGATGGTGGAGTTGTCCGTATCCAGGATGAATTCCGGGAACATGGACGCCGCCGAAGCGGACAATGGTGCAAGTGCCACGGCAAGCGCCGCGACGAGGTTTCTAATGATTCTCATGGAATCTCCCCTACTCGTTAAGTGGCGAAACCATGGCGGGATCGTGGCAACCGATCAACGTTTTCCGATAATCGGGCCTGTTGAAAACGGCAGAAACCAGTGGAAACATCGTTTCCGGAACGGGCCTCGCCCTCAGATCGGGTCGATGTCGCCCTCGTCCCGAAGCGCGTGGAACCGGCTTTCGAAGGACGCGAATTCGCCTGCCCCGATCGCCGCGCGCATCCCCGCCATCAGCTCCTGGTAGTAATGCAGGTTGTGCCAGGTCAGCAGCATGGAGCTCAGGATCTCGCCTGCGCGGAACAGGTGGTGGAGGTAGGCGCGGCTGTAGTCGCGGCAGGCCGGACAGGCGCAATCCGCGTCCAGCGGGCGCGGGTCGTCGGCATGGCGGGCGTTCTTGAGGTTGACCTGGCCGCGCCGCGTGAAGGCCTGGCCCGTGCGTCCCGACCGTGACGGCAGCACGCAATCCATCATGTCGACTCCGCGCGCGACCGCGCCCACGATGTCGTCGGGCTTGCCGACGCCCATCAGGTAGCGCGGACGGTCCGCGGGCAGCATCGCGGGCGCGTAGTCCAGCACCTCGAACATCGCCGCCTGCCCCTCGCCCACGGCCAGCCCGCCGATGGCGTAGCCGTGGAACCCGATGTCGCGCAGGGCATCGGCGCTGGCCTGCCGCAGGTCGCGTTCCAGCCCGCCCTGCTGGATCCCGAACAGCGCATGGCCGGGCCGCTCGCCGAAGGCCGCCTTCGACCGGGCGGCCCATCTCATGCTCAGTTCCATGCTTTCCGCGATCCGGTCGCGGCCCGCGGGCAGCGCCGGGCATTCGTCGAAGCACATCACGATGTCGGAGCCGAGCAGGCGCTGGATCTCCATCGAGGTTTCGGGCGACAGCAGGTGTTCCGACCCGTCGATATGACTGCGGAACCTCACGCCGTCCTCGGTCAGCTTGCGCAGGTCGGCAAGGCTCATCACCTGGAACCCGCCGCTGTCGGTCAGGATCGGCCGGTCCCAGTTCATGAACCGGTGCAGCCCGCCCAGGCGGTCGACCCGCTCCGCCCCGGGCCGCAGCATCAGGTGGTAGGTGTTGCCGAGCAGGATGTCCGCGCCGGTCTCGGCCACGCTTTCGGGCCGCATCGCCTTGACCGTCGCAGCCGTCCCGACCGGCATGAAGGCGGGGGTCCGGATCGTGCCGCGCGGGGTCTCGATCCGCCCGGTGCGGGCGGCGCCGTCGGTGGCCGCGAGGTGGAAGGCGAAGTCCTGGCTCATCCGCCGCCGCATGGCCCGGCGACGGGCGAAAGTAAAGCCCGCCCTAGCCCGGTGCCCGCGCGCTGAAGAGGTTCATCGCCACTGGGATCGCGACGCCGGATCCCTCCCGGTAGGGTTCCAGCCGCTCCGCGACCCGCGCGCGCAGCTCCGTCTCCTGGATCTCGCCGGCACCGGCGAGACGCAGGGCCCGGCTGGCCGGTCCGATGCAGGTCATCAGGTCGACCGTGTTCTCGATCGTGCCGCCGGTGCGCAGGATCACCGGCACCCGCGCCACAGCCGCCTCGCGCCAGCCCGCCGCGCCGAGAAGCCCGGTGACCCGCGCGCCGTCCGCGAAGGCCATCGGCCCCGGTGCCAGCGGATCGGACGGCTCCTGCGGCCCGAGCACGTCCTCCACCGCCGCCGAGGCGAGGCCGAACCACGGGTTGTCCGCCCCCGTCCGCCAGCAGATCGCGGCGAACCGCGCGCCGGGGGCCGCCGCGCTCAGCAGGTTCGCCAACGCCGCCTCGGGATCGGCGAAGAACATCACCCCCATGCGCGACAGGATCACGTCGTAGGCGACGGGTTCGAAGGGATGGGTCTGCGCGTCGGCCTCCAGCCAGTCGACCGGCGCGGCGTCCCCCGGCAGCGGGATCGAGCGTGCGCCGTCCAGCATGGTCGAGGAGATGTCGAGCCCGGTCACCCGCCCGGCCGGGCCGACCATCACCGCCGCGCGCCGCGTGACCGCCCCGGTTCCGCAGCCGAGGTCCAGCACGCGCTCGCCTTCCCGCAGCCCGGCGGCGTCGAGGATGATGTCGGTGAACGGGCCGTGCAGGCGTTCCAGCCGGTCCGCCTCACCGACCCAAATTCCGCCGACATCGTCGCGCCAGAACTTCCTCTGGCCCTCGTTCGCGTCTTCCATCGCCACCCCCTGCGCTGCATCGGCACCTTAGACCGAAACCTCTCCCGGCGCGAACCTTTACGCCCGCGCGCCGATTTCCTATATCAACGGTCAGGAATTCAGGACGGACCCGCGATGACAGAGGCACAGGACAAGCTGGAGGGCACGCCGCTCATCCGGCCCTCGGCGACCGACCACCCGCTCTACGAGCAGGTCGTGGAAGCCTGCCGGACGGTCTACGACCCCGAGATCCCGGTGAACATCTTCGACCTCGGACTGGTCTACACCATCGACATCACGCCCGAGAACGCGGTGACGATCGTCATGACCCTGACCGCGCCGGGTTGCCCCGTCGCGGGCGAGATGCCGGGTTGGGTCGCCGACGCTGTCGAACCGCTCGAAGGCGTGCGACAGGTCGACGTGGAACTGACCTGGGAACCGCCCTGGGGCATGGACATGATGTCCGACGAGGCGCGGCTGGAACTCGGCTTCATGTGACGCCGCCGCGCGCCGCGTCCCGAACCCGGCGCGTTGTTATCCCGCTGTCACCGAACCATCGCGGAAGCGTCACGATGGGCATGCCAGAAGAAGGCTCCTGACCACGAGGAGTGCTTCCATGACTTCCATCCGCCTCGCGCTCGCCGCGGCCGCGACCGCCGCCGCCGCGGTCCCCGCGCTTGCCGACATCGAGCTTCCCGACACCGCCCAGGCACTGACCTACGGCGTCCGCCCTGCCTACCTGATTTCGCAGATGGAACCGTCGCCGCTGCGCGACGAGTTGCAGGCTTGCCTCGGCCAGACGCCGGAACGCACCCGCTTTTCCATCGGCCACCGCGGCGCGCCGCTGCAGTTCCCCGAGCATACGCTGGAATCGAACATGGCCGCAGCCGCGATGGGCGCCGGCATCCTCGAATGCGACGTGACCTTCACCGCCGACCACGAACTCGTCTGCCGCCACGCGCAGAACGACCTGCACACCACGACGAACATCCTCGCGACCGACCTCGCGGCGACCTGCGTGACCCCGTTCGCCGCCGCGTCGGGCGACACCCCCGCCGCCGCCGAGTGCCGCACCTCGGAACTGACGCTGGCCGAGTTCCTGACGCTCGAGCCGAAGATGGACGCCTCGAACGGCGCCGCCTCCACGGCCGAGGAATACCTGACCGGCACCGCCGACTGGCGCACCGATCTCTATGCCGGCAATGCGACGCTGCTGACCCACGCCGATTCCATCGCGCTGTTCGACGCGCTCGGCGCCGATTTCACGCCCGAGCTGAAGTCGCCGTCGGTCGAGATGCCCCATGACGGCTTCACCCAGGAAGACTACGCGCAGGCGCTGATCGACGACTACGTCGCCGCCGGGATCGATCCGTCGCGGGTCTGGGCGCAGAGCTTCAACCTCGACGACGTGCTCTACTGGATCGGGAACGCGCCGGAGTTCGGCGCGCAGGCGGTCTACCTGATCGACGACAGCTCGATCGAGGGGCTGGACGGCAACGACCCGGCCACCTGGGGCTTCGACCCTGCCGCCCTGGCCGAGCGCGGCGTGAACTACGTCGCCCCGGCGATCCCGTTCCTGCTGACGCTCGACGACAGCGGCGATTTCGTCCCCTCCGCGCTCGCCGTCGCGCTGGCCGAGGCCGACATCGACATCATCACCTGGACGCTGGAACGCTCCGGCCCGCTCGCCTCGGGCGGTGGCTGGTACTACCACTCCGTCACCGAAGCCATCGACAACGACGGCGACTACTTCGAGGTGCTGGACGCGCTGGCGCAGGACGTGGGCGTGGTCGGGGTCTTCTCCGACTGGCCGGCGACGGTGACCTACTACGCCAACTGCATGGGTCTCTGATCCCCGGCCTGCAACCGGAACGATGGGCGGCCCCCCCGGGGTCGCCCTTTTCCATGTCAGCCCCTGCGCTGCCCTTTCCGAAATGTCAGCATCAGGACTGTCTTTCCGGTTTGGTCAGTGATATGACTGACCCATGACCGACCTGGCCGTCCTGACCGGCGACATCGTCGCCTCCACCGACCTCGGCGCCGAGGGGCTTGCCGCGACCATGCACGCGCTCAACGCGGCCGCCGGAACGCTTTCCGACCGCACCGGCGCCGCGACCGCTTTTGCCCGGCGTGGCGGCGACGGCTGGCAGATGGTGATCGACCGGCCGCTATTCGCCTTCCGCGCCACGCTCTATTGCGCCGCGGTCGTGCGGCGGCTGGAGGACGGGCGCGCGACCCGGATCGCGGTGGCCACGGGCGACGGCACCCTGCCCCCCGGCGGCGACCCGAACGCGGGCCACGGGCCGGCCTTCACCGCGTCGGGCCGCGCGCTCGACGACATGGACCGCCACACCCGGCTCGCCCGCACCGGCGATCCCGCCGAGGCCGCGGCCTGGCGGCTCGCCGACGAGATCGTGGCCGGATG
>WVSL01000033.1 GCA_015689685.1 Rhodobacterales bacterium HKCCE2091 | reverse complement strand
CGAGTGGGTGAATATCCGACGCATCCGAGTGAAAGATGGGGTCAATACAGTCTGGTGGCTGTCGAAGACGCCCTGGCCGCGCGCTAGTAACCGGCGCGTCCTGCAGCCCTACAGCGACAGCATGAGAACGCTTCTGAGCAACGGCTACAAAGCCAAGTTGCGGCCCTCTGGCCACGATATCAGCGAGAAGTTCGCGATCGACAATGGGGCCTCAATTCCGCCGAACCTGATCGCGATCCCAAACACTGAGAGCAACAGCAGCTACATGCGCTATTGCAAAGAGAAGGGGATCAAGGCGCATCCGGCCAGGTTCCCCGCGGCTCTGCCAGAGTACTTCATCCGCATGGTGACAGACCCCGGCGACACGGTGCTCGACCCGTTCGGCGGGAGCTGCATTACGGGTGAGGTGGCCGAGCGTCTAGGTCGGAAGTGGGTGTGCGCTGAGCTTCTCGAGCCCTACCTCAAGGGCGCTCTGGGGCGGTTCGACGACCGAAGAGAGCCGCCAAAGCCAAAGGTCGCGAAAGGCGATGACGACGGATACTACCGCGTTGCGCATCCTGGCCTGCTCTGGAACGGCGGTGACGAACGTGAGAGCGCACCGCTTCCCGCGGATGGCGGCCGGCAGCGTCCCGCACACATGCAGCGCAGCGTAGAAGCCGAAGAAGGGGCAGGGGAGGAGCTAAGTGACGAAGACACGCCGATCATCATTAGCGCTGCGGAGTAGAAAGATGCTGAAAGAGCGGGCTGAACTCAGCATTTCCAACGCCTGCGACGACGATCAGCCTCTGCTTCCATTTCACGTATTGCCAGAAGCGACGATACCTCAGGACACGGCATCCCGTCGTCGTGTGCGGCCGCCGTTGCAGATGCGAGCCGAGTACCAAACGCATCTTTTTCGTTATGACTACCTAGAGCATCTACAGATGCGTGATGCTCTGGCTAAGGCCCTGGCCTTCATGTTTTCGTGTCCCAGTTCCATTTTGGCGCTGGCCGTGTTAAGGTACTGTGTTTTGAGAGAAAATTTTGAAAGACATGGGGGGAAGACGACGGATCATGCGATCGTCAGGATGGTGCCAGCGACCAAGAAGAAGTTCTTGGACCGGCATTTCCCGTCATGCGTTGGTCACAACGATCGGCTTTTTCGACTGTCGTGCCGGCTCGCATCGCAAGGGATGTTCCGACTCGGGGACGTCGTTCAGCTGGATGAGCAGGATGTGCTCGAGATGCTTGACGGTGACGCGAATAGTCTTCGAGTGCTGAAGGATTATCTTCGCGACCTGGACCTGAGCTTGGGAATGGCTGCGCCACGGTGGATTAGCCCAGGTCCCTTAATTGCGCCCAACTGGTGATAGCTAGGAGTCAGCCACGATCTAGGTGTTCGTCGGAGATTGCTTCGCCGATGCCGAGGTGACTCCCAGGCTTTGCCCGAACGCCCCCTATGCCGTTGTATCCTAGCTTCTGCGTAACTGCGTGATGGGCATCGTGGGCTGTTTCGGCGGTAACGGTTCCGCCCTGTGACAGCTTCTCGAAAACGCGTGAATTGTTCTGTCCCGTGGCGGTGCATATATTGCTAAGTGCGTTTGGCCGTTCACGAATTTCGGCCCAGGATTTGGCATCAAAATCGTCAATGTTCCAGCACGCAGGAATGACCGTCATGTAGCGATAGACATCTAGACCTGAGGTTATGCCCTCAATGCTTAGACCAGAGTCGAGCCGATCTTGGAGCGCGAGCTCGCAGGCGACAATTACAGTGGCGGCCTTGTGGAACATCAGCGGGTTTCTGTTCCACGCCGCGTTGAATTGCTTTCGTGCGATCGCTTGCCGCCACAGAGACTGGGTAATTGGGACGTTTGCCCATTCGGTCTCTTCTCTGACGGTGTTTTCAGCGCGAGACTTGTAACCTGCCGCGACCTCACTGCCATTCATGCCGGTAACCGAGCGGAACCAAAGCATTCCACCAACGTAAAAACGCTTCTTTTCCGCGTGGTCGACTTCCCAGCCGAAGTAGGATGTCGTGTCGTTGAGGCCCTCGGAAATAGGTCGAAAAAGAAGCTCTTGGTAATGCGTCGGACGAGCGGCAGCTCTCGCCTGGGCGGCGATCAGCGTTCCATAATCTTGTTTAGCAAGCGACATCCCTGCCCCCAGGTTCAATCCGCGAACTGGTACAGTCTTAACGATTCGTAATCAAGTGTTTCGGGACCGGAGCCTATGGAAGGACGTGTAAGGGTCGGTAAGGGCTTGTAACCCTTACAGAGGGTCTCGATCGCTCAAGCGAAGTTTTTGGAACAGATGGATGGCCCGAGTAAGGGCTTGTAACGGGGTGCTGCCCTTACATGGGCACAGTTCCCATCCGGACGTACTAGATTGGGCGGGTAACATTGTTGCTCCCTCCCAAGCCGTTGATAGGCTTCCCTAAATCCCCATCCATACGCCGCGCAACTTCCAAAATCGGGCCGTTTGGGGTCATGAAGTTGGGTATCGAGAGCAGCTCGATGCCCCGCCGGTCACCTCTGATCGTCGCCAAAACTCTCAGGAGGCGTCCGGCGGGTTGTCTAAACGACCAGGAGTAACTACCCGATGTACACCCCCCTTGTCATCCATCTTGTCGCGGCATGCGGCATCGCGGCGGCTTATGGCCTATGGCCGAGCGCGGATGTCGAAACCTGGGTTGAGCTTGTCTGTAAGGCAGGCTTGGCCACCTGCTACGGCATTCTCGCCGTCGCGGTAATGCGGCACCAGAAGATCACTGAAGCGCGGACCATGCTCTTCCTCGCGCTGTTCTATTCCGCGCTGCTGGTGTCGGGCTTCTGCAAACTAGTTCTGTTCGCCTAGCCTCACCAAGCAACGATACTGCATGCTGCACCCGGCCATGGTATGGCCGGGTGTTTTTCATGGACTCGGCTGAAGGTTAGGGCGCTCGTCGCTTTGCAGATCACAGCGCGTCCCAGGCGATCTCGGCAAGTGCGTAGCCCCACCGGCACCCGGCCCACTGCCCGGAGCCGGCTGCGTCTTAGGGTCATTCTGCGGCGAGGCGGTGGTCCATCAGCTGAGCCAGCCTGGCCTTCCAGCCCTTGGCGTGAACCAGCCGTGCCAGGTGCAGATCGGCATTGATGATTTCCGACTTGCTCAACTTGGAGAAGCGCTCCCAGTCCAGTCCGAAGACGTAGATGGCGTTGCCCTTACGGATGCTTTCCAGCACCACGACGCCACGTGCCTTGAAGACATAAGCGATATAGTCGGAGAACCCCGCGGAGCCGATAAACTGCTCGTCGGGTTCGAAGGACATGATCGTCTCCTGGCGATCGAAGATCACGGCCTGGGTGTTTTCGGAAGACCGCTTGAGTACGCCCTTCAGATGGCTCCTGAGCCTCTGCCAAGGGTACTCGCCCGGCGGGAGCAACTTCCAGTTCAGGCGGTTCACCTTGATATCGGCGAACCGGCTGAGGTCGGTCTTGACGAGCTCGCACTCGCCGAAGAACTCGAGGAGCAAGTTGATCGAGTGTCCAATGTCGTCGTGATTGGACGGCAGATTCCGAAGGGCAGGGGCGACAACGTAGGTGTTCCCGTCCTGCTCGACGTAGGTCAGCTCGATGCCGGGCGACGGGCGCTGCGTCCGCGGATAGCAGTCCCGGTAGATATCGCGAAAGTCCTCGTGTTCTTCAAAGTTGCCGCGGCCGGCCCATTGCTTCCAGCGCCAACGAACGGTGCGCACATAGCGCTGTTCTTTCGGTTGGTCTCGGTGCACTTCCCACTTCCCGTTGGCGTTGTAGCGGCTGACCGGACCGACGGCGTTGGGAAGGATCGTATCGCCATGGCGGGGCGGATCGGCAAAGCCGATCCGGGCCAGCTTCTTCTTGTGATGATCTGTGATCTCAATGGCCGGCCGGAACTCGCTGCCCAGAGCGATGCCGGCGATGTAGGTCGAGACGTTGCGGATATGTTTCTTTCTGATGACCATGTCTTGGTTCCTGTGCTTCGACGATTCTGGTAACCCGCATGATCCATTTCTGCTTGACCGGGTACGCTGAACGTCATACATTTATTGACGAAACCGTAGGATGCTCCGCCAAAGAAAAAGGCCCGAAGGCCGCGAGGTGATTCCTACGTACTCGTCATAATATAGTATTCGGAGGCGTAGTGTCAAGTTCGGACGGATCAGAAGGAGTCTTTGGGGCCCGATTGCGGGAAGCGCGGGAGACGCGCGGCCTAAATCAAACGGAACTCGCTAAGCGTTCCGGTCTTCAGCCGGCAGCGATCGGACATTTCGAGGGCGGGCGGCGGAAGCCGTCGTTTGCGAACATTCGTGCTCTTGCCAAGGCCCTTGAGGTCTCCTCGGACTATCTTCTAGGGCGGGCGGCGTCCATGAGCGGGGCAACGACCGCATTCCGAAATGAGGAGAACCTGACTGCGTCCGACAGGGACGCAATTCAGGACATGATCGATACACTAGCCCGTCGCCGAAAGGGCGCGCCGGATGAGTAAATTCCGGCTCAAGATGGCGCGACAGCGCGGTGAGAAGGTCGCGCAGGAGCACGGCTTCACGGCCTTCCGCGTCGATCCTTTTGAAATCGCCGAGAACGAAGACATTGTCGTAGAGGCCAAGGACCCGGGAAAGGAAGGGGTAAGTGGCTGCATCGTCTTCAATGATGATGGGGTCGGAATCATTTACTCGACTCATGTAAAAAGTCAGGGCTTCCGTCGCTTCACTGTCGGACATGAACTCGGTCACTTTTATCTGGACGGTCATCCGGAAGAGATATTGAATGCAGGTGGCTTTCACGCATCTCGCGCCGGATTTACTCAAGGCAGCAGCTCGATCGAGCTTGAAGCAGATCACTTCGCTGCCGGTCTGCTCATGCCAAGCAAGCTTGTGCGCGATGTTCTTGCGAGCGAAGGTGTTGGGCTCTCTGGCATCAACGCGTTGGCGCTCGACGCAGAGGCATCACTTACGTCGGCCGCCATCCGCACCGCAGAGTGCGCAAGGTATCCTATGGCAATCGTGGTAAGCGCCGGGCCGACAGTTCGCTACGGCTTCATGTCGGACAGCTTCAAGTCGCTTGGAAGGCTCAAACTACCCAGAAAGGGCGATGCGCTCCCTGAATCCGCGACCAGGAATTTCAACGCAGACGCCGAGAACGTTCGTAGCGGCCGATCGTCATGTGCGGAGACGGACCTCTCCGCCTGGTTCGAAGGATCGGCGAACATTTCACTCGATGAAGAGATCGTCGGACTTGGAAGCTACGGTCTTACTCTGACCGTCTTCTCGAGCGAGGAGATGCCCGACGACCCCTACGAAGAAGACGACGAAGATGAGAAGCTAATCGAAAGCTGGACGCCAAGGTACGCCTATGGGCGATGAGCCCTCCCAGAATGAATGCGCCCCTGCAAGAGGGGCGCTTGCGCATCACTGCGGGTACTGCTCGGCCTCGTCAGTATTGCGCTCTGCGAAGTTAGCAAACCATCCCGAGAATGGCTAGGTCACCCTGCTGTCTTTGTGTGGATGACGTGGTGCTTCCCGTCGGTTCGACCGATCCAGTATTTGACGGTCGGACGCGGGACTCGAGGCGTCTGAGCTACTGAAATAGCTACTTCACCCCAATGGCGGCTTCGCGCAGACAGTGACGTCAGCGAGCCCTCTTCCCAAGATACCTCGCAAAAGCCTCCTATTGACCTCCTACATAGTACTTGAAAGTTTCCTAAGGATACCCTATATGCCCCGTATGCCCCTCTCAACGGGCTTCAGAAAGCTGAATCGAAGGTGACTTATGATGCTTGTGGCTGCAAAAATCCCGGAACCCTAGCCCAAGTGGCGAGCCCAAAACGCTGTATATATAGGATTATTGCTATGAAACACGACTACTTAGTGCGTACGCACGCCCCGCCCGACAAGGAGGGACTCCATGAGGCTCCAAGAAACGGAATTCGAAGCCCAAGTTGTTTCGAAGTGGAGAAGACTACCCAAGGCCATGACGAAGGGAGCTCCGATTGAGCTGCTCCCTAAGGATTTTCTGTCAGACCCCGAGACTTGCGCTCCCGCACTGGTCGAAGCGCGCACTCGAGATGGTCCTGCCCCGCCCTAAGGATGGAGAATGAAAATGTCGAAAACTCGCTTCCAGTTCGATGTCAAAGATAGCCGTGTACCTGAGATCAGAGCGCTGATGGAGGCCATTGGCGCGGATTCCAATCGTGAACTATTCAATAACGCCTTGACCATCCTCGAGTGGGCGGTTGGGGAGGTTCAGAGTGGTAACACGATTGCTTCCATCAACGAGGCTAATCAAGTTTACCGCGAACTGCAGATGCCTGCGCTGAACACCGCGTCGTCCAGGTCTTCCAAAGGAGACAGGGCGGGCCAAGCGGGCGCTTCTTCGAACGACGGTAAGGGCCTTGTTCACGGCTTTGGTTGATAGCGGCCGAGCAATGTCGTCTAGTCTCCGTAGCATTTCATGCACGGAGGGCGGCATTTGCCCAGTCTCAGGGGCTTCAGGAAGGGCCCAGATCAGCAGCTAGAACCAAAAGACTTCCTTGTCATGGATGGGCGTATGAGACTGCAAACACTCATAATTGCTGTGATGGTCTGCGGTGTTGTGATCGCAGGGATGGGTCTCTTCCTGGTAGCCATTTCTAATGACGACGATGCCGAGAGCGCCATCAACCTACTTGGTCTGTTTGAGGTTACGACAGGTAGCGTTGGCATCGCGGCGATCGCGCTAGGCGTTGTCGTCATTATTTACGGAATCCGATCATTCATGAGCAAGTGGGAATGACAGCAGCCAAGTGTTTAGTCAGAACCGGCCGCTTCTGCCCCGCGTCCCTCAGACCCACGACTTGAACCAGATTGGCTCGGTCAAGATAGCGTGCAAAAATCAAGACTTATGCACGCTGCCACCAAGGCAATAAATTCAATCGCTTGGATCGTGCAAAAATCGCGTGCATAATATCGGCATGAAATCGATCGGCTACGCACGCGTTTCCACTTCTGGCCAAACCCTCGTTGCCCAGCTCGAGCAGCTTAGCGCGGCGAGGTGTGAACCTGTGTACCAGGAGACGATAAGCGGAGTGCGCAGCGATCGGCCGGAGTTGAAGAAGGCACTAGCGGAGCTTTCAAAAGGCGACGTGTTGATTGTGACGCGGCTCGATCGCCTGGCGCGATCGACGTTCGACCTTCTCGAGATCGTGCGGCAGGTCGAAGGTAAGGGCGCAAAACTTCGATCACTGGCCGAAGCTTGGGCTGACACCACGACTCCGGCCGGCAGGCTTATACTCACCGTACTAGGAGGCTTGGCAGAATTTGAGCGGTCCTTGATTGCGGAGCGCACCGGAGAAGGTAGGGATCGCGCCCGTCGTGAGGGCCGCCGGCTCGGACGGCCGCCGAAGCTCTCCGCGCACCAGAGAGACCTGGTGGCGCAGTGGAGGGCAGAGGGACAGGACAACGCCCAGATTGCTCGAGCTCTTGGCGTGTCACGCTCGACGGTCTCAAGGATCAAAGCCTAGATCGAAATTGGGCGCTGAGGGAGATGGACGGCCGAGGCTTATGTTCCTACTATGTTCCAATAACGGGAGGGTGGTCAATGTGGGTACTCGACAGCGAGCGCGATCGACAAGTCGGAGACCACTGGTCATTTACCCGCGCCGAGATGGAAGTGTTCTGCATCGATCCCGACCTGGCTGAGGCCCTTGAGGAGGCGCTGTTCCGCTTCGAGGCGATGATCGGTGTCGTCAGCGTGGGCGGAGGAAGAACGCCAGGTCGAAGCGGATCGCCGAGCCTATCCCGAGTACAAGCGATTCCTGACCGAGGACGGAGAGCCCATCACCACCCACTGGTGGGAGTCGGAGGACTTCATGGCGCGAATCTGTGGCCTTCCTCGGGATCAGGCGTTTGCGTGGGTCATGCGCCGCGATGCCAGGTACATTCGGGACGCGCTCTTCACATTTCGAGACGATCAGGTTTCGCCCGCTTACAAGGCACGTCATCTGACACGGTATCCGATCCTGCAGAGTGCCGTTGCTGTGCCGCGCGACGAGGACGGCGACGGGAGCGAGCCACCATTTTAGGCACGTCTGGTCCGTCAGACGCTAGGGCTTAACGATCTTGTCGAGCTGCTCCCTGGCCTCCCGCGCCGCCTCGACTTCCTTCTCCCGAAAGTATCGGTGAAGGTGATCGGCAAGCTGAGCGCCGCGAAACGCCCGGTCGGGATCGAAGGCAACAGGAAGCGGCCGTCCTTCGGCGATCCGTCTCTTATAGGTTTCGAGGAAACGCCGGCGGGCCCGCATCTCGTGGTATCGGGCATGGGGCAGTGGCGGCCTTATCATCGCACTCTCGAGTCGTTTGCTTGGCCAGCATAGCACGGGTCGCTGGCGACTAGCGCCGGCAGAGCTGCGCTGTAACTGTTGAAGACAGCAGCTCCCTTCGAAAGCTCGGCCAGAAGTACCTATTCCAGCCAAACGATGAGCACATACCGGAGCGCAAGCGCCCAGCAACGGCACTGCCCGCACCATCCCTTTCGGGACCGTGTTGGCCGTCTCCCGCGAGCGGTGCAGAGCGCGCAGATTGGTGAAGCACTCTGGCGATCGCAGTCGGCTTCAAGCCCAACTTCATCGCCCGAGCGCAGGCATCGCCGATAAGCTCCATAGCTTTGACTTCATCGGGGCGTTCGCCGACTATATCGAGGATATAGCGCTTGAACTCATCAATCTGAAAAGCGTCATTACTCATCACAATTCAATAGCTTAGCATACCACGATTGGGAGCCAGCGCGCAAATGACCGATGAACGCCAACCGGACTTCTACGGCGATGCGCTTAAGAAGATTCAGGAACGCGAGGCTGAGAAACGGCTAATCGCCTCCCGTGATCCGTCATCACCTGCGCCGCGGCCGAGCCCGGAGTTCATCGAGAAATGCCAGGGACCCCTCTTGTCCGATGCACAGATGAAAGAGGAGGCCCGGCTTCGCGGAGAGCAGGCCAGGAAGGCCCACCAGGAGAGCGAAGCTCAGCGGCAGCTTGTCCAGGAGAGCCACCGGCGAAACGCTGAGAAAAGAGAGCAGGACGCTCGGGCGCAAGACGAAGCGCGCAAGAGAACTGATGCGGATGCAAGCCGGAAGGTGGAGCAAAAGCGGGCTGAGACCGACAGTCAGATAAAGTCGGCAGAGCGAGGTTCGCCGGCTGAGCGCGCGAAACAACTCGATCGGGTCACTTCGGAAGTTCAGGGTAATGCCGACCGAGCGAAGGCACAACAGCAGGCCGAAAGCGCCCAGAAACAGGCCGATCAGGACCGGCAGCGGAAGACGGCTGAGTTTGAGAAGAAGCTTGAGGCGCGGCGAGCAGAGTTTCGCGAGACCGGCAGAGACATGACCCGCGAACGCAGGCAGCCCGGTCCTGAGAGGTAGTTAACCCCCCTACCCTTCGGAACCTTCCGCTGCGCCAGGCACACCCAGGTCAGCCAGGCTCTTCTCTAGAGCCGCCGTTTCTTTGTCATCTACGCCAGCCTGTCGGTGCAGAGCGAGTGAAATGACGCGCGCTGCTATCTGCGCCTTTCGTCCGATCTCCTCATAGTCGATCGGCTGTTCCGGCAGTATACCGGCCGCTATCCCTTGAAGAGACTCGCGCACGAAGTGCCGCCGCAGGTAGGTCTCGAGCTCGGCCGGCGACGTCACGAACCGGAACTCTGCAGGCAGAAGGCGTGACAAGTCGTCGGGGCCTAGTGAAGACACTTGCATGCAATCATGGTTACATGTTTTGCGCTTTGTAGGCTTGCCACATCTTCAAAAACAGTTGCTTCTTGGCACCGTGGGTGAAGCCGAACTCCCTACCCGCCTGCTCGCTGAACTGTTCGAAGACCGACACTGGGATGCGAACCTGCAAAGGTCGCAGCTCCGTCTTCTCAGGCCGGTTGTCTTCAGCCATGACGTCCGGCGCATCGTCAGCCGGCGGCGGCGCGCCCTTGCTGCTCTTCAGCTTCGCGAGGTTCGTCGCCATCATGCCACCTGCCTTTCGCCCAGCTCGGCCATCTTGTCGATTACGCTCTGAGCCAGTTTTGAGGCACGCTCGTTTAGCGTTCGGAAGGAGGTTTCGGTGATCGCCTTGCCGATATCGGAGGCCGAACCATAGGCTGTCGAAACCGGCACTTCGCCATCCAGGACGCTGTAGCCGGCATCTATGATGTATTGACGCGCGGCCGCGTTCTCCCGATCGCTGCCCGTCGTCTTAAACATCGCGAAGGCCACCTTCTGCGGGGCGATGCCCTTCTTCCTCAGCGAGTGCGCCAGGACAACGCCAGGATGAAGGTCATCCACGGTCTGACCGGTCGGAATGACCACAAGGTCGGAAGCCCGCGCGACTTCCGCCGTTTGCTCCGAGGCGTTCGGCTTTCCGTCCAAGATCAAAGCGTCGAAGCGCGGTGCCTCCTCAAGCGCTGTCTTCACACTTGCAAAGCTCTGCACCTGGACTTCGGGAGCGACCCCGCCTTCAGCGCGTCGGCCCGCCCAGTTGGTGCAGGTCTGCTGCTGAGTGTCGAGGTCGGCAATCTTCGCGCTCATGCCGCCGGCGATGAACTCACGCGCCATCATGCGCGCCAGCGTCGATTTACCGACGCCCCCTTTCTGGGAAATCATTCCAATGATGTATGTCATTCTTACTGCTCCGCTCGTCTTCGTTGTTTTGAATCATGCTAGCACGGAAACATGATCCGCGCTATGCATGATGAAATGCTTGCATGCAAGCATGCATAGCGCGTTGGTATCATGCCTGCTCTCATGCACTCGAGCGGTATGGTCCGCGCTTCCTGCAGAAGCTCACGAAGTGAGCGTCCGCATCTTTCACAGTGATACCCTTCCCGGCCACCCATGCGCGCCACTCGCTCTCGAGCGCATGAATATCCCATCCTGGCGCGGCCTTTCGCGCGCGATCGTACGTATCGGGAGATAGCCGAAGGGAGGCTTTCGTAAGAGCGAAGGCGAGCTGCGCGCCTTGCTTCTTTGGCTTCACGACAAGAATATCATCCTCGAAGCTATAGGCGTAGTCGGGCATGTGGTCGTGCTGGTCATCATCCTCGATCACTTTGCCCACGAGACGACGGAATTCCTTCAGCGATGAGCCAGACCCGCATTTGTCGCGCAGCGTATCCAGGCCGATCCGCCATTCGGCCTGAGCGCCACAGTGCTTGCGCGCCAGCTCGTACAGCCGGCGCTCGAGTGGTTTTCGAAGGAAGAAATACTGACGATTGAGTGTCAGGATGTGATTGTTCTCGATCGCGTCGAAGACCCAGTCGGAGAGGGTGATCTCAACGTCGAGCATCCTGCCGTCGCGCGTCTCCTTCACGATCTCAGCGGAGTCGATTAGCCCGAATACCTTGAAATACTCTTTGCCGCCCTGACGAAGGTTTGTCTCGATCTGCGTGCCCTGCAGCCGGCGCATCGCGTCCTTCAGGAGCTCGTAACCGCGACCCGAGGTCTGTCGGTTGGTCGCGACCAACAAATCATGGGCCTTGAACCGCATCGTCTTCCAGACTTTCCGGCCGTCGTTGAGCGCCGCCATACACTGGCTGATGCAGTAGATCAGGATATCGCGGTCGTGAACCGTCGCCAGGCCGTAGCGGGAAGGGGAGATTTCGATCCAGTTTTCGCCGCGCTCGTAGCGCCGAGGCCGCATGTCGGGCTTGGTCGAGAGGGAGAAGACAGGGTGCTCCATAGAGCTCATATCGCCCTTTGGGACCGCATCCACGATATCACAGACGAAAAGATCACGTTGCGGGTGGCGATCCGGCAGCAGCGGCGAACGGGCAGGGGAAGACGAGGTGTCGTTCGTCATTTCACCCACCGGCATCGCAAGAGTGTATTCGTCATTTCACCCACCATCCTGCTACTATCGTCACTTCACACACCGGAGGTCAAGATTCGTCACTTCAAACACCGCCTCCGCCTGTGGATAACTTTGCTAGAGGATCGTCACTTCACACACCAGGATTCGTCACTTTGCACACCCTTTATCGTCACTTTACACACCAACGACATAACCAAGAGGTCGCTTTATCTTTTTATGCCAGTACGTTACGGACTTACCAGAATCCCGTAACTCTGACTCTAACAGATTCTAACTCTCAGGCAGTCAGAGCTTCAGAACTCACCAAAAGCAGATCAGCTTAGAAGACGCCGCCTTGCTTGCTGAGATGCCCTAAGACCACCAGGAACCCCGCTACAAGGGGTAGGTGCTCGCCATGCTCGGCGAAATGCCTGCGCGTGGCTCTGCTCCCGCCTGCGGCGCCCTTGCACCGAGAACCCTGATGTTCTTTGAACGGGCTCAAGCAAGGAACGGCTCCGAAAGCAGATCAGCACTATCCTAGGTTCCAGGCGGGGCAGGGGAACCGGGCCCGTTTGGACTTCGACCCCAAGACTGGGGTGTAAGGCAAATACAGGGGATGAAAGCAGCAAAGACGCTTTGCATGCTTGCATGCGGTAGGTCATTCGCTGTGGAAAAGGCTCACTCAAATATTGCGCGGCACCAGATATGGTGTTTAGTGGTGAGAAAAACACCAAGAGAGGTGAGCAGTGGCCCGTCCGAAATCCAACCGAAAGATCACGCGCGTCAGCATCACGCTCGATGATCGGGACTACAAGGCGCTTCGTGCGCTGGCCGACCAGAATGACGTTTCGACGGCATGGATGGTGCGCCGCGCCGTCGCTGACTTCCTGGAGCAACCTAAGAAGGACGTCCGGCCGGCGGCTGTTGTGGCGGCCAGTCGATGAAGAGAAGCGACCTTCCATTTGGAAGTGAATTTTCACCCTCTCAGATCGAGTTGCCTCGAGTCCTGGAGCTTGCCGATACGCACGGAGGAGACTGGCGCGCGTTTGAAGCAGCTGTTCGAGCCGCGTATTTCGAGGGACACGCGACCAGCGACTACAACCGCGGGAAGCTGGCAAACAACACGAAGCTCGGGATGATCGCCTACGGCATCATCGATCGAGACGCTACTCTGACCGAGTTCGGCCGTGAGCTCTTTGAACTGAAGGATGACGCGACAGCGCTCTATGAGCGGCTGGCCAAGCATATCCTGGTGAACCTGCAGGGCATGACGCTCGTGCGGTGCATCCAGGACATGGTTGCTGCCGGCGAGCAGGTGAATCTCACGACGTTGCGCGAAGGGTTGGCCGCGCGAGGCGTCCATTATCCCTCCGGTGGCAAGCATCCAAGCATGATGAGGCTATGGCTCGCGAGGGCAGGGGTCTTCATTGGAAGCCGGTGGCTCGTGGACCCGCACCGCATCGAGGACATTCTTGGGCTGAATCCTGATGAGTTTGAAGTCCTGGCGGATTTCACGCCCGAACAGCGTGCTTTCCTGCGCGCTCTTGCGAACACCGGCACCACTGAACCGCAAGGTGCCAACGAAATCGCGAGGCTCGCCGCCGCTACCTACGGCATTAAGTTCCCAGAAAAGAGTTTGCCGAAGCTCGTGCTCAACGCTCTTGTGGAGGCGGGCTACATCACCGCGGAGAAAACGACGACAGGCCGGGGCGCGAAGCCGTTCCAGGTCGCACCGACTCCGAAACTGATTGCAGATGTGGTCGATCCGCTGCTCGAGCAGCTCAAGGGTCAGACCGATCCGAAGCTTCTCAGCCTGCTGCGCACGCCCTTGACGGATATCCTGCACGAGATGCAGGACAAAGACCGCTACAAGGCGGGCCTTGCGCTGGAAGCGCTGGCCTTCAAGATCATGCGCCTGCTCGACATGACCTATGTCGCCACGCGGCTGCGCGCCAACCAGACCGGCGGAGCCGAGGTTGATCTCGTCTTCGAAGGCGCACGCCTGGTGTTTTCGCGTTGGCAGGTGCAGTGCAAGAACACGGCGCGCGTCTCGCTGGATGACGTAGCGAAGGAAGTCGGGCTGACACACTTCCTTAAGAGCAATGTCATCATCATCGTCACCACGGGCGAAATCGGCGGCGAGGCCCGCCGGTACGCCAACAAGATCATGTCCGACTCGAATCTCGCAATCGTCATGCTGGATGGCAGCGACCTGACAGCGATCAGCGAGAGCCCGGCCACCATCCTACGCGCCTTTGAACGAGAGGCGCGGCACGCAATGAACCTGAAGAAACTCGAGCTCTAAGGAGGCAGAGAACATGACCAAAAAAGAGCCTCTGACTGTCTATCACCAGACCCGCCTGGGCCGCATTTATCACGCTGACAGCCTCGACGTGATGAAGCGGCGCAAGAAGGGGTCCGTTGACCTCATCATGACCTCACCGCCCTTCGCGCTGACCCGCAAGAAGGACTACGGCAACGAGCAGGAGGATGCCTATCTCGAGTGGTTTCGGGATTTCGCGGTGCAGTTTCATCGCATCCTGAAGGACGACGGCAGTCTCGT
Source organism: Rhodobacterales bacterium HKCCE2091 (assembly GCA_015689685.1). GTDB lineage: Bacteria > Pseudomonadota > Alphaproteobacteria > Rhodobacterales > Rhodobacteraceae > HKCCE3408. The sequence continues at coordinate 202 of WVSL01000033.1, read as the reverse complement.
GATCGACCTTGGCGGCGCGTGGAAACCAGGGCTCCCGGTGCGCAGCCTCTATCACTTCAAGCTTCTCATCATGCTTTGCGAAGAGTACGACTTCCACCTCGCCCAGGAGTTCTACTGGTGGAACCCCTCGAAGCTGCCCACGCCGGCCGAGTGGGTGAATATCCGACGCATCCGAGTGAAAGATGGGGTCAATACAGTCTGG
>WVSL01000032.1 GCA_015689685.1 Rhodobacterales bacterium HKCCE2091 | reverse complement strand
ACCCCAAACCGCGCGCCGCCCAGCACGGTTTCCAGCGCCGCCGTCCCCGGCGGGTTCCCGACCAGCCGGTTCGCGACGGCGAGCGCGAGCCGGTCCATCGCCCCGGCGGCCGGGATGCCGTGGCGGCGGTGCCCCGCCCGCCCCTCGTCCTGCACGCTCAGCCCCGGCGGCGCCGCCTCGACCCGCAGCCCGTTCATCGGCCCGCGTCCGCCGCGATCACCGGGTCGCCCTCCGCCGCGCGCGCCGCCAGCCGGTCCCACTCCCGCGGGTGCACCGGCTCGAACCGGATCTCGTCCCCGGCCTCGAACAGGAACACCGGGTCGCGGCCGGGGCGGAACGGCAGCGCTGGCGTCCGGCCGACGAGGTGCCAACCGCTCGGGCAGGCGACGCTGCCGATCGCGGCCTGCGCGCCGCCGATGCTGACCGACCCCGCCGGGACCTGCGCCCGGGGCACCGCCCGGCGCGGCCGCGCCAGCGCGTCGGGCAATCCGGCGAGGTAGGAAAACCCCGGCATGAACCCGATCATCATCACCCGGTAGCTGGCCGCGCAGAACCGCTCCACGAAGCGCTCCGGCGCGATCCCCGCGCCCTCGGCGCAGTCGGCGAGGTCCGCGCCATGCGCCTGCCCGAACACCACCGGCACCCGCCAGCGCCGAACCACGTCGGCCGCGGACGCGACCGGCAGGGACATCAGCCGTGCGATCTCCGCCTCCAGCGCGGCGACCTCCACCGTGAGCGGGTCGAACACCACCAGCAAGGCGCGGTAGGTCGGCACCGTCTCGGTCACCCCCGGCACCGCCCGCGCCCGCAGCGCCGCGTCCAGCGCATGGACCCGCGCGTTCACTTCGACCGAGATAACGTTGCCGAAATCGACGCTCAGCGCCGAGTCGCCGCAGGGCAGGATCCGGGGCGCGGCGTCGCTCACGCCCCGGCCCCGGTCAGCACCTGCAAGACCGCCCGCGCGGCGCCGGTCGCCATCCGCCGCATCGCGGCCTCGGTGGTGCCGCCGACATGGGGCGTCAGTACGATGCCGGGACAATCCCTGAGCGGGCTGTCCGGGTCCGGCGGCTCGCGGGTGAAGACATCCAGCCCCGCGCCGGACAGGTGCCCGCCCCGCACCGCCGCGGCCAGCGCGGCCTCGTCGACCAATGCGCCGCGGGCGGTGTTGACGAGGATCGCGCCCGGACGCATCGCCGCGATCTCCGCCGCGCCGAGGATCGGGCGGTCGCCGGGCCGCCCATGCAGCGACAGGACGTCGGCGCGCGCCAGCAGGTCCGCCGCGTCCCGCGCCGCGCCGACACCCGTGGCCGCCAGCGCCGCCGGGTCGGCATGGGCCGAAAGAACCAGCACCTCCATCCCGACCGCGCGCGCCATCGGGGCGAGCCTGCGGGACACCTCGCCCCAGCCCCAGAGCCCGAGAGTCGATCCCGCCAGTTCCCGGCCCCGCACCCGCTCGCGGTAGGCGAAATCGCCCGCCTGCATCGCCCGGTCGGCTTCGGTCACACCGCGCGCCACCGCGAGGATCAGCGCCAGCGCGTGTTCGGCCACGCTCTGCGCGTTCGCGCCCGGCGTCGCGACCACGGGAATGCCGCGCGCGCGGGCGATGACCATGTCGATCCGGTCGGTCCCGGTGCCGTGGACGCCGATGACCTTCAGCCGCGGCGCGAGCGCGAAGGCGGCGGCGGGGAAACCCCAGTTGCGGACGATGGCGGCGTCGGCCTCGGCGAGGATCGGGGCGAGCGTGTCATGCCCGGTCGACGCGGCCTCCATCGGCTCCACCCCGCCCGCGCGCAGAAGCTCCAGCCCGCTGCGGTGGATCGGCTGCACGATGGCGCATTTCATGCCGGGCCCGTCGCGCCCGGCCCCTCGTCGCAGAACGCCGAAAGAAGCTTCGCGGCCTCCGCGAAATCCTCCATCTCCATCGCCTCGAAGGGATTGTGGCTGCCGTTCTCGTTGCGGATGAAGATCATCGCGGTCGGGATGCCGTTCTGGGCAAAGACCGCCGCGTCATGGCCCGCGCCGCAGGGCATCGGGCGGGCGTCGCCGCCGGCATCAGCGGCGATCCGGGCAAGCTGGTCCAGCAGCGCGGGGTCCATCCGCGCGGGCCGGCTTCCGGTCTCGGGGCCGAGGCGGAAGCGCACGTTGCACGCGGCCTCGATCCGCGCGACGGCCGCCGCGAGCTCGGCCCGCGCCACGTCCAGCGTGGCGGTATCCTCGCTGCGCACGTCGAGCGAGAAGTCGACCCGCCCCGCCACCTTGGAAAACGCCGCGTGGTCGCGGTCGGTCGTCACCTGGCCGAAGGTCACGGCCATGTCGTGACCCTCGCCCGCGAGCTTCTGCCAGGCCTCGTCCATCGCGACGATCAGGCGCGCGACCGCCAGCGCGGCGTCCTGCCGGTGATCGCGCGGCGTGGCGCCGGAATGGGCGTAGGCCCCTTCGCAGCGCGCCTCGCGGTGGCGGAAACTGCCCCGGATCCCGGTCACGAGCCCGATGGCCCGGCCAGCCCCGGCCAGGACCGGGCCCTGTTCGATATGCGGCTCGATGAAGGCCGCGATGGCGGCGGGGTCGAGTTGCGGAACGCCGTCCCTGATGCGGGCGGTGTCGCCGCCCGCCGAGGCGATCGCCGCGCCGAGCGGTATCCGGTCGCCCGAGCGCAGCACGGTATCGAGTTCCCGCCCGGCGAGCTGGCCGAAGGCGGCGCGGCTGCCGATGTAGGACGCCCCGAACCAGGTGCTTTCCTCGGCGCGGATCGCGGCCACCGTCAGGTCGCGGGCGGGGCGCAGCCCGGCGCGGTGAAAGCCCGAGGCGACGGCGATACCCGCCAGTACCCCGGCGGCCCCGTCGAAATTGCCGCCCGCGGGCACGGAATCGAGGTGCGATCCGATCATCACCGCCGGGCCGGGCTCGCGCCCCTTCATCGTCATGAACAGGTTGCAGGCGGCATCGATCTCGCAGCGCATGCCCATCCGCCGCGCCTCGCGCTGGACGATCTCGTGGGCGATCTGCTCGCCGAGCCCGTAGGAGGTGCGGGTGATGCCGCGTTCGGGGCGGCCGCCGCCGGTGCGCAGGCGCAATTCGTCGAACAGCCGCGCCGCCAGCGCCACGTCCGGCGCCGGGGCGCCGCCGGGCAGCCGGTCGGCGGCGATGTCCGCCTGCGATGCCGCCGTGCCCGTCATCGGCGGGTCAGCCGCTTGATGATGCTGTCCTGCACGCATTGCAGGTGCTCGGCCATCGCGGCCTCGGCCTCGGCCCCGTCGCCGGCTTCGACCGCGGCGAGGATGCGCAGGTGTTCGTGGCAGGTGTCCTCGATCCGCTCCGGCATCGCGCGCAGGTCGAACATCTGGGTCTGGCGACGCAGGGTCTGGATCATCTGGGCCAGCTGCGGGTTGCCGACCGCGCGGGCGAGCCCGCCGTGCAGGCCCTCGTCCAGCCCGCGCACGAGATCGCGTTCCGCCTCGCCCTGCCCGCCCTGCAACAGCCGTTCCAGCCGGCTGCGCAGCTCCGCGATCTCCGCCTGCGGGACCTTGCCCGCCGCCAGCCGCGCGACCGGCGGCTCCAGCAGCAGGCGGATCTGCAGGGCGTCCATGTATTCCTCGATCCGCATCTGCTTCACCTGCAGGCCGCGGCTGCCCTGGCGAATCAGCAGGCCCTCGCCCTCGAGCATGAGCAGCGCGTCGCGGACCGGGGTCCGCGACATCGACAGCCGTTCGGCCAGCCGCCGTTCCGTCACCAGGTCGCCCGGCTTCGCGTCGCCGGTCTCGATCAGGTGCAGGATCTCCTCGTAGGCCTGCAGCGCCAGTCTCTTGTCGGTCGTGTTCAGCGTCGCGCTCCCTCTCCAGGGCGGGGCGGATCCGGCGATCCGGCCAGTTCCCCGCCCGCCTTCCCGGCACGGTAGTCACATCGCCACCGTTATCCCAGACGTAGCATGATATGCAATTCGCATTCCACTGGTTGACGAACGGTATACCACTTTCTACGATCCCTGCAACACGACCGACTCGCGGGGGCCGAGACCCCGCCCGAACTCAGGCAGGGGACCCTGGATTTGGCATTCGCACCGCAAAGCATGCTTCCGTTCGACCGGGCCGAACTCGACGGGAGACAGGCCCGGCTCCGCCGCGCGCTGGCCGAGCGCGGGGTCGACGCGATGCTCGTCTTCTCGCAGGAAAGCCTGTTCTGGCTGACCGGCTACGACAGCGGCGGCTTCGTGTTCTTCCAGTGCGCGCTGGTCACCGCCGACGACCGGCCCATCGTGCTCCTGACCCGGCGGCCCGACCTGATCCAGGCCCGCATGACCTCCACCATCGAGGACATCCGCATCTGGTGGGACGCCGACGACGCCAACCCGGCCGCCGACCTCAAGGCGATCCTCGACGAACACGGCCTCGCCGGCGGCCGCGTCGCGATCGAGCTCAACACCCACGGCCTGACCGGCTGGAACCTCTGGCGCTGCCAGCAAACCTTCGGCGACTGGTGCCGGCTGGAAAACGACGACCACCTGATCCGCAAGCTGCGGGTGGTGAAATCCCCGGCCGAGATCGACATGATGCGCGAGGCCGGGCGGATCTGCGACCGCTCGCTCGACGCTGTGATCGCCGCCGCGAAGCCCGGCATGCTCGACAGCGACCTGAAGGCGGTCTACCTCGCCTCGATCCTCGGCGACGGCGCCGACATGCCGCCCAACGCGCCGCTCTTCAATTCCGGCGAACGCGCGGTCTTCGGCCGCGGCGTGACCAAGCCGCGGATGCTGGAGCCCGAGGACCAGATCCTCGTCGAGTACCCGGTCGCCTACCGCCACTACAACGTGAAGACCGAATGGCTGATCGTGTTCGGCAAGCTCCGCGACGAACAGCGCAGGATGTACGATGTCGCGCGCGAGACGCTGGCGAAGATGACCGACATGGCACGGCCCGGCACCACGCTCGGGGAAATCTTCGACTGCTACGCCGACAACCTCGACGCCGCCGGCTACGCCGCCTCGCGCTACGGCGCGACGGGCTACTCCGTCGGCATCTCCTACGCGCCCACCTCGATGGACGTGCCGCCGATGATCTACTCGGGCAACGCCACCGTCTGCGAACCCGGCATGACGCTGTTCTACCACGTCATGAACGGGGTGCAGGACAGCGGGCTCGCGATGGGGGTCGGCCACACGCTGCTCGTGACCGAGGGCGCGCCCGAACTGCTGACCGACCTTCCCGACGACCTCACCGTCGTCGCCTGACGACCCCACGCCGACGAAAGCCGGGCCCGGACCGCCCGAACACGAACCAGGCCCGAAGGGCCGCAACCTGACAGGAGAGACCGACCGCCATGAGCTACTTCACCCTGACCCGCCGCCACGTCCTGATGGGGCTCGCCGCCACCACCGCCCTGCCGAACGTGACCTTCGCGCAATCCGCCGACCCGGTTCCCGGCGGCACGCTCAAGATCAGCCACTCGACCCGGATCGCGACGCTGAACCCGCTGACCCTGTCGGGCCCGGCGGAATACCCGTGCATCGACATGCTCTACTCGCGGCTGACGCGGATCGGGCTCGACAGCCAGCCGCACCCGGACCTGGCCGAATCCTGGGACGCGTCCGAAGACGCGACCGAGTTCACCTACCACCTGCGCGAGGGCGTCACCTTCCACGACGGCTCGCCGCTGACGGCCGATGACGTGGTGGCCACCTACGAGGCCATCCTGAACCCCGACATCGCCGCCTCCGCGACCTCGGTGCTCGACATGATCGAGTCGGTCGAGGCCGTCGACGACCTCACCGTGCGCTTCACGCTCTCGGCACCGTTCGCGGACCTGCCGTTCTCCACCGCCCACGCCAACGCCTGCATCATCTCGCGCGCCGCGCTCGAAGGCGACCTGACCGCGCTCGAAACCCAGGTCAACGGCACCGGCCCGTTCAAGCTCGAAACCTACGACAGCGCGCGCATCGTGCGGCTGGTCAAGAACGAGGACTACTTCGTTCCCGGAAAGCCCTACCTCGACGCCGTCGAGATGATGCTGTTCCCCGACCTCGCCGCCGAAACCGCGAACTTCCTGTCCGGCACCACCGACGTGATGCTGACGGTGCAGCAGGCCGATTACGAACGGATCGCGGGCAGCGCCGGGATCGACGCGCTGCGCGTGCCGTCGGGCCGCTACGTCAACATCGTCATGCGCCAGGACGCGGAGCCGTGGAACGACGTGCGTGTGCGCCAGGCGCTGGCCAAGGCGGTCGACCGGCAACTTCTCGTCGACATCATCCTCGAAGGGCTCGGCCGCCCCGCCTACGACAGCATCGTGGCGCCCGAGATCCAGTTCGCGACCGAGAAGCCGGTGATCGAATACGATCCCGAAGGCGCCCGCGCGCTCCTGGCCGAGGCCGGCTATCCCGACGGCATCGACCTGACGCTGGTGGCCTCCGACCGCCCGGCCATCCGCAGCCAGACCGCCATCGCGCTGCAACAGACCGCCGCCGCCGCCGGCTTCAACCTCGAGATCGAGACGATGCCCCACGACACCTACCTGGCGAACGTCTGGATGCAGGGGCCGTTCTACATCGGCTACTGGGGCATGCAGCCGACCATCGACGCGACCTACAACCTCCTCCTGACCTCCAACGCCTCCTACGAGGACTCGGCCTGGAAGAACGAGGAGTTCGACGCGCTGATCGAGGCCGGCCGGTCGACCACGGACGAAGCCGAACGGGCCCGGATCTACGCCGAGGCACAGGCGATGGAACTGGCCGACGTGCCCTACATCGTCCCGTTCTTCGAGGACGTGCTGACCGCCAGCAGCACCGGCACCAACGCTTGGGAAGTCGCGCCGATCTCTCGGTACTACTACATCGAGAACGTCTGGCTCGAAGGCTGATCGAGGAGCCGCGCGTTGACCGTCACCTACCTGATCCGGCGCCTGGGCGCAGTCCTCGTCGTCCTCGCGATCGTCACGGTGGCGGTCTTCGCCATCACCAACGTGCTTCCCGGCAACGCCGCCCTGATGATCCTGGGCGAGAACGCGACGCCCGAGAACCTGTCGGCGCTCGAACGCCAGCTCGGTCTCGACCGGCCCCTCCTGGTCCAGTACGTCGACTGGGTCGGGGGGGTGCTGCACGGCGACTTCGGCATGTCGCTCAGGCTCGGCCTGCCGGTGTCGCAGGTGGTCGGCGACGCGCTGGTGAATTCCCTCTCGCTGGCCGGCATCGCGCTGGCCGGCGTCACCGTCATCGCGATCCCGCTCGGCGCGCTCGCCGCGATCCGGCGCGGCACCCTGGCGGACGCGCTGATCGGTCTGTTTTCCTACGTCGGCACCGCGCTGCCCGAGTTCGTCACCGCGACCCTGCTGCTGGTGTTCTTCGCACGGCCGGAAAACCCGCTCTTTCCAGCCGGGGGCTTCGTCCCGCCATCCGAGGATTTCGGCGGCTACCTCTACCACGCCGCCCTGCCCGCGGTGACGCTCGGCCTGATCCTGATGGCACATATCTCGCGCCAGGTCCGCTCCGAGATGTCCGAGGTGCTGTCCTCTGACTACGTCCGCGCCGCGCGGCTCAAGGGCCTCGGCGAAGGCCGGGTGATCTGGCGCCACGCGCTGCCGAACTCGCTCGCGCCCGCGGTCGCGGTGATCTCGCTCGACATCGGCTACCTGCTCGGCGGCATCATTGTGGTCGAGGAGATCTTCGCCTGGCCCGGTCTCGGGCGGCTCCTGATCTACGCGCTCCAGAACCGCGACCTGCCGGTGATCCAGGCGATCACGCTGATCCTCGCGGTGGTCTACGCGCTGTCGAACCTCGTCGCCGACCTCGTCATCGCCAAGCTCGATCCGCGGGTGCGCTATGCGTAGGATCCTGTCGTCTCCGAACGGGATCGCCGGGTCGGTCCTCCTGCTGATCGTGTTCGCCATCGCGCTGTTCGGCCCGTGGCTCGCGCCCTACGACCCGCAGCTCTTCCACGCGCAGAACCGCCTGGAGGGTCCGAGCCTGCAGCACCTGCTCGGCACCGACCAGTACGGCCGCGATCTCCTGTCCCGCGTGCTGAACGGCGCGCCGACGACGGTGCTCTTCGGCCTCGGCGCGACCGCGCTCGGGGTCGGCGTGGGCTCCATCATCGGCGTGATCGCCGGGGTCGCCGGGGGCCGGACCGACGGCGTCATCATGCGCATCCTCGACGGGATGCTGGCGATGCCGGAGCTCCTGTTCACGCTCCTGATCGTCACCTTCCTTGGCGGCGGAACCGGCCAGGCGCTGCTCGCGGTCGCGGTCACATTCACGCCGGGCATGGCGCGGGTGGCGCGGTCCTCGGTCCTGTCGGTCCGCACCCGCGAATACGTGCTCGCCGCCGTCGCCCGCGGCGAAAGCCGCGCCTGGATCGTGTTCCGGGAGGTGCTGCCCAACGCCATCGGCCCGATCATCGTCGAGGCCACGATCCGCGTCAGCTTCGCGATCATGATCGGCGCCACGCTCGGCTTCCTCGGCCTCGGCGCGCAGCCGCCCTCGACCGAATGGGGGCTGATGGTGTCCGAGGCGCGGCAGTTCATGTTCCGCAACCCCTGGTGCGTCGCCATCCCCGGCCTCGCCATCGCCATGACCGCGATGGGGTTCAACCTGTTCGGCGACGCGCTCCGCGACGCCTTCGACCCGAAGCGGAGCCACGGATGACAGCCGACACCGCCAACGACCGCCCCGTGCTCGAGGTCACGAACTACTCGATGGCCTACGACACCGACGAGGGCCGGGTCGACGCGCTGAAGAACGTGTCGCTGAAGGTCCGCCGCGGCCAGACCCACGCCATCGTCGGCGAAAGCGGGTCGGGCAAGTCCACGCTGGCCTGGGCGATCACCCGCTACCTGCCCGGCAACGCCCGCGAGCTTGGCGGCGCGATCCTGCTGAACGGCGCCGACATGATCGGGATGCCCAGGGCCGACCTCGCCCGCACCCGCGGGCGCCGCGTGTCGATGGTGTTCCAGGACCCCTCGTCCTCGCTCAACCCGTCGATGAAGCTCGGCGACCAGGTGACCGAGGTCCTGCGCCGCCACCGCGGCATGACCGCGGCCGAGGCCCGGGCCGAGGCCGAGGCCGCGCTCGCCCGGACCGGCATCCGCGAACCGGCCCGGATCATGGACCGCTACCCGCACGAGGCCTCGGGCGGCGAAAAGCAGCGCGTCATCATCGCCACCGCCTTCGCCTGCAACCCCGAACTCATCATCTTCGACGAACCCACGACCGCGCTCGACATCCTGACCGCCAAGCAGATCCTCGAACTGTTCGTGAAGCTCCGGGACGAAACCGGCGTCGCGGCGCTCTACATCTCCCACGATCTCGGCCTCGTCTCGCGCATCGCCGACACCGTCTCGGTGCTCTACCAGGGCGAGGTGGTGGAGGACGGCGACGCCGAAACCGTGTTCGACCGCCCGCAGCACCCCTACACCCAACGGCTCCTCGCCGCCCTGCCCCGGCCTCAGGACCGCATCGCGGTGGAGGACCCGCAGGACACCACGCCCCTGATGTCGATGGAGCACGTCAGCGTCCGCTACAACGTCCCCTCGCTCCTGACCCGGCTGTTCGACCGCGACGCCGCGCCCCATTTCGGCGCCCGCGACATCTCCTTCGACGTGCGGCCCGGCGAACTTCTCGGGATCGTCGGCGAAAGCGGGTCGGGCAAGTCGACCATCGCCAAGGCCGCGACCGGGCTGAACCCGTTCGACGGGCGCATCACCTTCGACGGGCGAAGCTTCGACAGCCGCGACCGCTTCGACCGCGACTACCGGCGACAGGTGCAGATCGTGTTCCAGCACCCCGACGCGAGCCTCAACCCGCGCGAGACCATCGGCCGGATCCTGGCCCGACCGCTCCGGCTCTACGATCTGGTGCCCCGCGACGGCATCGCCGACCGCGTGCGGCAACTGCTGGAAATGGTCCTGCTGCCGCCCGAGTTCGCCGGCCGCTACCCGCACCAGCTCTCCGGCGGGCAGAAACAGCGGGTCGCCATCGCCCGCGCCTTCGCCGCCGAACCGAAGCTCGTGATCTGCGACGAGATCACCGCCTCGCTCGACGTCTCGGTGCAGGCTGCCGTCGCGCGCCTGCTGGTCGAACTCCAGTCCCGCAGCGGCGCCGCCTGCCTGTTCATCACCCACGACCTCAACCTGATCCGCCAGCTCGCGCACCGCATCGTCGTGATGCAGCACGGCGTCCTGATGGACGAATTCGACGCCGCCGACGCCACCGCGCCGGGCCGCGCGGACTATACCCGCGCCCTGCTCGACGCCGTGCCGGTGGCGCGGATGCCCACCCTTCCCCAACCCGCAAGAGCGCTCCTGTCATGACCGACCCCCTCGCCCTCGCCCGCGCCGTCGACGAACGCGCCTGTCTCGACACGTTGGCCGAGATGGTGCGCCACAAGTCCTATTCCGAGACCCCGGGCGAACGCGTGCTGGCCGAACACATGGTCGAGGTGATGAAGGGCATGGGGCTCGACGAGGCCTACCTGATGCCGGTGGAGGGCGACCGGGTGAACGCGATCGGCGTCTGGAAGGGCACCGGCGGCGGCAACAGCCTCCTGTTCAACGGCCATCTCGACACCAACCCCGCGACCGAGGGCTGGACGGTCGATCCCTGGGGCGGGCTGGTCGACGACGACTTCATCTACGGCATCGGCGTGTCCAACATGAAGGCGGGCGATGCCGCCTATCTCTGCGCCGTGCGCACCCTGATCGAGAACGGGGTGCGGCTGAAGGGCGACGTGATCCTGACCTTCGTGATCGGCGAGCTGCAGGGCGGCGTCGGCACCCACGCGGCGGTGAAGGCGGGCCTGCGCGCCGATTACTTCATCAACTCCGAACCCTCGGACCTGCAGGCGATCACCATGCACGCCGAGGCCTTCACCTTCGTCATCGAGATCGAGGGCGTGACCCGCCACCTGTCCAAGCGCGAGGCCGCGGTCGACGCGATCCTCGCCGCCTGCGAGGTGGTGCCGGAACTGACCGGCATGACCTTCTCGGACGCGCCGACCGACGAACACCGCTCGATCAACCGGGTCCATGTCGGCGTCATGCACGGCGCGCTCGGTCGCGACCTGCACGAATGGCGGCCTCCGCAGGTGGCCGATTTCGTGCGCCTGAAGGGCTCGGGCCGGTACGGGCCGGGCCAGACCGTCGAAACCGCGCTGGCCGACATGCAGAAGGTGCTCGACGCCCTCTGCGCGCGGCATCCGGGGCTCAAGGCCACCGTGACCAGCGAGGTCAGGGAAGGCCGGCCGATCATGCCCGCTTTCGAGGTCGCGAAGGACAGCCCGATCGTTACCGCGCTCAACGCCGCCTACAAGGCCGTGCGGGGCGAGGACCAGCCGACGGGCGCGATTACCCCGCCGGGCTTCTTCGGCACCGATGCCGGCCACCTCTACAAGCACGGCGGCATGACCGGCGTGGTCTGCGGCCCCGGCGGCCGCTACAACACGATGCCCGACGAACGCGTGGACATCCCCGACTACCTCGACTGCATCCGCATCTACCTCGTGACGATGTGCGACATCTGCGGGGTGGCATGACCGCGCTCGACACCGATTTCGCCGCCGCGACGCCCTCGGGCCGCGCGGTCTCGCTCCGCTTCCCCGAGGCCGAGTATCGCGACCGGCAGGCGCGCACCCGCGCCGCGATGGCGGCGGCCGGGCTCGACGCGCTGCTCGTGTTCGCGCAGGAAAGCCATTTCTGGCTGACCGGCTTCGATACCTCGGGCTACGTCTTCTTCCAGGCCGGGGTCGTCACCGCCAACGCCGGCGACCCTACCGTGGTCCTGACCCGCACGCCCGACAAGCGCCAGGCCGAGGTCGCCTCGCTCTACGACGAGGTGCGGATCTGGCTGAACGCCGAGGATGCCGACCCGGCCGCCGACCTGCGGGAAATCCTGTCGGGGTTGGGCTTGAGGGGCGGCCGCATCGGCATCGAGATGGACAGCCACGGGCTGACCGCCGCGAACTGGAAGCGGGTCGAGGCGAACATGGACGGCTTCGCCACGCTCGTCGACGGCTCCGACGTCGTGCGGCGGCTCCGGCTGGTGAAATCCCCGGCCGAGCTCGCCATGACGCGCGAGGCGGGCCGTCTCGCGGACATCGCGGTGACGGCGGCGCTCGACGCGGCCGAACCCGGCGTGTTCGACACCACCATGTCGGGCGCGGCGGTGACGGCGCAGCTTGCCGCCGGGGCCGACATGCCCTCGGGCGGGCCGCTCCTGAACGTGGGGCCGCGGGCGCTGTTCGGGCGCGGCATCGGCGGGCCGCGACGGCTCGGGGCGCAGGACCAGATCCTGATCGAACTGGCGGGCTCCGCCTGCCGCTACCACGCGGTCGTGGAACACACCGCCGTCACCGGCCCGGTCGATCCCCGGCAGGCGACGCAGATGGACGTGGCGATCGATGCGCTCGAACGGATCAAGGCGGCGGCCGTGCCGGGCGAACGGCTCGGCACGCTCGACGACATCCACCGCCGGGAGCTGGATGCCGGCGGCTACGCGAAGGCGCGCTACGCCGCCTGCGGCTACGCGCTCGGCTGCACCTTCAAGCCGACGTGGATGGACGTGCCGCCGATGATCTACTCCGGCAACCCGCTGGTGCTGGAACCCGGCATGGTGTTCTTCGTCCACATCATGATCCCCGACACCGAAACCGGCCTCGCCGCCGGCGTCGGCCAGACCTTCGCCATCGGCGCCGAGGGCGCCGGGGTCGAAACGTTCAGCGCCCTGCCCCTGCAACTCTGGCGGGTCTGACGCGGCATGGGGCTCACGCCGCCCGCCACCGCCGCGCCCGCAGCTCCACCGGCTGCACCGCCAGGTACTCGATCGCCAGCATCACCACGATGAAGGCGAAGGCATAGGCCAGCACGCCGGCCACGTCGAACAGCTGGAAGTTCATGTGGATGCGGAATCCGATCCCGTCGGGCCGACCGAGGAACTCCACCACCAGCACCAGCTTCCAGATGATCGCGAGCCCGTTCCGCGCCGCCGCCGACAGGTAGGGCGCGAGCTGCGGGGCGAGGACGTGGCGCAGCTGGTCGAGCGGCGAGAACCGGTAGACCCGCGCCATCGCGCCCACCTCCGGGTCCAGCGCCCGCGTCCCCTCGCGCACCGTCACCAGCACCAGCGCGGTCTTGTTGAACGCCACCGCGAGGATCGCCGCCGCCTCGTTCAGGCCGAGCCACAGGTAGGCCAGCACGATCACCACCAGCGCGGGCAGGTTCAGCGCCAGCACCACCGCGGGGTCGAGCCAGCGGTCGAGCCGCGGCGACAGCCCGAGCACGACGCCGAGCGCCGTGCCCGCCGCCATCGCCAGCCCGAAGGCCCAGGCCACCCGCGACAGCGTCGCGGCCATGTGCGACCAGAGCCGGCCCGACACCGCCTCGTCGCGGATCTCCGCCGCCACGGCCAGGGGCGAGGGGAAGCGCGTCGGCGACCCGACAAGCCAGGCCAGCACCGCCCAGGCCGCGAGCATCGCGGCGAAGGACGCCAGCGTGACCACGACGCGGCCTGCGGTGACGGGCATCTCGGATCCTCCTCCGCCGGCGACTCTGCCGCCGCCCGCGCCAGCGCGAAACCCGACCTAGGTCGGATACACCGTCCCTGCCCGCGCCCCCTATCCTCCGGCCCATGTGGCGCGCGGCGATAACCCTCATCCTGTGGCTGGCCCCGGCCCTCGCCGCCCCGGCGGAGCCGCTGACCCGCGCCGAGATCGCGGCCTTCGTCTCGCCGCCGATGGAACTCGGCGAGCAGGTCGAGAACCGCCCGGTGTGGGAGCTTCTGAACTCCGGCGGCGCGCTCGCGGGCTACGTCTTCGAAACCGAACCGCTCGCCCCCCTGCCCGGCTTCTCCGGCGCGCCCGTCAACCTCTTCGTCGCCGTCGACCTCGACGGCCGCTTCATCGACGTCCGGCTGATCTCCCACAACGAACCGATCTTCGTCTCCGGCCTCGGCGAAGCGCCCTTCCGCGCCTTTCTCGACCAGTACCGCGGGCTGTCGATCTCGCAGCCGATGGTGGTCGGCACGCCCTATGGCGGCGCGGGCGACGGAACCGCGCTGGTCTACCTCGACGGCGTGACCAAGGCGACGGCCTCGGTCCGGATCGCGCACGAAAGCCTGCTCGCCGCCACGCGGGACGTCGCGCGGGACCGGATGGAGGGCATCGCCACCACGCCGCCCGCCGCGCCGATCCCCGATCACGCCGAGGATCTCGACTGGCAGGCGCTGGTCGACCAGGGCCTCGCCACCCGCCACACCGTCACCAATGCCGCGATCGAGACGGCGTTCGAGGACACCCGCTGGCAATACGACGACCCCGAGGCCGCGGCCGACCCCGACGGCGCCTATCTCGACCTCTGGATCGTCGATGTCGGCCCGCCCGCCATCGCCGCCGCGGTCCTGACGGAGGCCACCCGCGACCGGCTCGCGCTCCTGCAGCGGCTGAACCCGACGGAGGAGCCGATCCTGCTGATCGAGGCCGGCCGCCACGGGCTGGTGACCGAGGATTTCACCCGCAACACCGCCCCCGACCTCGTGACCGCGGAACAGGACGGCCTGCCGGTCGCGCTCCGCGATGCCGACATCGCGGTCGAAACCCTGCCCGGCGTGCCGGACGGCGTGCGGATGATCCTGCGCACCGACCGCAGGCTCGGCTTCGACCCGTCCCGGCCCTGGACCCTGACCGTGGAGGCGGTGCGCGAACACGGCATGTTCCAGCCCGAGATCGGCCGCCACCCGCTCCGGCTCGACCACGCGACCGACGCCCGCTTCTTCGCCGTGCCCGAGGCCCCGCGCAGGCTCTCGCCCGCGGCCGAGGCGCTCCGCGCCCGCGCGCCCGACCTCGCGATCCTCGGCGCGGGGCTCGTGGCGCTGTTCCTCGCGATGGGGCCTTTCATGCGCGGCCTCGCCCGGCGCGGCGTCCTCACCCCGGTCCGCCTTGCCGCACTCGCCGCGATGACCGCCTTCGTCGGCTTCTGGGGACAGGGGCAGCTGACGATGGCCACCGTCCTCGGCGTGCTCCGGACCGCGCTCGACGGCGGCTCCTTCGCCTTCCTGCTCTACGACCCCTTCGGCCTCCTGGTCTGGGCCGGGGCCATCGCGGGCCTCGTGGTCTGGGGCCGGGCGCTGTTCTGCGGCTGGCTCTGCCCGTTCGGCGCGCTGCAGGAATTCGCCGCGCATCTCGGCCGCTGGCTGCGCCTGCCGCAGGTCGAACCCTCGCCGGCCTGGGACCGCCGCCTGAAACTGGTGAAATACGCCGTTCTCGCGGGGCTCGTCGCGACGGTGTTCTGGGCGCCCGACCGGATCGACGCGGCGGTGGAGGTGGAGCCGTTCAAGACCGCGATCACCACCTTCTTCCTGCGCGAATGGTACTACGTCGCCTATGCCGCGCTCTGGCTCGTCATGGGCCTGTTCCTGTTCAAGGGCTTCTGCCGCTACGTCTGCCCGCTCGGCGCGGTGATGGCGCTCGGCGGGCTGATCCGCGGGCGCAACTGGATCGCCCGCCGGGCCGAGTGCGGCACGCCCTGCCAGCTCTGCCGGGTCCGCTGCCGCTACGGCGCGATCGCGGCCTCGGGCAAGGTCGACTACGCCGAATGCTTCGGTTGCCTCGACTGCGTCCAGATCCACGACGACCCGGCGCAATGCGTGCCGCTGATCCTCGCCGCCCGCGCCCCGCGCCGGAAGGAGGCCGCGTGAGGCGCCGCCGGGTTCTGACCATCCTCGCGGCGGTGGCGGCGGCGCCGCTTGCCGGGCCGGTCGCCGCGCTGGCGCAGGACCGCCGGATCGCGCTCGGGGCCGAGACCTCGCTGACCCTCGTCGGCCCCCATGAACGGACCGGCCCCGCCCGCGCCGCCGCCTGGGCCGAACTCGACCGGATCGGCCGCATCTTCAGCCTGTACGATCCCGAAAGCGCGCTGTCGCGCCTGAACCGCGACGGGGTCCTGGAGTCACCGCCGCCGGAACTCGTTTCGCTCCTGTCGCTCGCGGGCGACCTGCACCGGCTGACCGGCGGCCGGTTCGATCCCTCGGTGCAGCCGCTCTGGCAGGCGCTCGCCCGTGGCGGCGACACGGCGGCGCCGCGCGCGCGGGTCGGGTGGGACGGCATCGGCATCTCGGCGGAGCGGATCCTCCTGCGGCCGGGACAGGCGCTGACCCTGAACGGCATCGCGCAGGGATACGCCACCGACCGCGTGACGGCGGTGCTCGCGGATCACGGCCTCACCCGCGCCCTCGTCGACATCGGGGAGTTCCGCGCCATCGGCGGCCCGTTCCGCATCGGCCTGTCCGATCCCTCCGCGGGCTTGGCCGGGCGGGTCACGCTCGACAACCGCGCGGTCGCGACCTCCAGCCCCGGCGCGATGACCGTCGGGGGCGAGGCGCACATCCTCGACCCGTCGGGCTTCGGGCGGCACTGGTCGACGGTCTCGGTGGTGGCGGAGACGGCGACGCTGGCCGACGGGTTGTCGACCGCGCTCTGCCTCGCAGGGGCCGATGCCGCCCGCGCGATCCTGCGCAGAGCGCCGGGGGATGTCGTGGCCCGCGCGGTGACCTCGGATGGCGATCTGGTGACGCTCTGAGGTGGGGCGCCCGCCGGGGGCATCGAGCCCCCGCCGGGCGCCGCCGTCTCGCGACGGCCGGCGAGGGGTTTTCCACCCCTCGCGCTCCCCGGAAGGTATTTCGAAGGCAAAGAGTCCAGGTGCGGGAGCGCACGGTTAACCACCGTATCGCCTCCGTCTTCGCGCACCTGCAGGGAGACGGTTTCTACCCGGATTCTACCCGGTTTCTACCCGCCTTCTACCTGCGCCCCGGGCGGCGATCTGGTGACGCCCCGGGTTGTGTTAACGCGGGATCGGACGCGCGCCGGTCAGCCCGCCGCCGCCACCGCGCGGCGGGTCAGGACGCCGATGAGATGGGCGCGGTAGGCCGCCGGACCGTGCAGGTCCGAGATCATCCCGTCGGCGGAATGCGTCAATCCTTCCAACGCGTTGGCGGAGAAGTCGGACGCCAGCCTATCCTCTGCTTCGTTCCACCTGAAGACGCCGTTTTCGGATGCGCCTGTGACGGCGACGCGGACGG
>WVSL01000031.1 GCA_015689685.1 Rhodobacterales bacterium HKCCE2091 | reverse complement strand
GGCCCTCGCCGGCGGCGGCGCGCAGCCGGAGCGCGATCGCCGCCGCCTCCGCCCGCGGCGACGGCGCCTCGATCAGCGTGACTCCTGCGAAGGCGTCCGCGGGGTCGGCGTGGCGCACGAGGTCCGGCGCCTCGCGCCGCCACGCATCGGTCATCGGCGCGGGGCGCAGCGCGAGCGACATCCAGTCGTTGCGGGCCGGGCTGGCGGGGGCGGCATCGGTCCAGTCCGGCACCTCCGACGGGCGGAGGCCCATGCGCTCGGCGAAGCGGCCGAGGCGGAACTGCGGGTGGTCCTCCCCCGCGAGGCCGTCGCGGTTCCGCCCCTCCAGCAGGTCGTGCCAGACCGCCGCGGGCATGTCGCGGTCGAGCCCCGGCAGGATCACCGCGCCCTGCGGCAGTCCCGCGACCGCCGCCATCAGCCGCGCCGTCGCCCCGCGCGACCCGGTCGACCCGGCCACGATCACCGGGTGCGCGGGCGGGTGCTTCCGCCAGTGCGCCGCCAGCCCGTCGATCGCCAGAACCGCCCGTGCCTCGGGCGTGACCGCGCCGCCGGGATCCGGTTCGAACACCCGCGCCACGATTTCGAGGAACCGCTTGTTGCGCTGCCAGTGCGCGGCATGGGCCGTGGTCTCCAGCGCGTTGATGTCGTTCGGGGCGACGCCTTCCTCCTGCATCTCGCCCATGAGTTCCGCGAGACTGTCGGCCAAGGCGTAGATCGCGGATCGCGGCGCGAGGTCGGGTTCCCTGTCGAGAAGCGCGCCGACCAGCCGCGCCAGCGTCAGCCTGAGCCGCAGGGCCGACATCGCGGGCGGCAGGGCGTGAAGCTCGGGCCGGTGGCCGAGCCGCGCGACCGGGGTGATCCGCGGCAGGAAGCTCGCCCGGCGTTCGGCCAGGAGCGACAGGAGCCGCCGCCGCATCCGGTCGGTCGCCACGATGACTTCCACCCGTGCCAGCGCCTCGGGCGGTGCGCCGGCCAGCCGCGCCTCCAGCCCCGCGATCAGCGCCGCGGTGAAGTCGGTGCCGAGCGGCGTGGCGAAGACGCGGGGGGTGTCCTGCGGGTCAAACACGCGCGGTCTCCAGCATGTGCTCGGCCTCGGCGATGCCGCCGGGATGGCCGACATCCGCCCATCCGCCCGGATGCAGGCAGCCGAAGAGACGCCCGGTCGCCAGGAGGTCGCGCCAGATCTCCCGCATCGGGAACGGCCCCTCGGGCCGCCGCCCGACGACGCCCGCGCCGAGGATCTGCGCGCCGGTGTAGACGTGGCCCGCCGTGTCCGGCGCGATCCTGCCATCGGCGCCGAGCGCGAAGTCGCCGCCGCCCTGCCGTGCCACCGCGCGTTCCAGCGGGACGAGCAGCAGGAGCCCGTCCATCCGCGCCGGGTCCCACGCCGCGCGGAGCGTGCGGATCGGGTTCGGCCCGGTCCAGACCGCGTCGGCGTTGAGTGTCACGAGCGGCCCCGGCCCGAGCACCGGCAGCGCGTTCCGCACCCCGCCGCCGGAGTCGAGGATGTCCGGCGTCTCGTGCAGGAAGGTCACGTCCGGCGCGCCGGAAAGATGCCGGGCGAGCTGGTCGGCGCGGTAGTGCCCGTTCACCGCGATCGGCCCGCATTCCCCGCCGCGCGCGACGGCGAGCGCGTGGTCGATCAGCGGCCGGCCCGCGACCTCCACCAGCGGCTTCGGCCGGTCGTCGGTCAGGGGGGCCATGCGGGTGCCGAACCCGGCCGCGAGGATCATCACCGGCAGGCTCACGTCGCCGCCTCCACGTGCCCGTAGGCCGCGAGAAGGCCCCGCACCACGGGCCGGAGCGGCGCGGCCTCAGCCCGGCCCGCCGCCCGCGCCACAAGCGCTGCCGTGCGGGGCAGGAAGTCGAGGTAGGACGGCCGGCCGCGCAACCGGGCGACGCGGCGGAAGATGCCGAGGATGCGCAGGTTCCGCGCGAGGCTCAGGAGATCGACGCGGAGCGCGAGCCCGCCGGGGTCGTCCCCCGTCGCCGCGGCATGGGCCGCGATCAGCTCCGCCCGCAGCGCCGCGGGCACGTCGCGGCGGGGGTCGTCGACGAGCGAGGCGAGGTCGTAGCCCGCGGGCGCGACCACGGCGTCCTGGAAGTCGAGGATGCCGATCCGGGCGATGCCCTCGCGTTCCGGCAGCCACAGGAGGTTGCCCGCGTGCAGGTCGCGCAGGCTGGCGGTGTCGGCGGAGCCCAGGTGCGCGCGGAAGACGCCGGGTGCCGTCGCGTCCCAGTCGGCCCGGAGCGCCCCGGCTTCCGGGGCTTCGTCGAAGGCGAGCCCGACCAGCGCAGCGAGGCCGTCTGCGTCAAGCACGGGCAGGTCCGGGGGCGGCGGGGTGCGGCCGAGGGCCACGACCACCTCGCCCGCCGCGCGGTAGAGCCGGGCCTCGGTCCCCGCGCCGGTGGCGGCGAGGGTGGCGAGGAGACCGTCGCCGAGATCCTCCAGCAGCATCAGGCCCGCACCGGGATCCGCGGCGAGGATCTCGGGCGCGGAGAACCCGGCCCCGCGCAGCCAGTCGTCGATCCTGAGGAAGGCGTCGAAGGCGTGCCGGTCCTCGGGCGGGGCGCGCATCAGCACGGCGGTCCCGCCGGGTCGCGACAGCCGTTCGTAGACGCGGGCCGAGGCGTCGCCCGCGAGCGGGGCGCGTTCGGTGCCGGACCAGCCCGCGGCGGCGAGGAAGCGGTCGATGCTCATCCCGCGCCGAAGGCGCCGGCGATGCGGCGCGCGGCCTGGGTCGGAACGCCGCGGAGCGAGACCTCGCGCGCGTCCTCCCCGGCGTGGTCGAAGCGCAGGCGGATCGCGTCCCGCGGCCAGAGTCCTGCGGCGCGTTCGGGCCATTCGACGAGCACGACCGCAGTCGGCCCGGCGGCGTCGAGACCGAGTTCCGCAAGTTCTCCCGCGTCCGACAGGCGGTAGAGATCGGCGTGCCAGATCTCCAGCCCGCCGGCCTCGTAGGTCTGGACGAGGGTGAAGGTCGGGCTCGGCACGTCCTCAGGCGTACCGTCCCGCGATTGCAGGGACTGGATCAGCGCGCGGGCGAAGGCGGTCTTGCCCGCGCCGAGTTCGCCGGACAGGAGCAGGATCTCGCCCCCGCGCACCGCGCCGGCCACCCGTTCGGCAAGCGCCGCGGTGGCCGCCTCGCCGTCGAGCCCGAGCGTAGCAAGCGGCGCGTCGGTCGGTTTCTCGGGGGCGGGGTGGCTCATGGGGCGCAGTCTAGCCGCGCCCTGCGCCGCCGCAAGCGGGCAGGCGGGTCAGCCGGTGAACTCGGTCGCCTCCGCGTCGGCCGCGTCGTCCGGGGCGAGCGTGCCGCCCTCCGCGTCGGCGAGGCGGAAACCGATCATCGTGGCGCCGCCGCGCAAGGGTGAGACCCGGACGACGAGCGCGCCCCGGTCCGGCAAGTCCAGCCGGTCGGACCACGCGGCCCGGTCCTGCCGCTGGCCCGCGAAGTCCCGTATCTCGCCCCAGAGCGGGGCCGGCATGGTCGCGGACTCCCACTTCCGCGTCGCCTCGGTCAGCGACAGGGTGCCGAGGATCTCGCGCGGGTCGTGGCCCCAGAGCCGGGCATAGGCAGCGTTGGAAACGACGAGTTCGGACTGCGACGAGAACACCGCGAGCGCGCGGTCGGTCTGGTCGATCACGGACTGGTAGAGGTCGAGATCGGCGCGGAACTGCCGGGTCAGCGAGACCTCGGAGCTGATGTCCTCGAACATGAAGGCGATGGCGCCGTCGGGATGGGGCCGGCCGATCACGCGGTAGGTCTGGCCCATCGGCAGGGTCCAGAGTTCGTGGTAGGTGCCCTCCTCGGCGTCGCTTTCGAGCTTCGCGATGCTTTCGCGCCAGGCCTTGTAGTTCTTCGGCTCCGGCATGTGCCGCCGTTCCCGCAATGCGTCGAGGAAGCCGAACAGCGTCGGGCGGGAGGACAGGAACTGCGCATCTAGCGTCGACAGGGTGACGAGCGCGGGGTTGAACAGCACGAGCTCCCGTCGCCGGTCGAAGATGGCGAGGCCGATGGGAAGCTCGGCGAAGGTCTTGGACAGGGTCTGCACGAATTCCCTGAGCGCGACCTCGGCCGCGACGAGCCGGTCGGCGGGCATGGCGATGACCACGGTCTCGGTCCCGTATTCCACCGCCGAGATCTCGAACCACAGCGGGTCGGGCCGGTCCGGCACCTGCAGGCGGCAGCGGCGCGACTGGCCCGGTTCCGGCAGCGGTCGGATTTCCTTGCCGAACAGTTGCGGCAGCGGCCAGACGATCCCCTCCTCGCCGCCGCGGAGCCGTTCGAGGCAGCGCAGGTAGGCGGCGTTCGCCCAGAGGATCCGCTGATCGCCGGTCTCGCGCCAGGCGACGATCGGGGCGGCGTCGACCACGCGGGCCAGCCTGTCGGCCTCCAGCCTCTGGCGGCGGAAGCTTTCGGCGTCGATCACCAGCTTGCCCTCGCCGGTCAGGGCGTTGGCCACGGTGACGGTGATGCGGTCGTCCTCCGCCACGCCCGCGATCGACAGCGAATCCGCGCCGGCCTGCCCCATCACGAGGAACCCCTTGCCGGTGGACCGCAGGAGTTCCATCGCGGCCGGCACGCGGGGGTTGATCCGCGCCAGCATCCCCGACAGCGAGGCCCATGCCCCGGCGCGGTTGCCGGTATCGTGGAGGAACACGTCCTCCTCTCCGACGTCCGACACGAGGTAGCCGTCGCGGAACTCGTACACCCGCGGCGCCTCGAACGCGCCCCAGATCATCCGCGGCCCGGGCCCCTTCGGTCCCGGCAGTCGCCGGCTGATCGCCAGTGCCGCGACGGCGGCCGCCGTGCTGCAGCCGAGTACCGTCAGAATGGTCGCGAGATCGGAAAGGAGCATGGCCCGAAGGTCCGGAAGACAGAGCCAGAACCATTGCCGAGAGTAGTTAACGGACTGTTAAGCCGATCAGATCGGGAAGGGCTGGTTGTCACCCAGGGGGGCGGCGGCGGCGGTCGGGTCGCGGGCGATTTCGGACCACGGCCAGTCGACCTCGACCATCGCGCCGCTCTTGTCGCCGCGATCCTCCATCGCGAGGAACGGGTCGGCGGCGTTGGCGAAGGACACCCGCGCGCCGGTCCGCTCCAGGAGCGTCTTGGCGATGAACAGGCCGAGCCCCATGCCGTCGTATCCCGGCCGCGCCCGGTCGGCACCTGCCTCGCCGCGGCGGCGGCGTAGGAACGGGTCGCCGAGCCGGCCGAGCAATTCCGGCGGAAAGCCCGCGCCGTCGTCCACGATCCGGATCGCGATCCGGTCGCCGCGCCAGCGGGCCTCGACCCATACCCGGCTGCGGGCGAAGTCGACCGCGTTCTGGATCAGGTTGCGCAGGCCGTGGATGACCTCGGGCTTGCGGTGGATCACCGGCTGTTCCGGCGACGCGCCCTCGGCGGGTTCGAGCTGGAACAGGATCTCGATCCCGCGGTCCGAATGCGGCTCCGCGGCCTCGCGCAGCACCTCTCCGAGCGGCGCGAGACGCATGTGCTTGTCGTCCTTCCCCGCGCGCCCCATCGACCGCAGGATGTCGCGGCAGCGGTCGGCCTGGTCGCGGATCAGGGTCAGGTCCTCGCGCAGGTCGTCGCGGTCGCCGAGCTCGTCGAACAGCTCGGTCGTCACGAGCTTGATCGTCGCGAGCGGCGTGCCGAGCTCGTGCGCCGCCGCCGCCACCACGCCGCCGAGGTCGGTCAGCTTCTGTTCGCGGGCCAGCGCCATCTGCGTCGCGGCGAGCGCGAGGCTCATGGTGTGGCCTTCCAGCGCCACCCGGCGGGCATAGGCGGACAGGAAGATGATCCCGATCACGATGGCGCACCAGAACCCCGCGGCGAACATCTCGGGCAGTTCCAGCGTGTCGCCCTCGGCCGTGGTCAGCGGCAGGTTCCAGAACAGGAGCGCCGTTATCATCGCGATGGCGGTCGCCCCGAGCAGCAGGGTCGAGCGCATCGTCAGCGCGGTGGCGGAGATGGTGACCGGCGCGAGGATGAGTAGCGCGAAGGGGTTGTCGAGCCCGCCGGTCAGGAACAGCAGGAACGACAGTTGCGCCATGTCGAACAGCAGCGTCAGCATCGCGTCGCGGTCGCTGAGCCGGTGGTTTTCCGGGAACACCGCCATCGCCACGAGGTTCGACAGCACCGAGGCGCCGATGGCGAGGAAGCACAGGCCAAGTTCGACCCTGAGCCCGAGGTAGAAGCTCGCGATCACGACCGCCACGGTCTGGCCGAGAATGGCGAGCCAGCGCAGCACCAGGAGCGTCCGCAGCCGCACCCAGTCGTTCCAGGTTTCGCGGATCAAAAGATCGTCGCCGGTTTCGGGGCCGGCGGCGATATCCGCGGTCGGGCGTTCTGTCACAGCCATGAGACGTGAATTCGCATCGCGCGGGGGTTATGTGAAGCCCTGACCTTGTCGCAGCGGAGCCGACCATGACCCGAACCTTCGCAATCGCCGCCGCCGCCGTGGCCGTTCTCGCCGTCGCCGGGGTCGGCGTGGCGGTGCTGGTCGGCAGCCGGGGCGGCGACGACGCCTTCGCCCAGTGCCGCGGATCCGCGGTCGCCGGGGCGGGGGACCTGGGCGGGCCGTTCGAGCTCGTGTCCGAAACCGGCGAGACCGTCACCGACGAGACCCTGTTGACCGAACCCGCGCTGATCTACTTCGGCTACACCTTCTGCCCCGATGTCTGCCCGCTCGACACCGTGCGCAACGGCCAGGCGGTCGACATCCTCGCCGAACGCGGTCACGAGGTGCTGCCGGTGTTCATCTCGGTCGATCCCGGCCGCGACACGCCCGAAGTGCTGCGCGACTTCACCGATTACGCCCATCCGCGCATGGTCGGCCTGACCGGGACCGAGCAGCAGATCGCGGACGTGGCGGGTGAGTACCGCGCCTATTACGACGTCCACGACGACGGCGGCGAGGAGTTCTACCTCGTCGACCATTCCACCTTCACCTACCTGGTTCTGCCGGAAGACGGCTTCGTCGATTTCTTCCGCCGCGAGGATACGCCGGAGGCGATGGCCGACCGGGTCGCCTGTTTCCTCGACGCGCGCTGACGCCGCTTTCCCTGCGCCTTCGCGTGCCCGCGGGCCATATCGCCGCGCGGCGAGTGAATCCGTTGAAAATTGACCGCCGGGGCTAAATCCGACTAACAAGACCCAGTCGTGAAGGAGGAACCCGCGCCGTGACAAGCCAGGACCGTCAGCTGCGGGACATCGGTCCCGACAAGTCCCTGCTTCTGGTCGATGACGACGAACCCTTCCTGCGGCGCCTGCAAAGGGCCATGGAAAAGCGCGGGTTCGAGGTGGAGGCGGTGGATTCCGTCGCTGCCGGCACCGCCGCCGCCACCGCCCGACCGCCGGCCTACGCGGTGATCGACCTAAGGCTGGAGGACGGCAACGGGCTCGACGTGGTGGAGGTGCTGCGCGAACGCCGCCCCGATTGCCGCGTCGTCGTCCTGACCGGCTACGGCGCCATCGCCACCGCCGTGGCCGCGGTCAAGATCGGCGCCACCGACTACCTGTCGAAACCCGCCGATGCCAACGACATCACCGCCGCGCTCCTGGCGGAGGAGGACGACCTGCCGCCGCCGCCCGAGAACCCGATGTCCGCCGACCGCGTCCGGTGGGAACACATCCAGCGGGTCTACGAGCTGTGCGACCGCAACGTGTCGGAGACCGCGCGGCGGCTTAACATGCACCGCCGCACCCTTCAGCGTATTCTCGCGAAACGGAGTCCGAAATGATTTTTTCAAGGAATTTTAAAGCCTTCGCCATTGCCCTGCCGATGGCGCTCGGCGCCTGTGACATGATGGGCGGGATGATGTCCGGGGGCGGCGGCGGGGCCGCCACGCCGGGGCTGGTGTCGAACCTCGTGCTGGTGCCGGGGGGCATGCAGCAGCCCGGCAACCCCGCGGTGATCGCGTTCGGCAACGACGAGCCGAGCATCATCCAGCTGATGGTCCAGATCACCGGCAACCCGCCCGACTCGATCCAGGAAAATCCCGAATGCGGGGCCGGCGCGATGCGCTTCGCGGCCTTCCCCGGCGGCGTGACGCTGAACTTCCTCGGCGGCGATTTCGTCGGCTGGACCACGCGCGACCCCTCGGTTCCGGTCGAGGGCGGTCTGCGCCCGGGCCTGCCCGCGCCCGACGCGGCGGACGTGACTTATTCCTCGACCACGCTCGGCACCGAGTTCGACCAGGGCGACGGCATCTTCGGCATCCTCACCGCCGACGGGTCCGAGATCGACATGATGTGGGCCGGGACGACGTGCTTCTTCCGCTAGGCCGCGGCCTGCTTCTGCTCGCCGCGCTGGCCGCCTGCCAGCCGGTGGCGCGACCGGCCTCCGCGCCGCGTGCGGCGGGTCTCACGGCGGATGGCGGCGGCCTGCAACCTGTTGGCACGCCGCTCAGAATCGACTTCGGGCGGGCACAGGCCGGGGCCGTGGTCTCGGTGACGCGACTGCTCGGCCGCCCCCCTGCGCGCGTCGTCCCGGTGCCCGGCTGCGGGACCGAAGCGGTGTGGTCCGAGGGGCTGACGATGACCTTCGCTGCGGACGGGTTCCGCGGCTGGCGGATCGAGGGTGGCGGGCTGACGGCGGGTACGCTGAGCGTCGGCGGGCCGGAGGCGCCGGCGCCCGCGGGCGTGGTCGTGGAGGCCGAAAACGGCCGCGTTTCAAGGCTTTCGGCGGGCCGGACCTGCGGATGAGGCGTGGGGCGGGGGGACTCCGCCCCACGGCATTAAGCCTGGTAAGGCGGACGCCGCGCTAGACCGCGGCCTTGCGGCTTTCCTCCAGGTAGATCTCGCGCAGGCGCGTCGCCACCGGCCCCGGTTTCCCGTTTCCGATCAGTTGCTTGTCGATCTCGACCACCGGCATCACGAAGCTGGAGGCGGAGGTGATGAAGGCCTCGTCCGCCGCCTTCACCTCGTCGATCGTGAACGGCCGTTCCTCCACCTTCATCTGCGCCTCGGCCGCGAAACGGAGCACCGCGGCGCGCGTGATGCCGTGGAGAATGTCGTGCGAAAGCTGCCGCGTGACGATCACGCCGTCCTTGACGATGTAGGCATTATTCGACGTGCCTTCAGTGACTTGGCCGTCCTGGACCATCCACGCATCGTCCGCGCCCGCCTTCTTCGCCGCCATCTTGCCCATCGAGGGATAGAGCAGCTGGACCGTCTTGATGTCGCGGCGGCCCCACCTGAGATCCTCGATGGAGATGACCTTGATGCCGGTTTTCGCCGCGGGGCTGTCCGCGAGGCCGGGTTTTGACTGCGTAAACAACACGATGGAGGGTTCCGCGTCCTTCGGGTAGGCGAAGTCGCGATCCGCCGCGCCGCGGGTGATCTGGAGGTAGACGAGACCGTCCTCCACCCCGTTGCGGGCCACCAATTCCCTATGGATTTCAAGGAGTTGATCGTCCGTCACCGGGCTGTCCATCTCCAGCTCTCCGAGCGAGCGGGCGAGCCGCGCGGCGTGGCCCGCGAAGTCGATCAGCTTGCCGCCGAGCACGGAGGTCACCTCGTAGACCCCGTCCGCGAACAGGAAACCCCGGTCGAAAACCGAGATTTTTGCTTCTTCTTCAGGGACATACTCGCCGTTGACATAGACGGTTCGGGACATGGGCGCGGGCCTCCGGAATGGGTCGGTTCCCGTGTTCGGGGATGCCGGGCGCGGCGTCAAGCCCGCGCCGCCGCGGACACGGAAGATCAACGCGCCTGTCGGAAAATCCCGGCGCGAGCGTCGGGAATTCCCGACGCACCTGTCGATTACCGGGGGCAGACATGGCGATGACAGCGGAACGGCTGACCAAGGACAACCTGACACGGAAGGGCCGCGCGACCCGCGACCGGCTGCTGATCGCGGCGCGGCGGCTCTATGCGACCGCGGGGCCCGGGGCCGTCACGCCCGCCGCCGTCGCGCGCAGCGCGGGGCTGCCGCGGGCGACGGCCTACACCTACTTCGCGGACGGCGCGGAGATGGTCGCGGAGATCGAGGCGGAGACGGCGCGCATCCTGTCCCGCGAGATCGAGCGCGCGGGCCGGCACGAGGCCCCCGGCGCGGGCCGGGCGGAACGCTACCTGGGCGCGCTGGCCGACCTGCCGCTGAACGACGCGGGTCGTGCGCCGCTGGCGGTGGCGGGCCTGCGGGCCGGCGGCGCGCTGGAGGCCGCGCTGCTGGCGAACCTGCGGGTGGATCTGAAGGCGGCGGGGGTGGAGCAGGCGGAACAGGCGGCGCGGGTGGTGACGTCGCTGGTCACGGGGCTGGTGGACGGGCAGGTGCGGGGCGTGGTGCGGGCGGGGTCGATGGTGCGGGTGGGGAAGGTGGTGTTGCGGGCAGTGGGGGTGGGTTAGTCCTGACTTCCTCTACCATTATTTCGGATTGTAACTATAGATCGACCTTGCACATCTTCTTGCTAAGTTGGATTTGCTTTGAATTGCGCTCACTACGACGGACGCTTCCATTTATGATTTGTTTGGCTACCTTGGCACGCTGGATCGTTGTGTGAGAGGCACCTTTGGACGGAAGGTTTGTTTTCTACATGGATGACTTTGGGACCCGAACTACGTGTTCGGGTTCCACTAATTTGTCCTCTCCAGCGCACGAGTTGAGCTTTGCGCTTGGGGGGGTGGTCGTGGCCTCAGAGGACATCGCGGCACTGGCAGAAAGCGTAAGGGAATTCTGTGCGAGATGGGGTGTTCCAGCCCTACACGGGAACAAAATTCGATCAGCAAAGGGAAAATTTGGCTTTCTAAAGACAGATGAAGCGAAGCGGGAGCGGTTCTTTTCCGACCTCGAAGAGCTTGTGCTGGACGAGCGTCTAATAGCTCACGCCTGTGTCATCTGCCGTCCCGGATACCGTAGGCGCTACCACGAGAAATATCCGGTCGGCACACGTTGGGCTCTAAGCAAAACTGCGTTTGACATAGCAGTCGAGCGTGCGGCCAAACTTGCCATGTGTGCAGGAAGACAGCTCGATGTTGTCTATGAGCGAGTTGGCGAGAAGGAGGACAGACTTCTCGAAAGCTATTTCTCGGATCTGAAGTCCAAAGGGATGGCGTTTGATGCGCAGTCGTCTAAGCAGTATGCACCTTTGACCGGTGCGCAGTTCAATGATCACCTCAACGTCATCTGGCCTGATGGGAAGGGAAACCGGCTGCTTCAACTCGCAGATCTGTTTGTCCATCCTCTAAGTCACATCACTTGCGGAAAACCAAATCGTGCATACAACCGGCTTGTCGAGCGCCGAATGCTTATAGACTTTAAGCACAAGGATGACTCCGTCAGCGTCAAGTATTCGTGCTTCGACGGAGAGTATGGTGCTTGGAAAGCCTTCCACAAACACACAAGGGATCCCGAAGGATCCCCTGAGGCGGTCGGCGTAAAGCCCAACCCCGTGGCAAAGCCATGAGCGATACATGCACTTCATCCGGCAAAAGGCAAGCTCTTTCTAACAACGTTCAGCGCAAGAGCCACACTATTTAGTTATGGTTTTCGAGAGCCGGCCGCGCCGCTCACCCCCAAAGCTCCGCCCCCGGAACCCCCATCACGCTCCCCTCGTACCGTATCCCCCCTTCCCGGTCCTTCGCCAGCAAGAGCGGCCCGTCCAGGTCCACGACCTCCGCGCCCTGCGCCACCAGCACCGCGGGGGCCATCGCCAGCGACGAGCCGACAATGCAGCCGACCATGATGGCGTAGCCGACCTCCTCCGCCGCCGTTTTCAGGGCGAGGGCTTCGGTCAGGCCTCCGGTCTTGTCGAGCTTGATGTTGACCATGTCGTACTTGCCCGCGAGGGCGGGGAGGGAGGCGCGGTCGTGGCACGACTCGTCGGCGCAGACCGGCACGGGGCGCTCGATCTCTGATAGAAGATCGTCGTCGCCGACGGGCAGCGGCTGTTCGACCAGCGCCACGCCGAGCCGCAGGAGGTGGGGGGCGAGGTCGGTGTAGGTCTCGGCCGTCCAGCCCTCGTTCGCGTCGACGATGATGCGGGCGTCGGGGGCGCCGCGGCGGACGGCCTCGAGCCGGGCCATGTCGTCGGGCGTGCCGAGCTTGATCTTCAGGAGCGGGCGGTGGGCCTGTTTCGCGGCCTCGGCCTCCATCGTCGCGGGATCGCCGAGGGAGATCGTGTAGGCCGTGGTCACCGGGCGCGGGCGGGGCAGGGCGGCGAGGCGCCAGACCGGGGTGCCGGTCTTCTTCGCCTGCCAGTCCCACAGCGCGCAGTCGACCGCGTTGCGCGCCGCGCCGGGGGGCAGGGCGTGCTGGAGGTTCTGGCGCGAGATGTCGGGGGGCAGGGCCTCGATCTCGGCGGTGACGCTGTCGAGGCTTTCGCCGTAGCGGGCGTAGGGCACGCATTCGCCCTGGCCCACGACGCCGTCGCGGATCACCCGCACCGTCAGCACGCGCGCCTCGGTCCGCGATCCGCGGGAGATCGTGAAGGCCTGGGCGAGCGGGAAGGTGTCGGGCGTGACCGAGATCATATGGAAGAAAGGGCGTCGCAGAGCTTTCCCGCACCCTGCCGGAACGGGTCGCAGGTGGGAAGGCCCATCCGCTTTTCCGTCTCGCCGATGTAGGAGAGCGCCTCGTCCTCGGACATGGCCGCGGTGTTGACGGAGATGCCGACGACCTCGCATTTCGGGTTGGCGATGCGGGCGAGCGGCAGGGCGGTGTCGCGCAGGGTTTCGAGCGAGGGCAGGGTGTAGCCGGGCAGGCCGCGCATGTGGCTGCGGGTCGGTTCGTGGCTGAGGATCAGCGCGTCGGGCGCGCCGCCGTGGATCAGCGCCATCGTGACGCCGGAATAGGAGACGTGGAAGAGCGAGCCCTGGCCCTCGATCATGTCCCAGTGGTCGGGGTCGTTGTCGGGGGTCAGCCATTCGACCGCGCCGGCCATGAAGTCGGCGATGACGGCGTCGAGCGGGATGCCCTCGCCGGTGATCAGGATGCCGGTCTGGCCGGTGGCGCGGAAGCTGGATTTCAGGCCGCGCGCCTTCATCTCCGCGTCCATCGCAAGCGAGGTGTACATCTTGCCGACGGAGCAGTCGGTGCCGACGGCGAGGCAGCGCTTGCCGGTGCGGGGTTCGCCGTTGGCGATCGGGTACTTCACGGACGGGATGCGCACGTCGTGCAGGCTGCGCCCGGTGGCGCGGGCGACGGCGGCGAGATCCTCCTCGTCCCGCAGGAGGTTGTGGAGACCGGAGGCGAGGTCGAAGCCCTCCTCCAGCGCCTCGACCAGCACGCGCTTCCACGCCTGGGAGATCACGCCGCCGCGGTTGGCGACGCCGATCACCACGGTCTTCGCGCCCGCCGCCTTCGCGTCGGCCAGCGTCATGTCGGGCAGGCCGACATCGGCCTTGCAGCCCTCCAGCCGGAACTGGCCGACGCAGTTGTCCGGCCGCCAGTCGCGGATGCCGCGGGCGACCTTGGCGGCGAGCTGGTCCGGCGCGTCGCCGAGGAACAGAAGGTAGGGCGTCTCGATCATGGCAGGAAACTCCGGGGGCGGGGGCTGGTCGCGCAGACCCTACGTCAGCGGCGGCGCAATTGCTTCGCGCATTTTCCCGCGAACGGCGCGATCCGCCGGCGATTTTCGCGCCGCCCCGGCCCGTCGCACAGAATTTTTGCGCGATCGCCTCAGAGGTCGCCCGGACGCGGATCCCCCGGCTTGCCGTCGGGCAGCACGAAGTCAACCGGCGGGCGGTCGGCGGCGACCGTCTTGCTCTTGAACTCGTAGCTGGTCATGCCGTCCTGTTCGCCGAGCGCCACCACGAGCGCGCGGGTCAGGTGGCGCTGGCCGTCGTAGATGTCGACGAAGCCGCGCAGGCGGGGCGCGGCCGCGGTTTCCATCGCGAAGCCGCGGTCGGACACGCGCAGGATCGGGTAGACCGCGTCGCCCACCCGGATCGACAGCGTCCGGCGGCCGCGCCGCGGCGCGTTCTCGTCCACGGCGGCGAGTCCGTCGCGCAGTTCCTTCGACAGGTAGTCGGTCATCGTGGCCCCCCAGGTCGCCCCTAGCATCGCCGGATCGCGATTCATTTCAATGGTCCATTTCGACAGGCCTGCGTTCGCGCACGGTCGGTCTGCGCCGCTGCGCCTGTGCCGGGTGCGCGCGTGCCCTATGTTGCCCGACGACCCGAACCGAAGGAGGCCCGCATGGGACAGCTTGTCGACGGCACCTGGAAAGTGACCCCCGTGACCGGGGACGAGGCGGACGGCGCGTTCCACCGCAAGGACTCCACCTTCCGCAACTGGATCACCGCGGACGGCGCGCCGGGACCCACGGGCGAGGGCGGTTTCGCCGCCGAAAGCGGGCGCTACCACCTGTACGTCAGCCATGCCTGCCCCTGGGCCAACCGGACGATGATCTTCCGCGCGCTGAAGGGGCTGGAGGATCACATCGGCGTTTCGGTCGTGCACCCCGACATGCTGGACGACGGCTGGACCTTCTCGACCGACTTCCCCGGCGCGACCGGCGACGACCTGCACGGGTTCGACTACCTGCGCGAGGTCTACGTGAAATCGGACCCGGCGGCGACGACGAAGGTGACGGTGCCGGTGCTGTGGGACAAGGAGCGCGGCGTCATCGTGTCGAACGAATCGGCCGAGATCATCCGCATGTTCAACTCCGCCTTCCACGGGATCACCGGGAACGACCTGGATTCCTACCCCGATGCGCTGCGCGGCCGGATCGACGAGATCAACGCGCGGGTCTACGACGACGTGAACAACGGGGTCTACAAATCGGGCTTCGCGCGCAAGCAGGGCGCCTACGACGCGGCGGTGGGGGCGCTGTTCGAGGCGCTCGACTGGATCGAGGACATCCTGTCGAAGAACCGCTACCTCGCCGGGGACCGGCTGACCGAGGCCGACTGGCGGCTCTTCACCACGCTGGCGCGGTTCGACGCGGTCTACCACACGCACTTCAAGTGCAACCGGAACCGGATCGTGGATTACCCGAACCTCTGGGCCTATGCGCGGGAGCTGTATCAGGTGCCGGGCGTGGCGGAGACGATCCGGTTCGACCACATCACGCGGCACTACTACTACAGCCACGAGAGCATCAACCCGCACCGGATCGTCCCGATCGGGCCGGAGCCGGACTGGTCGGAGCCGCATCGCCGGGACCGGCTGAAGGCGGCCTGATGTTGTAGAAGATCTGGGTGGCCGGCGGGG
Organism: Rhodobacterales bacterium HKCCE2091; assembly: GCA_015689685.1. Lineage (GTDB taxonomy): Bacteria > Pseudomonadota > Alphaproteobacteria > Rhodobacterales > Rhodobacteraceae > HKCCE3408. The sequence continues at coordinate 2,887 of WVSL01000031.1, read as the reverse complement.
CGCGTCTGTGCGGGGTTGGGGCCGGGTGGGGCGCGGTTCGGGCGGGTGGATGGTCCGGCTGCATCCGTCCCCGGCGCAGAGAGGGGCCGAACGCGACCTTGCGGCTCGTCTACGTGCGGAGCCGCGCCATCGACGGGCCGCGGTGCGGCGATCCTGCCGTCGGGCAGCAGCGGTTTATTCATCAATGTCAGGAATAGCCCCGAGCCCGGTCCAGGCGTCGCCACATCGCCGTGCCGGCGGGGCGGCCCGTCGATGGCGCGGCGGCCTGCGGCCTTGTTCCGCGCCCCTGCGCCCGGCCATCGCCGCGTTGTTTCGAGGGTTTCGGCGCCGTCCCGATCCCATTGCCAAGCCGGCGCGCTCCGCTAGGTTGGACACGACCAGTTCTGCCGCCCGGAGATTTCCATGAAGACCCGCCTTGCCGCCGCGCTGTTCGCGCTGTCCGCCACCGCCGCAACGGCGCAGCAATGCGGGGGCGATTTCGGCGCCTTCGTCAACGGGCTGCGCGAGGAGGCGGTCGCGCGGGGCCATTCCGCCGACGCCGCGGCGCAGTTCTTTTCCGGTGTGCGCTACGACCAGGCGACGATCAACGCGGACCGGGCGCAGGGCATCTTCTCGACCCCGTTCACGGAATTCGCGCGGCGGCTCATCAGCCAGAACCGGATGGACCACGGCCGCATCAACGAGGAGCGCTACCGCAGCGTCTTCGACCGGGTCGAGAGCGAGTTCGGCGTGTCGCGCGGGGTGATCCTAGCGTTCTGGGCGTTCGAGACCGATTTCGGATCCTTCCAGGGCGACTTCAACACGGTGAACTCGCTGGTGACGCTGGCCCATGACTGCCGCAGGCCGGAGCTGTTCCGGCCGCAGGTCTTCGCGGCGCTGGAACTCTACGAGCACGGCGATCTCGACCCGCGCACGACGACCGGGGCCTGGGCGGGGGAGATCGGGATGGTGCAGATGCTGCCCGCCGACATCCTCGAACGCGGCATCGACGGCGACGGCGACGGGCATGTCACGCTCAAGACCTCGGCCCCCGACGCGCTCCTGTCCGGGGCGAACATGCTGCGCTCGCTCGGCTGGCGCGCGGGCGAGCCATGGCTGGTGGAGATCGACGTGCCGGAGGACATGGACTGGTCGCTGACCGGGCTCGACCACACGCGGACCGTCGCGGAGTGGCAGCAGATGGGCGTGACCGGCCGCAGCGGGCCGCTGCCGGCGACGGGGCTCGAGGCCTCGGTCCTGCTGCCGGAGGGCCGCCGCGGGCCGGCCTTCATGGCCTACCCGAACTATTCCGTGCTGTTCGAGTGGAACCAGAGTTTCGTCTATGTCACCACCGCCGCCTATTTCGCGACCCGGCTGGAAGGCGCGCCGGTGTTCGACGCGGGCAACCCGGAGCCGGGGCTGTCCGGCGACCAGATGCGGGCGTTGCAGCAGCGGCTGACCGAGCTGGGCCACGATGTCGGCGGGATCGACGGCATCCTCGGCCGCCAGACCCGGCAGGCGGTGCAGGCGGAGCAGCAGCGGTTGGGAATGCCCGCCGACGCCTGGCCGACGCAGGCGCTGCTGAACGCGCTGTAGGCGGATTGCCTGCGTCGGAGAAGGGGGCTGTCTGCCCCCTCTGCGGCTGCGCCGCATTCACCCCCGAGGAATACTTGGAGGATGAAGAAGGGGGCGGCCGCGCGAGTTGCGGTCGGGTTCCCGGTGCGGCCGGGGGATCAGAACGGCGACAGGGACGCGGGCAGCGCGGGGGGCGTGTCGAGCATCGCGACGGGATCGCCCGACGCGGTTCCGGCGAGGGCGAGCACGAGCATGACCGCCGACATGAACAGGATCTCTTTCACCGAAGCCTCCGCTGCCTGGAGCGGTGTCTCTACGCCGGCGCGGGTTAACAACCGGTTCCCGCGACGCCGACAGCGATCCCGGTCCCGGTGCGGCATGGTCAGGCCACGAGCTGTTCGGCGCGGGTCAGGTCCACGCTGACCAGCTGGCTGACGCCCTGTTCGGCCATCGTCACCCCGAACAGCCGGTCCATCCGCGCCATCGTCACCGCGTGGTGGGTGATGATGAGGAAGCGGGTGTCGGTGCGGCGGCACATCTCGTCGAGCAGGTCGCAGAACCGGGTCACGTTGGCGTCGTCAAGGGGCGCGTCGACCTCGTCGAGCACGCAGATCGGCGCGGGGTTGGCGAGGAACACGCCGAAGATCAGCGCGAGAGCGGTCAGGGTCTGTTCGCCGCCCGACAGGAGCGACAGCGTCGACAGTTTCTTGCCCGGCGGCTGGCAGAGGATTTCCAGCCCTGCTTCGAGCGGGTCGTCGCTTTCGACCAGCACCAGCTTGGCCTCGCCGCCGCCGAACAGGTGGGTGAACAGGGTGGCGAAGTTGCGGTTGACCTCGTCGAAGGCGCCGAGCAGGCGTTCGCGGCCTTCCTTGTTGAGCGCGGCGATGCCCGAGCGCAACTTGGCGATGGCGGCCTCGAGGTCGGCCTTCTCGGCCTTCAGCGCGTCGTGTTCCTCCTCGACCGCCTTCGCGTCCTCCTCCGCCCGCAGGTTGACCGCGCCGAGGGCGTCGCGCTGGCGGCGGAGCCGCGTCACGTCGGCCTCGATCCGGTCGGCGGGGGGCATCCGTTCGGGATCGGCGTCGAGGGTTTCGAGCAGCGCCTGGGGCGTCGTCTCCATTTCCTCGGCGATGCGGGCCTCGGCGGCCTCGGCGGCTTCGAGCGCGGCGTCGCGGCGGGCCTCGGACCGGGCGCGGGTCTCGCGCGCCTCGGAGGCGGTGCGCTCGGCGTCGCGTTCGTACTGCACCGCCTCGCGCAGGGTGCGTTCCGCCCCCGCGAGCGCGTCGGCGCTGGCGGCCTTGCGCGCCTCGGCCCCGGCGATGGCCTCGGACAGGGC
>WVSL01000030.1 GCA_015689685.1 Rhodobacterales bacterium HKCCE2091 | reverse complement strand
GGGCCGGGTGCCGGGGCGGTCACGGGCGTCGGCGTCGGGGTCACGGTGGCTGCCGGGGTCGCCGCGGCGGCGACGGCGGCACCGCGACGGCGGCCGCGCATCAGGATGCCCGCCACCACCGCAAGCACGAGAATGCCGAGCGCGATCCAGATACCGTATTGCCGGATGACGTCGGTCGGGGCCGCGGCCATCGGTTCCTCCGCCTCCGCGGTCTCCACGGGCACGGCTTCGGTGGCGGCTTCGGCCGGGGTCTCGGTCTGGGCTTCGGTCGCGGCCTCGGCGGGGGCTTCGGGGGTTTCCGCGTCCGCCGCATCGGCCGGTGCGGCCTCTTCCGCTGCCTCGGCGGGCTCGGCGGGTTGTTCCTCCGCCGCTTCGGTCGCGGCTTCGGGCTCCACCGCGTCCTCGGCGGGCTCGGCCTGGGCCACCTCTTCGGCCGGGGCTTCCTCCTCCGCGGCATCGCCGCCGCCGGTGATCCGGCTCAGCGCCTGGCCGATGCCGTTGCTGAAGCTCTGGCCGAGGTTCTCGCCGACCGCGCGGATGTTGACCAGCCCGAACAGCGAGCCGGACCCCTCGGAGTCGATCCGCATCACGCCGGGGTCGTCCGCCACCACCAGGAACTCGCTGCGGCCGCCGCCGTCGAATTCCACGGCCATGTCGATGCTGTCGAGGGGCTCGTCGTCCGAGGCTTCCAGCGCGATGCGGTAGACCTGCGTCACGCGGTCGGGAACGGTGGCGAGCGCGTCGGCCGCGATCACCTCGGTCCCGACCTCGGCGGCGAGATCGCCAAGCGGCGCGGTCTCGCCCCCGGCAGCCGCAGGCTCGGGCAGCAGGGCGACGACGACGCGAACGCCTGCCTCCTCGGCCGTGGCGGCGATGGTGCGCAGGGCGCCGGTCGACAGGTCGTCGCCGGCATCGCCCAGGACCAGCACGGTACGCGGGCGGGCGGGGAAGGATTGCAGGTCCTCCACGGCCGCGAGGATCGCCTCGTCGAGCCCCTCCGCGTCCTCCGGCACCGCGGCGGTCTCGGACAGGACGCCGCGCACCTCCGTGGCCGGGCCGAAGGCGGTGGCCTGCGCGCCGAGCGCGCGGACCGAGACGAGCGACGCCGCGCCGAACTGGCCGAGCGCATCGCCGAGCGCGGCGCGGGCCGCGGCCTCGTCCTCCGCCGACGCCGCCGCGCCGCCGAGCACAACGGACAGCGCGATGTTGGAATTCTGGCTGGCTAGCCTTTCCAGCGCCAGCACCTCGTAGCGGTCGGAATCCGCGCGGGTGCGGGCCACGCCGCGATCCGGCTCGGGCGACCAGATCAGGCAGTCGACCGCGCGAGCCCGCGCGCCGTCCAGGCAGACGATGTCGTGAACCGGCGCGTCCTCGCTGACCGAGGTCGACGCGACCCCGACGAGATCGCCGGTGAACCCGGTGACCGCCCCGTCCTGCGCCAGCGCCGCGCCGGACCCGGCCATCACGAGCGCCGTCGCCGCGGCCAGTACCGCCGCGCCGGCTCCGCCGCGCACCGGCGCGGACTTGTTCCAATCGGATGCGTTGAATGTCATGTCTATCCGTCCCCCTCAAATCGTCGGCATGACGGCCGCGAAATCCCCGCCGGCCTCGCCCGTGAGGCAAAGCTGGGTCCGGGGCCCCGTCATTGCAAATAACACAGGCTCAGCGTTTCGTGTAACGTTTGAAACATTCTTTCGCGCCGCCTTCCAGCGGCGCGGCGGGGCCGGTCAGCCCTCCGCCCGCGCCCGTTCGGCCGAGGACAGGACGGCCGCCAGGTCGTCGGGACCGCTGGATTTCGACATGAACCCGGCGATGCCGGGATGGCCCTCGGCGCGGGCCCGGTCGCGCGGGTCGATGGAATGCGACATGATCCAGAGCCGCGCGCCGCCCTTCAGCTCGGGATACAGCCGGTCATAGGCGTCGGCGAAGGCGAACCCGTCCATCCGCGGCATGTTGATGTCGACGAAGATGATGTCGAACACCGGCCGCCCGGCGCTGCGCAGGTAGGTCAGCGCCTCCTCGGCATAGGCGAATTCCACCACCGAACTGCCCGGCGCGCAGCGCTTCAGCATTCTCCGCAGGAAGAACCGGTCGGCCTCGTCGTCCTCAACCACCAGCACGCGCACGGTCTCAGGCATCCGGCACCGCCTTCAGCGTGCAGACGAAGGCGACGCCGCCGTCGATTCCGTCCTCGATCGCGATCGTGCCCTTGTGCAGGTGAACCAGCCGGTCGCAGAGCGCGAGCCCCACGCCGATCCCCTCGTAGTCGCTGTCGGTGTGCAGCCGCTCGAACAGCTTGAACACCGATCCGCGGAATTCCGGCGCGATGCCGATGCCGTTGTCGACCACGCGGAAGCCGACCATGCCCTCGGGCGCAGGCGCCGGTTCCACCGCGATCCGGCAGGCGCGGTCGGGGTGGCGGTACTTCATCGCGTTGGTCAGCAGGTTCTGGAACACGCTGAGCAGGAGGTCGGGCTTCGCCATCGCGCGGGGCAGCGGCGACAGCGTGATCTCGGCGCCGATCTGGTCGATCTGCGAATCCAGGTCGTCGATGGCGCTCTGGGCGAGGTCGGTCAGGTCGACCGGCGTGAACTCCACCTCCCCGTCGAAGATGCGGGCGTAGTCGAGCACGCCGTTGATCCGTGCGCGCATTCGCGCCGTGGCCTGGCCGAGGTAATGCATGATCTGGGTCTGGTCCTCGTCCAGCGCGGGGGAGAGATCCTCCATCAGCGACGACAGGCTGCGCTCGATCGTGCTCATCGGCTGCAACAGGTCGTGTGCGGCGATGAAGGCGAAGCGGCGGACTTCCTCGGCGTCGCGCAGGACGGTCTTTTCGCGCTCCTTCAGGGCGGTGATGTCGAGATGCACGCCGAGCATCCTGAGCGCCGACCCGTCCGGGCCCCATTCCACCACGCGGCCCCGGCACAGGACCCAGACGATGCTGCCGTTCCTGTGGTAGTAGCGCACCTCGTTGTCCCAGGGCACCGCGCCGCGCGTCCTGACGTGTTCGTCGAACTGTTCCAGCACCCGCGGCAGGTCGTCGGGGTGCATGATCTTCATCCAGCTGTCCGGCGTGTTCGGAAGCTCGTCGTCGGCGTAGCCGAACATCTCCTTGAAGCGCGGGCTGAGATACTCGGTGTTGCCGGGGATGTCCCAGTCGAAATACCCCGCCGCCTCGCTTTCCAGGAGCCCGGTCAGCCGGTCGCGCTGGATCCGGACTTCTTCCTGCAACTGCTGCTGCCGGGTCGTGTCCATGAGCGAGATGACGACCCCGAAGATGTCGCCGTCGCCGGTCTTGTAGGGGCGGGTGCGGACGACCGCGAAGGTGCCGTCCTTGCAGCGGATGTCGCGCCGTTCCTCGTGGCCGAGATCGCGCGCCCGCTCCGCGTCGTCCAGGACCATCGGGAAATCCTGCGCCGCGATGTTGGAGGCGAAGTTCGACAGCGACCGCCCGATATCGCTGCGGGTCAGCTCGACGTAGCGGGTGAAGGCGGTGTTGTAGCGCCGGATCAGAAGCTCGTCGTCCAGAAGCACGATGGCGAGGTCGGCGGTGTCCAGCAGGTTCTCGATATCGGCGTTCGCGGCCTCGAGCTGCTGGATCTTCTCCGCGTTCTCGGCGTTGACGGTATGCAGTTCCTCGTTGATCGACTGCATTTCCTCGTTGTTGGCCTGCAACTCCTCGTTCGAGACCGTGAGTTCCTCGTTGGTGGTCTGAAGCTCCTCGTTCGACACGCCGAGATCCTCGGCGGTGACCGACAGCATCTCCTGCAGGCTCTCGATCTCGCTTTCCAGCCGCGCGATGGTGGAATCGACCCCCTCGGGATCCTCCTGGAAGCGCGCGGCGCCATCGGGGTCCGACGGGCGCAGGTGCAGCTCGTCGCTGCGGCGAAGCGTCAGGGTGAAGGTGCTCGGGTGGGGTTCCCATTCGACCCGGCTGCAATGGACGTCGATCAGGTCGATCCGGTCCTCGACCGGGCACTTGATCCCCTTCATCTCGCCCGTGCCCTCGGTCTCCGCCCGCCGCATCTGCAACGAGATCGCGCTTTTCAGGCGGTTGTGGACGAGATCGTAGATATTGGCCGAGAACGCCTGTTCCGGCAGCCCGACATAGGCCCGGTAGTCGCCGAAGGTCTCCAGGATCTGGCCGGAATCGTCGATCACGAACACGCAGCCGTTCATCTGGTCCAGCACGCTGCGGATCACGCCCGCGAAGGCGGCGTTCGACCGGCTCTGTTCGCGCGACGCGAGCCGGCGGCCGCGCGGCATCGGCATGGTCAGGGCATGGGCCTGGTCCACGGTCGACCGGATCATCCCGCGCTGCGGCTTGCGGGCGTTGCGGTAGATCCGGGCCGATCCCTGTTCCGTCTCGAAGCTGGAGCTCTGCCGCGCGACGTGTTCGGCCGCGCCGAGGAACAGGAACCCGTTCTGCCGCATCGAGAACGCGAACAGCGACAGCACCTTCTTCTGGATGTCCGACGACAGGTAGATCAGCAGGTTGCGGCAGGTGATGAGGTCGGTGTTGATGTAGGGCGGATCCTCCAGCGCGTTGTGCTCGGTGAAGATCACCCGGGACCGGATCGCCTTGGCGATGTGGAACGTGCCGGCGTGGAAGCTGACGTAATCGGCGGTGCGGAACTCGGACGGCAGCTCCTCGATCACCGATTCCGGGTAGACGCCCTCCTTCGCGGACCGGATCGCGTCGGCGTTCACGTCGGTGGCGAAGACCCGGAAGTCGCGCTTCAGGTCGTGTTCGCGCCGGTAGCTCTCCATCAGCATCGCTATGGTGTAGGCCTCTTCGCCGGTCGAACAGCCGACCGACCAGATCTTCACCATCTCGGACTGCTCGCCCTCCTTGAACAGGCGCGGGATGACGTGTTCGCGCAGGGTCGACCACGACGGCAGGTCGCGGAAGAAGTTGGTGACGCCGACCAGGAATTCCCGGTGCAGCACGGCCAGCTCGTGCGGCCGCTGGCGGGCATAGGCGAGGTATTCGCGGACCGAGCCAAAATGATTGATCGCGATCCGCCGCGCGATCCGCCGCTTCAGCGTCGGTTCCTTGTACTGCAGGAAGTCGATGTCGGCCTTATCCGAGATCAGCGCGAGCAGTTCGCGGAACTCCGCGTCGGCGCCCTTGAACAGCGTCTCGACGTTGATGACCCCGTCCTCGCGCATCGCGATGTAGCGCTGAAGCTCCGAGATCATGGCGTCCGGCGTCGTCACTAGGTCGACGATCTTGGTCGCGATGGCGGCAAGCGGCATGCCGTCGAAATTCGCCGTCGCCGGTTCCTGCACCATCACGAACCCGTCGCGGTCCTTGATCGCCCTCAGCCCCCGGCTGCCGTCGGTCCCGGTGCCCGACAGGATGATCGCGATCGCGCGGTCGCCCACCGCCTCCGCGAGTGAGTGGAAGAACAGGTCGATCGGCAGGTTAAGCTGCGGCCGCGGCACCGGCGCCACCAGCGAGAACCGCAGCCCGAGCGCCGGGGCCGTGCCGATCTTGTCGGTTTCGGGCTGGGTGTCGTCGACGGTGCCCTGGATCACCACGTTCGATTTCGGCGGGATCAGGTAGATATGCCCCGGCTCCACCGCCATGTCGTCGTCGACCTCGCGCACCGGCAACGGCGTCTCGCGCGACAGGATCTCGGACATCAGCGATTTGTAGTCGGGCGAGATGTGCTGGATGATGACGAAGCTGTGCGGGAAGCCCTCGGGCGCCTGCCCGATCAGCTGCTTGATCGCTTCCAGCCCGCCGGCCGAGGCGCCGACGCCGATGATGTAGAAGCTCGGGTCGACGGTTCCGAGCGCACGGCGCACCGGAGACGTGGCATCGTCCGGGCCGGCGTCGCCGCCGTCCGGCGCGCCCGTCGCCGTCATTTCGTTTTCCATGACCCGTGCCTGCCAGAAACGCCCCGCCGCCGCGAGTCCCAAGTTCGCAGTTCCCAAAGTCTCTATGAATTGCTTAACAAAGCGTTAACACCGCCGTCGCGGATCCGGCCGCCGGCCGCGCCGCGCGCTATGGCGCAGCCCGCCGAAATGGTCGAATATGCCCCCGAACAGGAGGAACAATGCAACGCGTCTTCGTCCAGATCCGATGCCGGCCGGGCACTACCTACTCCGTCGCCGAGAAGATCGTCCTGCGGGAAATCCACGCGGAACTCTACTCGACCTCCGGCGACTACGATCTCCTGATGAAGGTCCATGTCCCCGAGGGCGAGGACATCGGCAAGTTCATCAGCGAGAACCTGCACGATATCGACGGGATCGAGCGCACGCTCACCACGATGACCTTCAACGCCTTCGGGACGTGACGGGCAGAGGAAGAAAGAGGCACACGATGTTCGAGACGCTTCCGGAACAACCGGCCGACAAGATCCTGCAACTGATGCAGATGTTCCGCGACGACCCGCGCGAGCGCAAGATCGACCTCGGCGTCGGGGTCTACAAGAACGCCGAGGGCGTGACCCCGATCATGCGCGCCGTGAAGACGGCGGAAAAGCGGATCTGGGATACCGAGACCTCCAAGTCCTACACCGGCCTGCCCGGAACGCCGGAATACAACGACGCGATGGTCAAGCTGGTGCTCGGCGACGCGGTCCCGCGCGACACCGTGGCCTCCGCCGCCACGCCGGGCGGCACCGGCGCGGTCCATCACGGGTTCATGCTGGCGCGCAAGGCCAGCCCCGGCCTGACGGTCTGGTACTCCGACCCGACCTGGCCGAACCACGTCGCGATCCTGAACCACCTCGGCATCCCGTCGCGGGCCTACCGCTACTTCGACCGCGACAGCGGCACCGTCGACGTCGCCGGGATGCTGGAGGATCTCGGCTCCGCCGCGGCGGGCGACGTCGTCCTTCTGCACGGCTGCTGTCACAACCCGACCGGCGCCAACCTGACGATGGAGGACTGGCAGCAGGTGATCGCGGTGATCCGCGACCGCGGGCTCCTGCCGATGATCGACATCGCCTACCAGGGCTTCGGCGACGGGCTCGACGCCGATGCCGCGCCCACCCGCGCCGTCGTCTCGGCCTGCCCCGAGGCGATCGTCGCCGCGTCCTGTTCCAAGAATTTCGGCGTCTACAAGGAACGCGCCGGGATCGTTATGGCGGTCGACCGCGACGCAAGCCGCCGCGCGGTGACGCAGGGCAACCTCAACGCATTGAACAGGCTCACCTATTCCTTCGCGCCCGACCACGGCGCGCGGCTGGTCTCCACCGTCCTGTCCGACGAAGCGCTCCGCGCCGACTGGCAGGCGGAACTGGAGGACGTGCGCGAGGGGATGCTCGGGCTGCGCCAGGCGCTCGCCGACGCGCTCCGGCAGGAAACCAACTCCGACCGGTTCGATTTCCTCGCCCGCCATCGCGGCATGTTCTCGATGCTCGGCCTGAGCCCCGACGAGGTGAAGTCCCTGCGCGAGGATCACGGCATCTACATCATCGGCGACAGCCGCATGAACATCGCCGGCCTGAACAGCGAGACCGTCCCGATCCTGGCGAAGGCCGTGGCCGAGGTGATCCGGTAGCGGCGGGATCCGGATCGCGCAGCAAGCCTCGCATCGGCAACAGCGGCGCGGCGGTCCGACCGAAAGCCGGAAGTGCTTTGGCGGGCGAAGGCTCGGGGCTGCGTGCGACCGTCACCCTTTCGCCGTGCCGGGGGGCGGCCCGTCAGCCTTTGGCGTGATCGCGGCGGCCTTCGGCCCTGATTCTGCACGGGGCGGCTCCACTGGGCGGCCTAGTCCACCTCCAGCCTCACCCCCCCGCGTGACCCTCCGCCGCCCGTCTCATCCGCCGAATCCGAGGCCCTCGTCGGCCACCAGCAGCATCTGGCGGGCCATCGGCTGGCCCTTCGCGTCCCGCGCCACGCGGGTCAGGACCAGGAGCGCGGTGTTGCGGTCGCAGGACAGGGCGACCGATTCGCTCATCGTGGTCAGCCGCGCCGCCGACCGCTCGTCGATGGAAACCGGGCTCAGCCCGTGGGCGTCTAGGATCTCCTCCAGCTCCGGCCCGGCCTCCTCCTCGATACCGCCGACCAGCGTCTCGGGCAGCACGATGTCCTCGAGGATCGACCGGCGCGGCCCGCGTTTCCACATCCGCTCCGCGCGGTGCAGGCCGACCTTGCCGAACAGCGCCAGGTCCTCGCCCTCGGCGCGGGTATGGCCGACCTTGGCGCGGTAGAGATCGAAGGCCGGTTCGTCCCCGTCCTCGTCGTAGAACCGCATCGGCACCGGCTCGGGCACCTGGACCGCCTGGGCCGCGGGCTTGCCCGCCGCGCCGGGTTCGGCCACCAGCGTCCCCCGCCCGGGCTTGCGGCTGAGCAGGCCCTCGGCCTCCAGCGTCATCAGCGCGCGCCGCATCGTGCCCTGGCTGACGCCGAATTCCTCGGCCAGCTGGAACTCGTTCCCCAGCCGCGTTCCCGGCGGCCAGGTCCCCTTCGCGATCCGCCGCCGCATCTCGGTCTCGGCCGTCTTGTAGAGCGGAATCCGCGCCATTCTCCGTCCCTCCGTCTTTCTTTTAGAAGATGGTGGCCGAGGCCGGGGCCGCCGTCAATTGAGATGCTCGATCACCCGGCGATGGCGGTCGAAGGCGGCGATGGTCTCGCCCAGCGTCGACAGCCCGCGCGAGGCCAGCACCGGGATCATCCGCCGCAGCGCCTGCGCGGTGGCGATGGCGTCGCCGATGGCGGTATGCCGGGCGTCTTCCGGGATCACGACGCCGAGCCGTGCGCAGACCCCGTCGAGCGTGTGATCCTCGGTCTGGCCGTAGAGAATCGCGGACAGCAGCACGGTATCGAGGATCGGCTGGTCGAACCGCGCCCCGATCGCGGCCTCCCGCCGCTTCAGGAACGCCATGTCGAAGGGCGCGTTGTGCGCCACCAGCACCGACCCCGCGGCATAGGCGTGGAAACGCTCGACCGCGGCCTCCACCTCCGGCGCATCGGACACCATCGCGTCGGACAGCCCGTGGATCGCGGTCGCGCCCGGCGGGATCGGACGGCCCGGGTTCACCAGCATGTCGAAGGTCTCGCCCTCGACCACCCGGCCGTTCACCACCCGCACCGCGGCGATCTGGCAGACTTCGTCGCGCGCCGGGTCGAGCCCCGTGGTCTCGGTGTCGAACACGACGAAGGACAGCCGCGACAGCAGCCCGGCGGCGAGATCGGCGGGGATCTCGACGTCGAGAAGGTCGAAATCGTACTCCACCACCCGGCTGAGCTGCCGCTTCGGCTCCGCCCGCGCCAGCACGAGCCCGAGCCCGTCGCCCCGCAACAGGTCCGTGCCGTGGGACAGGAGCACGTCGCGGCCCGCGAAATGGCTCTCGCCCGGGCTGATCGGGGTGTCGAGTGTGCGCGCCAGCGCGCGGTCGTCCGGCAGGTCGCCCGCGGCGGTCAGCATCAGCCGCACGCCGTCTCCGGCCTCTTCCAGTGACAGCGACAGGTCGCGCGCGCCCGACCCCGCCCAGTCGAGCGCCAGCCGCTCCAACAGCCGCGTCACGGCGAAACCGTCGCAGCGGACGTGCATGTCGGGCAGGTGCTGGCCGAGCGCGACGCCCTTGCGCGCCAGCCGCGCCTGCAAGGCCGCGCCGAGATCGCTGGCGGCAAGCGCCTCCATCGGCCACCACCTGGTGTCCGTCGGCGCCTTCCGCGCGGCGATGGCGTCGAGCCGGGCGGCAAGCTCCCCGCCCGCGTCGGGCAGCCGCGCCACCGCGTCCCGGCCGAGCGCGATCGCGTCCTCCAGGAGCCGCGCCCGCTCCGCCGCCACGCCCAGGTCGGCCGACACGTCGCGCAGGCTCAGGACGTAGCCCGGCGCGGGCGCATCCCCGTTCCCGTCCTCGTCCCCGGTCCCGTCCCCGTCCGTGTCGGTCCACATCAGCCGCATCCGCGCCTCGATCAGCCGGCTGCCCTGCGCGGTGGTCAGAAGCAGGTCCTCGCCCTCGCGCGCGCCCGCGCCCCGCAGCCTCGCATAGGCTTCCTCGATCGGCTCCGGCACCAGCACGTCGCCGACCCGCCGATTAAGCCCCAGCCCGGCAGGATCGCCGAGCACCGCCCGCACCTGCCCGTTGTAAAGCACCACCCGGTGGTCGGGGCCGCAGAACAAGACGCCGTCCCCGATCTCGGCCAGGAGAGCGGTCAGCCGCGCGGTCTCCTGCCCGAGCTTGCGGGTCTCGCGCGCGACCGCCTCGGCCATCGCGCCGCGGGTCTCGGCCAGCGCGGCGGTGACGGACACGGCGGCGGGCACGATGTCGCCCAGGTAGGGCCCCGCGTCGGGGTCCAGCGGCGCCACGTCGCCGGCATGGGCATGGGCTCGCAGGTCGGTCGCCAGCCGTTCCAGCGGGCGCGCCACGTTGTCGTCGAACCGGGTCCAGAGCCAGGTGATGAGCCCCACGATCACGATCACGCCCGACACGCCGGCCAGGATGAACCCCGACGGCGCGTTGCCCGAGGTCGCGTGGGAATACCCGAACAGCAGCCCGGCGGCGACGGCCGCGGCGGCGGCGAAGGCCAGCGCGGCGAACAACAGGAACATGCGCAGCCTGAGGCCGAGCCCCCGGAACAGCCAGGGCAGGTGCCCCGGCGCCTTCACCCGCAGACCGCGCCCAGAAGCGCGTCGTCTTCGGGCACCTCGCGCCAGGTCACCCCCTCGGGGCGGCCGTCGGCGTCGAACTCCACCCCGTCGATCAGGTCGGCGCGCGCGCCCTGGGCGCAGTCGACCGCGATCGGCACCTCGGTCGGCGCCTGCCAGCGGGCGAAGACATAGACGTTGACCAGCCGCAGGTCCGGCACCGCGTCGTTGGTGCGCAGCGACCCGCCGTCCACGGCGACGAAACCGTTGATGTAGGGCACGAGGTAGGTCCAGGGCTGGTACGGCGCCCGGTGTTCATGGGTCGCGACGATCTCCACCCCCTCGGGCAGGGCGTCGCGGGTGTTGCCGAACCAGCCGTATTCCGAGCTGATGGTCGCGGCCAGCATCAGCGCGCCGGCCGTCACCGGCACCACCCATCCCGGTATCCGCCGGTAGCGCCAGCGCAGCAGCGCCGCCATGATGCCGCCGACGAGCCCCGCCGCGGCGACCGCGATCAGCGTGAACAGCATCGCTCCCCTCCCTCAACCTCTCAGCCGAGCGGCCCGCCGCGCGAACCCGCGGCCGACTGCATCGTTTTTATGACAACGAAGGCGTCGCGCAAATGGGCGCGTTCGAAATCGCTCAGCCCCGACGGGGCCATGAAGTTGTCCGGCTTCTCGCCGCGCCGGATCTCCTGCGCCTGGTGGGCCAGCCGGGTTTCCGCGATCAGGTCGTAGGCGTCGATCAGGTCGCGCCCGCCCGACAGCGACACCGCGCCCGCGGCGATCGCGGCCTCCAGTCGCGCGCGGGTGTTGACCGCGGTCAACTGCCCCGTCAGCGCGTAGACCCGCCCGAGGTCGACCACCGGCACCACGCCGTTGTGCTTCAGGTCGATCTCGTTCTTGTGCTCGCCCGCCCGCACCGTGGCGAAGCCGCGGAACATGCCCAGCGGCGGGGTGTGCTTCAGCGAGTTCGACACCATGTGCGCCACGAAGATCGAGTTCTTCGACGCCGCCGCCAGCGTCTCCGCCTGCAGGTCCGAGAACAGCGTGACGTCGCCGCCGATCGGGCGCAGGTCGAACATGACCGAGGCCAGCATCTGCGCCATCGGGTCGGGCTTGTCGATCCAGCCCCGGAAGTACCGCTGCCAGACCGATTTCGGCTGCCGCCAGCGCGGGTTCGTCGCCATCATGTCGCCGGGGCAGTAGAAATACCCCGCCCGGTCCAGCCCGTCCGACACGAACTTCGCCAGCGCCGCGAAATAGGCGTCGTCGGCCTCGGTCGCGTCGTCCGACAGGATCATGCAGTTGTCCTGGTCCGACACGCCGGTCTGCTCCTGCCGCCCCTGGCTGCCGCAGGCGAGCCAGAGGTAGCGCGCGGGCGGCGGCCCCAGCTCGGCCTCGGCCAGCGCCAGCAGCCGCCGGGTCACCGCGTCGCCGACATCGGTGATGAGGCGGGTGACGACCTGGTGGGCGTTGTTCGCGCCGACGAGCTGCACCAGCAGGTCGGGAATGCGGGCGGTGCTGCGGGCCAGCGCCTCGGCGTCCGGCGCGCGCACGATGTCCTCGATCAGCGCCGCGGACGAGGTCGCGAGCACGCGGGTCAGGTCGGTCTGGGTCAGGATGCCGACCAGCGTCCCGGCCTCGATCACCGGCATGTGGGTGATGCCGCGCTCCACCATCGCGTGCAGCACGTCCGAGATCAGCGCCGAGGGCGGCAGCGCCACCGGGTCCGGCGTCATCACCGCGGAAACCGGCGTTTCGGGCGGCAAGGCTTCGGCCAGCGCCTTGTTGGTCAGGTCGCGGGTGGTGACGATGCCGCGCACGCGGTCGGCCTCGGTCACGATGATGCAGGACACGCGGGCATCGCGCATCATCCGCGCGGCCTCCTGCAGGGGCGTGTCCGGCGGGCAGGTCAGCGGCCCTGGCGTCATCGCCTCGGACAGGCGCAGCGTGCCGAGGTCGCGGCGTGCGGCGGCGGGCTTGCGCGCGCGGTCGAAGAAGCGGCGGATCGCGGCGTGGCTGTCGACCAGCGCGCGGAACGCGTCGGCCGGGATCGACAGGAGCTCGGTCGGCTCGGTGGCGTGGGCGTTACGGGCCACGCGCCCGTCGCGCATCAGCCCGCGTTCCCCGAACGAGTTGCCGGGGCCGAGGATCGACACCGTCTCGCCGGTCTCGTCGGTCACTTCCACCCGCCCGGACAGGATCAGGTAGAGCGCCGTCTGCTCGGTTCCGATCCGCTGGATCTCGGTGCCGCCGTCGACGCGGTCGCGCGCGACCTTCGCGGCGAGGTCGGCCCGGTCCGCGGGCGTCAGCGTATCGTAGGGATGGGTCGCGGCGAGGATGTCGCCGATCGGACGCTCGGGCATGGCTCCACCGCCTTCGGGGGTCGGTTTTCAGAGATCGGGCGCGCCGCTGCCGGCGCGCCCGGAGGTGTCATGCGGGGCCCGGGATGTCCCGGGCCCCGGCTCCGTGAGCCGGATCAGTGGCCGGTGGCTGCACCCGCGCCACGCGGGATGCGGACCGATTCCACGAGATCCTGGATCTCCTGCGGCGGTTCCTCGGTGGCGTTCGACACCACGTAGGCCACGATGAAGTTCAGCAGTGCGCCGATCGGGCCGAAGTGGGTCGGCGGGATGCCGAAGAGGTACTGGTCCGACCCCAGGGCGTTGGTGCCCGGGATGAAGAACCAGCCGAGGTAGAGGAACAGGTACAGGCAGGTCGAGATCAGACCGGCCAGCATGCCCCAGGTCGCCCCGGCGGAGTTCATCCGCTTGGAGAAGATCCCCATCATCAGCGTCGGGAACAGCGACGCGGCGGCCAGGCCGAAGGCGAGAGCAACCGTCTGGGCGGCAAAGCCCGGCGGGTTGAGGCCCAGGTAGGTGGCCACGACGATCGCGCCGACCATCGAGAGACGGGCGGCCAGAAGCTCGCCGCGCTCCGAGATGGAGGGGTTGAACACCGACTTGATGAGG
Organism: Rhodobacterales bacterium HKCCE2091; assembly: GCA_015689685.1. Lineage (GTDB taxonomy): Bacteria > Pseudomonadota > Alphaproteobacteria > Rhodobacterales > Rhodobacteraceae > HKCCE3408. The sequence continues at coordinate 6,013 of WVSL01000030.1, read as the reverse complement.
TCGTGCGAGATCGCCGACGAGATGGCGAGCAGCAGGCCCGCCGCCGTCGACAGGGCCGCTGCGATGCCGCCTGCGGCGATCAGCGCGATGACCCAGCCCGGAAGGTTGGCGATTTCCGGGTTCGCGAGCACGAGGATGTCACGGTTGAACGTGGTCAGCTCGTTGCCTTCCCAGCCCCGCTCCGCGGCCAGCGCGGTCATCGCCTCGCTGCCCTCGTTGTAGTACTGGATCCGGCCGTCGCCGTTCTTGTCCTCGACGCCGAGCAGGCCGGTGACCGCCCAGGTCTCGAACCAGTCCGGAAGATCGTCGACCGCGACCGCTTCGCCTTCCACGCCGTTCGGCCACATCGTCGTCATGATGTTCAGGCGCGCCATCGCACCGACCGCCGGGGCGGTGAGGTACAGCAGCGCGATGAACACCAGCGCCCAGCCGGCGGACCAGCGGGCATCGGCGACGCGGGGCACCGTGAAGAAGCGGATGATGACGTGCGGAAGACCCGCGGTGCCGATCATCAGCGACAGGGTGAACAGCGCCATCAGCCACGGGCTCGACCCGGTGGTGTACTCGCTGAAGCCGAGGTCGGTCAGCAGGCCGTCGAGCGTCACCAGGAGCGGCGTGCCCGCACCGGCGGTGCCCTCGGACATGTTCGAGAACAGGCCGAGACCCGGGATCGGGTTGCCGGTCAGCTGCAGCGAGATGAAGATCGCCGGGATGGTGTAGGCGAGGATCAGCACGACGTATTGCGCCACCTGGGTGTAGGTGATGCCCTTCATGCCGCCCAGCACCGCGTAGACCAGGACGACGGCCGCCGCGATGTAGAGGCCGAGATCCGCGTCCACCTCCAGGAAGCGTGCGAAGGCGACGCCGGCACCCGACATCTGGCCGATCACGTAGGTGATCGAGACGATGATGAGGCAGACGACGGCGACGATGCGCGCGGTGTTGGAGTAGTAGCGGTCACCGATGAACTCGGGGACGGTGAACTTGCCGAACTTCCGCAGGTACGGGGCAAGCAGCATCGCCATGAGGACGTAGCCGCCGGTCCAGCCCATGAGGAATGTCGAGTTGGAGTAGCCGACGAAGGCGATCAGGCCTGCCATCGAGATGAAGGAAGCGGCCGACATCCAGTCGGCGGCCGTGGCCATGCCGTTCACCACCGGGTTCACGCCGCGTCCCGCGGCATAGAACTCCGACGTCGAACCGGCGCGGGCCCAGATCGCGATCCCGAAGTAGAGCGCGAAGCTGAGACCCACGACGATGATGTTGAGTACTGTCTGATCCATGATCGTGTCCGCCCCTTACTGCTCGTCCACGCCGAAATCCCGGTCCATCTTGTTCATGCGCCAGGCATAGAAGAAGATCAGTACCAGGAAGACGAGGATCGATCCCTGTTGGGCGAACCAGAACCCGAGATCGGTTCCCCCCACCGCGATGCCGCTGAGCATGGGGCGCAGCAGGATCGCGAAGCCGTAGGACACCACCGCCCAGATCACCAGACAGATGGTGACGAGGCGGATGTTGGCGGCCCAGTAGGCATTGTTGTCTGGCTTGTCGGCCATCAGATTCTCCTTTTTAAGTCCCTCGCCCGGCAGCCCCCTCCTGGTCCGACCGGGCCCTTGCATCGCCGCCGCCCCGGGCCCCGGGACGGCGGCGAATTCCGTCAGGCGCTGACCTGCGCCTCGCCGAGGCGCTCGATCAGCGCGTCCAGCGCCGCCGCGATCTCGCCGATCTCGCCCATCGCGGGGATCTCGGTCAGCGCGCCGCGCGCGGCGTAGTAGTCGATCAGCGGCGCGGTCTCGGCGTGGTAGGCCGACAGCCGCGTGCGCACCGTCTCGGCGTTGTCGTCGGCGCGGCGCTTGAACGCGGTGCCCTCGCAGACGTCGCAGATGCCGAACCGGGCGGGCTGCTTGAAGCTGTCGTGGTAGCCCTCGCCGCAGGACGCGCAGGTGAACCGGCCCGAAACCCGCTCCACCATCGCCTCGTCGTCGACCTTCAGGCTGATCGCCGCGTCGATGCGGCGGCCGCGGGCCTCCAGCAGGCGGTCCAGCGCCTCGGCCTGGGCCTCGGTGCGCGGGAACCCGTCGAGGATCACGCCGTGGCGGGTGTCGGGCTGGTTCAGCCGGTCGGTGAGGATGTCGAGCACGATCCGGTCCGATACCAGTTCGCCCCGGTCCATCGCCTCCTGCGCGGCGAGCCCGGCGGCGGTGCGCGCCGCGACGGCGCCGCGCAGCAGGTCGCCGGTCGAAAGCTGCACAAGCCCGTGCTTCTGTTCCAGCATCCGCGCCTGCGTCCCCTTCCCGGCGCCCGGAGGCCCGAGAAGGATCAGCGTGACCGGGTGCGGATCGGCGGTGTCGAGAGACATCTTCGCGCCCCCCATCACTTGTTCGCGCGGTTTTCGATCAGGTCGTCGACCACCGAGGGATCGGCCAGCGTCGAGGTGTCCCCGAGCGAGCCGAAGTCGTTCTCGGCGATCTTGCGCAGGATGCGGCGCATGATCTTGCCGGACCGCGTCTTGGGCAGGCCGGGGGCCCACTGGATGACGTCGGGCTTGGCGATCGGGCCGATTTCCTGGCGGACCCAATCCGACAGCGTCTTCTTCAGCTCGTCCGACGGCGTCTCGTCGGACATCAGCGTGACGTAGCAGTAGATGCCCTGGCCCTTGACCGGGTGCGGGTAGCCGACCACGGCGGCCTCGCTGACGGTCTCGTGGGCGACCAGCGCGCTCTCGACCTCGGCGGTGCCCATGCGGTGGCCCGACACGTTGATGACGTCGTCGACGCGGCCGGTGATCCAGTAGTCGCCATCCTCGTCGCGGCGGCAGCCGTCGCCCGAGAAGTAGTAGCCCTTGTAGTCGCTGAAGTAGGTCTTCACGAACCGCTCGTGGTCGCCCCAGACGGTGCGCATCTGGCCCGGCCAGCTATCCGCGATGACCAGGACGCCCTCGACGCCGTCGCCCTCGATCACCTCGCCGGTGGTCGGGTCCAGCACCAGCGGCTTGACCCCGAAGAACGGCTTCTGCGCCGCGCCCGGCTTCAGTTCGTGCGCGCCCGGGAGCGGCGTCATCATGTGGCCGCCGGTCTCGGTCTGCCACCAGGTATCGACGATCGGGCAGCGGCCCTTGCCGACGTTCTCGTTGTACCAGTTCCAGGCCTCGGGGTTGATCGGCTCCCCGACCGAGCCCAGCAGCTTGAGGCTCGACAGGTCGTATTTCTGGACGAATTCCGGGCCCTTGCCCATCAGCGCCCGGATCGCGGTCGGCGCGGTGTAGAACTGGTTCACCTTGTGCTTCTCGCACACGGCCCAGAACCGGCCGGCGTCGGGATAGGTCGGCACGCCCTCGAACATCAGCGTGGTCGCACCGTTCGCCAGCGGGCCGTAGACGATGTAGCTGTGGCCGGTGACCCAGCCCACGTCCGCGGTGCACCAGAAGATGTCGCCGTCGTGGTAGTCGAACACGATCTCGTGGGTCATCGCCGCGTAGACGAGGTAGCCGCCGGTGGTGTGCACCACGCCCTTCGGCTGGCCGGTGGAGCCGGAGGTGTAGAGGATGAACAGCGGGTCTTCCGCGTTCATCTCCTCCGGCGGGCAGTCGGACGACACCCGCTCGGCCACGTCGTCGTACCAGACATCGCGGCCGCCGACCCAGGCGACCTGGCCGCCGGTGCGCTTCACGACGAGGCACTTGGTGTCGTGGACGACGTGCAGCAGAGCCTTGTTGACGTTGTCCTTCAGCTCGGTCACCCGGCCGCCGCGCGGCGCCCCGTCCGAGGTGATGACGACCTTCGCGCCGCAGCCGTTGATGCGGGCGGCCAGCGCGTCGGGCGAGAAGCCGGCGAAGACGATGGAATGGATCGCGCCGATCCGGGTGCAGGCCAGCATCGCGTAGGCGGCCTCGGGGATCATCGGCAGGTAGAGGACGACGCGGTCGCCCTTCTTCACGCCCATTTCCTTCAGGACGTTCGCGAAGGTGCCGACCTTTTCCGCCAGCTCGTTGTAGGTGATGTGCTGCGCCTCGTCGCCCGGCTCGTCCGGTTCGAAGATGATCGCGGTCTGGTCGCCGCGGGTGGCGAGATGGCGGTCGATGCAGTTGGCCGAGACGTTGAGCGTGCCGTCCTCGAACCACTTCACGTGCACGTCGTCATGGGCGAAGGAGGTGTCCTTGACCTTGGAGTAAGGCTTGATCCAGTCGATCCGCTTGCCCTGCTCGCCCCAGAACGCCTCCGGGTCGCTGATCGAGGCGTTGTACATCTCCTCGTAACGCGCGGCGTCGACATGGGCGCCCTGAAGCAACTTCGGGTGCTGGAAATCCTTCGGCATAAGGCTCTCTCCCTTTCTTGCCGGCCTTCGGTCCCGGGACAGTCCGCGCCAGGCCTGCGGGCTGTCTCCGACCCGCGCGCGAACACCCTCTCGGCCCGCGCGATGGCGCCGGCCGTGGTCTGCCCGGTGAAATCCGGGCCAAATCCTGTAAGGTCAGTTCTCCCCCAACCTCCGCCGGATGCGGGGCGTCGTTTGCCTGCGGCCGTGTCTCCTCATCGGCCGTGGCTGTCCCGCGCCATCCGGTCCGTCAGGTCCGCTTCGGACCCTTCGGATGTTCGTCACATTACACATTCCGATGCGTATCGGCGCATCGCCCTGACGTTGCGTCGTTTTTCGTGTAACGGATTTACAGCCGCGCCGGTGGAAGTTGTCAATTTATTTACCAGCCCGCGGGATTCCGGGGAAATACGGCGGTTCAGTCCATCAGGTGGAACCGGTCGGCGAGCCACGGCATCGCCTCCAGCCCCGGGCCGGTGAAGTGAACGCCGATAAGTTCGCGCGCGATCATCGCGATCTGGTCCGGAACCTCGCCGGTCCAGTCCTCCGACGCCAGCAGCACGATTCGCCGCGGCGGCGGCGCGTCGGGCAGCGAATGGGCGTCGATCCCGCCCGCGAAACGCCCCGCCCGCAGCAGGCTGAGCGGCGTGGTGATGGTCCAGCCGCTGCCGCCCGCGACCAGCGCGCTGATCGACTGGTTCGAATCCAGTTCGAACCGCTGCGGCAGGGTGATGCCGCGGCCGGACAGGTAGGCCTCGATCGTCTTGCCCATCACCTGGTCGGAATCCCGGCGCAGGTAGGTCAGCCCGTCGAGCCCCGCGAGCCCGCCCGACACGTCGGTGCCGCGCGGCACCGCCAGGATGTAGGGATCGGCCACCAGCGGGTAGGCGCGGGTCCCCGGCACGGTCCCGCCGCCGCCGGTCGCGCAGATCGCGATGTCGAGTTCCCGCCGCGCGATCTGCGCCGCCAGCGCGTGGCTCGCGCCCGTGTGCAGGCGGAAGGCGCAGTTGCGCATGGTCTCGGCCAGCCGCTCGGTCAGGATCGGCGTGACCTCGTTCTCGAAATCCTCGATCACGCCCAGCCGCAGCGCCGACAGGCCCGACAGGTCCAGCGCGGTCAGGTCGCGCTGCCCCGCGCGCAGGGCGGCGAGCGCGCCGTCGACCCGGCGCAGGAACATCCGCCCGGCCGGCGTCAGCCGCATAGGACGGCGCGAGTGGTCGATCAGCGCCACGCCCAGCGCCGCGTCCAGGTTCTTCAGCTGTTGCGACACCGCCGGCGCGCTCATCGACAGCCGCTCCGCCGTCTCGGCGACGGAACCGGTCTGGGCCAGCACCTCGAAGATCTCCAGGCCCTTGAGCGTCATGCCCTTCAGAAGGGGGTCTGCCATGTCACGCGCCTCCGGTCCGATGGGTCACGCGTTCACGATCCGCTCGACGAGATCCGCGGGCACAGGGATGCCCTCGGTATCCGCCCGGTGCCGCCGTGTCGCGCGGTCGGCGGCGTCGGGGCTGAGCCCGAGCTCCGCGAGGCTTCGGGCACCGGCGGCGGCGGCATCCGCGCCGCGCAGGGCGACGAGACAGAGCCCGGCGCCCAGCGGCCGGTCGAACGGCATCCCGTCATCGGCCGCGCGCCCGGTGGCGGCCCCGGTCAGCGCGGCGACGAGCATCGCGATCCAGCCCGCCCCGTCCCGCCCCGGCGG
>WVSL01000003.1 GCA_015689685.1 Rhodobacterales bacterium HKCCE2091 | reverse complement strand
CACCGGATGCCGCCGTCGCGGTCGAGCCCGCCGCCGCCGAGGCGCAACCCCTGCCGCCGCCGGGCGAGGGCGCCGCGAGCGCCCCTGCCGCCACCGAGCCCGCCGCCATCGAACCCGCCGCGACGGAACCCGCCATCATCGACCCCGCGGCCGATGATGTCGGCTCGGGCCCGATCGGTCCCGCGGGCGGCCAGCGCCAGATCATCCTGCCGCGTTCGGGAAACTGAAACACCGGCTCCCGGTTACGTGAGCCACGGGCGCCGCCCGTTGAAGAAGAAATGTCTTAAACGCAAGGAATTCTTGCGCTTTAATCCAGCCAGGCCGGGGTTCGGCATTTTGCCCGGCGACGCATAGAAGAGGGACGGATGAGCGGAACCGCTGAAATATCGGTGTGGGATGCCTCGACGCGGGCGGTGCTCGTGCAGGCCGTGACGGTCAGCCTGCCGGCTGAGATCGGGCGGGTCGGGGCCGATGCGCAGGGGCGGATCACCGACGCCCATCATCGCCACGTGACGTTCGGGCAGGGGCTCGGCACCATGTCGCGCCAGCACATGACGATCACCCCGGAAACCGACGGCTCCGCCATCGTCCGCGACGAAAGCTCTAACGGGGTCGCGCGCATCGTTCCGGGCCAGCCGCCGATGCCGATGGGACGCACGCGGCACGAGCACATGCCGGCCGGCGCGATGCGCCAGTTCGAGACCGTGGGCCTCATCATCGAGGTCGCGCTGCCGCGGATATCCCGCGTGATCTCGCCCGGGGACGGGCTGAAGGCGGTCTACGAAAGCTCCTCCGGCAAGGACAAGCCGCTCGACATCGCGACCGCCTGCGTCGCGGTGATGGACGAGGGCAACGGCGTCCAGATGGAGCAGATACAGGCCGCTGGCGTGCGCGAGGCGATGGCGCGCCTCGGCGATCGGGCAAGCCGGTGCCTCGCCGTGCTCGGGCCCGACGGGGCAGGGCACTCGACCGTTTTGCCCGGGCGCGACGACGCGATCCTGTGTTCCCGCCGTGCGCTGCCGGGGGGTGAGCCGCACCCCCTGAAGGACCTCGATACCGTCGAGGCCGGCCCGCTCCGGATCCGCATCACCGCGCCCAAGCGCGAGAAGTTCCTGGTCTGCGTGAACCCCGCATGCGGCCAGATGAACGAGCACGATCCGGGCGGCAACTGCCGCTACTGCGGCACCCGGCTCGGCGATGCCATCACGCGAATCCAGCCGGGGACCGGGGCATGATTTCATTTCCAGTCTATTTCCGCGTCCGCCAGCTCGGGCCCGACGGCACGCCGACCGGACCCGCGCGCACCCTGAAATGCGACGATCCCGGCACGTTCACGGTCGGCAAGTCCGACGACGCGGACGTGCAGCTCGACGGCGCGGCGGTGTCGCGTATCCACCTGTCGCTCGTGCTCGCGGCGCGGTCGGTCGCGGTGCGGGACGAGGAATCGACCAACGGGACCTTCGTCAACGGCAACCGCGTCGCCGAGGTCGCGCTCGAGGCGGGCGACCGGATCACGATCCCGGGGTGGGAGCTCGAATTCGCGCCGGTCGAGGCCGAGGCGCAGCCGGGGACCGCCGCGCCGCAGGCGCCGCCCGCGATCGTCCTGTCGCGCATCGTCGAGGGCGCGGGCGCGCCGCCGCCCGGCCCGGTGTCGCAGCTTGCCGCGATCTTCGGCTCCGCGCCTGAGATCGGGCTTGAGACGATCCGCGCCTCGGGCCACCCGGTAGAGGAAGTGCGCTTCCTTTCCGTCGGCGGCGGTCTCGGGTCCTTCGTCTGGATCGACCACCTGCGATGCTACGGCATCCCGGCGGGCCAGGTCGCGACCATCGGGACGGAAACGGTGCCGTACCGGACCTACCAGCGCTACTGCAAGAATTCCCAGATCCCCGATCACGAACGGCTGCGGTCGAACTCGCTGTCGCGGCCTGACAACATCTGGGGTTTCCCCGGCTACGCCATGCGCGAGGTCGGCAAGCGCGGCTTCTTCAAGGGCATCTTCCAGGTCTTCGGCGAACCGACGCTGGCCGAAAGCTACACGCCCCGCGCGGGCGACGTGTTCGAAAGCCTCGACGTGGAAGCCCGCCGCATCGGCTGGCAGCAGATGTTCCGCCAGGGCCAGGCCCGCGGCCTGCGCAAGACCACCGACGGGCGCTACGTCGTGGCCTACCAGCCCCGCGGCGAGGGCGCGGGCGGCGACCGGCTGCGGTTCATCGTGGCCGATGTCGTGCACCTTTCGACGGGATATCCCGCGACCCGCTTCGTCGACGATTTCCAGAACTTCGTCGCGCAGCACCCCGAACGCCGCGGCCTCGTCGCCAACGCCTACGAGGAACACGACGCGATGTACGCGGCGATCGAGCAGACGCGGGACCCGGTCTACGTCGTCGTCCGCGGCCGCGGTATCGTCGCGAGCCGGGTGATCCAGCGTCTGTCGGAGGCGCGCAAGAAGAACCCGAACCTCCAGATCCTGCATTCGATCCGCTCGCGGCTCGGGCCGCGTGACGGCGCGGTCTACAAGCGGGCGAAGCGGCTCGTGCGCAACAACGTGGAAATCCAGCCGTTCAACTGGCCGAAAAGCTGTTGGGGCGGCGACCTGCGGTTCGAGTACGAACGCGCGTCGGAGGAGCGGCGCGGGGTGATCCTGAACACGCTCGGCGGCACCTCGACGGCGGAACGGTCGGACTGGGTCGAGATCGCCGAACGCGGCGCCGAGGAAGGCTGGTATCGGGTCGTCTACGGATCGATCTCGGAGCTCGACCCGATTGAGGGCCAGGCCGACCGTGTGCGGATCCTGATTCGCACCCCCGAGGGCCACAACGAGGAGCTTTTCGCGCACTTCCTGATCGACTGCACCGGCCTGATCGCGGACATCCGGCGCTCGCCGTTCCTCGCCGACCTGCTCGATACCTACAACCTGCCGCGCAACCACGCCTGGTCGAAGCAGGGCGAGAAGCGCGGGCCGACGGGCCTGAAGGTGTCGAACGATTTCGAGATCGAGGGGCTGCGGAACAACCGCGGCCGGGTCTACGCCGCCGGGACGATCACCACCGGCGGACCCTACCTCGCCGTCGACAGCTTTCTCGGGCTGCAATACTCCGCCCTGCGCTCGGTCGATCACCTGGTCACGGAACGCCTGCACGCGGTTCCGGACCTGACGCCGTTCCGGTCGCTCGGCGGCTGGCTGAAATGGATGGGAGGATCGACGCCATGACCCCGCGCCGCTCCGCCCGCCCGTTCCCGGCATCCAGAAAGGCCATGACATGACCCCCACGCTCGCAGGACGCATCCAGACGCGCATCCTCCTGTTCATCGTGCTCGGCCTGCCGATCACGTTGATCTACGCCCTCGCGGTGAACGACTTCATCTGGTTCTGGCCGCGGATGGAGGTGTTCTTCCGCTTCATCGCCACCGTGTTCCTGATCGGCCTGATCCTCGACCCGGTCTACATCTTCCTGCAGACGCTCAGGTGGGACCGGGACTGGCCCTTCGCCTACCAGTTCTTCTTCTCGATCGTCGAGTTCGGCATCGCGCTGGCGCTGGCGGCGAACGGGCTGATCCCGTGGCTCGACAGTTTCGACTTCGACGACGGGCCGGAGATCTGGACGGCGATCTGGCACTTCACCGTGGTGTTCATCCCGATGTTCCTCGCGCTTCTCGGGCCGCTCTCGGTGTTCTTCATCCGCTGGCGATTCAAGGCCGCGCAGTTCGGCAAGATCTGAGCCGATGATGGCCCGGCTCGTTCGCATCTGGACCCCGATCCACCTCGCGATCCTGGTCGCGGCCTTCATCCTGCTTTACCGCCAGTCGGCGCTTACCGCCGAGGTGATCCAGGGGCTCTGGTTCTTCTTCCCCGTCGGCATCCTCGGCGCGATCATCGCCAATGCCACGGGGACGGGGGGCGGGGTCGTCTTCGTCCCGGTGTTCGAGGCGGTGCAGGACAGCACCATCATGGTGCCCGAGGCGCTCAGGGCCGTGGCCACGCTGGCGCCGGAACAGTCGGTGGCGGTGTCCTTCACCATCCAGTGCTTCGGCATGTCCGTCGGCGCGCTGACATGGGCCTACACGATCTTCGTCAAGGACACGCTCGCCTGGGACGAGAAGATCGAGTACCACACGCTCCTGAAACTCGCCGGGGCGCCCATCGCGACGGGTGTCCCGGCGCTACTGCTGACGCAGGCCTTCGTCGACATCTCGGGCGACCAGCTCATCCTCGCCTTCAAGCTGTTCTCGCTGGCGCTCGGCATCCTGCTCCTGGTGTTCACCTGGGTCCAGCGTCACCAGGCGGCCTCGCAACGACGGCTCGACATCTTCCCGTGGGAGATCTGGGTGCTGCTCGGCCTCGGCGTGGTCGGCGGCGCGGTCACGGCGCTGTTCTCGGTCGGCATCGGCGAATTCCTCGCCGTCTACCTCATCCTCCGCCGCTTCCCGACCAAGGTCGCCATCGCGGTCGCGGTCTGGGTCTCGGTCGTCTGCGTCTTCGCGGGGTTCTGGGACAACTATTTCAGCGGCCTCGTGCGACTGGAAATCGCGCTGATCGCCATCCCCGGCGCGGTGATCGGCGGCTTCCTCGCGAAGTGGATCGCGGTGCTGCTCGGCTCGCTCTGGCTGAAGACGCTGGCGTCGCTCTGGATCATTGCCTCGGCGGTGTACCTGCTGGTGGCGTGAGGGGACGGGTCAGGTTGACGCGACGGTAAGCGTCGCGGCGCAGGTCTCCCTCGGGTCCTCGGTAACGGCCCAGACCGAGATCGGCGCGCTCGACAGTTCCTCCGCCGACAGGGTGAGCCGCGCCGCGGGAAACGGAACCGGTCCGACGCTCGCGGTGGCGGTCTCGTACCATCGATCCGCGGCGCGGACGATGATCGCGCTGATGCAGAAACCCTGCACCGACAGCTGGAACCGGCCGGTCGTCACGCCATCGGCCATGTCGAGCGTGAAATCCGGCGTGGCCGACACGAAGCCCCGCGTCGACAGCGGCAAGCCGCAATCCGCGAGGTCGAGGAAGGTGCCGCCGAGTGGGGCGGTCTCGCCGATGGCCCCGGTCAGCGGCACCGTGACCCCGCCGCCGGTGAACGACGCGAGGCAGGTCCCGTCGATCGGAACGGTGGACCGGCGGGAGTCCTCCTGCGCCGTGTCGACCGGTGCCTCGGGCTCTGGCGCGGCCGGGATGCCGGCGCGCCAGACCGACGCGGGCCCTTCATCGGCGACCCAGGTCATCATGCTGCGTCCATCGGTGGAAAAGACCGCGTCCGCCGCTCGCCCGAGCGTCTGGATCGTTTCCCCGGATTCGAGGTCGAGAAGACTGGCCGCGAGCGTCCCGCCCGATCCGATGAACAGGCTGCGGCCGTCCGCCGAGATCTGGAGCCCGGCCGGACTGGAGGCGGAGCCGCCGATCCGGCCTTCCGCGACCACCGCGTCGGCTTCAAGGTCGATCACCCGCCAGGCGTCCGCGTTCGGGTCGTAGCTGAGCATCCGGGTAAAATCCGCGCTGAACTCCACGTTGCCGTAGGGGGGGCGGGTGGTCTCGTTCAGGATCCGGTGGTCCGAGAGAGAGTCCCACACCTGCGCTTCCGAGAACGGCGTGATGGCGCTGCGGCGGAAGGCCCAGAGCCGGTCGCCGGTGCGCGGGAAGCCGACGTAGGAATAGCCGTCGCCGTCGATCGCGGCCTCCTCGACCAGCGTGCCGTCGATCCCCATCCGCACGATGCGGCCGTCGGTGATGGCGAGGAATTCGTCGGTGCCGGGCACGAACAGGGCGCTGCGGACGAAATCTCCCGGAACGGTGGTGATCTCCAGCCGGCGCGGCTCGGTTCCCGGCGCTTCGAGGTCGTAGATCTCCACCCCCGCGCCGCCGTCGCCGGTATAGGGCATGACCAGCCAGCGGTCGTCGTCGGTGATCGCGCCGCGGAACGGGCGGTTGCCGGGAATGCTGGCGCGGACGTCGCCGGTCAGGGCGTCCACGACGAAGGAATTCTCGCCCGCCCCGTCGACCACGATCAGCCCGCCGCCGTTGGAAAAGCGGATCCGGTTGTCGAAGGGCGAGGGCGAGATGAAGTCGCTGAGAAGCTCGCCGGTGCCGGCGTCGAAGACCGAGATCCGGGACCGCGCGCCCTGGAGCCGGGACAACCCGGCGATGCTGGAGCCGTCGGCGGAGAACACCGGCATGTCCCGGAAGCTGCCCTGCGGCGGCGTCAGCGTCAGCGGGTTCGACCAGGGCAGGACCGGGCGCCCGGCCTCGATCACCGCAAGCCGCGTCTCGGCCTCGGCGCGGGCGGCGATGGCGGCATCCAGCGCGTCGCGCGCGGCGTCGAGGTCGGCGCGCAGGCGCTCGGCCTCGTTCGATCCCCGCCGCAGGCCGATGATGCCCTGTTCCCGAAGCGCGAGGTCGCGTTCGGCCTCGGTGATCTGCGCCTCCCGCGCATCGAGCTCGTCGCGAAGCGCGGCGAGTTGCGCCTGCTCGGCCTCCGTGTCCACCACCGCCGCGGCGAGGTCGTCGATCCGGCGGCGGCTGTCGTCCAGTTCCGACCGGCTGTTTTCCAGTTCCGCGCGCACGCTTTCCAGCTCCGCCTCCAGCGTCGCGGCGCGTTCCTCCATCGGGGCGAGGCGGTCGATCTCGGCGTTGCGCATCTCCAGCCGTCCGGTGGCGGAACTCAGCGCCGTCAGCGCGGTGTCGCGTTCGTCGCGGATGTCCTCCATCGTGCTGTCCATGCCGGTCAGGCGCATCATCAGACCGGGGGCCGAGGTCGCGACGCCGTAGGCTGCAACCGCGGTCAGCGCGGTTCCGGTCAGAAGCCCCGGCAGGAACCGACCGCGGCGCGGGGCGGCCGCCGTGTCTTCCGGCGGGAGCGGGGGCGGAGCGGGGGGCAGTTCCGGGATCTCGGCCAGCCACGCCTCGGCAGAGGTCGGCCGGTCGCCGTAGCGCATGGCGAGACCCCGGTCGATCAATGCGATCAGGCGCGGGTCCTGGCCGGGGTAGCGCCCGGCCAGCGGCTCGTAGGGGTCGGGGTCGCCCGAGAACAGCGCCTGCGCGCGGGCATTGGCCACCGCGGGCGGGGCGCCGGTGATGACGGCATAGAGCGTGGCGGCGAAGGAATAGAGATCGCTCGCGGGGCCCTGGGCCGCGCCGGCGACGTAGAACTCGTTCGGGGAATAGCCGTCCGAGACGACGCGGAACGCGCTCGCCCGCTGCGTCTCGTTCCCGGTCTGTTGCTTGGCCGCGCCGAAGTCGATTAGGACCGGGGTGCCGAACGGGTCGATGCGGATGTTGGACGGTTTCAGGTCGCGGTGCAGCACGTCTTGGGCGTGGAGGTAGGCCAGCGCCTTCAGGAGCGTCCGGGTGAGCCCGAGCAGGGTCTGCGGGTCGAGCTTCTCGGGCGCGGCGGACATCATCATCTCGAGGTCCGAGCCGTGGATGAAGTCCATCGCCATGTAGGCGGTGCCGTTTTCCTCGAACAGCGTCTGCACCCGCACCACGTTCGGATGGTCCAGCATCGCGAGCACCCGGGCCTCGCGCAGGAAGTTCGCGCGCGCGGCGGTCAGGCTTTCCTCGGCGCCGGGGGCCGCGGCCTGCACCGACAGCCCGTGGCTGCGATGCGCGAGACCGAGGGGGAAGCATTCCTTCAGCGCGACCGTGCGGCCAAGCTCGTCGCTGGCGGCGTAGGTGATGCCGAAGCCGCCCGACGAGATCATGCTCTCGATCCGGTAGAACCCGCCGTGTAGGCGGGTTCCCGGGGGCAGGACGCCCGGATGGGATTCGACGCCGGGCCCCGTCATCGACGCGCCGGCCCGGACATCAGTTCACGAAGGTCCTGAGCGACAGCGTGGCCGGGCAGGCATCGGTGTTGAAGGTGCCGATCCAGACATCCACCGGCCCGCCCGAGAAGCGGCCCGATCCGACCAGGTGCAGCCGCGGGTTCAGCGAACCCGGACGATCGTCGGAGAAGAACCACTGCCCGTCGGCGGAGCGCACGAGGATGGTCGGATCGCAGTTGCTCTCCACCTCGAACTGGAGCCGGTTGAACGCGGTGGCGTCGGTCACCGTGAAGGTGAAGTTCGGCGCCGCGTTGGTCAGGCCGACCACGAAGTTCGGCAGGTTGGTGCAGGTCTCCACGCCGACGGTGCCGCGCGCGAGCGAACCGAACGAGCGGATCGTGAAGAGATCGTTCGCGCTGACCGTCCGTGGATCGCCCAGAAGGCTCGGGTTCGGGCAGTTCGCCGGCGGGGCGACGTTGTTGCCGATGCCGCTGAACTGGGTGACGGGCGGGATCGACTCGGTGTCGACGATGCCGCCGCCACCACCCCCGCCGCCACCGCCGCCATTGGCGAGCGCGGCGTCGAGTTGCGCCTGGAGCGAGTCGATCTCGTCCTGGAGCCGGTCGTTCTGGTTCGACAGGACGCTGTTGTCGCTGCGGAGCGTGGTCAGTTCCGATTGCAGGTCGCGAACGCGGGCGAGCGCGTCGTCGCGTTCTGTGATGGCGCGGTCGAGTTCCGCCTGGCTCGGCCCGTCGCCGCCCGCGGACAGTTCTGCCAGCCGGGCGTTCGCGGTGTCGAGATCGGCCTGCGCGCGGCCCAGTTGTGTTTCGAGTTCTTCGGCGCGATCCGATGCGGTGCGTTCCGCGGCGATGGCTGCGGCGCGCGCCGTCTCGGCCTCCTCTCGGGCATCGACGGCGGCCTGGAACTGCTGCTGGCTCACTGCGCCGTCGCCGCCGGCGCCGCGCACGCCCGGCACGGCGAAGAACAGGACGGCGGCCACGGCGGCGGTCGCAACGGCGCCGAGAAGCGCGCCCTTGCCGGTGCTGCCCGAGGATTCCGGGACCGGGACCGGCAGTGTCGCGGCCTGCTGCGCTGGTTGAGCCGGCTGCGCGGCGCGGGTCGGCTGCGGCGTGATCTCGGGGATCGCCGCGAGCCATTCCGCCGCGCTTTTCGGGCGGTCCTTCAGCGACATGTTCATCGACTTGTCGATCTGCGCCAGCAGCCGCGGGTCCTGTTCCGGGAACCGGCCGGACAGCGGCTCCAGCGGGTCGGGCTCGCCGGTGGCCAGACGGTTGGCGCGCATGTCCGACGGCGGCGGGGCGGAGCCGGAGATGACGTGGTAGAGCGTCGCCGCGAGCGAGTAGAGATCGCTGCCCGGACCCTGCGGCGCGCCCATGATGTAGAACTCGTTCGGGCTGTAGCCGTCCGAGACCACGCGGAACGATCCCGCCAGGCGCGACGCCTGCTGCGTCTGCTGACGCGCCGCGCCGAAGTCGATCAGGATCGGCGTGCCGAAACGGTCGATGCGGATGTTCGACGGCTTGATGTCGCGGTGAAGCAGGTCCTCGCCGTGGATGTAGTCGAGCCCGTTCAGAAGCGTGCGGGCCAGTTCCATCACCCGCGGCGGTGTAAGCCGGTCGGGATAGGTGGAGATGTATTCGTGCAGGTCGTGGCCGTGGATGAAGTCCATCGCCATGTAGGCAGTGCCGTTTTCCTCGAACAGCGTCTGGACGTGGACCACGTTCGGATGCATCAGCCCGGCCAGAAGGCGGGCCTCGCGCAGGAACAGGTTGCGCGCGGTCTCGAAGCTGTCGGCGGTCGAACTGGACGCGGCCGAGACCGACCGGCCCGAGGACCGCATCGCGAGTCCGGCGGGGAAGCACTCTTTCAGCGCCACGTCGCGGCCGAGGTTGTCGTTCGCGAGGTAGGTGATCCCGAACCCGCCGGAGGCGATGACGCGGGCGATCTTGTACTGGCCCCCGTTCAGCACCGTGCCGATCGGCAATTCGCCGGCCGGCGGCTCCGGCAGGGGTCTCGTATGGGTCGGTGCGTCGGACATTCGGCTCCCCAATCGTAGCAGCCGGGCAGGAACACACCCGTCTGCCGCCAAAAATTCAACTCGTGTGGACTATGTATCGACCCAAAGCCGCTTGTAAATGCTGGCATACCTCAGGTTCCGCTCCGATCCGGACACAACTCCGTTTCCGAAGGCTGACCCAAGGTAACATCGCGGTGTGCGAAGCTTGCGAACGCGCGCGGGGCTTCCCAACCGCCGCCGGGGTGCCGCAGGGTCACTGTGCGCGCCTGCGCCGTGGCGGAGACCCGGCACAGCGCCATATGATCGGGGGCCACCCACGGCTTGCCCGGAAGGAGACAGGACATGAGCTGGAATCCCGCACTCGACCCCGACTGCCCGACCGGCGACGCCGTCGACGCGATCGAGACCGTGATCGTCCCGCGTGCCCGCGACCTCGGCGATTTCGAGGTCCGCCGTGCGCTGCCGGCACCGAAGCGGCAGATGGTCGGGCCGTTCATCTTCTTCGACCAGATGGGCCCGGCGGAGTTCCTGACCGGGCAGGGGGTCGACGTCCGCCCGCACCCGCATATCGGGCTGGCGACCGTGACCTACCTGTTCCAGGGCCGGTTCCATCACCGCGACAGCCTCGGCACCGACCAGTGGATCGAACCCGGCGCGGTCAACCTGATGACGGCGGGTCACGGCATCACCCATTCCGAGCGGATCGACGGCGAGGCCCTGCGCGCGCCCTACACGCTGGCGGGGATCCAGACCTGGCTCGCGCTGCCCGAGGGCGCGGAGGACGGCGCGCCCGCCTTCGTCCACGCCGCGAAGTCCGAGCTTCCGTTCCTCGAGGGCGAGGGCAAGTCGGTGCGGCTGGTACTCGGCACCGCCTGGGGCGAATCCGCGCCGGTCCCGGTCGCCTCGGGCCTGTTCTACGCCGATGCTCGGCTCGACCCCGGTGCAAAGCTGCCGCTGCCGGACGACCACGAGGACCGCGGCGCCTACGTGCTGGAAGGTTCGGTCGAGATCGCGGGCGACGTCCACGAGGCCGGCCGGATGATGGTGTTCCGCCCCGGCGACCGCGTCTCGCTCACGGCGGGGCCCTCGGGGGCGCGGGTCATGCTGCTCGGCGGCGATACGCTCGGCGGACCGCGCTACATCTGGTGGAACTTCGTTGCCAGCTCGAAGGAGCGGATCGAGGCCGCGAAGGAGGCCTGGCGCGAGGGCGACTGGCAGCACGGCCGCTTCAGCCTGCCGCCGGGCGACGACGCGGAGTTCATCCCCTTGCCCGACCCGGTGCCGAACGCCCGGATCAAGGGATGACCGGGGCAGGGGGCCGCGTGCGGCGATGACCGACGCCGCCCGCCCCGCCCATTCCGCCGTCCGGACCGGCCTCGCGCTGGTGCTGTTCGCGGTGCTGGCGATCTCGGTCAACGACATGGTGGTGAAGCTCCTTTCGGGCGGCTACCCGCTCCATCAGCTCGTGTTCCTGCGCTCGGTCGTCGGGCTCTGTTTCGCGCTGGTGTTCCTGCGGCTGGAGGGCGGGTTCCCGTTGCTGAGAACGCGGCGTCCGCTCCTGCACGCGCTTCGGGCGCTGGCGATCGTGGTCGCGAACATGACCTACTTCGCCGCCGTCTCTGTCCTGCCGCTCGGGCTCGCGACCGGGCTCTTCTTCGTCGCACCGCTGTTCATCACGCTCCTGTCGGTTCCGGTGCTCGGTGCGACGGTCGGGCCGCGGCGGCTGTTCGCGGTCCTGCTCGGGCTGCTTGGCGTCGCGGTGATGGTATCGGCGGACGTGGCGCTGCCGACCGGGACCTCCCCGGTCGTCTTCGCCCTGCCGGTGGCCGCGGCGTTCTGCTACGCGGTCATGCAGGTCCTGACCTCGAAGCTCGGCGCGGAAAGCCGGGCCTCTGCGATGTCGATCTACATCCATGTCACCTTCCTGTTCGTGTCCGCAGCGATGTTCCTCGTCGCCGGTGACGGCCGGTTCGCCGAGGGCGTGGCCGACGAGAGCCTCGTCTTCCTCCTGCGCGCCTGGACCTGGCCCGCGGCGGAGGATGCCTGGCTGTTCCTCGTGATCGGCGGGCTGGCCGGGGTGATCGGCTACGCGCTCAGCCAGGCCTACCGCCTCGGCCCGCCCGCGGTGCTGGCCCCGTTCGAATACGTCGCCCTGCCGATGGCGATGTTCTGGGGCTGGCAGGTCTTCGGCGAGGTGCCGGGCCCGCGGGTCTGGATCGGGTCGGCCCTGATCGTCGGGGCGGGGGTCTACGTGTTCCTGCGTGAGGGCGGCGGCGACCGCCCGGCGGCCCGCGTCGGCACGCGGAGGTGAGCCGGGGCGCGGGAGGTCGCGGGGGAATGTGACGCGGATGCAAAAAGAGGCGCAAAAGCCGCTTGACCCCGACCCGCGCACACCGTATCCCGCACGCCACGCGCGGTTGTAGCTCAGTTGGTTAGAGTACCGGCCTGTCACGCCGGGGGTCGCGGGTTCGAGCCCCGTCAACCGCGCCACTTCTTCCGAAATCACCGTGACGTGTCTTGCCAGCCCCGTGCGGGTCGGCGGATGCTCGGCACCGATGCTGTGCCGGTTCGCCCTTTGCGCCCTGCTGGCGCTGGTGGCGCCGATGGCGCGGGCGCAGGACCGCGCCGCGCCGCTCATACTCGATCTCGACGGTGTGCTGTCGCTGTCCGAACGTCCCTGGCTCGGCCGCAGGGATTTCGTCGCGGCACTGGGCGAGGTGCTTCCGGGGCTCTGGCTCACGCCCTATGCAAGGGGCGAGGCAACCGCGGATCCGTTCCGATGGTCCGTCACGGCGACCTTCGGCAGCGACGACGGCAGCCGCGCGACCGGGACGCGGGTGGCCTGCGCCCGCTATGGCCTGTCGACCCGCGATAGGTTCCGGGACGAGGGGTTCACCAGCCCCGCCGGGTTCGCGCTGATGCAGGAACTCCTGCCGCAATTCGACGATGCGGAGGCTTGGCCCGATGGCGCGGTCGCGCGGCTCTATTGCTCCGTCACCTGGGACGACGCCCGCGTGGTCGCCATCCTGCCCGAGGGGCCGGCGCGGTCGGGGCTGGAGGCGCGCTTCGCGGTCGTGGAGCGGCTGGCCGGGGGCGGGGCGGTTCAGCCGGGGCTTTACGGCCAGACCGGGTTTCGCCTCCGCGCCCGCGGCGGGGCGGCCGACACGCGGTTCGAGGTGGAAAGCGCCCGCGTGGTGCTGACGCTCGGCCACCAGCAGGTGACGTTCCGGAGCTTTCTCATGGGCGGCGGGGTCTGAGCGGGTCGGTTCGCCCTCGGGGGCATCGAGCCCCCTCGGCCGAAGCGCGCCGTCCGGCCCGCCGGGGGCGCTGCCCCCGCGCCTCCGGCGCCCCCCGGGATACTTGAGGGATGAAGAACGGGAAGGACGCGCCGGCCGGCGGTCAGCCCTTGTGGATCCAGCCGCCGCCGAACACACGCCCGCCGTCCGGCGCGTAGAAGACGCAGGCCTGGCCCGGGCTGACGCCTTCCTCGGCGGTCAGCAGTTCCACCTCAGCTTCGGTCGCGGAAACCGGGCGGATGACGGCCTCGCGCGGGGGGCGGGTGGAGCGGATCTTGACCTCCAGCGGCCAGTCAGCGCGGCTGTCGAACGGCGCGTCGCCGAGCCAGTTGATCTCGCGCACCGGCACGATCCGGGTCGACAGCGCCTCTTTCGGGCCGACGATCACCCGGCGCGCGTCGGGGTCGAGCTTCACCACGTAAAGCGGATCCTCGAGCCCGCCGATGCCGAGGCCGCGGCGCTGGCCGATCGTGTAGTGGATCACCCCCCGGTGCTCTCCGAGGATATTTCCGTCCATGTCCACGATTTTGCCCGGGTCCGCCGCGCCCGGGCGCAGCTTCTCGATCACCGCGGCGTAGTTGCCGTTCGGCACGAAGCAGATGTCTTGGCTGTCGGGCTTGTCGGCGACCGGGAGGCCGTAGCGGGCGGCGAGCGCGCGGGTCTCTGCCTTCGACGCGAGATGGCCGAGAGGGAAGCGCAGGTAGTCGAGCTGTTCCGAGGTGGTCGAGAACAGGAAATAGGACTGGTCGCGCGCGGGATCGGCGGCCATGTGCAGCTCCGCCCCGGAAGGGCCGGTCTTGCGCTGGATGTAGTGGCCGGTCGCCATGCAGTCGGCGTCGAGATCGCGGGCGGTGCCGAGCAGGTCCTTGAACTTCACCCGCTCGTTGCAGCGGATGCAGGGGACCGGCGTGGCACCGGCGAGGTAGCTGTCGGCGAATTCGTCGATCACCGCGTCGCGAAACACGTTCTCGTAGTCGAGGACGTAGTGCGGGAAGCCCATCGTCTCGGCGACCCGGCGGGCGTCGTGGATGTCGCGGCCGGCGCAGCAGGCGCCCTTCTTCGCGAGTGCCGCGCCGTGATCGTAGAGCTGCAGGGTCACGCCGACGACGTCGTAGCCTTCCTCGGCCAGCATCGCGGCGACAACGGACGAATCGACGCCGCCCGACATCGCCACGACGACGCGGGTGTCCTCCGGGCGCTTGTCGAACCCGAGTGAATTGAGTGCCCCGGAGGGGCTGTCGAGCGCCATCGCCTCGGCCTCGCGGTTTGGGAAACAGGCCGGAAATATAGGAAAATGCGGCCTATCCACAAGACCGCTCGTTACCCGACCTTAAGTTGTGTCGGCCAGAACCGCCCGACAGGACGAGTGCGAAGGACGGGACGGCACATGTATATCCGGCGCATGAAGGGGCCACATTCGGTAACCCTGCCCGACGGGCAGGTGATGACGCGTGCCGATCTGCCGAGCCCCCGGACGCGGCGATGGGTCGCCTCGCGCAAGGCCGCGGTCGTGATGGCGGTCGAATCCGGCCTCGTGACGGAGGCCGAGGCGCTGGAAACCTGGGGCCTGTCGGACGAGGAACTGGCCGCCTGGAAACAGGCCGTGTCGCGTCACGGGGTGGCCGCCCTGAAAGCGACCGCCGTCCAGAAATACCGGTGATTTCGGGGTTTTTCACCTTCTTGCGGTATCGCCGTGACTATCGCGCCGAGGTAGGATTAAATTAACCAATTCGGGCGAGGTTCAGAACAGGTCAGGAACGATTCGGAGATAGGCTCATGCGCGTCTTGCTTGTGGAAGATGACCCCACCACCTCCAAGAGCATCCAGATGATGCTGAGCCACGCGAACCTCAACGTCTATTCGACGGACCTGGGCGAAGAGGGCATCGACCTCGCGAAACTCTACGACTACGACCTCATCCTCCTCGATCTCGGGCTGCCCGACATCAACGGGCACGAGGTTCTGCGCCAGCTGCGCATGTCGCGGGTCGAAACCCCGATCCTGATCCTCTCCGGCGCCGACGATACGGAGAACAAGCTGAAGGGCTTCGGGTTCGGCGCGGACGACTACCTGACGAAACCCTTCCACCGCGAGGAACTCGTCGCGCGCATCCACGCGATCATCCGGCGGTCCAAGGGACACGCCCAGTCGGTGATCCGCACCGGCAACATCGCGGTCAACCTCGACGCCAAGACTGTCGAGGTGAACAACCAGCCGGTCCACCTGACCGGCAAGGAATACCAGATGCTGGAACTCCTGAGCCTCCGGAAGGGCACGACCCTGACGAAGGAAATGTTCCTGAACCATCTCTACGGCGGCATGGACGAACCGGAGCTGAAGATCATCGACGTCTTCATCTGCAAGCTTCGCAAGAAGCTGTCCGAGGCCAACGACGGCGACAACCACATCGAAACCGTCTGGGGCCGGGGATACGTCCTGCGTGACCCGCAGCCGGTCGAGGTGCAGGCCGGGGTCGCGGCGACCGCCTGACGTCACCGGCCGTCTCGCGCTGGACGCGGGGCACGGGCCGAACCATAACTCCCCTGACAGGACCCGGGCGCGGGAACCGGAGGGGATGATGGCGAAGGACAAGGGCACCGATCCCGCGGAGATGACCGAAGCCGAGGCAGCGGCCCGGCTCGCGGAACTCTCTGATCGGCTCGCCGCAGCCGGAGCCTCCTATTTCCAAGACGATGCCCCTGTACTCTCCGACGCGGATTACGACGCGCTGAAGCGCGAGAACGCGGCGATCGAGGCCGCCTTTCCCCACCTGAAACGCGCGGATTCGCCTTCCGATCGCGTCGGCGCGGCACCGGGCGAGGGGTTTTCCAAGGTCCGGCACGAAGTCCCGATGCTCTC
This sequence comes from Rhodobacterales bacterium HKCCE2091, assembly GCA_015689685.1. GTDB lineage: Bacteria > Pseudomonadota > Alphaproteobacteria > Rhodobacterales > Rhodobacteraceae > HKCCE3408. The sequence goes on along the minus strand of WVSL01000003.1, from coordinate 402,230 downwards.
GCTGGAGAACGCGTTCGAGCCCGGCGACGTGGCCGATTTCGTCCGTTCCGTCCGGCGCTACCTCGGCCTGACCGAGGACGATCCGCTCGCCTTCACCGCCGAGCCCAAGATCGATGGCCTGTCCCTGTCGCTGCGGTACGAGAACGGACGGCTGGTGCAGGCCGCCACGCGCGGGGACGGGGCGGTCGGCGAGAACGTCACCGCGAACGCCCGTATGGTCGAGGACATCCCCGAGCGGTTGACCGATGCGCCCGACCTTCTCGAGGTTCGGGGCGAGGTCTACATGGGACACGCGGATTTCGCGGCGCTGAACGAGAGCCAGTCGCTCTCGGGCGGCAAGACCTTCGCCAACCCCCGCAACGCGGCGGCGGGTTCGCTCCGCCAGCTCGACCCCGGGATCACCCGCGCGCGGCCCCTGAAATTCTTCGCCTATGCCTGGGGCGCCCATAGCGAACCGCTGGCCGAGACCCAGTTCGGCGCCATCGAACGTCTTGCCGCGCTCGGGTTCCAGACCAACCCGCTCACCGCGCGCTGCGACGGTCTCGACGACCTGCTCGACCACTATGCCGGGATCGAGCAGCGCCGCGCGACGCTCGACTACGATATCGACGGTGTCGTCTACAAGGTGGACGACCTGGCGCTCCAGCGCCGCCTGGGCATGCGGTCCACGACGCCGCGATGGGCGATCGCGCACAAGTTCCCGGCCGAGCTCGCCTGGACCCGGCTCGAGGCGATCGACATCCAGGTCGGCCGCACCGGCGCGCTGAGCCCGGTTGCGCGGCTGACCCCGGTCACGGTCGGCGGCGTCGTGGTGTCGAACGCGACCCTGCACAACGAGGATTACATCGCGGGTCGCGACGCGAAGGGCGGTGAGATCCGGGGCGGCAAGGACATCCGGGTTGGCGACTGGGTGCAGGTCTACCGCGCGGGCGACGTGATCCCGAAGATCGCGGACGTGGACCTGTCGAAGCGGCCGGACGACGCCGCGCCTTTCGAATTTCCTCAGACCTGCCCGGAATGCGGATCCGCCGCGGTCCGGGAGGACGGGGACGCCGTCCGGCGCTGCACCGGCGGGCTGATCTGCCCCGCGCAGGCGGTCGAGAAACTGCGCCACTTCGTGTCCCGCGCGGCGTTCGACATCGAGGGTCTCGGCGCGAAACAGGTGGAGCAGTTCCACGGTCTCGGCTGGATCGCGGAGCCGGCGGACATCTTCGCCCTGGCCGAACGGGATGCGAGCTCGAAGTCCCTGCGGCCACCGGCGGACATGATCGCCGACCGGCTGGCCCATGCCGCGACGGCGGAGGCGAAGGCCGCGATCCTGTCCGATCTCTCCGCCCTCGCCGCGGGTTACGGTGTCGAAGCGGAGGCGGAGACACCGGAGGCCGTGGCGGCCGCGCTCGACGCACTGGCGCGCACGCCCTTGTCGGAGATCCGAGGATGGGGCCAGAAGAGCGCGAAGGCCCTCTTTCAGGCCATTGACGAGAAACGCAAGATCCCGTTGTCGCGGATGATCTTCGCGCTCGGCATCCGCCATGTAGGCGAAACCGGGTCATCGCTCCTCGCGAACCACTACGGCACCTGGCAGGCGTTCGAGGCCGCGATGTCTTCGGCCGAGATCGGCGCGGGCGAGGCCTGGGACGACCTGATCGGGATCGACGGCGTCGGCGCGGTGATGGCGGCCTCGGTCGTCACGACGTTCCACCAGGACGCGGAACGCTCCTCCATCGACCGGCTCGCCGCGCAACTGACGATCGAGGCCGCCGTGGCGCGCGACACCTCGGACAGCCCGGTCGCCGGCAAGACACTGGTCTTCACCGGAACGCTCGAACGCATGACCCGCGACGAGGCCAAGGCGCGGGCGCAGGCGCTCGGCGCGAAGGTCGCGGGCAGCGTGAGCGCCAAGACCGATCTCCTGATCGCCGGTCCCGGCGCGGGCTCGAAGGCGAAGAAGGCCGCGGAACTCGGTGTCGAGACCATCGACGAGGATGCCTGGCTCCAGCTCATCGGCGATGCCTGATCCCGCGGGCCGCCCGGAAGTCCTGTTCCCGCTGTTCGCGGGGCTCGAGGCGCTGGACGGCATCGGCCCGAAAACCGCGAAGAATTACAAGGGCCTGGGGGTCGAGACCCCGAAGGACCTGCTGTTGACCCTGCCGCACGCGCGGATCGACCGCCGCCGCCGCGCGACCGTGCGGGACGCGGCGCCGGGCGAAGTGGTAACGGTCGAGATCACCGTCATCCGCCACCGCGGATCGGCCGGACGCGGGCCCTACCGGGTGGAGGTCGACGACGCGGCGACGCGGTTCCAGCTGGTGTTCTTCCATGCCCGGCGTGACTGGCTGGAGCGGCTTCTGCCGGTCGGCGCGCGGCGGGTGATCTCGGGCAAGCTGGAATTCTTCGACGGGGTCGCGCAGATCGCCCACCCCGATCACGTCGTGCCGCCGGAGGAGGCGGCGGAGATCCCGGAGTTCGAGCCGGTCTACCCGTTGACCGCGGGGGTGACGCAGCGGGGGATGCAGAAGGCCGTGGCCTCGGCGCTCGCGCTCGCGCCGGCGCTGGCGGAGTGGATCGAACCCGGGGTGAAAGCGGAGCAGGGCTGGCCCGACTGGGGTTCGGCCGTCGCCGCGGCGCACCATCCGGAAGCCGACGCCGACCTGTCGCCGGATGCCCCGGCCCGCGCGCGCCTGGCCTATGACGAGATCTTCGCCCATCAGCTCACGCTTGCGCTCGCCCGCGCTTCGCGACGCCGCGCGCGCGGGATCGAGACGAGCGGAGATGGAAGATTGCGCCGCAAGGTCTTGGACTCGCTGCCGTTTCAACCGACCAACGCGCAGGCGCGCTCGATCGCGGAGATCGCGGAGGACATGGCCGCGCCGCGCCGGATGAACCGGCTCTTGCAGGGCGACGTCGGCGCCGGAAAGACGCTGGTCGCGGTCATGGCGCTTCTGGTCGCGGTGGAGGCGGGCGGGCAGGGCGTGATGATGGCGCCGACCTCGATCCTCGCCGGGCAGCACTACGCCGGGCTGAAGCCGCTGGCCGAGGCTGCGGGGGTGCGTATCGCGCTTCTGACCGGGCATGACCGGACGGCGGAGCGGCGCGAGAAACTGGCGGACCTCAAGGCGGGCGAGATCGACATCCTCGTCGGCACCCACGCGGTGTTCCAGGAGGACGTGGATTTCGCCGACCTGCGGCTGGTAATCGTGGACGAGCAGCACAAGTTCGGCGTGCGCGAACGGGTGCGCCTGTCGGCGAAGGGGCGCGCGCCGGACGTGCTGGTGATGACCGCGACGCCGATCCCGCGGACGCTCAGCCTGTCGCAATACGGCGACATGGATGTCAGCATCCTCGACGAGAAGCCGCCGGGCCGGACGCCGGTAACGACGGCGCTGGTGCCCGCCTCGCGCATGGATGACGTTGTCGCCCGGCTGCGCTCGGCGGTGGCGGAAGGACGGCAGGCCTACTGGGTCTGCCCGCTGGTCGAGGAATCGGAGGTGTTCGAGGCGACGGCGGCGGAGGAGCGGTTCAAGCACCTGCGCGCGGCCCTGGGCGAACGCGTGGTCGGGCTCGTCCACGGGCAGATGCCCGCCGCGGAGAAGGCCGCGGCGATGGAGGCTTTCGTGCGCGGCGAGACCCGCGTGCTGGTCGCGACCACGGTGATCGAGGTGGGCGTCGACGTGCCCAACGCCTCGATCATGGTGATCGAGCAGGCGGAGATCTTCGGCCTCGCGCAGCTTCACCAGTTGCGGGGGCGGGTGGGGCGGGGCGCCGCGGCCTCGACCTGCCTGCTGCTGTATCGCCCGCCGCTTGGCGAGACGGCGGAACGGCGGCTGACCACGCTCAGGGAAACCGAGGACGGGTTCCGCATCGCCGAGGCCGATCTCGCGATTCGCGGCGCGGGGGACCTGATCGGCACGGCGCAGTCGGGATTGCCCCGGTTCCGGATCGCGGACCTGGAACGACAGGCGGGGTTGTTCGCGCTGGCGCAGAAGGACGCGCGCTTGCTCCTGTCGCAGGATCCGGGCCTGACGGCGCCGCGCGGGCAGGCGGCGCGGGTGCTGTTGTGGCTGCTGGAGCAGGACAAGGCGATCAGGCTGATTTCCGTCGCTTGACCCGCGCCGGTTCCGGGATGTTCGCGAATGTTCTTAAAAAGTTCTTGCCAGCCCACCGGCAATATGAGAACAAAGCGTTAACAAAAAACTGCCTGCCCCGAGGAAGACCCATGATCGCTACCGCCCTGTCGACGCTTCGGCGACACCGTCAGCACCTGATTTCCGACCTCGCCGGTGTCCTTGTTCTCGCCGCGCTCACGCTTGGCGTCCTGAACCTGCCCGGGGTCGTCTGACCCCCGATTTCTGCCTGCGGTCCGGCCAGGGCCGGGCGTCGCGCTGTCCCCAACTTCGCGCGGTGCCCAGTCCCCGTTCCTTCGCGAAGACCGGTCTGCCTGCCGGCCTTCGCGCCCTGGTCCCGAGACACGCGCCTGCCGCCGCCTCCCGTCCCGGAGCGCGGCGGCTTTTTTTGTTCGGTCACTCCGGCCGGTAGGCGAGGCGGAGACCGCCCCAGTGCCGGCCGTCGACGGTGATCGGCGCTGACAGGTCCTTCATCAGCACCCATTCCCCGCCGCCCATGTCGCGCCGGTAGACCTGCAGCAGGAACGGCGCGGTCGATTTCCCGGCCTTGCGCCCCACGCGGTCGTCGAAGATGCGGCGGTTCCTGCAGTTCGCGGCGTTCCAGACCGGGTCCGCGCCCTGGGGCAGGGAGAACTTCGCATTGTGGGTGGGCAGGTACCCGTTCCGGTCCACCGCCGCGCAGAAGACGATGCGCGGGTCGCGGTCGAGAATCGGTTCCTGGATCGCCGGAAGGATCCGGTCGGTCAGCGCGGTGAAGCGGGTCGTCACCTGCGCCGGGTCCGAGCCGGGGACCGGGACGTAGGTTTCGTCGAAGAGGTCGGACAGGCCGATCTGCCCGCGGGCGACGGCATCCTCGAAGGCGGCGGAGATCTCGCCCGCGGCGGCGGTGACGATGTCGACCATCGCCGAATCCTCGGTCCGGGCGCCGGTAGCGGCGTTCACCTGCACCAGCCGTTCGACCTGGTCGGCGACGCCGGCGACGCGGTCGCGGCCGTGGGTGATCTCGCCGGCATTGCGTTGCAGGAGCCCCGCGATCTCGGAGAAGACCGGCCGGAACTCGGCGTTCGCCTCGCCGGCGGCGCGGGCCTGCACCGCGATGGCGGAGAGGTCGTCGCCGGTGGTCTTCAGCGTGCCCGCGATGGCCGACAGGTGGCCGTCGTTCTCGGCCGCCGCGCTGCGGGCGGCGGCGGCCTCGGCGGCGATGCCGAGGGCCTCGGATTTCATCTGGGTGAGGGAGGCGCCGAAATGCGCGACCTCCTCGGAGATGGTGCCGGTGACCTCGGAGGTCTGGGTCGACAACTGGCCGATCGCCTCGGCCACCACGGCGAAGCCGCGGCCATGCGCGCCCGCGCGGGCAGCCTCGATCCGGGCGTTGATGGCAAGGATGTTGACCTCGGTCGCGATGCCCGCGATCCGGTCGGCGCTGGACCGGACCCGCGACAGCCGATCCTCGAGCGGTTGCAGGCGGTCGGACAGGCCCTGCACCCATTCCGCGATCGCCTGCGCCTGGCCGCCGGAGGACCGGATGGACACGATCGCCTCCTCTGCGCGGCCGAGTCCGTCGCGGGAGGCGGTTTCGACCCGGTCGAGCGTTTCCGTCACGCCGGCGACGGCGGTGCCGATATCCTCGGCCCGGCCGGTGAGGCCGGACAGCCGGTCCATCACCGCGGAGGAGTTGCGGTCGATGGCGAAGAGCAGCGAGGCGATGTCCACGATCTCGAACGCGAGGCGCGAGACGCCCTGCGACAGCTCCGCCATCGCGCGGGCTTCGGGCGTTTCGGTCGTGTCCCGGGGCTGGTCGAACATCTGGCGGTTCCGGCGCTGTCGCTGTCGCGCCGCTCTAGCCGCACAAACCGGAAGATCGGGTTAATTCAGGCGCAGGCGGCCTTCTCGGCCTCCGCCATCGCCTCGGCTGTGGCCTCGAACGAAAGCAGGATGGAGGCGTGGCGGTTGCGGTAATCCCGTGCGGGGGCGAGCAGGTCGTAGCCCTCCCACGGGGCGCCGGGGCCATCTCCGTCGCCCTTCAGCATCGCCCGGAGCGCGTCGCGCCCGGCCTCGATCTCGGACCGGGTGCGGCCGATCACGTGCGCCGCCATCAGCGCCGCCGATGCCTGGCCGAGCGCGCAGGCCTTCACGTCCTGGCCGTAGCGGGCGATCCGCCCGTCCTCGATATCCAGATCGACGGTGACGGTGGAGCCGCAGAGCGGGGCGCGTTTCTTGACGGTGACCTGCGGGTCTTCCAGCCGCTCCGACAGCGGGATGTCGGCGGCGAGCGCGAGGATGCGCTTGGAATAGAGCTTGATCAGGTCGGCGTCGGTGGACATCGCGTTGCCTTCGGAAAGCGTCCCCCTTAGGTAGCGGCGCGAGACCGGATTGCAAAGGGGGCGGGGATGGCGTTCGACCCGGAGAGCCTGACATTCGATGCCAACGGATTGCTGCCGGCGATCGCGCAGGACGCCGGGTCGGGCGAGGTTCTGATGCTGGCCTGGATGAACGCCGAGGCCGTGCGGCGCACGCTCGACACGGGGCGGGTGACCTACTGGTCCCGCTCGCGCGCCGCGTTCTGGGTCAAGGGAGAGACCTCGGGCCACGTGCAGGACCTGGTGGAGATGCGGGTCGATTGCGACCGGGACTGCCTCCTGGTGCTCGTGCGGCAGACCGGACCCGCCTGCCATACCGGGCGGCGGACGTGCTTCTACACCGCGGTCCGCGACGGGGCGGAAGTGGAGTTGATGGCGCCGCAGGAATAGGGGGCCGACTGCCCCCTCTGCGGCGTCGCCGCATTCACCCCCGTGGATATTTCAGGGACAAAGACGGGCATCGAAGGGTCTCGTCAGGGGCCTTCCGGGCCGCGCGGGGGCAGGCCGACCATGCGGCGGATGTCGTCCGGAGTCGCGCCCTCGTCGCGGTACCTGCGGATCGCGCGGGCGTCGTCGCGCTTGGCCAGCCGCTTGCCGGTCTCGTCGCGGATCAGGCGGTGGTGGTAGTAGGCCGGGATCGGCGCGCCGAGTAGGTGCGCGAGCAGGACGTGGATCGGGGTGGTGTCCATCAGGTCGAGCCCTCGTGTGACATGGGTGATGCCCTGCCGGGTGTCGTCGACCACGACCGAGAGGTGGTAGGCCGCGCCGCCACCCCTGCGCCGGATCACCACGTCGCCGATGTCCCGCAGCATCGCGTCTCGGGACAGGGGGTAGGTCCCGGGGCGTTCGGGGCCGGTCTCGATCCAGCCGGGCAGGGGCGCGGCCGCGTCGAGCGCCTTCGCCATGTCGAAGCGGATGGCGTCGTCCGGGGTCGCCTCCGCCATCGGGCGGCCGCGGCAGGTGCCGGGATAGATGCGCCCGTCCGGCCCGTGGGTCGGCACGCCCTCCTGCGGCGCACCGGCGGCGGCGGCGATGTCGGCCCGGGTGCAGGAACAGGGGTAGGTCAGCCCGAGGTCTGAAAGGCGGCCGAGCGCGGCGTCGAGGTGGGGTGCGCTGGTATGCTGGCGCAGCACCGGTTCGGGCCAGGTCAGGCCGAGCCAGGCGAGATCCTCCAGCGCCATCCGTTCGTATGCCGGTTTCGACCGTTCGCGGTCGATGTCGTCGAAGCGCAGGATGAAGGTGCCGTCCCGTGCGCGGGCGAGGTCGTGCGCGGTGATCGCGGAGAAGGCGTGGCCGAGGTGAAGCGGCCCCGTGGGCGACGGCGCGAAGCGCGTGACGACGGTCACGACTTGCGGATCACCATGACCCGCGAGGGCAGGTCGAGATCGGGCAGGTGCGGGCCGTCCTCCGAGAATTCCAGCGTCGCGTCGGGCCGGTCGAGCAGCGCGCCGAGCGTGTCCATGTAGACCGCGTCTTCGAGCGTGTGGCCGTTGTAGGAAAAGGCCAGGAGCGCGCCCGGGGCCATCGCGTCGAAGAGCGCGGGGAGGAGCGGCGCCAGCGCAGCCCCGGCCGAGATCACGCCGATCGCGGTGACGAAGGCGAACCGGCCGAGGGACTTCGGCGCGGTGCCGTCTGAGGCGGTGAGGTCCGCGTAGATGCCCCGTTTCCCGGCCTCGGCCAGCATCCCCGGCGACATGTCGCAGCCGTGGATGTCGGTGAACCCGCGCGCGGCCAGCGCGGCCCCGCCGAGCCCGGTGCCGCAGCCGAAATCGAACAGCGGGCGGCCGCGGTCGGCCTCTGCCACCAGCCCGGCCAGCGCGTCCGCGACGCGCCCCGGCGTCGCGTAGCCCGCGCCGCCGACCTCGGCGTCGTAGCTGCCCGCCCAGTCGTCGTAGAGCGCGCGGGTCTCTTCGTCGCCGCGCACGGTGTAGACCTTGTCGAGATACGTCTCCGCCATGGGCATCAGGCTAGCAGGCCCGGTGCGCGCGGATCCAGTTCATTCCGCTGCGTGGCGGTCGCCGAGCCAGTCAGACCACGCCGCCTTGGCGCGCGCGGTGTAGGCGCGGTATCGGTCGCGGCGGCCCCTACGGCCCTGCTTCAGGCCGTCGACCGGGGGGAACAGGCCGAAGTTCACGTTCATCGGCTGGAACGTCTTCGCGTCCGCCCCTCCGGTAACGTGGTGCACGAGCGCGCCCATCGCGGTGACCTGGGGAACCGGCGGCAGGGCGCGGCCCTGCAACTCGGCGGCGGCGAGCCGCCCGGCCAGGAGCCCCATCGCCGCGGATTCGACGTAACCCTCGACCCCGGTGATCTGGCCGGCAAACCGGATGTTCGGGCGGCTTCGCAGGCGCAGGTCGTGGTCGAGCAGCGTCGGCGAGTTGATGAAGGTGTTGCGGTGGATCCCGCCGAGCCGAGCGAAGCTCGCGTCCTTCAGGCCGGGAATCATCCGGAAAACATCGGTTTGCGCGCCGTACTTCATCTTGGTCTGGAAGCCGACGATGTTGTAGAGCGTGCCGAGCGCGTTGTCTCGGCGCAGCTGGACCACGGCCCAGGGCTTGACCGTCGGATCGTGCGGGTTGGTCAGGCCGACGGGCTTCATCGGCCCGTGGCGCAGAGTTTCCCGCCCACGTTCGGCCATCACCTCTATCGGCAGGCAGCCGTCGAAATACTGCGCGGTCTCGCCCTCGCGGAACTCGGTCTTGTCGGCTGCGAGCAGCGCGTCGATGAAGGCCTCGTACTCGTCGCGGGTCATCGGGCAGTTGAGGTAGGCGGTGCGCTCCTCCTCGGTCTCGCCCTTGTCGTAGCGCGACTGGGCCCAGGCGACGGACATGTCGATGGTGTCGGCGTGGACGATCGGGGCGATGGCGTCGAAGAAGGCGAGCGCGCCCTGGCCGGTCTCGGCGGCGATGGCCTCGGCCAGCGCGCCGGATGTCAGCGGGCCGGTGGCGATGATGGCGGGGGTGTCGGGAAGCGCGGTGATCTCCTCGCCCACGACCTCGATCCGGGGATGGGCGCGGATCGCGGCGGTGACGGCGGCGGCGAAGGGATCGCGGTCGACGGCCAGCGCGCCGCCCGCGGGCAGCTTGTGCGCGTCGGCCTTTGCCATGATGAGCGAGCCCGCCGCGCGCATTTCCCAGTGCAGGAGCCCGACCGCGTTCTCGTCGCTGTCGTCGGAGCGGAAGGAGTTGGAACAGACCATTTCCGCAAGGTCGCCGGTGCGGTGCGCAAAGGTGCCGACCGTGGGCCGCATCTCGTGCAGGACGACGTCGATGCCGGCCTCGGCCGCCTGCCACGCGGCTTCCGATCCGGCCATGCCGCCGCCGATGATGTGAAGGGGCTCCGTCATGGCGGCTTCCTAGCCTGCCATGACGGAGTTGGAAAGGCGGTGCGGGCTGCCCGGCCCCGCGCGCGGCTTTCCCTGCAAGCGCGGGTGGTCAGCGCGCCTGGACGTGCGCGTCGTCGAAGATGTTGTCGATTTCCTCGGCCGCGAGCGGGGCGCGGAGGTCCACCGGGCGACCGACTGCGCTGCCGATGCGGGCCCGGGCCACCGCGAAGTCGGTGACTTCCGCCGTGGGAAGTGCCGGGGCCTCGGCGGCGCGACGGGAGCTGAAGGACAGGGTCGGCGCCGGTTCGGGGCGCGGTGTGCGCTCGGCGCTCGCGGCGGTGCTGATCCGGCGGGGCGTGACCCGGGCGGAGCTGCGGCGGCGCGCGGCCTGTTGCGGCACGGTATAGGTGAGCATGAGGGCGGCGGCGAGCGCGAGGTCGCGCCAGAACGCGCCGAGCCCGGCCTCGGGCCCGAGCGACATCACCGTCAGGTAGGCCGCGAACACCGTCATCAGCCCGAGCAGGAGCGCGGCGAGACGGGTGTGACTGCCGATCATGACCATGAAGGCGAGGCTGAAGACGAGAATCGCCGTCATCACGTTGGCGACCATCGGATCCGCGATCATGCGGCCAAGGATCGCGAAGTCGGTCCCCGGGATGATCCTGAGCGCGACGGCCAGGAAGTAGGAAGCGACCAGGATACGCAGGGCCTTCTGGGCCGCGCCGTTATGTTCGGCGCCGGTTGCGGTTTGCTCGGTCATGGCAGATGTCCCTCGCACGAATGACGCGGAAACCTGAGCACGGGTTACGGCAGCAGCAGCAGCAGCAGGTGGCGGGAACAGAAGACCGCCACAATCCTCAGACTTCCCCCCGAAATGAGGCAAGTTTGTGATGGATTTGGGAAAACATTGCTGCAGCGCGGCTAAATGGCCGCCAAGTACGGGGGAATTCGGGGCATTGGACGCGATCGCGGGACAACGCGGCGGGGGTCAATGCGGGGAAAATGCGGCGGGCCGCCCAGTTCGGCCCGCCGCTTCCGCTGCGTCAGTAAAGCCCCCTTCTGAGGAGCTGACGCGCGGGATCGGAGACCCGGAAGGCGGGCTGTCCGTTGGTCGGGGCGCCCCAGGTGAGGGCGAAGCCGACCCGGGCGACGGTCTCTCCATCGCCGCGCGGGTGGCCCGAGATCTCGTCGCGGGACACCTCCGCGAACACCGCCCAGGCCTGGCCCTCTGGGCTGTAGCGCGCGCCGATGGTCGCGACGTGGCCGAACGCGTCAAGCCCGGCCTCCTCGAACTCGGCGATGTCGTATTGCGCGTAGAGATGCCAGTCGGCGGAGGGGCGGTAATGCACGCCCACGCCGACCGTCAGCCAGTCGAGCCCGTTCTGGAAAACCTCGCCGATGCCGCCGCGCACCTCGATGTCGAGCGTGTCGGTGAGGGAGAACATGCCGGCGGCGCCGAACTGGCCATAAGTGAGCGACCGGTCGTCCACGTCCGACAGCATGAAGGTGAGACCGTATTTCTGGCCCGGCCGCGGGGTCATGTAGACAACGCCCGCGAGGGAGCCGATATCGCCGCCGTCGATGTCCGAGTACCCGAGATGGCCCTGCAGCCCGTGGTGCTCCGTGATCGAGACGTCGATCATGGCCTCGAAGAAGGCGCCCGCGCCATCGGCGCTGGACTGGCCGAAGGACAGTTCGCCGGCGACGACGCCGAGGCTCGACTGGGCGGTGGCGGGGGCGGAGAGCGCGGCGGCGGTAAGCGTCGCGGCTGCGGCAAGGCTGCGGATGGTCATGGCGGAAACTCCTGGGACTGGGCAATCGCGCCGGCCGCCTTCGCCGGTGCAGTCGCGGTATGCCGGATGCCGGAGTTTTAGGAAAGTTTTTACGAAACAGTCGGTTAACGGGTAAACCGGTTAACCCGCGGGTTCGATCAGGTCCCACCTGTTGCCGTAGAGGTCGCGGAACACGGCGACCGTTCCGTAGGGCTCGTGCCGCGGCGCTTCCTCGAAGACCACCCCGGCCGCGCGCATCCGGTCCGCCCGCGCCGCGAAGTCATCCACGTGCAGGAAGTAGCCGACGCGCCCGCCGGCATGGGACCCGACCGCTGCCGCCTGTTCCGGCGTGGCGGCGCGGGCGATGAGCATCTGTGTTTCGGCGTCGGGGTGCGGGGCGACCCGGACCCAACGCTTGCCGCCGCCCATGTCGGTGTCCTCGACGAGGCTCCAGCCGAGCGCGTCGCGGAACCAGGCGATGGCCTCGTCGTAGTCTCGGGCGAGATAGGCGGTGAGGGCGAGTTTCGCCGCTCCGTCGCGCGCTTCGCGAGATCGTCCGCGAAGCGTTCCAGCGCGCTGGCCTGGCGTTCCTGGATCTCCATGATCCGGGCCTGGTTCGCGGCGATCAGCGCGTTCGTGCGCTCCATCCTCCGGCCGCGGGGAATGCCGACGGCCAGAAGGATCACGATGCCGAGGACGAGGATCACGATGGAGGTGCCCACCACGAACCCGATCCCGATCACGGCCCGCGCCCCGCTTCGGCCGCGTCGGCAAGCCGTTCCAGCGCGACGGTCTGGCGTTCGCTCAGTTCCACCGCGCGGCGCTGGTTCTCCTCGATCCGCTGGTTGGTCTCCAGCATGGTGCGGAAGCGGCGGACCATGACCAGCACGACGATCACCACCACGGCGAGGGTGGCGAGCAGGATCAGCATCACCGTTTCCTGCGTCACGGCCGCGCCCCCAATCGGCAAGGCGGTCCGGCGGGGACGGGGCAGGGCGCCGACATCGCGCCCCCTGACCGGATCGGCGCCTCAGGCATCGCCGCCCTCGGGCGCGTCGGCAGCACCGTCCTGCTCGCCCTCGTCCTGTTCCGCGATCCACGCGACCGAAACCACTTCCTCGCCCGCGCCGGTATTGAACACCTTCACCCCGCCAGCCGACCGCGACCGGAACGAGATGCCGTCGACCGGCACCCGGATCGACTGGCCATTGGAGGTCGCGAGCATGATCTGGTCCGAAAGTTCGACCGGGAACGACGCGACCAGCCTGGCCTTGTTGTCCGCGAGGTGCTTTTGGCTCATGGCGAAATTGCCTTGGCCGCCACGACCGCGAACTGTGTAGTCGTGGCTCGACGAGAGCCGTCCTGTGCCAGCCGACGTGATCGTGAGAATCAGGTCTTCCGCCGCTGACATCTCGGCGTAGCGTTCAGGCGTAAGCTGGCCGGGAGCGACGGCGTCCTCGTCGTCGTCGGCTTCGACATCATCTTCCGTCGCACCGGCCATCAGGCGACGCTGCTTGAGGTAGGCCGCGCGCTCCGCCGGTTCCGCCTCGAAGTGCCGGATCACCGACATGGAAACGACGGTGTCACCCTCCGCTAACTTGATCCCACGCACACCGGTGGAATCCCGGCCCTTGAACACGCGCACAGCGGTCGTGGGGAAGCGGATCGCGCGTCCGAGCGCCGTGATGAGCATCACGTCGTCGAGTTCCGAGCAGATCCGCGCGTTCACGAGGCTAACCGTGCCGTCCTCGGGCAGCTTCATCGCGATCTTGCCGGCGCGGTTCACGTTGGTGAAATCCGACAGGGCATTGCGCCGCACGTCGCCGGCGGAGGTCGCGAAGACGATCTGCAACTGGTCCCACTCGGTCTCGTCCCGGTCCACCGGCATGATCGCGGCGATGGAGGCGCCCTGGGACATGCCCTCGATCACGTTGATGATCTGGCGGCCCCGTGCCTGGCGCGAGCCGAGCGGCAGGCGCCAGCACTTCAGCTTGTAGGCCATCCCGTCAGTGGTGAAGAACAGGAGCTGCGTGTGGGTGTTGGCGACGAACAGCGTCGTCACCACGTCGTCTTCCTTCAGCGACCCGCCCGACAGCCCCTTGCCGCCACGCGCCTGCGCCCGGAAATCGGCCAGCGGCGTGCGCTTGATGTAGCCGCCCGCGGTCACGGTCACGACCATGTCCTCGCGCTCGATGAGGTCCTCGTCCTCCATGTCGCCGGACCATTCGGCGATCTCGGTGCGGCGGGGCACGGCGAATTTCTCGCGCACCTCGGTCAGTTCCTCGGAGATGATCGCGAGGATTCGGTCGCGGCTGGCGAGGATGGCGAGGTAGTCCTTGATCTTCTCGGCCAGGTCCTTGAGCTCGTCGGTGACTTCCTTCACCCCGATCTGGGTCAGGCGTTGCAGGCGCAGTTCGAGGATGGCGCGGGCCTGGGTCTCGGACAGGTTGTAGGTCCCGTCCTCGTTCATCTTGTGGGTCGGGTCGTCGATCAGGCGGATATAGGGCGCGATCTCCTCGGCGGGCCAGCGGCGTTCCATCAGCGCGGCTCGCGCCTCGGCGGCGTCGGCGGAGCGGCGGATGGTGGCCACCACCTCGTCCACGTTCGACACCGCGACGGCGAGACCGCAGAGGATATGCGCCCGTTCCCGCGCCTTGCGCAGCTCGAAGGCGGTGCGGCGCGCGACGACTTCCTCGCGGAAGTCGAGGAAGTTCGTCAGGAACCCGCGCAGGGTCAGCTGCTCCGGCCGCCCGCCGTTCAGCGCCAGCATGTTGCAGCCGAACGAGGTCTGCATCTGGGTGAACCGGAAAAGCTGGTTCAGAACCACCTCGGGCGTGGCGTCGCGGCGAAGCTCGATCACCACGCGCACGCCGACGCGGTCGGATTCGTCCGCGACGCCGGAAATCCCCTCGACCTTCTTCTCGCGCACGAGATCCGCGATCCGCTCGATCATGCTGGCCTTGTTGACCTGGTAGGGCACCTCGTCGATGACGATGGCGTAGCGGTCCTTCCGGACCTCCTCGACGTGGGTCCGGGCGCGGATGATGACGCTGCCGCGGCCTTCGAGATAGGCCTTCCGCGCCCCGGACCGGCCGAGGATGATGCCGCCCGTGGGGAAATCCGGGGCGGGGATGTAGTCGATCAGCTGTTCGGACGACAGGTCCGGGTTCGCGATCAGCGCGAGGCAGGCGTCGATCACCTCGCCCAGGTTGTGGGGCGGGATGTTGGTCGCCATGCCGACCGCGATGCCGCCCGCGCCGTTGACCAGCATGTTCGGGAAGCGCGCGGGCAGGACCGTGGGTTCCTGCTGCTTGCCGTCGTAGTTGTCCTGGAAGTCGACCGTGTCCTTGTCGATGTCGGCAAGCAGGTAGTTCGCCGCCTCCGCCATCCGGACCTCGGTGTAGCGGAACGCGGCCGGCGGGTCGCCGTCCATCGAGCCGAAGTTGCCCTGGCCGTCGAGCAGCGGCAGCGACATCGAGAAGTCCTGCGCCATCCGCACGAGCGCGTCGTAGATCGCCGCGTCACCGTGGGGGTGGTACTGGCCCATCGTGTCCGCGACGGGGCGCGAGGACTTGCGGTAGGGCTTGTCGAAGGTGTTGTTCACCTCGTGCATCGCGAACAGGATGCGCCGGTGCACCGGCTTCAGCCCGTCGCGCAGATCGGGGATTGCGCGGGAAATGATGACCGACATGGCGTAGTCGATGAACGACGCCTGCATCTCCTTGGAGATGTCGATCGACGGGCCGGACGGGCGGGGCGGCTCCCCGCCGGTTTCGTTCATGTTCTCAGGGGGTTCTGGCGTGTCGCTCACGCGCTTCGCCTCGCTTTGCTCGGGTGCCTAGATATTGTTGGCGGCAGTATACCTGTAACCGGATATGGGGTGCAATGCCTGTGGCGTCCCTGCATTGGCAGCCGCCGGTCGGATCTGCCAACATGCTGTTTTTGTTGAACGTTAGCGGGTCCGTGTCACACTCATGATTCGGAAGGGGGTATGTTGTGAGGTGTGTGATGACGCATGACGACCAGACTCCGCGCTCCGAGACCGAGCTGATGCTGAAGGGTTACGGCCTGACGACCGCGGAAATGTACTACCGGATGCCGGACTACCGGAGCGTGCTCAACAGCTTCGTCTGGCAGGATTACGACCTGGCGCCCGATTACCCGCGCCTGTTCCGCTTCATCGAGTTCTGGCAGGACGAGATCGAGGGGCCGCTGCACTCGGTGCGGTTCACCCATCGCAAGCTGATCGCGCCGGGCGAGTGGCGGAACGTGGTCGGGGAATTCACCTACCACTGACGGCTGGACCCGCGCGGCGGGGCATGAGACCCTCGTTCCCGCGGCCATCCGCCGCGAGGGTTCCGTTATGAAAGCCGTGTTGCCTGCCGTCCTCCTCGTCGCCGCCGCGGGATCGCCCGCCGCCGCGCAGGACATCCCGTCGTCGTTCCGCAGCCCCGGCTTCGCCGCGAGCGACAGGTGCGACGACGGCCTCGCCACCGATGCCGCGGCCTGGGTCGCAGGTCGCCGTGGCCCGGAAACCCGCGTCGTCACCGTGGAACGGGTCTGCGGAGATACCGAGGTCGAGTGGCAGGGTCTTGCCGTGCCGATCCGCTGGCAGGACGGCCAGCACCGCATCTACACCGATTGCCGCGACGACGGCGCGAGCTTCTTCTGCTGGATCACCGTGCCCGGCTGACCGGTCAGGCGCTTTGGCGGGCGCGGAAGGCGGCGAACCAGATCGCCGCGAGCACGAGGCAGAAGATCGCGTTCCAGCTTGCCATCGACAGGCCAAGGAAGTGCCACGCGGCCTCGTCGCACAGCACAACGCGGAACCCCTGGTCGAAGTTCAGCAGGTCCGCGCCACTCTGCCCTTCCAGCCCGCCGCCGACGCTGGCGCAGCTCTGCGGGCCTTCCCACCAGTCCCGCTCCACCCCGGTATGGAAGATGCCGAGGCCCGCGTTGCCGATCATCGTCAGCCCGCCGAGCGCGGCGATGGCGCGGGCGGGCAGCAGCGCGCCGACGGCGGCGATGAAGATGGCGGCGACGTGGGGCCAGCGCTGCCACAGGCACATCTGGCAGGGCAGGTAGCCGCCGATGACCTGGAAGCCGAACGCGGCCGCGAGCAGCGCGGCGGAACCGAGACCGGCGATGAGCATGAGGGTGCGGCGGGTCATAGGAACCTCAGGACCAGGAAGCCGCCGAGCAGCAGCGCGACGAAGAGCGTGAACACGAGCCCCAGGCGGCGCTCGATGAAATCCCTGACCGGTGCGCCGAATTTCCACAAGAGCGCGGCGATCACGAAAAAGCGAAATCCGCGCGCGACGATGGATGACACGATGAAGACCGGCAGCGACAGCCCGGTCCAGCCCGACATGATGGTGATGACCTTGTAGGGGAACGGCGTGATCCCCGCGATCAGCACCGCCCAGGCGCCCCAGTCGTTGAACGTGGCGTTGAATTCCTCGACCGCGTGGGCCTTGCCGAGGCTTTCGAGGATCGGCTGGCCGATCTGGTCGAAGGCGAAGTAGCCGATCGCGTAGCCGAGAAGCCCGCCGAGGACCGAGGCGACGAGGCACACGGTCGCGATCAGCCAGGCACGGTTCGGCCGCGCGATGATCATCGGGATCATCAGAAGGTCCGGCGGGATCGGGAAGACGGAGCTTTCGACGAAAGACACGGCGGCCAGCGCCCAGAGCGCATGGCGATGCCCGGCAAGCCCGAGCGTCCAGTCGTAGAGGCGGCGCAGCATCGGACCCTCCGGCGTCGTCTGTCCGGGGTGGCTAGCCCGATCCGCCCGGTCCCGTCAAGCGAGGGCGGGGCGGCGATTTTTCCCGCCCGGTCGTCGCCCCGGGCAGATTGACGGGCCGTGCGGTGCGGGATACCAGAAGCGCCGGGCCCGCGTGGCGGAATTGGTAGACGCAGGGGATTCAAAATCCCCCGCCGCAAGGCTTGTCGGTTCGAGTCCGACCGCGGGTACCAGCACGTCTTCATTCCGAACTGTGCCGCTGCGGTGGCCGGGCGTATCGGCCCCGAGTCGCGGCCGCGGGTCATCTGCTTACCCCTACGTCAAGCCCCCGACGCGGATTCCCGGGAAGGGCGGGGAGGGGGCAGGTGGCGGACATTCGTGTAATTAGTTTCCTTATCGGAAACAGTTGGTGCCTTGGCGGGATACTGTCCCGAAAATGCCGGATAATACACGGGGGACAACGCCTGCCCGACAGGCAGGATTGTCGCGAAACGAGCAACAGAGGCGCTGCTTGGCGCGATTGAACCATGCGTCCGCGCCACAGCCGCGCCGGATTCATTCGGGCCGTCGGCGGTTTTCGCTCCGCCGGGATTGGCCGATAATATATCGAGAAACTGCCCTCTCTGGGGATGGGCGAAAGTGGCGATGGCGCCGCGCGTGGGCCTCTGGCGTTCCGGGGAAGGACGACACCGGCCGGTGCGGGGAGGCGCGATCATCTCCGGGGCCGCGCCGACGTAGCTGGAACGGCGCGGCCTACCGGGGCCTTCCGGCTTCCCAGGCGGCCCAATCCTCCGGCGTATCGAGATCGGTCACCGCGCGCCGCCCCGACAGCGGGTAGAGCGCGACCTGTCCGGCATTCGCCTTCAGGATCGCCGCCGCGCCCCGGTCGCCGTCGATCTTCGCGAGACGGGGCAGGAGGTCCGGAGGCAGGATCACCGGGTGGCCGGGCGTTCCGTCCTCCGCCGCCGCGCGCAGGATCGGGGCCGCGCCCGCGCGCCAGAGCGCGGCAAGGGTCGCCATGTCCTCAGCCGTCACCTCGGGCATGTCGGCCAGAACGATCATCGCCCCGGTCTTCAGCCCCGCGACCCCGGCCGAAAGCGATGCGGACATGCCGCCGGGCTCGGGCAGCGTCACGATCTCCGTCTCCAGCCCGTCGAGCGCCGCGGCCCGCGCGTCCTGGCCCGGGGCGAGCACGACGCGGACCGGGGCGACCTTGCACGCGCGGGTGGCGACGAGCCGAAGCAGCGGCATGCCATCGACATCGCGCAGGAGCTTGTCTTCCCCCCGCATCCGGCTGGATGCGCCGGCGGCGGGGATCACGATGGTCAGGTCGCGGCTCACCCGAGTTTCCGGATCTTCAGCCGTGTCAGGCGGTTGCGTTCCCGCGCCGCGACCTCGAAGCGGAAGCCGTGAAAGCTGAACCGCTGGCCCACGGCGGGGATGGTCTGGGCCTCGTGGATCACGAGCCCCGCGATGGTGTTGGCCTCGTCGTCTGGCAGGTTCCAGTCGGTGGCGCGGTTGAGATCGCGGATCGTCATCGCCCCGTCGACGAGGTAGCTGCCATCCGCGCCTGGCTTCAGATCGGGGGCTTCCTCGGTGTCGAACTCGTCCGCGATCTCGCCCACGATCTCTTCCAGGATGTCCTCCAGCGTGATGAGCCCCTGCAGCGCGCCGTATTCGTCCACGACCAGCGCGAAGTGCGTGTGGCGGCGCAGGAATTCCCGCATCTGGTCGTCGAGCGTCGCGGTCTCGGGCACGAAGTAGGGCGGGTTGGCGACGTCGGTGACCTTGAAGGCAGCCAGCCCCGGCGCGTTCTCGCCCCGCATCAGCCTATCCATCGCGCGCAAGAGATCCTTGGCGTGAACCACGCCGATCACGTTCTCCTTCTCCGCACGGAACACCGGCAGGCGGGTGTGGGAGCTTTGCAGCGCCTGGCTCAGGATCGCCTCGGGCTCCGCGTCGGCGTCGATCATCTCGATTCCGGAGCGGTGAAGCATGATCTCCTCCACCGTGCGCTCGTGCAGGTCGAGCGCGCCGAGCAGGCGGTCGCGGTGTTCCTTTTCCACCACGCCCTCGGAATGGCCGAGCGACAGCGCGCCGACGATTTCCTCCTGCACCGAGAGCATCTGCGCCTCGGGCGAGATGCGGACGCCGAAGGGCCTGAGCACGCCGCGCACGATGGCGCGGACCAGCATCACCACCGGCGACAGGACCGCGATCACAAGCGAGATCGGCCGCGCGACCAGCGACGCGGTCCGTTCGGGCGCGTTGATGGCGTAGGTCTTGGGCAGCACCTCGGCGAAGATCAGGACCAGCGCGGTCATGATGAGCGTCGCCGCCGCCACGCCGTGTTCGCCGAGAAGCGCGGTGAAAAGTGCGGTCGCGAGCGAGGTCGCGAGGATGTTGGCGAGGTTGTTGCCGAGAAGGATGCCGCCGATCAGGCGCTCGTTGTCCTCCTTCAGCCGCAGCGCGCCCTCCGCCCCGCGGTCGCCGCGGTCCACTGCGGAGCGCAGCTTGCCGCGCGAGGCCGCGGTCAGCGCGGTCTCGGAGCCTGAGAAGAACGCCGAGCAGATCAGCAGGAACAGGATCGCGGCGGCCGAGATCCAGAAGGACAGGTCGAAACTTGCGGTATCGGGCATGGCTCAGAAGATGGGGGTCAGGTCAGTCCTCGCGCGCCAGCGGATGGCGTTCGAGCACGAGGGATTTCAGGCGTTCGTCGAGGACGTGGGTATAGATCTCGGTGGTCGAGATGTCGGTATGGCCAAGCAGGGTCTGGATCGACCGCAGGTCTGCGCCGCCGGCCAGGAGATGGCTGGCGAAGGCGTGGCGCAGGGTGTGCGGGGTCACGCTGTCGGGCGGGATACCGGCGCGCACGGCGATCTCCTTGACCAGGAGGAAGAACCGCACCCGCGTCAGGTGTCCGGATTTCCCGCGCGAGGGGAACAGGAACCGCGACGCCGGGCGGCCGGTGGCGCGGGCCTTGCGCTCCTCCTCTGGGTCGCGGACGGACAGCCAGTCGGCGATGGCATCGCGGGCGGCGCTCGACAGCGGCACCATGCGCTCCTTGTCGCCCTTGCCGCGGATCAGCACCATGTCGGGATTGCCCCGCACCGCGCTGTCGGGCAGCGACACGAGTTCCGACACCCGCATCCCGGTGGCATACAGCACCTGCAAAAGACAGGAATTGCGCATCCGTTCGGCGTGGCTGCGGCCGTGGGCACGCGCGGCGTCGAGCAGCCGGTCGACCTCGGCCACGCGCAGGGTCTTCGGCAGCCGCCGTTCCCGGCCCGGCCCCTTGATCCGGAGCGACGGGTTGTCGTCGCGCAGGCCCTCGTCATGGGCGAAGCGATAGAACTGCCGGATCGAGGACAGCCGCCGCGCGCGGGTGGCAACGGCGAGCCCCTGGGCCTCCAGCGCGATGGCGTAGGCTTCGATCGTCTCGCGGTCGGCACTGGCGAGCGACGATCCGCGACCGGTCAGCCAGCCGTCGAAATCCTGCAGGTCGCGGCCATAGGCGAGCTGCGTGTTGCGCGCGGCGTTCATCTCGGCGGCATGGGCATCGAGAAACGCCGAGATCCAGCGGTCGCCCCCGGTCATGCCGCGCGCCCGTCCAGCAGCATGATCTGGAGCGCCGCGCGACGGGCCGTATCCTCCAGCCCGAGCGCCCGGAACAGCCGCAGCGCATCGGCGATGTCGTCGCTGTCGGCGGCATCGGACAGGAGCACGAGCGCGGCACGCAACAGCGCCTCGCCCCGCCGGTCGCCTTCGATCTGGTCGGCGTAGCGCGCCGGCGGTTCCATCCCGGCGAAGGCCTGCGCGACGGCGGCGGTGACGGGGTCGCGGCTGCCGGCGGGCGGCTCCGCGGCCTCGCCGCGGGCGATCGCGAACAGGAACGCCTCGGTCCGGTTGCCGGGCGTGGCGCGCAGCGCGATCCGTTCGTAGGCGGGCGACAGGAGCCCGATCCGGTGCGCCGCCGCCTCGGCCGAGGCGGGCAGGGGCAACCGCATCAGCTGTTCGCCGTAGAGCGCCGCGAAGGCGACCGTCAGCCCGGCCTCGTCCATCATCGCGACCGTGTCGGGCAGGAGTCGGCCGACCGCGCGGGCGTCGTTGGCGAGCATCGCCGCGTCGAAGGATTGCAGCGCCCCGGCCCGGTCCCAAATCGCGCCGGAGGCGGACGGGCGGTGCGCGGTCGCGATGGCGAGCCATTCCTGCGGCTCGATCGCGCCCGACCGGATCAGCCGTTCGGCGGCGGCGATCTGCGACTGCCAGCCGGCGAAGTCCGACAGGTCGGAATGGGCGAAGGCGAGCGGCAGGTCGGTCGAGGACGGGCGTTCGCCGATGGCCGCGCGCATCTCGTAGAACAGCGGCGTGATCGACGGGTCCGGCGGCAGCGGGTCCTCGCCCTCGAACAGCTCGGGGTCGAGGAACCGTGCGATCAGGTCGGCGTCGTCCTCCGCGATGTGGCCGAGCGCGGTCCCGGTGCCGAGCGACAGCGCGGCGGCGGGCCAGTCGCCGGTGCGGGCGAGGCAGAAGATGCGGGCGGGGAAGGCGGGCGCCATGTCGGGGTTCGCCCGCATCGCCGCGCAGGCGCGCTCGGCCTGCCCGGTCAGGAGGCTCGCGTCGAAGAAGCGGCGGAACAGCTCCGGGTCGGTCGGCCCGGCCCGCTCGGCCAGCGCGCGGGCGGGTTCCAGCGCGCCGCGCGCGAGCAGCATGTCGAGCCGGGCGAGGAACAGTTCCGACGCGCTGCTGTCGGCCGGCGGCACCAGTTCGGCCAGCGCGAGCGTGCGGGTGAAGGACAGCATCGCCGGCAGCCCGTCGACCGGCACCGCGCGGAACAGGCGCACCAGCGTCCCGGTCTCGCTCTGACCCCACAGGTCCGGCGGCAGGCCGGTCACGGAAAACGGCAGCAGGCCGACCGCGTCCAGTTCCACCGCGCCAAGCGGCATGGCACTGATCGGGGCGGGCAGGGCGCTGGTGGCGATGTCGCTCGACCGCGCGACGATGGAGTCGGACAGCCAGTCCGGCGCCGGCCTGGGTGTCGGCACGGCGTCGCCCTGCGCCCAGGCGGGCGCCGCGAGCATTGCGAGGATGGCCGCGAAACGGCCCGTGTTAGTCCCCATCTAGGTCGACCGGCTCGGTGATTTCCCGGGTTTCTGGCGTCATGAAGCCCGAATAGGCATAGCCGATCAGGCCCAGGAGAGCCAGCACCACCAGTATCAGAAGCAGCCGGAGAAGACGCCCCATCCTGGTCCTCCGCTCGTGTCGTCGTTCCTGCCTGCGTTCGGCGTTTGCCCGCCGGTTGGTTTCAATATAAGCCATGTGGCGGCGATTAAAGCCAGCGCGGAGGGTGTTTTTTCGGAATGGGCGAAACCATGCCAAGGGGGGGGCTCTGCCTGCGGCGGACGGTCGTGCTCATCGGGATGATGGGCGCGGGCAAGTCCGCCATCGGCCGGGCGCTGGCGACCCGGCTCGGCGTGCCGCTCAAGGATTCCGACGAAACCATCGTGGAACGCGCCCGCATGTCCATCGCCGAGATCTTCGAGCGCGACGGCGAGGCGTTCTTCCGCGACAAGGAATCCCGCGTCATCCGTTCGCTGCTCGACGGGCCGCCCTGCGTGCTGTCGACCGGCGGCGGGGCCTGGCTGTCGCCCGCCAACCGCGCCACCATCTCCGCCCGCGCGGCGGTGGTCTGGCTGAAGGCGGACCTGGACCTTCTGTGGTCGCGGGTGCGCCACCGCGACACCCGCCCGCTCCTGCGCACGCCCGATCCCCGCGCGACGCTCGCCGCGCTCTTGGCCGAGCGGGAGCCGCACTACGCACAGGCGGAATTCACCCTAGAGGTCCAGAAGGGCTGGTCGGTGCAGGACACGACCGGCGCGGTGCTCGACCTGCTGACCGAGGCGGGCGTGGTCCTGCAGGAAGCCGCATGAGCGAGGCCGAAGTCGTCCACGTCCCGCTCGGCGACCGTGCCTACGACGTGCGGATCGGCCCCGGCCTCGTCGCCCGCGCCGGCGACGAGATCGCGCCGCTCCTGTCGCGCCCGAAGGCCTGGATCGTGACCGAGGAGCGGGTCGCCGGCCTGCACCTCGCCGCGCTCGCCTCCGGTCTCGCCGGCGGCGGGGTCGCGTCCGAGGCGCTGATCCTGCCCGCGGGCGAGGCGACCAAGAGCTGGCGACACCTCGAACGCACGGTCGAGTGGCTCCTGTCCGAACGGGTGGAGCGGCGCGACGTGGTGCTCGCCTTCGGCGGCGGCGTGATCGGCGATCTCGCCGGGTTCGCGGCCGCGATCCTGCGCCGGGGCGTCCGCTTCGTTCAGATCCCGACCTCGCTGCTCGCGCAGGTCGACAGCTCCGTCGGCGGCAAGACCGGGATCAACTCGGGCCACGGCAAGAACCTCGTCGGTGCGTTCCACCAGCCCGCGCTGGTCTTGGCCGATACCGGCCTCCTTGCCACGCTCACCCCGCGCGACTTCCTTGCCGGATACGGCGAGGTGATGAAGTACGGCGCCCTCGGCGACGCGGATTTCTTCGCCTGGCTGGAGGCTTGCGGCCCGAAGCTCGCGTCGGGCGACGAGGCCGCGCGGATCGAGGCCGTGCGCCGGTCGGTGCAGATGAAGGCCGATATCGTGGTCCGCGACGAGACCGAGCAGGGCGACCGCGCGCTCCTGAACCTCGGGCACACCTTCGGGCACGCGCTGGAGGCCGCGACGGGTTATTCCGACCGGCTGCTGCACGGCGAAGGCGTGGCGATCGGCTGCGCGCTCGCCTTCGAGCTTTCGGCCCGCCTCGGCCTCTGCGCGCAGGAGGACCCGAGCCGCCTCCGCGCCCACCTCGCCGACATGGGAATGCGCCGCGACCTCCGGGACATCCCCGGCGAGTTGCCGGACGCCGATGCGCTGATGTCGCTGATGGCGCAGGACAAGAAGGTGGTGGCCGGGAAACTCCGCTTCATCCTCGCCCGCGGCATCGGGGAGGCCTTCGTCACCGCCGACGTGCCGCCCGAGGCCGTCCGTTCGGTTCTGCAGGACGAGCTGGCCCGCTGACGCGGGCGCCCTGCCTTCTCTATCCCGAAAATATCCCGGGGAGCGCGAGGGGCCGGCCCCTCGTTCCCGCACCATCCGCCCGCGCCGGACCGTCAGCCCGACGTGCCGCGGTAGGGTTCGACGTATTGCAGCGCCATGTCCCAGGGAAAGAAGATCCAGGTGTCCTGGCTGACCCCGGTGATGAAGGTGTCGACCATCGGCTCGCCCTTCGGCTTGGCGTAGACGGTGGCGAAATGCGCCTTCGGATAGAGCCCGCGGACGACTTCCAGCGTCTTGCCCGAATCCACCAGGTCGTCGATCACGAGGATCCCCTCGCCGTCGCCCATCACGTCCGGGTCCGGGCGCGACAGCACTTCCGGCTCCGCCTGGTCCTGGTGGTTGTAGGACTTGATCGAGATCGTATCGACCATCCGCACGTCCAGTTCGCGCGCGATGATCATCGCGGGCGCCATGCCGCCGCGCGTGATCGCGACGATGGCCTTCCAGGACCCGTCCGGTCCCGGCCCGCGCTTGTCGAGACGCCACGCGAGCGCGCGGGCGTCGCGGTGGATCTGGTCCCAGGAGACGTGAAAGCCCTTTTCGTGCGGCAGCGGCGTGATCATGCGGGCCTCCCCCCTCAACGGTCCAGCAGGAGCCGGATGCCGAGCGCGCCGAGAACGGCGGCGGCGATCCGGTCGAACACCGGTTTCAGCCCGAGATAGCGCCGCCGCACCGCCCCTGTCGAGAGCAGGATGGCGAGCGCGGGCTGCACCGCCCATTCGACGGCCAGGTGATTGAGCGCGATCCCGACCCTCGCGCCCACGGACAGGTCGGGCGGAAAGATCACGATCAGCACCGCGCCCGCGAACAGGACGGATTTCGGGTTGGCGAGGTTCACCAGCACGCCGGAAACGAAGAACCGCCGCGCGCGCGGCGCTTCGGCCGCCGCCCCGACCGGTTCCGCCGCGTGGCGCCAGGTCTGGATCGCGATCCAGATCAGGTAGGCCGCGCCGATCGTCTTCAGGGTCAGGTAGGCCCAGGGCACCAGCGCGAACAGCGTCGACAGGCCGAGCAGGGCCGCCAGCGTCCAGGTCGCCGCCATCAGCCCGAGCCCGAGAGCGGCCGCGATCCCGGCGCCGCGCCCGTGGGCGAGCGTGGTGCGGGTCAGGTAGAGAAGCGAGGGGCCGGGGCTGGCGATCGAGGCGAGAAGCGCGACGTTGAAGGCGACGACGTGCTCAATCCCCATTCCGCTTCTCCAGCGACATGTCCGGGGCCTCGGGGTTCTTCATGCCGATGACGTTGTAGCCCGAGTCGACATGGTGAACCTCGCCCGTCACCGCGCTCGACATGTCCGACAGCAGGTACAGCGCGGACTTGCCGACCTCGTCCTGGTGCACGGTCCGCCGCAGGGGGGCGTTGTTCTCGTTCCACTTCAGGATGTAGCGGAAATCGCCGATGCCGGAGGCCGCGAGCGTCTTGATCGTGCCCGCGCTGATCGCGTTCACGCGGATGCCCTGCCGGCCGAGATCCTCGGCCAGATACATCACCGACGCCTCAAGCGCGGCCTTCGCGACGCCCATGACGTTGTAATGCGGCATCACCTTCTCGGCGCCGTAATAGGTGAGCGTCAGCAGCGAACCGCCGTCCGGCATCATCTTCTCCGCGCGCTGGCAGACGGCGGTGAACGAGTAGACCGAGATATCCATCGTGACGCGGAAGTTGCCGGGGCTGGTGTCGACGTAGCGGCCGCGGAGTTCGTTCTTGTCGGAGAACCCGATCGCGTGGACGACGAAATCGAGCTTGCCCCAGGTCTCCGCCAGCGTCGCGAAAAGCCCGTCGAGACTGTCCGGATCGCCAACGTCGCAAGGGACGACGATCTCCGAGCCGAGTTCGGCGGCCAGCGGCGAGACCCGTTTGAGAAGCTGTTCGCCCTGGTAGGAGAAGGCGAGCTCCGCGCCCTCGGCGGCCAGGGCCTTGGCAATGCCCCAGGCGATGGACTTGTCGTTCGCGAGGCCCATGATCAGCCCGCGCTTGCCCTCCATGAGTCCCATGCCTGACGTCCCTTCCGGCCGTTTTTTCATCTTGGCCCCCGGTTTAGGCCATCCAATTCACCGCTTCAAGTTCACCCGATGCGCTTGCAGCAGGACCAAATGCCGGTATGTTATTTGACAACGAGGGACAATAATCGACGGGACGACGCGGTGCAGGACGACCGCAGCGGCATCTTCGCTGGCACGGACCCCTTTTCCATTGCGCAGGCCTGGCTCGACGAGGCCGGCCCGGTGGAACCGAACGATCCGAACGCCATGGCGTTGGCGACCGTCGATGCAGACGGGCTGCCGAACGTGCGTATCGTTCTCCTGAAGGAGATCGAGTCGGACGGGCAGGGCGGCGGCGGGCTGGTCTTCTACACGAACTACGGGTCGGCCAAGGCGGCGGAAATCGACGCGACGGGCAAGGGCGCAGTCGTTCTGCATTGGAAAAGCCTGCGCCGGCAGGTGCGCGCCCGTGGCCGGTTCGAACGCGTCGGGGGCGCGCAGGCCGATGCCTACTTCGCCTCGCGCCATCCCGACAGCCGCGTCGGGGCCTGGGCCTCGCGGCAGTCCGAACCCCTTGAAAGCCGGGCGAAGCTGGTCGAGGCGGTCGCCGCCGCGCGCGCGGAACACGGGTCCGAACCGGACCGCCCGCCGCATTGGGGCGGCTTCCGGCTGGTGCCGGAGGAGTTCGAGTTCTGGGCAGACGCGGAACACCGCCTGCACGATCGCTTCAAATGGCGTCGCGTCACTTCGACAGGGGAGTGGACAATTTGCCGCCTTTTCCCTTAAAGGACTGCCTTTCCGGCCTGGAACGGGGCCGTGGCGTGCCAACTCGTGAAGCGTGAAATGACAGAAGTCTGTAAACAAAAGAAAAAATCAACTTGTCCCCTTGATGCCGTCGCGTCAATGCTAGATGGGGGCAAGGGGGTGCTCGTGTTGGACCGGCGAAGCCCGGCAAGGAAATGGTAATGACGGAGGACAAGGTCGGCACCGGAGGGGGCATCACGGGCCGGGTCAAGTGGTTCGATGCCGCGAAGGGATTCGGGTTCATCGTCTCCGATTCCGGCGGGCCGGATATCCTGTTGCATGCCAACGTCCTGCGGAACTTCGGCCAGGGGTCGGTCGCGGACAATTCCCGCATCACGGTGATCGTTCACAAGACGCCGCGCGGCGTGCAGGCGCAGGAGATCCTCGATCTCGCGCCGCCCGAGCCGAGCGAGACCGACGGCGAGGACGTCTTCGAAGGCGCCGAGATGTTGTCGGACGACGTGCCCTTCGTCGCGGCGCGGGTGAAGTGGTTCGACAAGGCGAAGGGATTCGGCTTCGCCAACGAGTTCGGCAAGCCCGCCGACGTCTTCGTCCATATCGAGGTCCTGCGCCGCTTCGGCCTCGCGGACCTGATGCCGGGTGAGGCCATCACCATGCGCGTCGTCGACGGCCCGCGCGGCAAGATGGCCGCCGAGGTGCGCCCCTGGGACTACGTCCGGAACCCCGAATGAAGGCCATGCTGGCCGCCGCCCTGATCGCGCTGCCCGGGATCGCCTGGGCCTGCGACGAGGGCCGCGTCGAGATCCGGGGGAATTTCGGCGACGCGCGGTTCCGGGTCGAAATCGCCGACGACGCGGAGGAGCGCGCGGTCGGCCTGATGAACCGCGAAAGCCTCTCGATCGCCGCCGGAATGCTGTTCGTCTATCCCGACGAGGACATCCGCGGGTTCTGGATGGAAAACACGCTGATCCCGCTCGACATGATCTTCGCCGACGCCACCGGGACCATCGTGAAGGTCCATGCGAACGCGGTGCCGCTCGACCGGACCTCGATCCTGTCGGACGCGCCGGCGCAGTTCGTGCTGGAGATCAACGGCGGGCTCGCGGCGCGGATCGGGATCGAGGCGGGGGACGAGATGCGCCACCCGCTGATCGACCAGGACATCGCCGCCTGGTCCTGCAGCCCCGACACCTTCGTGGAGCCGGGCTGAGCCACGCCCGCGCAAGTTTCCCCGAAACCCGAATGTCGCAGTTCTCACCGCCCCGCGGATAGGGTAGGAGAGCCCGGTCGGGGCGTAGCGCAGCCTGGTAGCGCGTCTGTTTTGGGTACAGAAGGTCGTGAGTTCGAATCTCGCCGCCCCGACCAAGTGGCCGACCCGGGCCCGATGCGAAATCCACAACATATTGGGGTCGTGTGGCACGGATGCCCCAACCTGGGGTGTCGGCGCTTTCCCCATTGGCTAAGTTCCGCGACGACAACGGAAATCCCGTCCGGCCGATCCCCGCGCCCGCGCGCTGAATCACCGGGCCCCGGGGCAGAGGCCGCGCGTCCCGCGTTTTGCAACCGCGAAAAGCGACGGAAATGTGAAAATTTGGTGTTGACCGAGTCAGGGAACCCGCTGCAGGTTGTGCGGGCCGGTTGAAGCCAACACAAGATATAGTGGCCCGCTGGCACGGGACGGAACGCACACCTTTCGAGACACCCAGTAACGGGCCGGCTCCGCCACGCGGAACCGGGCAGGGTGCCGCTGTCCCGGCGACCATGACAACGGTTCGAGCGCAACGACGCTGGCAGGCCAAGAAAAAACGGGACCCAGGGCGATGAAGATTGATCGCAGATTCACCACCGAAGGCGCCGACGCGTTCGACGGCATGGACTTCACCACCACCGCGTCGGAGATCCGCAATCCCGACGGCACCGTTGTCTTCAAGCTCGACGACGTCGAGGTTCCGGCCGGCTGGAGCCAGGTCGCCTCGGACGTGATCGCGCAGAAATACTTCCGCAAGGCCGGCGTGCCCGCCGCGCTCAAGCCGGTTCGCGAGAAGGGAGTTCCCGAGTTCCTCTGGCGCCATGTGGCCGACGACAAGGCGCTCGAGGCGATGCCGGAAGACCGGCGGTTCGGCGGGGAAACATCCGCGCGCCAGGTCTTCCGGCGTCTTGCCGGGGCATGGGCCTACTGGGGCTGGAAGGGCGGCTACTTCTCGACCGAGGCCGACGCCCGCGCCTATTTCGACGAGATGCAGGTGATGCTCGCCCGCCAGATGGCGGCGCCGAACTCCCCGCAGTGGTTCAACACCGGCCTGCACTGGGCCTACGGCATCGACGGCCCGGCGCAGGGTCACTACTACGTCGACTGGAAGAGCGGCAAGCTGACCAAGTCGACCAGCTCCTACGAGCACCCGCAGCCCCATGCCTGCTTCATCCAGGGCGTCGCAGACGACCTCGTGAACGAGGGGGGCATCATGGACCTCTGGGTCCGCGAGGCGCGGCTGTTCAAGTACGGCTCGGGCACCGGCACCAACTTCTCCGCCCTGCGGGGCGAAGGCGAGAAACTGTCGGGCGGCGGCAAGTCCTCGGGGCTCATGGGCTTCCTGAAGATCGGCGACCGCGCGGCCGGCGCGATCAAGTCGGGCGGCACGACCCGGCGCGCGGCCAAGATGGTGATCGTCGACGCCGACCACCCGGATATCGAGCAGTTCATCGACTGGAAGGTGCTGGAGGAGCAGAAGGTCGCTTCCCTCGTCGCCGGTTCCAAGATGCACGAGAAGATGCTGAACGCGATCTTCGCGGCCATCGGCGCCTTCGAGGGCGATCTCGACAAGGCCGTCGACCCGGCGGAGAACGAGGCGCTGAAGAAGGCGATCCGCACCGCCAAGCAGGCCGCGATCCCGGAGACCTACATCAAGCGCGTGCTCGACTACGCACGGCAGGGCCATACCGGCATCGAGTTCCCGACCTACGACACCGACTGGGATTCGGAGGCCTATTCGACGGTGTCCGGCCAGAATTCCAACAACTCCATCCGCGTCACCGACGCCTTCCTGAAGGCCGTCGAGACCGATGCAGACTGGGAGCTGACCAGCCGCATCAACGGCAAGGTCGCGAAGACCGTGAAGGCCCGCGACCTGTGGGAAAAGATCGGCCATGCCGCCTGGGCCTGCGCCGATCCGGGCATCCAGTTCCATGACACGGTGAACTCCTGGCACACCTGCCCGGAAGACGGCGCGATCCGCGGGTCGAACCCGTGCTCGGAGTACATGTTCCTCGACGATACGGCCTGCAACCTCGCGTCGATGAACCTGCTGACCTTCTACCGGAACGGCCAGTTCGACGCCGACAGCTACGTCCACGCCACCCGGCTCTGGACGCTGACGCTGGAAATCTCGGTGATGATGGCGCAGTTCCCGTCCAAGGAGATCGCGCAGCTTTCCTACGACTTCCGCACCCTCGGCCTCGGTTACGCCAATATCGGCGGGCTCCTGATGAACATGGGCCTCGGCTACGATAGCGCCGAGGGCCGGGCGATGTGCGGGGCGCTGACGGCGGTGATGACCGGCGTTGCCTACGCGACCTCCGCCGAGATCGCGTCGGAGCTCGGCGCCTTCTCGGGCTACCAGCGCAACCGCGAACACATGCTGCGGGTGATCCGCAACCACCGGACCGCCGCCTACGGCCGGACCGAGGGCTACGAGGCGGTCAACGTCGCGCCGGTCGCTCTCGACCACGCCAACTGCCCCGACGACCGCCTGGTCGAACTGGCCCGCGCGGCCTGGGACGAGGCGCTGCAACTCGGCGAGCAGCACGGCTTCCGCAACGCGCAGGCCACCGTCATCGCGCCCACGGGCACGATCGGTCTGGTGATGGATTGCGACACCACGGGCATCGAGCCGGACTTCGCCCTGGTTAAGTTCAAGAAGCTCGCCGGCGGCGGCTACTTCAAGATCATCAACCGCTCGGTTCCCGCGGCGCTCAAGACGCTCGGCTACACCCCGGCCCAGACCGAGGAGATCATCGCATACGCGGTCGGCCACGGCACGCTCGGGCAGGCGCCCGGCGTGAACCACACCGCCCTGATCGGCCACGGGTTCGGCCCGGCGGAGATCGAGAAGATCGAGGCCGCGCTGCCGTCGGCCTTCGATATCCGCTTCGTCTTCAACCAGTGGACGCTCGGCGAGGAATTCTGCCAGCAGACACTCGGCATCCCGGCGGAAAAACTGAACGACCCGACCTTCGACATGCTCCGGCACCTCGGTTTCTCCAAGGCCGAGATCGATGCCGCCAACGACCATGTCTGCGGGACGATGACCTTGGAGGGCGCACCGTTCCTGTCCGCGGAACACCTGTCCGTCTTCGACTGCGCGAACCCCTGCGGGAAGCGGGGCAAGCGGTACCTCTCCGTCGAGAGCCATATCCACATGATGGCCGCGGCGCAGAGCTTCATTTCGGGCGCGATCTCCAAGACGATCAACATGGCGAACTCGGCCACCATCGAGGACTGCCAGAAGGCCTACGAACTGTCCTGGTCGCTCGGCGTGAAGGCAAACGCGCTCTACCGCGACGGGTCCAAGCTCAGCCAGCCGCTTGCCGCCGCTCTTGTAGAAGATGACGAGGACGCGCAGGAAACGCTGGAGAGCGGCAGCCCGCAGGAAAAGGCCGCGGTGCTGGCCGAGAAGGTGATCGAGAAGGTTGTTGTAAAAGAAATCATCCGCGCGCACCGCGAGAAGCTGCCGCACCGCCGCAAGGGCTATACCCAGAAGGCGATCGTCGGCGGCCACAAGGTCTACCTGCGCACGGGTGAATTCGCCGACGGCAGCCTGGGCGAGATCTTCATCGACATGCACAAGGAAGGCGCCGGCTTCCGGGCGATGATGAACAACTTCGCCATCGCGATCTCGGTCGGCCTGCAATACGGCGTGCCGCTGGAAGAATTCGTCGACGCCTTCACCTTCACCAAGTTCGAACCCTCGGGGATGGTGCAGGGCAACGACTCGATCAAGAACGCCACCTCGATCCTCGACTACATCTTCCGCGAGCTCGCGGTCAGCTACCTCGACCGCACCGACCTCGCCCATGTCGCGCCGCAAGGGGCCACCTTCGACGACATCGGCCGTGGCGGCGACGAACTGTCGGACGAGCCGAACGTGGCGCCCGTCGGCGACCGCGCGGCCTCGAAATCGCTGGAGGTGCTGAAGCAGATCAGCTCCACCGGCTATCTCCGCAAGCGGCTGCCGCAGGAATTCGTGGTGCTCCAGGGCGGGGCCGACCCGGTCGCGACGCTGGAAAGCCTGGTTCCCGAGGTGCGCAGCGCCATCGCCGAAACCTCCGTCACCACCGCCGTCGCGACCGGCACGGTCACGATGGACGCGCGGACCAAGGCCAAGATGCAGGGCTACGAAGGCGAGGCCTGCGGCGAATGCGGCAACTACACGCTGGTCCGCAACGGGACCTGCATGAAGTGCAACACCTGCGGCGCGACGAGCGGGTGCAGCTGACGACCTTCGTGAGTTCGCCCGGGAGCGGGGGGACGAACGATACACGGGGCGGGTGCGCTCGCCCCTGACGCGGATCAGGCCGCAGGCAGAAACCGGGCGGTATCAAATCGAGCCTGATCAGCGAAACTGGGGAGCTTCGGCTCCCCTTTTTCTTTTTCAGCTCATGGGTTTGCCGGGTTCCGGGTCAGGCAGGTTCGAACCGGTAGCCGTCTCCGTCCCGGGCGACCGCGCCGACGCCGCTGTCGGGCAGGTGGAAGCCGATGATCCGGGTTCCGTCCGCCGCCAGTCGGTCGAGGAGCGCGGTGCGGGTCTCCGCCGCCATCGCCATGTCCTGGTCGGATCCCGAGGGCCATCCGGGGCGGGCGAAGGCGACATGCCCGTTGCCGATGCAGTCACCGAGCACCATCACGCTGTCCGCGCCTGCGTCGATCCGGAACGACATGTGCCCCGGCGTGTGGCCCGGTGTCAGCATGGCGCTGACGCCCGGCAGCACCTCCGCGCCGTCGTCGAACAGGGTGATGTCGGGCAAGGCGGCCAGCCGGCGTTCCGCCCCGGCGGCGAAGGACGCGCGGGCCTCGCCGATGGACGTGACGGTGGCCGGATCAGTCCAGTAGGCATGTTCCGCCGCGCCCATCATGTGCTCCGCGTTGGCGAAGGCGGGCTCGTCGAAATCGTCGAGCAGGCCCCAGAGATGATCGGGATGGCCGTGGGTGAAGACGACGTGGGTGATGTCGTAGGGGTCGATCCCGGCGGCGGCGAGCGCGTCGGGCAGTGCGCCGGCGGAGGGCTGGAACCCGGTGCCGGACCCCGCGTCGAACAGCACCAGCATGTCGCCCCGGCGCAGGAGCGTGATGTTGCAGGGCGGCGTCAGCGCGCCCTGCGGGTCAAGACTGAAGGGCGCTAGCACCTGTGCCAGTTCGTCCTGCGGCATCGGGCCGAAGATGAAGTCCGCGGGCAGCTCGAGATTGCCGTCACTGAGCGACAGGACCTCTGTATCGCCCATGATGACGGAGGTCTGGCCCCAGGCGCGGGGCAGCAGGGCGGCACCGGCAAGCGCGACGCCTCCGGTTGCGATCAGAGTGCGGCGGGTGATGTGCATGGCGGCCTCCCATCTGCGATGCTGCGGGGAGGCTAGCCTGCGCCGTCACATTCATAAAGGACAATATGATGCCGCGTCAGGCCGTCGCCTCGCGTAGCCGCATCTTCACCCGTGAGGCCAGCGTCTCAATGTCGTCGCCATCGGCGCGCGGGACGATGCGGTAGGCGGCGTTGACGAAGCAGAACACCGCGAAGGCGAGCAGCCCGATACACAGGAGCACGACCAGCATGTTTCCGAAGGGCTGCGTGCGGAGCCATTCGAAGGCCCGTTCCAGCCCGCCGACCCTGCCGCCATCGGCCGTCAGCCCGGCGGTCACGAGGAACCCGCCGACGATCAGGATCACCGCGGCCTGTGCCGCGACCCCGGCCTTCAGCAGCCAGTCGAACCGCGTGGTGAAGGTGTTTCCGCGCAGGTGTCGGCGGTACTCGGAATTCCAGGCCTTCTTGAGATAGTAGGCCCCCGCGCCGAGCGTCGCGACCCCGGCCAGCCCGACGATCCAGCGCCCGCCCGGCATCGACAGGACGGTTTCGGCGAGGCCGGCCAGACCGTTGCCGCCGCCCTCCGACCGACCGCCGACGAGGATCACGAGGGCGAGGCCGCCGATAACCCCGTGGATCAGCCCGGTCACCACCATCCCGATCCGCGCCACGATGCCTTTCAACTCGCTGCCGTAGCATTCGAGATCGGCCCAGGCGTCGATGACGCGCCAGATCGCGTAGGCAAGAAGGCCGAGGAAGATCAGCACGAGGACGACGACGCCCCAACCGGCCTGCGCCAGGTCCCGCAGCGTGTCGCCGGTGCCCTGCGCTTCGCCGCCGCGAAGGATCGCCCAGAGTGAAAGGCCCGCGACGGCGAGGTAGGTGATCCCCCGGCCCGAGTACCCCGCCCGCATCACCGGGATCGCCCATCCGTAACCGTTCTCAGCCATCGTCGCCTCCGCCGTGTCCCGTGGACACAACGCGCCGGAGGCGGCCGAAGGTTCCGCCGGGTCACTCGGCGGGGTGGGGATCTTCGGCCGCGGCGGCGCGCGGGGGCAGGCCGTCGGCGTCGTCGTTGACGACGATCACGGGCTCCATCCGGCGCAGGATCTCCTCCGACAGGTGGCACTTGATCTCGTGCCCCGGCGCGAGGCTGACCATCGGCGGCACTTCTTCCTCGCAGAGGTTGCCCGGCACCTCGGATTTCCACCGGCAGCGGGTCTGGAACGGGCATCCCGGCGGCGGGTTCATCGCCGAGGGAATGTCGCCTTCCAGCACGATCCGCTTCTTCTCCACGCTCGTGTCCGCGATAGGAACGGCCGACAGGAGCGCCTCGGTATAGGGGTGGTAGGGCGGGGCGAAGACCTGCTCGGTATCGCCGATCTCCACCACGTGGCCGAGGTACATGACCATCACCCGGTCGGACAGGTAGCGGACGATGGACAGGTCGTGGGAGATGAAGAGAAGCGTCGTCTTTTCAGTACGTTGGATCTCCATTAGGAGGTCGGTGACTGCGGCCTGCACCGACACGTCGAGCGCCGAGACCGGCTCGTCCGCGACCACGATCCGGGCCCCGCCGGCGAAGGCGCGGGCGATGCCGACGCGCTGCTTCTGCCCGCCGGACAATTGCCGCGGCATCCGGTCGGCGAAGGCGCGGGGCAGCTTCACGAGGTCGAGCAGTTCCAGCATCCGGTCGCGCCGGTCCTTCTCGGTCTTGCCGTACTTGAAGACTTCCAGCGCGCGGATGATCTGGCGGCCCACGGTCATCGAGGGGTTGAGCGTGTCGAAGGGGTTCTGGAACACCATCTGGATCGAGGACACGGTGCGGGTGTCGCGGCCCTCGATCGGGGTGGCCTCGATGTTGTGGTTGTCGAGCAGGACCTGGCCGTCGGTCGCGGTCTCCAGCCCCATCAGTACCTTTGCAAGCGTGGACTTGCCGCAGCCGGATTCGCCGACGATGGCGAGGGTCTCGGATTCGCGGGCCTCGAAGCTGAGGGTCTCGTTCGCCTTCACGACCTTGGTGCCGCCGCCGCCGAACATCTTGTTGGCCGCGACCTCGTAGTACTTCTTGAGGTTGTCGATCTTCAGGACCGTGTCCCCGATCGCCGCTTTGCCTTTTTCGTCAGACACTTGCAGCGGGGCGTTCCAGTCGATCTCGTCGAAGCGGAGGCAGCGGGTCTCGTGCCGCTCGTCGCCCTTCACGCGGAACATCGGGATGTCGCGGGCGTCGCAGCGGCCCTGTTCGAAGTAGTCGCAGCGGGGGCCGAAGTTGCAGCCGGGCGGGCGTTCGTGGGGCAGGGGAAAGTTGCCGGGGATCGCCACGAGAGGGCGCGCGTTCTTGTCCGCACCGGGCAGCGGGATCGAGCGGAACAGCGCCTGCGTGTAGGGGTGCTGCATCGAGTCGAACACGTCCGCGATGGAGCCGGTTTCCACCGCCTCGCCCGAGTACATGACGCAGAGGCGGTCGCAGGTTTCGAGGACAAGTCCCAGATTATGCGAGATAAAAAGCATCGACGTGCCGTATTTCTCGCCGAGGTCCTTCACCAGTTCGACGATCCCCGCCTCCACCGTCACGTCGAGCGCGGTGGTGGGTTCGTCGAGGATCAGGAGCGAGGGTTTCGACATCAGCGCCATCGCGATCACGATGCGCTGCTGCTGGCCGCCGGAGAGCTGGTGGGGATAGGCCTTCAGCATGCGCTCCGGGTCCGGCAGGCGCACGTCGGTGACCACCTGAAGCGCGAGGTCGTAGGCCTCCTTCTCCGAGGCGCCCTCGTGGATCATCGGCACTTCCATGAGCTGCCGGCCGATCTTCATCGCGGGGTTCAGGGAGGCCATAGGCTCCTGATAAATCATCGCAATTTCCGACCCGCGCAGGTCGCGCAGTTCCTCGTCGGACATGGTGTTGAGGTCGCGGCCCTTGAACTTGATCGAGCCGCCGACGATGCGGCCGTTGACGCCGAGATCCTGCATCACCCCCAGCGCCACGGTGGACTTGCCGCAGCCGGATTCACCGACGAGACCCATCGCCTCGCCCGGCATCACGGTGCAGGAAAAATCCATCACCGCGGGGATTTCCCGCAGCCGGGTGAAGAAGGAAATCGACAGGTTCGAGATTTCCAGGATGGGGCCGTCGTAACGTTCTCTGGTGGCCATTAACGTTCTCCTTCCTGGCCCGTGGGGGCTTGGTAGAAACCGGGTAGAATGCGGGTAGAAACCGGGTAGAACCCGTCTACCTTTTCCCGCGTGCGAAGGCGTTTACGGATTCCGCGCGAAGTGTGCGATTTTCCGGCCCGGG
This sequence comes from Rhodobacterales bacterium HKCCE2091, assembly GCA_015689685.1. Classification (GTDB taxonomy): domain Bacteria; phylum Pseudomonadota; class Alphaproteobacteria; order Rhodobacterales; family Rhodobacteraceae; genus HKCCE3408. Next base: position 365,217 of record WVSL01000003.1, on the reverse strand, counting down.
CGGCGGTTTCGTTAACCGATGCCGCGCGCCGCGCCGGGGCGGGTTTCCGGATCCGCGATGCCGACCTCATCCCGCCCCCAGTCCGCAGGGCGGGCCGTTGTCGCGGAAGTCGGCGCGGAGGCGGTTGACCTCCTCGATGCCGATGTCGAGCAGGCAGATGTCGACGAGCTGTTCGAAGAAGGCGATGGTCCCTTCCGGGTCGTCGCCCCGCGTGACCGTGGTTTCGAAATAGTCCTGGGCGCCGGCGATCTCGGCCCGCCGGGTGGCGTTGAAGGCGTCGAGATCGTCGGGGCAGCCTTCGGCCTCCAGCACGACTTGCAGGAACAGCCCGGCGGCCGCGCCCATCGTGCGGATGTCCTCGTCGGAATAGGCCTCGGGGACGGCCGGGTAGATCGTGTCGGCGAGGAAGCTGGCGGAGCCGTAGCAGGCCCAGGGCTCGATCCCCTGCTGCGCGGAGGCGGGCAGGGCGGCGATGAGGGTGAGGGCGGCGGCGGCGCGGATCATCGCGTTTCCCACCCGCAGGGCACGTCGCCTGCCTGTGCGGCGGTCTGGATCGCCTCGGCCCGGTCCGAGCCGAGGTCTTCGAGGCAGTGTGAGGTGCGGGTCCCGAATTCCGCCAAGAGCGCCAGCGGGTCCTCGCCCGCGTCGGCGCGCTCGTTCAACTCCGCGTCGCGGGCGTCGGACACGGCGCGCACGGCGGCGAGGGTTTCGTCGACGTCCATCGCGCAGTCGCTGTCCTCGGCCGAGGCGATCATGAACAGCGTCCGCATCGCGGCGAGGGAGCGGATCAGGCCGTCGAGCTCGTCGGTCCCGGCGACGGTGGAGCGCATCCCCGAGTAGGTCGCTTCAAGGAAAAAGGCGCCGCCGGCGCAGTCGATCCAGTCGGTGGCGTCGGCGTCCTGCGCGGCTGCGGCCATGGCGGGCAGCATCGCCGCCATGGCTATCGTCGCCCCACGGATCAATCCTTCAGGCTCTCTTCGCGCAACCCGTCCGCCAGGAGGTTGAGGCCCAGCACCAGCGACATGAGCGCGAGCGCGGGGGGAAGCGGCGGGTGGGGGTAGACGGTGAGAAGCCTACGGCCCTCGTTGATCGTGGAGCCCCAGTCGGGGCTTTCCGGCGACACGCCGAGGCCGAAGAAGCCGAGGGTGCCGAGGAGGATCGTGGTGTAGCCGATCCGGAGGCAGAAATCGACGATCAGCGGCCCGCGCGCGTTCGGCAGGATTTCCCACAGCATGATGTACCAGGGGCCCTCGCCACGGGTCTGGGCGGCGCTCACGTAGTCCCGCGTCTTCACGTCGAGCGTGATGCCGCGGACGATGCGGAACACCGTGGGCGAGTTCACGAACACGACCGAGACGAAGACGATCAGGATGTTTCCGGGCATGTCCACGAAATCGAGCCCGCGGGGCAGGAGCCTGAAGCCGCCGGGATCGGACAGAAGCGACAGGTAGAGCCAGCCGCCGAGGATGATCGTGGCCGCGACGAGGATGTTGCGCTTGCCCCCCTGCGTGTGGAAGCGGGAGTTGAACAGCACCACGAAGAACACGATCGGGAACAGGAACAGCACGGCGGCCATGTAGACCGGGATGCCCGAGGCCACGATTTCCGGCGTCACCAGCAGGTAGAACAGCAGGATGACCGGGAAGGCGAGGACGAGGTTGGCGAGGAACGACAGGATGGTGTCGATCCGGCCGCCGACATAGCCCGCCGGCAGGCCGAGCGTGATCCCGACCATGAAGGCGAAGAGCGTGGCGAAGGGCGCGATCTTCAGCACCTCGCGGCCGCCGTAGACCATGCGGCTGAACACGTCGCGCCCGAGGCTGTCGCCGCCGAGCAGGTAGACGGGGTATTCGCCTTCGTCCGGGCTCGGCATCCAGCTGCCGGGCACGATGTTGCGCATCTGCGAGACCACGTCGATCGGCCCGTGGGTGGCGACGACATCGGCGAAGAAGGCGGTGAAGAGCCAGAACATCACGATGCCGAAGCCGATCATGCCGATGGGGCTGTCGAAGAGCTTGCCGTAGAGCCCGAGGCGGCGCTTGAACGTGATCGACAGGGCGAACAGGATCGCGAGCGAGAGCCAGACCGGCCAGAACCGCTGGCCGATGGCGCCGATGATGCCCTTGTCCTCGAGCGCGGGCTGTACGAAGCCGCCGAAGACGTAGACGAGCACGCAGACGAGGAACAGCAGCACCGCGTATTTCAGCGCCATCAGCGCGTAGTCGAAGGGGGTGCGGGTGACGGTCAGCGTGCGGTCGGGGTTGATGACGGTCTCGCCCGCCTGCACGCCGGCGAAGCTGAGCACCAGTTGCGTGACGAAGGCGAGGGCGAAGACGACGGCCGCGGCCAGCATCAGCGGGTTCAGGATGGGGCCGAGATTGCCGGTCCAGGTGATCGGGTCCATGACTCTCTCCCCTTACGAGATGCGGATCCGCGGGTTCAGGAAGACGTAGCCGATGTCCGATATCAGCTGCGTCACGAGAACCACGAGGACGGCGACGATGGAACAGGTCAGCAGGAGCTCGATGTCGTTGTTCGAGGCGGCCTGCACGAGGGTCCAGCCGAAGCCGTTGTAGTTGAAGAGCGTCTCCACGATCACGACCCCGGTCAGAAGCCAGGGGAACTGGAGCATGATGACGGTGAAGGGCGCGATGAGCGCGTTCCGGAGCGCGTGGCGGAGCACGATCTTGCGGAAGCTGACCCCCTTGAGCCGCGCGGTGCGGATGTACTGCGCCGTCATCACCTCGGCCATCGAGGCGCGGGTCATGCGGGCGATGTAGCCCATGCCGTAGAGCGCGATGGTCATCACCGGCAGGGTGAAGTTCCAGAAGTTCGCGTTGTCCATCGCCGAGCGGGCGGAGCCGAGGAAGAGCGTGCCGCCGTCGATCCAGCCCCATTCCGCGAGGATCGGGGACAGGCCCGCCTGCGACGAGGCGAGCAGCACGATGAAGATGACGCCCGAGACGTATTCCGGCGTCGCGGTGGTGGCGATGGCGAAGGTGGACAGCGAGCGGTCGAGCCGCGAGCCTTCGCGCATCCCCGCCAGCACGCCGACGAGCAGGGCGGCGGGGACCATGATGAGGAAGGCCCAGAACATGAGCTTGCCGGTCAGCGCGAGCCGCCCGCCGACGACCGCCGCGACCTCGTCGTCGGAGACGGTGGAATAGCCGAAGTCGCCCTGCAGCAGCCCGCAGAACCGCGGCGCCGCGGCCGGGTCCATGCCGGGGTCGATGCAGCGGCCGGTGATCTCGCCGGTCTCGGCGTCCTCGCGGGTCCAGCCCGGCACCACGCCGAGCCATTCGCCGTAGCGGGTCACCAGCGGCTGGCCGTAGCCGTTGCGGTCGAGCCAGCTTTCGACCTGCGCGTCGGACATCCGGGCGTTGCCCTGGGTCTTGGCGAGCTTCTCGAGGTTGGGCCCGAGATTGGTCAGGAAGAAGACGATGAAGGTCAGGCAGAGCGCGGTGAGGACCATCACGCCGAGCCGACGGAGAATGAATAGTGCCATATGCGTCCCTGTCTGGTTCTCCCCCCGGGATTTTCCCGGGAGCGGGCCTTGTCACCGGCCCCTTGCGGATGGGGTGCGGATTGGCGGTCCGCGGAAGCGCAGCGGCCCGGACTTTGCCCGGGCCGCTCTTCGTTCAGGTCAGGCCGCGAGCCCGAGGTAGTGGACGTTGATCTCGAACTTCGGATGCATGTCCGCGTTGATCACGCCGGGGCGGTAGCTGCGGTAGAGCGAGCGCCAGTACGACTGGTTGATGACCGCGTCGTCCTGCATGATCTGTTCGAGCTGCGCCATCGTCTCGCGACGCGCGTCGGCGTCCTGGATGCCGTTGGCGGTGTCGAGCAGGGCGTCGAAGTCGGGGTTGGAATACCCGGCCTCGTTCCACGCCACGCCGGAGCGGTAGGCGAGGTTGTAGATGATGACGCCGAGTTCGCGGTGGTTCCACGTCGTCGAGGACAGCGGGTAGTTCAGCCAGTCGTTCCAGAACGTCGAGCCGGGGATGATGACACGTTCCACGTTGAAGCCGGCGTCGCGAAGCTGCGCGGCGAAGGCATCGGAGCTGTCACGCTCGAAGCCCGCGTCGAGCGAGGTGACCTCGAACACGTGGTCGGCGTAGCCGGCATCGGTCAGGGTCTGCAGCGCGAGATCCTTGTCGATGGTGATCGGCGGAAGCTCCGCGTACTCGGGGTGGACCGGGCAGACGTGGTGGTTTTCGGCGACGATCCCGCGGCCGGCATAGCCGAGCGCCAGCACCTCGTTCGGGTCGACCGCGAGGTTGATCGCCTGGCGCACCGCCACGTTCTCGTAGGGCGCGTTGGCCTGGTTGCAGCGGATCACCAGCGTCGCCGCGGTCACGACCTCGGAGGTTTCCCAGCCGATCGCGGTGAACACGTCGATGTAGTCGCCGGTGGTCTCGTAGGTCATGTCGTGCTCGCCGGCCTCGGCCGAGGCGAGCCATGCCGCCGGGTCGGTGCCCACGTCCACGATCTCGATCCGGTCGAGATAGGCGGTGTCGCCCCAGTAGGTGTGATCGGGGTTCTTTTCCAGAACCGCGCGCACGCCGACCTCGTGTTCGGAGATCATGTAGGCACCGGTGCCGACACCGTGGGCGACCGGGTCCTGGCCGATGTAGTCGGGGTGCTGGACCGCCGCCGGGTAGTCGGCGATGCCCGCGACCAGGGTGATGTCGGGCGCCGGCAGGGTGATCGTGAGGGTGGTGTCGTCGACCACGTTGATCGCGCCTTCGCGGGCGCGGTTGGTCTCCGGGTCGACGAGGCCGCCCATGCGCGCGGCCATCGAGTTGCCCTCGACATCGGCCTCGCACCAGGCTTCGAAGTTGGCCGCGACATGGGCCGCGGTGAACGCCTCGCCGGTGTTCCAGGTCACGCCGGGGCGGATGTGGAGCGTGTACTCGGTCGCGTCGTCGTTGGCTTCCCAGCTTTCCAGCAGGACGCCCGAGAACGAGCCGTCGCGGTTGTATTCCACGAGGTACTCGACCAGGCCGCGGGTCATGTTGCCGAGTTCCGACCAGTCGTAGACGCGCGGATCCTTGGACGCGATGACGCGCATCTGGATCTTGAGCGTGCCGCCGGCGGGCGGGGTTTCGCGGGCGAAGGCTTCCTGCGCCTCGGCCGCGCCGATGCCGATCAGGCTGTAGGCGGCGGTGGCGGTGAGGCCGAGTGCTGTGGTGCGGACGAGGAACTCGCGGCGGCTGAGATCGCCGGCCAGGTGTTCCTTCGCGTACATTCGTGCCGCCGGGTGGATTTCCCGGCCGCGGTTGAGGTCTTTCGACATAACAGTCTCCCTGTCTTTTCGGTCTTGTTGCGGCGTCTGCGCCCGCATTTCGCCCCCGGCGGATCCGTTCCGGCAGCGCCAGTGGCCCGCCCGATCCCGTCCGGGGCATTTGCGCACGTTCCCCGACGACAGGTCAACAAGGACGCGGGAATTATGTTACGACTATTGCGACCTCGGCGCGCCGGTTTGCGACAGGCCCGGGGTTTTCGCGCAAGGATCGAACGGGGCCGCCTGCGGCGGAACCGCGCGGCCCGGGGCCGGTCAGGGCCAGCCGCGCGGGCTTTGCCGGAACTCCGACGGGGTCTTGCCGGTATAGGCGGCGAAGGCGCGGGTGAAATAGGCCGGGGAGGAGAAGCCGAGCGCGGCCGAGATCGCGCGCATGGTCATCTTGGTGTCGGCCAGCATCACGCGGGCCTCGTGCATGGTGCGTTCCTGGATCAGCGCGTGGGCGGGGCGGCCCGCGGCCTCGCGGCAGACCCGCGACAGGTGGGTCGGCGTGACGCCCAGGCTGCGCGCGTAGTCGGCGACGCCGAAGCCCTGCCGGAACGAGCCTTCGAGCAGCGAGGCGAAGCCCTGGGCGAGCGCGTGGGTCGACCTGCGCGCGATGGTGCCGTCCTGGCGCGCGAGTTCCCGTTCCACCTGGGTCGAGATCAGCAGCGCGTTGGCGCGGATGGCGCGGTCCATCGCCGGGGCCTGCCCGACCAGTTCGCGTTCGATCCGCTCGATCGCGGAGGTCAGGTTGCCCTGTGCCTCGATGTTCGAAATCCGCAGGTGAACGGCGGTTTCGGGCATTTCCAGCCCCTGGCCCTCGGGCACCTGCAGCACCAGCCCCTGGATCTGGGCCACGAGTTCCAGCGCCATGACCGTGTTCGCCGGAACCCAGATCGCCGTGTTCGGGCCGTATCCGCGGTTGATGCAGCCGACGATGGCGCGGCCCTGGCCGCGGGTGATCCAGTACAGGTGATGGTCGGGATTGCCGTGAAGCTCCTGCTTGCGCCACGGCGCGCCCATGCGGAGCTTGGTGAGAGATGTAACCGAGTACCCAGACATGGGGCCGAGGCTACAGGTTCGATTTTGGAAAGGAAAGCGCCGTCTACTCGCCGAGGAACTCGCCGCTGCCCGGAAGGTCGAGCAGGCCGAGCGTGTCGAGCCCGCCGAGCACCGCGTCGACCGCCACGGTGGCGAGGATCAGGCCCATGACGCGGCTGATGACGTTGGCGCCGGTGGTGCCGATCACCCGCTTGAGCCGCGCGGCCATCAGCAGGAGCGCGAGCGTGACGAGGAGCACGATGCCGAGCAGCGCCGCCGTGACCGCCTGGCTCGCCACCGCCTCGCGGTGGTTGTCGGTCAGGATCACGATGGCGAGGATCGCGCCGGGCGAGGCGATCGAGGGCATGGCGAGCGGGAACACGGCGCCGGCCATGTGGTCGCGCCCGGCCTCCTCGATCTCGCGCTCGGCCTTGGTCTCGCCGAAGATCATGGTCAGGGCGAAAAGGAACAGGACGAGCCCGCCGGCGATCTGGAACGAGCCGAGGCGGAGTCCCATCGCCTCGAGCAGGATCTGGCCCGCGACGAGGAAGCCGAGCAGCACCGCGCCCGCGATCACCACCGCCCGGACGGCGATCTTCCAGTGCAGCCGCGCGGGGACGGAGGCGGTGGCGAAGTAGAACACCGGCAGCGTGCCGACCGGGTCGATGACCACGAAAAGCGTGATCAGGTCGTGCAGGATCGCTGTGATGTCGAGCGCGGGCATCGGGTCTCCGGGGGGTGCGGCCCCGGTGTGCCGCATCGCGCCTGTCCGGGCAAGGGGCGCGCGGGGCACGGGAGGCGGATTCCTCGTGGAATGCGCGGTGTTTGGGCGGATCGCCGCCTTCGGCACGGCGGCGGCGGGATGGCGCGGTTCCGGGCCGGGTCGCGCGCGGCCTTGGGGGCGCGGAACGGGTCCGGCGGGGCGGGTGGCTGTCAGGGCGCGGGGAGGGGCAGGCGGCGCCAGCCGGACATGCGGGCGCGGAACCAGGTGCGCTGGCGCTTGGCGTATTGGCGGGAGGCCGTGATCGCGGCCTCGCGCGCGGCGTCGAGCGTGGTTTCGCCGCGCAGGTGCGCGATCAGCTCCGGCGCCCCGATCGCCTTCGCCGCGCCGCCCGCGCGGGACCAGCGCGGCAGGTTCGCCCGCGCCTCGTCCAGCGCGCCGGCGGCGAGCATGGCGTCGAAGCGGGCGGCGATGCGGGCGTTGAGCCAGGCCGGGTCGGCATCGAGCAGGAGCGGCGTGGTCGCGGAAAGCGGCAGGAGCGGGGGCGGGGTGTCGGCCTGCCAGTCGCTGAGCGGGCGGCCGGTGGCGGCGAGCACTTCCCAGCCGCGCTGCACCCGGGCGCGGTTCATCCGGTCGATCCGGGCGGCGAGCGCGGGGTCGCCCGCGTCCAGCGCGTCGAGCAGCGCGGCATGGCTCATCGCGTCGGCCTCGGCCCGGACCGCGGGCGGAACCGGCGGGATCTCGGCCAGCCCCTCGGTCAGCGCGCGGAAGTAGAGCCCGGTGCCGCCGACGACGATCGGGCGGGACGCGGGCAGGATCGGTGCGAGGTCGCGGAGCCAGTCGCCGACGGAGTAGTCGGTTTCCCAGTCGACATGGCCGTAGAGCGCGTGGGGCGCGCGGGCGGTCTCGGCCGCGTCGGGCCGCGCGGTCAGGACGCGCCAGCCGTCGTAGACCTGAAGCGCGTCGGCATTGACGACGGTGCCGCCCTGCGCCTCGGCGATGGCGAGCGCAAGGGCGGACTTGCCCGACGCCGTGGGCCCGGCGATCAGCACCGGACGGTCGGCGGGGATCGTGGCGAGGTCGATCATCGCGCCGGCCCCGTGGCGGGGGCAGGGGCGAGGGAGGTGGCGGGGGCGGTGACGGGGGAGGAAGCGAAGGCAATGACGGGGGCCGCGGCGGGTGCAGAGATGTGGGCCGCGGCGAGAGCAGCGTGGGCAGTGGCAGGTGCAGAGACATGGGCCGCGGCGAGAGCAGAGACGAAGGCAGTGGCGGGGGCCGTGGCGAGAGCAGAGACGTTGGCAGAGGCGCAGGCTGCGGCGGGGCGGGGCATCGAACCCCGCTCCGCCGCGCGCGTCCGGTTCCCGGCGCGGGGCGCGGGCGTCGGGCGGGGTGCGATACCGGCAGGCGCGGTGCGTGGACGGGCCGGGCCGATCCGGTCCGCGGCCGGGGCGCGGGTGCGAGCGGGGCGAGGGCGGCGGGCTGCCGACGGGATTTCGTTTCGGGGCATGGCGTTAGCCGCCGATCTTCAGGCGGCGGCCGCGCCGCGTGGCGCGGTCTGTTGAACCGCACCCGGAATCGCGCGATAAGCCATCGGACAGCCGACATCGAAGGACCGCCCCATGCCCGACGCCTCTCCGCCGCCGCGCCCGCTCTACGAGCGCGTGATGCTCAAGATTTCGGGCGAGGCCCTGATGGGGCCGCAGGGCTACGGGCTGCATCCGCCGACGGTCCAGAAGATCGCGCAGGAGGTCAAGTCGGTCCACGACCTGGGCGTCGAGATCTGCATGGTGATCGGCGGTGGCAACATCTTCCGCGGCCTGCAGGGCAGCGCCCAGGGGATGGAGCGGGCAACGGCGGACTACATGGGGATGCTGGCCACGGTTATGAACGCGCTGGCGATGCAGTCGGCGCTGGAGGCGCAGGGCATCTACACCCGCGTGGTCAGCGCGATCCCGATGGACCAGGTCTGCGAGCCCTACATCCGCCGCCGCGCGATCCGGCACCTGGAAAAGAAGCGCGTGGTGATCTTCGCCGCGGGCACCGGCAACCCGTACTTCACCACCGACACCGCCGCGACGCTGCGCGCGAACGAGATGGGGTGCGAGGCGATCTTCAAGGGCACCAAAGTCGACGGGGTCTACGACAAGGATCCGGTGAAGTTCCCCGACGCCAAGCGCTACGAGGAGATCACCTACGACGAGGTGCTGGCCGGGCATCTCGGCGTCATGGACGCGTCGGCCATCGCGCTGGCGCGCGAGAACGGCAAGCCGATCATCGTGTTCAGCCTCGACGAGCCGGGCGGGTTCCGCGGGATCCTCGCCGGCAAGGGCACCTACACGATGGTCAATTCCGGATGACCGCGACGGGTGTTCCGGCCCCTGCGCGGCCGGTCGGGGCGCGGTGATGACGCCGTCCCGTGAAGGTATCCCTAACGCCGGCGGGTTAGGTCGGCGGAACGATGCCGGAGCTTTCCGCCATGCCCGATCCGTGCCCCGCGACCCCGTCGCCGGCCTGTCGCCCGGTCGCCCCGCTACCGCGGCGACGGCGCGGCGCGACCGGGTCGTGTTACCGCGGAAATGTCCGGCGCGAAGCCGCCGGAACGGGCCGCAGAGCCTATACAAAGTCCGTTATTCCGCCTAATTAGCGACAAAATCAGAACGGATAGCCGGAGCGTGGAGGGCAGTCCCTTGGCCGAAGAGATCGAGATCGACACCGACGACCTGGAACGCCGCATGGACGGCGCGATCGCGTCGTTGCGCACCGAGTTCGCCTCGCTCCGCACCGGCCGGGCCTCGGCCTCGATGCTGGAGCCGGTGATGGTCGAGGCCTACGGCCAGCCGACCCCGATCAACCAGGTCGGGACCGTGAACGTGCCGGAGCCGCGGATGGTCACCGTCAACGTCTGGGACAAGAGCCTGGTCGGCAAGGTCGAGAAGGCGATCCGCGAATCGGGGCTCGGGATCAACCCGCAGCTGAACGGTACCATCATCATGCTGCCTATCCCCGAACTGAACGAGGAACGGCGCCGCGAACTGAGCAAGGTCGCCGCACAATATGCTGAAAATGCCCGCGTCGCGGTCCGCAACGTGCGCCGCGACGGGATGGACCAGATAAAGAAGGCCAAGGCCGACGGGATGAGCGAAGACGATCAGAAGCTGTGGGAAGCGGAGGTGCAGGAAATCACCGACGCCCACATCGCGCGCATCGACGCGGCCCTGCAGACCAAGCAGGATGAAATCATGCAGGTCTGAGGGGGCCTGTCGCGGAACGAGGTTCGAGGAGTCGGAATGCCCCTATCAGACAGCGACGAGATGCCCCGGCATGTCGCCATCATCATGGACGGCAACGGCCGTTGGGCGCAGATGCGCGGCCGGCCGCGGCTCGTCGGCCACCATGCCGGCGCGCGGCGGGTCAAGGACATCGTGCGGGCCTGTCCCGATCTCGGCGTCAAGTACCTGACGATCTTCGCCTTCTCGACAGAGAACTGGAAGCGCACCCAGACCGAGGTCGCGGGGCTGATGTCGCTGTTCAAGCGCTACATCCGCCGCGAGAGCCAGACGCTCTACGAGGAGGGCGTGCGGGTGCGGTTCATCGGCGACCGGGTCCGGCTGGAGCCGAACCTGGTGGACCTGATGGACAACCTGGAGCTTCTGACCGCGGGCAACGACCGCGTCCACCTGACCATCGCGATCAACTACGGCGGCCGGGACGAGGTCGCGCGGGCGACACGGCGGCTGGCGCAGGACGTGGCGGCCGGGCGGCTCGCGCCCGCCGACGTCACCGACGAGACGCTGCCGAAATACCTCGACACCTGTTTTCTGCCCGACCCCGATCTCGTGATCCGCACGAGCGGGGAGGCGCGGATCTCGAATTTCCTGCTCTGGCAGTCGGCCTACGCGGAGTACGAGTTCATCGACACGCTCTGGCCCGACTTCACCGAGGAGGAATTCGCCACCGTGCTCGGCCGTTTCGCGACCCGCGAACGCCGCTTCGGCGCGGTGCCGGTCTGAGCCGGCATGGCCCGGCCCGCCTCCATCTTTCCCGACCTCGTCGAACGGCTCGGCACCGGCACGGTCATCGCCGTGGTCGGGCTGACGGCGGTCTACCTCGGCGGATTCTGGTTCCTCGGGCTGGTGATGCTGATCGTGGGCACGCTGATATGGGAACTCGCGCGGATGCTCGGCGCGCCGGTTCGGGTGGCCTCGCAGCTCGGGCTGGCGGCCGCGGCGGCGCTCGGCGCGGCGCGGATCCTGCCCGTGGGCTTCGGCCTGCCGCTCCTGCTGCTGGCGGCGATGGCGGGGATCGCGCTCCTGGAGCGCAACCGCACGCTGTTCCTGTCCACCGGGTCGCTGATCCTGATGTCGGCCTTCGGCCTTCTCGTCCATCGCGGCGAGTTCGGGCTGACCTGGATGCTTTGGCTGGTGCTGGTTGTGGCGCTGACCGACATCGTGGGCTACTTCGCCGGCCGCCTGATCGGCGGGCCGAAGTTCTGGCCGCGGGTCAGCCCCAAGAAGACCTGGGCCGGCACGACGGCGGGATGGGTCGCGGCCGGGATCGTCGGCGCGATCTTCATGGTGGCGACGGATGCGGGGGCGGAGCTGATCGGCATCTCGGTCGCGATCTCGATGGCCAGCCAGATGGGCGACATCGCTGAATCGGCGATCAAGCGGCGGGCGGGGGTGAAGGATTCGTCCAACCTGCTGCCCGGCCACGGCGGCGTCATGGACCGGTTCGACGGGATGCTCGGCGCGGCGCTGCTGCTCCTGCTGGTCGAGGCGGTCGCGGATTTCCCGCCCGCCCCGATCTGAACAAAAAGCCGCGATATCGCGGGCCGCGGCGCGTGCCGGGCTTGAGCCCGCGCGCCGCCGCAACCAGATGCCCCTGACGGGCGCGAGAGGAACGGAAGAGCAATGGATTTCATCCCCGACTTCGGAAGCGGCGTGCTGACGCTGGTGGCCTTCGTGGTGGCCTTGTCGATCATCGTCGCGGTGCACGAATTCGGCCACTACATCGTCGGGCGCTGGTCGGGCATCCATGCCGAGGTGTTCTCGATCGGCTTCGGCAAGGTCCTGTTCAGCCGCACTGACCGCCATGGCACCAAGTGGCAGGTCGCCGCGCTGCCGTTCGGGGGATACGTGAAGTTCCTGGGCGACAGCGGCGCGGCCTCGGGCAAGGACGCCGCCGCGCTGGACGCGCTCGACGTGGAGGAACGGCGGCGGTCGATGCATGGCGCGCCGCTCTGGGCGCGGGCGGCCACGGTGGCCGCGGGGCCGGTGTTCAACTTCATCCTGTCGATCCTGATCTTCGCGGGCGTCGTCCTGGTCTCGGGGCAGGCGGTGGAGGAGGCGCGGGTCGGCCCGTTGAAGCCGCTGCCGGCCGACATGGCGCTGCTGGAGCCCGGCGACGTGATCCTGGAGCTTGGCGGCGAGGAGGTCGGATCGCTCGGCGACGTGCTGACCGTGGCCCGCGACCTGCCCGGCGCGCCGCTGGTCGACTACCGCGTGCGCCGCGACGGCGAGGAGATCGAGGTCGAGGCCGCGTTCCCGCTGATCCCCGTGGTCGACAGCGTCACGCCGCAATCGGCGGCGCTGGCGGCGGGGCTGCGCGAGGGCGACCTGATCCGCGCCATCGACGGCGCCCCGATCCACGCCTTCCACGAGCTGCGCGACGCGGTCGAGGCATCGGACGGGGAGCCGGTGGACCTGACCATCTGGCGCGACGGCGAGACGCTGGAGGTCACGCTGACCCCGCGCCGCATGGACCTGCCGCTGGCCGAGGGCGGGTTCGAGACCCGCTGGCTGATCGGGATCACCGGCGGGCTGTTCTTCGAGCCCGAGACCGAGCCCGTCGGGCTCTGGGCCGCGACCAAGTACGGCGCCAACCAGGTCGTGTTCATCATCCGCTCGTCGCTGTCGGGGCTCTACCACATGATCACCGGCGCGATCTCGACCTGCAACCTGCAGGGCCCGCTCGGCATCGCGGAGACTTCGGGCGCGGCGGCGAGCCAGGGGCTCGACAGCTTTATCTGGTTCATCGCGGTCCTGTCGACCGCCGTGGGACTTCTGAACCTGTTCCCCATCCCGGTGCTGGACGGCGGGCACCTCGTGTTCCACGCCTACGAGGCCGTCGCCGGCCAGCCGCCGTCGGACCGGGCGCTGAAGGTGTTCATGTCGGTCGGCCTGACGCTGCTCCTGTCGCTGATGCTGTTCGCGCTGATGAACGATATCTTCTGCTGAGCCCCGATGTGGGCACGCCCCGGGTCTGTATCGGGCAGGGGCGAGGGCAGGCTAGGGGGCAGGCGCGGGGGCGAGGCGATTCCCGAAACCCGCCCCGCGTGCGCCCCAATCCGGACACAATCCGGCGTGATAATCCGTTAACGGCCCGGGTATCCGTGGGCCATGACGGAGGATTGGCGATGAAGACGCTGGCAAAACGTTCCCTCGATCTCGGCCCGCTGCTGCAGGTCAACCTCGATCGTCTGCTGGTGCCGCTGACGATCGTCGGCGCGCTGACCGTCGCCGGCTGGATGCTGTCCTACGCGACCGTCCAGTAGCCAGCGCAGACAGCGCCGGACGTGCCTTGGGGCCCGCGTTTCGCGGGCCTTTTGCATGTCCGCGCGGCCACAGTGAATCCGCGCCGTTTATCAGGCTTTTGACATCCCTTCGGCCAGCCGGTAGGGGTGGGCAAAAGACCATAAGGTATGCGGGGGGCGGATTCGATGACCCGTCAGTTTTCGTGGGGTCCGGCGATGCGGATCGCGGCAGGGGCGGCCCTGTTCGTGCTGCTCTTCGCGGTCTCCGCAATGGCGCAGCAATATCGCTTCTCGAACTTCACGGTCGAGGGCAACCAGCGCGTCGACGCGGCGTCGATCGTGACCTACGCGGCGATCCCGGCGGGCCAGACCGTCAGCGCGGCGGAAGTCAACGATGCCCGCCAACGTATTCAGAACACGGGACTTTTCGAGACCGTGAACCTCGTGCCCCAGGGCGGCACGCTGCTGATCCAGGTGCAGGAATTCCCGACGATCAACGTGATCTCGGTCGAGGGCAACCAGCGGCTGTCCGATGACGACCTCGCGCCGCTCATCACCTCGCAGCCGCGCCGGGTCTACAGCCCCGCCGTGGCCGAGCAGGACGCCGAGGCGATCGCCGCGGCCTACGCGCAGTCGGGCCGCCTTGCCGCCACCGTCACCCCGCAGATCATCCGCCGCGACGGCAACCGCGTCGACCTGGTGTTCGCGGTCACCGAGGGCCGCGTGGTCGAGACCGAGCGCATCGCCTTCAACGGCAACCGCGCGTTTTCGGACCGCCGCCTGCGCCGGGTGCTCGAATCGACCCAGGCCGGGATCCTGCGTCTCCTGGTGACGCGCGACACGTTCATCCAGGAACGGGTGCAGTTCGACCAGCAACTCCTGACCGACTTCTACCAGGACCGCGGCTACGTGGACTTCGAGATCCTGTCGGTGACGAACGAGCTGGCGCGCGACCGCAACGCCTACTTCATCACCTTCAACATCCGCGAGGGCCGCAGCTTCAACTTCGGCAACCTCTCGGTCAGCTCGACCCTGCCGGAGATCGACACCGCCGCCTTCGCCGACACGATCCGCGTGCGCAGCGGGACGACCTACTCGCCGCGGCTGGTGGACGCGACCATCACGCGGATGGAATCGCTCGCCACGCGGCAGGGGCTCCAGTTCATCCGGATCGAGCCGCGGGTGACCCGGAACGACGCCGCCGGCACGCTCGACATCGACTTCGTGATCTCGCGCGGGCAGCGCGTCTTCGTCGAACGCATCGACATCGAGGGCAACGCCACCACGCTCGACCGCGTGATCCGGCGCCAGTTCGACACCGTCGAGGGCGACCCGTTCGACCCGCGCGCCATCCGCCAGGCCGCCGAACGGATCCGGGCGCTGCAATACTTCTCCGACGTGCAGGTGGAGGGCCGGCCCGGCACCTCGCCCGACCAGGTCATCGTCGACGTGGACGTGGAGGAGCAGCCCACGGGTTCGCTCGGCTTCTCGGTCAGCTACTCGACCGATACCGGCGCGGGGCTCGCGATCAACTTCTCGGAAGAGAACTTCCTCGGCCGCGGGCAGGAGCTCCGCTTCGAGTTCAACACCGCCGCCGACAGCCAGGCGCTCGCCTTCAGCTTCACTGAGCCGGCGTTCCTGCGCCGTGACCTCGCGCTCGGGATCGACGCCTATTACCGCGAGACCGACAACGAGAACACGGACTACGACACCCGCAACATCGGCTTCGGCGTGTCGCTCGGCTTCCCGATCTCCGAGAACGGGCGGGCGCGGGTGTTCTACGCGCTGTCCGAGGACACGATCGACAACGTGCCGCTGACCAGTTCCGCGATCCTGCAGCGGGAAGAGGGCGCGCTCATCACTTCGTCGCTCGGCTACGAGCTGAGCTACGACACGCGGAGCGGCGGGCTCGACCCGAATTCCGGAGTGCTGGTGAGTTTCGAACAGGAACTCGCCGGGCTCGGCGGCGACAACCAGTACCTGCGCACCACCGCGCTGGCGCAGGGCGTCACCAGCATCGCCCGCGAGGAGATCACGCTGCGCGCCACGGTCGAGGGCGGGGCGCTGACCTTCTTCGACGGCAACAGCCGCGTCACCGACCGCTTCTTCCTCGGCTCGCGCCAGATGCGCGGCTTCGAACCCTACGGCCTCGGCCCGCGGGATCTCGCGGCGGCGAACCGCGACGCGCTCGGCGGCAACTTCTACGCCGTGGCCCGGTTCGAGGCGGCGTTCCCGATCGGGATCATCCCCGACGAATACGGCATCTCGGGTGGCGTGTTCCTCGACGTGGGCACGGTCTGGGGCCTGGACGACGCCGTCGGCACCGGCGGGGCGATCGTGGACGACGACGCGCACCTACGCAGCGCCGTCGGCCTGTCGGTGTTCTGGGACACGGCGATCGGGCCGTTGCGGTTCAACTTCACCCACCCGCTCGAGAGCCAGGACTATGACCGCACCCGCAACTTCGATTTCACGGTCGAGGCGCGGTTCTAGGGCGGCGCTCGCGGCGCTGATGCTGGCGCTCGCCGCCCCGGCGGCGGCGCAGCAGGATCCCGCCCCGGCCCCGCTGACCCCGGCGCAGACACAGGCGCAGACCCCGGCGGCGCCGCCGCAGGACACCCCGTCCGCGCCGGCGCCCGAGGGTATCCTGGTGCTCGACCAGGACCGTTTCTTCGCCGAATCCGCCTATGGCCGCCGCGCGCAGTCGGAGCTCGACAGCGCGGGCCAGACGCTCGCCGCCGAGAATCGCCGGATCGAGGCCGACCTGACCGCGGAGGAACTGGACCTGACCGAGCGGCGCGAGACGCTGCCGCGGGAGGAATTCGTCGCGCTGGCCGAGGATTTCGACCAGCGGGTGGAGCAGATCCGGTCGGAGCAGGACGCCAAGGCCCGCGCCCTGACCGCCGCCGCCGACGCCGCGCGGCAGCGGTTCTTCGAACTGGCGGTGCCGGTGCTCCTGGACCTCGTGCGCGACCGCGGCGCGGCGGTGATCCTCGACAGCCGGACGGTGCTTCTTTCGGCGGAGACCGTGGACATCACCGAGGCCGCCATCGCCCGCATCGACGAGGCGCTCGGCGACGGCGGCGAAGAGCCGCTGATCGATCCCGCCCCACCGGGCCCGAGCCCGCGGCCCGAGGTGCAACAGGACGCACCGGCCGAGACCCCCGCGATCCTGCCGTGACTGGACGCGACGGGGGTCGCTTGGTATCGGACTGAAACCGGAACGGAACGGGCAGGGGGGAGGCATGGCGGAACCACGCACCAGCGCCGATATCGAGACCATCCAGCGGATCATCCCGCATCGCTACCCGTTCCTGCTGATCGACCGGGTGCGCGACGTCGACCCGTTCCGCTCGGCGGTCGGGGTCAAGAACGTCACCTTCAACGAGCCGCATTTCCAGGGCCACTTCCCCGGCGCCCCGATCATGCCCGGCGTGACCATCATCGAGGCGATGGCGCAGACCGCGGCGGTGATGGTGGGGCTGTCGGCCGACATGCTCGACCGCGACCTGCTGGTCTACTTCATGGCCATCGACGGCGCGAAGTTCCGCCGCAAGGTGGTGCCCGGCGACGTGCTGGAGCTTCACGTCGAGGTCAGGCGCGGCAAGCCCGGCGGCAAGGTCTGGAAGTTCGCCGGCCGCGGGCTGGTGGAGGGCGAGATGGCCGCCGAGGCCGAGTTCACCGCGATGATGGACCTGCCCGCCGACGCCGTCGCCGCGGCGGCAGGGGACGGCGCCTGAATGGCGGTCGATCCTGCGGCGCGGGTGCATCCCTCGGCGGTGATCGAGGACGGGGCCGAGATCGGACCGGACTGCGAGATCGGCGCGTTCAGCGTGATCGGCGCGCGGGTGCGGCTCGGCCGGGGCGTGGTGGTGAAGTCCCACGCCATCGTCACCGGCCTGACCGAGGTCGGCGACGAGACCCAGATCTTCCCGTTCTCCAACATCGGCGACATCCCGCAGGACTTGAAATACGCGGGCGAGGAGACGCGGCTGGTGATCGGCGCGCGCAACCGCATCCGCGAGGGCGTGACCATGAACACCGGCACCGCCGGTGGCGGCGGGGTGACGCGGGTGGGCGACGACTGCCTGTTCATGCTCGGCACCCATGTCGGCCACGACGCCCGGATCGGCAATGGCGTGATCCTCGCCAACCATGCCGCCGTCGCGGGCCACTGCGTGCTGGAGGACCGGGTGATCGTGGGCGGGCTGTCGGGCATCCACCAATGGGTCCGGATCGGCCGCGGTGCGATCATCGGCGCGGTGACGATGGTGACCCACGACGTGATTCCCTACGGGCTGGTGCAGGGGCCGCGCGGCGTGCTGGACGGCCTGAACCTCGTCGGGCTGAAGCGCGCGGGCGTCGCGAAGGAGGACATCACCGCGCTGAGGGCCGCCTACCAGGCGCTGGCCCAGGGCGAGGGCGCGTTCCAGGAACGCGCGCGGCGGCTCCAGGCCGAGGACCCGGCCTCGCCCTATGTCCGCGACGTGGTCGATTTCGTGCTCGGCGCCTCCGACCGCTCGTTCCTGACGCCGGGATGATCGGGTGAAGCGCGCGATCATAGCCGGGGACGGTGTCCTGCCCTCGCTGCTGCTGGCCGCCGGCCCGGCGGAGATCGTCCGCTTCGCCGGAACCGACGGGCTGTTGCGCGCGACCGTCCCGGCGCGGTTCGAGCAGCTCGGCGTCCTGTTTTCCGATCTGCGCACCATCGGCGTCGGCGAGATCGTCTTCGCCGGCGGCATGTCGCGCCCGATGCTCGATCCGCGCCGGCTCGACCCGGTGACCGAACAGCTTTTGCCGCGGCTGACCCGGGCGATGGCGGAGGGCGACAACACGCTCCTGTCGACGATCGTCTCGGTGTTCGAGGGCGAGGGCTTCAAGGTCCGCGGCGCGCACGAGATCCGGCCCGACCTGCTGGCCGGTCCCGGCGCGATCACCGGCGCGCCCTCGGCCGCGCAGGAACTCGACGCCGCCCGCGCCCGCGCCGTGCTGGAGGCGCTCGGGCCGGTCGACGTGGGCCAGAGCGCGGCGGCGGCGCGGGGGCAGGTGATCGGGATCGAGACCCTGCAGGGCACCGACGCGATGCTGCACTTCATCGCCCGGACCATGCCCGGCAGCTACGGCGTGCTGGTGAAGCGGCCCAAGACCGGGCAGGACCTGCGCGTCGACATGCCCGCGATCGGCCCGGACACGGTGGTGCGCGCCGCCGCCGCGGGGCTGCACGGGATCGAGATCGCCGCCGGCGGCGTCCTGATGCTGGACCCGCGGTCGACCCGCGCCGCGGCGGAGGCCGAGGGCGTATCGATCTGGGCGGTGCCGTGACGCGCTCGATCTTCCTGATCGCGGGCGAGCCGTCGGGCGACCGGCTCGGCGCGGCGCTGATGGCGCGGCTCGGCGCGCTCGATCCGGGGCTGGTGTTCTACGGCGTCGGCGGCCCGCTGATGGAAGACGAGGGCCTGGTGCCGGTGTTCCCGATGGAGGAACTGTCGGTGATGGGGCTGACCGAGGTCCTGCCGAGGCTGCCGCAGCTTCTGAAACGCAAGCGCGAGACGGTGGCGGGGGTTCTTGCCAAGAAGCCGCTGGCGCTGGTGACCATCGACAGCCCGGATTTCTGCCTGCGGGTGGCCAAGGAGGTCAAGGCCGCGAACCCGCTGATCCGCACGATCCACTACGTCGCGCCCTCGGTCTGGGCGTGGCGCGCGGGGCGGGCGGAGAAGATGGCGAAGTTCATCGACCACGTGCTGGCACTGCTGCCGTTCGAGCCGCCGCTGATGCACGCGGCCGGCATGGGTTGCGATTTCGTCGGCCACCCGGTCGCGGCGGAGCCCCGAACCTCGGCCGCCGACATCGCGCGGTTCCGCGACGCCCACGGGCTCGGCACCGCCGAGGTGGTGCTGGTGCTGCCGGGATCGCGCGCCTCGGAGGTCCGGCGGCTCGGCCCGGTCTTCGCGCAGGCGATGCGCGGCGTCCTGCGAGAGATGCCGGAAACCCGGATCGTTCTGCCCGCCGCCGGGCCGGTGGCGGGGCTGGTGACCGAGATGATCGGGACATGGCCGGGGCCGCCCATCGTGCTCGACCCACGCGAGGTGGAACCGGCGCGCTTCGCGCTGACCAAGCGCGCCGCCTTCGCCGCCGCCGACGTGGCGCTGGCGGCGTCGGGGACGGTGAGCCTTGAGCTTGCCGCCGCCGACACGCCGATGGTCATTGCCTACGACACCGCGCCGCTGACGCGCTGGATCCTCGGGTCCATGCTGAAGGTCGACACGGTGACGCTGGTCAACCTGGTGTCGGAGACCCGCGCGGTGCCGGAATTCCTCGGCCGCGACTGCCGCCCGCAACCGATCGCCGCCGCCGTCGGCCACCTGCTGCGCGACGCGACCGCGCGGGAGCCGCAGATCGACGCGATGGACCTGACGATGGAGCGGCTCGGCCGGGGCGGGGAGCCGCCGGGGCTGAGGGCCGCGAAGGCGGTGCTGAGCCAGATTTCCTGAGCGGTGCGGGCGCCGGGTCGCCGGTTGCCGCGCAGACGGGAGGCGCGGTCCCGTTGCGCTACCCGGTGAACTCCGCCAGTTCCGCCCCGGACAACTTCAGCAGCAGCCCCGGCGCGATCGGGAAGATGTGGCGGGGCGTTCCGGCGGCGGCGTAGACCACCTCGAACGCCATCAGGCGGGGGTCGAACCAGGCGCGCGGCGGGGTCAGGTGGCCGACCGGGGCGACGCCGCCGATGGCGAAGCCGGTCTGCGCCCGGATCAGCCCCGCATCGGCCTTGCCGAGCGGCTCGCCCGCCACCGCGGCCGCCCGCGCGTCGTCGACCCGGTTGCCACCCGCGGTCACGAACAGGAGCGCAGTGCCCGAGGTTTCGCCGCGGAAGATGATCGACTTCGCGATCTGGTCCAGCGCGCAGCCCGCCGCCGCCGCGGCCTCGGCGGCCGTACGGGTGCTGTCGGGCATCTCGAGGATGTCCACCGGCGCACCTGCGTCTTCCAGCGCCCGCGCCACGCGTTTGAGGCTCTTCGACATGGGCCCCTCTTGCCCCGGCCGCGGGGGCGACGCAAGATCCCCCGCGATGACGCTCGCCACCGAGATCGAGGCCGCCGAACGGGCGGTGTGGGATGCCCTGGTCCGCGGCGATGCCGGGGCCGACTGGGCGGCGCTGTCGCGCGACTTCCTCGGCGTCTATCCGACCGGCTTCGCGGGTGCCGACGACCACGCGGGCCAGCTTGCGGACGGGCCGACCGTCGCCGCCTACCGGCTTTCGGAGTGCCTGGTCCGGGGGCTCGGCGCGGACCATGCGCTGATCGCCTACCGCGCCGACTATGCCCGGCCGGGCGACGGCGCGGCGGAGGAGACCATGTTCGTCACCTCGATCTGGCGGCGCGCGGGCGGGGCGGGCTGGATCAACGTGTTCAGCCAGGACACGCCGGCAGGCGGGGCGGTGCCGTGAACGCGGGCGTGGGACAGGCCACGGCGCTGGCGTCGCGGATCGCGCGGGCGCCGATCGCCTACGACCCGGCGCGCGCGGCGGACGTGATGGCGTCGCTGCCGGACATCCCGGGCGCGGCGCGGGACCTCTTGTCGGGCACCGCCGGGTGCAGCCCCTACCTCGCGCGGCTGATGGAGGCCGAGCGCGACTGGCTGGCGGAGGCGCTCGCCGCCCCGCCGGAGGAGACGATGGCGGGTCTCGTCGCCGCCGCCCGCGCCGCCGAGGGGCCCGAGACCGGCAAGACCCTGCGCGGGCTGAAGCGGCGCGCGGCGCTCCTGATCGGGCTCGCCGACCTGGCGGGGGCCTGGGACGTGGCCGAGGTCACGGCGGCGCTGACCGGGTTCGCCGATGCCGCGCTCGCCGCCGCGCTGTCGGCGGCGTTGCTGCCGGAACTCAAGCGCGGCAAGCTGCCGGGGCAGGACGAAACCGCGCTCGACGAGGCCGCGGGCATGGTCGCGCTGGCGATGGGCAAGATGGGCGCGGGGGAGCTGAACTACTCTTCTGACATCGACCTGATCTGCCTGTTCGACGAAAGCCGCTACGACCCCGGCGACGAGATGGAGGCGCGCGCCGCCTTCGTCCGCGCCACCCGGCGCATGGCCGCGACGCTGTCGGAGAACACCGCCGAGGGCTACGTCTTCCGCACCGACCTGCGGCTCAGGCCCGACGCGAGCGTGACGCCGGTGTGCATCTCGATGGCCGCGGCGGAACGCTACTACGAGGCCGAGGGCCGGACGTGGGAACGCGCGGCCTACATCAAGGCCCGGCCCGCGGCGGGGGACCTGGAGGCCGGGGGCCGGTTCCTCGAAACGCTCCGGCCCTTCGTCTGGCGCCGCCACCTCGACTTCGCGGCGATCCACGAGACCCAGGACATGCGGCGGCGGATCAAGGACCACAAGGGCCTGCACGGCGGCTTCGCGCTGGAAGGGCACAACGTGAAGCTCGGCCCCGGCGGCATCCGCGAGATCGAGTTCTTCGCCCAGACCCGGCAGCTCATCGCGGGCGGGCGGGATGCCGGGCTGCGGCTTCGCCGGACGCTCGACGCGCTCGCCGCGCTGGCCGAGCGGGGCTGGATCGAGGCGGCGGAGCGGGATGCGCTGAGCGGGCATTACAACGCGCTCAGAACGCTGGAACACCGTCTCCAGATGCTGGCCGATGCCCAGACCCATGCCCTGCCGCAAACGCCCGACGGGTTCGACCGGCTGGCGCGGTTCATGGGCGAGAGCGACACCGCGGCCTTCCGCGACGGGCTGATGGCGCGGTTCCGCGCGGTCCACGCCCAGACCGAGCCGTTCTTCGCCCCCCGGCCCGGCGGGACCGAGCGCGACGGATCGGAACCGGTGCTGTCGGACACCGCGCGCGAGACCATCGCGCGCTGGCCCGGCTACCCCGCGCTGCGGTCGATGCGCGGGCAGGAGATCTTCGCCCGCCTGCGACCGGAACTGCTGAACCGGCTCGCCGCGGCGGCGAAGCCCGACGAGGCGCTCGCGGCCTTCGACGGGTTCCTGCACGGGCTGCCGGCGGGGGTGCAGATCTTCTCGCTGTTCGAGGCCAACCCGGCGCTCGTCGACCTGATCGTGGACATCTGCGTGACCTCGCCGGGGCTGGCGCGGTACCTGTCGCGCAATTCCGAGGTGCTGGACGCGGTGATCGGCGGCGACTTCTTCGCGCCCTGGCCCGGATCCGAGGCGCTGCGCGAGGGGCTGGCGCGGATGCTGCGCCACGACGACTACGAGGGCGATCTCGACGCGGCGCGGGTCTGGCAGAAGGAATGGCATTTCCGCGCCGGGGTGCATTTCCTGCGCGGGCTGACCGGCGCGGCGGAGACCGGCGACCACTACGCCGACATCGCCGGGGCGACCCTGGCCGGTCTGTGGCCGCTGGTGCAGGCCGATCTCGCCCGCCGCCACGGCGCGCCGCCGGGGAACGGCGCGGCGGTGGTGGGCATGGGCAGCCTTGGCGCGGGCGCGCTGACGGCGGGATCGGACCTGGACCTGATCGTGATCTACGACGCGCCGTCGCTGGAGATGTCGGACGGCCCGCGCCCGATCGACGCGCGGGCCTGGTACGCGAAGGCGACGAAGGCGCTGGTCGCCGCGCTGTCGGCGCCGACCGCCCACGGCACGCTCTACGAGGTCGACATGCGCCTGCGGCCCTCGGGCCGGCAGGGTCCGGTGGCGACCGCGCTGAGCGGGTTCGAGCCCTACCAGATGGAGGAGGCCTGGACCTGGGAACACCTCGCGCTGACCCGCGCCCGGCCGCTGGCGGGGCCGCCGGCGCTGAAGGACGCGATCGAGGACACGCGCCGCCGGGTCATCGCCGCCAAGGGCGACCGCGACCGTGTGCTGGCGGAAACCGCGCGGATGCGGCTGCGGCTGGCGGAGGCGGGGCGCACCGGATCGACCTTCGCGGTCAAGGCGGGGCCGGGCGGCACGCAGGACATCGAGCTTCTCGCGCAGGCGGGCACGCTGATCTGCGGCAGCCCCGCGCGCAGCACCGCCCGCCAGCTGGCCGCCACGGTGGAGGCCGGGGTGCTGTCGAAGGGCGACGGCGCGCGGCTGGCCGAGCTTCACGCCCGGTTCGAATCCGTGCGCCAGGCCGGGCGGCTTCTGGGCGACCGCCCGCCGGAGCCGGAGGGGCTCGGCGCGGGGGCGGCGGCGTTCCTGTGCCGCGCCGGCGGGGCGGAGGACCTCGACGCGCTGGCCCGCGACCTGGACGCCGGGCGCGCGGAAGCCGCCGGTATCGTTGACGCGGCGCTGCCGCAGGTGGAGGACGAGACATGAACGACAGGGCGCCGCGCGACCCCGCCGATCCCAAGGGGCTGATCCGCGAATCCTACCGGATCGACGGCATCACCGAGGCCGAGTGCCGGTCGATCTTCCTCGACTGGGCGCTGTCGGTGGAGGCCACGGACACACGGCCGCTGATCGAGGCGCTGCTGGTGCGCCACGGCGCGGCGGGGCACCCGATGACGACCGTGCTGCGGTCCGGGCTGGAGGCCGCGCCGCCGAAGGGGCGCAGGGGCGGGCGCGCGGGGCGGCTCGGCCAGGATTGAACCGGCGCGGCGCGGGCGGCGACCCATCGGGGAAAGCAACCCCGATCCGGAGACCAGACCCATGCGCATCCGCACCCTTCTCGCCGCCGCCACGACGCTCGGCCTCGCGGCCTTCGCCGCCAACGGCGCCGCCGCCTTCTGCACTCCGCCGGCCATCGCCGGGGGCACCTACGAGAACGTCGACACCATGACCGGCGGCGTCACCCGCGCCGAGTTCGATTTCGTCTGCGAGGCCGAGTACATCGGCGATCCCGGCGAGCGGAACATCTTCAGCAGCGACAGCCCGCGCGTCGCCAATGCCGAGGTCGCCCATTACGGCGTGCGGCTCTACGGCGCCTGCTCGCCGTCGGATTGCGACTGGGGCACCGTGCGCGGCGAACGCGACGGCGCGGGCCGCATCCAGGCCTACTACAACCACGGCTTCGCCTCGCGCACGGTGCGAGTCACGCCCGCCGGCAGCGACCGGGTGAACCTCCAGGTCACCTCCTACTACCACGACGGCCGCCCGACCCAGACCGCGACCCATGTCATGGCGCTGGTGCCGGGCACGAGCCACCCGGTGTTCCGGAACTGATCCCGGACCACCCGGGCCGTCCCGCGCCGGTCGCCTGACCGGCCGGGGCGGGGCGGCCCGGTATCGCGCCGGTTCCGGCGATCATCCCCCCGACCGACCCGTCAGCCGAAAGGAGACGACAGATGACCTTCCGCACCCTCTTTGCCGCGCTGGCCGCGGTCCTGTCCCTCGCGGTCCTCGCCGACCGCGCCGAGGCGCTCTGCGTCGCGCCCTCGATCGAGAGCGGCCGCTACGTGAACGTCGACCCCGCGGCCCGCTCCATCACCAATGTCGACCTGGAGTTCGTCTGCGGCAACCGCACCATCCACAACGACGACGGCACCGCCACGCTGATCCATGACGGCGACCCGCACTGGACCCTGTCGCTCTGGGGCTCGTGCCACCCGACCGACTGCGCCTGGGGCGCGACGCGGGGCGAGGGCGACAGCGTGGGCCGGGTTCTGGCGGGCTACGACCAGGGCTTCGCCCGGCGCAGCGTCGTCGTCAGCGAGGAACGGCCCGGGCTGATCCGTGTCGGGGTGACCTCGTGGTACACCGACGGCCGCCCGACCCGGACGACCTGGGATTTCCTGCGGCTCCGCTGAGACCGGGCGGGAAGGGGCTCAGGCCTCTTCCCGGTTCCCCTGCGCACCACGCTCCCGGTAGGGCGTGGTGTTGTAGTGCGCGCGGTAGCACTTCGAGAAATGCGAGGGCGAGGTGAAGCCGCAGGCGAGCGCCACGTTGATCACGCTCATGTCGGTCTGCATCAGGAGGTTCCGTGCCTTCGACAGCCTCAGTTCCATGTAGTACCGCTTCGGGCTGCGGTTCACGTAGCGGCGGAACAGGCGTTCGAGCTGCCGCGTCGACATGCCGACATCTTCTGCAAGAATGGCCGGGCTGATCGGCTCCTCGATGTTCTGTTCCATCATCCGGATCACCTGGCCGAGCTTCGGGTGCCGGACGCCGATCCGGGCCGGGATCGACAGGCGCTGGCTGTCCTGGTCCGTCCGGATCGACGTGTAGATGAGCTGGTCGGCGACCTGGGTGGCGAGATCCTCGCCGTGGTCGGCGGCGATCACCTTCAGCATCAGGTCGATCGACGAGGTGCCGCCGGCCGTCGTCAGCCGGTTGCCGTCGATCACGAAGACCGATTTCGTCAGGGTCACGTCCTCGAATTCCTCTAGGAAGCTGTCCTGGTTTTCCCAGTGGATCGTGGCGCGCTTGCCGTCGAGCAGGCCGGCCTTGGCCAGCGTCCAGGCCGCGGTGCAGAGCCCGCCCATGCGGATCCCCTTGCGGCTTTCGCGGCGGAGCCAGTTCAGGAGCTTGCGGCTGGAGGCGGCCTGCACGTCGATGCCGCCGCAGACCAGCACGGTGTCGTCGCGGCCGACCTCTTCGAGGTCCATGTCGAGCTTGAACCATATGCCGGACGAGGCCTGCGCCCATTGCCCGCCGTCGCCCGCGAGCGCCCAGGAGTAGAGGTCCTTGCCGGACACGCGGTTGGCGATCCTGAGCGCGTCGGCGGCGCAGGCGAAGCTGAGATGGGTGAACTGGTCCAGGAGCACGAACACGAAACGCCGGGGCGCGGTCGCGGTCCCCCGGTTGGTCCTGACGCTGGTCGCCGCCTCTTTCATTCGTGCCGTCCGATGGTCCCCGTCCAAGCGAAAGCAGGATTTCGGGGCCGAGGCAATCCCCGCCCACGGGGAAAAACGCCATTGGAAGTGCGGGCGGCTGTGCCTATAAGCGGCCGACACGAGGTGAGGAGACCCGCCCATGACCACGCAATGGACGAAATCCGACTGGCGCGCCAAGCCGCGCGTGCAGATGCCCGAGTATACCGACGCCGCGGCGCTCGACGCGGCCGAGGCGAAGCTCCGGCAGTATCCGCCGCTCGTGTTCGCGGGCGAGGCGCGGCGGCTTCGCGCCGACCTGGCCGAGGTCGCGGCCGGCAAGCGGTTCCTCCTGCAGGGCGGCGACTGCGCCGAGAGTTTCTCGGAGTTCTCCGCCGACGGCATCCGCGACACCTTCAAGGTGATGCTGCAGATGGCGATGGTGCTGACCTACGGCGCCAAGGTCCCGGTGGTGAAGGTCGGCCGCATGGCGGGCCAGTTCGCCAAGCCGCGCTCGGCCCCGACCGAAACCGTGAACGGGGTCGAACTGCCGTCCTACCGCGGCGACATCATCAACGAGCTCGATTTCACCGCCGAGGCGCGGATCCCCGATCCGCAGCGGATGCTGCAGGCCTATACCCAGGCCGCGGCGACGCTGAACCTCCTGCGGGCGTTCTCCACCGGCGGTTTCGCCGATATCCACCGGGTGCATTCCTGGACCCTCGGCTTCACCGAGAAGGACGACGCCGAGAAGTACCGGGACATGGCGAACCGGATCCAGGATTCGCTCGACTTCATGACCGCTGCCGGGCTGACCGCCGAGACCAACCACGAGTTGCAGACGGTGGATTTCTACACCAGCCACGAGGCGCTGCTGCTGGAATACGAGGAGGCGCTGTGCCGGCTCGATTCGACCTCCGGCAAGTGGCTCGCGGGGTCGGGGCACATGGTCTGGATCGGCGACCGCACCCGCCAGCCCGACGGCGCCCACGTGGAATTCTGCAAGGGCGTGCTGAACCCGATCGGCCTGAAATGCGGCCCGTCGATGGAAACCGAGGACCTGAAGCGGCTGATGGCGTCGCTGAACCCGGGCAACGAGGCCGGGCGGCTGACCCTGATCGCGCGCTTCGGCGCCGGCAAGGTGGCCGACCACCTGCCGCGCCTGATCGAGACCGTGCGGGCCGAGGGCGCCAACGTGGTCTGGGTCTGCGACCCGATGCATGGCAACACGATCAAGTCGGCGACCGGCTACAAGACCCGGCCGTTCAACCGGGTTCTGGAAGAGGTACAGCAGTTCTTTGCTTGCCACCGCGAGGCCGGCACCGTTCCGGGCGGCGTCCATTTCGAGATGACCGGCCGCGACGTGACCGAGTGTACCGGCGGTGTCCGCGCGGTGACCGACGAGGACCTGTCCTCGCGCTACCACACCGCCTGCGACCCGCGGCTGAACGCGAGCCAGTCGCTGGAGCTCGCCTTCCTCGTGGCCGAGGAGCTTTCGGCGGTGCGCGAGGCGCGCCGCTCCGCCACGGCCTGATCCCCTTTCCGGGGGCGCGGCACCTCGCGCCCCCCGTTCCGGGGAGCCCTCGGCGCCGCGCGCTGCCGCGGAGCGGTTGCGGAGGATCCGGTCTCCACGGCCCCGTGCGGTCGCCTGCGCGATGCGTCGCGACGCCTTCGGCGAAGGTATTTTCAAGGCAAAGAGACTGTGGGTGCGCCCGGGTTGGCCGGTGTCGGCTGCGCGTGGGTGTCGGTGGCTGCGGGGCCATCGGGCGGGCGATGGGGCTGTACGCGGTCCTGGTTTGAACGTTCCAGCGGTTCGGCGGTCGGCTTTTCGGCCCCTCTGGTTCGCCCCCGTGTGGCCTGACCCCTTGAAACGCCCGACCCGGATCGCGGGGACGATCCGGGTCTTCGGCGTGCCGCTCACTGGAGGTGCCGCCTTTCCGCTGCTGGGACGGAATCTGCGGGCGGCGCCCGTCCTATTGCACGCGGTGCCTCGTCCGCGCCGTCAGGCCTTGCCGCCGTCGAGGACGCGGAAGACCGGTTGCGTGCCGCGCGGGACCGGGGCCGGAACCGGCGCCTGGCGCGGCGGGTCGTAGGGGGCGGCCGCCTCGGCCAGCCCCGCGGGATGGAGCGCGCGGCGGGTGGTGTCGAGCACCGACACCCCGGCCTCGAGCGGGGTGCGGGCGAAGCCGCGGGTCATGAAGCGGGTCGGCGCGTCGAGCACTTCTCCGTCGGTGATGAACACGCCGAGCGCGCGGTCGATCCGGCCGGGGCCCGAGCGCAGCGGCAGCAGCGCCATCGTCGCCCGGAGCGCGCCGAACACGCCGCGGTCGGCGCGCAGCTCGATTTCCACCAGCGCGGGATCCTCGAACACCGCCTCGACCTGTTCCATCAGGCGCTTGCGGTAGTCGACCTCGCAGATGGCGCGCACGGGCATGCCGCGGGCCTCCATGCCGAGGACGTGGTTGAGGTGCATCCCCGACAGGCGGAACCGGACCGTGCCGGGGCGCGGGCGGTCGAGGATGAAGGAATAGGGCAGGGCCTCCTGGATCTCGCGCGGGTCGATTTCCTCGCGCGTGGGGACGAGGCGGCCGTGGCGCAGGCCGTCCCAGTAGCGTGTCACCTGTCCGATCGTCGGATGTGCCATGCGCGGTCCCCCTTTCGGCACGAAGGCGATCACGTCTGCGGGCCGGGCTCTGTCGTCCATCGGTGTCACTCCAAACCTGGGGCCCGGCGGGGCGAGCCTTGCGTTGGTGCGGCGTCCTTGGACGTGCTAACGCTAGCCGGGCAATCGTTACTCATTTCTTAATACGTTACGAATTCCTGAAAATCAGGGGGGGATAAACAGGGATGGTTAACTCGATGACCGGCTTCGCGGCCGCCGAGGGGGGCGAGGGCGACTGGCGATGGTCTTGGGACATGCGCGCGGTGAATGCCCGCGGGCTGGACCTGCGGTTCCGGCTGCCGGACCGGGCGCAGGCGCTGGAACCGCCGCTGCGGTCGAAGCTCCAGGCCGCGCTCGGGCGGGGATCGGTGCAGGTCGGGCTGAAGCTGTCGCAGGAGGGCGGCGCGGGCCGCGGCCTCGACGGCGCGGCGCTGTCGGCGGCGGTGGCGCAGGTGGCCGAGGCGCGGCAGGCGCTGGAGCGGGCCGGGATCGAGGCCGCGCCGGCGGACCCCGTGGCGCTGCTGTCGCTGCCCGGCGTCCTGACCGGAGACACCGCGCCGGACCTGCCGGCGGCGGCGCTGATGGGCGATTTCGACGCGGTTCTCGACGCCTTCGCTGCAATGCGGGCGGAGGAGGGCGCGGCGCTCGTCGGCATCCTGTCGGAGCAGCTGGCCCGGGTGGAGGCGCTGGTGGCGGAGGCCCGGACCCGCGCCGGCGCGCGCGCGGGGGAGGCGCAGGACCGGTTCGCCGCGCAGGTCGCGAAGTTGACCGAGGCCGCGGGCGCCGCCGCCGACCCCGACAGGCTGTCCCATGACCTCGCCGCCCTGATCGTGCGCGGCGACGTGTCGGAGGAACTGGACCGGCTCACGGCCCATGTCGACGCGGCGCGCGGCTTCCTGGCCGCGGAGGGGCCGGTCGGCCGCAAGCTCGACTTCCTGATGCAGGAATTCAACCGCGAGGCGAACACGCTGTGTTCGAAGTCGGCGGACACCGAGCTTACCCGGGTCGGGCTTGACCTCAAGGTGGTGGTCGATCAGATGCGCGAACAGGTTCAGAACTTGGAATGAGCATGACGGGGACACGGCGCGGGCTTCTGATCATCCTGTCCTCGCCCTCCGGCGCGGGGAAATCGACGCTGGCGCGCCGGCTGATGGAATGGGATCCGACGCTGGCCTTCTCGGTCTCGGCCACGACCCGGCCCCCGCGCGAGGGCGAGGTCGACGGCGAGCACTACCACTTCCTGTCGGAAGCCGAGTTCAAGGCGATGGTCGCGCGTGGCGAGATGCTGGAACACGCCCATGTCTTCGGGAATTTCTACGGCTCGCCGCTCGGGCCGGTGGCGGCGGCGATCAAGGCCGGGCGCGACGTGCTGTTCGACATCGACTGGCAGGGCGCGCAGCAGATCCGCAACTCGGCGCTCGGGCGGCACACGCTGTCGATCTTCATCCTACCGCCGTCGATCGCGGAGCTGAAGCGGCGGCTGATCTCGCGCGGGCAGGACGGCGAGGAGGTGATCGCCAAGCGGATGCAGAAATCCTGGGACGAGATCAGCCACTGGGACGGCTACGACTACGTGCTCGTCAACGACGATCTCGACGCGACGGAGGCGCGGCTCCGGGCGATCCTCGCAGCGGAACGGATGCGCCGGGCGCAGCAGCCGGGACTGAGTGAGCACGTCCGCAAGCTGCAGGCGGAGTTCGACGCGGGCACAGCCTGAGAATTTCAGGAATTCGTTCGGTTTCAGTCTGTTGCCGGACGATATTCAACCGTCAGACATGCATTCCGATCTGTCCGTCGCTGATCTCGATCACCACGTCCCGGCCTGCGGAAGCGGCCTCCTGCACGAGAAGCGGGAACTGAACTTCGGCTGGCGCGACGCGGCGCAGGGGCGGACGGCCCTCGAACAGGCCCCAGAGATCGGGGTCGGCCTTGACCCTCGCCGCGGTCGCGCCGAGCGTCACGCCGCCCTCGCCCTCGGAGATCTCGACCTCGCCGCCGAGCGGCAGGGCGTGTTCGGCGCAGGCCAGCATCAGGAGCGCGAGCTTGGCCTCGCGCCGGGGAAGGTCGCCCGCCGGGTCCCAGGCCACGCGAAGCCGGCCGCCGTTGCCGTAGAGCCCGTCGAGCAGTGCCAGCAATTCGCGGCGGCTGACCCGGCTTTCGGCACCGGCCGCGCCGAAGGCGACGCGGAAGAAGCGGATCCGGGCCTGCGCGTCGCGCACCGCTTCCTCGATCAGGGCCATTTCGGGGCTTGCCGACTGGCCCGACATGGCCAGCAGTTCGACGCCGTTGCCGATGGCGCCGAGCGGGTTTATCAGGTCGTGGCACAGCCGCGAGCCCACCAGCGCCGTCAGATCGCCGTCCGGGAGGTCGGCGGTCAAATCTTCCATCGCGAAAGCCTTTCCATGTCCGACCGCCCCGAGGATCTGAACGCGCACCTGGAACCCGGAATGCTGGTGCGGCATCCGGGCTGCCCCGACTGGGGGCTTGGGCAGGTGCAAAGCAACATCAACGGGCGCATCACGGTGAACTTCGAGAACCAGGGCAAGGTAGTGATCGACAGCGCACGCGTGGGCCTGTCTCCGGATTGGGGCGCGTGACGCCGGGCCGACCCTAGCGGCGCAGAGGTTAACAGTCTACTAACCGGTCGGAGCCGCATTGACCGATGCGCGGGAGAACGCCGGGGAGGACGGTCGCCATGTATCTCGACGACGCGCGGTTCGACCTCTTCCTCGCCGGGTCCGCGGCCGAAACCCGGATGGCACAGGCGCTCCGCTACCGGGTCTTCGTCGAGGAACTGGGGGTTTCCGGCGCCAGCGTCGATACCCTTGCGGGGCTGGAGCGCGACCGCTTCGACGACCATGCCGATCATCTCCTGCTGTTTGACCGGGGCCGGGGCGCGGAGGCGGGCCCGGTCGCGGTGACACGGCTTCTGCGGGCGGACCAGGCGGAGGCGGCGGGCGGCTTCTACACCGAGGGGGAATTCGACCTCGCCCCGCTCAGGCGATCCGGGCGACGCTTGCTTGAACTCGGTCGGACCTGCCTCGATGCCGGGTACCGGGGCGGGCCGGCGATGCTGCATCTCTGGCAGGGCGTCGCGGATTACGTCGCGGACCACGGGGCGGAGATCCTGTTCGGCACCGCCTCGTTCCCCGGCACCGACACCGCGGCGCTGGCTGGTCCGTTGTCAATCCTGCACCACCGCCACCGCGCGCCCGAGGCGCTGCGCCCGGTCGCGAAGCCGCCGGGGGCGGCGGCGATGGACCTGCTGCCCGAGACCGCGATCGACGCGGCGGCGGCGATGCGCGCCATGCCTGCGCTGATCAAGGCCTACCTGCGCCTCGGCGGCCAGGTCGGGGAGGGCGCCTTCGTGGACGCGGATTTCAACTGCATCGACGTCTGCCTTCTGCTCGACACCGCGACCATGTCCGACCGGCACCGGGCGATCTACGCCCGCGCGAAGGGCTAGGCGCCGTGGTCACCTGGACCGGCGCCCCGCCGCCGGAGCCGAAACCCATCGGCGCGGCGGGCTGGCTGCGGGTGGTTCTCAGGGGCGGCGCGATCCTCGCCGTACTAGCGGTCTGCTTCCCGCTCCTTTTGCTTTTGCGCCTGCCTGAACGAGCCGCTTTCGGGCCGCGCCGCCCGGTCACGCCCCGGATCACGCAAGGCGTCTGCCTCTTCGCCTGCGCCGTGATGGGCCTGCGCCGCAGGGTCACGGGCCGGGCGATGCAGGGGCCGGGCGTCACCGTCGCCAACCACGTCACCTGGCTCGACATCTTCGTGCTGAACGCGACCTTCCGGGGCGTCTTCGTCGCGAAGTCCGAGGTCCGGCTCTGGCCCGGCATCGGCTGGCTCGCGCGCGGGACCGGCACGATCTTCGTGGACCGCGACCGCCGTGCCGCCGGGATGCAGCAGGATGCGCTGGCGCAGGCGCTGGCGGCGGGCCACAGGCTGATCCTGTTTCCCGAGGGCACCAGCACCGACGGGCTGCGGGTTCTGCCGTTCAAGTCGACGCTGTTCGGCACGATCCACCGCACCGGCACGCCGGTCCAGCCGGTCACGCTGTGCTATTCCGCGCCACGGGGCGAGGCGGGGAGCTTCTACGGCTGGTGGGGCGACATGGCGTTCGGGCCGAGCCTGGTCGCGATCCTCGCCCAGGCGCCACAGGGCGGGGTTGAGGTGACCTGCCATGCGCCGCTTTCGCCCGCGGAGTTCCTCGACCGCAAGGCGCTCGCCGCGGCGGCGGAGACGGTGGTCCGCGGCGGGCTCAGCGGAGCGCGGCGGTAAGGTCGCGCAGCGCCGCGACGGGGTCCTCGGCGGACCAGATCTCGGTCCCGATGGCGAAGAAGTCGGTGACCGGCGCAAGCTCGCCCACCAGCGCGGAGGTCAGGCCGCCCTCGGCGACGACCGGCAGTTCCACCATCTCGGACCACCAGGCGAACAGGTCGCGTTCGGCCAGCTCGCCGTCGTCGAGCCCGGTCGCGCCCGCGGGTCCGAAGGCGATGTAGTCGGCCCCGATCTCGCCCGCGGTGAGGCCGTCGTGGCGCGAGGCACCGCAGTAGCAGCCCACGATCGGGTCGGGCCCGAAGGCCTCGCGCACCTTGCGCACCGACCGCGCGCCGTCGGTCATGTGGACGCCGTCGAGCCCGAGCCGCTCGACCAGCGCGACGTGGCGCTCGATGACCAGCGGCACGTCGCGGGCATGGGCGATCTCGCGCAGGCCGTCCGCGGCCCGCGCGATGGTGTCGGCGTCGGCGGCCAGCGCCAACCGCAGGCAGGCGATCTCGGCCGCGTCCAGCACCGCCGACAGGCGCGGCGCGAAGCTGTCGGCATCGAAGGCCGGCGGCGTGACGAGGTATATCTGCGGGGTCTCGGTATCGGCCATGTCTCACTCCGGAGTGTCGGGCGGGGTGATACCGGGCGGTGCCCCGCGCATCAATGGGGCGCTTGCGGGCGCGGGGCGGCTTGTCTATGGCGCATCCATGCCCGAACCGGTTTTCGTCCTCACCCGCCCGCAGATGGGCGAGAACATCGGCGCCGCCGCGCGCGCGATGTGGAACTTCGGCCTCGGCCGGATGCGCGTGGTCGGCCCGCGCGACGGCTGGCCGAACGAACGCGCGGTGGCGCTGGCCAGCGGCGCCGGCCGGGTGCTGGACGGCGCGGGCGTGTTCGACGGCTTCGACGCGGCCATCGCCGACTGCACCCACGTCTTCGCCACCACCGCGCGGCCGCGCGGGATCACCAAGCGGATCGTGACACCGGAAGAGGCCGCGCGCGAGGCCGCCGGGATCATCGCGGCAGGCGGCCGGCCCGCCTTCGTCTTCGGCCCCGAACGCGCGGGGCTGGAAAACGCCGAGATCGTCCGCGCGAGCGCCATCGTCTCGGTGCCGGTGAACCCCGATTTCCCCTCCCTGAACCTCGCCCAGTGCGTGCTCCTGATGGCCTACGAGTGGCGCCGGGCGACCGGCACGGCCGCGCCGTCGGCGATGGAATGGGCCGGGACCGAACCGGCGCGGGCGGAAGAGATCGCCGCGCTCGGCGACCACTACGAGGCCCGGCTTGAGGAAGCCGGGTTCTTCTTCCCCGAGGACAAGGCCGCGGGGATGAAGCAGAACCTGCGCAACCTCTGGTCCCGGCTCGGCCTGTCGCGCGCGGAGGTGCAGACGCTCCACGGCATCCTGCGCCAGGTGGTCCGGTGGGCGGAGAAGCGGCGCGGCTGACCGGCCCCGGCGTTCGCCACGGGCGAGGGGCCGGCCCCTCGCGCTCCCCGGGATATTCCGGGGATGGAGAAGGGGCCGCCACCGCCCGCGCCCCGCGTCGGAGGATGCCTGCCACCGGATCACTTTGCCTTCGCAAATACCTTCAGGGGAGGGCGAGGGGATGGAAAATCCCCTCGCGCCCGTGCGGCGAGCATCGCAGCTTGTCCGGGGCTCGATGCCCCGGACAAGCTGCCCCACTTCCAGTCCGGGGCCGATTGCACTAGGTCGGCATCAAAGACACGGAGCCGCCCCATGCCCGACAGACGCGCGATCTTCGAGGACGTCACCGAAACCCGGAAACCGGCTGCCACGCCCGGCGGCGTATCCGGGGGTGCGCGGGGCCGCGGGCGGGCGGCGGTGCGGGCCTGGCTCATCGGGCTGTTCGTCCTGGTGACGGTGATGATCGCCGTCGGCGGGCTGACGCGGCTGACCGATTCCGGGCTCTCGATCACCGAATGGGCCCCGATCTCGGGCGCGCTGCCGCCGATGAACGCGGAGGACTGGCAGGCCGCCTTCGACGCCTATTCCGAGACCGACGAGTTCCGGCTGCAGAACCACGCCATGACGATCGAGGAGTTCCGCACCATCTTCTGGTGGGAATGGGCGCACCGGCTTCTCGGTCGCGTCATCGGCCTCGTCTGGGCTGTGGGGTTCGTGTTCTTCCTCGCGACGAAGCGCATTCCGACGGGCTGGACCGGGCGGCTCCTGCTCCTCGGCGGTCTCGGCGGGCTGCAGGGGGCAGTCGGCTGGTGGATGGTGTCCTCGGGGCTCGCGCCGGGGATGCTCGACGTCGCGTCCTACCGGCTCGCGATCCATCTGGGCCTCGCCTTCCTGATCCTCGCCTTCATCGCGGGCTACATCCTGCGCCTCAGCCGGCCCGAGGCCGACCTGATGCAGGCGCGGCGCGCGGGCGACCGGCGGCTCAGGGGGGCGGTGACGGGGCTCCTGCACCTGTCCTTCCTGCAGATCCTGCTCGGTGCGCTCGTCGCGGGCATCGACGCCGGCCGCAACTATCCCGACTGGCCGCTCATGGCCGGGGGCTTCACGCCGCCCGGCATGTGGCGGCTTGAGCCGGTCTGGCGCAACCTGTTCGAGAACGACGGCACCGTGCAGTTCTTCCACCGGATGCTCGGCTACCTCGTGCTGGTCGCGGCCGTCGCCGCCTGGGGCCTGTCGCGCCGCACCGGTGTCGCCACCACCCGGCGCGCCGCCGACTGGATGGCGGTCGCGGTGTTCGGGCAGGTCGTGCTCGGGATCGTCACCGTCATGCACTCGGCGCCGCTCGCACTCGGGCTCCTGCACCAGCTCGGTGCCGTTGCCGTCGTCGCGCTGACGCTGCGCGCGCGGTTCCACGCCGCCTACCCGTTGCCCCAATCCATAAGGACCGCAAGATGACCGCCCAAGGGACCGCGAAGGACGCGCTGTTCGCCCACGATGCCGGCACCGCCGCGCTCGACCAGGTGATGATGCGGCTGCACTGGGACCAGGAAACCGTGATGCCCCGCGGCGCCGCCGACCAGCGCGCCGAGGAGATCGCCGCGCTGGAGACGGTGATCCATGCCCGCCGGATGGATCCGCGGCTGGCCGACTGGCTGGCCGAGGCCGAACCCGCGGACGCCGCCGAGGCCGCGCGGATCCGCTGGATCGCCGAGGATCACGGACGCGCGGTGCGGCTTCCCGCCGATCTCGCGGCGGAACTGGCGCGGATGTCCTCGCTTGGGCAGGGCAGGTGGGTCGAGGCGCGCAAGGCCGAGGATGTCGCGGGGTTCCTGCCGGTGCTGGAACGGATCGTGGCGCTCCAGCGCGAGGCCGGCGCGGCGATGGCCGCGGGGGGCGACGCCTATGACGCGCTTCTGGCCGGGTACGAGCCCGACATCACCGCCGCCGAGATTGCGGAGATCTTCGGCCGGATGCGACCGCGGCTCGTGGACCTGAAGGACCGGGTGCTGGCCTCCGGCAGGCAGGTGGCGGAACTGAAGGGGCCGTTCGACACCGCCGCGCAACTCGCGCTGACCGCGCGGGTCGCGCAGCGGTTCGGCTACGACATGGACCACGGCCGCATCGACCTCGCCGTGCACCCGTTCTCGTCCGGCTCCGGCGCGGACGTGCGGATCACGACGCGGGTGGACGAGGCCGATCCGCTCGGCTGTCTCTACTCGACCATCCACGAGACTGGCCATGCCGCCTACGAGCAGCATGTCGACCCCGCCTACCGGCTGACCCGGCTCGGCAAGGGGGTGTCGATGGGGGTCCACGAAAGCCAGAGCCGCATCTACGAGAACCAGCTCGGCCGCGGGCGGGCGTTCTGCGGCTGGCTGTTCGGCGAGATGCAGACGGAATTCGGGGATATCGGCGTGCCGGACGCGGATGCCTTCTATGCCGCCGTGAACCGGGTCCACCGCGGTTTCATCCGCACGGAATCGGACGAGCTGCACTACAACCTGCACATCATGATGCGCTTCGACCTCGAACGCGCGCTGATCGCCGGCGACCTCGCCGTGGGCGACCTGGAGGCCGCGTGGAACGACCGGTTCGAGGCCGATTTCGGCGTCCCGGTTCCGGCGCCGTCGAAGGGCATGTTGCAGGACGTTCACTGGTCGGCGGGGCTGTTCGGCTACTTCCCGACCTATTCGCTCGGCAACGTCTACGCCGGCTGCCTCTTCGCCGCGATGAAGGCGGACCTGCCGGGGCTGGAGGGCGAACTGGCCTCGGGCGATCTCGGCCCCGCCACCGCGTGGCTGGCGGAGAAGGTGCAGCGGCACGGCGCATCGAAGCGGCCGCGCACGGTGATCGAGGAGGCGACCGGAACCGGTGTCACGGAGGGGCCGCTTCTCGATTACCTCGAGGCCAAGTTCGGGGCGCTTTACGGGGTTTGAGGCCCGGTTCCCGGGGGGGTGCGCGCCCTCGCGCCCCCGTGCGGGAGCCCTCGTCGGCGCAGCTGCCGCGGGATGGGGGAAGGGTTCGGGCAGGGCTTCCGGCTCACCAAAGCGAAGGGTCTTCGCTTCGGATCCGACATCCCCTTTCGCCATGCCCTGACAGGGCCGCCGTCACCGCTCAAGCGAAATAGCCGCATCCCCGCGAGCGGGGCCCCTCGGCGATTTCGCCTGATCGGCGCCGTCGTCCCCGTCCCGGCGGCGTCAAGGCGATGGCGGCTCCGAAGCGAAGACCTCGGGTGCCCCGGCTACTGGGTCCAGCCCGGCGGGCGCTTCTCGATGAAGGCCTGCACGCCTTCGTTCGTGTCGGGGTTCAGCATGTTTTCGACCATCACCTCGCCGGTGAGCGCGTAGGCGTCCGCCAGCGGGCGTTCGAGCTGGTCGTAGAAGGCGCGCTTGCCGATGCGGACGGCGGAGCCGAGCTTGGCGGCGATGGTTTCGGCCAGCGCCTCCGTCTCGGCGGCGAGCGCTTCGGCCGGAACCACGCGGTTGACAAGGCCGAGATCGCGGGCGCGCGGGGCTGACAGGAACTCGCCCGTCACCAGCATCTCGAACGTGTGCTTGGTGGGGATGTTGCGCGACAGGGCGACCATGGGGGTGGAGCAGAAGAGGCCGATATTGACCCCGTTCACGCCGAACCGCGTGTCCTCCGCCGCCACGGCGAGATCGCAGGATGCGACGAGCTGGCAGCCCGCGGCGGTGGCGATGCCGTGGACCTCGGCGATGACCGGCTGCGGCAGGGCGCGGATCTTCTGCATGACCGTGCCGCAGGCGGTGAAGAGGTCATGGAAGCCTTGCGCGCCGCCGTCCTCCGCCTGCCGCTTGGCCTGCATCTCCTTCAGGTCGTGGCCCGCGCAGAAGGCGCGCCCGGCGCCCTTCAGCACCACCACGCGCGTCTCGCGCTGCCCCTCCAGCCGGTCCAGTTCTGCGTCGAGTGCCGCCAGCAGGCCGTCCGACAGCGCGTTCAGTTGACCCGGCCGGTTCAGCGTCAGGTGCGCGACCGGCCCCCGGTCCTCGCGCAACAGGATTTCCCCCGACATGGACAGCCTCCCTTGCCAAGCCCGTCGAACCCCGCGAAGCCTAGGACAGACGCGGGGAGGGCGGCAATGGACACGGGGCAACTGACGGCGTTCCTGGCGCGGGAATTTCCGCAGGTGCGGGACGATTTCGCGATCGAGGACCTCACCGCGGACACGATCCGCGTGCGGATGCGGATCGTGGAGCGGCACCTGCGCCCGGGCGGCACCGTTTCTGGGCCGTCCATGTTCGCGCTGGCCGATGTCTCGGTCTACCTGATGATCCTGTCGCGGATCGGGCCGGAGGCGCTGGCGGTCACCACGACCTCGTCGATGGATTTCATGCGCAAGCCCGCCGCGGGGGTGGACCTCCTGTGCGACTGCCGGCTCCTGAAGCTCGGGCGGGTCCTGGCGGTGGGTGACGCGCTGATCCGGTCGGAAGGCGTGGAGGCGCCGGTGGCGCGGGCGACGCTGACCTACTCGATCCCGCCGAAGCGGGCGGCGGGATGACGCCGCTCGATCTGCGCGCGCCGCCGGCCGGGTTCTTCGACGACCCGTTCCCGGTCTACCGGGCGCTTCGCGAGAAGGCTCCACTCTGCCCGCAGGCGGACGGATCTTTCATCCTGTCGCGCCATGCCGACCTGCGCGCCGTCTATCGCGACCCGGTGCTGTTCCGGTCCGACAAGCGCGAGATCTTCGCGCCGAAGTTCGGCGAGGGGACGGAGCTTTATGCCCATCACACCACATCGCTCGTCTTCAACGACCCGCCCTACCATGCCCGGGTGCGGAAGGCGCTGACCGGGGCGCTGACGCCGCGCGCCATCGCGCGGCTGGAGCCGCAGCTGGCGGCACTGGTGGAGCGGCTGCTCGACGGGCTCTCCGGGGCCGCCGCGCCCGATCTCGTCGCCGGTTTCGCCGCGCCGATCCCGATCCAGGTCATCGGCGACCTGCTTGGTGTGCCGGAGGCCGATCGCGGGCCGCTCAGGGGCTGGTCGCTTGCCATCCTCGGCGCGCTGGAGCCGGTGCTGAGCCCCGAGGACGAGGCCCGCGGCAACGCGGCCGTGCGCGAATTCGGTGCCTACCTGCGCGGGCTGATCGCCGCCCGGCGGGCAGCGCCGGGCGATCCCGAGACCGACATGCTGACCCGCCTCATCGCCGCGGGCGGGCTGAGCGAGGCGGAACTGGTGGAGAACTGCATCTTCATCCTGAACGCTGGGCACGAGACGACGACGAACCTGATCGGCAACGGCCTCGGGCTGCTCGCCCGGCACCCGGAGGTGCGTGCGCGGCTCCTGTCGGATCCGGGGCTGATGCCGGCAGCGGTCGACGAGATGCTGAGGCTGGAAAGCCCGAACCAGTTCGGCAACCGCCAGACCACCGCGCCGGTGACATTCCACGGGGTCGAGATCCCGCCCGGCACCGACCTGCACCTGTGCATCGGCGCGGCCAACCGTGACCCCGAGGCCTTCCCCGACCCCGATGCCTTCGCCTTCGACCGGCCCGCGAACCTGCACCTGGCCTTCGCCAACGGGGCGCATACCTGCATCGGGCTGGCACTGGCGCGGATGGAGGCGCGGGTGGCGCTGACGGGGTTCCTGCGGCGCTATCCGGGGTATCGGCTGGAGGCGGGGGCGCGGCATCAGCACCGGATGCGGTTCCGGGGATACGAGGCGTTGCCGGTGGAGTTGGGGTAGGAGACTTTTGCCGGGGCCGGATACACGGAACGCACGGAGATCGCCAATAGCCGGTTCTGACTTCGAGAGACAAGGCGGGGCCGCAGGCCCGCGGAACGCCGCGGCGCGTCCCGGCGAGGCGCGGTTCCGAGCCCCGGTCCTACGCTCCGTCCGCCCCGACCATTCCGCGCTCGACCAGCCGCGTTTCCACCCGGCCCGCGGCGAAGGCCGCTCGCAGCACCGGGACCGCGCGCAACGGGTCGGCGGCGCCGCAAAGGAACACGTCGGCCG
This sequence comes from Rhodobacterales bacterium HKCCE2091, assembly GCA_015689685.1. Taxonomy (GTDB): domain Bacteria; phylum Pseudomonadota; class Alphaproteobacteria; order Rhodobacterales; family Rhodobacteraceae; genus HKCCE3408. Next base: position 324,610 of record WVSL01000003.1, on the reverse strand, counting down.
CCGCGTAGCCGTGTTCCGGCCAGGTGTGGATGGTGATATGGCTCTCCGCCAGCAGGGCCACGGCGGTCACGCCCTGCGGCGAGAAGCGGTGGCTTTCCACCGCGAGAACCCGCGCCCCGCAGGCCCGCGCGGCATCCCGAAGCGCGGTTTCGATCCGGGCGGGATCGTCGAGACCCTCGGCATCGGTCATCTCGATCAGCAGGTGGCGGCCGAAGGGGGCAGGGGGTGACATGGGCGAAAGCCTTGCCGGAAAGCCCCGCCCGATGCAATCCCGGCGCATGTTTATGTGGGGTAAAATGAAACCCCATTGGTAAGATATTGAAAACTCTACGCCTGTCGGGTTGGCGCGCGGAAAACCGGGCTTGACGCGGACGGCAATACGGTTAGAACCCCGCCATCCCGGAGCGGGCCTGCGCCTGCGGCCGGCCTCCTGTATCCGAACCTCTCGACCGAAGGACCATCGGAAAGATGAAAACCTTTTCTGCCACGCCGGCGGATATCGACAAGAGCTGGATCCTGATCGACGCCGAGGGTGTCGTCCTGGGCCGCCTCGCCTCGATCATCGCCATGCGGCTCCGCGGCAAGCACAAGCCGAGCTTCACGCCGTCCCAGGACATGGGCGACAACGTCATCGTCATCAACGCCGACAAGGTGCAGCTGACGGGCAAGAAGCGCGACAAGCCCAACTACTGGCACACCGGCTACCCGGGCGGCATCAAGTCCCGCACCACCGGCCAGATCCTCGAAGGCGCGCATCCCGAGCGCGTGGTCATGCAGGCCGTGAAGCGGATGCTGCCTGGCGGCCCGCTGTCGCGCCGCCAGATGACCCACCTGCGCGTCTATGCCGGGGCCGAGCACCCGCACGAGGCGCAGAACCCGACGGTTCTGGACGTCAAAGCCCTCAATCCCAAGAACACCCGGAGCGCCTGACAATGGCCGAGACCCTTTCCTCGCTCGACGAGCTGAAAGACGTGGTGGCCGAGGGCGACGCCCCCGCGACCGACGTCGTTACCGACACCCCGAAGGAACCCGTGCGCGACGCGCTCGGCCGGTCCTACGCCACCGGCAAGCGGAAGGACGCGGTCGCCCGTGTCTGGATCAAGCCCGGCTCCGGCAAGGTCACCGTGAACGGCAAGCCGATCGACACCTACTTCGCGCGTCCCGTTCTGCAGATGATCCTGCGCCAGCCGTTCGAGATCACCGGCCGCGAGGACCAGTTCGACGTCCAGGCGACCGTCAAGGGCGGCGGCCTGTCGGGCCAGGCGGGTGCCGTGAAGCACGGCATCTCGAAGGCGCTGCAGCTTTACGAACCGGGCCTGCGCCCGGCGCTGAAGGCGGCAGGCTTCCTGACCCGCGACAGCCGCGTCGTGGAACGCAAGAAGTTCGGCCGCCGCAAGGCCCGCCGCAGCTTCCAGTTCTCCAAGCGCTGACCGGCCGCGCGGCCCCGCCCGCGCCCGACCGCTTGCACAGCCTCGAAACCGGCCCCCAAGCGGGCCGGTTTCTTCGTTTCCGCCCGCCCGCGGCCATTGCGGTCGCCGCCGCGCGGCGTGAAAAGGCGGCATGTTCGACATCCTCTCGATCACCGGCGTCATCTTCGTTCTCGTCGCCGTCGGTTACGGCGCGGTCCGCTTCGGCCTGTTCTCCAACAGCGAGGCCGCGGTGCTCGGCAAGTTCGTGGTCACGCTCGCGCTGCCGGCTCTGATCTTCCGCGCGGTGACCTCGCGCCCGCTGACCGAGATCGCAGAGCCGGGATACCTGCTGGCGGTGCTGACGGGGTCGCTCGCCGTGTTCGCGATCGGCTACGTCGGGTCGCGCCGGATCGGCGGCGCGGCGCCCGTCACCGCGACGTTCCGGGCGATGGGGATATCCTGCGCGAACAGCGGGTTCATCGGCTACCCGGTCCTTCTGATCGCGCTGCCGGACGTGGCGGCGGTGGCGCTGGCGCTGAACATGATCGTCGAGAACCTCGTGATGATCCCGCTCACGCTCGCGCTGGCAGAAAGCGCGCGGGCGGGGCAGGGGCGGGTCGCCCTGCGCATCGCGTCGCGGCTGATCCGCAACCCGGTGGTGATCGCGCTGCTGGCCGGTCTTGTCGTATCGCTGTCCGGCCTGCGGCTTCCGGCAGTGATCGTGCGCTCCGTCGACCTCATGGCGATGGCAAGCGCGGCGCTGTCGCTGGTGGCCATCGGCGGCACGCTGGCCGCGCTGCCGCTGCGAAGCTTCGGTGCCTCCGCCGTCCCGGTCGTCCTCGGCAAGCTCGTCCTGCACCCGCTCGCGGTCTGGGTCGCGATGATGGCGGTCCCGCTGCTCGGGCTCGGCGTGTCGGACCCGCGGCTCGCCTCCGCCGCCGTCATCATGGCAGCGACGCCGGCGATGGCGATCTACCCGATCCTTGCCCAGCACTACGGCGCCGGGCGGCAGGCGGCGCTGTCGCTCCTGCTGATGACGGTCCTGTCCTTCGCGACGCTGTCCGCCGTTATCGCGCTGGTCCTGCCCGGTGTGATCTGACCCGTGGCGGGGCCGCCCGGAGGCAGCCCTGCGCGGGCATACGCCCGGTCAGTCCTGGATCGAGTGCAGGTATTCGGCCAGCGCGAGGATGCGGCCGCGCACGACGAGCTCGCCGCCATAGGGGCCGAATGTCATCCCGGCCTCGGTTTCGAACCGGTCGCCCCAGACCGGCATCGGGAAGCCGTGGGTGGCGCGGGCGGCGCGGCCGTCGATGGTCATGATGACATCGAGCATCGGGAACTCGCCGTCGTTCCGCGCGGTGATCGTGGTGAGGTCGGGCAACTCCATCGCCAGGTGCCCCGCGAGCGGACCGTCGCCGCGCCCGTCGGCCCCGTGACAGCTTGCGCAGGCCTGTATGAACTCGTGCTGCCCCGCGCTTTCCTGCGCCTCGGCAGCCATGCCGACGGACAGGATCGCGGCGGATGCCACGAGGGTGAGTGACCTTTTCGCGAACGCCATGTCAGACTCCTCCATTCCCAAGGGTTCGAGATTACCGGCCGCCGCGTCGTTGCGGGGCCACCCGGCGCCGGCGCGAACACTACACCAACGATCGAAGTGTCGGACCTTGACCCATGTCATTGTGAGATCGCCCGGATGGGTGTACCGCGCGCGCCGGCTGGCCGCCATCAGGCGGGATTGATCTGGATCATTGCGGTCGCAACGAATTCGGGCCAACCTGTAGTCATAACGAACGGGAGGAAGGCATCATGCGTATCTCGGCACCGGTCCTTGCGGCCGTCATCGCGGGTCTGACCACTAGCGCGTCAGACGCTGCGTCGACCGGCTTCGCCTTCGAAGCCACGCTCGCCGATGGCGGCGGTTTCAGCGGCAGCTTTCGCCAGCTGTCCGATGCGCCGGACCGCTGCCCGGATCCGCTGATCCAGTGCAACGCGATGGTCGACCTGCGGTTCGAGGGCAGCTACGGGTTCGACGGCGGAACCACGGTCTCGCAGCTGCCGAGCGAACCGAACCCGGTCGAATCCTTCGTCATGATCTACGGGACCACGACGCCCGCGGAGATACGCTTCGTCTTCGATCTCATCGACGACGGCGGCAACGAGTTCATCCTTGGCGCGACCTATGCCTATGCCGGCACGGCGTTCGACCAGCCCTGGGACGGCGATCTCGGGCAGGTCGGCCCGCTACTGTCGACACGGTTCGACAACGACCGCGGCTACACGACCGCGGTCACGTCCTTCAGCATGGCCCCGGTCCCGCTACCGGCCGCGGGGTGGCTGCTGGCGGCGGGTGTCGTGACGGCAGGGGCCTTCGGCGCGACGCGGCGGCGGCGGTCCCGCGCGTCCTGATCGGCCTGAACGGAACCGATAGCGTCCGGAAAACCGCGCCCGGATCTTAACTCCGGCCCGCGGTCCGAAACCTCTTGCGGCATCGCGGCAAGAACGTAATCAATCGGGGTCATGTCAGACGGGCCCGGGGACAGCCTTTCGAGATCGGATCGCATGGGGCGGCTCATGCGGACCGATGGCGCGCGGGGCCTCGCGCTGGTCTCTCCTCCGCTTCTCTACGCCATCCTGATGCTCGCCGCGCCGCTTCTGATGATCGTGCTGACGAGCTTCTGGACCCAGAACTTCATGGAGATCGACCGCAGCTTCACGCTCGCGAACTACCGCGAGGCGTTCACCGACCCGCTCTATCGCACCCTGATGCTGCGCTCGCTCCGCATCTCGGGGCTGGTGACGCTGGTCACGGTGCTGACCGCGTTCCCGATCGCCTATTTCGTCAGCTTCCACGTCGCGCCGGAGCGGAAATCGCTCTGGCTCTTCCTCATCACCATCCCGTTCTGGACCAGCTACCTGATCCGCGTGTTCCTGTGGCGGGTGATCCTGGCCTTCGACGGGCCGGTGAACGGCACGCTGATCGGGCTCGGCATCATCGACCAGCCGCTGTCCTTCATCCTCTACAACGCGAACGCGGTCATCATCACGCTGGCCCATGCCTTCGCGCCCTTCGCGATCCTGCCGATCTTCGTGTCGCTGGAACGGATCGACCGCTCGCTGCTGGAGGCTGCCCGGGATCTCGGCGAAAGCACCGCGATGACCTTCCTTCGCGTGACCCTGCCGCTCGCCGCGCCGGGGGTGCTCGCGGCGATCCTGATCGTGTTCATCCCGACCATCGGCGACTACGTCACGCCGCGGCTCGTCGGCGGTTCCGGCGGCACGATGATCGCCAACATGATCTACGCGCAGATCTTCGACCTGAACGACCGGCCGATGGGCGCGACGCTCGCCGTCTGCGCGATGGCGGTCGTCGGCACCATCGCGGTCGCGCTGATCCTGCTGTCCCGCCGCTGGACGAGGACGGGCGGGTGACGGGCAAGCGCGTTCTGACCGCCTACGCGGTCCTGTACCTCCTGTTCCTCTACGCCCCGATCGTGCTCCTGCCGCTGTTCGCGTTCAACGACGGCACGGTGATCGCCTTCCCGCTCAGGGGCTTCACGCTGGAGTGGTTCGAGGAACTGACCCGCACCGCCGCGCTGCACCAGGCGACGCTGAACTCGCTGGTGATCGCCTCCTCGACCTCGGTCCTTGCGACCTGCCTCGGCATGTTCGCCGCCCGCGCCGGTGCACGGTTCCGGTTCCCCGGCAAGGGCGGGATCCTCGGCTTCATCATGTTGCCGCTGGTCCTGCCCGAGATCATCGTCGCGATCTCGCTTCTCGTGGTGCTGCTGCAACTGGGGCTCTCGCTATCGATCTGGACCGTGGTGGCGGGCCACGTGCTGATCTGCACACCCTTCGCCGTCGCGATCTTGAACGGCAGCTTCGCGGGGCTCGACCGCAGCCTGGAGGAAGCGGCGGTGGATCTCGGCGAGACGCCGCTGTCGACCTTCCGGCTCGTGACCTTGCCGCTGGTCACGCCGGGGATCGTCGCCTCGCTGCTGATCTGCTTCACGATCTCGCTCGACGAGTTCATCATCGCCTTCTTCCTGTCGGGCAACCAGCCGACGCTGCCGGTCTACCTGTGGTCGCAGCTCCGCTTTCCCGGCCGCCTGCCGATCATCTTCGCGCTCGGCACCATCCTCGTCTGCCTGTCGGTCGGCCTCCTGGTCGCGGCCGAGATCTTCCGCCGCCGCGGCCTGAGAAAGGCCGGCCTCAAGGACACCGGAGGCTTCCTGTGACCCGACCCATCATCGAGCTTCGCAACGTCCACAAGTACTACGGCGACTACCACGCGCTTCGCGGCATCACCGCGGACATCGGGGCGGGGGAATTCTTCTCGCTGCTCGGTCCGTCGGGCTGCGGCAAGACCACGCTCCTGCGGGCGATCGCGGGGTTCGAGGACATCTCGTCCGGCGCGATCCTGATCGACCACCGCGAGATGGAGGGCGTGCCGCCGAACAAGCGCCCGACCAATATGGTGTTCCAGAGCTACGCGATCTTCCCGCACCTGTCGGTTGCGCAGAACGTCGGCTTCGGCCTGCGCCGGTCGCCGATGAGCGGCGAGGAAAAGCGCAAGGCCGTGGCCGAGGCGCTGGAGATGGTCGGCCTCGGCGGCTACGGCGCCCGCGCCGCCCACGCGCTGTCCGGCGGGCAGCGGCAGCGGGTCGCGCTGGCCCGCGCGCTGATCCTGAAGCCGAAGGTGCTGCTGCTGGACGAGCCGCTCTCGGCGCTCGACAAGAAGATGCGCGAACAGATGCAGCACGAGCTGCGCCGCCTCCAGCGCCAGGTCGGCATCACCTTCATCCTCGTCACCCACGACCAGGAGGAGGCGCTGATCATGTCCGACCGCATCGCGGTCATGTTCGAGGGCTCGGTCGCGCAACTGACCGACCCGCAGACGCTCTACCGCCGCCCCGCCACCCGCCGCGTGGGCGAGTTCATCGGCATGATGAACTTCCTTCCGGCGAAGCTCTCGGGCGAGACTTCGGGCGGCGCGATGGTCGAGGTCGCGGGGCTCGGCACGGCCGAACTCCTGTCGGACCAGATCCCCGAGGGCCGTGCGCGCGAGGGGTCCATCGGCGTCCGGCCCGAAAGCCTCACGATCCTCCACGAAGGCCAGACCGCCCCGCGCGAGGCCAACGCGGAGGTGGTCGAGCGGACCTATTACGGCGACATGACCTATTACGACGTCCGCCCCGAGGGTGTCGACGGAACGGTGTCGGTCTCCATGCGCAACATGCCTGGCCGCCGGGTCAGCGAGCCGGGCGAGCGCGTGCGCCTCGCGTGGGATCCCGCGGCGATGGTGTTCTTTCCCTGACATGGGCAGGCGCGGCTCGTCGGCTCCCCCAGGAAGGGGAAGGCCTCCTCGCCGCCGTCGCCTTCGGCGCCGGCCTCCGGCGGGGAATATTTGTAGGATAGAGAAGCGGCAGAACCGGCCCCCGGCACCTATCCGGATCGGCTTCGGCGCGGGGGCCTTCTCCATCCGCGGTCATCGGCGTCCCCGCCTGTACCGCGGACACAGGCTCGTCCGATTCCGGTTAACGAAACCTTTCGCCCTTCTTCATCCCCGAAATATTCCCGGGGGTGAGCCGAAGGCGAGGGGGCAGCGCCCCCTCTAGTCCGCCAGTAGCGCGCGAGAGATCACCAGCCGCTGGATGTCGCTGGTGCCTTCGTAGATCTGGCACACGCGGACATCGCGCCAGATCCGCTCCACCGGGTAGTCCTTCACGTACCCGTAGCCGCCGAAGGTCTGGATCGCGGCCGAACACACTGCCTCGGCCATCTCGGAGGCGAACAGCTTCGCCATCGACGCCTCTTTCAGGGCGGGCCGTCCGGCATCCTTCAGGGCGGCCGCGTGCAGGACCATCTGGCGCGCCACCTCGATCTGCGTGGCCATGTCCGCCAGCCGGAACGCGACCGCCTGGTGGCCCGCGATCGGCTGGCCCATGCTCTCCCGGTCCTTCGCGTAGCCGACCGCCGCCTCCAGCGCCGCCCGGGCCATCCCGACCGACTGCGCCGCTATCCCGATGCGGCCGCCTTCGAGGTTCGACAGCGCGATCCGGTAGCCCTGACCTTCCTCGCCGAGAAGCGCGTCCGCGGGAAGTTCCATGTCGTCGAAAGCGATCTGTGCGGTGTCGGACAGGGTCTGGCCGGTCTTGTCCTCGATCGAGGCGACCCGGTAGCCCTCCGTCGCGGTCGGAACCACGAAGGCGGAAATACCCCTCTTGCCCGCCTCGGGGTCCGTCACCGCAAAGACGATCGCCACATCGGCGTTCTGCCCCGAGGTGATGAACTGCTTCACCCCCGACAGCACCCACCCCGCGTTCGTCCGCTTCGCACGGGTCCGGATCGCGGCGGCGTCGGATCCCGCCTGCGGCTCGGTCAGGCAGAAGGCGCCGAGCATCTCTCCGCGCGCCATCGGGCGCAGGAACCGCTCCTTCTGGGCCTCCGTGCCGAACTTGAGGATCGGCACGCAACCCACTGAATTATGGACAGACATGATGGTGGAGATCGCCCCGTTCCCGGCCGCGATCTCCTCCAGCGCGGCGGCATAGGCGACTGTGTCGGTCATCGCGCCGTCCCACTCCTCCGGCACCAGCATGCCCATCAGGCCGAGCGCCCCCATCTCGGCCAGTTCCGCCTTCGGGAACGTCTTGGTCCGGTCCCAGTCGGCGGAGTTCGGCGCGAGACGTTCGGCGGCGAAGCGCCGCGCGGTCTCCGCCACCATTTCCTGGTCTTCCGTCAGGATCATCGTGCCCTCCCGTTCCTCGCGCCAGAATTGACAGGTTGTTACCGGTGAGTATAGAGAAAACGCAAGAGTAGGGAGGTGACTGACGGGATGAATGCGGACGGGTCCACGCCCTGGCGTTCGGCCGAGGATCGCGACGCGGAGCGCCAGTCGAAGCGCGAGGCCGTGCTGACGACTGCGGTGCGGTTCTTCAACGCCCGCGGCTTTCACGCCACCAACCTCGACGACGTGGCGCGCCGGCTGAAGGTCACCAAGCCGACGATCTACCACTACTTCTCCTCGAAGGAGGAAATCCTGTTCGAATGCGTGCGCCGGGGCCTCGCCGCGATCCGCGACGTGGCAGAGACCGCGCAGGCCGCGGGTGGCCGCGGCGCCGACCGGCTGGAAGCGCTGATGCGGGAATACGCGCTGGTGATGACCCGCGATTTCGGCATGTGCGTGAGCCGCACGCCCGACGCGCAGCTCGGTCCGGAGAGCCGCCGCAAGTTCCGCGCGCTGAAGCGCGACATCCACGCGATCCTCCAGGGCGTGATCGCCGACGGCATGGCCGACGGGTCGCTCCGCCCGGGCAACCCGCTGCTTGCCGCCAACACCGTCGCCGGCGCGCTCAACTGGGTCGCGATCTGGTACGACCCCAAGGGCCGGATGAGCCCCGAGGACATCGCGGACGGGATGGTCGCCACCCTCATGTCCGGCCTGAAGGATACGACCCCATGAGCCTGCCCGCCGCCTTCGACGGCCTCGCCATCCCCGCCATCGCCGCGCCGATGTTCCTGACCTCCGGCCCCGACCTCGTGGTGGAGACCTGCAATGCCGGGGTTGTCGGCACCTTCCCGGCGCTGAACCAGCGCACGAGCGAGGGATTCTCGGGCTGGCTGGACGAGATCGCCGCGCGGCGCGCGACGGGTGCCGCGCCCTACGGCGTCAACTTGATCGTCCACAAGTCGAACCCGCGCCTGCACGCCGACCTCGAGATCGTGGTGCAGCACCGGGTGCCGCTCGTCATCACCTCGCTTGGCGCGGTGCCGGACGTGGTGGCGGCGGTGCAGTCCTATGGCGGGCTCGTGTTCCACGACGTCGTCAGCCGCCGCCACGCGGAAAAGGCGGCGGAGGCCGGCGTCGACGGGATCATCGCGGTGTCCGCGGGCGCGGGCGGGCATGGCGGGCCGCTCAGCCCCTTCGCGCTGGTGTCCGAGATCCGGCAGGTCTTCGACGGCACCATCGTGCTTGGCGGCGCGATCAACACCGGCGCGCAGATCGCTGCGGCGCGGGTCATGGGGGCCGACATGGCCTATCTCGGCACCCGTTTCATCGCCACGCGCGAGGCGATGGTGCCCGAGCCGCAGAAGCAGATGATCCTCGACACGCGCGCGGCCGACATCCTCTACACCTCCGCGATCTCGGGTGTGCCCGCGAATTTCTTAAGGCCCTCGATCATGGGCGCCGGGCTCGACCCCGACAACCTGCCGGACCACGGCGAACTCGACATGAAGTCCGAGGCGAAGGCGTGGAGCAAGGTCTGGTCGGCGGGGCAGGGCGTCGGCGGGATCGACGACCTTCCCGGCGCGGCCGAGCTTTGCGAACGGCTGGTCGCGGAATACCGCGCGGCGATGCGGTCGGCCTGCGCCGATCCCTTCGCGAAATGACCGCGCCGCTGCGATATTCCGCCGGGGACGGCATCGCGCGGATCGTGTTCTCGCGGCCCGACCGGCTGAACGCCATCGATGTCGAGCTTGCCGAGGCGTTCGAGGCCGCGATCGGGACGGCCCTGTCCGATCCCGCCGTCCGGGTGATCCTGCTGACCGGCGAGGGCCGCGCCTTCATGGCCGGCGGCGACGTGCGCGGCATGGTCGCGCGGGAGAGCCGCGAGATGTTCCTGCGCGGCGTTATCGAACCGATGCACCGGGCGATCCTGCGGCTGGCGGAGGCGCCGGTCCTGACCGTCGCCGCGGCGCAGGGGCCCGTCGCCGGTGCGGGCATGTCGCTGGCGCTGAACGCCGACATGCTGATTGCCGCCGACAGCGCGATCTTCGATCTGGCCTACATCCGGCTCGGCACGGTTCCCGACTGCGGCGGCAGCCACGCGCTGACCCGTCTCGCCGGTCCGCGCAGGGCGCTGGATATCGCGCTGACGGGCGAGGCGTTGACGGCGGCGGAGGCGCGGGAAGCGGGGCTCGTGACCCGGGTCGTCCCGGCGGCGGAGCTTTCGTCCGAGGCCGAGGCGCTGGCCGCGCGGCTCGCCGCCGGTCCGGCGGAGGCGCTGGCGCGGACGAAGGCGTTGATCCGCTCGGCTGCCGGGGGCGCGTCGCTCACTGACCAGCTCGCCGCGGAACAGGCCGCCTTTCTCGCCTGTGCCGCCACACCCGATTTCGAGGAAGGCATCGACGCCTTCCTCACCCGTCGCAAGCCCGGGTTCGGCCCGGCCCGGAGAGCAGAGACATGACCGACGCCTACATCGCGGGCTATGTCCGCACGCCCTTCACCTTCGCCCGCAAGGGTGCGCTGGCCGATGTGCCGCCGACGACGCTCGGCGCCCACGTGATCCGCGCGCTTCTCGAACGGACCGGCGTGCCCGGCGCCGAGATCGAGGACGTGGTCTGGGGCTGCGCGTTCCCCGAAGGCGAGCAGGGGCTGAACATCGGCCGCGTGGTGGGGATGCTGGCGGGGCTGCCCGATACCGTTGCGGGCGCGACCGTGAACCGCTGGTGCGGGTCGTCGATCCAGGCGGTGCAGATAGCCGCGGGGATGATGGCGATGAACGCGGGCGAGGCCTTCATCGCGGGCGGGACCGAGAGCATGAGCCGGATCCCGATGTTCGGCTTCAACAACTTGCCGCCTGCCGAATGGACCCCGGAGGAGGTGGAGCATTACGAGGCCGTCGGCCTGACCGCCGAGCGGGTCGCGGAACGTTGCGGTGTCAGCCGCGCCGACCAGGACGCCTTCGCGCTCGACAGTCACACCAAGGCGCGGGCCGCGCAGGCGGACGGGCGGCTCGCCGCAGAGATCGCGCCGGTCGGAGAGGTCGCGCTCGACGGGTGCGTGCGCGAGACTTCCGCCGAGAAGCTCGCGGGCCTGAACCCCGCCTTCCGCGAGGACGGCACGGTGACGGCGGGCTCCTCCTCGCCTATGACGGACGGGGCGACAGCGGTCCTTGTGGCCTCGGCCGACTTCTGTGCCCGCCACGGGCTGACGCCGTTGGCGCGGGTGAAATCCTTCGCCGTGTCGGGGTGCGAACCGGGTGTCATGGGCCTCGGTCCGATCGAGGCCAGCCGCAAGGCGATGGCGCGGGCGGGGCTGACCATCGACGACATCGACATCGTGGAGATGAACGAGGCCTTCGCGGCGCAGGCCGAGGCGTGCCGGCGCGAGCTAAAGATCGACCCCGCCAGGCTGAACATCGACGGCGGTGCCATCGCCATAGGCCACCCGCTCGGCGCCACCGGCACCCGTCTCGTGGGCAAGGCGGCGACGCTCCTGCAACGGGAGGGCAAGCGCCACGCGCTGGCGACCCAGTGCATCGGCGGCGGCATGGGGATCGCCATGATCCTCGAGGCCGCGTGATGGCGGAAAAGGTCCACGATGCGCTGGCGCGGCTGCTCGCCGAAGCGGGCGTCGAGGTCCTGTTCGGCGTCACCGGCGACGCCAACCTGTTCATGGTCGATGCCTTCGTGCGCGCCCGCGGCGGCCGCTACGTCGCCGCCGCGTACGAGGGAGGGTCGGTGCTGATGGCCTCGGGTTACGCCTCGGTGTCGGGCCGGGTCGGGGTCGCGACCGTGACCCATGGGCCTGCGGTGACGAACTGCGTGACCGCGCTGGCCGACGCGGTGAAGTCGCGCCTGCCGGTGGTCCTGATCTGCGGCGACACGCGGTCGGAGGACCGGACCAACCTTCAGAACGTGCCGCAGCGGGAGGTGATCCTGGCCTCGGGCGCGGGGTGGGAAGAGGTGCACTCGCCCGGGACCGTCGCCGCCGATCTCGCCCGTGCCCTGCGCCGCGCGCAGGCGGAGCTTCGGCCCGTCGCCTTGAACGTCGCCATCGACCTGATGAAGTCGGACGCGGCCGAGGGCCTGCGGATCGGCCCGCACGCGCCACCCCCGCGCGAGGTCGCGCCGGGGGAAGGCGCGCTCGACGATGCCATCGGGATTGCCGCCGCGGCGCGCCGCCCGGTGGTGCTGGCCGGGCGCGGGGCGGTCGGGGCGCGCGACGCGATCCTGAGGCTGGCCGACCGGCTGGAGGCACCGGTGGCGACGACGCTGAAGGCCAAGGGCCTGTTTCGTGGTGCGCCCTACGACATGGGCGTGTTCGGAACGCTGTCGGGCCCCGAGGCGGTCGAGACGATCCTGAAGGCGGACTGCATCCTCGCCTTCGGCGCCAGCCTGACCGAGTATACCAGCGCCCACGGGGCCTATTTCGACGGCAAGCGCGTGGTGCAGGTCTCCGATCGCGCCGACACCATCGGCAGCTTCCACCATCCCGACGCCGCGGTGATCGGCGATCCCGCCCGCGTGGCGGAGGCGATGGTCTACTGGCTCGACGAGGCCGAGATCGCGCCGTCCGGGTTCACCGCGGACCTGGAGGCCGGGGGCCTTGCCGGTCTTGGCCCGGTGCCAAAACCGGCACGGGACGGGCTGGATTACCTCTGGCTCCTGCATCGGCTGAACGCGATCCTGCCCGACGACCGCATCTACGTCACCGACGCCGGCCGGCACATGGTCAAGGCGCTGCAGATCCTCGACGTGCCTGACCCCCTGAGCCTCGTCCAGACCGCGAGCCTCGGGTCCATCGGGCTCGGCATGGGCTATGCCGTTGGTGCGGCGGAGGCGGCGGGCGGGCGTCCCGTGGTGCTGACGACAGGGGACGGCGGCTTCATGCTCGGCGGGCTGACGGAGTTCAACACGGCGGTCCGGCAGGGGACGGACCTGATCGTGATCCTGATGAACGACGGCGCCTACGGGGCCGAACACGTCGTGTTGCGCGACCGGCAGATGGATCCGGGTGTCGCCATGTTCGACTGGCCCGACTTCGCGCCGCTGGCCGATGCGCTCGGCGGAACGGGGGTGACCGTGCGCAGCGCGGCCGACCTCGACGCCCTGCCGGGTGTGCTGGCGGCGCGGACGGGGCCGATCCTCGTCGACGTGAAACTCGACCCGGACCGGATGCCGTTCTACTGACGCCGGCCCCGCCCAAGCGTCCCGCATGGTGGAACGCAAAGGCGGAAAATTTCGGCGCGCAAGCCGCCCGGTCCACGATGTGGGACGGGAATGGATGGGTTCGCGCGAATCCCTTGCCTGAAAGGGCCGAAGTGACCGGAGAATCGCCGGAAACGACGCGGAATCGCTGGATCCCGATGCAAGTTTCGTTGTCCCATATCGTAGACACTGCTAGGATCGGCGACAGCACGAACGTGCCGGGGGATCCCGGCTCAAGGGAGGACGACATGACAACAGACACCAACCGTATTCCGGGCCGCGCGCTCGGTGCGATCCTCGGACTGGGGCTGCTTTCGGCCCCGGCGATGGCGCAGGACGCAGACCGCGCCTGGCTCGACGAGATGGAGCCGATCACGCTGAGGCTCGCGGACTTCTCGGGCGACGACACGGCCAACTTCGGCCGCGCGATGGTCGCGTGGGAGGAAGCGATCACCGAGTTCACCGAGGGCAAGGTCACGTTCGAGAACTACTGGTCCTCGTCGCTCCTGAACGCGCTGGACACGCTGGAAGGCGTGGGGGACGGCGTGGCCGACATCGGCCTCATCATCCCGAGCTACATGCCCGCGGAACTGCCGGTCGGATCGTGGCTCTTCGGCATGGGCGCGGCGCTGTCGGGCTCCACCGTCCACGACGTGGCGGCCGGCGGGGCGACGGCGCTGGAGACCGTCCTGACCTTCGAGCCGCTGACCGAGGAATACGCGCGCCACAACGTCCGCGTGCTCCAGGCCACCGCGACGCCGGCCTACAACCTCCTGTGCAACACCCCGATCGCGTCGGTTTCCGACGCAGAGGGTCTGCGCGCGCGGGCGATCGGCGCGGTCTGGTCGCAAAGCGTCGAGGCGCTTGGCATGACCCCGGTCAGCATCGCCTGGAACGAGGCCTACGAGGGCCTTCAGCGCGGCGTGTTCGAATGCATGGTCATCAACCCGAACCAGTATGTCGACGGGCTCGTGCTGCAGGACGTGGCGCCGGAATACGTGCCGGTGACGATGGCGCAGCTCCAGGCCTCCACCTGGGTCATCAACCTCGACACCTGGAACAGCTTCCCGCCGGAATTGCAGGACTTCATCACCGAGGCTTCGGTGCAGTCGGCCTACGACATCTGGAACGGCTACCTGCAGATCGAGGCCGAGGCCGGTGACCTGATCGCCTCGGGCGGGGTCAACACCAACGACGTGTCCGAGCTGGAACCGATCGTCGCCGAACAGCGCGCCGCCTATGTCGAGGGCCTGGCCGACGCCGCGCCCGAAAGCATCGAGGACCCGGCCGCCTTCGTGCAACAGTACCTCGACCGGATCGCCTATTGGACCGAGGCGCTGGAGGGCGAGGGCTACGCGGTCGCGGAACGCACGCCCGAGGCCATCATGGAAGCCTTCGCGGGCCTTCGCGAGGTCGACCTTTCGGCCTTCACCGCGCGGTTCAGCGAAGAGGTGACGCCGACGCTGCTCAACGACTGACGAGAGGGGCCGTCAGTCCGCCGGCCTGCCGGGAAACCGGCGGGCCGGCCATTCGTGACACGACAGGGAGGCAGGGATGAGCGAGACAGAGCCGCGCGCGCCCGCGGCGATCCGCGCCATCGACGGGCTGAGCCGCGGGCTCGCCGCCGTGGCCGCGCTTGCGCTCGTGATCCTCGCCGGGAACGTCGCGGTCGACGTTGTCGGTCGCTGGCTGTTCCACCATCCCGTCCGCGGCACGCTGGAGATGACGGCGAACTGGTGGATGCCGACGCTCGTTCTGCTCGCCTTCGCCTTCACCGAGCGCAGCCAGGAACATATCAAGGTCACCATCCTGCTCGACGCGCTGCCGCCGCGGATGCGGCAGGTGGTGGAGGGCGCGTTCAGCCTGCTCGCGGCCGGCCTGCTCGCGCTTCTTGCCTATCACACGCTGATGGATGCGCTCGACAGCGCGGCCTACGGAGAAACCACCGCATCCTCGCCGCCGGTCGCGATCTGGCCGTTCAAGTTCGTCTCCGTCCTCGGCGTCGCTGCGCTGACGCTCCAGATGCTCGCCTCGGCCGTGCGCTTCTTCGCGGGGCAACTGCCGCTTCGACACGACGCCGACAGCGACGCGGACCTAGTATGACGATGCTCGCCGGAACAGGCGCCGCGCGCGCGACACGCAGGCTGCCGCTGATCGTGTTCTGGGCGGGTCTCGTCCTCGCCGTCGCGGCGGTGGCCGCGATGCTCTTCCTGGACCTGCCGAAAGAGGCCGTCGGCGCGATGGTGGTCGGCCTGTCGATCCTTCTGCTGCTCATGGGCGTGCCGGTCGGAATCGCGATGCTCGGCGCCGCGGTCCTCGGGCTCTATGCCATCGCCGGCGCCCGCGTGGTCCGTTCGACGATGGAGGCCGCGGCCTTCGACGGGGCGGAGGGCTGGTCCTACAGCGTGATCCCGATGTTCATCCTGATGGGGATGCTGCTGTGGAAGTCCGGCCTGACCGCCTCGGCCTTCGAGGCCGCGCGGCGCTGGCTCGGCTGGCTGCCCGGCGGGCTCGCGATTTCCACCAACTTCGCCGGGGCCGCGCTGGCGGCCTCCAGCGGCAGCACCATCGGCATCACCTACGCGCTCGGCCGCGTCTCGATCCCGGAGATGCTGCGCTCGGGCTACGACCCGCGGCTCGCGGTCGGCAGCGTCGCGGCGGCGGGGACGCTCGGGCAGATCATCCCACCGAGCCTGCTGCTGGTGGTCTATGCCGGCGCGGCCTCGGTGCCCGTGGGCCAGCAACTCCTTGCGGGCGTCGTGCCGGGCCTGATCCTCGCGGGGGCCTTCGCGCTCGCCATTGTCCTGCAGGTCCTCGCCCGGCCGTCAATGGCGCCGAAAGTCGACATGAGCGGGATCGACTGGGGGATGCGGTTCCGCTCGCTGATCGACGTGGCCCCGATCGCCTTCGTCATGTTCGTGGTCATCGGCGGGCTGTTCGCGGGCGTCTTCACCGCGACCGAGGCCGGGGTCTTCGGCATGCTCGCGGCGCTGGTCTTCGGCTGCATCAACCAGGTCCGTCTCGGCCAGGGGGTCGCCGGGATCCGGTCGATGGTAGCGGGCTCCATCTCGGGCACGCTGGTCAGCACGGCGGCGGTGTTCCTGCTGATCGTCGGGGTCGAGGTGCTCGGCCGCGCGATGGCGCTCAGCCAGGTGCCGAACGCGCTTGCCGGCCTGATCGTCGACATGGGCCTGACCCGCGTGCCTCTGTTGCTGATGCTGATCCTCGTCTACCTCGTGCTCGGCATGTTCATGGACACGCTGGCCATGATGCTGCTGACCATCCCGATCCTGCTGGCGCCGCTGCGTGCGGTCGGGGTCGACCCGCTGTGGTTCGGCGTGTTCCTCGTGGTGATGGCCGAGGTCGGGCTCCTGACCCCGCCGCTCGGCATCCTGACCTTCATCGTCCACCGCATCGCGTCGGACCCGGAGGCCAATCTCGGCCGCCCGATCAACCTCGTGACGGTATTCCGCGGCGTCGTGCCCTTCGCGCTCGCGGCCATCGCGGTCGTGATCCTGCTGATCTTCGTGCCGGACATCGTGACCTGGCTACCGGAGGCCGGGGCGGGCGGTTAGCGCCGCGACAGCGCGGCGCAGCAGGCGTCGAGCGAGCGGAACACCGAAAGTCCCGGCTGCGCCTCGGCCTCGGCGGCGCCGGGGCCTTCCGACCACTGGCTCATCCAGACCAGGCAGAGTGGCTTGCCGTGGCGGCGGGCGAGGTCCGACAGCGTGCCGAACTGGCCCGCGTCCCAGGCCTTGCCCCAGGGTAATAGCAGCGCGTCCACCGCGGGGTCGGACAGGATCGCCCCGGCGCAATCGGGGACGAGGTTGGGGTCGGACGAGGCCTCGGCGGTCGCGTCGCAAGGGTTGTGGGCGGCGCCGAAGGCGGGCAGGCGCGCGGCGAGGGCGCGGGTGGTCGCGGGGGACAGCGCGGCGAGCGGCAGGCCCGCGGCCGCGACCGCGTCTGCCGCGAGGATGCCGTTGCCGCCGGAGCTTGTCAGGATCGCGATGCGGGGTTGCCCGGCCCGGGGCGGCAGCTCGGCGGATTTCGCCAGGAAGACGGCGGTCTCGACCAGCCGTTCGGGGCGCACCACCGTGATCGCACCGGCCTGCGCAAGTCCGCCGTTCCAGTCGAAACCGGCATGGGGGTCGGTGCCGGTATGCCGTCGCACGGCCTCCGCCCCCGCCGGGCTTCGGCCGGCACGCAGGACAGCTACGGGTTTCCCGGCGTCCCGGATCGCGGACAGCAGGCGGTCGGGTTCGGAGATGCCTTCGAACGCGAGCGCGATGGACGTGGCGGCGGGCTGGCCCGCCGCGAAGGCGACGAGATCGGCGGCGTCTAGGTCGGACGAGTTCCCGCAGGTCAGGACGTGGCTGATCGCGACCCCGTGCTCGGCGGCCTGGGCGAGCCCCAGACCCATCGCGCCGGACTGGCTGACGATGGCGATGCCGCGACGGCCCTCCGGCACGCCGCCGGGAAACTCCGCGAAGCCCGCGCGGGCGCCGCTGGCGAAGGTCGCGAAACCGGTGGTGTTCGGGCCCAGAAGCCGCATCCCGCTCTCCCGCGCGACGGCGGCCAACCGGTCCTGTGCCATGCGCCCGGCGGGGTCGGAAAGCTCTGCGTAGCCCGAGGCGAAGACCACCGCGCCGCCCGCGCCCGCCGCCGCGGCGGCACGCACCTCGTCCTCCACCGCCGCCGCGGGAACGGCGAGGATTACGCAATCGGGCGGCTCCGGCAGGTCCGCAAGGGTCGCGAAGCACGGGCGGTCGCCGATCCGGTCGAGCCGCCGGCTGACCGGGTAGACCCGGCCGGTGAAGCCGTCGAGGTTCCGCATCGTCCGAAGGCCGAGCGATCCCGCCCGGTCGCTCGCGCCGACGACGGCGATGGTCTGCGGATCGAGGAACCGCGCGATGGTCGGGTCGACGCTCATGCAGCATCCGCCTTGCAGCCGGGGCAGGGGGTGCTACCGTGTGGTAGGGGCAAGTCGGCGGGGGAACTGCGATGCGGGCGGTCGTGATACGGGACTGGACCGAACCCGGGGCGCTCGCCGTCTCCGACGCGCCGCCGCCGGTCTGCGGGCCGGACGATGTGCGGATCGCCGTCCGCGCGGTGCCTGTCAGCCACGCGCTCGGCCTGCTCGTGCAGGGCAGGTACCAGCGCAAACCCGCCTTTCCCTTCATCCCCGGCAATACAGTCGCGGGCGAGATCGTGGAGATCGGCGCGGCGGCGGGGCGCGGTTTCCGGGTCGGCCAGCCTGTGCTGGCCTCGGTCGAATACGGCGGGCTCGCGGAGGAAGCCGTCGCCCACGCCGCGAACGTCTACCCCTTGCCCGACGGCGTCGATTTCGCGGCGGCGACGGCGCTGAACACGTCCTACAATTCCGTTCTCGCCGCGCTGACCTGGCCGCGGCTCCTGGACGTGCAGCCGGGTCAATGGCTGCTGGTCAACGGCGCGGCGGGCGGGGCCGGGTCCGCGGCGGTCGAACTGGCGCGGTATCTCGGCGCGCGGGTCGTGGCCACGGCCTCCACCGTCGCGCGGCGGGCCTGGGCGCGCGAGATCGGGGCGGAGATCGCGCTGCCCTCCGATCCCGTGGGGCTGCGGGACGCGGTACGCGCCGCGACGGGCGGGGAGGGTGTCCACGCGGTGCTCGACCCGGTCGGCGGGGAGACCTTCACCCAGTCGATGCGCTGCCTTCGGCCCGGGGGGCGCATCCTGCCGCTCGGCTTCGCCTCCGGCGCCATCCCGTCGATCCCCGCCAACATCGCGCTGGTAAAGAACATCACCGTCTGCGGGCTTTACATGGGGTACTACAAGATCGACGCGCGTGCGCAGCACGAAGCCGAGGTGCGGGCGATCTTCGAACGGCTCGGCGGCTGGCTCGCGGCGGGACGCATCCGCCCGCGCGTCGCCGCGCGCCTGCCGCTGGAGCAGGTCGGCGCGGCCTTCGCCCGCATCGCCGACCGCGACCGGATCGGTCATGTCGTGCTGGAGCCCTGACCGAGCAGATGCTCGGTCAGCGACCAGAGACGTTCCGCGTTCTCCGCGTTCAGGTGCGGCTGGACGCCCGCCATCGGGCCGTCGGGCACCCACTTCACCGCCTCCTGGCAATACTCGAAATACCGCCCGCCGATCCCGTTCAGGTCGTCCGATGTCGCCAGCCAGACCGAGGTCGCCGCGCATTGTTCGGGGCTGTGCCAGCGGGCGAGCGGCGTCCCGTCCGCGTCGATCCAGCCGAGCGCGCGGAGTTCCTCCTGGGTCAGGAACCGTTGCAGGCCGGTCATCGAGCCGCCGGGGTTCATCGCGTTGACGTAAACGCCGTCGCCCGACACCCGCGCGTTCAGCGCGATGGCGAAGAGCGCGCAGGCGGTCTTGGACTGGCCGTAGGCTTCCCACCGGTCGTAGGGGCGGGTCAGGTAGTCGGGGTCGTCGTAGATCACGTCTGACCGGCGGTGCCCGATGGAGGACACGCAGACGACCCGCGCCCCGCCCGCGGCCTTGAGCGCCGGCATCAGTCCGAGCGTCAAGGCGGCGTGGCCCAGGTGGTTGATCCCCAACTGCAATTCGTGGCTGTCCGCCGTACGCTTCAGCGGCGGCGCCATGACGCCAGCGTTGTTCACGAGGATATCGAGCGGCTGCCTACTCTCCACGAAGCGGGCCGCGAAATCCCGCGTCGCGGCGAGGTCCGCGAGGTCGAGGCGTTCGGCCCGGACATCGCCAGAAAGCTCCCCGGCGGTGAGCGCAGCGGCCTCGATATCGACATCCGCGATGACGACGGATGCCCCGGCGCCGGCGAGGGCGCGCGCGATTTCCTTCCCGATACCGCCCGCGCCGCCGGTCACCATCGCGGTCCTGCCGGCAAGGTCCACGCCCGCCAGCACCTCCGCCGCCGTGGTCTGGTCGTCGAAGCGCGAGGTGATGCGGGGCTGGCCCCAGGCGTTCAGGCCGGGGTCGATGGTGGCGGCGTCGGTCATGGTGGTCCTCCGGTGTCAGGCGATGGCGCGGGCTTGGCCCTTCCAGTAGGGCTCCCGCAGGACCCGTTTCAGGATCTTGCCGCTGGCGTTCCGCGGCAGTTCCGCGACGAAGTCGTAACGGCGCGGAACCTTGTAGCCCCCGAGCCGCTCACGGCAGAACGCGACGAGCTCGTCCGGGCCGGGGGAGGCGCCGGCGCGGGTGACGCAGACGGCGAGCGCGGCTTCGCCCCATTTCTCGTCCGGCACGCCGATCACCGCGACGTCGAGAAGGTCGGGATGTTCCAGAAGAACGCTCTCGATCTCGGCGGGGTAAATGTTGGTGCCGCCGGACACGATCATGTCCTTGATGCGATCTTGTAGAAAAACATAGCCCTCCGCGTCGAGGTAGGCGGCATCGCCCGAGCGCAGCCAGCCGTCGACGATGGTCTCGGCGGTCTTCTCCGGGTTGCGCCAGTAGCCCTTCATCACGTTGGGCCCGCGCACGCAAAGTTCTCCGGTTTCGCCCGGGGGCAGGTCGTTGCCATCGGCGTCGATCACCTTCAGTTCCGCCAACACGACCGCTCGGCCAGTGGATTTCAGCAGTTCCGGGCGCCCCGCGAGCGCCTTCTGGTGATCGACCTCGTTGAGATAAGCGATGCCACCGCAGCTTTCCGATAGGCCGTAGCCCTGGATCAGCGGGCAGTCAAAGGTGGCGAGCGCCCGGCGCAGCACGCCTTCGCCGATCGGGGCCGCACCGTAGTAGATGACTTGCAGGTGGGTGAAATCCATCTGCGCGATGCCCGGCACCTCCAGCAGTTGCTGGACGATGGCGGGGACCATGTTCACCGTGTTGATCCGCTCCGCCACCATCAGGTGCAGGAAGCGCTCGGCGTCGAAATGCTCCATCAGCACCATCGTCCCGCCGTTGATCGCCGCCGTGGCGACGCGCAACGCACCGGCAGCGTGGTAGAGCGGCGTCGTCATCAGCGCGCGGTTCCCCGGTGCGCGCGACGCGATCGAGGCCGACATCGACTGTTCGACATGGGCGATGATGTTCTTGTGCGAGATCATGATCCCCTTGGGGTGTCCCGTCGTCCCGCTCGTATAGATCAGGTAGTAGATGTCCTCCATCGTCAGCGGCAGGCTTGGCGCGGTCGCGGGATGGGGGGCGATGAAGTCGTCCAGCGTCTGCCAGCCGTCGCGGGCCGCGCCCACGGAGATCCAGTGCGAGACGAAGGGCAGCCCGGCGCGGAGCCCGTCCATGACCCCGAGGTAGTCGTCGCCACGGGTAAACACGGCCGAGACCTCGGCGTCCTTCAGGATCCAGTCCATCTCGCGCGGGGCGAGGCGGTAATTGACCATGACCGGCGCCACGCCCGCCTTGGAGCAGGCCATGAACATCACGCCCATGTCGATGTCGTTGGTGGACAGGTAGCCGATGCGGTCGCCTGGTTTCAGGCCCGCGGCGATCATCGCGTTGGCCCACCTGTTTGCGCGGTCGTCGGCGTCGCGGTAGGACAGTTCCGTCCCGTCCTGGATCAGGAACGGGATGTCCGGCCGGTTCAGGGCATGGAACTCAAACCAGTCGTGAACCCGCATCCTCGTCTCCCTTGCCCCGCACGACCCCGCGCGCGAACATGTCGAGGAAATCCTCGGCGATGGTCTCGGGGCTCTTGCGGCCGTTTTCGTCGTACCAGTAGCTCAGCCAGTTGAAGGCGCCGAACATCGCGAAGGACAGCATCCGCGGGTCGCAGGACCGGATCGAGCCATCCGCGATGCCCTCGGCCACGATCTTCTCGACCTCGCGGTTGAGCCGGCGGCGCCCGGTCCAGAGCTGTTCGCGGCTGTCGGTCCTGAGGCTGCCGGGTGCGGTGGAGCGGATCAGGCAGATGCCGAAATCCGTCGTCATCACGCGGGCGTAGCGGCGGAACAACATTTCCAGCCGTTCCCAGCCCGTGACCTCGGCGGACCGCACCTCGTCAAGGAGTTCGTGGAGTTCCTGCGTCGCGATGCGGGAACACTGGAAGATCAGGTCTTCCTTGTCCTTCAGGTAGTAGTAGAGGAACGGCTTCGATACGCCGAGCGCGTTGGCCACGTCGGCCATCGAGGTGTTGTGGAACCCGCGGCTGTTGAAGAAGGCCGCGGCGGCTTTCAGGATCGACAGCCGCTTGGCCTCGCGGTCGTCCTGCTTGGCCTGGTCGGCGGCCGTGGCGGTGTTCTCGGTCATATCTGCCCTGCTTTCGTGATGCGAACCGCGGGTAGCATAGCCGGGCGCGGGGTTGGGGGCCATGAGGCTGAGGGCCAGGCGGGCATCGGGTCAGACCACGCTTGGCCGGGCATGGCAGACGCCCGCCTCGGGCCACCACGCCGCGCCGGTCGCGCGCAGTTCCGCCACGACGCCGGGCGGCAGGTCGGCGAGGGCCGTCAGCAGCGCCTTGGTATCCGCGCCGAGACCCGGGACCGGGGCGAACGGCGCGTCGGCATGGCCCGATAGCCGGATCGGATCGCCCGCGACCCTCAAACGTGATCCGACCGGATCGCCGAACGTTCTCAGCATGTTGCGGGGTGCGACATGGGGGTGGTCGTAGGCCTCGCGGATGGTCCGGACCGCGGCGCCGGGGATGCCGGCGGCAACGAAACGCTCCTGCCACTCCTCGGGCGTCGCCGCCGCCATCGCCCGTTCCACCAGCGCGTTCAGCTCGACCTCGTTCGCCTGCCGGTCGGCCTCGGTCACAAAGCGGGGGTCTTCGGCCCACTCCGGGTGGCCGAGCAGGCCGGCGGCAGCGGGCCAGAACTGCGGCGTGATGCCGAGCACGAACCAGCGCCCGCCCTTGCAGCGGAACGGCCCGTAGGGCAGCGCGCCGGATCCGCCGCGCCTCTGGACCGCCGGGTAGGTCCGGCCCGACAGCGCGGGTGCGACCCGGTAGCATAGCGTCGCGAGCTGCGCGTCGAAGAGCGCGATGTCGAGCGTGGCGGGCCTGCCCTCCGTTCGGGCACGGCGAAGGGCGGCGAGGATGCCGATGACGGCGTAGAAGGCCCCGGCGATACCGCCGACCGGGTTGCCGCAGCGGACCGGCAGGCTGTCCGGGTCGCCGGTTCCGGTCAGGCTCATCCCCCCGCCGAGCGCCTGGATCGTCGCGTCGTAGGCGGGCAGGCTGGACCAGGGCCCGGTCTGGCCGAATCCGGAAACCGAGCACGCGATGATCCGCGGGTTGGCTGCGCGCAGATCCTCCGGCGACAGGCCGAGCCGCGCCATGACGCCGGGCTTGTGGTTGTCGTAGACGACTGCGGCCCGCGCGGTGAGCGACAGGAACGCGGCGCGGCCCGCGGGCGATTTCAGGTCGAGGCACGCGGACCGCTTGTTGCGGTTGAGGCCGAAGGTATAGGCCAGCGCGGGCGTGATCGGCAGGTCGGCCGGATCGGGCGGGATCCCGCCGAGGCCGGGGCGCTCGACCTTCACGACGGTCGCGCCGAGATCGGCGAGGATCTGGGTGCCGAACGTGCCGCTCGGCTCGTCGCCGCACAGTTCCAGCACCATGACGCCGGACAGCGGGCCGGGACGGGGGGCGAGGGCGGCGATCTCCGGGTCGGGCACGACCGTCGGATCCGGCTGCAACGAGCGGGCCTGGTTCAGCAGGTCATCGGTATCCGCGCCATCCGCGATAGGGGCGGTCGCCGCGACCGGAGCTTCGCCCGCGAACCGGATCGGCGATCCCGCCGTCACCACGCCGCCGGTGCCGGGAAGCTCGACCGCCATGCCGCGGGCGCGCGCCTGCGGGTGGTCGAACGCCTCCGCGATGGTGTTCACGCGTGCGACGGGAACCTTCGCTTCGATCAGCCTTGCCTGCCACGCCTCCGCGGTGTCGGCCAGCAGGCGCGCCTCGATCAACGGTTCCAGCGCCGCCTGATTCTTCTGCCGCAGCTCTAGCGTCGCGAAGCGCGGGTCGTCCGAAAGGCCGTCGAGCCCCGTCGCCGCACAGAACGCCTGCCAGAATTTCGACGCGACCCCGATCACGATCCACGCCCCGTCGCCGCAACGGAACGGCCCGTAGGGCACTGTCCCTGCACCGCCACGGCGGGGTTCCGGCACGCCGAATTCGACGCCCGCGCCGAAGGCCTGCGGCACCCGGTAGGTGTTGAGCGCGAGTTGCCCGTCGAGCAGCGAGATCTCGACCGCCTGTCCCTTGCCGGTCCTGGCCCGGTCCTCCAGCGCTGCCAGCACGCCGATGACGGCGTAGAAGGCCCCGGTGATGTCCCCGATCGGCACGCCCCACCGGCACGGCATCCGCGCCGCGTCGTTGGACCCGGTGATGGACATGCCGCCGGACAGCGCCTGCACGGTCACGTCGTAGGCCCCGACCTCGGCCCAGGGGCCTTCGGATCCGTAGCCTGAGATGGAACAGCAGATGATCCGCGGGTTGACGCGTTCGAGAGCGCGGTGGTCGATGCCGAGCCGCGCGGTCACGCCGGGGCGGAAATTGTCGTAGACAACGTCGGCGCCTTCGACCAGCCGCAGGAAGTCTGCCTTTCCGCCCGCGTCCTTCAGATTCAGCGCGACGGATTTCTTCGACCGGTGGAAGGCATGCACGAACCCGTCGGCGTCGGAGACCGGCCCGTTGCCGCGCGGCGCGGGGGCCTTGCCCGGCTTCGGCACCACGCGGATCACCTCGGCCCCGAGCGAGGCGAGGATGTCCGACCCGTAGGGGCCTGCCACGACCGTCGACAGGTCGAGCACGCGGATGCCGGAAAGGGGCGCGGCCACCTCCATCACAGCGTCCGCGCGATCAGCATCTTCATGATCTCGGACGACCCGCCCGCGATCCGACGCACCCGCGCGTCGGTATACATCCGCGCGATCGGGGTTTCGGCCATGTAGCCCCACCCGCCGTGAAGTTGCAGGCATTCGTCCACGACGCGGCATTGCAGTTCGGTGTTGAACAACTTCGCGACCGCGGCCTCGTCGGACGTCAACTTGCCTTTCAGGTGCTTCGCGATGCAGTGGTCGAGATGGGCCCACCCGACCGCGAGGTGGGTCTTGAGCTCGGCCAGCTTGAACTGCGTGTTCTGGAACTCGATCAGCGGCTTGCCGAAGACCTGGCGGTCCTTGACGTAGGCCACGGTCATGTCGAAGGCCTTCTGCGCGGCGGCCATCGCGATGGTCGCGATCGACAGCCGTTCCTTCGGGATCTCGTGCATGACCTGCCTGAACCCGGCATTCTCCTCGCCGAGCAGGTTCGTCACCGGCACGCGGACGTCGTCGAAGAACAGCTCCGCCGTGTCGGACGCCTTCATCCCCATCTTCTTCAGCCGCTTGCCGCGCGCGAACCCCTCCACCGGGGCCTCGACCACGATCAGGCTCACGCCCTTGCGGCCGAGCTCCGGCGCGGTCTTGGCGACGACGATGACGAGGTCGGCGTTGATGCCGTTGGTGATGTAGGTCTTCTGGCCCTTCAGGATGTAATGGTCGCCGTCGCGCCGTGCCGTGGTGGTGATCGCCTTGAGGTCCGATCCCGCCTGCGGCTCGGTCATCGCGACCGCGCCGATGAGTTCGCCCGTGACCATCCGCGGCAGCCATCGGCGCTTCTGCTCCTCGGTGCCGAGCGCCTCGACATAGGCCGCGACGATATCGGTATGGGTCTGGATGGTGAAGGAGGCCTGCCCGGTATAGCCGAGTTCCTCGTCGATGACGCTGAGATGCAGGAAGTCGCCGCCCGCGCCGCCGTATTCCTCGGGCACCGTGGGGCAGAGGATGCCCATCGCCCCGGCCTTCAGCCACATATCTTTCGGGACGATGCCGTCCTCTTCCCACTGGTCGATGTTCGGCAACAACTCGGTTTCGAAGAATCGGCGCGCGTTACGGCGCAATTCCTCGTATTCCGGGCCGTAGATCGCGCGGTTCTCCATCATCGGGGCGTCACTCCGCCGCCGCCGCGTCCGAGGCGGGCTCGGCCGGGGAGGGGTTGGTATAGCCCTGCAGCAGCGCCTGCGGGATCTGCGCGGCGAGTTCCTCGAACGTAAAGACCTCCTTGCCGGCCTTGACCAGCGAGGCCTTCATCTCGGGCTCGTTGTAGATGCCGACCTTGCCTTCCTCGACCCGGAACGCCTGACCGTTGATGTCGGCCGCGGCGTCGGAGCAGAGGTAGGCCGCGAAGGGGGCGATATGCTCCGGCCCGCCCATGTTCACGACCGCGTCGTAGCGTTCCTGCGTCACCAGCCCGGCTTCGAGCCGCTTGCGGAAACCTTCCTTCACCGCGTCGTCCAGCGTCAGCCGGGTGGCGGCGGCGGGGCAGATCGTGTTTGCGGTGACGCCGTACTTGCCCAGTTCCCGCGCCATCGAGCGCGTGATCGAGAAGTTGCCGCCCTTGGCCGCGCCGTAGTTCACGCCGCCGACGGTGCCGCGCCACGCCTCGGACCCCATGTTGATGATCCGGCCCCACCGCTGCGCCCGCATGTGCGGCGCGGCGTGGTGGATCATCGAAAACGTCCCGCGCATGTGGGTCGCGACCACGATGTCCCAGGATTCGATCGGCATGTTCCAGACCATCTTGGGCCTCAGGACGCCGGCGTTGTTGATGAGGATGTCGACCGAGCCGAACGCGTCCTTGCAAAGCTGCACGGTGCGGCCGCAGGCGTCGTGGTCGGCCACGCTTTCGGCGGCCGCAATGGCGGTGCCGCCGGCCGCGCGGATCGCCTCCGCCGCCTCCTCCGCGGGGCCCGCGCCGTCGCCGCCGTCGCCGTCCTTGGCGCTGCCGGGGTCCATGATGACGACCTTCGCGCCCTCGCGCGCCAGTTCCTCGGCGATGGCCCGCCCGATTCCGCGGGCGCCGCCCGTCACGATCGCGGCTCTGTTCTCGAAGCGCATGGCGTTCCTCCTGTTCGTCCGCCCGGTCAGACCGGGCCTGTCCTGTGTGAGACGGATTTCGTCGTGAGATACCCGTCGAAGCATTGCGCGCCGCCCTCGCGGCCGTATCCGCTGTCCTTGACCCCGCCGAACGGAACCTCGGGCGAGGCGCCGCTGTAGTGGTTGATCGAGAGGATACCCGCTTCCACGCGCTCGGCGATGGCCTCGGCGTTCGCGGCGCTCTCGGTGAAGGCGTAGGCGGCGAGGCCGTA
Source organism: Rhodobacterales bacterium HKCCE2091 (assembly GCA_015689685.1). Classification (GTDB taxonomy): domain Bacteria; phylum Pseudomonadota; class Alphaproteobacteria; order Rhodobacterales; family Rhodobacteraceae; genus HKCCE3408. The sequence continues at coordinate 297,204 of WVSL01000003.1, read as the reverse complement.
ATCGGTGGCGTTGGCCATCGCGATGGCCCGCGGCAGATCGCGGAAGGTCTGGACCAGCGCGACCGGGCCGAAAGGTTCCTCTGTGAGGATCCGCGCGGTGTCCGGCAGGTCGGTCAGTACCGTCGGGGTATAGTAATAACCTTTTCCGGGCAGGGTCTTGCCGCCTGTCGCCAGCGTGGCCCCGGCCTCGACCGCCTGCCGCACCAGTGCATCCACCGCGTCCCGGCGGCGGGCGTGGATCATGGGCCCCATGTCGGTGCCATCGACAAGCGGGTCGCCGACCTTCAGCGCCTCCGCCTTCTCGACCAGCCGGGCGGTGAAGGCGTCCGCGATGCTCTCGTGGACGATGAATCGCGTGGGCGAGATGCAGATCTGGCCGGAGTTGCGGAATTTCGGAAGGATCGAGGCGTCGGCGACGGCCACCGGATCTGCGTCGGCGCAGACGATCACCGGGGAATGCCCACCGAGTTCCAGGATGCACGGTTTCAGGTGCCTGCCCGCCTCGGTGGCGAGGTGGCGGCCCACGGGAACGGAGCCGGTGAAAGTCAGCATCCGGATCGCGCGGGACCCAATCAGCGTGGCCGAGATCATCGCTGGGTCGCCGAAGACCATGTTGACGCTTCCCGCTGGAATGCCGGCTTCGGCGAGGCATTCGGCCAGCACGATGGCGCTGGCCGGCGTTTCCTCTGCGGGCTTGATGACGATGTTGCACCCGGCCGCCAGCGCCGCCGCCATCTTGCGCGCGGGCGAGGCGACGGGGCCGTTCCAGGGCGTGAAGGCGGCGACCGGTCCCACGGGCACGCGGCGGGCGGTGTTGAGGATGCCGGGCCCGCCCGGAATGACCTCACCGCCGATACGCAGCGCCTGTTCCGCGTGCCACTCGAAATGCTCCGCCGCGCGCGCGACTTCCGCCGGACCCTGCGCGACCGGCTTGCCAAGCTCCAGCGCCATGAGCCGCGAGAGCTCCTCCGCCCGCCCCCGGACGATGTCGGCGGCCCGGCGCAGGATGGCGACCCGCTTGCGCACGGGCGTCGCCGCCCAGTCTGGAAAGGCGGCCTCCGCAGAGGCGATCGCGCGCTGCACGTCCTCGGGCGCGGCGCAGGGAAGCATCCCGAGCGTCTCTCCGGTGGACGGGTTTTCCACCGGCATCGTCCCGCCGGACCCTTCGGTCCAGTCCCCGCCGATGAAGAGCGACAGGTCGCGATATGGGGCGCGGGTATCAAGCATTGGCCAGGATCACCGTTCCGGCGGCGGCGAACTGACGGCCCGGACCGTGGACGAGGGAGGTTTCGATCCCCTCGACCTGCCGCGCCCCGGCCTCGCCGCGCAGTTGTGTCACCGCCTCGATCAGGGCGTACATGCCGTAGCGGCCCGAATGGCAGTAGCTCAGACCGCCGCCGTTGGTGTTCATCGGCAGTTCACCCCCCGGACCGGTCCTGTAGATCGTCCGTCCGTCCGGGCCGGTCGTCGTCTCCGCCACGAACGGCCCGGACTCGCCCTTGGGCACGAAGCCGAGGTCCTCGAGGAACAGCATCGGCGTGAAACTGAACGCGTCGTAGAGCATCAGGTGGTCGATGTCCGACGGCCCGAGCCCCGCCTCGGCGAAGGCGGTCTTGCCGGACAGCACGGTCGATTCCGACACCGTGAAGTCCCGCATCTGCGCGACCATGCGGTGTGCCGTCGCCTCGCCCGTGCCGAGGATGGTGACCGGCTTCCGCCCCATGTCCCGCGCCCGCTCCGCGCTCGTGACAACAAGCGCGCCGCCACCGTCCGCGACGAGGCAGCAGTCGAGCAGGTGGAACGGGTGGCAGACCAGCGGCGAGGCCTCCACGTCCTCGGGCGTGACCGGCCCCTTGTCGTGCATCATCGCGCGCGGGTTCAGGATCGCCCATTCGCGGGTCGCGGCGGGGACGTGGCTCATCTGCCGCCGTGTAGTGCCGTAGTCGTGGAAATGGCGCAGGACCGGCAGGGAATAGGTCGTCGGCGCGCCACGGGTGCCGAAGGGCAGCTCGAACTGGCCGTTGGGGCTGGCCGGGCCGTCGAGGCCGGGCATGTCAAGCCAGCTTCGCCCGCTCTCGCCGTGGACGATCAGCGCCACGTCGCAGTAGCCCGCGGCGATGGCGGCGACGGCGTGGCGCACGAAGATCATGTAGGAACAGCCGCCGACGCTGGTGCCATCGACATAGCGCGGCACGATCCCGAGGTATTCCGACAACTCGTTCGGACCCGCGGGGGCGGAGAAGATGCCGTCCACGTCCGACGGCTTCAGACCCGCGTCGGCCAGGGCGTTGCGCGCGGCTTCCGCGTGCAGGCCGAGCCGTGAGCGGTCCGGCCGCTTGCCGATCGTGTCCGTTTCGGCCGCGCCGACGATGGCGCATGTACGGGACAGGCGGCTCATGGCGCGGGCCGGAAGCGGGGCAGGGTGATCTCGTCGGTAACGTCCGCGAAAACCACCTCCAGCGCCATGTCGAGCCTGAGCGCGTCCGGCTCGGGCGGTCCGTCGGTCTCGATGTTGGTCAACATCCGCGGGCCTTCATCCAGGGTGACGGCCGCGATCACGTAGGGCGCCTCGAACCCCTTCGCCGGGCGATGGTTGATGACGTAGGAGTAGAGCGTCGCGCGCCCGCTCGCCTGCCGCCAGTCCAGTCGGTCGGACAGGCAATGGGGGCAGATCGCGCGCGGGTAGAAATGCGGCTGACCGCACGCCTCGCACCACGGCAGCATCAGCCGATGCGCCTTCGTCCCGTCCCAGAAGGCTCGGGTTTCGGGCGTGGGCCGGGGCAGGGCGCCGTCGTAGGTCATCCGATCCGCGCCAGCCCGTTCTTGAAGATCACGATATCGCGGTCGGTCACGCGGGCCTCGAACCCGTAGGCGCCATCGCCCTCGTCCCAGATGTCGACGCGGATCGTCTCGCCGGGATAGGCCGGCGCGCTGAAGCGCCCGCCGAACTCCTTCAGCCTCGCCGTGTCGTTGCCGCAGACGGTCGCGACAAGCGCGCGGCCGATCATACCGTAGGTGCAGAGACCGTGAAGGATCGGCCGGTCGAACCCGGCCTTCCTGGCCTTCTCCGGGTCGGCGTGGATCGGGTTCCAGTCGCCGGACAGGCGGTAGATCAGCGCGGCCTCGGGGCGCGTCGTCATCTCGTGGCGTATGTCGGGTGCGCGGTCGGGTACGGCATGGGGCACCGGCTGCGCCTTTGCGGGCGCGCCGCAGCCGCCGTCGCCGCGCAGGAAGGAGGTCGAGGTTCGCGTCGCGATCAACTCGTCCGTCGCCTCGTCGATCACGTCCCGCTCCAGCATCAGGAGCGCCCCGCGACCCTCGCCCTTGTCGATCACGTCGACCACGCGGTTGCGGCCGATCACCGTGCCGGAGGACGGGAGCGGGCGGTGGATGCGGATCCCCTGTTCGCCGTGCAAGCTGCGGATCCAGTCGATCCCGGTACGCGGGTCGGTCATCCAGGGGCCGGGACCGCCGAGGACCACGGACATGGTCGGAAACGCGGTCAGCCGATCTTCGAGAAGAAATCCGAGCGCGTCGGCATCCATCGGGTCATGCCCGAAGCCGAGCCCGAGCGCGTAGAGGATCGTGTCGCGCTCGGAATAGCTCTGCCGGACATCCGGGAAAGTCCAGGTCATGACCGTATCGTAGTCGAGCACGCGTTTCCTCCCCTTCGCGGGCCGGTGTCGGGACACGCATCCGACCGGCCTCATATGGACCTACCACTGGGTAGGATTGGTGTCAACGCCATGATGCGGGCCGCGCGGCGAGACCAGAAAACCGGGTTGCTTCGGGGGGCAAAACCACCGACAACCTACCCAATGGTATAAGGATCGGTGCGATGGCAAATCGGCAGGGACCGCTGACCGGAATCAGGGCGGTGGAATTCGTCGGGGTGGGGCCGGGGCCCTTCGCGGCGATGTGGCTTGCGGACATGGGGGCGGAGGTGATCCGCGTCGACCGCCCCGGCCAGCGCTGGAACCAGACCCGGGGCGACGTCCTGAACCGGGGGCGTCGCTCGCTGGCGCTCGACCTGAAGGCGGACGGCGCGGCGGAGGTCGCGCTTCGCCTGGTCTCCGCTGCCGACGTTCTGATCGAAGGTTTTCGCCCCGGCGTCATGGAACGCCTCGGCCTCGGCCCCGACACCGCGCTGGAGCGGAACCCGCGGCTGGTCTACGGCCGCATGACCGGTTGGGGACAGGACGGCCCGCGGGCGCAGGAAGCGGGACACGATATCAACTACATAGCCGCGAGCGGGGTTCTCTCGACCATCGGCACGGCGGAAGCCGGACCGGTCCCGCCGCTCAACCTCGTGGGCGACTTCGGCGGCGGCGGAATGCTCCTCGTCGCGGGCCTGCTCGCCGCACTGGTGGAGCGGGGGACCTCGGGCCGGGGACAGGTGGTCGACGCGGCGATGGCGGAAGGCGGCAGCCTTCTCGCCTCGATGATCTGGTCCTACCACAACAAAGGTCTCTGGGCCGACGGGCGCGAGGCGAACATCTTCGACGGCGGCGCGCCCTATTACCGCTGCTACCGATGCCGCGACGGGCGGTACGTGGCGCTCGGCGCGATCGAGACGGCGTTCTGGAGCCGCTTCCTTGAAATTTGCGGGATCGACGACGACGTGCTGCGCACCGCGCGCGACGACCGGTCCCGCTGGCCGGAACTGCGGGACAGGCTCGCCGCGATCTTCTTGCAGAAGGACGCGGCGGAATGGTGCGCGATGACCGAGGGAAGCGACGCCTGCCTGTCGCTTGTCCGTGGCTTCGACGAGGCGCCGGACGATCCGCAGGCGCAGGCGCGAAACAGCTTCGTGACCATTGACGGCGCCGTGCAGCCCGCACCCGCCCCGCGCTTCGGCCGGACGCCCGGGGCGGTGGCCTCGCCGTCTCCCTACGTCGGCGAACACAGCCGCGAAATCCTGGGCGACTGGGGCTTCGCATCCGGCGAGATCGCGGCGCTGGAAGCCTCAGGCGTCGTGGTGCAGGGGCAGGGCGGCGCGGCGGAAGCGGGTCCGCTCGGCTAGGCCTGGGTCGACTTGCCCTCGCGCACGATCTCGACCCCGTCGATCTCGACGTTCGGCGCGTGCATGATGAGGTCGACATGGATCGGCGAATCCACGTCCTGATTGTAGACCAGCCCGTTGCCGACCGCGATGTGCAGCCGTCCCAGGCCCTTCTTGTAGGTGTTGCAGGACCGGTCGTTCGCCTTCGCATTTATGCCGAGCGCGATCTCGGCGATGTTCGCGCCGTTTTCGTTCGTCCGGATCAGGTCCCATAGTCGCGCGGCGGTCTCGGCGTGGCCGGTGACGCCGGTGGCGAGACCGTTCTCGATCTCGACGATGACCGGTTCGGGCGGCCAGTCGAATCCAAGGATCGGCCCGTCGCAGACGAACCGGCCGTTGGTGGTTCCGACGACCGGCCCCTGGTAGACCTCGCCCCAGTTGCAGGGCGACATCCGGCCGGGCTCATGGGCGAAGTTGGACCGGTGCGAGGGCTGGCCCGCGATGCTGGCGGTCAGGTCCGTGCCGGCGGCGGATGTCACGCGCACGGTCTCGCCGTCCTGGAACGCGGCCTGCCAGTAGTTCGCGACCGTCGACATGGCCGGGTAATCGGCGTCCAGCACGCATTCATGCAGAAGATCTGCGCGGCTGCGCTTGACCATGAACACTCCGCGGACCGCGCCCGACCGGACCAGCCCGATCGGCACCTTGTGGTGCGGCAGGGGCGCGGAGGTGGTGCGGGTCAGGCTGACGATGATGTCCTGGCCCGGCATCATCTTCTGCACCGCGTCGGGCAGGTATTCGGCGTTCTTCAACGGGTTGTCGTTCATTTCGACCAGGAGGGTCTCGGCGCCCGCGGCCCGCGAACGGGCGGTGATCGCGGAGACGATATCGCCGTTTTCCGCCATGCCCGCGGCATCGGTGACGATCAGCACCCGCTCACCGGCCTTCGTTGCCAGCAACGTGTCGATCACGATATCCGAGAGCCTTTCGACCTTTCCGGCTTCGCTCATCTTCCGCTCCTCCGTGTTCCCCCTGACGAATATACCGTTCGGTAGCATCCCGCAATCCGTCGCTGCGGCATTGACCGGAAAGGCGGGCTGCGATACCCCGCATGTGTCTACCAAGGAGTAGAATATGAACACGCCGGACGACCTCGATCTCTGGAAGGCCGCGTCCGCCACGGTGCGGGAGGGACGGATCCTCGACCTGGGGCGGGTGTTCCACACAGGGATGCCGCATTACCCGACGCACCCGGATTTCGAGATCGGGCTGTTTCGCCGCCACGGTGAAAGGGTGCGCGGCGACGGTGCGAGTTCGGCGAGCTGCCACTGGGCGTTCGGCGGCCATACCGGCACCCATATCGACGCGCTGTGCCATGTCAGCCAGGACCGACGGATGTTCGACGGTGGCCCCGCCGACAACGACGCGATCGAGGCCGGGACCGCATCCGGCGACGCCGCCGCGTTCCCCGCCTACCTGCGGCGGGGGATCCTGTTCGACGTCGCGAAACTGCACGGGACAGCGTGCCTGCCCCCCGATCGTGTCGTTACCATCGAAGACCTGGCGGCCGCGGGGCCGGAGCCGCAACCGGGCGATGTCGCGCTGATCCGGACCGGTTGGGGAACGCTCTGGGGCCAGGAGACCTACATCGGCCACGAGACACCGGGCCCGGATCTCGACGCCGGGACCTGGCTCGCCGACAGGGGCGTGGCGCTCGTCGGCAGCGATACCGCGGTGTTCGAGAAGGGCCCGGTGACCGATGCCGCGCCGGTCCACCGGCTGATGCTGATCGAACGTCGGATCCCGATCATGGAAAACCTCGATCTGGAGGCGCTGAGCACCTCGGGGGCAACGGATTTCCTGTTCGCCGCACTGCCGCTCCGGGCGCGGGGCGCGACCGCGTCGCCGCTGCGCCCCGTCGCCGTGATCTGACAGGCTACTCCGCGTTCACCCCCGCGGTCGCCCGGCGGCTCAGCCCCGACTTCACCGACCAGAGCAGCACCAGCGCCGTGAAGGCCAGCAGCACGCCCGAGATCGGCCGCGTCACGAAGGTCGAGAAATCGCCGCGGGACAGGAGCATCGCGCGCTGGAAATGCTCCTCCATCATCGGGCCGAGCACGAAGCCGAGCAGGAGCGGCGCCGCCGGCAACCGCGCCCACCGCATGAAGTAGCCAAGGAGTCCGAAGCCGGCCACGGCCCAGATGTCGAACGGGCTGTTCGAGAGCGAGTAGGTCCCGATGGCGATGAACACCAGCACCGCCGGGAACAGGAGGTGATAGGGGATCGACAGGAGCCGCACCCAGAGCCCGATGAACGGGATGTTGAGCACCAGCAGCATCAGGTTGCCGATCCAGAAGCTCATCACGAGGCCCCAGAACAGCGCCGGTTGCTGCGCGATCATGTTGGGCCCCGGCGTGATGCCGTGGATCATCAGCACGCCGAGCATCAGCGCCATCGTGACCGACCCCGGGATGCCGAGCGTGAGCGTCGGGATGAAGGCTGTCTGGTCGGCGGCGTTGTTGGCGGCCTCGGGGCCCATGATGCCCTCGATCGTGCCCTTTCCGAAGCGTTCGGGGTGCCGCGACACGCGCTTTTCGACCGCGTAGGCCATGAAGGCCGCGATGCCGGGGCCGGCACCGGGCAGGGCGCCGAAGAACGACCCGATGGACGACCCGCGGATCATCGGGAACCAGGTGCGGCCCATTTCCTCGCGGTCGGGCAGCATGGATTTCAGCTTCAGGTCCGAGGTGTCGATGGCGTTCTTCTGGACCTTCCCTACGCTCGCGATCACCTCTGAGACGCCGAACAGGCCCATCGCCAGCGCCACGATGGACACCCCGTCGACGAGCTGGAGCTGGCCGAAGGTGAAGCGGTGGACGCCGGTGTTCAGGTCCGCGCCGACGAGGCCGATCATGATGCCGAACACGGTCATCGCCAGGCCCTTCAGCGCCGATCCGTCCGAGATCGAGGAAGAGGTCACGAGGCCGAGCAGGATCAGCGAGAAGAACTCCGCGTCCCCGAACCGGAGCGCGTAGGCGGCGATCACCGGTGAGAAGGTCATCAGGAGGATGATGCCGAAGGACGCGCCGAAGAACGACGCCACCGTTGTCATCAGGAGCGCCGTTCCCGCCCGCCCGTTCTGCGCCATGGGATAGCCGTCGAGGCAGGTCACCGCGTTCGCGGGCGTTCCCGGCACGTTCAGCAGGATCGACGAGGTCGAACCGCCGTAGGTGGTGCCGTACCAGATGCCCGCCAGCATGATCAGCGCGGTTTCCGGCGGCAGGTAGAAGGTCAGCGGAAACAGCATCGACATGGCGGCGAGCACCCCGATGCCGGGGATCACGCCGAGGAGCGTGCCGAGCGCCACGCCGACGAAGCAGTAGAACAGGTTCTGCGCCGTCAGCGCCGTGGCGAGGCCGAGCTGGAGGTTGCCGAGGAACTCCATCAGAACGGCCAGCGCAGCATGGGGATGGCGAGGCCGAGTCCGACCTTGAAGATCGCCCAGGCCGCGACGCACAGGACGCCCGCGACGGCGAGCGCGCCGAGGAACCGGGGCGGCCGTTCGGCCAGCGAGGCGACCAGGACGCAGCCGACGACGGCCGGCGCAAGCCCGAACCACCCGACCAGGACCGCGAAGGCGACGACGCCGCCGAGGACGAAACCCGCCGTTCGGGGCGCGAAGTCGGGAAGCTCCCGCTCGCGGTCGGGGGCAAGGATCGCGATGGCGGCCCCGATCGCCGTCAGAGCGATGCCGAGAAACAACGGGAACATTCCGGGCCCCATCCGCCTGAGCGTGCCGAGGTCGTAGGACAGGAGCGTCTGAAGCACGTAGAGCGCACCGATGATGGCGATGACGCCGCCGATCAGCCGTTCGGATCTGGGTGGTGAAAGCATGATGTCCCCGTTCCGGCCCGGTCCGGGTTGTACCGGGCGACCGCAGGCTGCCGCGCCGGCGCCGCGGGTGTCGCGGCCCCCCGCCCATGAAGGCGCGGGGGGCCGCACTGATGCAAGTCCCTCGCTCGCCTCAGTTCGTGGTGATGCCAGCCGTCTCGATCAGCTGCGCGTCGTTCGCGATCCGGGTCTCCAGCATGCTGCGGAAGCTTTCCCGGTCGCCGAGCGAGGCGACGAAGCCGTAATCCTGGAGCGTCAGGGTTGCATCGTCGTTGTCGAGCACCTGGAGAATGTCCGCGTTGATCTGGTTCAGGATCTCCTCCGGTACGGCGGCCGGCGCGACGAGCCCGAACCACGACCCGTAGGACAGTTCCACGCCCTGCTCGCGGAAGGTCGGCAGGTCCGGCGCGACGCCGATCCGGTCGTCCGCCGCGACGCCGAGCGCGCGGGCATTCCCGGCCTCGACCTGGCCCGAGACGGTGGAGAAGCCGCCCATGTACATGTCGGTCTCGCCCGCCACGATGGATTGCAGCGCGGGCGCCGCGCCCTGGTAGACGATCATCTCCATGTCGAGCCCGGCGACCTGGCTCAGGAACTCGGTCGCGAGCTGCGTGGCCGATCCGACGGCGGCGGAGGCGTAGTTGACCTCGCCCGGCCGTTCGCGGGCCCAAGCGACGAATTCCTCGAGGTTCTCGGCGGGCACGTTGTTCGACGTGATCATCACCAGCGGCGCGAGGCCGATCAGGGCCACGGGCTCGAACGCTTCCAGCGTCCGGTAGGGCGCGTCGTCGGGGTTCAGAAGCTCGTAGGTGCCCTGGGCCGCGTTGTTGCCCATCAGGAGCGTGTAGCCGTCCGGCTCGGCGTTCGCGACGTAGTCGCCGGCCAGCGTGCCGGACGCGCCGGGGCGGTTTTCCACCACCACGGGCTGGCCCCAGAGCTCGGACAGTTCCTGCGCCACGAAGCGCGCCATCAGGTCGGTCGGCCCGCCCGCCGAGTAGCCGACGATGATCGTCACCGGCGCGGACGGGTAGTCCTGCGCGGTCGCGGCCCCCGTGCCGGCCAGTGCCGCGATCGCCGCGACGGCCGCGCCGCGCAAAAGGTCTCTTCTCGTGCTCATGATCGTTTCCTCCCGGTTGATCCGTCCGGCCGATCTCCCCGGTCGGCCTGATGCATCGGAGCATGCCTACTTTTGGGTAGGAATCAACCCCGAATCTGGATCGACCGGTGGTGTCCGGGCTCGATTTTGCTGCCGGAAAGGCGTCCGCGACCTGGCATTTCGCGGATTCCGCTTGAAATTACGCTACCGAAGGGTAGGCAAGTGTCGGCGGCGCGATTGACACGCGGCCGGCCGGGAATAGCATGACGGCAACAGGGAGGACGTCAGATGGCATCGACGGGCGGCGCGGCGTGAGCGCCGGAACCGATCTATCCGGCCGCCGCGCGCTCGTGACGGGGGCATCGGGCGGGCTCGGACTGCACTTCGCGCAGGTCCTCGCCGCCGCGGGAGCCGACGTGACGCTCGCCGCGCGCCGGTTCGACAAGGTGGAGGCCGCGGCCAAGGCGATCCGGGATGGCGGCGGCTCGGCGCAGGGCGTGGCTCTCGACGTGACTGATGCCGCCTCGATCGAAGCGGCGATGGCCGAACCCTTCGACATCCTCGTGAACAACGCCGGGATCAGCGGCACCGGCGCCGCGATGGACCTGCCGCTCGACGCCTTCGAGGACGTGATCCGGACCAACCTGACCGGCGCCTTCGCCGTGGCCCGGGCCGCGGCGCGTGGAATGGCCGACGACGGCGGCGGCAGCATCGTCAACATCGCCTCGATCCTCGGCCACCGCGTCGCCGGTCACGTCGCGGCCTACGCGGCGGCCAAGGCGGCACTGGTGCAGCTGACGAAAGCGCTCGCGCTCGAATGGGCGCGCCACGGCGTCCGGGTCAACGCGCTGTCGCCCGGCTACGTCGAGACGCCGATCAACGCGGAGTTCTTCGCGACCGAGGCGGGCCAGGCGCTTGTCCGGCGCATCCCGCAGCGGCGCCTCGGGCGCATGTCCGACCTCGACGGCCCGCTCCTGCTGCTGGCCTCCGACGCCGGGGCCTACATGACCGGTCATTCCCTCGTCGTCGACGGCGGCCACCTCTGTTCGAGCCTGTGAGAGATATGGATTTCACCATTTCCCCCGACGTCGAGGCGCTGTGCGCCCGCATCGCCACTTTCGTCGAGACCCGGATCCTGCCCGTCGAGGCCGACCGCGCGACGTGGGACGGCCACGGCAACATCGGCGACACCGCGCTCGTCGAGCTTCGCGCGCAGGCGAAGGCCGAGGGGCTATGGTGCCTCCAACTGAAGCCCGAGACCGGGGGCGGCGGGCTCGGCAAGATCGGGATGGCGGTCTGCTACGAGGAGATGAACCGCTCGATCTTCGGGCCCGTGGTGTTCAACTCCGCCGCGCCCGACGACGGCAACATGATGGTGCTGGAGGCGCTCGGGACCGGGGCGCAGAAGGCCGAGTTCCTCGCCCCGATCGTTTCGGGCGCCGTGCGGTCGGCCTTCGCCATGACCGAACCCCATCCCGGCGGCGGGTCCGATCCCGGCATGATGCGGACCCGCGCGGTGCGGGACGGCGACGACTGGGTGGTGACGGGCCGCAAGTGGTTCATCACCGGTGCCGAGGGGGCGGAGGTGTTCATGGTGCTCGCCCGCACGTCCGACGACGCGCGGCGGGGCCATACCTGTTTTCTGTTCCACCGCGACGATCCCGGCTGGCGGATCGAACGCCGGATCCCGATCATGGGGCCGGAGGAACATGGCGGCCATTGCGAGATCGTGTTCGACGGTCTGCGCATCCCGCACCGCAACATCCTCCTGGAGGAAGGCCGCGGCCTGAAGGTCGTGCAGACCCGGCTCGGGCCCGCGCGTCTGACCCATTGCATGCGCTGGCTCGGGCTGGCGAAACGCTGCGTCGAGATCGCGACGGAGTATGCCAACACCCGGGAGGGCTTCGGCACCAGGCTCGCCGACCGGGAGTCGATCCAGCTGATGATCGGCGACCTCGCCATGCGGATCGAGATCGGCCGGCTTCTCGTGATGAAGGCGGCGTGGGAGATCGACCGCGGCGGTTTCGCGCAGAAGGAAGTGTCGATGGCCAAGATCCACGTCGCGAACCTCCTGCACGCCGCTGCCGATACCGCGATCCAGGTCAACGGTGCGCGGGGCTATTCGCAGGACACGGTGCTGGAATGGATATACCGCTACGCGCGGCAGGCGCGGCTCGTGGACGGGGCCGACGAGGTTCACAAGATGCTCCTGAACCGGCACCTGGGCCAGCTCGGCCGCGACTTCTGGTCATGGGATGCCGCCGATGCGTGACGAACCGCACCTCGCCCCTCGGCCCGCCAACTTCCGGCCCCTGACGCCGCTCGACTTCCTCGACCGCGCGGTGGCGTCCTTCGCCGACGAGACCGCGGTCATCTGGCGTGACACGAGGCTCACATGGGCGGAGTTCGGAGCCGTCGTCGGCCGTCTTGCCGCCGCCCTGACCGCGCGCGGGATCGGGCCCGGCGACGTGGTGTCGGTGATGTGCCCGAACCGGCCCGAGATGCTGGCGGCGCATTACGCGGTCCCCGCGCTCGGCGCGGTGCTGAACTCGGTCAACACGCGCCTCGACGCCGCCGCGGTCGGCTGGATCCTCGGTCATTCCGAAAGCCGGCTCCTGCTTGCGGACCCGACCTCGGCCGAAGTGGCGCGCAGCGCGGCGGAGAAGGCGGGCGTGCCCTGCGAAACCTTCGGCGAGGACACGATGGCACTTCTGTCCGGGCCGGACCCCGCGCCGTTCGACCTGACCGCCGCCGTGACCGACGAGTGGCAGCCGATCGCGCTCAACTACACCTCGGGCACCACCGGCAACCCCAAGGGCGCGGTGCTGACCCATCGCGGCGCGGCTCTGAACGCGCTCGGCAACGTCATCACGCTGAAGCTGTCGCGCGATACCTCCTACCTCTGGACGCTGCCGATGTTCCATTGCAACGGCTGGTGCCACACATGGGCGGTGACGGCGGCGGGCGGTGTCCATGTCTGCCTCGACCGGGTCGAACCCGCCGCGATCTTCGACGCGCTCGACACCGCGGGGATCACCCACATGAGCTGCGCGCCGGTGGTGCTCTACATGCTCCTGAACGATCCGCGCGCGGCGGATTTCCGGCCCGGGGGGCGGGTGACCGTGGCCTCGGGCGGCGCGGCGCCGACCGAAACGCTGATCCGTCGGATGGAGGCGCTCGGCTTCGATTTCCTGCACCTCTACGGCCTGACCGAAAGCTACGGTCCCGCGTCGCTGAAGGAAATCGCGCCGGGGCAGGACCCGGAGCCGGGGGAAAAGGCGCGGCTCCTGGCGCGGCAGGGTATTCGGCACGCGACCGCGAACCGGATCGCGGTGATCGACGATGCCGGCGCGCCGGTGCCTGCGGACGGCGTTTCGGTCGGGGAAATCGTGCTGTCGGGCAACACGCTGACGGCGGGCTACTACGGCGACGCCGCGGCCACCGAAGCCGCCTTCGCCGGCGGGGTCTACCACACCGGAGATCTCGCGGTGGTGCATCCCGGCGGGGATATCGAGGTCAGGGACCGGGCCAAGGACGTCATCATCACCGGCGGCGAGAACGTGTCGAGCCTGGAGGTCGAAAGCGCGCTCCACGCCCATCCCGACGTGCTGATGGCCGCCGTTGTCGCGCGACCGGATCCGAAATGGGGCGAGACGCTGATGGCCTTCGTGGAGCTTCGCCCGGGCTCCGACCCGGCACCGGAGGCCCTGGAGGCCCATTGCCGCGAGCGGTTGGCCGGGTTCAAGATCCCCCGCTACTGGGAGTTCCGCGAACTTCCCAAGACCGCCACCGGCAAGATCCAGAAGTTCGTGCTGAGAGAAAGCGCCCGCGCGGCGGCGGAGGCCGGGGAATGACCGCGCAGGCGCTGGACGAGGCCGCGCTGGCGGGGTTCCTGGCGGCCGAGTTCGGCGCGGGAAAGACGGCGGTGTCCCGCATCGGCGGCGGCCAGTCGAACCCGACCTTCCGCGTCGCCCACGGCGGCCGGAGGATGATCCTGCGCAAGCAGCCGCCGGGGGACCTGCTGCCGGGCGCCCATGCCGTCGACCGGGAATACCGCGTGCAGGCCGCGCTGGCGGACAGCGGCTTGCCGGTGCCGGAGATGATCCTCTACCACGACGACCCCGCGCTCCTCGGCACGCCGTTCTACCTGATGGAGGAGGTGCCGGGTCGGGTGTTCCAGACCGCGGACCTGCCGGGTGCGGATCCGGGCGACCGGACGGCGATGTACATGTCGATGGCCGAAACGCTCGCCGCCCTGCACTCGGTCGATTTCCGTGCCGCGGGCCTCGGCGAGTTCGGCCGCCCCGGCGACTATTTCGCCCGCCAGGTCCGCAGGTGGGGCAGGGCGCTCGAAGGCTCCGAGGGCGGGGGGGCGCCCGACCTCCTGCGCCTGCGCGACTGGCTCGATGCCCACCAGCCGCCCGACGACGGGCAGGAGGCCATCGCCCACGGCGATTTCCGGGTCGGCAACCTGATGTTCCACCCGACGGAGCCGCGCGTCGTCGCGGTGCTGGACTGGGAATTGTCGACCATCGGCCATCCGCTTGCCGATGTCGGGTTCTGCTGCATCCCGTGGCACTCGGCGCCCGACGAATACGGCGGCATCCTCGGGCTCGATCGCGCCGCGCTCGGCCTGCCGGACGAGGCCGCCTTCGTCGACCGCTACCTCGCCGCGCGGCCCGGAACGCCCGCGCCGCGCCCGTTCCACGTCGCCTTCGCGCTGTTCCGCTTCGCCGTGATCTTCGTCGGTATCGCGGACCGCGCGCGGGCCGGGCAGGCGGCGGATCCGGAGGCCGCGCGCTACGGGCCGCTCGCCGACCGCTTCACCGCCCGCGCCTGGGAGGTGCTGGACGGGGCGTGACCCGCGCCGGGGATCGCGGCGCGGGCTGGTGATCGCTCAGGCGTAGAGGAAATCGTCCGCCGTGAGGGACGAAACACCGACGAGCGTCACCTCGTCGGTGTCATCCGGGGTGCCGTCGAAGTCGATCACCGCGTCCCCGCCCGCGTAGCTGATCGCAAGCTGCGAGAAGTCGGTGATGCCGAGCGCGCTGACGTCGATGGTATCGGTCCCGACCTCGAAGTCGTGGATCGTGTCGAGCCCGCTGTCGGCCTCGAACACGAAGGTGTCCGCGCCGGTCAGCAGGGTGCCGTCGCCGCCGCCGAATTCCCAGTCGCCCCACATTTCGTCGTCGCCGGTGCCGCCCGCGATGGTGTCATTGCCGCCAACGATCTCGGCCGAACCGATGCCGAAGGAGGTGGCGGACCCGAAGTCGCCGAACAGGATGTCGTTGCCCGCGCCGCCGGACACCATGTCGTCGCCGCCCACGATTGCCGCGACCACCGGGGCGGAACCGCTGTCGTCGCCGTAGGCACCGGAATAGGCGGCGTCGCCGTAGACCACGTCGTCCCCGAAGCCGCCGGACACCACGTCGTTCCCGCCCGCGACGGTGGCGAGCCCGCCGCCGGTTCCGCCGCCTTCGCCGAGGATGGCATTGCCGAAGGCGTCCATCGACACCGCGTCGCCGTAGACACCGTCGGACCCGTCACCGCCCGTCACCGTGTCGTCGCCGCCGGTCTGGGCCGCGACACCGCCGTCCGCTGCGGTCGAGGTCATCACCTCGGCATCGCCGGTGGCCTCGTCGGTTCCGCCACCGCCGTCGACGTTGTCGCTTCCGAGGGTGACGTCGACCACGCCGAAACCCTCGGCGAAGGTGTCGGAGAACACGCCTTCGCCCTGCACGTAGTCGTCGCCCTCACCACCCGAGACGCTGTCGTCGCCGGTCGTGACGAACACGCCGCTGCCGAAGTCCTCGGCGTAGAACACCGCCGCGTCGCCCGCGACGCTGTCGTTGTCGGCGCCGCCGTCGATGGTGTCGTTGCCGAACTCGTAGAGATCGAACGGCAGAAAGTCCTCGCCGGTCTCGTCGAAGATCACCGCGTCGGTGCCGAAGTCGGAGCCGTAGACCGACAGCTCCTCGGCGTCGCCATCGAGGTAATCGTTGCCGCCATTGCCCTCGACAACGGTATCGCCCTGCTCGCCGTAGTAGACATCGTCGGTGTCGCCGCCCTCGTAGTCGGGCGGGGTGTCGTCGGTGGTTCCGGTCACCGTGATGGTGACGGTTTCGGTGGCGGTTTCGCCGGACCCGTCGGTGACGGTGACCTCGAAGGTCTCGGTCACCTCGTCGAGATCGTCCAGCGCCTGCACGGTCCCGCTGTCGTTATCGAGCGTGTAGGTCCAGGTTCCGTCCTCGTCGACGCTCAGCGTTCCGTAGGTGCCGGTGCCGCCGCCGGTGACGTCCCAGGTATGGGTGTCGCCCGCGTCCGGGTCTTCGACCGAAAGCTGCCCGGTCACGGTGGTCGGCGCGTCGACGCCATCCTCGTCGACGCCTCCGGCGGTGTCGCCCGAGACGGTCGGCACGTCGTTCTCGCCGCAGATCACGACCTCCACGGTTTCGGTGACGCTGCCGCCGTTTCCGTCGTCGATGGTGATCTCGTAGCTCTCGATGATGGTCTCGCCCGCGTTCAGGAACTGCACCGCCGCGGCGTCGACCTCGAAGCTCCAGGTGACCTCGCCCGCCGCGGTCAGGACCGCCGTCAGGGTGCCGAGCTGGCTGCCGTGTGTGGACCCGGCGAAGCCCGAGGTGACGCCGTGGCTGTCGCCGGCATCCGCGTCCTCGAACAGGATCGTGCCGCTGTCGGTGAGCGTGCCGGGCGCGTCGTCTTCGCAGACGAAGCCGCTGTCGTCCGACACGGTGATCGTCGGCGGCGTGTTGTCGGCCTCGCCGCAGACCGAGATGGTGACGGTCGCTGTGGCGGTGGAGCCATCCGCGGCAGTGGTCTGGTAGTCGAAGGTGAAGACGGCGGTCTCGCCTGCCTCCAGCGCTTCCGCACCGGTCGCGTCGACGATCGCGGTGCCGTCGGGCGACAGCGTGACCTCTACCGAGATGCCGGCCGCATCCGTCAGGGTGAAACCGCCGCCCGGCAGCGCGGTGAAGCCGGTGTCGCCGTCCAGCCGGATGCCGGTCACGGCAAGGCCGGCGGCGGTGCCGTCATTCGCGACCAGGTCATGGCTGCCGATCTCGTCCTCGCAGATGTCGATGGCGTCGTCCTGCGCCACGGTCCCGGCCTGGTCGCCGATCTTCGCCGACGCGTTGCGGCTGCCGCCTTCCTCGCCGACCGAGGTATAGCGCAGGGCGAAGTCCGACATGTCGAGCATGTCGAGCGTCAGGTCGGACGTGCCGTCGCCGTCACCGTCCCAGAACAGGGTGAAGCTGGTCTCCTGGATGTCATCCCAGGCCATGCCCGAGGTGCCGAATTCGAGCCCGGCGTCGAACGCGCCCATCTCGTTCAGGACCTGGCCCTTCACGCTGGCATCGCGGCCGAGCGAGTCGACCCCTTCCTCCTCGAAGCCCTCGTCGGTCACGTCCGATCCCATCACCGCGAAGGTCCCGGTGGAGGCGTCGACACCCTGGAGATCGAAGAACACCGCCCGCAGGTCGCCGATCAGCCCGCCCTCGACCACGGCGATGTCGAAGGTCAGGGTGCCGTCCGCGTTCTCGGTGATGGTGATCTCGGTATCGACGTCGCCCTCGGCGATGAAGGAAATGCTGCGCGCCATGTTCTGGAAACTCCGTTGGTCACTGGACTGGGCGCGGGTCTCGTCGCGAAATGTTACCAGAACCTTGCCGGGACGCGGCCCGGCCCACGCGGGTGCGGAGATTTTTTGTTAAGGATTGCAGCAAGTTCGGTGCGAACCTTCAAGCCGTTGAAACCGCGACCCATGGCGCGCGGTCAGTCGTAAAGCACGAGCGGCCGTCCCTCGTGGCACGCGACCTTCAGGGACGTGTCGTAGAGCGCGCTGAGTGCTTCGGTGCTGAAGGCGGTGCCGGTCGGCCCCGATCCGGCAACCCGGCCGTCCTTCAGCGCGAGGATGCGGTCGGCGTAGCGGGCGGCCATGGCGAGATCGTGCAGGACGATCACTACCGCGCGGCCGCCGTCGCCCGGCCGGGTCAGCCGGTGCAGTCGTTCCATGATGTCGCGAGCATAGCGCGGGTCGAGCGCGGCGAGCGGTTCGTCGAGCAGCATCCACGGCGTGGTCTGGGCATGGGCCATCGCCACGAAGGCGCGCTGGCGCTGGCCGCCGGACAGCGCGTCGAGCGGGCGGTCCGCCAGCGTGCCGAGGTCGAAGGCCGCGAGGGAGGCGGCGACGGCGGCGCGGTCCGCCGGACCGGGGCGGCCCTTGTGGTGCGGCAAGCGGCCGAAGGTCAGAAGCTCGCCCACCGTCAGCCGCGCGGTCATGGCCTGCGATTGCGTCAGCACGGCGAGGCGGCGGGCGCGATCCTCCGCGCGCATCCGGTGAACGTCGTCCCCACCCACGGCGACCCGGCCCGAGGTCGGCGCGGTCAGCCCCGCGATGGCGTGCAGCAGGGTCGACTTCCCGGCGCCGTTCGGACCGATCAGGGCGGTGATGCCGTGGGCGGGAATGGTCGCGGTGATCCCGTGCAGGATCGCGGTGCTGCCACGGGCGAGGTGCAGGTTGCGGATCTCGATCATGCCGGTCTCCGTCTGAGGACGAGGGCGAGGAACAGGAGGCCGCCGGCGAACTCCACGACGACCCCGAGCGTCGATTGCAGCCCGAGGAAGCGTTCGAACACCGATTGCCCGGCGACGAGGATCGCGGCCCCGGTGACGGCGGCGGCGGGGATGGTGATCGCGTGGCGTTCGGTCGGCAGGGCGGCGCGGGCGAGGCTGGCGGCGAGGAGGCCGAGGAAGGCCACCGGCCCCACCAGCGCCGTCGCCGCCGACACCAGCGCCGCGACCAGCGCCAGCGCGACCAGCGTCAGGCGGTCATGGTCGACACCGAGGCTGAACGCCTTTTCCCGCCCGAGCGCGGCCACGTCGAGCCGGGGGGCGAGGGCCATCGCCCCGCCCAGCCCCGCCGCCAGCACCGCCGCGGCGATGCCGAGCTGCGTCCGGTCTACGGACCCGAAGGAGGCCACGGTGGCCTGTTGGACGACCGCGAATTCCGACGGCTCCAGCAGCCGTTGCGCGAAGGAGGCGAGGCCGCGGAGGAGCGCGCCGAGGATCACGCCGGTCAGGAGCATCCGGATCACGTCCCCCGCGCCGCGCCGCAGGAGGAGGCCGAACAGCAACAGCGAGGCCACCAGCATCACCGACAGGTCGCCGAGGAACCGGGGCAGGGCGGGCAGGGTGGCGTAGCCCGCGGCACCGAGGCCGAAGACGAGCATGGTCTGGGTGAACACGAAGAGCGCGTCGAAGCCGACGATCCCCGGCGCGAGCAGCCGGTTGCCCGCGACGGTCTGGAACACCACCGTCGCCGCCCCGCTCGCCGCGCCGACGAGGATCAGGGCGGAGAGTTTCGTCGCGCGAAGCGGCAGGATGTAGTCCACCGGCGGGCGCAGGTGCCACAGCAGGTAGAGCGCCGACAGGCCCGCGAGCCCGAGGCCGAGCAGCAGCAGCAGTCGACGTTCAGCCATGGGCGGGCCGCGGCCGTGCGGGCGCGTTCAGGAGCCACAGGAAGATACCCGCGCCGAGCACGGCGAAGACGGTCGCCGCCGGTATCTCGTAGGGCCAGCGCAGGACCCGCCCGAGGATGTCGGAGGCCAGCACCATCAGCCCGCCGAGCGCCGCCACGCGCGGCAGGTTCGCGCGCAGGTTGTCGCCGTGGCGGCGGGCGACGATGTTCGGCACCACGAGCCCGACGAAGGGCAGCGCGCCGACAGTGACGACCACCGCCGACACCGTGATCGCCACCACCAGGAGGCCGAGCGCCAGCGTCCGCCGGGTGTCGAGCCCAAGCGCGCGGGCGCGGTCCTCGCCGAGACCGAGAAGCGTGATCCGGTCGGCGGCGGCCCAGAGCACGGCGGCGAGCACCGCGATCAGCCACAGAAGCTCGTACCGCCCGCCGAGCACGCCCGCGAAGGAGCCGTTCATCCAGGTCCCGAGGTATTGCACGAGGTCGGCGGTCCAGGCGAACCACAGCGCCGCCGCCCCGAGAATGCCGCCGTAGATCAGCCCGACCAGGGGCATCAGCAGCGGGTCCTGCCGCGGGACATGGCGCGCGAGCGCGAGAAATCCGAGCGTTCCGGCCAGCGCCGCGGCCGCCGCCACGCCCATCTTGACGATCAGCGCCGCGCCCGGCGCGGCGAGGGTGATGGCAACGAGGCCGAGCATCGCGGCCTCCGGCGTGCCGGTCAGGCCGGGTTCGACCATCCGGTTCTGCACCGCGAGCTGCACCACCACGCCCGCCAGCGCCAGTCCGGCACCGGCGAGAAGCGCGGCCAGCGTGCGCGGCACCCGGCTGACTGCCAGCACCAGCCAGCGGTCGACGCCGCTGTCGCCGCCGAGGTCCGCCGCGCCGATGCCGAGGCTCAGCGCGACGAGGACGACCAGCGCCGCGAGGGACGGCGCGACGCTGCGCATCCTTCAGCTCCCCGCGGCGTCGAAGGCGTCCCGGATCTCGCCGATGGTGATCATCAGCGACCCGATCCCGCCACCGGCGAGGTAGAGCGGCGCGCTGTCGAGGTAGACGACGTGACCCTCCCGCGCCGCGTTCGTCCCGGCGACGAGCGGGTTGTCGAGCGTGGCCGCGGCGGCCTCGCCGGCCTGGCCGATGGCCGCGCCCCGGTCGACGACGAGGATCCAGTCGGGATCGGCTTCGGCGATGAATTCGAAGGACACGGATTCGCCGTGGGTCTCGGCGCTCAGGTCCGGCACCGCCTCGGGTAATCCGAGCTCGGTGTGGATCCAGCCGAACCGGCTGTCGGCGCCGTAGGCCGACACCGCGCCGCCGTTGGTCAGGAGGATCAGCCCGTCGCCGCGGCCCTCGATGGCCGCGCGTGCGCCGTCGAGCGCGGCGTCGAGTTCCGCTTCCAGCGCCTCCGCCTCGGCGTCGCGGTCGAAGAGCGCTCCGTAGGCCGCCAGCCGGGCGCGGGCATCCGCGACGAGGTCGGTGCCGTCGATGGTCATGTCGATGGCTGGCGCGATGGCCGACAGCGGTTCCACCTGCGACTGCGACCGCCCGCCGGCGACGATCAGGTCGGGGCGCATCACCGCGATGGCCTCGAAATCCGGTTCGAACAGCGTGCCGACCGTCTCCGC
Source organism: Rhodobacterales bacterium HKCCE2091 (assembly GCA_015689685.1). Taxonomy (GTDB): domain Bacteria; phylum Pseudomonadota; class Alphaproteobacteria; order Rhodobacterales; family Rhodobacteraceae; genus HKCCE3408. Next base: position 276,094 of record WVSL01000003.1, on the reverse strand, counting down.
CGCCGCGACGGCATCGGCGAGGTAGGCCGGCGGGGTGATGTCGGGGACGCCCGCGGGCGCGACGCCGAGCGCCTGAAGCGTGTCGATTGCGGCGAGGTCGAGCACCACCACTGTCGCCGGGTTCGCGGGAACGCTCACCGGGCCGGCGAAGGTTTCGATCTCGACCTCCTGGGCCGAAGCGAAGGCCGGGGCGAGGGCAGGGGCCGCGCACAGGGCGAGCGCGAGCAGACGGGAAACCATGACAGGTCCTTTCCGTTCGGCTCCGCGGACGGCTCAATCTGGCCGCTGTGCTGGACGACGCCAGCGGAGTGGGTTGAATTTCCGACTATAGAACTCAGGAATCGCCGTCGCGCAAGGGCACCCGGGCCCGGAGGCAGCGAATCCGCGCCCGCTTGCCCTCGGACGCGGCTTCGGTCAGGATCCTGCAATGACGCGAGAGATCGACAGCGAGACGCTCGGGCGGCTTCGGATCGGAACGGGAGAGGTGGTCGAGATCGGCTGGCTGTCCCGCGACCTGCCGTTCCTGAGCCGCACGATCCGCTTTCTCCTCCGGGGCGAAAGCAACGTCATGCGCCACGAACTGGGGCTGGAGCCGGGCGAGATCGGCGTGCTCGCGGTCATCGCGCACAACCCCGGCATCAGCCAGAACGCGCTGGCGACCGCCGTCGTCCTGAAGAAATCCGCCGTGACCAAGGTGGTGCAGCTCCTGGAACGGCGCGGGCTGATCGAGCGCCGCCGCAGCACGACCGACCGGCGTTCGAACGAGTTGTGCCTGACCCGCGCGGGCGAGGAGATGACGGAGCGGATGCACAGGATGTCGGCGGACCTGCACGCGGACTGGTTCGCGGACATCCCGGCGGCGGAGCGCGACATGTTCTTCTCGGTCCTGTTCCGGCTGGTGGCGGGGCTTGCCGAACGCGGTCCGGGCGTGCCGGGCAGCGGCGACGACGACTAGCCCCGCAGGCGGTCCGGCCCGCCGGACCGCAGCGCATCCAGGATTTCTTCGGTATGTTCCCCGAGCGCCGGAACCGGCCGGTCGTGTCCCGGACCGTCATGGGCGAAGCTGAAGCCCGCGTTCAGGATCCGTGCCTCGGGCGTGGCCGCCATCGGCGTCGGCACGGTCAGGAACAGGCCCCGGTCCTGGACCTGCGGCAGGTCCAGCGCCTCGGCCACCGTGCGCACCTTGCCCGCGGGCACCCCGGCACGGCTCAGGATCGCTTCCCACTCCGCTGCGGTCCTCAGCGCGAAGGCGCGGCCCAGTTCGGCCTGCAGCGCGGCGTCGTTCTCCATCCGCGCGGGCGGCGTCGCGAAGCGCGGATCCTGCAGGAGGTCGGGACGTTCGAGCGCGCCGAAGAGCCGCTCCACCTGGTTCTGCTGCACCGCGCCGATGGTGATCTGGCCTTCGGCGGTGTCGAAGGTGTCGGCGGTCGGCGCGCCGGAAAAGCCGCGGTTTCCGCTTCGCACCGGCGGCTGGCCCGAGACGAGGATCTGCGCGAGGACCGAGCTCATCATCACCATCGTCGTGTCCAGCATCGACACGTCGACGTATTGCCCGCGCCCGTCCGGGTCCGCCTGCCGCTGCGTGTAGGCGGCGAGGATCGCGAAGGCGGCCATCAGGGCGCAGTAGGTGTCGACGATGGGAAAGCCGATCCGCGTCGCGCCGTCCCCGGACGACCCCGAAAGGGTCATCAGGCCGGAAATGCTCTGGATCACCTGGTCGATCGCGGGCCAGTCGCGCATCGGGCCGGTCTGGCCGAAGCCCGAGATGGAGCAGTAGATCAGACCCGGCGTCTCGGCCATCAGCGTCTCGTGCCCGAGCCCGAGCCGGTCCGCGACGCCGGGGCGGAAGTTCTCCACCACGATATCGGCGGAAGCGGCGAGCGCGCGGGCATCGGCGCGTCCCTGTTCGGATTTCAGGTCCAGAACGACGGATTTCTTGCCCGCGTTGGCGCCCATGAAGGGTTCCGCCATCCCGCGCAGGTCGTCGCGGCGGGTGTAGTAGCGCATCGCGTCGCCCTGGGCGGGTTCGACCTTGATGACCTCGGCCCCGAGAAGGCACAGGAACTGCGTGGCCAGCGGACCCGCGATAACATGGCTGAAATCGGCGATGCGGACGCCGGCCAGCGGTTGGGCCATCTTGTTCCTCCCTTGATGGTTCAACGTATGAACTAATTCGTGTCGGCCGGTCAAGCGGGCCTTGACTTCCGGCAAGATGGTTCGCCAGATGAACTAAATTGGAGGAGGGACCATGCCGGGACGCGCCGCGGACATGCTGGAACGCGCCTTCGCCCGCGGGGCGGCGGGTGCGGGCGATGGCCCGGGCCGTGTCGGGCTTTTCGGCGACGGCGTTCCGCTCGCCCTGGTCGCGGCGGCAGGCGGGGTGGCGCTGGACGTGAAACTCGCGCCGCCGGATCCGGTGCCGCTCCATCCCGCGGTAGCCGCGGTGGTCGAGCCCTTCGTCGACACCTTCGCCGCGCGGTTCCTGCATCGCCTTGCCGCCGGCGCCTATGACGGCTTTGCCGTGCTCGTGTTCGCGCGGGACGATGCCGCCGCGCTGGTCGCCTACCAGTACGCCGCGGAACTCCGCCGCCAGGGCGCGCTGCCGCCCGGGCCGCCCCTGCACCTGTGGAACCTCGTCCATACCGACAGCGCGCCGGCGCACGCGTTCAACATGACCGAGGCCGCACGGCTTCGGGCGGCGCTTTCGGCGCACCTCGACGCGACCGGCGCGCCGTCCCTGGCCGAGGCGCTCGCGCAGGAGGACGTGCGCCGCGCCGCACTGGCACGGCTGGACGCGGCGTCGGTGTCCGCACGGGTCGCCCATGTCTGGCGCAACGCGGGGCGGTACCTGTCGCCGCTCGTCCATGCCGAGGCGCTCGACGCTGCCCTCGCGGAGGAACCGAGGATCGAGGGCGACAGGATCGGGCTGGTCGGGTCGGCCATCGGCACCGCGGCGCTGCACGACCTGATCGACCGGCCGGTGCGCGACCTGACGCCCACGGGCGCGTGCTGGCCCGGCCCGGCGCCTGCGACACCGGACCTCGAAGCCGTTATCCGCGCCGCCGCGACCGATCCCCTGCACCCGCGCGCCGCGCCCGCTGGCCGTCACCGCGCCGCGCTGGTCGACCGGCTTGCGGGCTGCGCGGCCGTCGTCGCGCAATGCGCCGAGCACGAGGAAGCCTTCGGATGGGACATCCCGCCGCTTCGCGAGGCGCTGGCGGCAAGGGGCATCCCGCTGATCGACCTGGGCCTCCGGCCGGAACCGCCGGACGAGGCGTGGCTCGGGGCCGCGCGGGCGCGGCTGGCGGCCGCAAAGGTTCCGGCATGACCTGCGCGCGCGCCGCGGGCGCCTACCAGAAGGACTGGGTGCGGGGCCTTCGCGACACGATCAAGGGCGGCGCGCCCTATGCCTTCGTCAACGCCGACACGCCGCACGAGATCTTCCACCACATGGACGTGCCCATCGTCACCAACCAGTGGTGGTCGGCACTGCTGGCGGCGAAGCAGCTTTCGGCGCATTACTTCGACCGGATGGAGGCCCGCGGCTTCCACGCCCACCTGCCACGCTATTCCTCGCTGCCGCTGATCGCGGCGCTCGAGAACGATCCGGAGCGGCAGCCCTGGGGCGGGCTTCCCGCGCCGAGCCTGCTGTGCGCGCGGCAATCCTCGGACGAGCACCAGAAGATCTTCCAGCTCTGGTCCGAGGCCACCGGCGCGCCGCTGCACCTGATGTCCGCCCCCGCCGTGCCGGACCCGGCCCCCGACTGGTGGGACAAGGCGCGGGAGGAGTGGGAGGACCTGTACGGCACAGACCGGCTCGACCTCGCCGTGGCGGAGATCGAGGCGCTGATCGACGCGCTTCAGTCGCTGACCGGGCGCAGCTTCGATCGCGACGGCTTCGCCACCTACATGGACGCCATCGACCGGCAGGAGCGGATCATGGGCGAGGTGTCGGAGATGCTGGCCGCCGCGCCCGCCTGCGTCATGGGCATCGCCGAGCAGATGCCGAATGTGATGATCCCGCAATGGCATCGCGGCTCCGACTGGGCGCTGGCCCATGCCGAAGCGTTCCGGGCAGAGGTCGCGGGCCGGATCGCGCGGCAGGAGTGGATCTGCGACAACGAGCGCATCCGCATGATGTGGATCGGCGCGGGGCTCTGGTTCGATACCGGGTTCTATTCCGCCTTCGAGGCCAGCCATGGCGCGGTGTTCTGCTGGTCGATGTACCTGCCCTTCGCCGCCGACGGCTACATCCGCGCCGACCACGGCGACCCGATCCGGGCGCTGGCCGCGCGGGTCACGGCGATGAACGAGCAGTTGCACCAGCCGCCCTGGGTCAACGAGTGGATGGTGCGCGAGGCGCGGCGCAACCGGATCGACGTGGCGCTCATGCTGATCCCGCGGCACGACCGGTTCTCGGGCCACGGGTCGCTGTTCGCGAAGCGGGCGCTGGAGGAAGCGGGCGTGAAGGTCATCGAGATCTGGTCGGACATGGTCGATGCGCGGGACTGGGACCGCGCGGCGCGGGAGGCACAGGTGCGGGAGGTGCTCGACACGCTGTGACCGATTGACACGGTTCATTCGGTGAACTAATTTTCAACCAAAGCCGCCGCGGGTCACGGATCCGGGCGGCACCAGCGCCGGGGAGGAACATGGGCGCTCTGGACGGGATACGGATCGCGGATTTTTCCTGGGTCGGCGCGGGGCCGCGGGCGACCAAGGACCTTGCCGACAACGGTGCGCAGGTCATCAAGATCGAAAGCCGCAAGCGGCTGGATCTCGGCCGCCGCTCGCCGCCCTTCGCGAACGGGGACGCGAAGAATCCCGACGCCTCGGCCTTCTTCGCCCAGACCAACACCTCGAAATGGAGCGCCACGATCAACCTGTCCGATCCGCGCGGGGTCGAGGTGGCGAAGCGCCTGGTGGAATGGGCCGACGTGGTGGTCGAGAATTTCGGACCCGGCTACATGGAGCGGATTGGTCTCGGCTACCCGGTCCTTGCCGCGATCAATCCCGGCATCATCCTCGCCAGCGTCTCGGTCGCCGGGCGCACCGGGCCGATGGCCGGGTTCCGCGGCTACGGCAACTCCGCCGCCGCCCATTCCGGGCACGCCGCCATGTCGGGATGGCCCGCGTCCGACCCGCACATGCCGCCCTTCGCCTACGGCGACGTGGTGGCGCCGATGTTCCTGACCGTGGCGATCCTGTCGGCGCTGGAAAGCCGCGCGCGGACGGGCGAGGGCTGCCACGTCGACGTCAGCCAGATCGAGCCGATGGTGCATGTCATCGCGGACCTCTTCGCCGCCGACGCCACGGAGAAACCGGGCAATTCCGATCCGCGCATGGCGCCGCACGGGGTCTATCCCTGCGCCGGACGCGACGCCTGGATCGCCATCGCCGCGGAGACGGAGGCCGACTGGCAGTCGCTTTGCGACGTGCTCGGGGCGGGGGCGATGGCGACGGACCGCAGCTTCGCCACGCGCGAGGCGCGGCTCCGGAACGCCACCGCGCTCGACGCGGAAATCGCCGCGCTGACCGCGGCGCAGGACCGTCACGACCTGGCCGGTCGGTTGACCGCGGCGGGCGTTCCCGCGGCCGCGGTTCTCGACGGCCGCGACCTCGCCGAAAGCGCGGACCTGCACGCATCGGGCCATTTCGTCAGCGTCGATCACCCGGTTCTCGGCCCCTCCGACATGCCCGCCCCGCCGATGCGGATGTCGGCGACACCGCACGCGGTCGGCCCGTCGCCCTGTCTCGGCCAGCACAACGAGGCGGTGTTCCGCGACATCCTCGGGATGGAGGCGCGCGAGATCGAGGCGCTGGCGGCCGAGGGGGTGCTGGCATGACGCTGCTGCACGGCCTTCGCGTGGTTGTCTTTGCCGACGGGTTGACCGACCTGGGCGCGCGGATGCTGTCGGGTCTCGGCGCGAACGTGGTGCTGGCGGGCGAGACCGGCGAACGGACGCCGGCGCAGGGGCAGGCCTGGCTGTCGGACCTGCGCGAAGCGGGGCCGGGGGAGGCTCTGGCGACGCTTCTCGACGGGGCCGACATCTTCCTCGACGGCCGCCGCCGCAGGGCCGCCGCGACAGACGATCCGCGCGACGGCCGGCCCCGGCTGATCCACGTCGTCGCCAACGCGGACAACCTTCGCGACCTGCCCGTGACCGACCTGACCCTGATGGCGGCCTCGGGCCTCATGACCGTGATTGGGGAGCCCGACCGCCCCCCGCTGCGCCTGCCCGGAGAACAGGCCTACGCGCTCACCGGGATCCAGGTGGCGACGGCGGCGCTGATGGGGCTCGCCGCGCGGCGGCGGACGGGGCAGGGCCAGCGGATCGACGTCTCCGCCGTGCAGAGCGCGACGCTGGCGAACTACCGCGAGGCGGTGATGTATGCCTGGACCGGGCGGAGCGGGCGGCGGAAGGGCAACCTTCTCGTACGCGGCAAGTCGGGCGTGCGGCAGGTCTGGCCCTGCGCCGACGGCCACGTCACTTGGTCGATGATCGACAACCCCGGCATGATGCGCGCCGTGGTCGCGAAGATGGCCGAACAGGGGATGGCCGGGGAACTGGCCGATGTCGCGTGGGACGCGATCCTCGTCGCCGACACCGACCAGGACGTGATCGAACGCTGGCAGGGTCTCGTCGCCGCGTTCTTCGCGGCGCATGACAAGGCGACGCTCGGGCGGTGGTCGCTGGACGAGGGGTGGGGCCTGTCGCCGATCGCGACGCTGGACGAGGTGCGGAACAGCGCCCACCTGGCGGCCCGGGGGTTCTGGCGCGAGGTTCCGGACGGGCAGGGCGGCACGACGCGCCTGCCGGGGCCGCTGTTCCTGGTCCATCCCGCGCCCGGAGCGGCGTCCGAGGAGGCGGCGGAATGACCGGCGCGCTCGACGGCCTCAAGGTGCTGGATTTCAGCCGCCTGCTGCCGGGGCCCTACTGCACCTGGCTCCTCGCCGATCAGGGCGCCGAGGTGATCCGGGTGGAGAACCCGCGCGAGATCGCGAAGCAGGAAAAGGTGTTCGGGTGGGACCGGCTGTCGCCGGAGGGCCGCGCCGCGCAGCGCGCCCGCGACATCCTCGCGCGGAACAAGGCCTCGCTCCTGCTCGATATCGGGGCGGAGGAGACGCGGGCGATCCTGCTCGACCTCGCGGCGGGCGTCGACGTGGTGGTGGAGGATTACCGCCCCGGCGTGCTGGCGGGGCTCGGGCTCGGCCACGCGGATTTCGCCGCCCGGAACCCGGCCATCGTGACCGCGAGCCTGACGCTCTGCGGCCAGACCGGCCCCTACCGCGACAAGCCCGGCCACGACCCTGTGGCGCTGGCGCTGTCAGGCGTCCTGAGCCGCACCGGCGAAGACCCGGACGCGCCGGGGCTGCCCGGTGTGCCGAACGCCGACATCGTCACCGGCGCGCACGCGGCCTTCGCGATCCTCGCCGCCGTCCGCGCGGCGGAACGCGACGGGGCCGGCACGCATCTCGACATCGCGATGGCCGATTGCAGCCTGACGTTGGTCGCCAACATCCTGTCGCGTTACGAAAATCCCGCCGACGCGCCGCCGCGCGGGACGCGCCGCGCCGATCTGGGCCTCTGGCGCTGCGCGGACGGGAAGTGGCTCGTCACGACCGACATGGAGCCGCGCTACTGGGCGACCTTCTGCGAGGTCATAGGACGGCCGGACTTCGCGCCGCTCCAGCTCGACCGGGCGCGCTGGCCCGAGATCCGCGAAACCCTCGCCGCGATCTTCGCCGGGCAACCGCGCGCCCACTGGCTCGAGCTTCTCGGCCGGGCCGGAACCCAGTTCGCGCCGGTCAACGATGTCGCGGAGGCCATCGCCGACCCCGGTTTCGCCGCGCGCGGGATGGTGGTCGAGGTCGCGTCGCCGGGTGGCGGCACGCTGACACAGATCGGCCCGCCCGTCCGCATCGGGCCGCCGCGCCCGATCCGGGCCGCGGTGGTGCCGGGCCACGACAACGACAGGATCCTGGCCGCGGGGGGCGGCTGAGACGACGACCAAAACAAGGGAGGAAAGAACCGTGAAGACACTGACACTGACCCTGGGCCTCGCGATCCTCGCCGGACCGCTGGCGGCGCAGGAATTCGAACTGACCTACGCCTCGCCATACACCGAAAGCCATCCCTACGGCGCCGCGGATGCCGAGTGGATCGCCCGGATCGAAGAGCAGACCGGCGGGCGGGTGTCGATCACGCCCTACTGGGGCGGATCGCTCGTCACCAGCCGCGAGGGCGTGGACGAACTGGCCGCGGGCGTGGCCGACATGGCCTATATCGCGCCGATCTACGCGCGGTCGGGCTACGACATGAACCGGCTGACGCCGGGCATGTTCTACGGCTACACCGACCCCGAACGCGTGCTGTCGGTCTACATGGACCTGGTGAACGAATTCCCGGAGTTCAACGAGGAACTGGGCGGCGTCCACGTCCTCGGCTACAACGTCGGCACGCCGATGCACCTGTTGCTGCGCGAGGGGCCGGTGGAAACGCTCGACGACCTGCAGGGCCTGCGCATCCGCTCCGCCGTGGACTTCATCGGCCCGCTCGCGGCCTTCGGCGCCGAGGGCGTGACGATGCCGATGACCGAGACCTACCCGGCGCTGGAACGCGGCGTGGTCGACGGGGTGATCGCGCCCTACGAGGCGCTGCGCTCGCTGTCCTTCGCCGAGGTGGTCAGCTACTACTCCGAACTGCCGCACAGCCGCGGGGCCTACCCGTCGCGCGGGATCAACCAGGCGGCCTGGGACAGCCTGCCGGAGGACATCCAGCAGGTCTTCGACGACAACATCGAGTGGCTGAGCCTGCGCACGCTGGAAATCGCGCAGGAGGCCGAGGACGCGGGCCGCGCCTACGGCGAGGAACAGGGCGTGGCGTTCAACACCGTGTCCGACGAGGTGGTGGCGGAATACTCCGCGACCTTCGAACCGGCGCTGCGCGAGGTCGCGGCGGAACTCGACGCGATGGGCAAGCCGGGTACGGCGGTGCTCGACGCGATCCGCGAGGCCTACGTCCAGTAAAGGGCGGCTAACCCGCCGGGGCGAAGCGATCCGCCCCGGTCCATCGGGCAGGAAACTTCATGCACCTGATCGGCACCATCCTCGGCCGGCTCGTCGGTCTCGCCGCCGTCATCGGCACGCTCGCCATCGCGGCGCTGGTGTGCCTGACGGTGGTGACGGTGACGTTCCGCTTTCTCGGCATCGCCTTTCCGGGCACCTATGTCCTGGCGGAACTCCTCATCATCCCCGCCGTCACCTTCGCGCTGGCCTATACCGCGTGGTCCGGCGCCCATACGCGGGTCGAGCTGCTGACGGACCGGCTGCCGCGCCGTGTGCGCGACCCGCTGCTCGGGGTCATGCTGGCGCTCGGCGCGGGGTTCTGGGGGATGGTGGCGAACTCCGCCATCGAGGAAGTCCTGCGGCGGTCGGCCCAGGGGGAATCCACCCCGATCCTCGACATTCCCGTTGCGCCGTTCCGCTGGATGATGATCGCGGCCATCGTGCTGCTGATCGCCGTCCTGCTCTACCGCGCGCTGGAAACCGCGCTCGGCCGCGGGGAGGCCGCGGAATGAGCCCGGTCGAGACAGGCGCGATCGGCATCGCAATCCTGTTCGGGCTGGTCGCGCTCGGGATGCCGATCGGCTTCGCGATGGGTCTGGTCGGGTTCGTCGGCTTCGCGGTGCTCATCAGTTTCCACGCCGCCGTCATCAAGCTCGGCGTCGTCGCCTTCGACCTGTCGACGAACTACGCCATCGGCACCGTGCCGCTGTTCCTGTTCATGGCGCAGATCCTGTTCGCGAGCGGGATCGGCCGCGACCTCTACGATTTCGCCGCGCGGATGATCGGGCATTTCCGCGGCGGGCTGGCGATGGCGACCATCGGGGCCTCGGCGGGTTTCGCCGCGGTCAACGCCTCGTCGCTGGCCACCACGGCCACGATGGGGCTCGTCGCGCTGCCCGAGATGCGCAAGCATGGCTATTCCGACAGCCTCGCGGCCGGATCGGTCGCCGCGGGGGGCACCATCGGATCGCTGATCCCGCCATCGGGCATGTTCATCATCTACGGCATCCTGACCGAGACCTCGATCGGCGCGATGTTCGCCGCCGGCATCATTCCCGGCATCCTGCTGGCGCTGTTCTACATGGTCGTGATCGGCATCCGCTGCCGTCTCAACCCCGCCGCGGGTCCCGCCGGCCCGGTCTTCGATCTCGCCGGCAGGTGGGACGGGGCTAAGCGGACGGTCGACGTGATCCTGCTGTTCGTGCTCGTCATGGGCGGGATCATCTGGGGCTGGTTCACCCCGACCGAGGCCGGGGCAATCGGCGCCTTCGGGGCCGCCGTCCTGTCGCTGGTACGCGGCCGCCTGAAGCTCGCGGAGATCCGCACCGCCGCGCTGGAGACGCTCAAGACCACCGGCATGATCTTCGGCATTCTCTACGGCGCGCTCATGTTCAACGCCTTCGTCACCGTCACCACGATCCCGCTGAACGTGGTCGGATGGGTCGGCGCGGTGGAGGTGTCGCCGCTGGTGGTCCTGCTCCTGATCCTGCTGGTCTACTTCTTCCTCGGCATGATCCTCGATGCCTCGGCGATGATGACGCTGACCGTGCCGCTGTTCTTCCCGCTGGTGACGGACCTCGGCTACGACGCGGTGTTCTTCGGGGTGCTGGTGGTCCGGATGACCGAGATCGCGCTGATCACGCCGCCCGTGGGGATGAACGTCTACGTCCTATCGGGGGTGGCCCGGGATATCCCGCTCGGCCGGATCTTCCAGGGCACGGCGCCGTTCGTCCTGGCGGACGTGTTCCACGTTGCGCTTCTGATCGCGGTGCCAGCGCTGATATTGTGGTTGCCGAACTTGTAGGCGCGGAGCCGCGCGTCGTCGGGCGGCGGTGCGGCTTTGTCCCGGCGCGGAGTCAAGGCCGAAGGCCGCCGCGCATCGCCGGGCCGCCCCCCGGCACGGCGATTTGGTGACGCCGGGTTCAAGCTCGGGGCTATTCCTGACGTTGATCGATAAATCTCCATAGCACGTAGCGTGGATCGCCGCACCGCGGCCCGTCGATCCACGGCTCCGCGCTACCCCTTCGCCGCGGCGATCGCCTCCGACCGGATTTCCTCCGTCAGCTTCAGCCGTATCTCGGAAAACTCCGGCGTCGACTTCAGCGTGTAGTCCCTCGGATGCCCGAACGGCACCGGCGTGATCGACTTGATCCGCCCGGGCCGTGCCGTCATCGTCACCACGCGGGAGGCCATGAACACTGCTTCCTCGATGTCGTGGGTCACGAAGATCACCGTCTTCCTGTGCGTTTCCCACACCGACAGCAGCAACTCCTGCATCAGCATCCGCGTCTGGTTGTCGAGCGCGCCGAAAGGCTCGTCCAGCAGCAGCACGCGCGGGTCGTTGGCAAGCGCCCGGGCGATGGCGCAGCGCTGCTGCATTCCGCCCGACAGGTGCGCGGGCCAGTAGTTCTCGAACCCCCTGAGCCCCACGGCGTCGATGTAGTCTGCGACGATCTCGCGGATCTCGGCGGCGGGCATCCCGCGCTGCTTCGGCCCGAACGCGATATTCTCGGCGACCGTCAGCCAGGGAAACAGCGTGTAGGACTGGAACACCATGCCCCGGTCGCGGCCCGGCCCGGTCACTGGCCTGCCATCGAGCGTGACAGTCCCGGCCGTGGGACGGTCGAGCCCGCCGACGATCCGCAGAAGCGTGGACTTGCCGCAGCCCGACGGCCCCAGGATCGTGACGAAGTCGTTTTCCTCCAGCGACAGGTCGGTAGGTTCCAGCGCGCGCACCGGCGGACCGCCGCGGACGCCGGGAAAGGTGCGGGTAACGCCCGTGATCTCCAGCAGGCTCATGCGAACCGCCAGGCAAAGAGGCTGCGGTTGGCGAGCCGGAAGGCGGTGTCGGAGATCAGGCCGATGATCCCGATCACGAGGATTCCGAAGATCATTTGTCCTGTTGCCAGAAGGGCTTGCGAGGCGATGATCATGTAGCCGATCCCCGCCGAGGCCCCGATCAGCTCCGCCACGATGACGTAGGTCCAGGCCCATCCGAGCACCAGCCGCAGCGTCTCCGCGATCTCGGGCGCGGCGGCGGGCAGGATCACACGGCGCAGCACGCCCGTGTGCCCCGCGCCGAGCGTGTAGGCGGCTTCCACCAGGTCCTTGCGGGTGGCCGAGACGATCACGGAGACCATCAGGATGATCTGGAACACCGAGCCGATGAAGATCACCAGGAGTTTCTGCATCTCCCCGATCCCGGCCCAGAGGATCAGGAGCGGGATGAAGGCCGAGGCGGGCAGGTAGCGCGCGAAGCTGACGAAGGGCTCCAGCAGCGCCTCGATCGGCTTGTAGGCGCCCATCGCGATGCCGAGCGGCACGCCGATGACCGCGGCCATGACGAAGCCGCCGACCACGCGCCATACGGTGATGCCGATGTCCTCGGCGAAGCCGCGTTCGGACAGGAGGTACCAGCCGTCCTGCAGCATCGTGATCGGGTCGGCGAGGAAGGTGCGCGAGACGAGGCCGCCGAGAGTCACGGCGGCCCAGGCGGCGAAGAAGAGGACGAAGAAGCCGAGGCCGAGCGCGATGCGGAGCCGCGGCGAAATGGGCGTGAGGGGGCGCATGGGATGATGCGGGGCGGGCACCGACGGCCCGCCCCGGACTGTCTCAGTCGGCGATGAAGCTCGGATCGACCAGCGCGGTCACGTCCGGCGTCTCGCGGATCACGCCCATCGACAGCAGGATCTCCGCGGCCTGGGTCGCGAAGCCCTCGTATTCCTCGGCGAAGAAGGTCTGCGCCGCGGCGCGGTCCTGCCATTCGAGGTACTGGGCCGAGCCCGCGAACTGTTCCGCGGTCTGGTTCACATCGGCGCCCATGATCTCGAACGACCCGGCCTCGTCCTCCGCGATCATCTCCAGCGCCGCGTAGTAGCTGTCGGCGAGCGCGGTCGCGGCCTCGGGATTCTCGGCCAGGAATTCCGGCGTGCAGCCGAAGGTGTCGATGATGGCCGGGTAGTCGATCGTGGTGGCGAGGATCTGGCCCGCGTCGGGGGCCTCGCGCACGGTCGACAGGTAGGGCTCGTAGGTCACGGCGGCGTCGTTCTGGCCCGCCACGAAGGCCTGCGCCGCGGGGCCGGGTTCGAGGTTCACCACGGTCACGTCGTCGAGCGTCATGCCGTTCTGCGCGAGGATCCAGCCGAGCAGGAAGTAGGGCGCCGTGCCGGGGGCCGAGGCCGCGACGGTGCGGCCTGCCAGGTCGGAGACCGAGGCGATGTCGTTTCGGGTCACGAGGCCGTCGGCGCCGTGGGACCGGTCGAGCATGAAGATCTGCGTCACCGGCACGCCGTTCGCGTTCCAGGTGATGAAGGTCTCCAGCGTCGTCGCGGCGCACTGGATGTCGCCCGAGGCGAGCGCGAGATGGCGGCTGGCCTGCGGGATCTTCTCCAGCGTGACGTCGAGTCCGTGCTCGGCGAAGATGCCGGCCTCGGAGGCGAGCGTCAGTGGCGCGAAGCCGGTCCAGCCGGAAAAACCGATGACGACCTCGGTGCCCTGCGCCGAGGCGAGGCCGGGGGCGATGGCGGCGGAGGCCGCGAGTGCAAGCAGGTGGCGGTACATGGTGGTCCCCTCTGTCGGAAGCGTCCGGCGCAAGCGGGCCGGACTCGGGGCCTGTCCCGGCCCCGGTGGCGCGAGCCTAGGCACGGGGGCCCGCCACTGTCCATAACGGCGGAACGCCGCCCGCGGCGCGGCGGGTCGCAAGCGCCCGAAACAGCGGCATTTTGCCGGGAAACGCGGCGGGCCGAAAAAAGATTCCAAGGATCGGCCACGCCCGCGCGTCTTGGTATACGAAATGCGCATGACGGTAAGCGACGAGGACTTGGCACATGCCGCGGCGGGCGGCGACGCGGGGGCGTTCGAGGCGCTGCTCGCGCGCCGCTACGACCGCCTGTTCGCGCTCGCCTTCCGCCTGACCGGCAGCCGGGCGGAGGCCGAGGACCTGACCCAGGACATCTGCGCCGCGCTGCCCGCGAAACTCGCGTCGTTCCGAGGGCAGGCGAAGGTGTCGACCTGGCTTTACCGCGTCGCCGTCAACGCCGCGATCGACCGCCGCCGCCGCGCCGCGCGCCACGTCAAGGCCGCGACCGGGTGGGGCGAGCGCGAGGTCCATGCGCGGGCCGAGGCGGAGGAGGCGCGGGCGCAGTCCGACTGGCTCCATGCCGCGATGGCCGAATTGTCCGAGACCCTGCGCGACACGCTTGCGCTGGTGCTCGACGAGCTGACCCATGCCGAGGTCGGCGAGATCCTGGGTGTCTCCGAAGGCACCGTGAGCTGGCGCGTGGCCGAGGCGAAAAAGCGCCTGCGCGCGATGATGATCGAGGAGGGAACGTGATGCCCGATCCCGAACTGGACGCCCTGCGCCGCGCGATGGCGGCGGAAACGCCTGCGCCCGACGCGGCGAAGAAGGCCGAGACCCTCGCGCTGGCGATGAAGAATTTCGAGGACCTCCAAGGATCGCGCGACGCGGCGCGTCAGAACTCCGACCTGCCCGAGAGGCGGGGATTGCTCAAAGGAATTTTTAACATGCTAACCAATCGCCTTGCCTACGGGCTGACCGCCACCACCGCGCTCGTCGCGGTCGGCTTCATCGCCTTCAGCCCGATGGGGCAGGACCTGATGCGCCGCCCGGATACCGCGCCACGGCCACAGGCCACCGAGGCACCCGTCGTGCAACCCGACGCGGCGCAGACGGTAGCGGAGGAAGTCGCGCCCGAAGCGCCGCGCGGCGACCTCGCGCTGGACGACGCGACGGCCGTGGACGCCGACGGCCAGCCCGCAAGGCGGCCCGCGGACAGCGCACCCGCCCAGGCGGTGCAGGCCGCGCCCGAACCGGCACCCGCCGAGCAGGCCGCACCGGCGACGCGGAGCCTCGATGCCGAGGTCGCCGCGCAGGTGGACGAGGCGCTTGGTGCTGCCGAGGCACAGGGCGAGGTTCAGCTTTCGACCGACAGCCTTCTTGCGGCACCGTCCCCGTCCGCTCCGGGCTTCCGGTCCGGGGAGGATGCCGCGAACCTCGGCGTGGTCGCGCCGCGAACGCTTTCGGAAGGTCGTATCGCGGGGGGGCTTGCCAATACCGCCGTCGTGGGCGGCAGCGACGGGGTCGGCGTGATCGCGACCCCGCCGGAACGCGAAGAATTCGCGACCGCCTCCGACAACCCGCTGCGGGTCGTGAGCGAGGAGCCGGTCTCGACCTTCTCCATCGACGTGGACACCGCGTCCTGGTCCTACATCCGCTCTGCGATCAACCGGGGCCAGCTTCCGCCGCGCGACGCGGTGCGGATCGAGGAGATGGTGAACTACTTCCCCTATGCCTACGACGCGCCCGAGGCCGGGGACGAAAGCCCGTTCCGGCCCACGGTCAGCGTGTTCGAGACGCCGTGGAACCCCGACACGCAGCTCATCCGCATCGGGTTGCAGGGCGAGATGCCGGCCATCGCGGACCGGCCGCCGCTGAACCTCGTGTTCCTGATCGACACCTCCGGGTCGATGAATTCGCCCGAAAAGCTGCCGCTGCTGGTGCAGAGCTTCCAACTGATGCTATCCCGGCTCGATCCGGCGGACGAGGTCGCCATCGTGACCTATGCCGGCACGGCGGGCGTCGCGCTGGAACCGACGGCCGCGGGCGACACGCGGGCGATTTCCGACGCGCTCGACCGGCTGGTCGCGGGCGGGTCCACCAACGGCGTCGGCGGGTTGGAGCAGGCCTACCGGCTCGCGGACGAGATGCGCGGCGAGGGCGAGATCTCCCGCGTGATCCTGGCCACGGACGGCGATTTCAACGTCGGCATCTCGGACCCCGACGCCCTGACCGACTACATCGCCGAGGCGAGCGAGGACGGCACCTACCTGTCGGTCCTCGGCTTCGGACGCGGCAACCTGCAGGACGACACGATGCAGGCGCTGGCGCAGAACGGGAACGGGACGGCGGCCTATATCGACACGCTGAACGAGGCGCAGAGGGTACTCGTCGACCAGTTGTCCGGCGCGCTCTACCCGATCGCCGACGACGTGAAGGTGCAGGTGGAGTTCAACCCCGCCGTGATCGCGGAATACCGGCTGATCGGCTACGAGACCCGCGCGCTGGAACGCGAGGACTTCAACAACGATGCGGTCGACGCGGGCGAGCTTGGCGCCGGGCACTCGGTGACCGCGCTCTACGAGGTGACGCCCGTGGGCTCGCCCGCCGTCCGGACCGACCCCCTGCGCTACGGCGAGGCCGCGGCGGCGCCGCAGGCCGCGACGGACCGCGCGGACGAGCTGGGCTTCCTCCGCCTGCGCTGGAAGGAGCCGGGCGAGGATGACAGCCGGTTGATGGAGTTCCCGATCACCGCCACCGGCACCCTGGACGAGGACGCGAATTTCGCCGCCGCCATCGCGGGCTTCGGCCAGCTACTTCGCGGGAACGACGCGCTCGGATCCTGGGGCTACGACGAGGCCATCGCGCTGGCCGTGGCCAATCGCGGCGCCGACGAGTTCGGCTACCGGACCGAGGCGGTGCGCCTGATGCGCCTTGCCCAGAGCCTGTCCGACCGCCGCTGATCCCGTCGCGGCGATACGGGCTCCGCCGTCGCCACCCGGATACAGGCACCGGGCGGCGGCGGCGTCGACCTGTCGGACGAGGGCGTGTTCAGAGGATCGGGCGCTGCGGAACCTCCACTTCTTCGATCCCCGCCGTGCGCCGCAGCGCCTCGGGGTCGTGGACCGTAAGCTTGCCCGGCGACAGCGTCAGAAGCTGCGACTGCCGCAACCGGGCGAGGGTCTTGTTGGTGTGAACGAGCGACAGGCCGAGCGCATCAGCGAGGTCCTGCTGCCGCCAGGGGAACGGCATCGACGGACCTTCCGTGAGGTCAACGAGCCGCGCCCGTTCCCAGATCGTCAGCAGCGCCCAGACGATCCGGGGCAGGGCGGGCCGCTGGCCGAGCGCGGTCAGCGCCTCGCCCAGGAACCGTTCCTCGACCGCCGCAAGCCAGGTCAGGTCGTAGGCGCGTTCGGGATGGGCGCGGAAGAAGGTCCAGAATTCCGTCCGGTCGAAGACGCACAGCCGCATGTCGGTCGACGCCTCGACGGTATGGGCCATTTCGCCCATCACGCTGGCTTGCAAACCTATGAAATCGCCGGGCAATACGAAGTTGACGATCTGGCGCGACCCGTCCGCGAGCAGCTTGTATCGCAGCCCCATCCCAGACAGCACGGTGAACAGCTGCGCGCTGTTTGCGCCCTCCATCAGGATCGGCGTCCGTGCGGCAATCGACATTTCCCCGACCTTGAATTTCTGCGTCGCCGCCACCTCCTCGGGTGTCATCGGGACGAAAAGTTCCTTTTGCCGCAAGGGGCAGAACTGGCAACGTGTCTTCATCGGATCACCGGTCGCTATGTCATAATTAAATGCGACGGTCCGCCCGAGGTTCCATTTTCACGTTTTGGGATCACAGGGAGCGGGTTTCAGGTGTCCCGGACATTTCTCATCATCGAGACCGATCCCATCGTCGCCGAGGACCTTCGGCAGACGGTGGAAGAGGTCGATCCGACAGCGAAGGTCAGGATCGCCGGCAGCAGCACGCTCGCCAACTGGCTGGAGGCGCTGAACGAGCCGATCGATATCGCGATTCTTCACGGCAGCTTCGCGCAGCTGGAGGCGACAGGGGTGCTGAACGCGCTTGCCGAACGGGACACGCGGATCGTGATCCTGTCTGCGGCGGCGGAGGACGTGTCGGAACGGCACGCGGGCGTGCGGATCGTCACCCTGCCGTTTTCGGCCGGGATGATACGCGACGCGATCCTCGCGGCCTGAGCCGCGACCCGTTCACGAAAAAGGCCCCGCGGTCGTTCGCGGGGCCTTCTGCATCGGGTTGCTTCGGTTCAGGCCGACAGGCTCTCGGTCGATGCGAAAAACATCGCCTGGCCGACGGCGGAGCGCACCTGTTCTTCCCGGTAAGGCTTGGAGATCAGGAACGCCGGTTCCGGCCGCTCGCCGGTCAGGAGCCGCTCGGGGAAGGCGGTGATGAAGATGACCGGGATCTCGCCGAAGGTGGCGAGGATCTCGTTGACCGCCTCGACGCCCGAGGAATTGTCGGCAAGCTGGATGTCGGCGAGGATCAGGTCGGGCCGTTCGCGCCCGGCGAGGTCGACGGCCCCGGCATGGGTCCGGGCGACGCCGGTGATGCGGTGGCCGATCTCGGACACCAGCGCCTGGAGGTCGAGCGCGATGATCGCCTCGTCCTCGATGATCATCACCTTGCCCGAGATCGCATCGGCCATCTCAGACCGCGCACTGTCGAGAAGGGCGCGCGCCTCTTCCTCGTCCACGCTCATGATCTCGGCGATGGTGGCCACGTCGAATTCCTCGATCGTGTTGAGCAGAAGCGCCTCGCGGCTGTTCGGCGTCAACTCCGCGAGCCGGGCCTGGGCGCGGGCCTCAAGCCCCTCGGCGCCGTCGGCTGACGGGGCGCCGGAGCTTTCCCAGATCTTGTGGAACACCGTGAACAGCCCGGCCTTGATGGAACTTGCCTGCTTGACCGGCGTTTGGTCTGCGAGGATCGCCTCGAGCACAGCGGCGGCATAGGCGTCGCCGGTCGATTGCGCGCCCGTCAGGGCCCTTGCGTAGCGGCGCAGATAGGGCAGTTCGGCTGCCACGTCGTCGGCGAAACCCGCTTCGAAGCCTTGATCGGCCATGTACCATCTCCGTTGTCGTACATTTTTTTCGGAACCTTAACGCTTTCCCGCGCGTTCGGTTCCATGCAAAGTCACATGACACTCGACGTAACAGACGAAACGTATCGATCAAGGGCCCAGATGAACCGGACGAGTGAGCAGAACAAGCGCGGAGCGCAGGTCGACGAGAGCCTGCGACGTGCTTTCCAACCAACCCTCGACGAGGACCTCCCGGACCGGTTCCGTTCGCTGCTTGCGGCGTTGCGTGACGGGAAGGACGCCGACGACGAGGAGGACACCCGCAAATGAGCGACGCTTCCGGCCCCGTCGGGGCGGCCGATCCGCGCGAGGAGATCGTCACGCACATCCCCGCGCTGCGTGCCTTCGCGCTCGCACTTACGCGCAACGGCGCCGATGCCGACGACATGGTGCAGGATTCCGTGGTGAAGGCCTGGACCAACATCGAGAAGTTCGAGCCCGGGTCGAACATGCGGGCCTGGCTCTACACCATCCTGCGGAACACCTACTACTCGCAGTACCGCAAGCGCCGCCGCGAGGTTTCCGACCCGGAAGGCATCTTCGCCGGACAATTGTCCGAGAAGCCGGCCCATGACGGGCGGCTGCAGATGCAGGACTTCCTGGAGGAGTTCAACAAGCTGCCCGACGACCAGCGCGAGGCACTGATCCTCGTCGGCGTGCTCGGCGAAAGCTACGAGGACGCGGCGCGTGCCTGCGATGTCGCGGTCGGTACCATCAAGAGCCGGACGAGCCGGGCCCGCGCGATGCTGGCCGAGCGGCTGGAGATCAGCAACGACAAGGCGTTCGAGCTGACCGATGCCGCCACTCTCGGCGTCATCACCTCCGCCGCAGCAAGCCGCTGACGCGGGGGCCTCGTATTGCCGGACAGGGGGTGGCACCGCAAACTCGGGGTACAGGTGGCCGCGCTCCTCGCGATCGCGGTC
The DNA here is from genome assembly GCA_015689685.1 of Rhodobacterales bacterium HKCCE2091. Classification (GTDB taxonomy): domain Bacteria; phylum Pseudomonadota; class Alphaproteobacteria; order Rhodobacterales; family Rhodobacteraceae; genus HKCCE3408. The sequence continues at coordinate 256,411 of WVSL01000003.1, read as the reverse complement.
ATTCCCGTTGGCCTGATCGCCGTCTACCAGACCGCCCGTAATGCCCGCGCATTCGAGGAACAGCGTAACGACACGCTCGTTGCGCTGACCCGGCAGGCCGCGCTGCGCGAGGAGACCGCGATCCAGCGAGCCTCCGGCGCGGCGGAAGCGCTCGGTTCGATGCTGGTCAGCGGCGCGTCGGAAACCTCCGAGACCTGTTCGGAGTTGATGCGGATCTACGTCGACAGCCAGTCGCAGGCGAGCTTCGCGGGGTTCATACCGCCGGATGGGATGGTGACCTGTTCCTCCGCCGGCCGCGATCTCGACCTGCACGACCGGAACTTCGTCGCGGAGATGAACCGCGACCATTCCACCATGATCTGGGCCAACCCGAACGGAGAGGTCAGCCGCACCTCGGTCCTGATCGTGTCGGAGCCGATCTTTGCCGAGACCGAGTGGATCGGGAACGTGATCATCTCGATCCCGCATTCCCGGCTTCGGATCAACGAACAGGTCACCGGCAGCCTGGTGCCGATCGAGGTCATCACCTTCAATCCCGACGGCGCGCCGCTGACGGCGGAGCGCGGGCTGGACGAACTCGGCCCGCTTCTGCCCCGCGACCGGCCGCTGGTGGAGCTTGCCACGCTACCGGCACAGAGCTTCGAGGCGACGGCGTTGAACGGCGAGACGCTGGTCTATGCCATCACGCCGATCGTCGACCGGGCCGCCGTGGCGATGTCGATCTGGCCGGAGGAGGCGGGCGAGGTCCAGACCTCGGCGGTACCGACGACGCTGTTCCCGTTCCTGATGTGGGCGATCTCCATCGCCGTCGCGGTGTTCGCGCTCGACCGGCTGGTGATGCGGCCGATGCGGCAGTTGCACGGCCGGATGGACGAGTTCGCCCGCCACCGCCGCCTGCGCGCGGTCTCGGCCGGCGAGATCCGCTCGGCCGAGATGCGCCAGCTCAGCATGGGCTTCGAGGACATGGCCGACGCCATCATCCACGACGAGGCGGAACTGGAAAACTCGCTGCACGAGAAGTCGGTGCTGCTGAAAGAGGTTCATCACCGGGTCAAGAACAACCTGCAGATGATCTCCTCGATCATGAACATGCAGATCCGACGGGCCCAGACCGAGGAGGCGCAGACGATCCTGCGCCGCCTTCAGGACCGGGTGCTCGGCCTTGCCGCGATCCACCGCAATCTCCAGGACGTCGAGGCCCAGGGCCGGATCAACGTCGGCAAGCTGCTTGACGAACTGGCGGTGCACACGCTCGCCTCGTCCACGCACGCCTCCGAAAAGGTGTCGATCACCCGCGACTTGGACTCGGTCGTGCTCTACCCCGACCAGGCTATGCCCCTGTCGCTCCTGTTCTCCGAGGCGCTCGGCAACGCGCTGAAATACGTCGCGCCGGATCCGGAAACGGGCCGCCGCGAGATCGCCGTGTCGCTGAGCCGCGACGAGTCGGACAAGGTGACGCTGGAGGTTTCCAACTCGGTCTCCGACTTAGGCCAGGCCGACGGCGATACCGGGCTCGGCTCGCAGCTCATCCGTGCGTTCCTGCACCAGCTCGGTGGGCAGCTCACCGTGGGCGAGGACGGCGGGCGCTACACCCTGCGCGTCGAATTCCAACGCGAGGATTTCGAACCGCAGCCGCAGAAAGATTACTGAATTTTTCTGTTCGTCCCGCGGAACCCCTTCGCGGATGCGGCGTTAAATCCCCGAGCGGCCCTGCTCACCCCATCCCGGGTCGCTTGACAGCCGTTATTCATGGCTTGGCGCCGGGAGGTTCTCTCAACCCTCCCGGCGTCTTCTCGTTTGCGGACAGGTCAACGCGTCGCTCGCCCGATCGCGCGTTTTGGCAAAGAAAAAGGGCCGCGCCCGGAGGCGTGGCCCTTCTTTGCCCTGTGGCATTCGGTGCCGGCCGGTCAGACCGGCGGGCGACCGCGAACCGCGCGCGCGATGAGCGCCACGACGAACAGGACGATGAAGATGAAGAACAGGATCTGTGCGATGCCCGCCGACGCGCTGGCGATGCCGCCGAAGCCGAAGATACCGGCGACGATGGCGACGACGAGGAAGAGAATGGCCCAACCGAGCATGATGATGACTCCTTCCGATCTGGTTCGGTCGCTGTGCTGTGAGGATGAAACGCGGCCCCTGGCGGAAGGTTCCACAGGTTGCGTCGTTGTAATCAGACTGCGCGACATATGGCCATTCCGCCACAGTAGGGGCTGGAGGCTGGCAACCATCGGCTAAGTCGAAATGAAGAAGGCCGGGCTGTCCTGCGTGGACAACCCGGCCTGTCTTCGGGCGGTGCGGCGGCGCGAGGTACTTGCCCGCCGCCCCATCCCGGGAATGATCGTCAGAGCGTGTTCATGAAGTCGTCGACTTCGCGCTTCGCCTCTTCCTTCGACTTCCCGTAGGCTTCCTGGATCTTGCCTTCGAGATGTTCGCGGCGGCCGGCGATCACGTCGACGTCGTCATTGGTGAGCTTGCCCCACTTCTCCTGGGCCTTGCCCTTCACCTGGCTCCACTTGCCTTCAACCTGGTCCCAGTTCATCCGTCTTGCCTCCTTTGGCTTTGATACCGACAGAACGGACAAGCCCCTGTCCGTGTTCCCGTCCCGCGGAACAAAATCCGACATGCGCGGTTATCTGCATGCATCAGAGGGGTAGAGCACATGGTCGTCAGCACGTCACAGCGCACCGCAAGCGTGCTCCTGACCGTCTTTCTCGTATTCGCGATGCTCTACGTGGCCGAGGACATCCTCGCGCCCCTCACGCTCGCGGTGGTGGCGGGGGTCGTCCTGTCCCCGATTTCCCGGTTCTGGACCCGGCTCGGGTTCCGGCCCGTGGTCGGCGCGCTGGCAACGCTTCTGACCATCCTCGTGCTGGTCGCGGCGATCATCTTCGCGCTGCAGCCACTCGCCCGCCAGATGATCGACCAGGCGCCGCAGGTCCTCAGGGAATTCGACAACACGCTCGGCTGGTTTCGGCGCATTTCCCACGGGATCGAACAGGCGGCGAGCGACCTGAACGAGGCCGTATCCGCCAACGCCGCCATCGCGCAGGAGGCGGGCAATGCCGAGTCCCCGGCCGAGGAATCCCCGATCCCCACGGTGGAGGAGGCGCTGTGGCTCGCCCCCGCTATCGTCGCCAAGTTCCTGATCTTCGTCGGCGGGCTGTTCTTCTTCACCCTCGCGCGCCGGGACATCTATGCCGGGCTGTCGCGTCTCCTGACCCCGCTCGGGCGGCGGCCCGTCCTTGCCGGGCGGCTCATCAGCGCGGAGGCGCGGGTGTCGCGCTACTTCCTGACCATCACCGCGATCAACGCGACGCTTGGGATCTGCACCGCCATCGGGCTCAAGACGCTCGGCCTGCCGAACGCGATGTTCTGGGGGCTGGCGGCCATGCTGCTGAACTACATTCTCTACATCGGCCCCGCCTGCGTTGTGGCGGGCCTCCTGTTCGCGGGCGTGGCGAGCTTCAACGGCGCGCTCAGCTTCGTCCCGGCGGCCATGTTCGCCTTCTTCAACATGATGGAAGGCCAGTTCGTGACGCCTGCCTTCGTCGGCCATCACATGAAGATCAACCCGTTCCTCGTGTTCCTCGCCCTGATCGTCGGGCTCTGGATGTGGGGGCCGATCGGCGGCGTCGTCGCGATCCCGATCGTGGTCTGGCTCCTGCACGTGGTGCGTCCGACGGCGGTGATGCCGACTCCCGCGGTGGAACGGGTCCGGTCCGCCCGAAACGCGCGGCGCGCGCTTCGCGACGGATGATCGGGACCCTGGCCTAGCGCCAGAGCCTCACGGCGAGCCAGCCGAGCGCCAGCAGCCCTGCGAACAGGAGCGCTTCGCCGCCATGCGGCGCGAGATGCGGCCCGTGGCCGTCATGGGCAAAGGCCGGGGCGGCGGAGAGGGCGAGGAGCGCGGGTGCAAGTCGCAACATCGGGTCAGGTCCTTTCTGGGTCGGAGAGAAATTCGCGCAGGTCGACGGAAAGCTTCTCGTCGAGCGAGACGTAGACGAAGGCCATGTTGGTCCGTTCGCGGATCATCGAGCCGGGGAAGGGCAGGTAGCTCAGCTCCCGCGTGCCGAAGGCGGGCGAGGCGGTGCCGACCTGCCAGTCGGTCTTCAGTTCCACGTCCACCAGTTTCAGCGACGAGCCCCCGGTTCTGCCGGGCCGTTCCAGCGGCACGCCGGCCAGCTTCAGGTACGCCGCCTTGTCCTTCGCCTGCACGAAGCCGTCGATGAACTGCTCGGTCAGGACGCGAAGCGTCTCGGCCTCTGCCTCCGGCTCCATGTGGCTGTGCAGATGGTCCGCGTGCGGGTGGTTGTGGTCGTGCGGGTGGTGATGGTGGTGCCCGTGCCCGTGGTGCGGATGGTCATGTGGCATTGGACCACCTCTTGCCCTCGAATTCGCCGTGCGGGATCTCGACCGGCTTGTCGATGTGCGGCTTGTGCGCGCCGAGCTTGCCCGCCGCGACCATCGAGCCGAGCACGTCCACGATCACGCGCGTTCCCATCAGCGCGGTGATGTCGGAGGTGTCGTAGGGTGGCGAGACCTCGACCAGTTCCATGCCGCACAAGCCCTCCGCCGCGACCTTGGACGCAAGCGCCAGCGCCTCGCGGGGCAGGAACCCGCCGGGCTCGGGCCAGCCTGTGCCGGGAACGAAACCGCAGTCGATGCTGTCGATGTCAAAGGACATGTAGACCATGTCGACCCCGTCCCAGGCCATCTCCAGCGCCATCTCGGCGGTGCGGTCGATGCCCATGCGCTCCATGTCGGACATGGTGATGATGTTGGTCTCGCGTTCGCGGGCGACCTTCACCGCCTCGCGCGGGACCTGCCAGCCGCCGATGCCGACCTGGACGAGGTTCTTCGCGGGCACGTTCGGCAGGTTGGTCGAGTGGAACCACGGCGTCGTGTGCATCCGCTCGTCGAGATCCTTTTCCTGGATGTCGGCGTGGCGGTCGAAATGGACGATGCCGATCTTCTTCGACGTGCATTCGGCAATGCCGCGCACGCAGGGAAACCCGATGGAATGGTCGCCGCCGATCATCACCGGGAAGCTGCCGGACGAGAAGACATGGCTGACGGCGCGGCTGATCTGGTCGAAGCTTTTCTCGATGTTGGCCGGGATCGTGAACACGTCGCCCGCATCGCAGAGCGTCATCTGCTCGCGCAGGTCGATCCCCATCTCGTAGTTGTAGGGCGTGTAGAGCGCGGAGATCTTGCGCACGCCCTGCGGCCCGAAGCGGGTGCCGGGACGGTAGGTGGTGCCGCCGTCGAAGGGGATGCCGAGCACCGTGGCATCGTAGTTCGCGACTTCCAGCACGTCCTCGGCGTAGGGGGCCTTGAGGAAGGTGTTGATGCCCGCGTAGTGGGGCAGTTCGCCCCGCGCGAAGGTCGGGATCGACTTGTCCTCGATCGACTCCGCGCCGGTCAGGCCCATCCTCAGCGCCCAACGGCGTTCCTCGTCCCACCGGCCCTCGGGGATGTCGGCCTCGGCCTGCATCGCCTTCCAGCCGCGCAGCTTCGACAGGTCCGGGTGGTGCGCGCGGGATTGCGCGCGGGGGGCGTCAGCCGGGTGATGCGACCGGCTGCGCCTCGGGGTCCAGAACTCCATCGCTCTCCTCCATTGCCAGTTGATAGGGGATGCCGCCGTTGCGGGCATCGAAGTCGTAGGTGATCGTCGCGCCGTAGGCGGCGGGGTCGTGGTCATCCCACCGGGTCTTGTCGAAGACCAGCACCCGGTCGCCGAGCTTGAACGCCTCGGGCAGGTCGTGGGTGACCATGAACACGGTCATTTTCGTTTCCGCGCGAAGGTCTTGCAGGAAGACGTGCATCCTTTCCCGCGTGCCGGGATCGAGCGCGCCGAAGGGCTCGTCGAGAAGCAGGATGCGCGGTTTCGCCGCCAGCGCCTGCGCGATGGCGAGTCGCTGCTGCATCCCCCCCGACAGGGCCGAGGGGTATTGCAGCGCGACATGCCCGAGGCCGATCCGGTCCAGCGTCGCCATCGCCCGGTCGCGGGCGGCGGCGCGGGCGTTGCCGAAGAGCCGGCCGAGCGGTTTCGACAGGCCCTCGGCCGCGACGATGTTGTCGCGGACGGTCATGTGCGGGAACACCGAATAGCGCTGGAAGACGATGCCGCGGGTCCGGTTCGGCTCCCCGGTCAGGGGCACGCCATCGACGATGATCTGGCCGCGCGTGGGGCGTTCCTGGTCGAGCAGGAGCCGCAGGAAGGTGGACTTGCCGCAGCCCGAGGCCCCGACGATGGAGACGAACTCGCCTTCCTCGGCGGTCAGCTCGACCCGTTCGAGGATCGGGCGGCCGGCGTAGTCCTTGAACAGGCCCTCTACGGTGACGTAGCTCATGCCGCTTCGGCCCATGGGTAGAGCCGCCGCGACAGCTGCGCGAGTGCGAGGTCGATCAGGAAGGCCAGGAGCGTGATCCACGCGACGTAGGTCAGGATCACGTCCATCGCGAGGAAGCGGCGGACGAGGAAGATGCGGTAGCCGAGCCCGGATTCGGATGCCACCGCCTCCGCCGCGATCAGGAACAGCCAGGCCGGGCCGAGCGACAGGCGCAATGCCTCGATCAGGCGCGGCATGACCTGGGGCAGCGCGACCGACAGCGCGATGGCGAGGGACGAGGCGCCGAGCGTCTCCGCCTTCACGATCTGCTCGCGTGGCAGGGCGCGGGTGCGGGCCGACAGGTCGCGGACGAGGAACGGCGTGATGCCGATGGCGATCAGCGCGATCTTCGCGGCCTCGCCGACACCGAGCGTTATGAACAGGATCGGCAACACCGCGAGGGGCGGGATCATCGACAGGACCGCGACGAACCCCTCGAAGGTAGCGCGCATCAGCGGGATGAGCCCGATGGCGAGCCCGAAGGACAGCCCGATCGCCGCCGCGATGGCGACGCCCGCCGCCAGCCGCTTCAGGCTCGCCGCGGTGTCCTTCCAGAACAGGACCTCGCCCGTGCGCCGGTCGGGTTCGGTCGTCAGGCGCACCGCCGTGTCCACCAGTTGCGACGGCGAGGGCAGGATGCGGTCCTGCGGGTTTTCCGCCAGCCGCGCCGCGGAACCGGCGGAATAGGCGAGGAAAACCAGCAGGAAGGGCAGGGCGATCAGCACCGGGCGAAGCGCCCTGCCGGGATGGCGGTTGATGAGCCGCATGGGGTCAGAGCGCGCCGTCGGCCGCCATCGCCATGAATGCCCCGTCGAAGTAGAACTGCACGTTGTTCGGATCGCCGGTCACGGTCCCGCCGGGATACTGCACGCCGACGAAATCCGCCGACGGCGCGCCTTCACCGAGGATGCCGCGATCGAACAGGAACTGCGCCACGGCTTCCATCGTCGCCGGAAGCTCCTCGCTTTCGACGAAGGCGACGGCGTCGGCGGGGTCGTAGAACATCTCGGTCGAGGCAAGCTGCGCGTCGTAACCCGCGAGGTCGGTGCCGGAGGCCGCGGCCATCGCCTCGCGCGCGGCGACGCCTTCGGGGCTGTCGGACGACATCAGCGCCATCGCCTCGTACCAGGCGCCGACCAGCGCGCGGCCGAAGTCGGGGTTGGATTCCAGCACCTCGGTGTTGACCACCATCAGGTCGATGATCTCGCCGGGGATGTCGGAGCTGTCGAAGAGAAGCGTCGCCTCGGGGTCTTCCATGATCGTCGAGACGAGCGGGTTCCAGGTCACGACCGACTGCACGTCGTCGGTGCTCCAGGCCGCGATCATGTCGGCGTCGGAGGTGTTGATGACCCCGCCGAGATCGGCCTCGGTCAGCCCCACGGTATCGAGCCCGCGCACGAGCAGGTAGTGCGACACGGACAGTTCCACGAGGTTCACGGGCATACCGGCCAGGTCCTCGAGCGTGCCTTCGCCCTTCAGGATCACCGCGTCGTTGCCGTTGGAATAGTCGCCCACGATCAGCGCGGTCGACGTCACGCCGGACCCGGCCGGGATCGAAAGCGTGTCCATATTGGTCGCCGAAACCCCGTCGAACTCGCCCGCGGTGTAGAGGTTGATCGATTCGATGTAGTCGTTGATCTGCACGATCTCGACGTCGATGCCGTAGCGCTCGGCCCAGCGGTCCATGATGCCGCTGTCCTCGATGTAGCCCCAGGGCATCCATCCGACGTAGATCGACCAGGCGACGCGGAAGCTGTCGCGGTCCTGGGCATTCGCGGCCCCGGCCATGAGCGCGAGCGCGGCGGTCGCGGCGAGAAGTCTCTTGGTCATCGTAAGGCTCCTTCCTGTCGTTTGCTTGTGTCCGACCGAAGAAGCGTTTCGGGGAGCGGCCGAACCAGAGTGTCGCAGTGCTCTCCCGGGATTTTGGCCCGCCGTGTACCTGCCGGGGGATTGACCCCGGAGGCGGCATTTCTCGGACCTGTCCCCGAAGCCCCCGCTTCGGGCGGAACCCTAAATGCCCTGCACCCTCACGCTCGCGCGGGGGCGGCCAGGGGGTCAAACGGGGCCGGTCCGGGGCGGGCGCGGATCCGGCCGCTGCCCGGTTTTCAGGCAGGATTCCGGTGTCGATGCCCGCGCTTTGCCCGGTCCGGTGCGCCGCCCGGGCGGGGCTGCGGGTGGAGTTTACAACCCGGACCTGATCTAGTCAGGTGAGAAAGACCGGGGCAGGGACACCGGCGCAGGGACAGGGCGACATGGCGATCACGGCAAGCATCCACCACCTCACGCACTACGTCTACGACAAGCCGGTGGTATTGTCGCCGCAGGTGATCCGGCTGCGGCCGGCGCCGCATTCGCGGACCCGCGTCATCAGCCATTCGCTGAAGGTCTCGCCGACCGACCACTTCGTGAACCACCAGCAGGATCCGTACGGCAACTGGCTGGCCCGCTTCGTCTTTCCCGAGCCGGTGCGCGAGTTCAAGATCGAGGTCGATCTCGTCGCCGACATGACGGTCTACAACCCGTTCGACTTCTTCGTCGAGGAGATCGCGGAGGAGTGGCCGTTCCGCTACCCGCAGGAGGTCCGCCCGGACCTCGTGATCTACACCCGCAAGATGCGGGCGGGGAAGCTGTTCAAGCAGTTCCTCGACCGCGTGCCGCGCGACCGCAAGCGCACCACCGACTTCCTCGTCGAGCTGAACCGCGCGGTGTCGGAGGAGGTCGGATACGTCATCCGGCTGGAACCCGGCGTGCAGACGCCGGAGGAAACGCTGCGGATCGGCAAGGGATCGTGCCGGGATTCGAGCTGGCTGCTGGTCCAGCTCCTGCGCCACCTCGGCTTCGCCGCGCGGTTCGTGTCGGGCTACCTGATCCAGCTGAAGCCCGATCTTAAGGCGCTCGACGGCCCCTCCGGCACCGAGGTCGATTTCACCGACCTGCACGCCTGGACCGAGGTGTTCCTGCCCGGCGCGGGGTGGGTCGGTCTCGACCCGACCTCGGGTCTCCTGACCGGGGAAAGCCACATCCCGCTGGCCGCGACGCCGCACTATTCCAATGCCGCGCCGATCGTCGGCGGGTTCTCGGCCCCGCCGGACACGCAGACCGAGTTCCACTTCGACATGCAGGTGAAGCGGGTCGCGGAACATCCCCGCATCACCAAGCCGTTCTCGGACGAGGCCTGGGATGCGCTCGACGCGCTCGGCAAGCAGGTCGACGCGGAGATGACGGCGGGCGACATGCGCCTGACAATGGGCGGCGAGCCGACCTTCGTGTCGATCGACGACTTCGAGAGCGCGGAGTGGAACACCGCCGCCGTCGGCCCGCAGAAACGCGCGATGGCCGACGACCTGATCCGCCGCCTGCGCGAGCGCTTCGCCCCCGGCGGGCTGCTGCATTACGGGCAGGGCAAGTGGTATCCGGGCGAGACCTTGCCGCGCTGGACCTTCTCGCTCTACTGGCGGCGGGACGGGGTGCCGGTGTGGAAGAACGACGCGCTCTTCGCGCGCGAGGCCGGGCCGTCGGAGGTGGGACCGGAAGAGGCGGGCACCTTCCTCAAGGCCTTTGCCGACCGTCTGGAAATCGACCCCGACTGCGCCCAGGCCGCCTTCGAGGACCCGGCGGAGTGGATCCTGCGGGAGGGCAACCTGCCGCCGAACGTCACGCCCGACAACCCGAAGCTAAAGGACCCCGAGGAACGCGCGCGGATCAAGCGGGTGTTCGAACGCGGCCTGACCACGCCTGCGGGCTACGTCCTGCCGATCCAGCGCTGGTGGCAGGCCAAGGACATCCGCCCGCGCTGGCGGTCTGAGAAGTGGCGCCCGCGCCGGGGGCACCTGTTCCTGATCCCCGGCGACAGCCCGGTCGGCTTTCGCCTGCCGCTCGGCGCGCTGCCGTGGATCCCGCAGAGCTGGTATCCCTACACCTATCCCGAGGATCCGACCGTGGAACGCGGCGACCTGCCGGACATCCACGAGGAAGTCGCCGAACGCCGCCGCCTGATCCTAGAGGAACTGAGCCGCATCGCGGGCGAGGAGGGGATCCAGGACATCGCGCCGTTGCAGGCGCAGCTCGTCCATTCCCGGCGCGAGGGCGGCGACCCGCGGGAACGGAACTCCGCGCCGTTCATGCCGCAAATCCTCGACGGGGCCGGGGCCGGCGCGGTCCGCACCGCCATCGCGATCGAGCCGCGCGAGGGCAAGCTCTGCATCTTCATGCCGCCGGTGGAGACGCTGGAGGACTACCTGGAACTCGTCGCCACCGCCGAGGCGGTCGCGGCCGAGCACAACCTGCCCGTGCATATCGAGGGCTACACCCCGCCCCACGACCCGCGGCTCAACGTCATCAAGGTGGCGCCGGATCCGGGCGTGATCGAGGTGAACATCCACCCGGCCAACGACTGGGAGGACTGCAAGGAGATCACCTTCGGCGTCTACGAGGACGCGTGCAATTCGCGGCTCGGCGCCGACAAGTTCATGATCGACGGCAAGCACACCGGCACCGGCGGCGGCAACCACGTCGTCGTCGGCGGGTCCAGCCCCAACGACAGCCCGTTCCTGCGCCGCCCCGACCTGCTCCGGTCGCTGATCCTGCACTGGCAGCGGCACCCGTCGCTCAGCTACCTGTTCTCGGGCACCTTCATCGGCCCGACCTCGCAGGCCCCCCGGATCGACGAGGCGCGGCACGACCAGCTCTACGAGCTGGAGATCGCGCTCAGCCAGATTCCGGATCCGGGCGAGGGCGTGCAGCCGCAACCGTGGCTCGTGGACCGGCTGCTCAGGAACATCCTGATCGACGTGACCGGCAACACCCACCGGACCGAGCTCTGCATCGACAAGCTGTTCTCGCCGGACGGACCCACCGGCCGGCTTGGGCTGGTGGAGTTCCGCGCCTTCGAGATGCCGCCTGACGCGAAGATGAGCCTCGCGCAACAGGTGCTGATCCGCGCGCTCCTGGCCCGGTTCTGGAAGTCGCCGCTGAAGGGGCGGCCGGTGAAGTGGGGGACGGTCCTGCACGACCGCTTCATGCTGCCGCACTTCGTCTGGGCCGACTTCCTCGATGTCCTGCGCGACCTGTCCGATCACGGCTACGGCTTCCGCCCCGACTGGTACGAGGCGCAGCGCGAGTTCCGCTTCCCCTTCGCCGGCGAGATCGAGGTCGAGGGCGTCCACCTGGAGATCCGCTCCGCGATCGAGCCCTGGCACGTCCTCGGCGAGCGCGGCGCGATCGGCGGGACGGTGCGCTACACCGACAGTTCGGTCGAACGGATGCAGGCGCAGCTGACGACCCGCGACCCGGGCCGCTACATCGTGACCTGCAACCGCCGCCCGGTGCCCCTGACCGACACCGGCACTGGCGGCAGCTTCGTCGGCGGCGTGCGGTTCAAGGCGTGGCAGCCGGCGGATGCGCTGCACCCGGTGCTGCCGATCAACGCGCCCCTGGTGTTCGACATCTTCGACACCTGGTCGGGCCGCGCCATCGGCGGCTGCACCTACCACGTGGCGCATCCCGGCGGGCGGTCCTACGACACCTTCCCGGTCAACACCAACGAGGCCGACGCCCGCCGTCTTTCGCGCTTCGAGAAGTTCGGCCATACTCCGGGCGAATACTGGCCCGCGCCCGAAACCACGCACCCGGACTTCCCGATGACGCTCGACCTCAGGCGCGCCCCGGGCATCTGACGGGGCTGCGGGGCGAGCGGGCGACCCCTGGACGACGGACGCATGCCGGACACATCGGCCGCCATCGCGGCGGACATCGCGGCGCTTCTTGCCGATTACGCCCCGCCGGAGGGCGTCGCCGACGAGTTGCTCGCGCCGGATGGCGAGTTGCGGCCGGTCTGGCGGCCGCTTCTCGAAACGCTGCTCGGCGAGACCGCGGAGGACCTCGAACACCGCTTCGCGCGTGGCGACACCTACCTGCACGACGCGGGCGTCTACTACCGGCAGTATTCCGGCGGCGGCTCGAACGAACGCGACTGGCCGCTGAGCCATGTCCCGGTGATGATCGCCGCCAACGAATGGGCGGACCTCGCGGACGGTCTGAAACAGCGCGCCGAACTGCTCGAACGGGTGATGGCCGACCTCTACGGTCCCGGCCGGCTGATCTCGGAAGGCCACCTTCCGGCGGAATTGATCGCGCGCAATCCCGAGTGGCTCCGCCCGGTCGTCGGTATCCGCCCGCAATCGGGCCACTTCCTGCACTTCCTCGCCTTCGAACTCGGCCGCTCCCCGGACGGTAGCTGGTTCGTCCTCGGCGACCGCACGCAGGCGCCGTCCGGCTCGGGCTTCGCCCTCGAAAACCGCATGGCGACGAGCCGGGTGTTCCACGATCTCTACCCCAACGCGGGGGTTGAGCGGATCGCGGGCTTCTTCCGCGGCTTCCGCGAGGCGCTGAACGATGTCCGGTCCGACGGCGGCGGGCGGATCGCGATCCTGACCCCCGGCCAGATGACCGACACCTATTTTGAGCACGCCTACATCGCGCGTTACATGGGCCTGAACCTGTTGGAGGCCGCCGACCTGCGGGTGGTGGACGGCGAACTGACCATGCAGACCGTGTCGGGCCGGGTGCCGATATCGGTCCTGTGGCGGCGGCTCGATTCCCGGTCGGCGGACCCGCTGGAGCTCGACGAGGATTCCGCGCTCGGCACTCCGGGGCTGGTCTCGGCGCTGCGGAACGGCGGGATGACGATGGTCAACTGCCTCGGATCCGGCGTGCTGGAGGCCCGCGCGCTGCTGGCGTTCCTGCCGCGCATGGCCCGCGCCGTCCTGGGCGAAGACCTGAAGCTCAACAACATCGCGACCTGGTGGTGCGGGCAGGCGGCCGAACGCGCCTACGTGCTCGAGAACCTCGAACGGATGATGATCGGCCCGGCCCTGTCGACGCGGCTGCCGTTCGACCTCGACGCGACCACGGCGCTCGGCGGACGGTTCCGCGACGAGGCCCGGTCCCCGATCGAGGCGTGGCTGGAGGCCGAGGGCACGTCGCTCGTCGGACAGGAGGCGGTCACGCTGTCGACCACCCCCGCGATGATCGGCGGCAAGCTCGTCGCCCGGCCGATGGTGCTCAGGGCCTTCGCCGCGCGGACGGCGGACGGCTGGCAGGTCATGCCCGGCGGCTACGCCCGGATCGGCCGCACAGAGGATCCGACCGCGCTTGCCATGCAGGCCGGCGGGTCGGTCGCGGATGTCTGGATCGTCGGCGGCGAAGCGGCCGAGAAGGTGCCGCACGCACAGCGGCCGGAAACCCCGTTCCTGCGCCGCAAGCAGGGCGCGCTGCCGGCCCGGGCCGCCGACAACCTCTACTGGCTCGGCCGCTACGTCGAACGCGCCGAGACGGCAGTGCGGCTTCTGCGGGCCTACCACCTGCGGCTGGAGGAGGCCGGGTTCCGCGAAACCGAACTGGTGTCGGAATTCGCCGCCTTCCTCGGCCGGCGCGGGCTCGACGTGTCGCAGCCGGTGCCGCCGGGACTGGTGCGGCTGTTCGAGGGCGCCCGCGACGGCGCGGCCAAGATCCGCGACCGGTTCTCGCTCGACGGATGGATGGTGCTGAACGCGCTGGCCGAGGCGGCCGAGACCGCGGGCGAGGGCATCGCGCAAGGCGACGACACCGCCCGGCAGATGAGCCGGTTCCTGGGCGATCTCGCCAGTTTCACCGGCCTCGTCCACGACAACATGTACCGTTTCACCGGCTGGCGGTTCCTCGTCATGGGCCGGGCCGTGGAACGGGCGCAGCAGATGGCCGTGGTCGTCGCCGCCTTCGCCGAGGGCAGTTTCCCGCCCGGCGGGTTCGAGATCGCGGTCGAGACCGGCGACAGCGTGATGACTCACCGCCGCCGCTACGCCGTCGAGACCAACCGCGACACGGTGGTCGATCTTCTTGTGCTGGACGAAGGCAACCCGCGCTCGATCCTGTTCCAGCTCGACATCCTCGCCGAGGAGGAAGCGGCGGTCGCCGGCCCGCGCGGCCCGCGTGAGATCTCGGAGGCCGCGCGCGCGATCCTCCGCCTGCGCACGGCGCTCGCCACCGCGCGGCCCGAGGACGTTGACAACGCCCGCCTGCTCGAGATCGCCGACGAGATCGGCGGGATCTCCGACGCGCTCAGCGCGGCCTACCTGGGGTGACCGGATGACAGCGGACGTGCTCTACGACATCCGCCTCTCGATCAGCTACAGCTACGCCCATCCCGCGGGCGCGAGCCGGTCGCTCCTTCGGATGCTGCCGCGCGCCACCGAGGCACAGGACATCGTGGCGGGCGAGGTCACGGTGGAGCCGCGCCCGGACTACCGCCGCGACGGCGTGGATTTCTTCGGCAACGCCACTTCCGAGGTCGCCCACGACGCGATGCTGAAGGAGATCCGCTTCGGCTTCGACGGGCGGGTGCGGCGTCGCGGGATGTCCGACCTGCTCGACCTGTCCTCGGACCTGCGGGAACTCGCCGCCGAGATCGCCCATACCCGGTCCATCGCCCCGTCCTCTCCGCATCATTTCCTGGGCGAGTCGCCGCGGATCCACCTCCACAAGGCCATCGCCGCCTTCGCCGCCGACGCCGCGGCGGGGACCGGATCGGCGCTTGCGACGGTGGAGGCCGTTAACAGCGCGGTGCACGGCGAGATCACCTTCGACAGCACCGCCACCGACGTCACCACCGACCCGCTGACCGCGTTCGAGGCCCGGCGCGGGGTATGCCAGGACATGAGCCACATCATGATCGCGGCGCTCCGGTCGCTCGGCATCCCGGCAGGCTACGTCTCGGGCTTCCTCCGCACCGACCCGCCGGAGGGGCAGCCGCGGCTCGAAGGCGCGGACGCGATGCATGCCTGGGTCCGGGCCTGGTGCGGCGCGGAGATGGGCTGGATCGAGATCGACCCGACGAACGACATCCGCGCGGGGCAGGATCACGTCATGGTCGGATTCGGGCGGGACTATTTCGACGTCGCGCCGGTGAAGGGCTCGCTGCGCTCGATGGGGCCGCACCAGACAACGCACAGTGTCGACGTGGTGCCTGTCGACTAGGTCTTCAGGGGCAAGGGTCCGATAGGTAATTGACGATCCCGCGCGGGTTCGCGGCCCCTAGGCCGCCGCGATGGTTCCGGCGATGGCGTCGGCTTCGCGCCGGGCAAGCGCTGCCGTGTCCGCGACCGTTTCCTGCGTCATCTCGCCCGGAAGGCGTCCGGCGGTGCGGTCGAGCACGTCCTCGACCACGCGGGCCATGTCGAGAAAGCCGATCCGCCCGTCGATGAACGCGTCCAGCGCCGCGTCCTTGGCCGCGCAGAACACCGCGCCGGACAGGCCTCCGGCTTCCATCACCTCGCGCGCGAGCCTCAGCGCGGGGTGGCGGGTCTCGTCGGGCCCGCGGAAGGTCAGCGCCCCGGCCGCCACGAGGTCGAGCCGGTCCACCGGCAGGTCGCGGCGTTCCGGCCAGTTCAGCGCATAGCCGATGGCATGGCGCATGTCCGGCGGGCCGACATGTGCCATCAGCGCGCCGTCGTTGAATCCAACCAGCGCGTGAACCAGCGATTCCGGATGCAGAACGACTTCCAGCTGCCCGGGGTCGAGGTCGAAAAATTCCCGCGCCTCAACGAGTTCCAGCGCCTTGTTGAACAGGCTCGCGCTGTCGATGGTGATCCTCGTCCCCATGTCCCAGTTCGGGTGCGACGCGGCCTCGGCCGGGGTGGCGCGGGCGAGTTTCTCCAGTGGCCAGTCGCGGAACGCGCCGCCCGACGCGGTCAGGATCACCCGCTCCACGGCGCCCATGTCCTCCCCGACGAGCGCCTGGAACACCGCCGAATGCTCGCTGTCGACCGGCAGCAGCGTCGCGCCGTGGGCCTTCGCCTCGGCCAACACGAGCGCACCGGCGCAGACCAGGCTTTCCTTGTTCGCCAGCGCCAGCGTCGTGCCCTGTTTGAGGGCCGCGAGACCGGGGACGAGGCCAGCCGCGCCGACGATGCCGGACATGATCCAGTCCGCCGGGCGTGCCGCCGCCTCGACCAGCGCGGCCTCGCCCGCCGCGGTCTCGATCCTGGAGCCTGCCAGTCGTTCGCGCAGTTCCGGCAGGGCGTCGTCATGGGCGGTGACGGCGATCTCGGCATTCAGCGCGCGGGCGTCTTCGGCCAGTTGCGCGACGTTCCGGCCCCCGGTCAGAGCGACCACGCGGAAATCCCCGGGCCGCCGCGCGATCAGGTCGATGGTGGCCTGCCCGATGGAGCCCGTCGCCCCGAAGATCGTCACCCGCCGCATGGCGTCTCCCGTCCGTTCCGGGGCGACACTATTGGCCGTCCCGCGCCGCCGCAAGCCGACGCGAGGACGCGGGGCCTAGCGCCCGTGGGCACGGGCGTAGGCGGCGAACCCCGCGACTTCCTCCGCGCCCGGCGCGCGCCCGGTGAAGACGTGGAGGTAGTCCGGCACCCGCGCGATCCGTGCCTCCAGCGACTCGCCACGCTCGGCGAGGTCGTACCCGATCTGCATGTAGTAGAGCACCAGCGCCCGCGTTTCGGCCTCCTGCGCCGGGTAGCCGTGGCGGGCGAACATCGCGGTCAACGCGGCGAGGCGGCGGGCGTCGGTTTCGGCCACGCGGGCCGCGACGCGGGGCTCCGACCGGCCCCAGGCGCGGACCGCGAAATCGGCTTCCATGTTGAAAAGCTCGGGATCCACGGTGCAGCGGAAGACGTTGCAGACCGCCTCCGTGACCGTGGCGGCGGGGCGGCCCGCCATCTCGATCAGGCCGGCGGAGTTGGCCTCGGACCATTCCTCCAGCAGCGCGTCGAGAAGCGCGTCGCGGTCCCGGAAGTACCAGTAGAAGCTCGACCGCGAGACGCCAAGCCTGTCGGCCAGTACCAGCACCTTCACCCCGGCGACGCCGTCCTGCACCAGCGCGTCCCGTGCCGCGCGGAGCCAGTCGGCGCGGGTGACCTTCACGTTCCCCGGCGGGGCGTCCTGACCGGTCATGCCGAACGCGGAAACGTCGGAAGAGGTAGCAAAAGGCATACTTTCGCGGATCCGGGGCCGGGCGTAGAAGCCGCCATCCTGTTGCCCCAAGGTATATCAATCATGGATCTCTTGTCCGTTCTGAAATTCGTCCAC
This sequence comes from Rhodobacterales bacterium HKCCE2091, assembly GCA_015689685.1. Taxonomy (GTDB): domain Bacteria; phylum Pseudomonadota; class Alphaproteobacteria; order Rhodobacterales; family Rhodobacteraceae; genus HKCCE3408. Next base: position 238,937 of record WVSL01000003.1, on the reverse strand, counting down.
GTCGCTTCGGCCATCGCATGGGTCGGCGGCGGAACCGCCTTCGCGGCGCTTGCCGCGATCCTCGTCGCCCGGGAGGGCCGCCGCGCCGCGCTGTCGGTCGGCAAGCTCCTGCAGCCGATGGGGAACGTCTGGTTCATGCCCGCGTCGCTCCTGACGCTGGTGTCTGGCCTGTCGCTCTTCATCCTCGGCGGCTGGCCCATTGACGGCTGGTCGTCCCTGGCGCTGGCGCTCGTCGGGGTCGTTCTCGCCATCGGCTTCGGCGTCATGAACCCCGGTGGCGCGAAGATCGGCGCGCTGATGGCCGCGGGCGAGGTCGCGAAGGCCGAACACGCCGCGATGACCCTGCTGCGCTTCGGCCGGTTCGAGGCGATTTGCATGGCTGCGATCGTGGCGCTGATGGTGCTGAAGCCGTCCTTCGACGAGCCGGTGGCGCTGTTCGCCATCGCCACCGTCGTTGCCGTGGCCGCGGCGCTGATCTTCGTGCCGGACCGCCGCCCGGCCGCGCTGACCTGAAGCACGCGGGGCGCGGGCACCACGACGCCCGCGCCTCACCCCCGCATCGCCTTTCCCTCCGGGTCATATGGCGAGGCAGCGATGACGCGGGCGGGGCGTTCCTCGCCCACCACGTGCACCGAGAGCTCGGTGCCGGGGGCCATGACCTCGGGCTTGACCAGCGCCATCGCCAGCGACCGGTCGAGCGTGTGCCCGTAGCCGCCCGATGTGACGTATCCGACCCGCGCGCCGTCCTGCCAGATCGGCTCGTAGCCGCCGGCATCCGCATCGCTCGCGTCGATCTCCAGCGTCACCTGCACCTGGTCCGGCCCGTTGCCGTCCCGCTCCGCCACCGCCGCGTCGCGGCCGATGAAGTCGCCCTTGTCCCAGGCGATCCAGCGGTCCATCCCGGTCATCCCCGGCGTGTAGGCCTGGGTGAATTCCGCGTTCCAGATGCCGAAGCTCTTTTCCAGCCGCAGGCTCAGGAGCGCGTTGACCCCGAATTCGCGGAGACCGTGCTCCGCCCCGGCCTCGATCAGGAGACGGCGCAGGATCGCGTGATCGCCCATCCGGCAACTGATCTCGTAGCCGAGTTCGCCCGTGACCGACATGCGGCCCACATGCGCGCGCAGGAGCCCGATGTCGAAGACGCCGCAGCCCATGAAGGGCAACTTGCCCACGGGGTCCACCGTCAGCGCCTCGATCACCTTGCGGGAATTCGGGCCGGAGAGCGAGAAGCCGGCCATTTCCTCGCCGAGATCGCGCACGGTCACGCCGTCTTCCAGGTGGTCGTCGAACCAGCGCATGTGCCAGGCGCGCAGGTAGTAGGACCCCATGATCCAGAACCGGCCGTCACCCCAGTTGAACACGGTCAGGTCGCCCTTGAGCCGGCCGTTCCCCGCCAGCATCGGGGCCAGGCGCGCGCGGCCGGGGCCCGGGATCGCGCAGGCGAGGATGCGGTCGAGCCAGGCTTCGGCGTTCGGGCCCGCGACCTCGTAGCGCGAGAATCCGGTGATGTCGTAGAGCCCAACCGCCTCGCGCACCGCGCGGCATTCGGCGGCGACGATGTCGAAGGCGTTGGAGCGTTTCAGGGTCGGGGTTTCCTCGAACCCCTCCGGTGCGAAGTAGAGCGGCGATTCCAGGTCCCAATTCAGCCCGAACCGCGCGCCCGATGCTTCCTGCGCGAGATAGGCCGGCGCGGTCTTGAGCGGCCGCCCGGCCCAGAGCTGTTCGTTCGGGTAGGTCATTACGAAGCGGCGGGAATAGAACTGGCCGGTGGTCTGGCGGATGTATTCCCGGTTCTCTGCGAAGCCGCCGTAGCGGGCCACGTCCATGCCGAAGATGTCGGCCTCGGGCTCGCCGTAAACCATCCATTCGGCCAGCGACTTGCCGACGCCGCCGCCTTGAAGGAAGCCCGCCATCACCGCGCAGGCCGACCAGTAGCCGCGCTTGCCGGGCACCGGGCCGACGAGCGGGTTGCCGTCGGGCGAGAATGTGAAGGCGCCGTTGACCCAGGTCTTGATGCCCACCTCCTGTAACGCCGGGTAGCGGTTGTAGCCCGCGATCAGTTCCGGCTCGATCCGGTCGGGCTGTTCCTGGAACAGCTCCATCCCGAAATCCCAGGGCGCGCCGTCCATTTCCCAGTGTTCGTGGTCGATCTCGTAGATACCCAGAAGCATCCCCTTCTGGTCCTGCCGGGTATAGGTGAAGCCTTCGAGGTCCACGGTCGTCGGCAGTTCGAAGTCCAGTTCTGCGATTTCCGGGATCGTGTCCGAGATCAGGTAATGGTGCTTGAGCGGCGAAACCGGGTGTTCTACGCCGACCATCCGGCCCACGCGCTTGGCCCAGAGACCGGCGGCGTTGACCACGTGTTCGCAGGTGACGACACCCTTGTCGGTGATGACGCGCCAGCCATCGGCGGTCTGTTCCAGCGCCTCGACCTTGACGTGTTCGTGGACCGAGGCGCCGCGCTTCTTCGCGGCCCCGGCATAGGCGTGGACGACGCCCGTGGTGTCGACGTAGCCGTCATGGCCCGACCACATGCCGCCGCGCAGGCCCTCGGGCGACATCAGCGGGTTGAGCGACACGGCCTCCTCCACCGTGATGAGGCGGCAATCCTCCTGTCCCATCGACTGCATGATGCGGAAGTTCGATTGCAGCCAGGCCCACCGTTCCTCGGACCCGGCCATCGTCAGGCCGCCGGTCATGTGCATGCCGATGGACTGGCCGGATTCCGCCTCGACCTCCTTCAGGAGCTTGATCGTGTAGACCTGGAGCGCGGCGATGTTCGGGTCGGCGTTCAGGGAATGCACGTCGCCCGCTGCGTGCCAGCTCGACCCCGATGTGAGGATCGAGCGTTCGAGGATGCAGCAGTCGGTCCATCCGAACTTCGCGAGGTGGTAGAGGACAGAGGCGCCGACGACGCCGCCCCCGATCACGACGACGCGGTAGTGCGAATTCATGGGCGGTCTCCCTCGCGAATCGAGCCTTTCCGCCGACGCTATCCGCAGGCCGGGGCGGGGTGCTAGACATTTGTGTCCAGAGCGGTGTGCGGCTTGACACGGCCAATGTTTCATGAACTCTGGAAACATGGAAAAGACGCAGGCCCTTGCCGCGCTCAGCGCCCTGTCGCAGGACACCCGGCTCGACGCCTTCCGCCTTCTCGTGAAGGCCGGGGGCGAAGGGATGACGGCGGGCGCGATCTGCGAGGCGCTCGGCGTCCGCCCGAACACGCTGTCGGCCAACCTGTCGATCCTGCTGAACGCGGGCCTCGTCAGCAACCGGCGCGAGGGACGTTCGATCCGCTACTTCGCGGACATGGACCGGATGAACGGCCTGCTCGGGTTCCTGCTGGAGGATTGCTGCGGCGGCAATCCGGAGGTCTGCCGCCCGGTGCTCGACACCATCGCGCGGGCCTGCTGAGCCGTGGCCATGACGGCGATGCGCACCGCCACCACGACAACCCGGCACATGCGCCGGACGGGGGACGAGACAGGATGACGGCACAGGAAACCGCCCCGCCGGCCGGAGGGATCGGGGTGTTCGAACGCTGGCTCACGCTCTGGGTCGCACTTGCGATCGCGGGCGGCACGTTGCTCGGCACCCTCGTGCCGGGCCTCTTCGCGGCGCTCGCGTCGCTGGAACTCGCCTCGGTGAACCTGCCCATCGCGATCCTGATCTGGGCGATGGTGTTCCCGATGATGGTGGCGGTCGACTTCACCTCGATCCGCCGCATCGGCTCGCGGCCCAAGGGCCTTGTCGTCACCCTGGTGGTGAACTGGCTGGTGAAGCCCTTCACGATGGCCACGCTCGGCGTCCTGTTTTTCGAGCATGTCTTCGCGGGGCTGATCCCTCCCGACGACGCGCAGGCCTACCTCGCCGGGGTGATCCTGCTCGGCGCCGCGCCCTGCACCGCGATGGTGTTCGTCTGGTCGAACCTGACGCGGGGCGACGCGACCTACACGCTGGTGCAGGTCAGCGTGAACGACGTCATCATGATCTTCGCCTTCGCGCCCATCGTCGCCTTCTTGCTCGGCGTCACGGACATCGTGGTGCCGTGGGAGGTGCTGATCGTCTCGACCGTGCTCTACATCGTTGTACCGCTGGTCGCGGGCCTCGTCGCCCGGGGGCGGCTCGTCGCGCACGGTGGCGAACCGGCGGTGGACGCCTTCCGCGACCGGGTGAAGCCGGTCACGATCCTCGGGCTTCTCGCGACCGTGGTTCTCCTGTTCGGGTTCCAGGGGCGGGTGATCCTCGACACGCCGCTCGTCATCGTGCTGATCGCGGTTCCGCTGCTCCTGCAGACCTACGGCATCTTCTTCCTCGCCTACGGCGCGGCGCGGGCGTGGAGGGTGCCGTTCAACGTCGCCGCGCCTTGCGCCCTGATCGGCACGTCGAATTTCTTCGAGCTTGCCGTGGCCGTGGCGATCAGCCTTTTCGGCCTCGGATCCGGCGCGGCGCTGGCGACGGTCGTGGGCGTGCTGGTGGAGGTGCCGGTGATGCTGTCACTCGTCGCCTTCGCCAACCGCACGCGCGGCTGGTTCCCGGCCTGAGGCGCGGCGGGTATCAACCTGCGGAAGGGACCAGCACCATGACCGTCGTCATCCATCACAACCCGGATTGCAGCAATTCCCGAAACACGCTCGCGCTGATCGTGGCCGCCGGTTACGCGCCGGTGGTGGTGAAGTACCTTGAGACCGGCTGGACCCGGCCGCAACTCCTGTCGCTGCTGGCCGTCGCCGACCTCACGCCGCGGCAGGTGCTGCGGATCCGGCGGACACCTGCGGAGAACCTCGGCCTGACGGCCGATGGCGTGAGCGACGATACGATCCTCGACGCGATGGTGGCGAATCCGGTGCTGGTGGAACGGCCGATCGTGGCGACGCCGCGGGGCGTCCGACTCTGCCGCCCGTGCGAGAGCGTGCTCGACATCCTCGACACCTGGCCGCCGGGTCCCTTCGCGAAGGAAAACGGCGAGGTCATCATCGATGCAGACGGCAATAAGGTCATGTGAACGACGCCGTGTAAGTAACGGAGTGTAAACGCTTTACACCACCAGCGCCCGGGTCAGCGGGCTGTCCGGCGCTTCGAGCCCCGCGATCACGTCGAAATGGTGTTTCCCGGGCTCGTACACCGCTGGAACGTCCCACGCCTCCGCCAGCATCCGCGTCTGGCGCAGGAACTCCGGCCGCTCCGCCGCGCCGACCCAGGCCGTGACCCGCGCGCTGCCGTGCCGGGGCAGGAGCGCGGGGCTTTCCGCCGCGGCCTCCCCGGTGTCGATCCGTAGCGCCTCGTTCATGCGGGTCAGTTGCAACAGGCGCAGGTCGAAGACCCCGCTGATCGGCACCACGCGGTCGACCCGCCCGGCGACCGCGCCGGGAAACAGGCCGTCGCCCGCGATCATCCGCGCCGCAAGGTGCCCGCCCGCCGAATGCCCGGTCAGGCGTACGGGGCCGTCCGGCACCCGCTCCGCCGCCGCCGCGATGGCTGTCGCGATTTCCCGTCCGATGTCCGCGATCCGCGCCGCGGGCGCGAGCGTGTAGGACGGCATGGCCACGGCCCAACCCGCGGCCAGCGGTCCGGCCGCGAGGTGGGACCAGGTCGACTTGTCGAAGCGCAGCCAGTAGCCGCCGTGGACGAACACGACGAGACCCTTCGGCGTGCCCTCGGGCCGGAACAGGTCGTAGCGGTTCCGCTCGCCCGGACCGTAGGGCAGGTCGATCTCGGATGCGACGGCGGCCCGGAACCCGGCCGCGGCTTCGGCCCACCGCGCGGGGTAGTCCGCCGCGCCGGGGATGTAGCCGCCGTTCTCGAACCAGTCGTCCCAGTCGATCCCCAGCCGGTCGGGTCCGGAAGAGCTCACTGGAACGCCTGGAGGCCCGTCTGCGCCCGGCCGAGGATCAGCGCGTGGACGTCGTGGGTGCCCTCGTAGGTGTTCACCGCCTCGAGGTTCATGACATGGCGGATCACGCCGTACTCGTCCGAGATGCCGTTGCCGCCATGCATGTCCCGCGCCTCCCGCGCGATCGCCAGCGCCTTGCCGCAGTTGTTGCGCTTCATCAGGCTGATCAGCTCCGCCGGGGCGTTGTGCTCGTCCATCATCCGCCCGAGCCGGAGCGAGCCGAGCAGGCCTAGCGAGATCTCCGTCTGCATGTCGGCGAGTTTCTTCTGGATCAGCTGGTTCGCGGCCAGGGGGCGACCGAACTGCTTGCGGTCCATCGTGTAGTCGCGGGCGGCATGCCAGCAGAACTCCGCGGCGCCCATCGCCCCCCAGGAGATGCCGTAGCGGGCGCGGTTGAGGCAGCCGAACGGCCCGGCAAGGCCCGAGACGTGCGGCAGCAGGTTCTCTTCCGGCACGAAGACCTCGTCCATCTGGATCATGCCGGTGATCGACGCGCGGAGCGAGAACTTGCCCTCGATCTTGGGCGCGTTCAGGCCCTTCATGCCCTTTTCCAGCACGAACCCGCGGATCTTGTTGTCATGGGCCGCGGATTTCGCCCAGACGACGAAGACATCCGCGATCGGGCTGTTGGTGATCCAGTTCTTCGCGCCCGAGACGAGGTAACCGCCGTCGACCGGCTTCGCGCGGGTCACCATGCCGCCGGGGTCGGACCCGTGGTCGGGCTCGGTCAGGCCGAAACAGCCGACCCATTCGCCCGAGGCGAGCTTGGGCAGGTACTTCGTGCGCTGCTCCTCAGACCCGTAGGCGAAGATCGGGTGCATCACGAGGCTCGACTGCACCGACATCGCGCTGCGGTAGCCCGAGTCGACCCGCTCGACCTCGCGCGCGGCGAGCCCGTAGGAGACGTAGTTCGCGCCGACGCCGCCGTAGGCCTCGGGGATGGTCGGCCCGAGAAGGCCGAGCGCGCCCATCTCGGACATGATGTCCCGGTCGAAGGTCTCGTGCCGGTTGGCCATCAGGACGCGGGGGGCGAGCCTGTCCTGGCAATAGGCCGCCGCGGTGTCGCGGATCATCCGCTCCTCCTCGGTCAGCATCGCGTCGATGCCGAACGGGTCGGCCCAGTCGAAGGAAGCGGGCCGGGCGCGGGCCTGTTCCGGGGTCACGGGGGTATCGTGGGCGGTATCCATCTGGCTCTCCCTCCTGGCGTCGTCCCGTGGTAGCGCGTACGCGGCGGGTGGAAAAGGGCGCGACGGCGGCGCGGCGGCAACGCGCCGCGCTCGCCGCCGCACCGTTTCGGCTGTAGGGAGGCGGCAGGAGGAGCGCAGAATGACCGACGCATACGATCCCGGGACCGAGGGCGCACGGACCGACATGGCCGGGGAAATGGCCTATGCCGACTACCTGTCGCTCGACCCGATCCTGACGGCGCAGCATCCGCGCAGCCGGGCCCATGACGAGATGCTGTTCATCGTGCAGCACCAGACATCGGAGCTCTGGATGCGGCTGGTGATCCACGAACTGACCGCCGCGCGGGACCTGATCGCGGCGGGCGACCTTCCGCCGGCCTTCAAGATGATCACGCGGGTCGCGCGGATCTTCGAACAGCTCAACGGCGCCTGGGACGTGCTGCGGACGATGACGCCGTCGGACTACACCGCGTTCCGTGGCCATCTCGGCGTGTCGTCGGGGTTCCAGTCGTGGCAGTACCGGATGATCGAGTTCCTGCTCGGCAACCGCAATCCGCACATGCTGAAGCCGCACGCGCCACGCCCGGACGTGGTGGCGGCGCTGGAGGCCGAACTGGACCGGCCGAGCCTCTACGACGTCGCCCTCGACCAGCTTGCCGCGCGCTTCGGCGCCGACCGCCCGGTGCCCTACCTCCGCGCCCCGCACGAGGCACGGAGCGAGATCAGGGGCCTGTGGCGGCGGGTCTACGAAGACCCCCGCGCGAACTGGGCGCTCTACGACCTCGCCGAGAAGCTGGTGGACCTGGAGGACTACTTCCGCCGCTGGCGGTTCAACCACGTGACCACAGTGGAACGGGTGATCGGCTTCAAGCGCGGCACCGGCGGGACGGCGGGCGTTCCCTACCTGAGGCGGATGCTGGAGGTGGAGCTGTTCCCGGAACTCTGGCAGGTGAGGGGGGAGCTGTAGGATGCTGCCGCGAAAGGACCTTTTCGACCTGCCCGAGGGCGTGATCTACCTCGACGGCAACTCGCTCGGCCCGCTGCCGCGCGGGGCGCTCGACCGGGCGTCGCGGGTCATCCGGTCCGAGTGGGGCGAGGACCTGATCCGGGCCTGGAACACCGCCGGCTGGATGGCGCTGCCCGCGCGCGTCGGCGACCGCATCGCGCCCCTGATCGGTGTGCCCGAAGGCAGCGTCGCGACGGGCGACACGCTGTCGATCAAGGTCTACCAGGCGCTTGCCGCCGCGCTGAAGCTGAGGCCGGGGCGGACGGAGATCCTGTCCGATACCGGGAACTTCCCCACCGATCTCTACATGGCGCAGGGACTGGCCGGGCTGGTCGGGCAGGGGGTGCGCCTGCGGACCGTCGCGCCGGAGGACGTGGCCGGGGCCATCGGCCCCGCGACGGCGGCGGTGATGCTGACCCATGTCGACTACCGAACCGGGCGGATGCACGACATGGCCGTCCTGACCCGCGCCGCCCACGACGCCGGGGCGGTGATGATCTGGGATCTCGCACACTCCGCCGGGGCGGTGCCGCTCGACGTGGCCGGATCTGGCGCGGAATTCGCGGTCGGCTGCACCTACAAGTACCTCAACGGCGGCCCCGGCGCGCCCGCCTTCATCCATGTCCGGCCCGATCTCGTCGAGGCGGTCCAGCCCGCGCTCGCCGGCTGGATGGGCCACGACGCGCCCTTCGCGATGGAACCGGGCTACCGCCCCACGATGTCGGTGGAGCGGATGCGGGTCGGCACGCCGCCGGTGATCCAGCTGTCCATTCTCGACGCCGCGCTCGACGCCTGGGACGGCGTGGACCTGGCCGAGGTGCGCGCGGCCTCCAGCGCGCTGTCCGAACGCTTCATCGCGGAGGTCGAGGCCCGCTGCCCGATGCTGCGGCTGGCCAGCCCCCGCGATCCCGCGCTGCGCGGCAGCCAGGTCAGCTTCGCGTTCCCAGACGGCTACGCCGCGATGCAGGCACTGATCGCGCGCGGGGTGATCGGCGACTTCCGCGCGCCCGACATCATGCGGTTCGGCTTCACGCCGCTCTACCTGTCGGAGGAGGATGTCGTGGCGGCGGCGGAAATCCTGGGGGAGATCATGGCGACCGGGGCCTGGGACGCGCCCGAGTTCCACGCCCGCGCCCGCGTGACCTGAGGCGTCAGGTTTCGTCCCCCGGCGCTTCCGCGCGCTCCAGCCGGCGCAGGACGCCGAGCGTGCAGGGCGGGCCGAGCACCTCGAACACCACCGTCGCGGCGATGGTCAGGGTCAGGATCGTCGGGCCCCATTGCGGCGCCTCCTCGGCCGCGACCAGCGCCATGCCGACCGCGACGCCGGCCTGCGGCAGCAGCGCCGGGCCGTAGGCGTGGCGTTCCGCCCCCGACACGGCGCCGAGCCGCGCGCCGACCTCCGCCCCCGCGATCCGAGCGACCACCCGCAGGACGACGTAGGCCGCCCCCGCGATCCCGAGCGTGGTCAGCGTCGCGATGTCGAGCGAGGCCCCGGCGAGCAGGAAGAACAGCAGCATGAACGGCCATTCGACGTGTTCGATCTCGTGGAAGGCATAGTCGTGGTGGCGGGCGAAATTGGCGATCACCGCGCCCGCCGTCATGCCCGCGATCAGGAACGAGACCTCGAGCCAGATGGCGAGCCCGGCTGTCAGGCAGACGATCCCGAGCGCCTCGGCCTGCAGCGGCTCGCCGGGTTTCAGCCGCCCGGTCAGCGCCGCGGCGGGCAGCCCCATGACCACGCCGAGCAGCACCGCGCCGAGAAGATCGCGGCCGACCCCGTCGATCAGCCCCATCAGGCCCTCGCCATGCCCCACGAAGGCGAGGCAGACACTGAACACGATGATGCCCCAGACGTCGTCGATGGCCACGATCCCCTTCAGGGTCTCGGTGAACCGCGACCGGATGCCGGATTCGCGCACCACGTCGGCGATGGCGGCGGGGTCGGTCGCCGTCGCCACCGCCCCAAGCAGGAGCGCAAGGCCCGGGTCGAGCCCGATCGCCACCAGCCCGCCCCAGACGATCAGCGTGGTTCCGACCGTCACCGCCAGCGACACCGACAGGATCGCGCGGCCGTGGCGGGCGAGGTTGTCGCCGGTGAGTTCGCCGCCGAGAAGGAAGGCCACCATCGTCAGCGCGAAGATCGACACGAGGTCGAACCACGCCACCGCGTCGTCAGGCAGCAGGTCGAAACCCGACTGACCGACGAGGATGCCGAGCAGGAGCAGCATCGTCACCCGAGGCAGGCGGGTCAGCCGCCCCACCGCATCGGCGAGAAGCCCGGCGAGGAACAGCGTGCCGAGCGTGACGAGAAGCAGTCCGTGCTCCACGTCGCGGCGTCAGCGCAGCAGGTGCAGGTCTGCCATGTCCATCCCGAGCGGGCCGGACAGGTCCTCGATCGAATCGTAGAGCAGTTGCAGCGCGTAGGGCGGGTTGTGGGCGAAGGCGCCGGGGTCGGAAGTCACGAGCTTCCAGTTGTAGGCGGCCCGGAGCAGTCGCGGGGTCCAGCTTGCGTAGGCCACGGGGCGGCCGTCGGCCTGGTCCACCGCGCCGTCGCCGTTCGCGTCGGTGAAGAAGTAGGGATAACTGCCGCCGTCGTAGATGATCGGGACGCCGGTCACCTCGTCGGCGTAACGCCCGATCACGGACAGGAGCAGCGCGGCGTTGTTCGCGATGTCCGTGCGGATGCCCTGTCCGGTGTTGCCGCTGCCGTCGTAGCTCTGGCGCGCGATGCGAATCTCGTCGGGGCTGTCGGCGAGGTGGCAGGTCTGGCAGGGTTCGAACGCGACTTCCAGCGAGTGCGGGTCATGGCACGACACGCAGGTGGAGACGGGCGCGGCATGGAAGAACCGGCCGTAATAGTCGCGGCCCTCGTAGTGGTAGCCCGCGCCGCCGTAACCGCCGAGCCAGCTGGCGGCCGCGGTGGCGTAGTGCGGATTGACGAAGCGCAGTTCCGCGTTCGGCGCGTCGAGGTCGGGCAGGGCGGCGATGGCTTCCTCGACCGTCACGCCGGCGGTGCGGCCCTGGTGGCAGGTCATGCAAGCGGCCTCCACCCCCTCGACGGGATGCATCAGGCCGCTCGGGAAGGCGATCTCGGTGACGGTGCCGAGGTTCTGGTTGTGGCAGGTGCCGCAATCGACCACGCCGCCGACCTCTATCGGGGTCTCGGGGATGCCCGGCGCGCTGCCGTCGAGCCCGTGGAACGACCGGAACCCGGCGCCGGAATGGCAGACGGAACAGGCCGGGCGGATGCCGCCCTCGTCCTCGTCCCAGTGCCGGAACGCCTCGGCCGCGTCGTCGGCATGGGCGGAGCGATACCACGCCGCGATGGCGTCGGAATTCTCGATCTCGATGTCCTCGGGGTGGAACGGTCCGGCCTCGGGCAGGACGTAGGGCAGAAGCACCTCTTCATCGACCTCGGGCACCGTGCCGGCGCTGTCCTGCGCCGATGCGGACCCGCCGGCCGCGAAACTCAGGATTGCCAGCGTCGTGACCACGAACGCGGAAGAAACGGCCTTCGGACACCGCATGGATGGACACCCCCGTCATCTATTCGGTTCAATGTCTTCCATGAGACCACACTTGTGTTACGGTTTCACCTGAAAATAATTTTGACGGGTAAAGAAACTTGGGGAGAGGGATGCTCGGCCTCGCCACGAGGGCAGGGTTGTCACCGCGCTTTCCGTCCCCGCCCGAGCCGGGCGGAGAGGCCGCGGAGACGATCACCGAGGAGGCCGCGGTAACGCCACCGCCCGGCCCGTCCCTGCGCGTCGACGTGCTGGCGGAGGAGGGCGCGGCGGTTGCAGCGGGGGCGCCGGTGGCGCGGCTGCGCGACGCGCCCGAGGTGGTGTTCACGGCATCGATGCCGGCGATCGTGGGCAATGTCCGGCTCGGACGCGGGCGCCGCCTGACCGAAATCGTGCTGTTCCGCGAGACCGCGGGCGACAGGTTCGAACAGCCCGAGGCGCTGCGTTCTGCGGCCGATCCGCGACCGCTCATGCTGGCGGCGGGGGCCTGGCCGCTTCTGCGGCGGCGGCCCTTCGGCGGGATGCCGGACCCGGGCGAGGGTCCCGCCGCGATCGTCGTGATGGCCGCCGATACCCGGCCCTTCGCCCCCGACCCGCGGCAGGCCATCGAGGGGCGGGAAGAGGCCTTCGCCCGCGGCCTTCATGCACTTTCCGCCCTCACCGAAGGCCCGGTCTTCGTCTGCACGTCGCCCGGCAAGCCCTTGGTCGAAAAGGGGAACGGCGCGGTACGGCAGATCACCGGCGGCCCCCGGCATCCGCAGGGTCTCGCCGGGATCCGCATCCACGACCTCTGCCCCGCACGCATCGACGCACCGGTCTGGGACATCCACGCCGAGGACGTCGCGGCCATCGGCCACTTGGTCGAGACCGGCATGATGCCGGCCACCCGCCTCGTCCGGCTCGCCGGGGCGGCGCTGCGCGAAGGACGGCTTGTCCGGACGCAGCCGGGCGCGGACCTGCGCGGGCTCAGCCACGGCGCGACGCGGCCCGGCGGCCATGTCCTGTTGTCCGGTTCGCCCCTCGACGGGCACCCGGCGCACTGGCTCGGGGCGCGGGACCGGCAGGTGACCGTGCTGCCGCGCGAGGAGAAACCGGGGCCACGGCACTGGTTCGTCGAGGCGCTGACCGGGACCGCCCGCGCCGCGCCCGCGATCCCGACCGAGGCGCTGCGGCAGGCCTTCGGCGGCGGGATGCCGGGTGTCGCCCTGATCCGCGCGCTGTCCGCGGGGGACGACGAAACCGCGATCCGGCTCGGTGTCCTGTCGCTGCTGGAGGAGGACGTGGCGCTCGCCGATTACGCGCTCGGCGGGGCGCACCTGCCGGAGCTCCTGCGCCGGGTCCTGTCCCGGATCGAGGCGGAGATGGCGCCGTGACCGCAGCCGTGACCGCAGTCGCCGTGATCCCGCCCCGCGTCAGTTGGCCGCGCCCGCCCGCGACCCCGCGATGCCCCGGATCCGGGGGCGCGCGATGATCCGCGGGCTCTGGGACCGGGAAACGGTCGCGCTGATTCTGCTCGCCGCGCTTCTGCCGATGGCGCTGGCGTGGCTCTGGCTCGACGCGGGCGACGCCGCCGGGCGGCTCCTGTTCGCGCTGGCGGTGACCGGGGTCTGGCACCTGGTGTTCATGTTCGCCCGCGCGCAGCCGCCGTCACTGTCCTTCGCGCTGTCGGCGCTTGCCGTCGCGATCCTCGCGCCGGAGGGGCTCGGGCCGGTGCAGATGATCCTCGGCATCAGCTTCGGGACCGTGATGGGGGAGCTCGCCTTCGGAGGTTGGGGCCGGAACGTGGTCGCCCCGGCGACGGTGACGCTCGCCTTCCTCGGCTTCGGCTTTCCCGCCGCGCCTTGGCCGGATCTGGTGCCGCCGCTGGCCTGGGCCGCGATCCCGGCGGCCGCGATCGGGATCGTGACGGGCGTCATGCCCGGCGGGGTGATCGCGGGCGCGGTGCTGGCCGGGGCCGTCGCGGTCGCCGCGGGGATCGCACCCGCGCCGCTCGTCCATGCCGGGGCCGTGGTGCTGGTGCTGCTGGTCGCCGACCCCGTCGCCAGCGCCGCCACCACGCTCGGCCGGTGGCTGAACGGCCTGCTCTATGCCGGGCTCCTGCTGATCTTCGCCCAGGGCTGGACCGGCGCGGCACCCGTGCAGATGGCGGTCGCGGCGGCCCTGCTCGCGTCGCTCGCCGCGCCACTCTTCGACGAGGCGGCGATCGCATTCTGGATAGCAAGACGGAGGACGCGACATGGCGGCCCGTGACCTGAACCCGCTCCGCCGCATCCTGTCGCTGCCGAACGACAGCCGCGCCAAGACCGTGTTCGTGGCCTTCGCCGTCTCGGCCATCTGCGCCGTGCTGGTCAGCGGCGCGACGGTGATGCTGCGGCCGATCCAGGCGGCGAACCGGGCGGCGGAGGAACAGGCCCGGATCGAGGCGCTGGTGCGGGGCGTCCCCGGCATGTCCGAGCTCCTGGAAGAGACCGGCGGCACGCTTTCGACGGTGGTGATCGACCTCGGAAGCGGGCGGGCCTCGCCGGACGTGACGCCCGAGACGCTGGAAACGGCGCTCGCCGATCCCGGCAACTGGTCCGCGATAGAGGCCGGGGACGACCTCGCCGGCCTGGGGCAGAGGCCGGACGTGGCGCAGATCTACCTTTTGCGCGACGGCGAACGGATCTCGCTCGTGCTGCTGCCGATCTCGGGGCAGGGCTACAACGGCCGCATCGACGCGATCCTCGCGCTCAGGGGCGACATGAACACCATCGCGGGCATCGCCGTGACCCGCCATTCCGAGACCCCGGGCCTGGGCGGCCGGATCGAGGAGGCGGCCTGGCAGGCAAGCTGGCCCGGAACCGAGGTGCGCGACGACGAGGGCACGATCCGGTTCACCGTCGCCCGCGGCACGGCCTCCAGCATCCACGAGGTCGACGGCATCACCGGCGCCACCCGCACGTCTTCCGCGATGACCCGGATCGTGCGGTTCTGGCTCGGTCCCGAGGGCTATGGCCCGTTCCTCGACGCGGTGAACCGGGGGGAGTTCTGAGCGATGGCAGAGACCTTCCGCTTCTGGCCGACGCTGACCGAACCGCTGGTGCGGCAGAACCCGGTGACGCTCCAGATCCTCGGGATCTGCTCGGCGCTCGCGGTGACCACATCGCTTGCCACCGCGCTCACCATGTCGGCCTCGCTGACCGTGGTCCTGACGTTGTCCGCCGGGCTGATCGCGTCGATCCGGCGGCACATCCCAGACACGATCCGGCTGATCGTCCAGATCGTCATCATCGCCTCGCTGGTGATCGTGATCGACCAGCTGCTTCAGGCCTACCTGGCCGAGATCAGCCGCGCGCTTTCGGTTTTCGTGGGCCTCATCACCACAAACTGCCTCGTCCTCGGCCGGACCGAGGCCTATGCCCGCCACCACCCGCCGCTGCCCGCGATGGTCGATGCGTTCGGCAACGGGCTCGGCTACTCGCTTGCGCTGATCGTGATCGGCACCCTGCGCGAGTTGCTCGGCAAGGGCGAAGTGTTCGGCTACGAGGTGCTGGCGCCGGTCTCTTCCGGCGGCTGGTTCACGCCGCTGAACCTGATGCTGCTGCCGCCCGCCGCCTTCTTCATGCTCGGCCTCCTCGTCTGGGCGATCCGCTCGGCGCGGCCCGAACAGGCGGAGGCAC
This sequence comes from Rhodobacterales bacterium HKCCE2091, assembly GCA_015689685.1. Lineage (GTDB taxonomy): Bacteria > Pseudomonadota > Alphaproteobacteria > Rhodobacterales > Rhodobacteraceae > HKCCE3408. Next base: position 223,668 of record WVSL01000003.1, on the reverse strand, counting down.
CGGACCACGTCGCACCGATGCCGCGGGAGCCCGCGGAATGAGCGACCTCGTTTCCCTGTTCGTCGATTCCGCGCTGGCCGAGAACATGCCGCTGACGCTGTTCCTCGGCCTCTGCACCTTTCTCGCGCTGTCGAAGCGGCCGGAAAGCGCGCTCGGGCTCGGCATCGCCGTCACCGGGGTCATGGGCGTGACCGTGCCGCTGAACCAGGCGATCTACACGCTGCTGCTCGCCCCCGGCGCGTGGGCCTGGGCGGGGATGCCGGATCTCGACCTGTCCTACCTCGCGCTCGTCGCGTTCATCGGGGTGATCGCGGCGACCGTGCAATTGCTGGAAATGGTGCTCGACCGCTACTTTCCGGCGATCCACGCGGCGTTCGGGGTGTTCCTGCCGCTTCTGACCGTGCAATGCGCGATCCTCGCCGGAAGCCTGTTCATGGTCGAACGCGACATGACGCTGGCGCAGTCCGCCGTCTTCGGCCTCGGGTCCGGCTTCGGCTTCGGGCTGGCGGTGCTGATGCTGTCGGCGGTTCGGGCGCGGCTGGCCTATGCCGACCTGCCTGCGGGCCTGCGCGGGCTCGGCATCACCTTCGTCCTCGCCGGGCTGATGTCGCTCGGCTTCGCGAGCTTCGCGCAGATGGCGGCGGCGCAATGACGGAGATCCTGCTTGGCACCGCGCTCATCGTCGCCATCGTCCTCGGCCTGTCCGCGGGGCTCCTGGCGGCGCGGCGCAGGCTGGTGCCCGCGGGCGCGATAGACGTGACGGTGAACGGGGCGACGCACCTCGCGGCGCAGCGGGGCGCCAAGCTGCTCGGCGTCCTGCACGACAACGGCGTCCGCATCCCCGCGGCCTGCGGCGGATCCGGCACCTGCGGGCTCTGCCGCGTGACCGTTACCGGCGCGGGCGCGGGCGAGCCGCAGGCGACCGAGCGCGGCGTCCTGTCCGCCCGCGAACGGCGCGACCATGTCCGGCTCGCCTGCCAGACCAGCCTGCGCGGCCCCTGCGAGGTGACCGTGCCGCAGGACATCCTCGGCGCGGGCGGAGGCTTCGTCGCGACCGTCGCTTCCAGCCGGATGCTGGCCCCGCTGATCCGGGAAATCGTGCTGGACCTGCCCGAGGGCCAGCCCTTCGACTTCCGCGCCGGCGGCTTCATGCAGCTGACCGCCCCGGCCTACCGCGCCGATTTTGCCTCCCTCGACCTGCCGCCGGATTTCCGGGAGGCGTGGCGGATCGCGGGCTGGACCGGGCTGCGCGCCGGATCCGACGCGCCCGTGACCCGCGCCTATTCGCTCGCCAACCGGGCCGAGGACACCCGGCAGGCCGTGTTCAACATCCGCCTCGCCGTGCCGCCCGCCGGGCGCGAGGGCGAGGTGCCGCCGGGGGTCGTCTCGTCCTACCTGTTCACGCTGAGGCCGGGCGACACGATCGAGGCATCCGGCCCGTTCGGCGATTTCCACGTCCAGCCGACCGACCGCGAGATGGTGTTCGTCGGCGGCGGCGTGGGCATGGCCCCGTTGCGCGCGATGATCGAGGCGGAGCTCGGAGCCGGGACGACCCGCGCCATGCGCTACTTCTACGGCGCGCGGACCGCTGCCGACCTGTTCTACGTCGAGGAATTCGAGGCGCTCGCCGCGCGGCACCCGAACTTCACCTGGACGCCCGCCCTCTCCGACCCCGCGCCCGGCGACCGCTGGACGGGCGAGACCGGCTTCATCCACGAGACCCTGCGCGCCGCCATGTCGGGCCACCCGGCGCCGGAGGACTGCGAATATTACCTCTGCGGACCGCCGGTGATGATCTCGGCTGTGCTCGCCACGCTGGACCGCCTCGGGGTGGAACCGGCATCCATCTTCCACGACGATTTCGGAGTCTAGGCCATGACGGACTGGAAAAGACGCGGAGTTCTGGGTCTCGCCGCCGGGGCGCTGGCCTGGCCGGTGACGGGGCGAGCGGCACCCGTGGCAGGCATCACGGGGGCGGCCTTCGGCACCACCTGGCGCCTCGCCGCGCCGGACAATGCCGGGGCCGGGGCCTTGCGCCCCGCGTTCGACGCGCTGTTCGCCGGGATCGACCGCGAAATGTCGCCGTGGCGCGCGGACAGCGACGTGAGCCGCCTGAACGCGGGCGGGGCGGGTCCGCACCCGGTACCGCCGGGCCTGTCGCGGGTGATCGGCGCGGCGCTCGACCTCTCCGCCGAGAGCAGCGGCCGGTTCGATCCCACGCTCGGCCCGCTCGTGGCGCGGTGGGGATTCGGCCCGATCGAGGGCGAAGCCGACCCCGGACCGGCCGCGCTGACGTTCCGGCCCGGCGAGGTGACCAAGGCGCGGGCGGGCGTGACCTTCGACCCCTGCGGGATCGCCAAGGGCCACGCGCTCGACCGGGCGGCGGAACTGGCGGAGGCGCGGGGGCATGAGAGCCTGCTGATCGACCTCGGCGGGGAACTCCGCGCCATCGGCCGCCATCCCGACGGGCGCGACTGGCAGGTTGCGGTGGAGGAACCGCTCGGGCGGGCAGGGGCGGCGGCGGTGCTTCGCCTGCCTGCGGGCATGTCGGTCGCGACATCGGGCAGCGCGGCGCAGGGCTACGACCTTGGCGGCCGGAGGTGGAGCCACATCATCGACCCGGCCACGGGCGAGCCCGCGACCGGTCGGCTCCGTTCCGTCACCGTGCTGTCCGACAGCGCGATGGCGGCGGACGGATGGGCGACGGCGCTGTTCGCCGCGGGTGACGCCGCGGGGCCGGACCTGGCTCGCACCCGCGGCCTCGCGGCGCTGTTCCTCCTGGACCGACCGGGCGGTGGTCTCCGCACCGTCACCACGGGCGCGATGGCGGAGGTTCTGCTATGACCGAGATCCTGTTCGCCGTCGCGATCTTCGTCCTTGCCGCCGGCGGCCTCGGCCTCGGTCTCGCGCTCGGCCGGGGACCGGCCCGGACCTCCTGCGGCGCGCTCGCCTGCCGGAAAGAGGCCTGCGCCACCTGCCCGAACCGGCCGGGGGGCGGGGCATGACCACGCACCGGGTGCGCGACATCATGCGGACGGAGATGGTGACGCTGACCGCGGAAACCCCAATCCGCCGGGCCGTCGCGCTCCTGGTCGAACACCGCGCTGCCGCCGCGCCGGTCACCGCCGATCACGGCAGGCTCGACGGTCTTCTGACCCAGAAGGACTGTTTCCGCCCCGCCCTGAACGCGGGTTACTACCAGGAATGGAAGGGCACGGTCGGCGATCACATGACCCGCGACGTCGTGACGGTCGCCGCGGAGGACGAGGTGATGTCGGCGGCGGAGATGTTCCTGGCCCATCCGCACCGGCTGTTCCCGGTTCTCGACGACGCGCGGCTCGCCGGGATCCTCCATCGCGCGGACGTGCTGGCGTTCCTGTCGCGGGAAGGCTGACCCTGCCGTTGCATCGGCGGCCGCGCTGTGAGAGTCGAGCCGCACGCCGGGCTCTGCTATGGAGGCCCGGCAATCGCCCCGACCCGCAAAGTACCGCGAGAGATCTGCAGGACCCATGCACCTCGACCGCAACGCAAGGTTTTCCGTCGCGCCCATGATGGACTGGACCGACCGGCATTGCCGGGCGTTCCATCGCGTCATCACGCGGCACGCGCTGCTCTACACCGAGATGGTGACGGCGGCGGCGGTGGTTCGGGGGGACCGGGTGCGGCTGTTGCGGTTCGATCCGTCGGAGCATCCGGTGGCGCTGCAACTCGGCGGATCGGATCCGGCGGAGCTGGCCGAGGCCACGGCGATCGCGGCGGGCATGGGCTACGACGAGGTCAACCTGAACGTCGGCTGCCCCTCGGACCGGGTGCAGTCGGGCTGCTTCGGCGCGGTGCTGATGGAACGGCCCGCGCTGGTGGCGGACTGCGTCCGCGCGATGATCGCCGCGGCCCCCGTTCCGGTCACGGTCAAGTGCCGGATCGGGGTCGATGACCAGGAGCCGGCGGTCGTGCTGCCGGATTTCCTCGCGCGGATGGAAGATGCCGGCGTGACGCGGGTGGCGATCCATGCCCGCAAGGCCTGGCTCCAGGGGCTGAGCCCGAAGGAGAACAGGGACATCCCGCCACTCGACTACGATCTCGTCCACCGGATGAAGGCGCGCTTTCCGGCCCTGCACGTCTCGATCAACGGCGGCATCGACAGCCTCGACGCGGCCCTGGGGCATCTCGACCGGGGGCTCGACGGGGTGATGGTGGGCCGCGCGGCCTACCACGCGCCCTACGACATGCTGGCCGATGTCGATGCCCGCGTCTTCGGCGACCCGCACCCCGTGCCGACACGGGAGGAGGTCGTGGAGCGGATGCTGCCCCACGTCGAAGCGCACCTGGCAGAGGGCGGGCGGCTTCACCAGGTCACGCGGCACATGCTCGGCCTGTTCGCGGGCCAGCCCGGCGCGCGCGGCTGGCGCCGGGTCCTGTCGGAACGCGCGACCGCGGACGGCGCGGGGACCGAGGTCGTCGAGGCCGCGCTGGCGGAGGTCGCGCGACGCGCCGCTTGAGCGCCGCCGCGCCCCGCGCTACTTCCGTCGGGATCGTCCGCGGAGACCCGAACCCATGCCAGACACGGCCACCCTGATCCCGATGCTCGCGCTGATCCTCGTCATCGGCGCCTTCGCGGGCGTGGTGGCCGGGATGCTCGGCGTGGGCGGCGGCATCGTGCTTGTCCCGGCCTTCTTCTTCGTGTTCCAGGCGCTCGGCTACGACGCGCCGGACCTGATCCAGATCTGCCTCGCCACCTCGCTCGCCACGATCATCGTCACCTCCATCCGCTCGCTTCTGGGGCACAACCGCAAGGGCGCGGTGGACTGGGACATTCTGCGCGCCTGGGCGCCCGGCATCGCCATCGGCGCGATCCTCGGCGTTCTCGCGACCGAGGGCCTGCGGTCCGAGGTCCTGCTCGGGATCTTCGGCGTCCTCGGCGTCTGTGTCGGGCTCTATTTCGGCTTCGGCAATCCCGACTGGCGGTTGGGCGAGGAGATGCCGAAAGGGATCGGGAAGGCCATCGCATCGCCGGTGCTCGGGTTCCTGTCGGTCCTGATGGGGATCGGCGGCGGCAGTTTCGGCGTGCCGCTGATGTCGCTTTACAACCAGCCGATCCACCGTGCCGTCGCGACAGCTTCGGGCTTCGGGGTGGTGATCGCGGTGCCGTCGGTCATCGGGTTCCTGTTTTTGTCCGGCGCGCCCGAGGGGCGGCCGCCGTTCATGATCGGGCAGGTCAACATCGTCGCCTTCGCGCTCGTCGTGGCGATGACGCTGATCACGACGCCCTGGGGCGTGAAGCTGGCGCATTCGATGAACCCCAAGCCGCTGCGTCGGGTCTTCGCGGTGTTCATCATGGCGGTCGCGCTCAACATGCTGCGGAAGGCGCTGATGTGACCGGCTGGCGGCGGTTCCCGGCGGAACCCGCCGTGATCGCCTGGCTCGACGCGGTGGACGATGCCGCGCGGGCGACATCCTCGGATCCGGCGCACGGGCGGTGGTGGCGGCAAGGCGGGACGTGGTTCGCGGGCGTGGATGCGCTGCCGAACGACGAAGCGGGCAGGGTGGGGCAGGGGCCGCCGCTGTCGGGCGCCGCCCTGGCGGACGCCGAAACCGTGGCGGGGCCGCTTCCGCTTCATCCCGCGCAGGTGTCCGTGGTGATGCCAGGCTACCCCGCCCGCGAGCCTGACGAGACCGACGCGCAGCACCGCTACCGCCGGATCCGCGCGGCGGCGCATCTCGACGGGCTGAAGGCGGATGCGGAGGGGCGGCGGCGGGTGTCGGAGCCCCATGCCTGGATCCTCGGCCTGCCGCTCGACCCGATGCGGCCCGGCCGGTCGCCTCTCGTTGTCTGGGAAGGCTCCCACGAGATCATCCGCGACGGCCTGAGCCGCGCGCTTGCGCCCCATCCGTCCGACACTTGGGGCAGCGTCGACGTCACGGATGCCTACCGTGCCGCGCGGTTGGAGGTCTTCGAGCGGTGCCGGCGGGTCGAGGTCACCGCCGAACGGGGCGAGGCGATCCTGTTGCACCGCCTCGCGATCCACGGCATCGCACCGTGGGAGGGCGCAGGCGGCGCGCCGAGGGCGGCGATCTACTTCCGGCCGATTCTGCCCGGCGGGGTCGCCGACTGGCTGTCGCTGCCCTGACGCGCGCCGAGAACGAAGGCCGAGGACGCGACGCCGAGGCAGAGCGCGCAGTAGACTGCCATGCGTGACACCGCGCCCTGCAGGACGGGCGCGCCGCTCACCCCGGCCTCCACCATCCCGAGCAGTGGACCGGCGGCCATCACCGCGAGGACGCTGGCGACCGGGTACAAGGCGATCCGGTCCCGGAACGCCAGCGCGGCGGCGAGGGCGAGCGCCAGGAGCGGCAGGGTCACCACGGCGCCCATCGTGAAGGTCATGGCCAGCGTGGAGGGCAGGGTAAACAGGTAGATCAGCGCGCGCGATCCCTCGATGGAGGTATCGCCGGCGATGTTGAGCGGGAACAGGAGCAGCCCCGCGGCGACGAGGCCGAAGGCCCAGGACCGGAGCGTCAGGCGGACCGTGTCTGCCCGGGTCACCCGGCGCACCGCGCGAAACGCCGCGCGCCCCCGGGCGTCACGATGCGGCCCGTGCCCGTGCGCGCGACCGGCCGCCGCGCCGCTGCCTGAGCAACCCGCCGCGGGCGGGCAGGGCGGCGATGACCTCCTCGCGCTCGACCGCGGTCATCCGCGACCAGGCCGCGATCTCCTCGATCCGGCGGTGGCAGCCGATGCAGATGCGTGCCTCGGGGTGGATCACGCACATCTTCACGCAGGGGCTCGCGATCTCGTCGCGGCGCCAGACCTCGTCCATGATCCTTCAGTCCCCTTGCCTTGCCAGAACCGCGAGGCGGTCCAGTGCTCCTTGCAGGATATAGGCCGCCGCAACGTGATCGATCACCTCTTCGCGACGTTTTCGTGACGTATCCGCCTCGAGAAGCGCGCGTTCGGCTGCAATTGTAGACATCCGCTCGTCCCAGAGCAGGATCGGCAGGCGTTCGAAGGCCGGCAGGCGGGCGAGGTTTCGGGCGAGCGCGCGGGCCGACTGCGCGCGCGGCCCCTCGGACCCGTCCATATTGCGGGCGAGCCCGATCACGAGACCTCCGATCTCGCGGTCCGTCACGATCTTCGCCAGTGCCTCTGCATCGGCGGTGAACTTCTTGCGCCGGATCGTCAGAAGCGGCGTCGCGACGGAGCGCATCCGGTCGCTGACCGCGACGCCGATGGTCTTGGTGCCGGGGTCGAGGCCGGCCAGCGCGGCCATCGGCGCGAGACCCGCGGCGAAATCCTCGGCGGCCTCGGCGATCACTCCGTCGCCCCCGCCAGCCCCGCCCCGGCCTCCTCGATCAGGGCGACCGCGTCGGCGTCGTCGGCGAAGGTGGCGAGCGCCTCGTCGTAGACCGCGCGGGCATCGTCCTCCCGGCCGAGCACGCGGAGCGAGGTCACCAGCCGCGCCCAGTCCTCGGGCGGGCCGCCGTCATTGGCGAGCCGGTCGGCGAGACCCGAAACCATGCCCTCGATCATCTCTTGCGTGCCGTCGTCGCGCGGGGCGAGCAGGTCGGGGTCGACCCGCGACCCGGCGAGCGCCGCGACATCCTCGATCTGGGACATCACCGGTTGCACCCAGGGGTCGTCCGGCGCGCTGTCGCGCAGCAGCGATTCCCAGACCGGCAAGGCACGGTCCGGCCGACCCTGCTGCGCCCACATCAGGCCCCAATAATAGCGCGCGGTTCCGTTCCTCGGCTGGCGGATCAGACCCTGCGACAGCGCCTCCTCCGCCTCGGGCGAGACGTAGCCGCCCGCGGCCAGCACGCTGAACTCGCCGAGGTCGATCCAGTCCTGCCCGGTCGCGTCCTCGCCCAGGAGCTCCACGAGATGCGCCTGCGCCGCCCGCGCCTCAGCGAAGCGGTTCAGCCGCGCCTCGTTCTGCGCCAGAAGCCGCAGGCCCTCGGGATCGTCGGGCCGTTCCGCCATCACCCGGCGCAGCTCGCCGATCATCTCCGCGAATTCCGGCGAGACCTGCGGTTCCGGCCAGGGCGGCGCCTCGGCCTCTGCGGCGGCCTGGTCGGGGCGGGCGGCGCGCGCGGTCTCGATGGCGGCGATCCGCGACTGGAGCGGCAGGTCGCGGTAGCCCGGCGAACCGATCAGGGCATAGACGCCGATCGCACCCGCGACCATCGCGACGATCCCGACACCAAGCAGGACGCGGCCGCCGGATCGCACCACCTCTCCGCCCGCGCGCTTGCGGTCGGCATCAAGGATGCGGCGGGAAATCTCCACCCGCGCGCGCTCGGCCTCCGCCGGGGCGATCAGCCCGCGTTCGGCGTCGCGGTCGAGTTCCCGCAACTGGTCACGGTAGATGTCGAGATCGTACTCGGCACCCGCGCGGGTGCCGCGCGCGGTCAGCACCGCCCGCCAGAGGCCGAGCGCCACCGCGATTGCAAGGGCCCCCGCCACCAGCCAGAAGGTCATCCGCGTCTCCCATCCCGAGACCCCGGATCTATGATGAAACGCGCGGGCAAGAAAGGCCCCGCGACACAATCGCCCGCCCCTCGATCCTGTCGCTTTCCCGCCATAGAATGCCGCCCCGAAACGCCTGCCGACGACGGCTCTGCCGCACAAGGCCCGAAGTCAGATCCGAAGGACCGCCATGCGCCGCTATTCCGCCTTCGCCATCGCCCGCGAGGCCGCGAGACACCACCAGGGATGGGAAAAGGCGTGGCGGAGCCCCGCGCCGAAGGACCGTTACGACGTGATCGTGATCGGCGCCGGCGGGCATGGCCTGGCGACCGCCTACTACCTCGGCAAGAACCACGGCATCCGCAACCTCGCGGTGATCGAGAAGGGCTGGCTCGGCGGCGGCAACACCGGTCGGAACACGACCATCATCCGCTCGAACTACCTGCAGGATCCCTCCGCCGCGATCTTCGAGAAGTCGCGCAGCCTCTACGAGACGCTCAGCCAGGACCTGAACTACAACATCATGTTCAGCCCCCGCGGCGTCCTGATGCTGGCCCAGACCGAGCACGAGGTGCGCGGTTGGCAGCGCACCGCGCAGGCCAACCGCCTGCAAGGCGTGGAGACCCAGTTCATCGGGCCCGAGAAGGTCAAGGAACTGGTCCCGATCATCCGGCTGGAAGGGCCGCGCTACCCCGTCCTCGGCGCGCTCTGGCAGGCGCGCGGCGGCACCGCGCGGCACGACGCCGTCGCCTGGGGCTATGCCCGCGCCTGTTCCGACATGGGCCACGACATCATCCAGCAATGCGAGGTCACCGGCATCCGGTCCGAGAACGGGCAGGTGACCGGGGTGGAGACGACGAAGGGCAGCATCGGCTGCGGCAAGCTCGCCATCGTGGTCGCGGGCCATTCCGGCGTCCTCGCCGAGATGGCCGGGTTCCGCCTGCCGATCGAAAGCGCGCCGTTGCAGGCGCTGGTGTCCGAGCCGATCAAGCCGGTGATCGACGTGGTGGTGATGGCCAACACGGTTCACGGTTACCTCAGCCAGTCCGACAAGGGCGAGCTGGTGATCGGCGGCGGCACCGACGGCTACAACGGCTACACGCAGCGCGGGTCGTTCCAGCACGTCGAGGAAACCGTCCGCGCCCTGATCGAGACCTTCCCGATCATCTCGCGGCTCCGGATGCTTCGGCAATGGGGCGGGATCGTCGACATGACCGGGGACCGCTCGCCGATCATCTCGACCACGCCGCTCGGAAACTGCTTCGTGAACTGCGGATGGGGGACCGGCGGTTTCAAGGCGATCCCCGGCTCCGGTTGGGCGATGGCGGACCTGGTTGCGAAGGGTACGCCGGGGCCGCTGGCCGCCGAGTTCGGGCTGAACCGCTTCCGCGAGGGTCGTTTCATCGACGAATCCGTCGCGGCGGGGGTGGCGCATTGACCGGCCCCGTATTTCGCCCCGTATCCTGCCCGGCCGACGTTCTGCCGCCTCGCCGCCGGCGGATCGCCGCCGCCGCACCGGCCGAACCCCGCCGATCGCCCACCGGCCGCCGGAACGCGGCGCCGTGCAACGGTGTTTCCACCCCGATCGTCATAGCGAACGGAGGAACATCATGGCTGATCGCGACCTGTACAACACCAACGACCCCGTCTACCGCGACCGTCGCGTCGCGGCCGAGCCCGGTGACCGCGGTTTCGGCAAGTTCGCGGCCTTCCTCGCCGCGCTCGTCGTCATCTTCGGCATCGTCTTCGCCCTGTTCTCGGGCGAGTCGACGGTCCCGCCCGCCGCGGACGACCCCGCAGCCGTCACGGCACCCGCGGAATCCGTGGCACCCGCCGATGACGGCGCAGTCGCCCCGGCCCCGGCCGAGAACGTCGCCCCTGCCGACGACGCCGCCCCGGCCCCTGCCGAAGAGGCCGCGCCCGCCCCGGCGAACTGACGCGCAGTCCGGCCGCGGCGCCACGGGCCCGCGGCCGGTCCTCACTGCCACGACACGATCTACCGTCCAGACCCTCCGGCCCCGGAGGGCCTGCTGACATGCTCCTGCTGCGCTGTCCCAACTGCGGCATCGAGGCCGAGGAAACCGAGCTGACCCCCGGGGGCGAAGCCCACCTGAAGCGGGAAGGCCCGGGATCCGACGAGGTCAGCTTCGAAAGCTATCTCTTCACCCGCCAGAACCCCCGCGGCGTCCATTTCGAGCGCTGGCGGCACGCACAGGGCTGCGGCAAGTGGTTCCACGCGGCGCGCGACACGGTGACGATGGAGGTCCTCGGCACCTATTCCGCGCAGGTCACCGAACCGCCCGCCGAGATCCGGGCCGAGATCGAGCGGAGGCGCGGATGAGCCGTCGTTTGCCACGGGGCGGTCGCCTGATCGACCGCGACACCCCCGTCACCTTCACCTTCAACGGCCGCGAACTCGGCGGACACGCGGGCGACACGCTGGCCTCCGCGCTTCTGGCTGCCGACCAGGTGCTGCTCGGCCGGTCGTTCAAGTACCACCGCCCGCGCGGCTTGGTCGCGAGCGGGTCGGAGGAGCCGAACGCGCTCCTCGGGATCGGGCAGGGCGCGGCGTCGGAGCCGAACCAGCGCGCCACCACGACCCCGTTGCAGCCGGGCATGACCGCGGTCAGCCAGAACCACTGGCCGAGCCTCGAATGGGACGTGGGCCGGGTGAACGATGCCGCCCGCCACTTCTTCCCCGCCGGGTTCTACTACAAGACCTTCATCCATCCCCGGCCGTTCTGGAAGCACGTGTTCGAACCGGTGATCCGCCGTGCCGCCGGTCTCGGAACCGCGCCGACGGGACCGGACCCAGACAGCTACGAACATTTCCACGCCTTCTGCGACGTGCTCGTCGTGGGCGGCGGGGTGGCGGGGCTGCAGGCCGCGCTGACGGCGGGTCGGACCGGGTCGCGCGTCCTGCTGATCGAGCAGCGCGGGCATTGGGGCGGACGTGCGCCGGTTGACGGCGTAAACATCGACGGCGCCGATGCCGCCGACTGGGTCAACGCCACCGTCCAGGCCCTTGAAGGGATGGAGAATGTCACGATCCGCACCGGGGTCATGGCAGCGGGCGTCTACGACCACGGCTATGTCATCGCGAGCGAGGAATCGCTGCCCGAGGGCGGGCCGCGCCACCGGCTCTGGAAGATCCGGGCCGGGCACATCGTCACCGCCACCGGCGCGATCGAACGCCCGCTCGCCTTCGCCGGGAACGACATCCCCGGCGTGATGCTCGCCAGCGCCGCGCGCGACTACCTCGCTGATTACGGCGTCGCGGTCGGGGACCGGGTCGTGGTCGTGACCAACAACGACGACGCCTACCGCACCGCGCTGGCGCTGACCGAGGCCGGGATCGAGGTTCCGGCCATCGTCGACCTGCGTGAAAGCGGCGCCGGTGCGCTCGGCGAGGCCGCGCGCGCCGCGGGTCTCACGATCTTCCAGGGCACCGGGGTCCACGCGGTGAAGGGCAATGCGCGGGTCGCGAAGATCCAGCTGTGCCGGCAGGACGGCGATGGTGCGGTCACGGCCGAACTGCCCTGCGACGCTGTGGCGATGTCGGGCGGCTGGTCGCCGGTCGTGCATCTCTGGTCCCATTGCGGCGGCAAGCTGACCTGGGACGACGCGCAGGCGATGTTCCGCCCCGATGCCGGCCGCCCGCCGCTCGGCGCGGATGGCCGCGCGATGGTGACCGTGGCCGGGGCCGCGAACGGGGAGCTTTCGACCGCCGCCGTGCTGGCGGACGCGACGCGCGCCGGGGCAGGGGCCGCAGGCGGCGAGCCCGGCACGGCGCCGGGCGCGGACGATCCGGCCGAGGCGCCGATCGCGCCGGTCTGGCTGTCGCCCGCGAACGCGCCCTACGCGCTCAGGTCCAAGGCCTGGCTCGACTACCAGAACGACGTGAAGGTGACCGACGTGGAACTCGCCGCGCGCGAGGGTTACGAAAGCGTCGAGCACACCAAGCGCTATACCACGCTCGGGATGGCGACGGACCAGGGGAAGCTCAGCAACATCAACGGCCTGGCGACGCTGTCGCGGGCGCTGGAAAAGCCGATCCCCGAGGTCGGGACGACGACCTTCCGCCCGCCCTACACGCCGATCTCCTTCGGCGCGATCGCGGGCGAGGCGCGGGGCGAGACGTTCCAGCCGCTGCGGCGCACGCCGATCCACGGCTGGCACGAGGCCAACGGCGCGGATTGGGAACCGGTCGGACACTGGCGGAGGCCCTACTGCTTCCCGAAGGCCGGCGAATCGAAGCACGACGCCGTCGCGCGGGAAATCAACGCGACCCGGAACGGTGTCGGCCTTCTCGACGCTTCCACGCTCGGCAAGATCCTCGTGAAGGGCCCCGACGCGGGCCGGTTCATGGACATGCTCTACACCAACCTCATGAGCAGCCTGAAACCGGGGAAGTGCCGCTATGGCCTGATGTGCTCCGAGAACGGGTTCCTGATCGACGACGGCGTGGTGGCGCGGCTCGACGACGACACCTTCCTCGTTCACACCACCACCGGCGGCGCGGACCGGATCCATGCCCACATGGAGGAGTGGCTCCAGACCGAGTGGTGGGACTGGCAGGTTTACACCGTCAACATCACCGAGGCCTTCGCCCAGGTCGCCGTGGTCGGCCCGAAGGCGCGGGCGGTGCTGGAAACGCTCGGCGGAATGGATGTTTCCGCCGACACCCTACCGTTCATGACCTTCGCGGACGGCGAGCTTGCGGGGATCCCGGCGCGCGTGTTCCGCATCTCCTTCTCCGGGGAGCTCAGCTACGAGGTCGCCGTGCCCGCCAGCCGCGGGCGGGAATTCTGGGACGCCGCGCTCGCCGCCGGGGCCGCCCACGGGATCACCCCCTACGGCACCGAGGCGCTGCACGTCATGCGGGCCGAGAAGGGCTTCATCATGATCGGCGACGAGACCGACGGCACCGTGATCCCGCAGGACCTGGGCCTCGACTGGGCGATCTCGAAGAAGAAGGACGACTACATCGGCAAGCGCGCCCAGGCCCGCAGCCACATGACGGACCCCACGCGCTGGAAGCTCGTCGGGCTGGAAACGCTCGACGGGTCGGTGCTGGAAGACGGCGCGCTCGCCGTGGCCGATGGCCGGAACGCGAACGGGCAGGGCAACACGCAAGGGCGCGTGACCTCGACCTACCGGTCGCCGACGCTCGGGCGCGGCATCGCGATGGGCCTGGTCCTGAACGGGCCGGACCGGATGGGCGAGGTGCTCGACTTCACCACCCTCGCAGGCGGGACAGTGAAGGCGAAGATCGTGAGCCCGGTGTTCTACGACCCGGAGGGGGAGAAGCAGAATGTCTAACCCTGACAGCGCATTGCCGGACGAAGTTCACGAAGGGATCGCGGCCGTTCGGGAAATGGGACCGCAGGGCATGGTGACCCTGCGGGGCGATCACGCCGCCGTGGCCGGGGCCGTGCAATCGGCCACCGGGTTCGCCGTGCCGGGACAGCGCCGGATCGACGGCGATCTCGGCAACGGGATCGCGTGGATGTCGCCGGACGAGCTCCTGATCCTCTGCGACCACGGCGCGGCGCCCGGCCTCACCGCTACCCTGGCGCAATCGCTGGCGGGCACGCATCACCTCGCCGCCGACGTGTCGGACGCCCGCGAGGTGTTCTCGCTCGACGGCCCCGGCGCGCGAGAGGCGCTGGCCAAGCTCGCGCCCGTCGACCTCGCCCCCGGCCGGTTCGAGCCGGGCGAGCTCCGCCGCACGCGCTTGGCCCAGGTTCCCGCCGCGTTCTGGATGGCGGGGCCGGAGACCTTCTGCCTCGTCGTGTTCCGATCCGTCGCGCGATACGCCTTCGACATCCTTGCCAAGGCGGCCGCGCCCGGGTCCTCCGTGGGGCATTTCTGACTCCCGCACCCTTGACGCCCCACCCCGTTGAACCACAAGTGACACCCGAACACGCCAACAACCGGAGGGGCCCCCGATGGCATTCGAACTTCCCGATCTTCCCTATGCACACGACGCGCTGGCCGATCTCGGCATGTCGAAGGAAACGCTCGAGTTCCACCACGACATCCACCACAAGGCCTATGTCGACAACGGCAACAAGCTGATCGACGGGACCGAGTGGGCCGACAAGTCGCTGGAAGAGATCATCACCGGCACCTACGACGCGAACGCCGTCGCGCAGTCGGGCATCTTCAACAACGCCTCGCAACACTGGAACCACATGCAGTTCTGGGAAATGATGGGGCCGGGCAAGCCCGCGATGCCGGGTGAGCTGGAAAGCCGCATCAACGAGGCATTCGGCGACGTCGAGGCGTTCAAGTCTCAGTTCTCCGCCGCCGGTGCGGGCCAGTTCGGATCCGGCTGGTGCTGGCTCGTCGTCGACACCGACGGCAGCCTCAAGGTCACCAAGACCGAGAACGGCGTGAACCCGCTCTGCTTCGGGCAGACCGCGCTTCTGGGCTGCGACGTGTGGGAGCATTCCTACTACATCGACTACCGCAACAAGCGGCCGGCCTACCTGTCGAACTTCCTCGAGAACCTCGTGAACTGGGAAAACGTCGCGGAGCGCCTCGCGAGCGCCTGACCGGCCCCCGTTTCACCTGTTGAAAGGCCCCGCCGGAGCGATCCGGCGGGGCCTTTTCGTTGGAACCTCAGCCGCTTGGGCACGTTTTTCCCCGACAGACCCACGGAGGATGAGATGGCAGAGCGACTGAGATCGAAGGATGGCAAGCGCGAGACCGAGGAGTTCGTGGACGACGCACCGACCCCGTCCCAGTCCGGCCGCGCCCAGGGCGTTCTCGAACGCAAGGTCGGCACCCGCGACGAGGAAAAGCAGGCCCTGAAGGGTAACGGGGCGACCCGCGTGCAGAAATCGGACGAAAAGGGCCAGGGCGATCTCGGCGGCCATCACGGTACGGGGGGGCGGTAAATGAAGACGCTCGCGCAAGGCACCTGGGTGCTCGTGGCTGACGGCGAAAAGGCGCTGTTCCTGCGCAATGTCACCGATGCGGAGGATCCGTATTTCGAGGTCATCCGCGAGGAAACGCAGGAAAACCCGCCGACCCATGAGCAGGGCACCGACCGTCCCGGCCGGTTCAACGACGGCCCGTCCGTCCATCGCTCGGCGGTGCAGGACACCGACTGGCACCGGCTGGAGAAGGACCGCTTCGCCTCGGACCTCGCCGCGATCCTCTACCGCCGCGCCCATGCCGGCGATTTCGACCGCTTGGTTATCGCCGCCGCGCCGAACGTGCTCGGCACCCTGCGGCAGGAGCTTCACCGGGAGGTCGAGGACCGGGTGATCGCTGAAATCCCGAAGACCCTCACCAACCACCCGGTCGACGAGATCGAGAAGCTGGTGAAATCGGAAATGAGCGCGGCCTGACCCGCCGCCGCTACCCGAGGCGTTCCAAGAGCGCCTCGGGCGTATCCGCGCTGTCGAACAGGTCGCGGAGCGAGGCGTCCGCGAACCCCTGCGCGACGATGTGATCGACAAGCGCGATCAGCGGGTCCCAGTATCCCCTGGTGTTCAACAGAACGATCGGCCGCGCGTGCAGGCCGAGCTGCGCCCAGGTCAGCACCTCGAAGAACTCGTCCAGCGACCCCGCGCCGCCCGGCAGCACCGCAATGGCGTCGGAATTCATAAACATGACCTTCTTCCGCTCGTGCATGTTCTCGGTCACCACCAACCGGGACAGGTCGCGCTTGCCAACCTCCAGGTCCAAGAGGTGGGTCGGGATCACGCCGAAGGTGTCGCCGCCCGCGGCCTGCGCTGCGCGCGCGACCGCGCCCATCAGCCCAACATCTCCGGCGCCATATACGAGCCGCCAGCCCTGCCGCGCCAGACCCTCGCCAAGCGCCGTCGCATCGGCCTCGTAGGCCGGGTCGGTTCCCGGGCGCGACCCGCAGAACACGCAGACGGACTTGCTCATGGGCCTGCTCCTTGCGCCGAATGCCGTTTTGACCGCTGATATGGGGATTGATAGGCTGGCACAAGCCGCGGGGATCGGCCGCCGGAAGGCGCGCACGGGGACAACCAAGCGGCATTGGGGGATGAAGAACATGGCCGAAACGGGAAGTGCCGCCCGCACCGTCTGGCTTGCCATCGGCCTCCTCGTGCTGATCGGCGGGGCCGGGGTCGCGGCGTTCTACGCCACCGGCCCCGGCGGCGTGGGGCGCGGGACGGAGGAAACCGCCGGGACCGGGATGCCGGAGTTGCCGGAAGGCGGTGACAATGCTGCCGGTGCAGGGTCCGACGCGGCGTCGGGCGATGTGTCGGGCGTGGGCGCCACCGCGTCCTCGGGCGAGGCCGGGGATGAGGCCGAAATGCCTGCGGCGGAAAGCGTGGAGACCGCCGAGACGGAAGGGGCAGAACCGGACGACGCGGCGGCAGATGACGCAAACGACGACCTCCCGCCGGAGGGAGCCGACACCGAAGTCGCCGCGGTGGCCGATGCGCCCGGCACCGGGGACACGGCCGAAGCAGAGGAGCCGACGGAACCCGTCGCCCCGTCATTCGACCTCGTGCGGGTCGAGGCGGACGGCATGTCGATGATCGCGGGCCTCGCGGAGCCCGGCGCGATGGTGGACATCCTGCTCGACGGCGAGGTGCTGCAGACCGTGGAGGCCGGGGCCGACGGCAACTTCGCCGCCATCGTCAACATCCCGCTGGCGGGTGCGCCGCGCATCCTCGACCTCGTGGCCACCGGACCGGACGGCGCGCGGATCGAGGGCGGCAATTCGAGCATCATCGAACCGCGCGAGGTCGCGACGGCGGAACCGGCGGTGGAGCCGCCCGCCGGGACCGCCGGGGCCGGGGATCAGGTGCCGGTGGCGAGCGAAGGCGCGGCACCGGACACGGAGGATGCCTCCACGCCCGCTGATGGCAACGCCGATGTGGCCGAGGCACCGGAGGAAGCGGCCATGCCTGCAGACACGGCCGCGGAGGCTGCGACCGAAGCCACGGGCGAAGCTGCCGAGCCTGAGGGGCAGATCGTGACCGCGGACGCGCAGGGGGTTCCGGGTCCGGCGACCGAAGCAGGCACGGGTTTGGCACAGGATGCAACCGGCGTCGCGGCGGCCGGGACTGAGGTGGCGGAACAAGCTGCGGACGACGCCGCGGTCCCGGACGGCGCGGAAAGCGAGCCGCCCGAAGCCTCCACCGTCGCCGCCGCGCCGGAGGCGGACGCGGCCCCCGACGCGCCGGACCTGGTGGCGAGCGCCGCGGACACCGCCGGGGAGGTCCCCGCGCCGGCAGTTGCGCCGGCACCGGCGACGGAGCCCGCCCCGCCGCCCCCGGCGCCGCGCGTGCTGATCGCCGATGCCGACGGCGTGCGCGTCCTGTCGCCCGGACCGGCCCCGGCGGCACAGGAAACCGTGACGCTCGATACGATCGCCTACGACACCGAGGGCGAGGTCTTCCTGACGGGCCGTGGCCC
The DNA here is from genome assembly GCA_015689685.1 of Rhodobacterales bacterium HKCCE2091. GTDB lineage: Bacteria > Pseudomonadota > Alphaproteobacteria > Rhodobacterales > Rhodobacteraceae > HKCCE3408. The sequence goes on along the minus strand of WVSL01000003.1, from coordinate 205,790 downwards.
CGCCGATACCTCCGTCCGGCTCTACATCGACAACGAACCGGTGCAACTGGCCGAGATCGACGCCTCTGGCGGCTGGTCGACCGGGCTGCCGGGGGTCGATCCCGGCACCTACACGCTGCGCGTCGACCAGGTCGACCCGGAGGGCACGGTCACGAGCCGGATGGAAACGCCGTTCCTCCTGGAAGAGCCCGAGGTGATCCAGGCGCTGCCGGAAAACGCATCCGGCGGCATCACCGTGCATACGGTCCAGACCGGCAACACGCTCTGGGGCATCGCGCGGGCGCAGTACGGCGAAGGCGTACTCTACGTGCAGGTCTACGAGGCCAACCGCGACCTGATCCGCGACCCCGACCTGATCTATCCCGGCCAGGTGTTCACGCTGCCCGAGATCGGGGGCGGCGACTGATCCACTGGCATTGGCCGTCCGGGGGGCATAGGTAGGACCGGAGCCAGCCTCCGGACGGACCCCATCATGGCCAGCCAGGACACAGACACCGCCGCCCTCGCGGCGCGCGAACGCCGCTCCGGCTGGCGCACGATCCGCAAGGTCGCGCCGTACCTGTGGCCGGAGGGCCAGTCATGGGCCAAGCGGCGGGTCGTCTGGGCGCTTCTGGCGCTGCTCGCGGCCAAGCTCGTCGCCGTGGGCACGCCGTTTCTCTACAAGGCCGCCGTCGATGCGCTCGCGGGTGAAAGCGACCGGGCGGATGCCTGGTTCCTGGGCGCGGGCGCGGTCGGGCTGACGGTCGCCTACGGCGCCGCACGGGCGTCGAACGTGGGCTTCCAGCAACTGCGCGACGCGGTCTTCGCGCGGGTCGGGCAGCGGGCGCTGCGGCGGCTGGCGCTGGAAACCTTCCAGCACATCCACGCACTCAGCCTGCGCTACCACATCACCCGCAAGACCGGGGGCCTGTCGCGGATCATCGAACGCGGGGTCAAGGGCGTCGATTTCCTGCTGCGCTTCATGCTCTTCTCGGTCGGTCCGCTGATCCTCGAACTGACGCTGACGGGGATCGTGCTCGCCGTGGTGTTCGACATCAGCTACCTCCTGGTGCTCGCCGTCACGATCGCGGTCTACGTGACCTTCACCTTCAAGGTGACCGAGTGGCGGGTGAAGATCCGCAAGGTAATGAACGACCAGGACACCGACGCGAACCAGAAGGCGATCGACAGCCTCCTGAACTTCGAGACGGTGAAGTATTTCGGCGCGGAAAGCCGGGAGGCGGCGCGTTACGACGGCGCGATGGAGCGCTACGAGGCCGCCGCGATCCGCACGAACTACTCGCTCGCCGCGCTGAACTTCGGCCAGTCGCTGATCATCACCACGGGTCTCGTCATCGTCATGGTGATGGCCGCGCGGGGGGCGATGGCCGGGACGCTGACCGTGGGCGATTTCGTGCTGGTGAACGCCTACATGATCCAGATCACCATGCCGCTCAACTTCCTCGGCACGGTCTACCGGGAAATCCGGCAGGCGCTGGTGGACATGGGCGAGATGTTCGACCTGCTGGAACAGCCGGCGGAGGTGGAGGACAGGCCCGGCGCGCCCGCGCTGAAGGTCGATGCTGGGCGGCTGGAATTCGAGGACGTGATGTTCGGCTACGATGCCGCGCGGCCGATCCTGAAGGGGCTGAGCTTCACCGTGGAGCCGGGCCAGACGCTGGCGTTGGTCGGGCCGTCGGGGGCCGGCAAGTCGACCATCGGGCGGCTCCTGTTCCGGTTCTACGATGTCGGCGGCGGGGCGATCCGGATCGACGGGCAGGACATCCGCGACGTGACCCAGGACAGCCTCCATGCCGCGATCGGCGTCGTTCCGCAGGACACCGTGCTGTTCAACGACACGATCCGCTACAACATCGCCTATGGCCGGCCCGGCGCGGGCTTCGCCGAGATCGAGGCGGCGGCACGGGCGGCGAAGATCCACGATTTCATCAGCGCCCTGCCGGAAGGCTACGAGACCGCCGTGGGCGAACGCGGGCTGAAGTTGTCGGGCGGCGAGAAGCAAAGGGTGGGCATCGCCCGGACGCTTCTGAAGGATCCGCCGATCCTGCTGCTCGACGAGGCGACAAGCGCGCTCGACACCGAGACCGAGCAGGGGATCCTGGCGGAACTCAGGGCGATGGGCGAGGGCCGCACGGTGCTGACCATCGCGCACCGGCTGTCGACTGTGGTCCATGCCGACCAGATCCTCGTGCTGGAGGACGGGCAGGTGGTCGAGAGCGGGCGCCACGAGGCGCTCCTGTCGCGGGGCGGCCGTTACGCGGGGCTCTGGCAGCGGCAGGCCGCCGAACGCGAGGACGCCGCCTGAGACGCGAGGCCTCGCGCCCGCTCGTGGACCGCGCTGCGGCCCGTCGCGGGCGCGACGGATCGCGGCCGCGATCCCGGCACCGAACGGCCCGTCGGGCGTGTTGCGGGCACGGGAGCCTCCGGCGGGGATATTTCCGGGATAGAGAAGGGACTGCCGGGGCGCGAGATCATTTCGCGTCAATGCCTTGGCCGAAGGACTTCACGTAATCCGCTGTGAAGCGGGCATAGCCGTCGCTCGTCTGTCGCAGGTGGTCGCGCGCGCGGTCGTGCAGGTCCGGCAGGCGATGGAACGGGACCGTGGGCCAGGCGTGGTGTTCGGCATGGTAGGGCATGTTCCAGGCAAGGAAGCGGACCGCGCGGGTGGTGAAGGTGGTCCGCGTGTTCTCGAACATGTTCGCGACCTGCGGGCAGCGGCCGTGTTCGGCCAGCAGGTAGAGCCGCAGGACCGGGAACCCGGTCGCGAGCGGCAGGAGCCATGTCCCGAGGAGGATCGGGCCGAGGGGCGTGGCGACGGCGAGCACCGCGAGCAGGGCGTAGGCGGCGAGGTAGAGCCGCGCCTCGGCCCGGATCGCGGCGCGGCGTCCGGGCGCCACGTAGTCGTCCGGCGTGCCGAAGGCGTTCTGCCACAGGACCTGCGCCTTGCCGCGCCAGTAGCCGATGGTGGACAGGTGCCAGGCCATCTGGCCCGGTGTCTCGGGCTTCGGCTCCGCCAGTTCGGGGTCGCCGGGCAGGTTGGTGATCCTGTGATGGGCCATGTGGAAGGCCCGGAACCACAGGAAAGGCTGCACGAGCACGAGGCCCGTGGCATGGCCCGCGGCCTCGTTCAGCCAGTGGCTCCGGAACGGCGTCCGGTGCGTGGCCTCGTGCTGGAGGGTGAACAGGAAGGCGAGCGCGATCCCGAGGGGCCAGACCGCGAGCCCCCAGAGCGGCAGGCGAAACCCGGTCCAGAGGCCGAGCAGCAGGATCAGCGCCAGGTGCCCCGCGAGGTGGCGGAGACCCGGCGCATCCGCGGTGGCCGTCAGGCGGTCGCGCTCGGCGGGCGGGATGCCGGCGAGAAAGGCGCGGGCGTCCACCCCCGCCTCATTCCGCCGCGCGGAGCGGCCTGGCGGGATCGGGCGGAAGCGGGTCGGTCGACTGCGCCTCGGCGGGCGGGGGCGCGTCGCCGGAGGGCGGGATCACGTTGCCCTCGGGTTCGTCGTCGGCCGGGCGTTCGTCCCAGAAGATCGTCGGGTTCCGGGTCCGGCGAGCCTGCCGCGCGAGCATCCAGTCCTGTGCCCGCGCCGACACGCGCCGCGCGCCGAGCCGGCCGATCCCGCGGATGAGCCAGCCGAGGATGACTCCGGCCCAGGCCCGGAGCGCGAGCAGCGAGGGCGTGACCACGAGCGTCAGCACCGTGGCGACGCCGAGCCCGAACACGACCGCGGTGGCGAGCTGTTTCCACCACATCGCCGTCGGGCTGTCGATCGTGTAGCCGCCGGCCGCGAAGTCGAGGCTGATACCGAACATCATCGGCGCGAGGCCCGCCATCGTGGTCGACGTGGTCAGCAGAACGGGCCGGATGCGTGCCTCTGCGGTCCGGGTCACGGCCTCGATCGCGGGCATGTAGCGCGCGTATTCCTGGTAGGTGTCGATCAGCACGATGTTGTTGTTCACCACGATCCCCGCCAGCGCGACGATCCCGGTGCCGGTCATGATGATCGAGAAGGTCTGGTCCATCACCAGCATCCCGATCAGGACGCCGGTGGTGGACAGGACCACGGCGATCAGCACCAGAACGGCGTTGTAGACCGAGTTGAACTGCGCCAGCAGGATGATGAACATCAGCCCGAGCGCCGCGCCGAAGGCCTGGCCGAGGAAGGCCTGGCTTTCCGCCTGGTCCTCCTGGTCGCCACCCCAGTTCCATCCGACAGAGGCGGGCAGGGGATTGTCATCCGCCGTCAGCCACTCGGTGATCCGCTCGATCCGCTCGGTCGGCGTGACCGGGACAAGCGTGATCCCGTCGGCGTCCCGCAGCGCGGCCGCGCCGACGCCTTCTGACAGACTGTGGATCTCGTATTCGGTGCCGTCGGGGCCGGTCCAGTCGCCGCCGGTGCTGCCCTCGGGCAGCGCGCGCAGCAGGCCGAGCGCTTCTCCGCCGGCATCGGCGCGGAACAGGCCGTCCTCGATATCGGCCCGGACGTGCAGGATCCGCGACTGGTCGAGCCGCGAGATGGTGGCGAGCTGGCGCGCCGGTTCCCACGACACGAAGTTCGTCAGCGGCACCAGCCCGTCGGCGGTCCGGACGCGCAGGGTCTCCAGCGTCGACAGCACGCGCTGGTCCTCGGGGAAGCGAACCCGTATCTCGATCTCGTCGTCCGAGGACGGCACCCGCATCGTGTCGAGCAGGATGCCGCGGGTGATGAGCTGCACCATCGCGCCCACGGTCGCCACGTTGGCCCCGTAACGCCCCGCGGCCTCCACGTCGACGTTGAGCTGCCAGTCGATGCCGGGCAGGGGCAGGGTGTCCTCGGTCAGGGTCAGGCCGGGCAGGTCGTCGAAATAGGCATGGGCGATCCGGGCAGCGTCCTGAAGCTCGGCCCAGTCGTCGCCCGTCAGTTCCAGCGCCACGGGCTTGCCGTCCGCGGGCCCCTGGGCTTGGGCGAAGATCTCCGTCTCGATCCCCGGGATCTCGGCCAGCCTCAGCCGCAGGCCGTCGAGGATGTCGTTGCCGTCCGGGCGCTGGCCCCAGGGATGGAAATCCATCTGGACCTGGCCGATCGTGTCCTCGGGCGCGGCTGCACCGCCGGTGTTGTTGTTGAGCCCGCCGTCGCCGGAGAAGGCGAAGACGTCGCGCACACCCTCGGTCCCGAGCACGACCTGCTCGACCTGGCCGACGAGCCGGTCCATCTCGGACACCGAGAGGTTCCCGCGGGCGCGGACGTAGACGATGGCATTCTCCGGCTCGGTCTCGACGAAGAACTCCACGCCGTTGTTGTTCTGGCCGAAGTAGATGAAGACCGAGACGACGAAGGCCCCGACGGCGGCCAGCGTGACCACTGGCATCACCGGGTTGCCGACGATCAGGTGGACGAACCAGCCGAACGGCGTGCGCCGGTAACCCGCCTGCGGGCGGTGCTCGCGCGGCGGGCGCTGGACCGAGGTCAGGCAGATCGACAGGAGCACGGAGGCGAGCACGAACAGCACCGCCCCCGGCGCCATCTGCGACAGCGGGCTGCCGGACCGGTCGACGCCGATGATGGACGGGTTGATGACCGACATCGCCGCCATGAACAGGAGCCACGCGGCGCCCACGGTGATCAGCGCGCGCGCCCACCACCACGGCACCAGTGCCTTCAGGAGACGGGCGCCGCGATCGGTCAGCCGGGTGAACCGCGCCGCCACGCCGCCGACCACCGGCAGGTAGATCAGCGCCACGATCAGCGAGGCCATCAGCACGAAGATCAGCGTGACCGGAAGCATCCCCATGAACTCGCCCGCCACGCCGGGCCAGAACAGCATCGGCAGGAAGGCGCAGAGCGTCGTCGCGGTGGAGGCGACGATGGGCCAGAACATCCGCTTTGCGGCGTCGGTGTAGGACTGCATCGGCCGCGCGCCCTCGGACAGGCGCTTGTCGGCGTATTCCACGACCACGATGGCCCCGTCCACGAGCATCCCCACGGCGAGGATCAGGCCGAACATGACGATGTTCGAGATCGCCACCCCCATCAGGCCGAGAAGGATGAAGCAGAGCAGGAACGAGGTCGGGATCGCGAAGCCGACCAGCAGCGCGGAACGCATGCCGAGGGCCGCCAGCACCACGATCATCACCAGCGCGACGGCGGTCAGAACCGAGCCTTCGAGCTGCCGCACCATGCCGCCGACCTGTTCGGACTGGTCGAGCGTCGTGGTGACGTGAACGCTGTCCTGCAACTCGCGCGGCCATTCCGCCTGGATGGCCTCGACCTCGGCGCGGACGAGATCGGCGGTGTCGATGACATTGAAGCCCTGCCGCTTGACGACCTGAAGCGCCACCGTGGTCTGGCCGTTGAAACGCGCGGTTCCGGCGCGGTCCTCGAAGGTCAGGCGGATATCGGCGAGATCGCCGAGCGTCACCACCCGGTCGCCGTTGACCTTGATCGGCAGGCTGTAGACGTCCTCCGGCGTGTCGAAACTCGACGGGATGCGCACCGCGATCGCGCCCTGGTCGGTCGACACCTCGCCGGCCGCGATCAGCTGGTTGTTGAGCGTCACCGCGTTGATGAGCTCCTGCGCGGTGACGTTGTAGGCCTCCAGCGCCAACGGGTCGATCACGACCTCCAGAAGCTCGTCCCGCGTCCCGGCAAGCCCGGCCTCAAGGATCGGCGGCAATGCTTCCAGCCGGTCCTGCATCTCGTTGGCAAGCTGGATCAGCGTCCGTTCCGGGGCCTCGCCCGACAGTGCCACGATGATGATCGGGAATTCCGAGAAGTTGATCTCCGAGATGGAGTAGTTCTCGGCCCCGGAGGGGAAATCGGCCTGCGCCGCGTTCATCGCGTCGCGCACGTCGGCAATGGTGGACGACTTGTCCCACCCGAATTCGAACTCGAGGAAGATGCCGGCATAGCCCTCGGCCGCGGTCGCGTTGATCGACACCAGCCCGTCGAGATCCTGGAACTCGGCCTCCATCGGGCGGATCAGCTGGCGTTCGCTGTCCTCGGCCGAGATGCCGGGGAAGGGGACCGAGACGAAGAGACCCGGTATGTCGATGTCCGGCTCGCCTTCCTTCGGCAGGCCGACATAGGCCGCCGCGCCCACCACGAGCGACAGGATCACGAAAGCGATCACCATCCGCGCGTGGGACGCGGCCCAGTCGATCAAACCGTTCATGGCGCGGCCCCTTCGGCGTAGGTCACGTCGACCGGCACGCCGTCGGTCACGAACTCCTGGCCCACGGTGATGACGTCGGCTTCCTCGGGCAGGCCGGCGACCAGCACGCCCTCGGTGGTGTCGCGGATGACGCGGACCGGCACGAACCGCGCCACGCCGTCGATGGCCGCGCGTATGCCGAGACGGCCGTCATCGTCGAGCGTCAGTGCCGAGGACGGCAAGAGGTGCGCGGGCGTGCCCTCGGTCTGGACGAGGATATCGGCGCTCTGGCCGTCGCGGATGGCGAATTCCTCGTTCGGCACCGTGATCTCGACCCGGAAGGTGCGGGTCGCGGGGTCCGCGGCGCGGCTGAGGAACGTGACCTCGCCCCGGACCTCGGCCCCTGTCGAGAGCCGCGCACCGGCGGCGGCGCCGACCGCGACCCGGTCGACCTCGCTTTCCGGCACGAACCCGACCAGCTTCATCGGATCGAGCTGGATCACCGTCGCGCAGGGCGATCCCGGCTGCATCAGCGCGCCGAGTTCCGCCGTGTCGCTTTCGAGGTGCCCGGCGAAGGGCGCGCGGATCGCGAGACGCCCGATCTCCTGCTCCGCCGCCGAAACCGCGGCCTCCGCCGACAGGACGCCGGACTGCGCCGCCTCGACCCCGGCCTGGGCGGACCGGATCGTCGCCTCGGCCGCGCGCAGGTTCGACGCGGCGGTGGCTGCGCGGGTTTCCGACGCGAACCCTGATTCGGACAGGCGGGATGCCGCGTTCTGGTCGATCCGGGCGGCTTCCAGCGCAGCCTCGGCCCCGGCGACCTGCGCCTCGGCCTCGGGCAGGCGGGCGCGGGCGGTGGCGAGCGCGGCGCGCGCCTCGGCAAGCTGCGCCTCCCGCGTGCCGCTGTCGATCTGGCACAGCACCGTCCCGGCCTCGACGAAGGCCCCGGCACGGATCGGGTCCGACACGATCAGGCCCGAGGTCTCCGCCGCGACCGTGACCTGGCGCGCGGCCTCGGTCCGGCCGCGCAGGAGCAGCGCGTCGGCGGTGATCTGCGCGGTGACATGGCGCGCGACGACGCGGACGACCCGCGATCCTTCGGCCACACCGTTCGCGGGGGCAGGGGTGTCTGCTTCGGCCATCGCGGCCTCCGCCGTGTCCCCGGTATCGACCGTCTCGGCGTCCGCGCCGCCGAAGCGGCTGGCGAAACTCACCAGGGCCTCCCGGTTGAGGATCGCGAAATACAGCACCGTGCACACCAGCGCGGCGGTCACGATCGGGAAAATCCGCATCTGAAACATCCTCTTCGGCGCGGTCACGCCGCGACTGGAATCGCGCGCATGTTACACCGATTTACATTAGCCGCAAGCGCAGTACTGAACGCGTCGGTTCAAGTTACTTTGCAGTTGCGGCGAAGGCAAGATTGAACCGTTCGGTTCAGTCCCGGGCCCCGCGCCCGCGCCGCCCTTGTCCCTGACCGGGGATCCGTGCCAAAAGCGCGCCGCGAGGGAAGAGCGGCGCGAGACCGGGGGGCGGATGTCCAACAGCGACAGTTTCATCGACGAGGTGACAGAGGAAGTCCGGCGCGACCGGATGTTCGCCTTCTTCCGCCGGTGGGCCTGGCTCATCGTGCTGGTGGTCCTCGCGATGGTCGGCACCGCGGCCTACCTCGAATGGCGCAAGGCCCAGGAAACCGCGCAGGCCCAGGCCTTCGGCGACGCGCTGATCGCGGCACTGGACCAGCCCGACGCGGCGGCCCGGCGCGACGCGCTCGAAGCCGTCGAACCGGCCGCGCCGGGGGCCGAGATGCTGCGCGCGCTGCTGATCGCGGGCGAGGAGGCCGCGCTCGGCGAGACCGCGGCGGCGGCAGACCGGCTCCGCGCCATCGCCGCGCGGGAGGACATGCCCGCGCGCTACCGCGACCTCGCGCTGATAAAGGCCTACCTCCTCGATCCGCAGGACACGCCGGAAGCCGCCGCCGACCTCGATCGGCTGGCCCGTCCCGGCGCGCCCTACCGTCCGCTCGCCATCGAGCAGCAGGCGCTTCAGCGGATCGCGGCGGGCGACGCCGAGGAGGCGCTGGCGTTGCTGCAGGACCTCATGACCGACGCCCAGGCGACGGCGATCTTGCAACAACGCGTTTCGGAGTTGATTGTGGCGATCGAAAGCGGTGCGGAACTGACCGACGAGCCGCTGCCGGACCCCGAACCGGCCCCGGCGCCCGATGCGGGCGCGGCCGGCGGGTTGTCGGTCGGCGTGCCGGTCGACGGCAACGACGCGGCGGCGGAGGACGGACCGGAGGACGCGGAACCGGCGACGGACGCCGCGGATACCGAACCGGCGCCGGAGGAATAGGAAAGGCGGGGGCCATGGGTGGCATCATCCGGAACGGCATCATCGGGCTCGCGGCCCTGACCACGCTCGCCGCCTGCGCGGAGCGCGACCCGCTCCTGCTCGGGCAGCGGTTCGGAACCCGCGTGCCGCTCGCGGCCTCGCTGCCGAACGAGGCCGGCGAGTACCCGGTCGCCGCCGAGGTCGATACCGACGAAAGCCGCCCGATCGCGCTCGGCGCGGCGGTCGCGCTCGCCTCTTGGCCGCAGCGTGGCCAGAACGCCGAGAACCGCATCCCGAACGCGGCGCTGCCCGGCGCGCTGACCGAGGTCTTCGCGGTCGATATCGGGCAGGGCAACCAGCGCCGCGCGCGCATCACCGCCGACCCGGTGGCGGGCAACGGCCGCATCTTCACGCTCGACAGCGCCGGTCTGCTGACCGCGACCGCCGAGAGCGGCGCGCGCATCTGGCAGGCCGACCTGACCGCGGGCTTCGACCGCGGCGGCGGCATCTCGGGCGGCGGTCTCGCGCTGTCCGGCGGAACCGTCTACGCCACCACCGCCTACGGCGAACTGATCGCCGTCTCGGCCGAAAGCGGCGCGGTCAGCTGGCGCCAAAGGCTCGATGCCGGGCTCGCGACGCCCACGGTGGCGGACGGGCTGGTGTTCGTCGTCGGCCGCGACGGCGCGGCCTGGGCCATCGACGCGCAGAACGGCCGGATACGGTGGGAACTCCCGGCGCTGCCGGCGCCCGCCGCCCTGACCGGGGGTGCCGCGCCCGCGATCAACGGCGGCAGCGTGATCCTGCCCTTCGCCTCGGGCGAGCTTGTCGCGGCCACCCGCAACGACGGCGCCCGGACCTGGACCACGGCTGTACAGGGCGAGCGTCGCGGCGTCGCCTACAGCGCGATCAACGACATCACCGGCGATCCCGTCGCCGTCGGCGGCACGGTCTTCGCCGGCAACCAGTCGGGCTACGTCGTCGCGCTCGACGCGGCCACCGGCACCCGCCGCTGGACGGCGCAGGACGGGGCCTATTCGCCGCTTCTCGTGGCCGGCGACTCTGTCTTCTTCGTCTCCGACCGGAATGAGCTGATCCGGGTCGAAAGCGCCACCGGCACCCGCATCTGGGGCACGGAACTTCCGCTCTTCGAATCCGAGCGCATCCGCCGCCGCGACGCGGTCTTCACCCATTACGGTCCGATCCTCGGCGGCGGCCGGCTGATCGTCGCCTCGGGCGACGGCGCGGTGCGGCTGTTCGATCCCGAAAGTGGGGCGGAGATCGGCCAGCTGGCGATCCGCGGCGGCGCCGCGGCCAACCCGATCGTCGTGAACGGCACGCTCTACGTCGTGTCCGCCGACGGCCGGCTCCACGCCTACCGGTAATTCGAGGCGTTGAACGGGCAGAGGGGGCCGACTGCCCCCTCTGCGGCTCCGCCGCATTCACCCCCGTGGATATTTCCGGAATAGAGAAGCCGGTATCGGCACCTTGTGTCGAACATCCGCCCGAACGTCGACGCGCAAGCCCTTCTTCATCCTGAAAATATTCCCCGCCGGAGGCATCCAGACCTGAACAGCCCTCGCGAAGCGCGGTCCTCTCTCCGCGGCAGCGCCGGGCGACGATGGCTCCCGGCCGGGCCGTGCCCGGGCGGGGGCCTGAGGAGGCCGGCTCACTCGTACTCGATCGTGCCCGGAGGTTTCGAGGTCACGTCGTACATCACCCGGTTGATGCCCCGCACCTCGTTGATGATCCGCGTCGCGGTCTCGCCCAGGAACTCGTGGCTGAACGGGTAGTAGTCGGCGGTCATGCCGTCGACGCTGGTGACCGCGCGGAGCGAGCAGGCGTAGTCGTACGTCCGGCCGTCGCCCATCACGCCTACCGTGCGGACGGGCAGGATCGCGGCGAAGGCCTGCCAGATCTCGTCGTAGAGCCCGTGACGGCGGATCTGGTCGATGTAGACGGCATCGGCACGGCGCAGGATGTCGAGCTTCTCGCGCGTGATCTCGCCTGGGCAGCGGATCGCGAGGCCGGGGCCGGGGAAGGGGTGGCGGCCGATGAACTTGTCGGGCAGGCCCAGTTCACGGCCGAGCGCGCGGACCTCGTCCTTGAACAGCTCGCGCAGCGGCTCGACCAGTTTCAGGCCCATCTTCTCGGGCAGGCCGCCCACGTTGTGGTGCGACTTGATCGTGACCGACGGGCCGCCGGAAAAGCTGACGCTTTCGATCACGTCGGGGTAGAGCGTGCCCTGGGCGAGGAAGGCCGCGCCCTCGATCTCGTCGGCGTGTTTCTGGAACACGTCGATGAACAGCTTGCCGATGATCTTCCGCTTCGTCTCGGGGTCCGACACGCCGTCGAGCGCGCCGAGGAACAGGTCCTGCTCCTGCGCGTGGATCAAGGGCAGGTTCATGTGGTCGCGGAACATGCCCACGACTTCCTCGGCCTCGTTCAGCCGCATCAGCCCGTGATCGACGAAGACGCAGGTCAGCTGGTCGCCGATCGCCTCGTGGATCAGGACCGCCGCGACCGACGAATCCACCCCGCCGGACAGGGCGCAGATCACCTTCGCGTCGCCGACCTGGTCGCGGATCCGCTGGATCGCCTCGTCGCGGAAGGCGCCCATCGTCCAGTCGCCGGTGAAGCCCGCAAGCCTGACGAAGTTCTCGTAGAGGCGGCGGCCGTTCGGGGTGTGGTGAACCTCGGGGTGGAACTGAACGGCGTAGAAATGGCGCGACGGATCCGCGACCACCGCGAAGGGCGCGCCGGGCGAGGTGGCGTAGACGCCGAAGCCGGGGGCCAGCCGCGCGACGTGGTCGCCGTGGCTCATCCAGACCTGTTCCCGCCCGCCGTCGAACCAGCCGTCGAGGATGTCTAGCGGTTCCGACCCGGTGACGAAGGCGCGGCCGAACTCCGCGGTGCCGTCGCCGCGCACGACCTCGCCGCCGAGCATCTGCATCATCACCTGTTGTCCGTAGCAGATGCCCAGCACCGGCACGCCGAGGTCGAACACCTCCGCCGGGGGCCGGGGGGACCCGGCGTCGATCACGCTGGCAGGACCGCCCGAGAGGATCACCGCCTTGGGCGCCAGCCGTGCCAGCAGCGCCGCGTCGACGGCCTGGAACGGGTGGATCTCGCAGTAGATGTTCAACTCGCGCAGGCGGCGCGCGATGAGCTGCGTCACCTGGCTGCCGAAGTCGACGACGAGCAGGCAATCGTGGCGGGCGGCGAGGGGGGATGCGGGCGCTGTCATGTGTGGCGAATAGCAGACGGGCCGGGATGCGCAAGACCGAGCCGATGCGCGGGCCGGGGGCGGAACGTTCGGCGGCCGCCGGTGTTGTGCGTCGGGGGCGCGGAGCGCCGCCCGATCTCAATGGAGGATTGAGGACATGAAAGACCTGGACGGACTGTTCACCCACTTCCTGCGCGACATCTACTACGCCGAGAAGCAGGTGCTGAAGGCCCTGCCGAAGATGGCCCGGAACGCCGATTCCGAGGACCTGCGCGAAGCCTTCGAGTCCCACCTGGAAGAGACGGAGCAGCAGGTCGAGAACCTCGAGAAGGTGTTCGAGCTTCTCGGCCTGAAACCCCGGGGCGAGACCTGCCCGGCGATCAACGGGATCATCGAGGAAGCGAAGGAAATCATGGACGAGGCCGAAACGGGCGATGCCCGCGACGCCGGCATGATCGCCTGCGCCCAGGCCGTCGAGCACTACGAGATCACGCGCTATGGCACCCTCATCGCCTGGGCCGGGACGCTCGGCCACGACGAGGCGGTGAGCCTCCTGCAGGAGAACCTCGGCCAGGAATACGAGGCCGACCGCAAGCTCAGTGACCTCGGCGAGACGACCCTCAACCGCGAGGCCGCCTGATACTGGAGCGGGGGCGCGGGGGAGCGGGGCCGCGCTCCTCCACCCCCCGGCGGCACGCCTTGCCGCATTGCACCCATGCCCCTGAGCCGCTTTGATGGTGGCTCAGGGAAAGGAGCAGAACCATGCCAAGCACGATCCTCGTCGCCTCGGATCTTTCGATCCGGTCCGAACGCGCATTGCGCCGCGCCTTCCGTCTCGCGGAGGCGCATGGCGCGGCCCTGACGGTCCTTTCGGTGGTGGACGAGGACCTGCCCGAGCGGGTCGCCACCGGCCTTGCCGCCGAAGCGCGGGAGGAACTCGGCACGCTCGCGGCCTCGATTTCCGACCATGCCGTCGAGATCCGGGTCGAACTGGGCGAACCGGTGCGCAACATCGCCGCCGCGGCCGCCGATACCGCCGCCGACCTCGTGGTGCTCGGCGTCCACCGGCCGCGCCCGTTCTGGGACACCTTCACCGGCACGACGATGGAACGCATCGTCCGCGCGGTGCCGATGCCGGTCCTGCTGGCCGCCGACGCGGTCGACCACGATTACCGCACGCTCCTGGCCGGGATCGACCTGTCGCCCGCCTGCGCCGCCGCGATCGTCGCCGGGGCGGACCTCGCGCCGCAGGCGAAGATCGAGACCTTCCACGCCTTCCACGTCCCGTTCCGCGGCTTCATCGCGCCCGACGGCAGCGCCGAGGCGGTCGCGCCGTTCCGCAAGGAGGCCGTGCGCGATCTCGATACCTGGTGGGACAGCGCGGATCTGCCCGCGGCCGCCGCCAAGCCGGTGCCGGAGGACGACAGCCCGACGCGGCTGCTGGTGCGCAAGCTGGCCGAGGTCGAGCCTGACCTGCTCCTGATCGGGGCGCATGGGCGGCCCGCGCTGGCGCCGATGGTGCTCGGCAGCTTCACCGAGACGCTCCTGCGCGATCCGCCCTGCGACATCCTCGTCGCCCGCCGCTAGGCCCTGCCGCCGCCGCGCCATGTCGCATTTGCGACGCGGATGCCGTTTCAGGCTCCGGGCGGGTCCGCCGTCGGGGATAACCTAGCGCATCAAGGGGGCCCAAGGACGAGGCACAGGACCATGGTCGAGACGGCGGAGCGCAGGCGGACACGGGGCGGCGGTGGCGCTGCGCGGCGGGCGGAACGGACGGCGGTCCGGATCGAGACCGCGCGCTACATCGAGCGCAACATCCCCAACCTCGAGATCCTGCATTCCGAGGCGATGGAGATCATCGAGCAGAACGCCGAGACGATCCTGGCCGAAATCGGCGTGAACTTCGTCGAGAACCCCGAGGCGCTGGAACGCTGGCGCGATGCCGGCGCGGACGTGGAGGGCGAGCGCGTGCGCCTGCCGCGCGGGCTGGCCCGCGAGTTGCTCAAGACCGCCCCCGGCAGCTTCACGCAACACGCCCGCAACCCCGAACGCTCGGTCGAGATCGGTGGCAAGTCGCTGGTGCTCGCGCCGGTCTACGGCCCGCCCTTCGTCTGGGACACCGCCCGTGGTCGCCGCTACGCGACGATGGCCGACTTCGAGGTGTTCGTGAAACTCGGCTACATGTCGAAGTGGCTTCACCATTCCGGCGGCACGGTGTGCGAGCCGACCGACATCCCGGTGAACAAGCGCCATCTCGACATGCTGATGGCGCACATGACGCTTTCGGACAAACCCTACATGGGATCGGTCACCGCGCCGGACCGGGCCGAGGATTCGATCGAGATGTCGAAGATCCTCTTCGGCGAGGAGTTCGTCGACCAGAACACGGTGATGACCTCGCTCGTGAACATCAACTCGCCGCTCACCTTCGACGCGACGATGATGGGCGCGCTGGAAGTCTACGCGGCGGCGGGGCAGGCGGCGATCATCTCGCCGTTCATCGTCGGCGGCGCGATGGCGCCGGTTTCGGTCATGGGGACGCTCACCCAGGTCATGGCGGAGGTCATGGTCGGCGTCGCCTACAGCCAGCTCATCCGCAAGGGCGCGCCGGCGATCTTCGGCGCCTTCGTGACCTCGATCGACATGAATTCGGGCGCACCGACCTTCGGCACGCCGGAAGCCAGCCAGATCACCTACGGCGCGGGCCAACTCGCCCGGCGGCTCGGGCTGCCCTATCGTTCGGCGGGCGGGTTCACCGGGTCGAAGCTGCCGGACGCGCAGGCCGCCTACGAAAGCGCCAACACGCTGAACGCGGGGCTCCTGTCCGGCGTGAACTTCATGCTGCACGCCTGCGGCTGGCTGGAAGGCGGCCTCGTGGCGAGCCCGGAGAAGTTCGTGATGGACGCCGACCAGCTCGGCGTCCTGCACAGCATCGCCCGCGGTGTCGACACGTCCGAGAACGCCCAGGCGATGGACGCCATCCGCGAGGTCGGGCCGGGCGGCCACTACCTCGGCTGCGCCCACACGCAAGCCAACTTCAAGGAAGCGTTCTGGCGGACCGAGGTCCTGGACTACAAGCCCTACGAGACCTGGATCGACGAGGGCGGGCGCGACACCATCCAGCTCGCCTCGGCGCGGGTGACGCGGCGGCTGGAAGAGTACCAGGCGCCGCCGATGGACCCGGCCGTGCGCGAGGCGCTGGAGGCCTTCGTCACCCGCCGCAAGGCGGAGATGCCCGACGCCTTCGCCTGACACCTTCGCCTGAGCCTGCTCTTCAGGCCGCGGTGCCGGTTTCACCGGCACCGGCGAGCAGGGCGGTCAGCACGGTGACGTGGCGGGTCGGCGAGTAGCCGGCATCGCCCGCCCGGCGCGCGGCGTCGAGACGGCCTTCCTCCTCTATCAGCTTGTCCCAGGCCGGCGGCCGGGCATCCGCGGCGGCGCGGCTGCGGCGGCGTTGCGTTGCCGCGGCGGCGAAGCGCGCGGCCTGCACCAGCACCCGCGGGCGGGACATCGAACTCAGGTCGATCGTCAGGTCTGTCATGGCAATTCCCCCATTGGTCCACAGGCCGACACTATCGGTCTGAAAGTTGCCGTTGCGGCATCGGGGGAGCAGCGAGCGGACGGCTATCTATTGTTTACAAAAGGGAAACATTTTGACTTCGGAATGGAGATTTTTAACGAATTGGTAATCAAATTGGCAAAAGTTCGGCCATGTTATCCACACCTCTGGGGGCAGGGTGACATGACACGGGGGAACAACAGCGACAGTGGAGGATTCCCCGCCTGGTTACCGGCAGCGGCGCGGCAGTACCTGCGCCACGTGGTCCACGGCGAATCCATCCGGCAGATCGCGAGGTCCGAGGCGGCCTCACCGTCGACTGTCGCCCGCCGCGTCCGGCAGGTCGAAGTGAAGCGTGACGATCCCCTGGTGGACGAAGGACTCGCCGCCTTCGTGTCTCCGGGTCCCCGGGACACAGACAGATCAATCAAGGAGACCTCGATGAACGCCTCGGTCAGGCAGCCGATCGTCACCGATGAACGCATCATCAACCGCGAAGCCCGCCGCATCCTTCGCCGGCTGTGCGAAACCGGCGCCCTCCTGGTGCTGGCCACGGACATGGAAAAGGCGGTCGTGCTGCGGCCCGGCCCCTCGGGCGAACAGACCCGCACCGCCGTCGTCGACCGCGCCGTGGCCATCGCCTTCGCGCTCAAGGACTGGATCAAGCCGCAGGAGATCTCGCGGCTGTCGAAATACGCCATCACGGCGACGGGGAAGGCCGCGCTGAAACGCCTGATCGAGGAGGAGCGCCAGCAGCGCCGCACCGCGGACGGCCGCGCGCCCGCCTTCGCCGAGGCCCAGAGCCCGTTCCAGGCGCAGCACCGGGACTGGGGCGACCGCGACATCGAGGGCGAGGACGGCAGCGTCAACCGCACCCGCGTCAACCTCGCGGAAACGCCGCTGACCGCGCTGGCCCGGCGCAAGGGCGCGGACGGCAAGCCGTTTCTCACCCCCGACCTCGTTCAGGTGGGCGAGAAGTTGCGCGAGGATTTCGAGCGCGCCCAGATGGGGCCGCGCGTGGGCCAGAACTGGGAACGCTTCCTCACCGGCGCGGATCGCGGCGGCTTCCTGTCCGGCAACGGCATGGCGGAGGGGCCGCGCGCCGCGCGGCAGCGGGTCTCAGACGCGCTTGACGATCTCGGGCCGGGGCTCGGCGACGTGGTGATGCGGGTCTGCTGCTTTCTCGAAGGCCTGGAATCGGCTGAAAAGCGGCTCGGCTGGTCGGCCCGGTCGGGCAAGATCGTGCTGAAGATCGGTCTCCAGCGGCTCGCCAAACACTACGAGGACCGCTACGGGTTCAAGCCCGCCACCCGCGGCTGACACGGACGCCGCCGCGCCACGCGCCCGGCGGCACCCGCGGCCTCATTCCGGCGGTCGGCGCAGGATCTTCTCCATCGCCTTGCCCCGCGCCAGTTCGTCCACCAGCTTGTCGAGATACCGGATCTCCTGCATCAGCGGCTCCTCGATCTCCTCGACGCGGATCCCGCAGATGACGCCGGTGATCGCCTTGCGGGCGGGGTTCATCGCCGGCGCCTCGGCGAAGAAGGCCTCGAAATCGGTGCCGTCCGCCAGCAGCGACTCCAGCGCGGCGGCGTCGTAGCCGGTGAGCCAGCGGATGATCTCGTCGACCTCGGCGCGCGTGCGGCCCTTCTTCTCGGCCTTGCGCACGTAGTGGGGGTAGACCGCCGAGACCGCCATTCCGTAGATCCTGTGTCCGGCCATCCGGTCCTCCTCACCGGCCGTTCAGGGCAGGTATTGCTGGTCGCCGCAGATCGACAGGGCCTGCCCGCTGATCGTCGCGCCGAAGGGCGAGCAGAGGTAGAGCGCCATGTTGGCGATGTCGTGCGGCGAGATGTAGGTGCGAAGCGAGTTGGCGAGGAAGATCTTCTCCTGCTCCTCGAACCCGATCCCGGCGGCCTCCGCCTTCGCCGCGATGACCGCCCTGATCCTGTCGCCCGACACGACGCCGGGCAGGATCGCGTTGACCCGGATGCCGTCCGGCCCGAGTTCGATCGCGAGCGACTTGGTCAGCCCGACCACGCCCCACTTCGCGGCGGCATAGGGCGTCCGCATCCCGTATCCGAACCGCCCGGCGATGGACGACAGGTTCACGATCGACCCGCCGCCGGCCTGCCGCAGGGCGGGCGTTGCGCGGCGGGTGGTGTGGAACATGGATTGCAGGTCGATCCGCATGACCCGGTCGAGGTCGTCCGGCGCGACGGTCTCGATCCCGGTCGTCGGCCCCGCGATCCCGGCATTGTTAACCAGCACGTCGAGCCCGCCGAGCGTCTCCACGGCCGCGTCGACGAAGGCCTCGGCCCCGGCGACCTCGCCCATGTCCGCGACCATCCCGCCGTAGGGGCAGGCGGCGACCGCCCCGGCGTCGATGTCGCAGATGAAGACCGTGGCACCGCGCGCGGCGAAGCTGTCGGCGGTGACGCGGCCGATCCCCGCGGCCCCGGCACTGATGGCGACGCGAAGGCCGGACAGGTCCACCGGCAGGGCTGTCGTGATGCCGGTCATGGTCTCCCCCCCCCGAATGTCGTCACGGCGCCGAGATTGTCGGGAACCGCGACGCCGCGCAAGCGGGCAGGGCGGTCCGGGGGCTTGGTCCGGAAATGACGAACGCCCCCGGCCATCCGGCCGGGGGCGTCCCGTTGCGCGATCGCGCGTCGCCGTCAGGCGACGTCGTAACGGTCAGCGTCCATCACCTTGACCCAGGCCTTCACGAAGTCCGCGACAAACTTCGACCCGGCGTCGGACTGGCCGTAGACCTCGGACAGCGCGCGGAGCTGCGAGTTGGAGCCGAACACGAGATCGACCCGGCTTGCCGTCCACTTGGTCTCGCCGGTGACGCGGTCGTTGCCCTCGAACTCCGTCTCGGACGGGTCGGTGGCCTTCCACGCGGTCTCCATGTCGAGGAGGTTCACGAAGAAGTCGGTCGTCAGCACGCCCGGACGGTCGGTGAACACGCCGCGCTTGCTGTCGCCGTAATTCGCGCCGAGCACCCGCAGGCCGCCGACCAGCACCGTCATCTGCGGTGCCGACAGGCCCAGAAGCTGCGCCTTGTCCACCAGGAGTTCCTCGGACGGGATGGTGAACAGCGCCTTCAGGTAGTTGCGGAAGCCATCGTAGACCGGCTCCAGCGGCTCGAAGCTTTCGGCGTCGGTCATCTCGTCGGTGGCGTCGGTGCGGCCGGGGGTGAAGGGAACCTCCACCGGGTGGCCCGCCGCCTTCGCCGCCTGTTCGACGCCGACGTTGCCCGCCAGCACGATCAGGTCGGCCAGCGACACCTTCTTGCCGCCGGACGCCGATCCGTTGAAGTCCGCCTGCACGCCTTCCAGCGCCGACAGGACCTTCTGCAGCTTCGCGGGCTCGTTCACCTCCCAGTCCTTCTGCGGGGCGAGACGGATGCGCGCGCCGTTGGCGCCGCCCCGCATGTCCGATCCGCGGAAGGTCGAGGCCGAGGCCCAGGCGGTCTTCACGAGTTCCGAGACGCTGAGGCCGGTCGCCGCGATCTTTTCCTTCAGGGCGGCGATGTCGGCGGAATCGACCAGCGGGTGGTCGACCGCGGGCACCGGATCCTGCCAGATCAAGTCTTCTTCCGGCACGTCCGGCCCGAGGTAGCGCGCCTTCGGCCCCATGTCGCGGTGCGTGAGCTTGAACCAAGCGCGGCGGAAGGCCTCGGCGAATTCCTCGGGGTTCTGGTGGAACCGGCGCGAGATCTTGTCGTACTCGGGATCGAACCGCATCGCGAGGTCGGCGGTCGACATCATCGGCACGACCGTCTTGCCCGACCCGTCCACCTGCGGCGCGAGATCCTCGTCCTTGATCCCCTTCGGCGTCCATTGCTGCGCGCCCGCGGGGCTCTTGGTCAGTTCCCATTCGTAGCCGTAGAGCATGTCGAAGTAGGACATGTCCCAGGTCGTCGGCGTCGGCGTCCACGGCCCTTCGAGCCCGGACGAGATGGTGTGGATGCCGGTCCCGGTTTCATGGGTCGAGGCCCAGCCGATACCCTGCGCGGCGATGTCCGAGCCCTCGGGTTCGGACCCGATCAGCGCCGGATCGCCCGCGCCGTGGGTCTTGCCGAAGGTATGGCCGCCGGCGACCAGCGCGACGGTTTCCTCGTCGTTCATCGCCATGCGGCCGAAGGTGTCGCGGATGTCGCGGGCCGAGGCCAGCGGATCCGGCACCCCGTCGGGGCCCTCGGGGTTGACGTAGATCAGGCCCATCTGCACGGCGGCGAGCGGGTTTTCCAGCTCACGCTCGCCGGAATAGCGGCTGCCTTCGCCGCCCGAGACCTGGAGCCATTCCTTCTCGGCGCCCCAGTAGACGTCCTCTTCCGGTTCGTAGACATCGACCCGGCCGCCGCCGAAGCCGAAGGGCTTCAGGCCCATCGATTCGATCGCGCAGTTGCCCGCGAGGATGAACAGGTCGGCCCAGGACAGGCTGTTGCCGTACTTCTGCTTCACCGGCCACAGGAGACGGCGCGCCTTGTCGAGGTTCACGTTGTCGGGCCAGGAGTTCAGCGGCGCGAAGCGCTGCTGCCCGGTGCCGCCGCCGCCGCGGCCGTCCGCGGTGCGGTAGGTCCCGGCCGAGTGCCAGGCCATACGGATCATGAACGGGCCGTAATGGCCGTAATCCGCCGGCCACCAGTCCTTCGAATCCTTCATCAGCGCGAAGAGATCCTGCTTCACCGCGTCGAGGTCGAGCTTCTTGAACGCCTCGGCGTAGTCGAACTCCGGGTCCATCGGGCTCGACAGCGCGGTGTTCTGGTGCAGGACCTTGAGGTTCAGTGCGTTGGGCCACCAATCGCGGTTGGTGACTTTCTTCTGGCCCGAAAACGGGCAGGTGACGGTGCCGTCCATGCTTCCTCCGACATGTTCCTTCGTTGCGATTGCCGGAACTTTAGAGCGATTCCAAACATAAACTGAAATTGCAGTTTCCTACGATTTCGATAGGATTACCTTATGGCCATCACACTCAAGCAACTCAGGTATTTCGTGGCGCTCGCCGAGGCGCGGCACTTTGGCCGGGCCGCGGAATCGGTCCATGTCAGCCAGCCCGCGCTGTCGGTGCAGATCCGCGAGCTCGAAGCCGGGCTCGGCGGCCCGCTGGTCGAACGCGGCACGCAGGGTGTCGTCACCACGCCGTTCGGGCGCGAGGCGCTCGGCCATGCCCGCCGGGTTCTGGCGGCGGTCGAGGATCTCGAACAGGCCGCGCGCTGGCGCGGCGGTCTGGCCGGACGGCTCAGGCTCGGGATGATCCCGACCGTGGCGCCGTTCCTCCTGCCCGAGGCGCTGGCCCGCCTGCGTGCCCGCGACCTGACACTGGAGGTGCAGGTGGAGGAAGCCCCGACCGCGGACCTGCTGACGGCGCTCGCCCACGGCACCATCGACGCCGCGGTGCTGGCGCTGCCCGCCGATCTCTCCGGCCTCGTCGAACTGCCGCTCTTCCGAGAGACCTTCCTGCTGGCCGGCAGCGCCGAGGCGGTCGCCCGTTTCGCAGCGCTGCCGCCGCTCCGGCCCGAGAAGATCCCGGCCGACCAGCTGCTCCTGCTCGGCGAGGGGCATTGCCTGACCGACCAGGCGCTCGCCGCCTGCCGGATCGCGCCCGAGGCCCGGCGGGTCGACATGTCGGCCTCGTCGCTGTCGACGCTGACCGGCCTCGCCGCCGCGGGGTTCGGCGTCACGCTTCTGCCCGAGATCGCGATCCCCCGCATCGCGGCCTCCACCCCTGATCTCGTCACCTGCCCCTTCGCCGACGACCCGCCGGGGCGGACCATCGGCCTCGTGCGACGGGCCGGGGCGGGGGGCGACGACGGCTGGTTCGCGGAACTCGCCACCCATCTCGCCTCGGCCGGGGAGGCCGTGCTGGCGCGGGCGGCGTTGGACAATCGCGGCCGCGGGGTCTATGTGCAGGATCAAGCGATGGGAGGCACCTGATGGCCCCGAAAGACCTGCGAATCCCGGCCGACCGGCACCCCGAAAAGGCGCACCGGCCCGACAACGCGCAGCCCCGGAAACCCGACTGGATCCGCGTCAAGGCCCCGACCTCGAAAGGCTACCGCGACACCCGTGACATCATGCGGGAACACAAGCTGGTCACGGTCTGCGAGGAAGCCGGCTGCCCGAACGTGGGCGAGTGCTGGAGCCAGGGCCACGCCACGATGATGATCATGGGCGAGGTCTGCACGCGGGCCTGCACCTTCTGCAACATCGCCACCGGCAAGCCGCCCGAACCGCTGGATTCGTTCGAGCCGGGCCGCGTGGCCGACGCGGTGGCGAAGCTCGGCCTGAACCACGTGGTCATCACCTCGGTCGACCGGGACGACGTGACCGATGGCGGGGCGGCGCATTTCGCCCAGACCATCCGCGCCATCCGCCACCGCGCCCCCGGCACCACGATCGAGATCCTGACGCCCGACTTCATCCGCTGCGATCCCTCGGTGCTGGAGGTCGTCGTCGAGGCGAAGCCGGACGTGTTCAACCACAACCTCGAAACCGTGCCGGGGCTCTACCCCGAGGTCCGGCCGGGCGCGCGCTACTTCCACTCGCTGCGGCTCCTGCAGCGGGTGAAGGAACTCGACCCGACGATGTTCACGAAGTCCGGCATCATGGTCGGCCTCGGCGAGGACCGGCAAGCGGTTCACGCGGTCATGGACGACATGCGCGCCGCCGACATCGATTTCCTGACCATCGGCCAGTACCTGCAACCGACGCCGAAGCATCACCGCGTCGACCGCTTCGTGACGCCGGAGGAATTCGCGGCCTACGAGAAGGCGGCCTACGGCAAGGGCTTCCTGATGGTCTCGGCCACGCCGCTGACGCGGTCGAGCTACCACGCGGGCGACGACTTCGCCCGACTGAGGGATGCGCGGCTGAAGAAGCTCGGCCGCGCCTGACGCCCGCGGGCCACTCGCGCCTGTCGCACGGGAAGACGTGACCCGGTCGTGACCGGCGCGAGGCTTGGCAGGTGCCGGGACCGCGCGCTAGGCTCGGGCGATTTCAGCATTCCCTTGCCCGCGCCCGCCATGTTCCGACGCCTGTTCCTCGCCCTTGCACTTGCCCTGACGGTATCCGCCGCGTGGGCACAGGACGTCGAGGACGCGATCGCCGCTTTCGGGGCCGGGGACTACGCCACCGCCCGCACCATCGCGGAGCCGCTGGCCCAACAGGGCGTCGCGCGGGCGACGAACCTCCTCGGCGTCCTGCACCAGAACGGCTTCGGAATGCCGCGCGACATCGATCACGCCATCGCGCTGTTCGAGGCGGCCGGGCAGGGCGGGTTCACCGACGCCTACATCAATCTCGCCAACCTCTACGAGGACGGGGCCGAGGGGATCGCGCCCGACCTCGACCGGGTGGAGCTTTACCTTTCCCGGGCGATCGCGCTCGACGGTCACGGGCCGGCGACCTACCGGCTCGGGACCCTGCTGGAACGCCGGGAGGTGCAGGACTGGCCGCGGATCCTGTCGCTCTACCGTGGCGCGGCGGCGGAGGGGTCGTCGCCCGCGATGGCGCGGCTGGCGGAACTCCACGTCCAGGGCACTGGTGTTCCGCGCGATCTCGGCATCGCCCGATACTGGGCCGAGCAATCCGCCGCGACGGGATCGCCGGGCGGGCTCCAGCTCCTTGGGCGGTATCACGAGGAAGGGCTCGGCGGGCCGCGCGACATCGCCACCGCCGTGGAATACTACATCGCCGCCGCCGAGGCCGGATCCGGCAGCGCCGCGAACGACGTCGGCATCCTGTTCGAGGAAGGCATGGTCGGCGGCAGGCCCGACCTGCCGCGCGCCTTCACCTGGTACATGCGCGGCGTGGAACTCGGCGACATCTTCGCGCATCGCAACGCCGCCGACCTGCTGCTCGACGGCGACGCCCGGGTGCCGGACGACCCCGCCCGCGCCGCGGACCTGCTGCGGGCCGCGGCGGAGGCCGGGGACGCCCATTCGATGACGCAACTCGGGCGGCTCCTGCGTGGCGGGGACCTGGGCTACCGCGACTTCGTGGAATCGCGCCGCTTCACCGAGACCGCTGCGCTGGAGCACAATGACGCGCTGGCCTACTACGACCTCGCGCAGATGACCGCGCTCGGCGCGGCCGGCATCCCGGCGGACCTGGCGGAGGCGGTGTCGCTTCTCGAACGCTCGATCGCGGCCGGATCGATCCTGTCGGCCTGGACGCTGCACGAACTGCTCGCCCTGCCGTCCACGCCCGAGACCCACGACCCGGTCCGCGCGCTCGCCTGGTGTCTCTGGGCCCGCCAGCACGACAGTTGGGAAGAACGGCGCCAGGCCTATCTCGACAACAGCTGCACGCCCCTGATCGCCCGGATGACACCGGCCGAGCGCGAGGCGGCGGAGGACGTGGCTGCCGACCTCCTCGATCGCTACCGGGGCCGCGATCTCACGGCGTCGGAGTAGCCGCCGCCAGGGGGCCGAAGGGCGGGCCCACGGGGTTGTCGGCCACGTCGAGCGCGATCTCGTCGGTCAGGCTGCCGAGCCCGTCCGCGACCACCGTGAACGCCGCCAGGGCCAGACCGACGAGCGCGGCGGTCAGGACCACCCAGTCGACCGTTATCGCGCCGGATTCGTCCGCGGCGAATGCCTTGATCCTGTTCATCTCCATCTCCTTTCCTCCGGGGCGGGCGCTTCGGCCCGCGTTCCTGAACGGGGCGGAAACTGGGCCCGGAATCTGGCGGAAATGGTCGGTGATCCGGGCACCCGGACGGAGGGTCGCGCGGATTTGGTTCGAATGGGGCCGGACCGGCCGCGCTAGCGGGGCCCGTCCCGGCCGGATCACTCGCCGCCGACCGGCGGGACGGCGTGAAGGTAGGCCGCGATGGCGGCGCGGTCCTCGGACGCGAGGTTGGCGAGGTTGCGGATCACCGCGACCATCTCGCCGCCCGCGGTGTCGAACTCGGGCGTGAACCCGTCGTTGAGATAGGCCGCGATCTCGTCTTCGGACCAGCTCAGCGCGGCGGGCGTGATGTTGGGGATGCTGCCGTCGCCGACCGGGTTCGCGGCCCCGCCGAGCCAGGCCGCCCGGTCGAGCCCGCCGAGCGCGTTGCGCGCGGTGTGGCACTCGCCGCAATGGGCCAGCGCCTCGGCGAGGTAGCGGCCGGTGGCGGCCGGTTCCGGCAGGTCGCCCGCGACGGTGTAGCCGTCGCCGAGGAACAGGAGCTTCCACCCGCCGACCGCGCGGCGGATCGAGAACGGGAACCCGACGTCATGGGGTTGCGACGGCTCCGACGACGGCGGCAGCGTCGCCATATAGGCGCGCAGGTCCGCGATGTCCTGCAGGCTGGCGAGGCGGTAGGCGTCGTAGGGGAAGGCGGGGTAGTAGTGCCGGCCCTCGGGGCTGACCCCGTTCCGCAGGGCATTGGCGAAGTCGAGGTCCGACCAGGCACCGATTCCGGCCTCGGGATCGGGCGAGATGTTGGGCGCGCGGAAGCTGCCGAACGGCGTCTGGAAGTCCTGCCCCCCGGCCAACACCAGCCGGTCCTCGCCCTCGGCCCCCGGCGCGGCGTGGCACGAGGCGCAGCCGCCAGCCCAGAACACCCGTTCGCCGCGGCCCGCATCGGCGGTGAGGCCGTCGAGCGCATCGTCGGGCAGGTACTCCGGCGCGGTCAGGAACCAGGCCGCGCCCGCCCCGACGAGGGCGAGCGCGATTGTCCAGCGGAACAGCGGGCGCAAGTCAGTTGCTCTGGCGGAAGCTCTCGTGGCAGCCGCTGCAGCTCTGGCCGAGCGGCCCGATCGCCGCCTGCATGGATTCGAGCCCGCCCCCGGCGGCCTCCGCCAGCGCCTCGGCGGCGAGACCGAGATCGCTCCAGTGTCCCATGAAGGTCGCGTTGTCCTCCCAGATGGCGGGCAGGGCGCGGGTTTCCTCGGTGGCCTCGCCCACGCCCGAGCCCTCGGGCCAGAGCAGGGACTGGTCCAGCGTGGTCACGGCGAGGATGTTGCCTGCGGCGAGGCTGGCGAGTTCCGCGTCGTAGTCGATGTTGCCGCGCGCCATGCCGAACAGGACGCCGCCATGCAGCTGCAACAGCTCCATCTGGCCCTGCCGCGCGAGGATCGCGGTGCGGTTCGGGTCCTGCGCCGCGGCCAGCGTCGGTAGCGCGGCGAGGGCGAGGGCGGGAAGGGCGAGACGGGAAAGGCGCATGTGGAATCCTCCTGCTGGCGTCTTTCGTCGAAGCCTAGGCCGAGGCCCCCGCCCGCGGGAACAGACCTTGGTCCGTCGATAACGCAAGCGTGAACCGCCGTGAGCCGCAGGTCACCCGGGAAACACGACCTTTCCGATGTAGGGCAGGTTCCGGTTCCGCTGCGCGTAGTCGATGCCGTAGCCGACGACGAACTCGTCGGGGATCTCGAACCCGGTCCATGTCGCCTTCACGTCGACCTCGCGCCGCGAGGGCTTGTCGAGCAGCGCGATCGTCTCCAGCCGACGCGGTTCACGCGACCGCAGAAGCCGGGTGACATGGTGCAGCGTGTGGCCGGTGTCGACGATGTCCTCGACCACCAGCACGTCCCGGCCCGCGATCTCGCCGCGCAGGTCCTTCAGGATCCGCACCTCGCGCGAGCTTTCGGTGGAATTGCCGTAGGACGAGGCCTCGAGGAAATCGACCTCCACCGGCAGGTCCAGTTCCCGCACCAGATCGGCGATGAACACGAACGACCCGCGAAGGAGCCCGACGACCACCAGTTTCTCGGTGCCGGCGAAGGCGGCCTCGATCTCGCGCGCCAGATCCTCGATCCGCGCCGCGATGGATTTCGCCGAGATCATCCGAACGACCCGGTAGTCCTGCTGCGCCATGCCCCTCTCCGGCTTGATTTCCCCGGCCGTTCCTACGACATCGGGGGGACGGAACAAAGACGAAAGGCCGCGATGCCCGCCCACTCGGAAACCCGCTCTCTGCCCTATACCGCCGAGCAGATGTACGATCTCGTCGCCGATGTCGGCAGCTACCCGGAGTTCATCCCCTGGACCAGCGCCGCGCGGGTCCGGTCGGTCGAGGACAAGGGCGATCACACGGTGATGCTGGCCGACCTCGTGGTCGGCTTCCGCATGTTCCGCGAGAAGTTCCTCAGCCGGGTCACGCTCTGGCCGGAGCCGCGCCGGATCGACACCGAGTACATCGAGGGGCCGTTCAAGCACATGATCTCGAAATGGCGGTTCGAGGACCGCGAGGGCGGCGGCTGCGACGTCCATTTCGAAGTGGATTTCGAGTTCAGGAACAGGCTTTTGCAGGGCGCGGCGGGGCTGTTCTTCTTCGACGCGATGCAGCGGATCGTGCGCGCCTTCGAGGCGCGGGCCGACACGCTTTACGGCGCGGGCGCGTAGTCCCGCAGGATCATCGCGAGCGCGTGCGCGACCGTCGCGGCGCGCACGTTGGCCCGGCCGATCGCGCCGAATTCCACCGTTTCCGTCACCGTTCCCGCCGGACCGGACAGGCCGAAGCAGACCCGGCCCTCGGGCTTGTGTTCGGACCCGCCGGGGCCCGCGATGCCGGTGACCGCCACGGCGATATCGGCGCGCGACCGCGCGACCGCGCCCTCGGCCATCTCGCGGGCGGTGTCCTCGGACACCGCGCCGGTCGCGTCCAGCGTTTCGGGCCGGACGCCGAGCATCTCGACCTTCGCCGCGTTGGAATAGGTGACGAAGCCGCGTTCCACCACGTCGGACGATCCGGCGATGTCGGTGAGCGCGCCGGCGATCAGCCCGCCGGTGCAGCTTTCGGCGGTAGCGAGCATCAGGCCCCGCGCCCTGAGCGTCGCCAGCACCCGCGCCGCGTCGCCGCTCACATGAACACCAGGTGCGCCACGGTCGCGGCGACGGCGACGACCATCGCGGCCAGGAATCCCGCCATCGCGTCGTCCAGCATCACGCCGAGCGGCGAGTGCATCCGGTCGAACAGGCCCACCGGGCCGGGCTTCCAGATGTCGAACAGCCGGAAGGCGAGGAAGGCGGTCAGGAGCCCCGGCCAGAGCGATGTCAGCGGCACCTGCACCATCGTCGCGCCGAGCGACACGGGCCAGAGCGCGATCCACTGGCCGACCACCTCGTCGATCACGATCTCGGACGGGTCCGATCCCGGCGCCGTCCGGGTCATCTGCACGACCGACCAGTAGCCGAGCAGGGCGACTGCGACCGTCGCCGCCAGCACCAGCCAGAACCCGCCCGCGATGTGCAGCGCCCAGAGAAGCGGGATCGCGGCGGCGCTGCCCCAGGTGCCGGGGGCGGGTCGCAAATGCCCGATCCCGCCGAGTGTGGCGACGACCTGCGCCCCGATCATGGCCGCACCAGGCAGGCCGTGGCGAGCGCCGCGATGCCTTCCTCGCGGCCGGTGAAGCCGAGCCGTTCGGACGTGGTCGCCTTTACCGAGACCCGATCGGCCGCGATGCCGAGGATCTCCGCGACGCGGGCCTGCATCGCGCCCGCGTGGGGCCCGATCTTCGGCGCCTCGCAGATCAGCGTCAGGTCGCAGTTCGACAGCTTGTAGCCCCGCGCGCCGGCACGCGCGCCGGCGTGGGACAGGAAGACATGGCTCTCCGCGCCCTTCCATTCGGGCTCGCTCGGCGGGAAGTGGCGTCCGATGTCGCCGTCGCCGAGCGCGCCGTAGATCGCGTCGGCCAACGCGTGCAGCCCGACATCCGCGTCGGAATGTCCCTGCAGCCCGCGCGGGTGCGCGACCCGCACGCCGCAGAGCATGACGTGGTCGCCCGGCCCGAAGCGGTGGACGTCGAACCCGTTTCCGACCCGGACGTCCATCAAGCGAAACCTCCGCAAAGCGGGGAAACCGATGCGTTTTCCGTGGCTTGCGACACGTCTCTCACGCGCCGCAGGTCGGGCGGGTGACGGTGTTCGGGGCGGGACTCGGTCATGGCGTGGTGATAGCCCCGAACCGGGCGCTGCACAATCGCGCGCCATGTCCGCGCCGCTTTCCACGTCACCACGCCTATTATTTGCGCAAACGCCGCGATAAGGCACGGGTTACGGGGAGATTCCTTTGCGCTCCCCGTGCAGGCAGACTAACCCGACAATCGTGTGCACAAGGATTGGGCAGATGGGTATTTTGCTGGCGGGGCGGCCCGTCACGCCGCCGGTGGCGCTCGCGCCGCTGGCCGGGATCACCGACCTGCCGTTCCGCGACCTCGTGGCGTCGTTCGGCGCGGGGTGGGTGGTGTCGGAAATGGTCGCGAGCCAGGAAATGGTGCAGGCGAAACCCTCGGCCCGCGCCAAGGCGGAGCTTGGCTTCGGCCGGGCGAATACCGCCGTGCAGCTCGCCGGGCGGGACGCGGCCTGGATGGCGGAGGCCGCGCGGATGGCCGAGGCCGAGGGCGCCGCGATCATCGACATCAACATGGGTTGCCCCGCGAAGCGCGTCACCTCCGGCAGCGGGGCGGGGGCCTGCGGCGCGGCCCTGCTGCGCGAGCCCGACCTCGCGCTGCGGCTGATCGAGGCGGTCGTCGCCGCGGTGTCGGTGCCGGTCACGCTCAAGACCCGGCTCGGATGGGGGCAGGGGGACCGGACCGCGCCGGCGCTCGCGAAGGCGGCGGAATCAGCCGGGGTGCGGATGGTCACGATTCACGGCCGCACCCGCGAGCAATTCTACGACGGCGGCGCCGACTGGGCCGCCATCGTGGCGGTGAAACAGGCCGTTTCGATCCCGGTCATCGCGAACGGCGACATCACAGACACGCGGGCCGCGCGCGCCGCGCTCGACGCATCGGGGGCGGACGGCGTGATGGTCGGGCGGGGCGCGCGGGGGCGCCCCTGGATGCTGGCTGAGATCGCCCACGGCCTCGGAATGGGTCCGAAACCGCGGATCCCCGCGGGGCGCGCGCTCGCCGACATGGTGGCGCGGCACTACGAGGCGATGCTGTCCTTCTACGGCGTGTCGCTCGGCCTCAAGGTCGCGCGCAAGCACCTGGGCTGGTACATGGACACCGCCGGAACGCCCGCCGCCCTGCGCCGCGAGATACTGACAGCGCCGACACCGGAGGCCGTCCTGTCGGCGCTGCCGGGGGCGATGACGGACGGCGAAGCCGGGATGGCGGCATGACCGACCTGACCTCGAAACTCTGGGGCAGCCTGCCGATCCCCGCCCTGATCCTCGACGAGGACGACCGGATCGCGGACGTGAACCCGTCGGCGGAACTGTTCCTCAACGCCTCCCGCAAGACGCTGGTCGGCCACCCGGTCTGGGACAAGGTGCTGGTCGACGCGCCGCTGGAACGGGTGTTCGACCGGGTCCGGACCGGGCAGGCGCCGCTGTTCGTGAACACCGTCGACGTCGGCACCGGCACGCGCAAGCCGGTGGTCTGCGATCTCCAGATCGCGCCGCTGACCGACCGCGCCGACCACGTGCTGCTCCTGCTCGAAAGCCGCGAGCTGGCCGGGCGCATCGACCGCGCGCTCAGTTCCAAGACCGCGGCGAAATCGGCCATCGGCATGGCCGAGATGCTGGCCCACGAGATCAAGAACCCGCTGGCCGGGATCACCGGCGCGGCGCAGCTCATCTCCATGTCCGCCAAGGGCGAGGACCTGGAACTGACCGACCTGATCGTGGCCGAGACGCGGCGGATCCTGAAGCTTCTGGAACAGGTCGAGGATTTCGGCAACCTGCGCCCGCCTCAGAAAAAGCCCGTCAACATCCATGACGTGCTGGACCGGGCGCGCAAGTCCGCGATGGTCGGTTTCGCCGCGCACATGAAGATCGAGGACGAGTACGACCCTTCGCTGCCGCCCGCCGACGCCGACCCCGACCAGTTGCAGCAGGTGTTCCTGAACCTCCTGAAGAACGCCGCGGAGGCCGGGAAGCAGGGCGGGACCATCCGCATCCGCACCTTCTATGAAACCTCGCTGAAGGTGCGCCGCGCCGACGGCTCCGGCGGCACCGTGCCGCTGCAGGTCGAGGTCATCGACGACGGCCCCGGCATCCGCCCCGAGATCGCCGCCGACATCTTCGAGCCTTTCGTGTCCGGCCGCGAGAACGGCACCGGGCTCGGGCTCGCGCTCGTCTCGAAAATCATCTCCGACCACGACGGCCTGATCTCGCTGGAAAGCGTGCCGGGCCGCACGGTCTTCCGCATCTCCCTGCCGATCGTTCCGCCGCACCTGCGGCCTGACGGCGACTGACAGACCTCGAAGGACACGCCAATGGACGGCACCATCCTCGTCGCCGACGACGACCGCACCATCCGAACCGTTCTGACCCAGGCCCTGACCCGCGCCGGCTGCAAGGTCCACGCCACATCCAGCCTGATGACGCTGATGCGGTGGGTCGAGGAGGGCAAGGGCGACCTCGTGATCTCGGACGTGATGATGCCGGACGGGAACGGGCTGGAAATGCTGCCCAAGATCACCGAGCGCCGGCCCGGCCTGCCGGTGATCGTGATCTCGGCACAGAACACGATCATGACCGCGATCCAGGCGACCGAGGCCGACGCCTACGACTACCTGCCGAAACCCTTCGACCTGCCCGACCTGATGAAACGCGCCGCCCGCGCGCTGGACCAGAAGCGCCGCGCGCCCGCGCCCCGCGTCGCGCCCGAGCCGACCGGCGGGCAGGAGGACCTGCCGCTGGTGGGCCGCACGCCATCGATGCAGTCGCTCTACCGCCTCGTGGCACGGGTGATGAACACCGATCTGCCGGTTCTCATCACCGGCGAAAGCGGGACCGGAAAGAGCCTGATCGCCCGCGCGATCCACGACTTTTCCGACCGGCGCACGCTGCCCTACGTCACCGCCTCGGCCGCCGATCTGGAGGGCGCGGACGGCCCCGCGACGATCCTCAGCCGCGCCAAGGGCGGGTCGATCCTGTTCGACGAGGTCGGCGACTTCGACGACGACGCGCAGGGGCGGATCGTGCGAATGCTCGACAGCCTCGGCGACGGCGCGCCGCGGATCATGGCCACGAGCCAGAAGGACCTGATGGCCAAGATGGAGGCCGGCGGCTTCCGGCAGGACCTGTTCTACCGTCTCGGCGGGGTCGCCATCGCGGTGCCCGCGCTGCGCGAACGGGTCGACGACATCCCGCTTCTCGCGCAGCATTTCCTCGCCCGGTCCGAACGCGACGGCGGGCCGGTTCGGCGCTTCGCCTCCGACGCGATGGACCTGATCCGCGCATATTCCTGGCCTGGCAACGTCCGCCAGCTTGAGAACTGCATCAAGCGGCTGACCGTCACCGCGTCGGTCGAGGAGATCACGAAGTCCGAGGTCGAGGCCGTGCTCGGCAACCAGCCGGCTATCGAGCCGCTGATGGGCGGCGGCGAGGGCGACAAGCTGTCGGCGTCGGTCGGCAAGCACCTGCGGCGGTACTTCGACCTGCATGGCGGGGTGCTGCCGCCGCGGGGGCTCTATCCGCGGATCCTGCGCGAGGTGGAGATGCCGCTGATCGAGATCGCGCTGGAAGCGACGGGCGGAAACCAGGCCCGCTGCGCCGAGCTTCTCGGGATCAATCGCAATACCTTGCGCAAGAAGATCACCGACCTCGATATCCGCGTGACACGCCGCCGCAAGTTGATGTAAACCCGCAACAGTCGCGTGACACGGGCGCACCAGCCCGGCGCGGGGATACGATAACTAGCGGTGGGGCGGTCAGCGCCCCCCAACATGAGCGGGGCGGGTGGTGGCTAACCCCACGACAAATGCGGCAAAATCGACACTGGCGCGGTTGACGGAACTCCGCCACCGGCGCCGGGTCCGCAACGCGGGCACCTTCGGGCTGGTGATTCTCGGCCCCGTGCTCGCGGTCGCGACCTTCTTCATCCTCGGGCCGCTCGGCGAGGTCACCGACTCGCCCGAACTGCGGCTCGTCCTGCTGGCCGACCTCGTCTACATCCTCGTCCTCGCCGCGCTCGCCGCCCGGCAGGTCGCGCGGATGATCGCGGCGCGGCGGGCGAAATCGGCGGGGTCGCGGCTGCACCTGCGCCTGACCGGCGTGTTCGCTCTCGTCGCGCTGATGCCGACGGTGCTGGTGGCCGTCTTCGCGACCTTCTCGATCAACCTCGGGCTCGAAGGCTGGTTCTCCGACCGGGTGCGGAACGCGCTCGGCAACTCCGTCGACGCCGCCGCCGCCTACCGGGAGGAACACCGCGACGACCTGTCGGCAGATGCCGCCGCGCTCGGCGCCTACCTGAACCTGTCCCGCCGGTCGAACGTGTTCCTGTCCGACGGCGAGTTGCGCCAACTTCTCGCCCAGGGCCAGAGCCGGATCCAGCGGGGCCTGCGCGAGGCTTACGTCATTGACGGGGCAGGGGAATTGCGGGCGCGGGGCGAGCGGAGTTACCTTTTCGACTACGAACGCCCCTCGGAGGAGGACCTCGCCCGCGCCCGCGACGGCGAGCTCGTCATCATCGAGGACTGGGACCTGAACGAGTTCCGCGCGCTGCTGCAGCTCGACGCCTTCGCCGACCGGTATCTCTACGTTTCCCGCGAAGTCGACGGCCAGATCATCTCGCTCCTGGACGAGACGCAGCAGACCGTGCAGCTCTACCGCCAGCTCGAGACCGACCGCGGCCGGCTGCTGTTCGAATTCGGACTTCTCTACCTCGGCTTCGCTCTCATCATGATCGTCGCGGCGATCTGGCTCGGCCTGTGGTTCGCCGAACGTCTCGCGCGTCCCGTGGGCCGGCTCGCCAGCGCCGCGCAGCGGGTCGGGCAGGGCGACCTGGACGTGCGGGTGCCCGAGGAACGCGGCGACGACGAGATCGCGATGGTGGGCCGGCTGTTCAACCAGATGACCCTTCAGCTCAAGGGCCAGCGCGACGCGCTGATGGAACAGAACGCCGCGACCGAGGAACGCCGCAGGCTGTTCGATTCCGTCCTGTCCTCGGTCACGTCCGGCGTCATCGGGCTGGACGCGCAGGGGCGGATCGACTTCATGAACCGCTCCGCCCGCGCGCATCTCGTGCTGGACGAACAGCGCGACCACGGCATGACGCTGTCGGCCGCCGTGCCGGAGTTCGCGGAACTGTTCGACCGCCTTGC
The DNA here is from genome assembly GCA_015689685.1 of Rhodobacterales bacterium HKCCE2091. Taxonomy (GTDB): domain Bacteria; phylum Pseudomonadota; class Alphaproteobacteria; order Rhodobacterales; family Rhodobacteraceae; genus HKCCE3408. The sequence continues at coordinate 171,553 of WVSL01000003.1, read as the reverse complement.
CGCCCGTGCCAGCGACCACCTCCAGGACGAGGTGAAGATCGCCCGCCACGGCAAGCTCGAAAGCCTGCTGGTCCGCATCGCCACCCGCCGCAACGCCGAGGGCACGCCCGAGGGCTACGTCGTCGCCTTCGACGACGTGACCGACCTTGTGACGGCGCAGCGGATGGCGGCCTGGGGCGACGTGGCGCGGCGGATCGCGCACGAGATCAAGAACCCGCTGACCCCGATCCAGCTGTCGGCCGAGCGGGTGCAGCGCAAGTTCGCCAAGGCCCTGCCCGAGGCCGACGCGGAGAAGCTGACAGAGCTGACCGGCGTGATCGTGCGCCAGACCGGCGATTTGCGCCGGATCGTCGACGAGTTTTCCAAGTTCGCGCGGATGCCCGAACCCGAACGGCGGCGCGAGGACCTGTCCGTCCTGCTGCGCGACGCGGTGGTGCTGCAGCAGTCGGGCCAGCCCGGAATGCGCTGGAAGGTGGACATCCCCGACGGCCCGGTGCCGGTCGCGGTCGATGCCACGCTGATCGGCCAGGCGCTGACGAACCTGATGAAGAACGCCGGCGAAGCCACGGAAAGCCTTATGGAAAAAGGCGCGCCCGAGGGTTACGCGCCGGAGCTTCGCGTGGAGATGCGAGTGGAGGACGGGCACGCCGTCATCACCATCGCCGACAACGGGATCGGCCTGCCCGAGGACCGGGCGAGGCTGTTCGAACCCTACGTGACGACACGGGACAAGGGCACCGGCCTCGGCCTGCCCATCGTGAAGAAGATTGTCGAGGAACACGGCGGCACGCTCGATCTGACCGATGCCGAGGTCTTTGCCGACGGCGCCCATGCGGGCGCCATGGCGGTGATCGCGCTGCCGCTCATGACGGATGCGAAAGCGAGGGACTGATGCCCGATATTCTTGTGGTCGACGACGAGCGGGACATCCGCGAACTGATCCGGGACATCCTGGAGGACGAGGGCTTCTCGACCCGTGTGGCCGGGAATTCCGACGAGGCGATGGCCGCCCTGAACACCGAGCCGCCGGGGCTGATGATCCTCGATATCTGGCTGAAAGACAGCAACATGGACGGGATCGACATCCTCAAGCACACGCGGCGGGACAACCCCGATGTGCCGGTCGTCATCATCTCGGGCCACGGCAACATCGAGATCGCGGTCGCGGCGATCAAGCAGGGCGCCTACGACTTCATCGAGAAGCCGTTCAACATCGACCAGCTCATGGTGGTGATCCGCCGCGCGATGGAGACCTCGCGGCTCCGGCGCGAGAATTCCGCCCTGCGCCGACAGGATCGCGGCGGCACCACGATGATCGGCCAGTCCGCGTCCTTCAAGGCGCTGAAATCGCAGCTCGACAAGGTCACCAAGTCGAACGGGCGGATCATGCTGACCGGCGGCGCGGGCGCGGGCAAGGAGATGGCCGCGCGCTATATCCACGCCCATTCCAACCGCGCCGACGCACCCTTCATCACGGTGAATTCCGCCTCGATCGCGCCCGATCACATGGAGGAGGTGCTGTTCGGCCGCGACACGCCCGAGCGCGGGGTCGAACAGGGGCTGCTGGAACAGGCCCACGGCGGGGTGATCTACTTCGACGAAGTCGCGGACATGCCGCTCGGCACCCAGTCGAAGATCCTGCGCGTGCTGGTCGACCAGGCCTTCACCCGCGTCGGCGGCACCGCGAAGGTGCGGGTCGATCTAAGGGTGATCTCGTCCACCAACCGCGATCTGGCCGCCGAGATCGACGCCGGCACCTTCCGCGAGGAACTCTATCACCGGCTGAACGTGGTCCCGATCCGGGTGCCGAGCCTGGAGGATCGGCGCGAGGACATCCCCGTGCTCGCCCGCCACTTCGTCGAGGAATTCAACCGCGAACAGGGCCTGCCGCTCAGGGAGATCTCCGAGGAAGCCGCGGCGATGCTGCAGACGATGGCCTGGCCCGGCAACGTCCGCCAGCTTCGCAACGTGGTGGAGCGGGTGCTGATCCTCGGCGACGGCTCCGGCCCGATCGAGGCGCGCGACCTGCCGCGCCCCGGCGGCGACAGCGACACCGGCGAGGCCGCGGGCGAGGACATCTCGCTCGCGCCGAGCCTGACCACCCTGCCGCTCCGCGAGGCGCGGGAGCTGTTCGAACGGCACTACCTGATGGCCCAGATCAACCGCTTCGGCGGCAATATCAGCCGCACCGCCAGCTTCGTCGGGATGGAACGCTCGGCGCTGCACCGCAAGCTCAAGTCGCTCGGCGTGGTGACGACGAACAAGGCCGGCAGCCGCGTGGCGCAGGTGGAGGAATCGGAGAGCTGAGCGCGCCGCGCCCGGCTTCAGGGCGTCAGGGCCTCAGGGCCTCAGGGCGTCACGATCATCGTCCCTTCGGGTCCCCGCGCCACCGCGCAGCTTTCGCCCGTGATCGGCGGCATGATCCGGGGCGCGGCGATCGGGCCGCCCTCGCAGGGCGGCAGCCGCACCTCGGTATAGCCCCGCGCCGCCATGCAGGCCCGCGCCGAGGCCTCACGCGGGGCCTCGTTCAGGTCGACGGTGTAGGTCTCGCCCGGTTCCCACCAGCCCGGCCGCGTGACGCAGGTTCCGGCCGCGTCGCAGACCTGCACCGGGGGATGGAACACCGGCGGGCTGACCCGCGTCCGCGCCGCCACCGGGTAGGCCGCGAAGGCGCGCGCATCGCATTGCGCGACGTCGCGTTCCCGCGCCGCCACGCTGACGCCTTCCCTGTGCCAGGTGGTGACCGGAAAACATCCCGACAGCCCGGCGAGCCCCGCCAGCGCCGCCGCCGCCATCACGAACCGACTCCGCATCGCCCGATCCTCCTTCTCTCGCCACGCAATCTAGACCGGCGCGGGGGCCGCGTCCGCTTCTTTGTCCGCGAAATATCCGGGGGGGGCCGAAGGCGGGGTCGGAGCCCCCTCCGCGGCCCGCCGCCCGCGCCGTCCCGGCCCGCGATTGACGGCACGCGCGGGCTCTGCCAGACAAAGCCGGACCCGTGCCAGCAAACGGAAGGCTACATGAAGGTCATCATCTGCGGCGCGGGCCAGGTGGGCTGGCAGATCGCCCGCCACCTTTCCCGCGAAGGCAACGACGTGACCGTGGTCGACAACAACGCCACGCTGGTCGCCCGTGCCACCGACACGCTGGACGTTCAGGGCATCACCGGCCATGCTGCCTACCCGGACGTGCTGGACCGGGCCGGGGCGCGGGACGCCGACATGATCATCGCCGCGACCTTCTCGGACGAGGTCAACATGGTGACCTGCCAGGTCGCGCACTCGGTGTTCTCGGTGCCGCGCAAGATCGCGCGGCTGCGCGCCCAGGCCTACCTGAACCCGGCCTACTCGGATCTCTACCGCCGTGAACACCTGCCGGTCGACATCATCATCTCGCCCGAGCGCGAGGTGGCCGAGGCCGCGTTGCGCCGCCTCGGATCGCCCTCGACCTTCGAGACGGAATACTTCCTGAACGGCGGCGTGCAGCTCCTAGGCATCCAGCTCGACGCCGACTGCCCGGTGCTGGAAACCCCGCTGAAGCAGCTGACCGACCTGTTCTCGACCCTCCGTGCGCTCGTCGTCGGCGTGCGGCGCGAGGGCACGCTCTTCGCCCCCGAACCCGGCGACCAGCTTTTCGCCGACGACCAGGTCTACGTCTTCACCCATTCCGACGACGCCGCCCGCACGCTCGAGATCTTCGGCAAGCCCCTGCAGACGCAGGAGCGGGTGGTGATCGTCGGCGGCGGCAATGTCGGGCTCGCCGTCGCGCGGCGGCTTGAGAAGGGCGCGCGCCGGGTCCGCACTAAGGTGATCGAGAAATCCCGCGCCCGGGCCGAGGTCGCGGCGGATGCGCTGGAACGGACCATCGTCCTGCATGGCGACGGTCTCGACGCCGACATCCTGCGCGAGGCGGGGGTAGGGCGGGCGGACGCGATCCTCTGCGTCACCGACGACGACAAGACGAACCTGCTCGCCTCCGTCCGGGCCAAGACCGAGGGCGCCAAGCTCGCCATCGCGCTGGTCAACGACCCGACCCTGACCCCGATGATGGCGCCGCTCGACATCGACGCTTACGTGAACCCGCGCGCCACCACCGTCAGCTCGATCCTGCGCCATATCCGGCACGGACGGGTGCAGGGGGTCTACTCCATCGGCGACGCGGAGGCCGAGGTGATCGAGGCCACCGTCATGTCGACCTCCCCCATCGCCGGCCGCGCGATCCGCGATCTCGACCTGCCCGAAGGCGTGCTGATCGGCGCCGCACAGAAGGGGCGCGAGGTGATCCGGCCCACCGGCGCCACCCGTCTCGACGACGGCGACCACATCGTGATCTTCGCCATGGCCGCCGACGTGCCGAAGGTCGAGGCGCTCCTGCAAGTCTCGATCGACTTCTTCTGAACCATGCCGCTGCGCCATGACCCCAGGCTGCGCCTTCCGGTCCTCGTTCTCCTGATCGGCATCGCGGCGGTCGCGATGCTGATCCCCGCCGCCGTGGCCTCGACCGCCAACAACGACCACGTCGCGCGGAGCTTCTTCTACTCCAGCCTGCTGATCCTGATCGTCACCTTCCTCGCGGCGATCCCGGCACAGGCGCTGAAACCGGCCTCGGGTCCGGCGACGCAGCTGATCGGCCTGCTGGCCGCGTACTTCGTCCTGCCCGCGATCCTCGCGCTGCCCTTCGCCGAGGCGCTGCCGGACACGCGGTTTCTCAACGCCTATGTCGAGATGCTGTCCTGCCTCACCACCACCGGGGCGGAATACTACGACCCGTCGCGGCTGTCGCCCGCGCTGCATCTCTGGCGCGGTCTCGTCGGCTGGCTCGGCGGGTTCATGATCTGGGTCTCGGCGATGGCGATCCTCGCGCCGCTGAACCTCGGCGGCTACGAGGTGTCGTCGGAATCCCAGGTCCAGAGCGAGAGCTTCACAGCCTCGGGCGAGATGCGCGCCGCCGATCCCGCGCTGCGGCTCGGCCGCGTGGTGCAGCGCCTCGCGCCGATCTATGTCGGCCTGACCGGGGCGCTCTGGGTCGGGCTCCTGCTCGTGGGCGAGACGCCGCTGACCGCCGCCGTCCACGCCATGTCGACCCTGTCGACCAGCGGCATCAGCCCCGAGGGCGCGATGAGGGACAGCGCCGCCGGCATCCCGGGCGAGGCGCTGATCTTCGTGTTCTTCTTCTTCGCCCTGTCGCGGCGCACCTTCACCAGCGGCTTCGGGCGGGAGTTCGTCACCCGCATGTCGAAGGACCGCGAGGTGCGGCTGGCGCTGTTCGCGGTCACCATCGTCACCGCGCTCCTGTTCCTGCGCCACTGGATCGGCGCGCTGGAAATCGACGATCTCGGCAACCCCGTCGCCGCGATCCGCGCGCTCTGGGGCTCGCTCTTCACCGTGTTGTCCTTCCTCACCACCACCGGCTTCATCTCCACCTCGTGGGAAGCGGCGCGGGCCTGGTCCGGACTGCCGACGCCGGGTCTGGTGCTGATCGGGCTCTGCCTCATGGGCGGCGGGGTCGCGACCACGGCGGGCGGGATCAAGCTCCTGCGGGTCTACGCGCTCTACAAGCACGGGGTGCGGGAGATCGAGCGGCTGGTGCATCCGAACTCGGTCGCCTCGGCAGGGCGGCTCGGCCGCCGGATCCGCCGCGAGGGCGCCTACATCGCGTGGATCTTCTTCATGCTCTTCACCCTCAGCCTCGCGGTCTTCATGATCGCGCTGGCCTTCGAGGGCGTCAGCTTCGAGGCCGCGATGGTGTTCGCGATCTCGGCCCTCACCACTACCGGACAGCTCGCCGAGGTCGCCGGAAGCACGCCGCTCGACTACGCGCTTCTCGGCGACGGGGCGAAGCTCGTGGTCGGCCTCGCGATGATCGTCGGCCGGATCGAGACGCTGGTGCTGATCGCGCTGGTGAACCCGTCTTTCTGGCGCGCCTGATGCAGGCGCGGCGCAGTTTGCCCAAAGTGCTGATAATGGGGTTTAAATCCCCCGGACTTCTCTCCATACTCGATTTCGTGCGGAAGCAAAGAAGGCCGGAACACGGCTACGGATAACCGACAAGGCAAGTTTCTCAATGGCCGAAAGCAAACAGAACCTCCAGGACGCGTTTCTCAATCACGTCCGAAAGACCAAGGTCCCGGTCACGATTTTCCTGATCAACGGGGTGAAACTGCAGGGTGTGATCACCTGGTTCGACAACTTCTGCGTGCTTCTGCGGCGCGACGGACAGTCGCAGCTTGTCTACAAGCACGCGATCTCGACGGTGATGCCGGCGCAACCGATCAACCTCTATGACGGGGAAGAGTGACCCGCGCACTCGTCCTTCATCCCGAACTGACCTCCGAAGCGGGGCGGCGTGACGCCGCCCATGCACTCGACGAGGCATTGGCGCTGGCCGCCGCGCTGCCCGGTCTCGACATCTCGGGCGGGCAGATCGTGCGCCTGTCGCGCCCGCATCCCGGCACGCTATTCGGCAGCGGCAAGATCGCCGAACTGAAGCAGCGGATCGAGACCGACGAGATCGATCTCGTCCTGATCGACGGGCCGGTGACGCCGGTGCAGCAGCGCAACCTGGAAAAGGAGTGGGGCCTGAAGCTTCTCGACCGGACCGGGCTGATCCTCGAAATCTTCGCCGACCGCGCCCGGACCCGCGAAGGCGTGCTGCAGGTCGAACTCGCCGCGCTCAGCTACCAGCGCACGCGGCTGGTGCGCGCCTGGACCCACCTCGAACGCCAGCGCGGCGGGCTAGGCTTCGTCGGCGGCCCCGGCGAGACCCAGATCGAGGCCGACCGCCGCGCCATCGACGAGGCCACGACGCGGATCCGCCGCCAGCTTGCCCGCGTGGTCAAGACGCGCGAGCTGCACCGCGCCGCGCGGGCCAAGGTGCCGTACCCGGTTGTGGCGCTCGTCGGCTACACCAACGCCGGCAAGTCCACGCTCTTCAACCGGATGACCGGGGCGGAGGTCCTGGCCAAGGACATGCTCTTCGCCACGCTCGACCCGACCATGCGGGCGGTGAAGCTGCCGAAGGGGCCCGAGGTGATCCTGTCGGACACCGTGGGCTTCATTTCCGACCTGCCGACACAACTCGTCGCCGCCTTCCGCGCCACGCTGGAAGAGGTTCTGGATGCCGACCTGATCCTTCATGTCCGCGACATCAGCCACGCCGAGACCGAGGAACAGGCCGAGGACGTGCGCGGCATCCTCGCCGACCTCGGCGTGGATCCCGCGGTGCCGCTCCTGGAACTGTGGAACAAGACCGACCTGCTCGCCCCCGCGGCGCTGGAGGAACGGCTCTCCGCCGCGGCGCGACGGCCCGATTGCCTCGCCATTTCCGCTGCCACCGGGGCGGGGATCGAGGAACTCGTCACCGCGATCGACGACCGGCTGTCGCCCCCGCGCCAGCGCGCGGAACTGGACCTGCCGCCCGAGGAGGGCCGCAAGCGCGCCTGGCTCTACGACCAGGGCGTGGTGGAAACGGAGCGCCGGGACGACCGCGGCACCCATCTCGTCGTGAACTGGACCGAACGCCAGCGGGACCGGTTCGCCCGGCTCTAGCCGCCGCTTGACGCCGCCGGGCCCACGTGCGCGACTGGCAGCGCGGAACAGCGGAAGGCCCCGGACATGCGAAATTCCCCCTGGATGATCTGGATCCTCAGGCTTGGCGTGACGCTGGCGCTGGCCGCCGTGGTGGCCGTGTTCGCCGCCGACTACGTGGTGCGCCAGAACGCGACCGCCGCCGGTGAGCGGGACGCGGCGATCGAGGCACTGGCACGCGACCTCGCCGATCTCCGCGCGGCGGTGGATGCTGCGACGGAGGCAGGGGTAGCGGAGCGCGCGGCGCTTCTCGACGCCATCGCGGAGCTGTCCGCCCGCCTCGACGCCGAGGCACCGGCGACCGGGACACCGCCGGAACCGGACCCGGAACCCGAGCCGGATCCGGAACAGCTGCCCGAAGCCCCGACCGGGGACTGAGCGCCGCGCCCGTCTTTTCATGGGCCGAGCCCCGCCTGGCTCATCCCCCGTAGCACGCCGGAAATTCCTTGACCGCGACCCGCGTCAGCCTGCCCAATCCTCCCGCGAAAGCGCGAGGTAGACCGAATGGCACCAGCGGTCGCCGAGCTTGACCGTGTTTTCCTCGTAGCCCGTGCGGCGGAAGCCGAGCCGTTCGAACAGCGTGACGCTGGCCACGTTGTCGGGGTCGATGTCCGCCGTCAGTTCCGCCACGTCGCGGGTCGCGAAGAGGTGCGCGATCACCGCCCGCAGCGCCTCCCGCCCGATCCCCGCGCCCCAGTGGTCCGGGTGCAGCAGGATGCCGACCTCGGGCAGGTGCCAGGCACCGCATTTGCCGATCACCGCGCCATCCCGCACCACGACGAAATCGTCGCCCGTCGCAGGGTCGGCGGTCATCGTACGCTCGACGAAGCGCGCGGTCTGGGCGAGGTCGGTATGGGGCAGGTGGGACCAGTAGTGCATCGCGCGAGGGTCGCGGAAGATCTCGAACAGAGGCGCGGCATCCTCGGCCCGGAACCGGCGCAGGACCAGGCGTTCGGTCCGCAACTCGGTCATCTCGGGCTCAGCTCCGTCACGCCGATATTGCCCGCCCGCGCCAGATCGGGGTCGAGCGACATCGGGATGTATTCCCCGCGCCGCCACAACTCGCCGAGGTCGTCGTAGTAGGGCGACAGCGGGTGCCCGGACTGGCCGGTGGCGATCACGAAGACCGAACTGTCGGGGTCGGCGAAATCGTAGACCCCCCGGTACCCGGCGGAATGGGTGTTCAGGAACGGGTCGGGCAGGGTGCCCGGCGTCGCCCCGCGTTGCAGGGTGAAATCCCCGCCCGAGGTCGATTGCCGGATGTTCACGATCCACGACAGGAGCGCGGTGTCGCCGAGCACCGGGTGGCGATGCACCGCCTCGTGGGCGTTGCCCCATCGCCAGCTTTCGATCGCGCCGCCGTAGCGTTCCTCCAGCCACTGCAGCGCGTCGTCGAGCGAGACCCGCGCGATGTCGGTGCAGGTCTCGACGGCGGTCGAGGGGCGGATGTCGCACCACGCGCTCGCGCCGCCGATGTCGCGGAACACGCGTTCGACGAACAGCGGCTCGAAATGCGGGAAGGCATCGGCCAGCGGCCCGAGGTCGTCGCGGATCAGCCGTTCCTGCAGGGCCCGCATCCAGGCCGCGTAGATCAGCGGCTCCGGCAGGTGCTCGTTCATCTCGCCGTTCCAGTCGCGCAGCAGGGCCAGCGCGTCCTGCCGGCGGCGTTCGCGGGTGCCGGGCGGGGCCGGTTCCTCCGCGAACCACAGGTCCCGCGCGACCAGCGGCAGGACGTTCCGCGCCGCCGCCGACACGGTGTCGAGCTGCGCCTCGACGAAACTTTCCCGCGTATGGACCGCGCGCGCGCCCATCAACCGCTCCAGCCGCGTGATCCGCTGCGTGTCGCCCCAGTCGAAGCTGACATGAAGCGGGAAGGGGCGGTCGATGGTCTTGTTGTTGGTGTTGCCGAGGATCCCGCTCTCGGGGTTCTCGAAATGCGGGTTGGCCAGGAACTGGGTCACGCCGAGCCAGCGGTTTTCCGGGATCCAGCCCCGCGACGGCATCCGCGCCATCGTCTCGTGATCGTTGTCGCGCCAGGGCATGTGGCCGATGACCTGCATCGCGATGTTGCCCTCGTCGTCGGCGATGACAAGGTTCTGCGCCGGTGCCACGAACCACGATCCCGCCTCCCGCGCATCCTCGATGTCGCGCGCGCGCATGATCTCCAGCCCGGTGCGGATCGAGGTGTTGAAGTCCGTCAGCGCGGTCCAGGCCATCGACATGACGTGCCCCTGCGGCGTCACGGTACCGAAATCCCACTGGCTGCCGGGGATCACCGGGCCGTTGTCGGTCCATCGCAGGGTGATCGTGACCGGCGACCGGCCCGCGACCTCGATGATCTCGCGCCGCGTCGCGAAGCGCTGCCAGCCCTCGGGCCCGCGGTATTCCTCGGGATTGTCGGGGTTCAGTTCCTCGACGTAGAGATCGATGTCGTCGAGGTTGGCATAGGTGATGCCCCACCCGACATGCTCGTTCCGCCCGGTCAGGATCACCGGCATGCCCGGGATCGTGCCGCCGATCACCCCGCCCGAGGACAGTTCCAGCCGCGCGAGGTACCAGGTCGAGGGCGCGGTCAGCGCGAGGTGCGGGTCGTTGGCGAGGATCGCGCCGCCCGAGGCCGACCGCGACGGCGCCGCCGCCCAGACGTTCGACGCCCCGCCGAGTCCCGGGGGGGACCACGGCGCCATCGGCGGCACCGGGGAAACGCCGGCGATCGCGGGCAGAGCCGCGTCGAACATGGCGGCGTAGTCGGGCAGGGCGGAGATGCCGGTGCCGGGCGCGTCCGGCAGGATGTCCGACAGGCGCGCCGCGTCGCCGAGCGCCGACGAGGTCCGCGCCCTCAGCACCTCGCTGTTCTGATGGGTGGAAAGCTGGAGCGCCATCATCGCCGACACTGCGACGGAGTCCGCGGGCCGCCACGGGGCGATGTCGGGCGAGAACAGGAACATCTCGGGCGCGCCGCGGCCGAGCGCCTCGGTCGATACCAGCTCGATCCAGGCATTGACGCCGCGGGCATAGGCCTCGAGCGCGCTGCGGCTGCGGTCGTCGAGCGCACGCACCGAGGCCGAGGAATGGCCGTAGAGGTCGAGCCGCCGCATCAGGTCGTCGACCTGCAGCGTTCGCGGGCCGAACAGTTCCGACAGCCGCCCCTGCGACGCGCGCCGCGTCATCAGCATCTGCCACAGGCGGTCCTGGGCATGGGCGAAGCCGAGGCCGAAATACACGTCCTCGTCTGTCGCGCCGAAGATGTGGGGCACGTTCGCGTTCGACCGCACGATTTCCACCGGGGCGGTGATCCCGGCCACGGTCCAGTCGGCGTCGTAATCGGGCAGGGACCGGCTCGCGATCCACCAGACCAGCAGCACCGCGGCGACCGCGAGCGCGACCGCGACGGCGACGATCCGGACGAGCCAGCGCAGAAGCGTGATCATGGGCAAACGGGGGCCGGTACGAGGGTTCCGGCCTCCCTAACCCGTCGCCCCGGGGGTCACAAGACCCGGCCTCAGGGCAGGATGCGGGAGTACTGCGTGCCTTCGAGCGTCGCGCCCGCGATCAGTCCGGCCTGGCCGTAGACCACGGCGATCACCGGGTCGAGGATCTGGGTGGTGTCGATGGACAGGTCGCCGGCCTCGTTGTTGACCGCGTAGCGCACGCCGGCCCCTGCCGAGAGCCCCGGCGAGGTGCGGAAGTTGCGCAGCGCCTCCTCGGTCATGAAGAACAGGGTGTGGGCATATTGCTGCGCCCCGATCTGGAACCCGAAGGAGCCGGAGATGGCGGAATAGTAATCGACCGTCGCACCGCCGACCCGCAGCGCCCCGCGCCCGTAGGCGCCGCCGAAGCCGAACCCGGCCTCGGTCACCAGCGGCATGACCAGCATCCCGGCCGCCTGGGTGGCGAGATCGCGGGTGCCCGGCACCTCGGCGTACATGAAGGCCAGCGCGTTGTCGACGCGCGCGTCGATCCGCGACCCGCCCCCGGAGTTGATGCCGTTGCCGCAGGCCGCGAGCGGCAGTGCCGCGGCCGACATGAGCACGGAGCGTCGGGTGAAGTTCTGCATCGGGACCTCCTGCCGGATGATGCCTCTGGACTACCCGGATCTCTGGGTCCGGTTCGCCGCGAAGCTTACAGCGGCGGATAAGCTTTGTCATCCGCCAATCCACAAGATTGTGAGGGACGATCTGGCTGCACCGCTAGGGATCGGGTCTCGTCGGCTCCCCCGCGAGGGGGAGGCCTCCTCGACCCGCGCCGCGTTCCGCGGCGTGCCTCCGGCGGGGAATATTTCTGGGATGAAGAAGCCCGATGGGTCTCTTTGCCTGCGCAAATACCTCGGGGGGAGATGCCGCAGGCATCGGGGGGCAGCGCCCCCACGCGATCCGCGCCTGCGGATCGCTGCGCCGCCGAGCCCTCCCCCTCGCGGGGAGGCGAGGCGGCGCGCCTAGCCCGCCAGCGCCCGTGCGACCCGCGGCGCGAAGTAGGTCAGGACGCCGTCGCATCCGGCGCGCCGGAACGCGACCAGGCTCTCGATCATCACCCGCTCGCCGTCGATCCAGCCGTTCGCCGCCGCGGCCTCGATCATCGCGTACTCGCCGGACACCTGGTAGGCGTAGGTCGGCGCGCCGAAGCAGTCCTTCACCGCTCGCGCGATGTCGAGATAGGGCAGGCCGGGCTTCACCATCACCATGTCGGCGCCCTCGGACAGGTCGCGGCCGACGCAGGCCAGCGCCTCGTTCCGGTTCGCCGGGTCGATCTGGTAGGTCTTCTTGTCGCCCTTCAGCGCGCCCGAGGCGCCGACGGCATCGCGGAACGGACCGTAGAAGGCCGAGGCGAACTTCGCGGCGTAGGACATGATCGCGACGTCCTGGTGGCCGTCGGCCTCCAGCGCCGCCCGGATCGCGCCGATGCGGCCGTCCATCATGTCCGACGGCCCGAGGATGTCGGCCCCGGCGCGGGCCTGGGCCAGCGCCATCCGCACTAGCGCCTCCACCGTCTCGTCGTTCACGATCCGGCCGTCGCGCACGATGCCGTCATGGCCGAGCGCGTTGTAGGGATCGAGCGCGATGTCGGTCATCACCGCGATCTCGACGCCCGCGTCCCGGATCGCGCGGATCGCGCGGTTGGTCAGGTTGTCGGGGTTCCACGCCTCCTCGCAGGCCTCGGTCTTCAAAGACGCGTCGGTGTTCGGGAACAGGCAGATCGCGGGAATGCCGAGCTCCGCGGCCTCCCGCGCGACCGCGACGATCAGGTCGACCGAGCGCCGCTCCACCCCCGGCATGGAGGCGACGGCCTGCCGCTCGTTCCGGCCCTCGCAGACGAAGACCGGCCAGATCAGGTCGTTCACCGACAGTTCGTGTTCCCGCACCAGCGCCCGCAGCGGGGCCGAGGACCGGGTGCGGCGGAAACGGGCGGTCGGGTAGGGGGCACGGATCATGCGCGGGCTCTCTCGGCGGGCGGTTTGTCGTTTCGGCAACAGGTCAGGCGTGGCACAGCCCCCGCGCCAGGACAAGTGCCCTCTGGGCTCTGGAAACCCCGGAAGGGGGCGACTACAAGACCCCGGGACATGAGAAAGGGCCCGACTTGGACTTAGCCATTCTTGAACGGGCGCGGGAGGTCATCGACCTGCGTTCCTTCTCGAACCTGTGGTACTGGATCGTGCTGGCCGTGTTGTGGTCGACGTTCAGCCACTGGTGTCTCGGCGTGCCGTTCGACCTGGTGGTGCGGGCCCGCCGCGGCCACGAGCAATCGGCCCGCGACCTGCAGATCCTGGCCGAGGTGAACGCCAACCGCGTCCTTTCTCTGGCCGAGGCCTCGGGCATCCTGATCACCGCGATCACCGCCTTCCTGCTGACCGGGCTCCTCGTGCTCGGGTGGGTCTACGGCAGCGAGTTCTGTCAGGCGACGTTCCTGCTCGCCTTCCCCATGGTCCTGATCGGCGTCTGGTCGGTGCGGACCGCGCGGGTGTTGACCGCGAACGGCTTCGCCGATGTCGCGGGTGCGCTCAGGTTCCACCGGCTCGGGGTCCAGCTGCTCGGCATCGTGTTCATCTTCATCACCGCCTTCTGGGGCATGTACGTCAACGTGACGGTCGACCCGCTGATCCGCATGCCGTGAGGCGGCGGGAGGACCCGGAATGAACGCCAGCGATCCGCGCCACATCGCCGTCGGCGGCGCCCCCGAGGGCTTCGACGCGAAGCTCGTGCTGGACGAGGTCGCGAAGGCCGGCGGCCCGGTGATCCACGTCGCCCGCGACGACAAGCGGATGGCGGCGATGGAGGCCGCGCTCCGCTTCTTCGACCCCGCCGTTCCGGTCCTGACCTTCCCCGGGTGGGACTGCCTGCCCTACGACCGCATGTCGCCCAACGCCGCCATCTCGGCGTCGCGCATGGCGACGCTGGCGGCGCTCGCAGGCGGGCTCACCGGCCGCTTCGTCCTGCTCACCACGCTGTCGGCGGCGATGCAATACGTGCCGCCGCGGGCGATGCTCGCCGATGCGTCCTTCGCCGCGGTCGTCGGCGGGCGGATCGACGACGAGGCGCTCCGGGCCTTCCTCGTCCGCATGGGCTACAGCCACGCCCCCACCGTGACCGAGCCCGGCGACTACGCCGTGCGCGGCGGCATCATCGACGTCTGGCCGCCGGGGGAGGAGACGCCGGTGCGGCTCGATCTCTTCGGCGACGTCCTGGACGGCGCGCGGCGGTTCGACCCCGGCAGCCAGCGCACCACCGAGACCCTGCAACGGGTCGAGCTCGCACCGATGTCAGAAATCGTTCTGGACGAGGCCGCGATCACGCGCTTCCGCCAGAACTACCGGATCGAGTTCGGCGCGGCAGGCACCGATGACCCGCTCTACGAGGCGGTCAGCGCGGGCCGGAAACACGCGGGCATGGAACACTGGCTGCCGTTCTTCCACGACCGGCTCGAAACGCTGTTCGACCACCTCCCGGGCGCCTCGGTCACGCTCGACGCGCAGAACGCGGCGCAGCGGCAGGCGCGGTGGGAACAGATCGAGGACCAGTACGACGCGCGTCACACCGCGATGACCCAGAAGGGGCGGATGGAATCAGTCTACAAGCCGGTGCCGCCGGGCGCGCTCTACCTCGACGAGGCCGCCTGGGCCGCGGCGGTGGCGGAACGGCGCGTCCTGTCCTTCTCGCCCCTGCCGCAGGCGTCGGGGCCGGGCGCGATCGATGCGGGCGGGCGGGTCGGGCGCAACTTCGCGCCGGAACGACAGCAGGAATCTCTCAGCCTTTTCGGGGCGTTGAAGGATCACGTTCAGGCGCGCGCGAAATCCGACGCGGTGGTGGTCGCGTCGTGGTCGGAGGGCGCGCGGGAACGTCTCGCGGGGCTCCTGGAGGACGAGGGGCTGGCCGCGCCCGCGCTGATCGACGACGCGCGCGGGATCAGGGGGCAGGGCAGCGTCAACCTCGCCGTCTGGCCGCTGGAGGAGGGGTTCACCGGCGGCGGGCTGACGGTGATTTCCGAACAGGACGTGCTCGGCGACCGGCTGATCCGGCCCAAGCGCCGCACGCGCCGAGCGGAGAACTACCTGACCGAGGCACAGAGCCTCAGCCCCGGCGATCTCGTCGTCCATGTCGATCACGGCGTGGGGCGCTACAACGGGCTGGAAACCGTCACCGCGATGGGCGCGCCGCACGAATGCATCGCGCTGGAATACGCCGGCGGCGACCGGCTGTTCCTGCCGGTGGAGAACATCGAGCTCCTGTCCCGCTACGGCCACGAGGAAGGCCTTCTCGACCGGCTCGGCGGCGGGGCGTGGCAGGCCAAGAAGGCGAAGCTGAAGCAGCGGATCCGCGAGATCGCGGACAGGCTGATCCGGATCGCGGCGGAACGGGAATTGCGCCACGCGCCCGTTCTGGAGCCGCCGGGCGAGATGTGGGAAGCCTTCGCCGCCCGCTTCCCCTACGAGGAAACCGACGACCAGCTGTCGGCCATCGAGGACGTGCTGGAGGACCTGTCGCGCGGCCGCCCGATGGACCGGCTGGTGGTGGGCGACGTGGGGTTCGGCAAGACCGAGGTGGCGATGCGCGCGGCCTTCGTCGCGGCGGCGTCGGGCCAGCAGGTGGCGGTTGTCGCGCCGACGACGCTGCTGAGCCGCCAGCACGCCCAGACCTTCGCGGAACGGTTCCGCGGCTTCCCGGTCACCGTGCGGCAACTGTCCCGCTTCGTGCCCGCGCGCGAGGCCGCCGAGACGAAGAAGGGCATGGCCGACGGATCCGTCGACATCGTGATCGGCACCCACGCCCTGCTCGCCAAGGGCATCCGGTTCAGGAACCTCGGCCTTCTCGTCATCGACGAGGAACAGCGCTTCGGCGTGACCCACAAGGAACGGCTGAAGGAGATGCGGTCGGAGGTTCACGTCCTGACCCTGTCGGCCACGCCGATCCCGCGCACCTTGCAGATGTCGCTGTCGGGGGTCCGCGACCTGAGCCTGATCGGCACGCCCCCCGTCGACCGGCTCGCGATCCGCACTTACGTCTCGGAGTTCGACCCGGTCACGATCCGCGAGGCGCTGTTGCGCGAACACTATCGCGGCGGGCAGAGCTTCATCGTCGTCCCGCGCATCCAGGACATGCCGGAGATGGAGGAGTTCCTGCGCGATCACGTCCCCGAGGTCTCGGTGGTCACCGCGCACGGGCAGATGGCGGCGGGTGAACTCGACGACCGCATGAACGCTTTCTACGACGGCAAGTACGACGTGCTGCTGGCAACCACCATCGTCGAGTCAGGCATCGACATCCCGACGGCGAACACGATGGTCATCCACCGCGCCGACATGTTCGGGCTGGCGCAGCTCTACCAGATCCGGGGCCGCGTGGGCCGCGCCAAGACCCGCGCCTATGCCTACCTGACGACGAAGCCGCGCCAGAAGCTGACCCCGGCGGCGGAGAAGCGGCTGCGGGTGCTCGGCTCGCTCGACAGCCTCGGTGCCGGGTTCACAATCGCGAGCCAAGATCTCGACATCCGCGGTGCCGGCAACATCGTGGGCGAGGAACAGTCGGGCCATGTCCGCGAGGTCGGGTTCGAGCTTTACCAATCGATGCTGGAGGAGGCGATCGCCGCGATCCGGTCCGGCGCGGCCGAGGGTCTGACGGACGACGACGGCCAGTGGGCGCCGACGATCAACCTTGGCGTTCCGGTCCTGATCCCGGAGGATTACGTCCCCGATCTCGACGTGCGGCTCGGCCTATACCGGCGCCTGTCGCAACTGACGACGAAGGTGGAGCTGGAAGGCTTCGCTGCGGAGCTGATCGACCGGTTCGGCAAGCTGCCGAAGGAGGTCAACACGCTGATGCTCGTCGTCCGGATCAAGGCGATGTGCAAGCGCGCCGGGATCGCGCGGATGGATGCGGGGCCGAAAGGCGCGACGATCCAGTTCCACAACGACAAGTTCGCCAACCCCGCCGGGCTGGTGGAATTCGTGCAGGCCCAGAACGGGCTCGCGAAGATCCGCGACAACAAGATCGTGGTGCGCCGCGACTGGGCGAAGGAGGCGGACAAGATCAGGGGCGCCTTCGCCGTCGCGCGCGACCTGGCGGAGAAGGCGGCGTAGCGGGCCGGTCTGCTGGCACGACCGCGTGTTGCCAAGCGCGGGCGGTCACCCATCCGGGCTGATCCAGCCGGCGACAGCGCCCTCTACCTGTCGGACGCCTCTCGCGGCATCCGCCGCATGAACAGCCACGCCGCGGCGCACAGCACCAGCACCGATGCCGCGAGCGGGACCACCGTTCCGTCATAGAGCTGCCCGATCGTGCCGCCGATCACCGCACCCGCTACCGTCGCCACCGCCCCCATCAGCGCCGAGGCCATGCCCGCGATATGCCCGAGTGGCTCAAGCGCCAGCGCGTTGAGGTTGCCGATGGTGAAGCCGAGCATCGCGAAGCAGGTCACCGACCAGGCGAAATAGGCCCAGAACTCGGCATCGCCGAGGATTCCGGTCAGCAGGATCGCCAGCATCAGGCTCGCGAAGCCCACCTGCGCGGCCAGCGCCGCCCGGATGATCGGCCGCATCCCGAGTTTCAGCACCAGCTTCGCGTTGGTCGGCGCGGCCCACATTGCGCAGACGGCGATGGCGAAGAAGTAGACGGGGAAGCCCTCGGCCCGGCCATAGGTCATGTCGAAGACCTGCTGGATCGAGGAAATCGTGCCGAAGAGCGCGCCGAAGATCAGGCCCTGCACGATGATCGACAGGTACATCTGCGGATGCCGGATCGCCTCGCCGAAGCCCGCCATCAGGTCGCTGGCGGACAGCTTGCGCCGCGCTGCGGGCGGCAGGGTCTCGGGCTGGCGGATCATCAGCCACGCCACCGACACGACCGAGAACAGGAGGAAGGCGAGGAAGATGCCGCGCCAGCCGAGCCCGGCGATGATCGCGGTGCCCATCAGCGGCGCGACGGCCGGAAAGAGGGTGAAGATCAGCATCACGAAGGACACGATGGATGCCATCTGGCGGCCCGAGTAGAGGTCGCGGATCATCGCGAGCGACACCACCCGCGGCCCTGACGCGCCAAGCCCCTGCAGGACGCGCGCGACGATCACCAGTTCCAGCGTCGGGGCGAAATAGGCCATGATCGCGCCCGCGACATAGAGCGCCGCACCGGCAAGGATCACCGGCTTACGCCCGAGCGTGTCCGAGGCCGGGCCGACGATCAGCGTGCCGACCCCCATGCCGAGGATGAAGCTCGTGAGGATGAACTGCGCCAGCGTCGGGGCCTCCGGCGTCAGCTCGTCGGCGATCTCGGGCAGGGCGGGCAGCATCGCGTCGACGGAAAAGGCGATGGTCGCGACCATCATCGCCATCAGCGCGATGAACTCGGTCCGGCCGAGCGCGGGACGGGCGGGGGAGGTGGCGTCGGTCATCGGTACAGGTCCGGTATCAGGAAGGGCGTGTGCCGTGCATAGGCGGCGAAGGCGTCGTGGTGGCGGGACAGGAACCGGTCCTCCACCATCGAGCCGAGGATCAGGAGCGCGACGGCGGCCAGCGCGATGACCGTCGCCGCGGCATTCGCGGCGGCCAGCGCCATGCCGGCGAAACCGATCATCTGGCCGAGGTATTGCGGGTGCCGCACCAGCGCGTAGCTGCCGGTCTGTCTCAGCGGCACCGGCCAGCCGCTCGTGCCCCTGAGCCCGAGGTCGACGGTGCCCCATCCCTGCAACCCGAAGCTCGCCGCCATCAGCGCACCGCCGACGCCCCACCGGATCCAGCCGGGCCAGCCAAAGGCGTTCGCGTCTTCGGCCCAGGCCTGGAACAGGCCGACATAGATCAGGATGGTCAGGCCCCAGGCATAGACCGCGGTGAACCAGCCGCCCCGCTCGGGCGGCCAGGGCCCGGTGCCGTTCCGCGAAATCATCAGGATCGCGACCCATGCGGCGGTGGCGGTGAGCCCGATGACGAGGCCCCCGGTCATCCGGCGTCGTCCGCCGCGGCCTTTGCGAGGTCACCGATGACGTTCGACCACAACTCCGGCGGCTGCGCGCCCACGACGACATGCTGGTTCGCGATCACGAAGGTCGGCACGCCGGTCACGCCGCGTTCCCGGGCATGGGCATCGCGGGCACGGATGTCGTCGATATCCGCATCGGTCGACAGGAGCCGCTCGATCATCACCCGGTCGAGCCCGCAGGCATCCGCGATCTCGGCCAGCACCGCGTGATCCCCGATGTCCCGACCGCCCTGGAAATAGGCCCGCATCAGCGCGACCTTCACCGGGGTCTGGCGGCCTTCGAGCCCGGCCCAGTGGATCAGCCGGTGCGCGTCGAGAGTGTTCGGCGTCCGCTCGATCCGGTCGAAATGGATCTCGACGCCGGCCGCGTGGGCGTGCTCCTCGATCCGCCCGTAGACCTCCGCCGCGCCCTCGGTCCCGCCGAACTTCGCCTCCAGGTAGGATTTCCGGTCCATCCCCTCGCGCGGCATGTCTGGGTTCAGCTGGAACGGGTGCCACTCGATCGCGAAGGGATGGTCGGGATGCTTTTCCAGCGCGCGGGCGAGATTGGTCCAGCCGATGAAGCACCACGGGCAGATCGGGTCGGAAAGGATGTCGAGGCGGATCATTGGCGTTCCTTCCAGATCTCGGGCAGGCGCTTGCGGTCGAGCTTTCCGTTGGCGCTGCGGGGCAGGGCGTGCAGGTGCAGGTAGGCCCTCGGGCGCTTGTAGACGGCGAGCGCCGTTTCGGCACGGGCCGACAGACCGGCTTCGTCCGCCTCGCCCTCGTAGGCCAGGGCCACGATCCGCGTGCCGGGCGCGACATCGGCGGCGAAGGCGGCGCAGTCATGCAGGCCGGGCAGGCCCGCGAAGGCCGCCTCGACTTCCTGCGGGGCGGTGCGGAAACCGCCCGCGTTCATCAGGTCGTCATCGCGGGATCCGTAGCGGATCGCCCCGTCCGTCCCCCGGCTCACCCGGTCGCCGGTCAGGAACCAGTCGCCCTGCAGCGGGAGCTCCGGCGCGGCATCGCCGTCGAGATACCCGATCATCAGGCCCGGATCCGAACGATGGATGGCCAGGGCCCCGGTCTCGCCGTCCGGCAGCACGCCGCCGTCCGCGTCCAGCACCGCCACCCTGCGCCCGTCCTGCGGAAAGCCGCAGGCGCCCTCCGGCGCCGGCCGCGCGGGGCTGCCCGAGATGTAGGTGGAACATTCCGACATCCCGAGCGCCTCGTGGATGTCGGTTACCGTCGCGTCGCGCCAGGCCTGCCGGATCGCGGGCGGCAGGGTTTCGCCCGCCGACAACCCGTGCCGCAGCTTCGGCAGCGACAGCAGCGTGCCGGACTTCAGGATCTTCCTGTAGACGCCTGGAACGGCGGCGAAAACGCTCGCGTCATGGCGCTTCAGCAGGAGCGGTATCTGCTCCGCCGGCGTGCCCTCGGCGGGGATCAGGGCGGTGGCGCCGATGGCCCAGGGATCCATCAGCCCGGTGCCGAGCGTGAAGGTCCAGTTGAACGCGCCCGCGTGCAGCAGCCGGTCGTCCTCCCGCAGGCCGTACCAGCCATCCCACATCATCCGGCGCGCCCAGACCGCGCGATGGGCATGACCGACCGCGCGCGGCCGCCCCGAAGACCCGGAGGTGAAGACGATGTAGGCGAGCCTGTCCGGATCGCCCGGCACCGGGTCGGCGGGCGCATGATCCATGAGCGCGGCAAGGTCGGTCACCACCGGCACGTCGCGGTCGGGCAGGGCGATGCCGGGCCCCGCGAGGATCAGGTCCGGCGGCAGCGCATCGGCCAGCCGCGTGATCTCCGCCGCGGTCAGCGCGGCCGATGTCGGGACCGGGACCATGCCAGCGGCCACGGCGCTGAGGAACGCGACCGGGAAATCCGGCGTGTTGCCGAGCCTGAGCATGATCCGCGAACCGGGGGCCAGCCGCGCCGACAGCCCGCCCGCCATCCCGAACACCGCGGCGCGCAGCCGGGCGTAGCTCCAGCGCTCGGCCCGGGCCGGTCCGACCACGGCCAGCGCGACCTTGTCGGGCGACCCGCGCCCCCGGTCGAGGACATAGCTGGCAAGGTTGAACGGGTCGGGGCAGGGCGCGGTCATCACTCTGCACTTAGGCCTCGGGGGCGGGCGGCGGCAAGCCCGCCCGCGCGCAAGCCCCTGTGCCTAGGCGAACATCGACCGCATGTCGATGCTGCTCTCGCGGCCGATCGTGTCGAAATGGGCGTCGATCCAGTCGCGCGCCGCGCGCCGGCCGGCCTGCCGCAACTGGTGCAGGACGGCGGGCACGGGCACCAGCTTCGTCGCCACCGAAAGCTGTGCCATCAGCGCGTCGTCGGCGATCATGTGCATGTTGACCCGCTTCATCGTGCCCTCGGGGATCTTGCCCTGGTCGATCAGCCGGTGGACGAACTCGATCGCCCGCATCTCGCGCAGGAGCGAGGAGTTGAAGCTGATCTCGTTGATCCGGTTCTGGATCGCCCGCGCGGTCACCGGCAGGTCCTCGCGGTAGATCGGGTTGATGTTCACGATCACCACGTCGTCGGGCAGGTCGGGCTCGAACAGCGGGAACAGGGCCGGGTTGCCGGTATAGCCGCCATCCCAGTAGGCCTCGCGCCGCCCGGTGGCCGGGTCGTCGATCTCCACCGCCTGGAACAGGGTCGGCAGGCAAGCCGAGGCCATCAGCGCCTCGGGCGAGATGTCGCCGTCGCGGAACACCCGGATCTTGCCGGTCCGTACGTTGGTCGCGCAGACGAACAGCGGCGGCCCCGCCGCCCCGCAGACCTTGTCGTAGTGGAACCGCGCCACGATCGGCTCCAGCGGATTGCGGTAGAAGGCGCCGGCGTTGTACGGGCTCACCACCCGCGACACGCCGTCGGCCAGCGCGAAAGGCAGCGAGGTCTCGATCAGCGCGGAGATCGCGGCGGGCGAGACCCCTTCCAGCCACGGCGACACGCGGTCGTCGTCGATCCCGCCGACCTGTTCCCAGAACCAGGCGAGGTTCTCAAGCGCCAGCTCGCGCGACGCCTGCGCCAGCCCCACCTTCACCGCCGCCCCGTTGAGCGCGCCGGCCGAGGTGCCGGAAATCGCCGCGATCTCGATCCGCGGCTCCTGCAGCAGCGTCTCCAGCACGCCCCAGGTATAGGCCCCGTGGGCGCCGCCGCCCTGCAGGGCCAGGTTGATCCGCTTCACGTCGGGCATGGCGCCAGGTCCTTCTTCATCCCCCAAGTATTCCCGGGGGGAGGCCGCGAGGCCGGGGGGCAGCGCCCCCCGCGGGCCCCTCGGCCCGCGCGGCGGCCGAGGGCTTCCCGGAACGGGAGGCGCGAGGGCGCCGCCCGCCGGCGTTGCGTCAGAGCGCGGTCCAGCCGCCGTCCACGCTGATCGTCGTCCCGGTGATCTGCCGCGCGGCCTCGGAACACAGGAACACCGCCGTCCCGCCGATCTCCTCGACGGTGGCGAACTCCTTCGACGGTTGCCGCTGGAGCATGACGTTCTTGATCACGTCCTCGCGGCTCATGCCGTATTCCTTCATCGTGTCGGGGATCTGCGCCTCGACCAGCGGCGTCAGGACGTAGCCCGGGCAGATCGCGTTGGCGGTGATCGGCTCCTCCGCGGTTTCCAGCGCGACCACCTTGGTCATGCCGACGATGCCGTGCTTGGCCGCGACGTAGGCCGACTTGTAGGGCGAGGCGGTCAGCCCGTGGGCCGAGGCGATGTTGACGACCCGGCCCCACCCGGCCTTGCGCATCATCGGCAGCGCGACGGCGGTGGTGTGGAAGGCGGAGTTGAGGTTGATCGCGATGATCGCGTCCCACTTGGCCACCGGGAACTCGTCGATCGGGGCGACGTGCTGGATGCCGGCGTTGTTCACGAGGATATCGCAGGCCCCCGCGGTCTCGACCAGCGCCCGCGCCTCCTCGGCCTTCGACAGGTCGGCCTTGACGTAGCGCGCCGAGACGCCGAACTCGCTGCCGATCCCGGCGGCCAGCGCGTGATCCTCCTCGCTGTCGGTGTAGGAGTTCAGAACCACGTCCGCGCCCGCCCGCGCGAGTTCCCGCGCGACCCCGAGGCCGATGCCGGAATTGGACCCGGTGACGATGGCGGTCTTGCCCTTCAGCTGCATGTTGGTCTCCGTCTCGGAAGGCTGTGTCGGATCGTGCCCCGACCCTACGTGCTGCACCTGCGAAGCGGAAGATGCCGCGGCGCATGGCGGACCGCCCGCGACGCGCGGCCGCGCCGGGTGCCGTGCCCCGCGGCTTGCGGTGTGCCGGTCGTGCAGGCTGCCCACTCGACGAGGCCAAAAAAAACGCCGGCACGAAGCCGGCGTTCAGTTATTGAGGCAGGTTTCATACAGGCAAGAAACCTATCGAGCAGTGGTATCGTTATATGCAGAGCCGAGGCCGCTGTTCAACCTAAAAGTTTGAAAAGGCTTGTCCCCGCGGATAGCCTCGCCTGCAAAGTCGGTATGCGACAGCAGGGGAGAAACCTCATGGCACGGGCAGGAACCACACGGGCGCTGGCGGGGATGATCCTCGCCCTCGGCATGTCGGGGGCAGGGATTGCGGAGCCGTCCTATGGCATCGCTATGTATGGCGATCCGGCGCTGCCACCAGATTTTGAGCACCTGCCCTACGCCAATCCCGACGCCCCCACGGGCGGCCGGATCGTGACCGGAGAGGTCGGCACCTTCGACAGCCTCAACCCGCATTCGCGGATCGGCCAGACTCCGTGGCAACTGCGTTTCCTCGCCTACGAATCGCTTCTCGGCCGCAGCTACGACGAACCGTTCACGCTCTACGGCCTTCTCGCCGAATCGGTCGACACCGACGAGGCCGGAACCTGGGTCGAATTCCAGCTCAACCCGGAGGCCCGGTTCTCGGACGGAAGCCCGGTCACGGTCGAGGACGTGATCTGGTCCTACGAGACCCTCGGCACCATCGGCCACCCGCGCTACCTCAATGCCTGGACCAACGTCGAGAGCATCGAGCCGGTCGGCGAGCGCGGCGTGCGGATCACCTTCGTCACCCCCGACCGCGAGATGGCGCTGATCATGGGTCTGCGGCCGATCCTGAAGGCCGGGCAGTGGGACGGGGTCGATTTCGAGAATTCCGGCCTCGACGTGGTGCCGATCACCTCCGCGCCCTACGTCATCTCGGACTACCAGGCGGGCCGCTACGTCACGCTCAGCCGCGATCCCGACTACTGGGGCGCGGACATCCCGTTCCGCCGCGGCACCCATGTCATCGACGAGGTGCGGCTGGAATTCTTCGGCGACGCCACGGCGATGTTCGAGGCCTTCGCCGCGGGCGAGATCACCACGATCCGCGAGACCAGCGCGCAGGCCTGGGCGACCCGTTACGACTTCCCCCGCGTCGCCTCCGGCGAGGTGGTGCTGTCCGAGATCCCGCACGAACGCCCCTCGGGCATGACCGGCTTCGTGATGAACACCCGGCGCGAGGCGTTCTCCGACTGGCGCGTGCGCGAGGCGATGATCCAGGCCTTCAACTTCGAGTTCATCAGCCGCACCGTGAACGACGGCATCGACCCGCGGATCACCTCCTACTTCTCCAACTCGCTCCTGGGGATGGAGCCCGGCGCCGCGACGGGCCGGGTGGCGGAGTTCCTCGAACCCTTCGCCGCCGATCTCCTGCCGGGCGCGATGGACGGCTACAACTTCCCCGAGACCGACGGGTCCGAGGTCAACCGCGCCGGCATCGCCCGCGCCATGTCGCTCCTGGAAGAGGCCGGCTACACGATCGACGACCAGGGCCGGATGCTGACGCCCGAGGGCGCGCCCTTCGCCTTCGACATCCTGTTGCAGCAGGGCTCGGCGGAGTACCGGGCCATCGTCGACATCTACGTGCAGACCCTGTCGCGGCTCGGCATCGCGGTCGGCGTGGATACCGTCGACGACGCCCAGTACCGCGCCCGCACCGATGCCTTCGACTTCGACATGACGCATTACCAGGTCGGGCTGTCGCTCAGCCCCGGCAACGAACAGCGGCTCTACTGGGGCTGCGACCTGTCGGACACCGAGGGCAGCCGCAATCTCATGGGCGTCTGCGAACCGGCCATCGACGCGATGATCGACCGGATGCTGACCTCGCCCGACCAGGCCGATTTCGTCGCCGCGGTGCAGGCGATGGACAGGGTGCTGACCTCGGGTCGCTACGTCATTCCCATCTGGTTCTCGCGCATCAGCCGCATCGCCCACGACGCGGACCTGCATTACCCCGAGCACCTTCCGATCTACGGCGACTTCATCAACTGGCAGCCCGACGTCTGGTGGGTGGAGGCGGAGTAGGGGGCACGGCCCCCCGGCATCGCGCGGCCCGGCATTGACGGGATCGCGCGCGCCGGTCCAGCGCCCGGCATTCCCCGGCCGGCAGCCTTGCCGCCCTACTCGGCGGCGTCGGGAATGCGGTCGGGCCGCTGCGTCGGATCCTCGGAATTGGGATAGACGAGACCGGCGGAGATGATGAGCTTCGCCGCGTCTTCGATCGACATGTCGAGCACGATCACGTCCTTACGCGGGAAGAACAGCAGGAAACCCGAGGTCGGGTTCGGCGTCGTCGGCAGGAAGATCGACACCATCGGCTCGGGCGCGGCGCGGTCCGCGATCTCGCCCTTGGCGTTGGTCGAGATGAAGCCGATCGCCCAGACCCCCTTGCGCGGGTATTCCACGAGGCAGGCCTTCTCGAAGTTCTGTTCGCCCTGCGCCAGCACCGTTTCCACGATCTGCTTCAGGCCAGAATAGATCGACCGCACGCCCGGCACCGACAGCACCAGTCCCTCGGCCCAGGAAATCAGCGACCGGCCGATGATGCCCTTCGCGATCCAGCCGACCAGGATGGTGAAGACGAGGAAGGTAACGACACCAAGGCCGCGGATGTCGACCTCGAACCCGGTATGGCGCCGGATCAGCTCCACCGGGTTCAGACCGCCGGTCAGCGGCAGCACCCATCCGTCCATCCAGCCGATCAGCGACCAGATCAGCCAGATGGTGATCCCGATCGGCGCGATGACCACGAGCCCGGTAAAAAAGCTGGCCCTGAGCGAGGCGAAGAAGCCGCGCTTCGGAGGGGGCGGTGTCTCGGGCAATTGCATGGAGTGGCGGCGGACCGGAGAAAAGGCGACAGACCTCTAATAGTTAAGGGGCCGCAGGTGCCCGCACAAGAACGGCTTTAGAGATCACCCGCCGCCGCGCGCGCAATCCGGGCAGCCAGCCGTGCATTGTTGAGAACGAGGGCGATATTGGTGCGCAACGTGCGCCCGCCGGTGGCGTCGAACAGGTGCTGGAGCAGGAACGGCGTCACCGCCTTGCCCGCGATTCCCGCCCGGTCGGCGGCGTCGAGCGCGGCGGCGATCAGCGGCGCGAGCTCGTCGCGCGGGATCTCGTCGGCCGCGGGAACGGGGTTCGCCACCAGTTGCCCGCCGGGAAGGCCGAGCCGCACGCGCATCGCCTGCGCCGCCGCGATCTCCGCCGGGTCGTCCATCCGGAGCGGCGCGGCCAGCCCGCTGTCGCGGGACCAGAACGCCGGGAAGGCATCCTGTCCGAATGCGATGACGGGGACGCCGAGGGTTTCCAGCACCTCCAGCGTCTTCGGCAGATCGAGGATCGCCTTCGCCCCGGCCGCGACCACGGTGACCGGGGTTTCGGACAGCTCGCGCAGGTCGGCGGAGATGTCGAAGCTGTCCTCCGCGCCGCGGTGGACCCCGCCGATGCCGCCGGTGGCGAAGGTCGCGATCCCGGCGAGATGCGCGCAGATCATCGTCGCGGCCACCGTCGTCGCCCCCGTCACGGTCCCGGTCGAGCCCCCGTTCGAGCCGCGCGCCAGCGCGGGGGCGAGATCGGCGCGGCTGAGCTTCCAGACGCCCTCCGCCCGGGCCAGCGCCTCCAGTTCCGCATCCGGAAGCCCCGCCCGGATCCGCCCCCCCGTCACCGCCATCGTCGCCGGCACCGCGCCGGCCGCCCGGACCTCGGCCTCGACCGCGAGCGCGGTCTCCAGGTTCTGGGGGTAGGGCATCCCGTGGGTGATGATGGTGGATTCCAGCGCCACCACCGGCGCGCCGTCGGCCAGCGCCGCCGCGACCTCGGGGGAGGGGGTCACAAGGTCATGCATCGGTTTCATCCCGCAACGTAATCCGCCGCCGCCGACAGCGCGGCTTCCAGTGCCGCCTCGCGCCCCTCGCCGCGCAGCTCGGCGGCGATATGGGCGGCGAGGAACGTGTCGCCCGCGCCGGTGATCCGAACCGCGGCCACCTTCGGCGGGTGGCGGGCGATCACGCCGGACGCGTCCGCGTCGACCGCCGCCTGCGCGCCCATCGTGACCAGAACCCGCCGCGCGCCGGCTGCCACCAGCGCCTCCGCACCGGCCTCGGCGCTCTGCGGCTCGGTCCCGGTCAGCAGTCCCGCTTCCTCGCAGTTGACGTAGAGCGTCGCCCGCGGATGCGACAGGAGCGGCAGGAGCCGCCGGACCTTCCCGGGCGAGGCCGGGGCCAGCCGCAGGTCTGCCGCGGCGAAGGCGGGGTCGGCGGCGATCTCCGACAGCAGCGCCTCGGTCAGGTTGCCGTCGAGCGCCACGGGCCCGGACCATGGCGCCTCCGCGCTGCCGAGCCGCCCGTCGCGCAGCGGCGCGAGGATGCGCCCGCCCGCGCGTTCGAGCGAATGGGCGTCGGCGATCGCGGCCACCAGTTCGCCCTGCGCCTCGATCGCCATGTACTGGTCGGTCGGAAGCTCGGCATCGGCCAGCATGTGTTCCGTCACCAGCCCCATCTCGGCACATTCGCCGGACAGCGCCGTGCCCTCGGGGTCGCGGCCTACCACGGACAGGAGCGCCGGGCGCAGACCGAGCCGCCGGAGCGTCATCGCGATATTCAGCGCCACGCCGCCCGGGACCCGCGTGATCCGGCCCGGCTTGTCGTTGCCCGCCACCATCGGCAGGTCGGTGCGGCCGATCACGTCCCAGAGGACGGAGCCGATGCAGAGGATGTCTGGGCGCGCGGACATGGTCGCGCCAGATGGCCCGGAAACGCCCGGAACCGCAAGCCGGTCGGCGGCGCAACGGTGACGATCGGGGTGCGGCAACCACGACCGGGAGCCGCGAACCGGCTTTCGGCACCGCGGGGGGCGGACGCCTGCGGGACGGGGTTTCGTGGGAGCGGCAAATTCTGAGTGAAGTTCGAAACCGTCCCTCGCGGAACGCTGCGCAGAACGCAGAGACCGATGCGGCATGTGCCCGAACGCCAACGGGCGACCGGCCCGGGTCCGCGCGCGCTCCAAGTCCTCTTTGCCTTCTAAAATACCTTCGGGGGTGTTCGAGGGGGTGGAAAACCCCCTCGGTCCCGTCCGGAAGGACACGCGCGCCGGCGAGCGGCCCCGCTGGCGGGGCCCGAGACGGCGCGCACCCCTTGCGCCCCGGCCCGAAACCCTGTAACGCCCCCCCCACACTTCTCAGGCGGAGGCGGGCCGACGGGACAGACATCCCCGAAGGTCCACCGGTTGGGCGAATGCCCTTTCCTCCGCCCCAGGCGCAAACCGGAAAGGAAAATGGGCATGGCGCTTCCCGATTTCACCATGCGTCAGCTTCTCGAAGCTGGCGTTCACTTCGGCCACCAGACGCAACGCTGGAACCCCCGCATGGGCGAGTTCATCTACGGTGACCGCAACGGCATCCACATCATCGACCTCACCCAGACCGTCCCGATGCTGGACCAGGCGCTGCAGGTCGTGCGCGACACCGTCGCCAAGGGCGGCCGCATCCTCTTCGTCGGCACCAAGCGGCAGGCCCAGAAGCCGATCGCCGAGGCCGCGGAGAAATGCGCGCAGTACTACATGAACCACCGCTGGCTCGGCGGCACACTGACCAACTGGAAGACCGTCTCGAACTCGATCGGCCGCCTGCGCGCCATCGATGAGGTGATGTCCGACGGCGCCGAGGGCCTGACCAAGAAGGAACGGCTCGGCATGGAACGCGACCAGGCCAAGCTGACCGCCTCGCTCGGTGGCATCCGCGAGATGGGCGGCCTGCCGGACCTCCTGTTCGTCATCGACGTGAACAAGGAAGACCTCGCCATCCTCGAAGCCAAGAAGCTCGGCATCCCGGTCGTCGCGGTTGTCGATACCAACTGCTCGCCCGAGGGCGTCGACTTCATCATCCCGGGCAACGATGACGCCGCCCGCGCCATCGCGCTCTACTGCGATCTCGTCAGCCGCGCCGCGCTGGATGGCATGACCGCGCAGATGGAAACCGCCGGCGTCGACATCGGCGCGCTGGAGGAAGCCGCGGTCGAGGAGACCGCGGATCCCGGCGCCGCCGAGGAGCCCGCGACCGAGGCCGCGCTGACCGGCGAGGAAACCGGGGCCTGAGCCCCGGCCTGCCTGTCACCGAACTGACATGGCCGCCCCGTATGCGGGCGGCCAGACGCCAAGCATGAAGGAGAGCAGAGCGATGGCGATCACTGCTTCGATGGTGAAGGACCTGCGCGAAAAGACCGGCGCGGGCATGATGGACGCCAAGAAGGCGCTGACCGAGACCGACGGCGACATGGAAGCCGCGATCGACTGGCTGCGCACCAAGGGCCTGGCCAAGGCGGCCAAGAAATCCGGCCGCACCGCGGCCGAGGGTCTCGTCGGCGTGGCCGTCGACGGCGGCACCGGTGTCGCGGTCGAGGTCAACTCGGAAACCGACTTCGTCGCCAAGAACGCGGAATTCCAGCGCATGGTCAGCGCCATCGCGCAGGCCGGCCTGAAGGTCGGCGACGTCGAGGCGCTGAAGGCGGCGGAAATCGACGGCAAGCCGGTCGAGACCGTGGTCACCGACGCGATCGCCAAGATCGGCGAGAACATGACCCTGCGCCGCATGGCGAAGGTCGAGGGCGAGAACGTGGTCACCTACGTCCATAACGCCGCCGCCGACGGCATGGGCAAGATCGGGGTGCTGGTCGCCTATACCGGCTCCGACGACACCTTCGCCCGACAGGTCGCGATGCACGTCGCGGCCGCCGATCCGCGCCCGCAGGCGCTGAACGAAAGCGAGCTCGACGCCGCCGTGGTCGACAAGGAACGCGCGATCCAGATGGACATCGCGCGCGAGTCCGGAAAGCCCGAGGCCGTGATCGAGAAGATGATCGAGGGCCGGATGAAGAAATTCCTCTCCGAGGTGACACTGCTGAACCAGCAGTTCGTCATCGACCCGGACAAGACCGTCGCCGCCGCCGCGAAGGATGCGGGCGTCGAGATCACCGGCTTCGTCCGGCTCGAGGTCGGCGAAGGCATCGAGGTCGAGAAGGAAGACTTCGCAGCCGAGGTCGCGAAGGCCGCCGGTCACTGAACGGCACGGGGCAGGGGACATCAACGTCCCCCTGCAACCGACTGAAAGTCTTGAAAAAGAAAAACGGCGCTGCCCAGGGACGTGGCAGCGCCGTTCCTTTTCTGGCGTGGACGCGAGATGGGGATGCGCCCTGTCAGAAACGAACATGCCGCGGAAGTGAATACTCTCCCTGCGGCACGCTCTACCGGTTGCCCGGCCCGGACGTGGGATCGACAAATGACCCCCGTTTCCGGTGCTCCTGGCTGTAATGAGCCATCACTCACGGAACGCGCTAACCTTGCGTCAACTTCGTGATAATCGAAAGTGCGGGATTCCTTACCCGTCGGTCGAAACTGCAGATTCCGGGGCGTTCCGGCGGCTCAGGGATGCAGCGACGCGCCCGCGCCAACCTCCGGTTCCAGAAGGAAAATCTGGTTCAGGACCGAGGCCTTGCGCACCGCCTGCGCGGTGGTTTCCACGCCGAGCGTATCGCGTGCGCCGCGCAGGTGCTTCTCGACCGTGGCCGCGTTGCGTTCGAGGATGATCGCGATGTCCTGGATCGTCTTGCCGTCGGCCACCAGTTCCAGCACCTCGGTCTGGCGCGGGGTCAGCACGCGGCTCTGGCCGGTCGCGGGCAACTGCGTGATGCACAGGTGCGCGACGTGGTTGATGATCTCGATATCCTCGCCATGCTCGGCCCAGATCGCGTCGACATCGTCTTGGGTCAGGCCCTTGCGCGCCGTCAGGCCGATCCCGGCCGAGGAATGCTTCATCGCCATCGGGAAGCTGAGCGTGTAGCCCGCGAGAAGCCCGTAGCGCGCGTTCAGCGACATGACCACGCGCTCGGCCTCGTTCAGCTCGCGCCCGGACATCGTCTCGGCGATATAGGACCACGAGATCGCGCCGGTGTTCTCGTTGGCCCATTTCATCATCGGACCGTGCCGGAACAGGCCCTTGTTGACGTAGGCCTCGATGTATTGCGGATCGTGGTTGGTCAGCACCAGCGCATCGTCGGGGTCGCCGAAGGTGCCGGCGCGGCGAAAGGCGGAGTAGGCGTAGAACAGGCGGTCGAAGCCGTATTTCGCCATCTCCGCCGTGTGGAACCGCCAGAGCTCGTCGACGCTCCGCATCTGCAGGTATGGCTTCAGTCGCTTCATCGTCGTCTTGCCCCTCGAAAACCCCGAACCGCGCCGCGCCGGCGGGCGCGGCGGCGAGGTCGGAAGCTGTCGTCCTTGTCCCTTGGTGGAATACTACATATTCGACTGCACATCGCGTTGTCGAGACGCCAGCGCTGCGCAGGCCGTCCCCGCCTGCAGCTTTCTTAACATAATCATGATTAGCAGACTTCCGCATGTGATGTCACGGGTCTGCCCCCGGATCGGCAAACGCCGCGAAATCCCCTGTAGCGCAAGCCCCGGTCAGCCCTTGGGCAGCGTGACCGCGAAGGTCGACCCCTCACCCTTCACGCTCGTTATCTTGAGCCGCCCGCGGTGCCGGTTGACGATATGTTTGACGATCGCGAGCCCGAGACCCGTACCGCCCATGGCGCGGCTGCGATGCGTGTCGACGCGGTAGAACCGTTCGGTCAGCCGCGGCAGATGCACCGGGTCGATCCCTTCGCCCTGGTCGATCACCTCGATCCGCGCCACCGCGCCCTTCAGGCTGCCGGTCTCTTCGCCCTCGCTGAGCCGCAGCGTCACCGTCTTGCCCGTGCCGCCGTACTTCAGCGCGTTCTCCGCGAGGTTCAGGACCACCTGCTGCAACTGGTCCTTGTCGCCACGCACCATGACCGGATTATCGGCGCCCTCGATCGCCAGCGCATTGCCGTTCTCCGCCGCCTGCGGTTTCAGCGCCGCGGCCACCGACCGCAACAGGTCATCCAGCGCGACCGGATCGTCCGGGCGCATCCGCTCCTGCCCCTCGACCCGGCTGAGCGACAGCAGGTCCGACACGATCCGGTTCATCCGGCGCGCCTCGTCCTCCATGATCGCGAGGAAGCGGTCCTGGGCGGCGGTGTCGCCCTTCGCCGGCCCCCGCAGCGTCTCGATGAAGCCGAGGATCGCGGTCAGCGGCGTCCGCAACTCGTGGCTGACATTGGCGACGAAATCCCGCCGCATCTCCTCGGCCTCGCGCAGGTGCGTGACGTCCTCGAAATGCAGCAGAACGCCTTCGGCGCCGCCATCGCCGATCACCGTCACCGTGACCCGGAACACGGCCTGGCCCGATTGCCCGGTCTGGACGAACCGCGCCTCTCCGCCGCGCCCGCCGGCATAGGTCGCCTCGATCAGCGCCAGCAACGCGGGCTGCCGCAGCGCGGCGACATGGTTTCGGCCCCGGATCCAGCCGCCGAGCAGCGCCTCCGCCGCCGGGTTCGCGGCCTCGATCAGCCCGCCGCGGTCGAGGAACAGCATCGGCGCCGGAACTGCCGAGATGAGCCGTGGAATCAGCGGGTTGGTCATCGAAATTCACCCGGAACAGCAGCGCGCGCCCTGACGACTACCGGGATTCCCCCCTTGCCGCAATCGGCGCGTGGCGATGGCTCGGCGGTCCGTCTCCGTGCCGCTCGAAGCCGAGGCTTTCCCAGAACCGCGCCGCGGCCGGGTTGCCCGGGTTCACCGTAAGCGGCGCGGATGCATCCGCCATCAACCGCAGCGCTAGCGCGGTACCGATCCCCTGGCCGCGCAGCCCCGGCAGAACGTGGAACCGCCGCATCCTGAGCGCACCGGAAACGTCGGGATCCCGCGTCAGCCCGCCGATGCCGACCAAGCGGCCGCCGGACCAGGCCGACAGCAAGACCTCTCCCGATCCGTCGAAGCGCAGGACGCCGCTGGCCCAGTCCACGGCCAGCCGGCGCATGTGGGCGAACCCCTCGGCCTCCGCCTGCGCCGCCAGCGCCGCGAACCCGTCGGGAAGACGGTCGCGAACCCGGCACAGGTCCGGCCCGGTCACACCGCCGCGACGGCGGTGGCGAAATCGCGCAGCAGCATTTCCGGCTCCTCGATCCCCACGCTCACGCGGAAGAACCCGTCCGAGATGCCGAGCGCGGCGCGGCCCTCTGGCGTCAGCGCCCGGTGCGAGGACGAGGCCGGGTGCGACAGCGTCGTGGCCACGTCGCCGAGCGTCGGCGCGAACGCGAGGTCCGGCACCGCCTGCACCAGCCGGTCGGCCGCGGCCTCGCCACCGTCGACCTCGAAGGACAGCATGTTGCCGTCCCTGCCCTGCAGCAGCCGTTCCGCCCGCGCCCGGTCCGGGTGGTCGTCGCGGCCGGGATAGATCACGCGCTTCACCGCCGGCAGGTCGGCCAGCATGTCGGCAAGCGCGCGGGCCGTCGCCTCGGCCCGGTCGTAGCGCAGCGGAAAGGTATAGAGCCCGCGCTCGGCCAACCAGCATTCGTAGGGGCTCGGCGTCATGCCGGTGGTCACCGCGAAATCGTAGATCGCCTTGCGGTGGCCCGCGTCCTGCGCCACCGCGTAGCCGAGCGTCACGTCGGCATGGCCCGCCAGCAGCTTCGTGACCGAATGGATCACGATGTCGGCGCCGTGGTCGATCGGCCGGAACGACCGCGGCGTGGTGAAGGTGTTGTCGACCGCCAGCAGGATGCCCCGCGCCTTCGCCAGCGCCGCGATCGCCTCCACGTCCGCGATCCGCAGCGTCGGGTTCGACACGACCTCCAGCAGGATCAGCTTCGTCTCGGGACGGATCGCGGCCTCGAAGGCCGCCGCGTCGCAGGCATCGGCGACCGAGGTGGCGATGCCGAAGCGGTTCAGGTCCTGGTGCATCAGCCGGAGCGACCGCCCGTAGAGCTGGTCGCCGCCGAGAACGTGGTCGCCCGCGCTCAGAAGCCCCATCAGCACCGCCGTCACCGCCGCCATGCCGGAGCCCGTGATGATGCCGCCCTGCCCGCCTTCCAGCATGTCGACCTTGCCCGCCAGCAGGTCCGCGTTCGGATGCCCCTCGCGCGCATAGGTATAGCCCTGCTCGCGCCCGTCGTACTGCGCATGAAGCGTCGCGATGGAGGGCGAGGCATAGACCGCCGACTGCAGCAGCGGCGTCACCAGCGGGCGGCTGACGCCCTCGCGGAGCACCGCGCGGCGGACGAGGGTTTCGGGGGTCGAATTCGCGCGGTCGGTCATGTCTGCTCCTGTCGTTGCCTCCCTGCCCTACGCCCGCGCGCACGCCTCGGCAAGCCGTACGGTCTTCGCTTCGGAGCCGCCGTCGCCCGAGACCGAACGGGCGTGTCGACGGCCGGCGGGCAAGCGGAATCGCGGAGGCTCCGCGCCGCAGGCGTGGAAACCGCTATTCCGCTTGAGCGACGGATGGCGATGCGCCAGGCAGGCACCGGTCGATGGTGGGTCCGTGGCGAAGGGACTTCGCTTTGGTGAGCCGGAGCCCCGAACCCATAGGGGTGGAATCGCGGGGGTTTCCAAGGGGGCGAAGTCCCCTTGGTCCCGTCCGGAAGGACGGCGGCGCGGCGGGGCTCGATGCCCCGGCGCGCCGCGCCCTGTTACCGCCGCACGGTCCCGTCGCCGGTCACGAGATACTTGAACGAGGTCAGTTGTTCCGCCCCGACCGGCCCGCGCGCGTGCATCTTGCCGGTGGCGATCCCGATCTCCGCACCCATGCCGAACTCCCCGCCATCGGCGAACTGGGTCGAGGCGTTCCGCATCAGGATCGCGCTGTCGAGACGCTGGAAGAACCGCGCCGCCGCCGCGTCGTCCTCGGTCAGGATCGCCTCGGTATGGGCGGAGCCGTACTTCCGGATATGCGCGATGGCTTCGTCTATGGTATCAACGACTTTCGCGGCGATCTTCATGTCGAGGAACTCGCGGCCCCAGTCGTCTTCGGTGGCCGGGACCACGCCGTCGATGGACTGGAGATCGGCATCCCCCCGCACCTCCACACCGGCATCGATCAGGGCCCGTACAAGCCCCTGCCCGATCGTGTCGAGGACGTCGCGGTGGATCAGCAGGCATTCCGCCGCGCCGCAGATCCCCGTCCGCCGGGTCTTCGCGTTCACCACCACGTCGAGCGCCTTCTGCGGATCGGCCTCGGCATCGACGTAGACGTGGCAGATGCCCTCGAGGTGCGCAAAGACCGGCACCCGCGCCTCCGACTGCACGAGACCCACCAGCCCCTTGCCGCCGCGCGGCACGATCACGTCGATGTATTTCGTCATCCGCAGCATCTCCGACACCGCGGCCCGGTCCCGCGTCGGCACGAGTTGCACCGCGTCCGCGGGCAGACCCGCCGCCGCCAGCCCAGACGCGAGGCATTCGGCCAGCACGCCCGAGCTGTGGAAGCTCTCGGACCCGCCGCGCAGGATCACCGCGTTGCCGGATTTCAGGCACAACGCGCCCGCGTCCGCCGTCACGTTCGGGCGGCTCTCGTAGATCACGCCGACGACGCCGAGCGGCGTCCGGACCCGCTGGATGTGCAGGCCCGAGGGCATGTCCCATTCCGCGATCACGGCGCCGACCGGATCGGCCTGCGCCGCCACGTCGCGGAGCCCCTTCGCGATGCCCGCGATCCGGCCCTTGTCCAGCATCAGCCGGTCCAGCATCGCGTCCGACAGGCCCTTCTCGCGGCCGAACTCCATGTCCTTCGCGTTCGCCGCGAGGATGTCGTCCACCCGCGCCTCGACCGCGCCCGCCGCCGCGATCAGCGCCGCCGATTTCGCCTCGGCTGGCGCGAAGGCAAGCTCCGCCGCCGCTGCACGTGCGCGCCGCCCGATGTCGTCCATCAGCGCGGGGATGTCGTCTGCCAGGTCCTTCATCGCGGGTCTCCTTCGCGGCCGGAGCATAGGCCCGACCGGCGCGCTTGCAAACTCAGATCGCCATGTCGTCGCGGTGAACCAGCGCTGCCCGGCCGGGATAGCCCAGGATCGCCTCGATCTCCGAAGACCTGTGCCCGGCGATCGCCGTCGCCTCCTCGGCGGTATAGCGGCAGAGCCCGATGCCGATCTGGCCGCCATCGGGCGCCAGCAGCGCGACGGGGTCGCCGCGCCGGAACCCGCCCGCGACCTCGGTCACCCCGGCAGGCAGCAGGGACTTGCCGCGCTTCAGCGCCGCCACCGCCCCGGCATCGAGCCGGATGCGCCCCTTCGGCACCATCGCCCCGATCCAGTTCTTGCGCGCGGCCTGCGGGTCGGCCTCGGCGGTGAACCAGGTCGCCGGCGCGCCCTCTTCCAGCGCCAGAAGCGGGTTCAGGACCGAACCGAGCGTGATCGCCATCGCCGCCCCGCCCTGGGTCGCGGTCCGCGCCGCCATCAGCTTGGTCTTCATCCCGCCCTTCGACAGGCCCGACCCGGCATCGCCCGCCATCGCCTCGATCTGCGGGGTGATCATGTCGATCACGTCGAACCGGATCGCGGCGGGGTCGTCGTTCGGGTTCGCGGAATAGAACCCGTCGACGTCCGACAGCAGCACCAGCCGGTCCGCGCCCGCCATCACCGCCACGTTCGCCGCCAGCCGGTCATTGTCGCCGTAGCGGATCTCGTCGGTCGCGATGGTGTCGTTCTCGTTCACGATCGGCACCACCCCGCGCGCCAGCAGCGCGCCGAAGGTCGCGCGGGTGTTGAGATAGCGCCGCCGGTCGGTGGAATCGTCCAGCGTCAGCAGGACCTGGCCCGTGGTGATCCCGTGCGGCGCCAGCGCCTCCTCGTAGGCCCGCGCGAGCCGGATCTGCCCCACGGCGGCCGCGCCCTGCGCGTCCTCCAGCGCCAGCGGTCCCGGCGGGTGGCCGAGCACCACCCGGCCAAGCGCGATGGACCCGGACGAGACCAGGATCACGTCCGTCCCCCGCGCCTTCACCCGCGCCACGTCCGCGGCCAGCGAATGCAACCAGTCGGCGCGCAGGGCCCCGGTTTCCCGGTCCACCAGCAACGCCGATCCGATCTTGACCACGAGCCGCCGCGCCTCGGCGATGCCGGGGGCGGTCACCGCCGCGCTCAGGGCCGCCACGGTCCCACCTCCTCGTCGCCGCCGCCGGTCTCGCCGCGCGCCGCGTCGATCCGCGAGCGGAGCGCGCGCAGGACCTCGGTCACCCCGGTCTTCGCGACGCCCGACATCTCGAACACCCGGCCCGCGACCGCCTCCAGCGCCGCCTTGCGCTCGGCCAGCGTCTCGGGGTCGAGCGCGTCGACCTTGTTCAGAACCGTCACCCGCGGCTTGTCCTCCAGACCCGCGCCGTAGGCGTCGAGCTCGTCGACGATGGTCCGCCAGTCACCCGCCACATCCTCCGACGTGCCGTCGACGAGGTGCAGCAGCACCGCGCAGCGTTCGACGTGGCCGAGGAACTGGTCGCCGAGCCCCCTGCCCTCGTGCGCGCCCTCGATCAGGCCCGGAATGTCCGCGACGACGAATTCGACGCCGTCGACGCCGACCACGCCGAGGTTCGGGACCAGCGTGGTGAAGGGATAATCCGCGATCTTCGGCCGCGCGTTCGACGTCGCGGCCAGGAAGGTCGACTTGCCCGCGTTCGGCAGACCGAGCAGCCCGGCATCCGCGATCAGCTTCAGCCGCAGCCAGATCGTCCGCTCGACGCCCTCCTGCCCGGAATTGGCCCGCCGTGGCGCCTGGTTGGTCGCGGACTTGAAGTGCAGGTTGCCGAACCCGCCGTTCCCGCCCTTCGCGAGCAGGATCCGGTCGCCGACCTTCTCGAGATCCGCGATCACCTCCTCGCCGTCCTCGTCGAGGATCTCGGTCCCGGCCGGCACCCGCAGCACGATGTCGTCGCCGTCCTTGCCGGTGCGCTGGCGGCCCATGCCGGGCTGGCCGTTCTTGGCGAAGAAATGCTGCTGGTAGCGGAAATCGATCAGGGTGTTGAGCCCCTCCACCGCCTCCGCCCAGACGTCGCCGCCGCGGCCGCCGTCACCGCCGTCGGGGCCGCCGAACTCCACGAACTTCTCGCGCCGGAAGCTGACGCACCCGCCGCCGCCGCCGCCCGAACGGATGTAGACCTTGGCCAGATCGAGGAACTTCATGACCCACCGGGGCGCGAACGCCCACCTCTCTTTGCCTTCGAAAATACCTTGCGGGGGCGTGGGGGTGCAAAACCCCCACTCCGCCACCCGCACCTAGCGCCTTACGGCAGGCGTTTCAAATAGGTCCAGGTCGCGACCTTGGCCCCGCGCGCGACCGAGTAGGCCTCCGCGTCGCCCAGGTAGTCGAACCCGGCATTGGTCAGCACCCGCGCCGAGGCCGGGTTGTCCTGGAACACGCTGGCGAAGATCGTCGCGTTCGACAGCGGGTTGGCCGCGACCAGCGTCCGTACCGCCTGCGATGCGAGGCCGGTGTTCCACATCGCCGGGGCCACCCAGTAGCCGATCTCGGACTGGTTGCGGTCCATCTGGGTCAGGGAGATCACCCCGAGCAGCTCGGAGCCGCCGAACCCGGAGGCATCCATCGCCCAGACATGCTCCTGCCGTTCGGGCGCCATCGCGCGGGCCACGAAGGCCTCGCAGGTGCCCGGCGGCAGCGGGTGCGGGATCGCCGTGGTCTGTTCGGCCACGCGGCGGTCGGAGGCATAGAGCGTCAACAGCCCCGCGTCGGATACGCGCAACGGCCGCAGCACGAAGCGCGGCGTGTTCAGCACTTCCTGGGCGACGATGACGTCCTGTTTCATGCCTGTCCTCCTCCTCCGGCGCGGGCGGCTTCCGAAAGCCGGACCACACCATTCCGAAATGGCGATTCGAGGGCGGCGGGACAATGGCGGGCGACGAAATCCGCCCGATTGGAAAGTCCCGCGCCCGGTCGTCCCGGGCCCCGAAACGAAACGAGGGGGGCGGGCTGGCCGCCCGTCCCCCCTCGCGATCGGGTTCGATTGGCCCGTGTTACTCGGCCGCCGCGGCTTCCGGCAGGACCGAGATGAAGGTCCGGCCCTTGAGCCCCTTGCGGAAGCTCACCCGGCCCTCGGCGGTGGCGAAGATCGTGTGATCCTTGCCGATGCCGACGCCCTCGCCCGGGTACCACTTGGTCCCGCGCTGGCGCACGATGATGTTGCCCGGGATGACGGCTTCGCCGCCGAACTTCTTGACGCCGAGGCGCCGGCCCGCGCTGTCGCGGCCGTTGCGGGACGAACCGCCTGCCTTCTTGTGTGCCATCTGTCGGTCTCCTTACGCTTCGCCGGCGACGATTTTCTTGGCCTGGTCGACCCAGCCCTCGCGCTCGATGCGGCCCTTGAAGGACAGTTTCTCGTCGAACTCGGCGATGTCCGCCTCGGTCCAGGCAGCGATCTGGGCGAAGGTGGTGACGCCGGCGGCGTTCAGCTTCTTCTCCAGCGCCGGGCCCACGCCCGAAAGCTTCTTCAGGTCGTCCGCGCCAGCTGCGGCGTCCGCCTTCGGCTCGGCCTTCTTGGCGGGCTTGGCCTCGGCCTTCGGGGCCTCCGCCTTGGCTTCGGCCTTCGGCGCCTCGGCCTTCTTCGCCGGCTTCGCCTTCGGGGCCTCGTCCGTCACGGTGACGGAACCGGCACCGATCGCGGCCTTCACGCCCGACTTGTCGGCGCCCGAGCCCAGGATGTCGGTCACCCGCAGCAGGGTCAGCTGCTGGCGGTGGCCCTTGGTGCGCTGCGAGGAATGCTTCCGGCGGCGCTTGACGTAGTGGATCAGCTTCTCGCCCTTGATCTGGTCGATCACCATCGCCTGGACGGCGGCGCCCGAAACCATCGGCGTGCCGACGACGAGGTTGTCGCCGCCGAGCATGAGAATGTCGTTGAACTGGACGGTTTCACCCGCCTCGGCTGCCAGCTTTTCCACGCGCAGGACGTCACCCGCCTGCACCTTGTACTGCTTGCCGCCGGTCTTCAGGACCGCGAACATGGGTCTTTCCTTCTACACCCGCGCCCTGTGGCCGCCCCCCGATCGCTCGGTCCGGGCCGTTCCGCGCCTTGGCGCGCCTCGGGCTGCGTGCACCTCTCGGTGCATCGTTTCATGAACCGCGCGGGGCACCCCCCGCCGCGAGAGCCCGGCATATGCCCCAAGAGACCGCCTCCGTCAAGGGTTTCGCCGTGCCCGTCGCGACGCGTCCAGGGGTCAGAGTTCCTCCGACACGACGTAGCGCGCGGCGGCCCGGCCAAGCGCGTATTGACGCGCCTCGACCGCCGGGCCGAGCGCCGCGAAGACCGCCTGCGTCAGGGCGCGAAAGGCCTCGGTCTCGGTCGCCTCTATGTAGGCTTCGAGCTCGGCGTCGGACAGGCCGCCATAGGCCAGGACCTGGTAGGCGCCGAGCCAGGATTCGGTCCGCGCGCGCAGCGCGGGTTCCTGCGACCAGACCTGCGCGAGGATCATCTCCTCGCCCATCGGCGTCACCAGCCCGCCGCCATCCGACAACCCGCGCAGCGCTTCATACTGCCCGTTGAGCGCCCCGGCCACGTTCTCGTCCACCAGCGACAGCGCCGCAGCCTGTCGGTCCAGGAGTTCGACCCGCCGGCCGCCCTCGGCCTCGGCCTCGCGCCACGCCTCCTCGGCGACGGCGAGCGTGTCGGGGTCGGAAATCGCGCGGCGCGCGTCGACCTCGGCGGCGACCACGCGCCGGCCGAGATCGCCGGACAGGAAGTCCATCACCTCCGCCGCCTCGTCGCCGGTCAGGCTGCCCTCGGGCCAGTTGGCCTCGAAATCCGCGATCATGCGTTCCGGCGCGTAGATCCGGGCCAGTTCCCGCCGCCAGGACGCGCCGCCCTTGCCGGGAAACAGCTCCGCCTCCATCTCGTCGGCCGCGGCGACGGTTTCCTCGGACAGGATGGTGAGCACGTCGTAGAGCCCCGCGGCCTCCAGCACAGATCGCGTGCGCGGCTCCACCGTGCTGTCCTGCGCCCGCGCGGCCCCGCAGAGCGCGAGGACGAGGGCGAAGCCGATCAGGCAAAACAGGCGCGTCATGGAACATCCTCGGTCGAAGGGGCCGGGGCGTGCGGCACCGCGGCCCAGAATGACCGCCCCGCCCGGCCGCGTCCACAACCTCTGCGCGAACACTCCGCCCCGGCTGTTTCCCGCCCGTGGCCTGTCGGTCAGCGCGCGGCGGCCGCGACGGTGATCCCGGCGAGGTCGTGCAGCACCTCCTCGTTCACCCGCGAATGGGCGAAGTAGGTGGCGTTAGTCAGGCGGTCGCGCAGGGTGATCGCCGGATCCCGCAGGAGCGCCGACATCTCGGCGTCGTCGAGTTCCCGGAGGGTGAGGATCTGGGTGCCGAGGAAGGCCTCGAACTGCGCCTCGCGGTCGCCGACGGCCTCGAGCGCGTCGGTGATGTAGCTCGCCCCGGCCTCGCCCCCGGCATCGGCGAGCCCCTGGTTGAACGCGATCTCGGCGTTCAGCCGGTAAGTCGTCTGAAGGTCGATCCGCCCGCTGGCCCGCAGCGCGTCCGACAGCTGGTCGAACCACGGCGCGGGGCCGGCCGAAGCTTCCTCCAGCGCCGCGTCCCAGTCGCCGCCGTCGCCGGTCCGGTAGCTGTCCCGCAGCATCGCGATCTCGCCCTCGCGCACCTGCTGGCCGATGCCGCTGCGGTAGAACGTCTCCAGTTCCGCGATCTCGTCGGCGGACAGGGCGTCGGTGTCGAAGGCGTCCTCGAACGCGGCGACGAGGCGCTCGGTCTCGAAGATGCGCTCAACCTCGCCCGCCCATTCCGGGTCCGGCTTCGCGCCGAGATAGCTCGTCGCCCGCCGCTCGGCGTTGCGCAATTCGCCGAGCCAGAACCACTCCACCCGCTCGTAGATGCCCGCGGCCTCGAACAGCGCGTAGATCGGCGGCTCCTCGCTGGCGAAGCGCGGCAGGTCCGTGTCCTCCTGCGCGGTCGCGGGCAGCGCGGCGAGCGTCGCGGCAAGCATTGCGGCGGGGATCGGGACGTGGCGCATGGCGGAGCTCTCCGTCGTGTCGTCTGGCGGGGCGGCGGTCGGATCCGGCCCGACCGGAAGCATTGCCCGAAGCCGCCGCGATTTCCAGTCCGGAGTTCCCGACCCGCGACCCCCTTGCGCGCCCGCGCCTTGGCCGCTATGTCCCCGCCTCACGAACCACCCTTGGTCTGCGGAGAGGTGCCGGAGTGGTCGAACGGGGCGGTCTCGAAAACCGTTGTGGGCGCAAGTCCACCCAGGGTTCGAATCCCTGTCTCTCCGCCACCGGGTCCGCCCCGGTCCGATCCCGACACACCGGAACGACGAAGCGGCGGCCATCGCCGCCGCCCCTGTCGTGTTCGCGCGTCCCTCAGGTCGGAAGCGGCCCGTGGATCTCCTGGCCGTAGCGCCGGGCCGAGGCGACGAGGCGGTCGAGGTCGGGGGCCCGCGGCACCTCGCCCTCGGGCGTGCTGTTCTCGGCGATGAAGTCCGAGAACCGGCCGCCGTGGGTCATTAGCAGCACCCGCGCCGGGCGGTCGCCGAGCACCCGGAACCCGTGCGGCACGTCGCGGGGCCCGAAGGCGAAGTCCCCCGCCCCGAGCGTCACCCGCGCCTCCGCCACCCGCACCTCGATCTCGCCCTCGGTCACGAAGAACCACTCGTCCTCGTCGTGATGGGTGTGCCAGGGCGAGGCCTCGCCCGCCGGCAGGTCGAGTTCGACCGCGTGAAGCCCGCCGCTGTCCCGCCCGTTCCCGAGAATGCGGGCGGTGAAGGCGAGGAAGTGCCGGGCCGGAACCCCCGCTGCCCGGTTCGCCGGGGCGCGGTCCTGGAACGTCATGATGGTATCTCCGTCTTTACAGGATGTGGTTGAACGCCTAATTTTGGCGGAACATCTATTTCACGAAATTAGTCTCTCGTCAATATGGGGCTGCATGGCACGCGAGTATCGAAAGGCGAAACGGGCGGAGGATCAGCGGGAAACCCGGGAGAGGATCCTGCGCGCCACGATGGAACTGCACGTCGCGCAGGGCGTCGCCACGACCTCCTATGCCGATGTCGCGGCCCGGGCCGGGGTCGGCGCCGCGACGGTGTACCGCCACTTCCCGACCGCCGATTCGCTGGTGGAGGCCTGCGGGGCGCGGTTCCTCGACGCCATCGGCCCGCCCCGCGCGGCCGACGCCGACGCGCTGTTCGACGGCGCGCGGGACGTGACGGAACGGCTCGCGCGGCTGGCCGAGGCGCTCGATGCCTTCCACGCCCGCGCCGAAGGCCCGCTCTGGTGCGCCGTTCGCGACGCGGACCGGGTCCCGCAGCTTGCCGATTTCCTCGAAACGGTGCGGGCCGAGGTGACGGGGTTCACCGCGGCGGCGCTCGGCGTCGATCCGGGCTCGGAGACCGCGAGAACGGCCGCCGCGATCCTCGATTTCGAGGTCTGGCGGCGGCTTGTCCTTTCGGGTGTCCCGCGCGACCGGATCCGGTCGGCATGGCCTGCGATGGTGCAGGCGGCGCTGTCCGCGCCGGGCTGACCGCCCTACTCCGCCGCCTTCCCCGCACCGGCGTCCGCGTCGTCGATCCAGACCTCGAACTCCGCCAGCTCGTGCTGGCCGAAGCTGTGCATCAGCGGCACGTCCGCGGCGTCGCGACCCCGCGCCACCAGCACCCGGCCATAGCGCAGGTCGTTGTTGCGCGGGTCGAACACCCACCAGCGATCACCGAGGTAGACCTCCATCCAGGCGCAGAAATCCATCGGCGCGTAGGGCGGCGGCTGGCCGATGTCGCTGATGTAGCCGGTGCAGTAGCGCGCGGGGATGTTGAGGCAGCGGCAGAGCGTGATGGCGAGGTGCGTGTAGTCCCGGCACACGCCCGCGGCCTCCGACAGCGTTTCCGACGCGGTGCGGGTGGCGCGGGAATGCTCGTAGCCGAACTCGACATGCTCGTGGACGAAGTCGCAGACCTCCTGCACCAGCGCCCACCCGCCGCCGGGGTGGTCGCCGAACGTCTCCCAGGCGAAATCCGACAAGAGGTCGGTCTCGCAGTAGCGGCTCGGCAGCAGGAACGGGATCGCCTCGTCGGGCAGCGCCTCCACCGGCAGTTGCGGCGCGTCGGTCCCCACGGGGTCGGACAGCCCGTCGTCGCGGATGATGCCGTCGGTCGACACCCGGAACCGGCCCGCGGGCGCCACCAGCCGGTGACAGCGGTTGCCGAACGCGTCGCGGTAGGCGCTGACCGGCACCTTCGGCTCCGTCACCAGCCGGTCGGGCACGACGAGATCGGCCGACCGCGACCTGTGCGTGGTCAGGGTCAGGATCATCGGGGTCGGGGCCTTCAGGTCGAAGCCGATCCGGCATCCCAGGTGCAGTCGCATGGTGCGTTCCCTCGCATCAGTCGGTCCCGGCGAAAACGCCGCGGCCGGCCGCTTCGTTCCGGCGTCCCCGCCGCGTCGCAATGGCAGGCGGAACGGCGCCGGACCGGGCGGCCGGCGCAGCA
This sequence comes from Rhodobacterales bacterium HKCCE2091, assembly GCA_015689685.1. Lineage (GTDB taxonomy): Bacteria > Pseudomonadota > Alphaproteobacteria > Rhodobacterales > Rhodobacteraceae > HKCCE3408. Next base: position 126,912 of record WVSL01000003.1, on the reverse strand, counting down.
TAGCACGGGATGGCGGGGCGTGGGGACGCGGGCGCCGCGCCTCAGCGCCGCAGGTAGGGCAGGACGAACATCCAGATCCCCGTCGGCAGCAGGACGAAGAGGAACGGAAGCGGCGTGTAGTACTGCCACTCCGGCGGCTCGCCGATGGCCATACCCGCGAAGATCGCCGCGACGGCGAGGGTGAAGAGAACCGAGGTCCAGCGGTGGACCTGCCGGATGACGCCGTTCATGTGATGTCTCCGTCGAGAAGGGTTTCGAGCGCATCGAGGAACCGCGGCCAGCCCGCCCGCGCGCCGTGGTAGTAGCGCGGCGCCTCCTCCGCAAAGCCGGTCTGTTCCAGCCTGAGCCGTGTGCCCGTCGCGGTCGGCTCCAGCGTCCAGGTCACGGTGCTCCGCAACGCGCCCGCGTCCCAGGACCAGACCAGCCTCCGTCCCGGCTCGACCTCGCGGACCTCGCAATCGACCCGGCCCCAGTCGGCGGTGAAGGCGAAGCGGTGGCCCGGCGTCGCCGCCACGTTGCCCGCCATCAGCCATTCCGCCACCAGGTGCGGCATCGTCAGCGCGCGCCAGATCCTGTCTGGCGCGTGCGGATACTCCCGGTCGATCACCACAGACCGCGCCGCTTCGGCCCCGCCCGTCACTGGTCCATCCGGTTCAGGAGTGTGCCGAGCGCGTCGAGCCGGTCGTCCCAGAACGCCGCCATCTCGCGGGTCCAGTCGACCATCGGCGCCAGCGCCCCCGGCTCCGCCCGGTACCAGCTTTGCCGCCCCGCCTGCCGGACCGACACCAGCCCCGCGCCCTTCAGGACGGCAAGGTGCTTCGACACCACCGGCTGCGACACCCCTGCCCCCGCGGTCAGCACCGCGACCGGGCGCTCGCCCTCGCGGCAGAGCCGCTCGAAGATCGCGCGGCGGGTCGGGTCGGACAGGGACTTGAAGATCGCGGTGCGGGGGTCGGCGGCCATTTCATACCCGTTTGGTTATATGATTGCATCCATAGCCATCAGGGTATGGGTCTGTCAAGTCAGCGGCAGGACCACCTCCACGCGCAACCCGCCCGTGGACGACGCGCCGAGCGTCGCCGCGCCGCCGTGGCAGGCGGCGGCGCGGGCGAGGATCGCCAGGCCCATGCCGGAGCCGCCACCCCCGGCTGCTGTCAGCCGGCCGAGCGGTTCCATCGCCTTCGCCCGGTGTTCCGGGGCGATGCCGGGGCCGTCGTCATCGACCGTCATCCGCCACCCGCCCTGCCCGTCCGGCCCGGCCCGCAGGGTCACGCGTGGCGTGCGGTCCGGATGGAACCGCACCGCGTTCTCCAGCGGGACGCGGAACAGCCGCGCGAGATCGGCGCGGGGGATGCGCAGGGTCGCGGGATGGACGTCGGCCTCCACCCGCGCCCCGGACAGGCCCGGCGCGGCCATGACGGAGGCGAGCACCTCGCGCGGCTCCACCAGCGCGGGGCTTTCCGTGCCGACCGCGCGGTACTCCGTCACCCCGGCCACCAGAGCCTCCAGCGTCGCCGCCCGCTCGCCCATCAGCCGCAGCATCCGCGCGGTGTCGGGCGGCAGGGGAACCCCGGCATCGGCCAGGTCCTCGGCGACGAAGCCGCGCAACGCGCGCAGGGCGCGGCTGGCGGCGGCGAGGTCGTGCAGGAAACGTCCGGCGAAGCTCTCGATCCCCGGACCGGCGCTCACCCCGTCCCGGGTGCCGCCGCCCGCGCAGCGGGGCGCGGACGGCGATGCTGCCGGGGTGGGGAAAGGGACGGGCTGGCCGGGACGGCACGGGGCCGGGGTCGGCGGCAACCGCGCGTCGCCGGCGGGAATGCGGGACGTGCCCGGTCGGCTCCTGCTGGCGGCGGTGTCGGCATCGGACCCTCCTGGACCGTCCGTCTTGTCTCATGCCCCGGGTTAACCGGGGGTTAACGTCACCGCCGCGCGACTTGTCCGTTCGCGCCACCGGGGCCGCCGGATCCGTCGCCCCCGGACCATCCGCCCCGCGCCAGCGCCCCTAGTCTCGGCCCCGACGCAACGGGAGACGGTCGGCAATGGAACAGGCACGGGTGGTGGTGATCGGCGGCGGCGTGGTGGGGTGCTCGGTGCTCTACCACCTCGCCCGCGCGGGCTGGACGGACGCGCTGCTGATCGAACGGTCGGAGCTGACGTCCGGCTCCACCTGGCACGCGGCGGGCGGCTGCCACACCGTGAACGGCGATCCGAACGTGGCCAAGCTCCAGAAATACACCATCAACCTCTACCGCGAGATCGAGGAGATGTCGGGCCAGGCCACCGGTTTCCACATGACCGGCGGCGTCATGCTGGCCTCGACCGAGGCGCGGTTCGACTGGCTGAAATCCATGTCGGCGGCGGGCCGTCTCAATGGCATCGAGACCGAGGTCATCACCCCGGCCGAGGCGCACGACCTGATGCCGCTGCTCGATCCCGGCCAGTTCGTCGGCGCGCTGAAGACCGTGGTCGACGGGCACCTCGACCCGTCCGGCGTCACCCATGCCTACGCGAAATCCGCCCGCAAGCTCGGCGCCCGGATCGAGACGCACCGCCCCGTCACCGGTATCCGCCGCGACCCGCTCGGCTGGATCGTCGAGACGGAGAAGGGCCCCGTCGCCTGCGAGCACGTCGTCAACGCCGGCGGGCTCTGGGCGCGGGAAGTCGGCCGCATGGTCGGGATCGAGCTGCCGGTTCTGGCGATGGAGCACATGTACCTCATCACCGAGGACATGCCCGAGGTCGCGGAGATCAACGCCACGACCGGCAAGGAAGTGATCCACGCGGTCGATTTCGACGGCGAGCTCTACCTGCGGCAAGAACGCGGCGGGATGCTGATGGGCACCTACGAGCGCGCGGGCGTGCCCTGGTCGCCGCGCGAAACGCCGTGGGACTTCGGCCATGAACTCCTGCAACCCGACATCGACCGCATCGCGCCTTCGCTCGAGGTCGGGTTCCGCCATTTCCCGGCCTTCGAGACCGCGGGCATCAAGCAGATCATCAACGGCCCCTTCACCTTCGCCCCCGACGGCAACCCGCTCGTCGGCCCAGTTCGCGGCCTGCCCGGGTTCTGGTCGGCCTGCGGCGTGATGGCGGGGTTCAGCCAGGGCGGCGGCGTCGGCCTCGCGCTCGCGAACTGGATGACCGAGGGCGATCCCGGTTTCGACGTCTGGGCGATGGACGTGGCCCGCTACGGCGACTGGGCCACGCTCGCCTACACCAACCCCAAGGTGCGCGAGAACTATTCCCGCCGCTTCTCGATCCGCTTCCCGAACGAGGAACTGACCGCCGCCCGCCCGCTCAAGACCACGCCGCTTCATGACCGCTGGCTCTCGCTCGGCGCGCGGATGGGGGATTCCTGGGGGCTGGAAGTGCCGCTCTGGTTCTCAACCGACGGTACCGAGGACGCGTTTTCCTGGCGCCGCTCCACCGATTTCCCCTTCGTCGGCGCCGAGGCCCGCGCGGTGCGCGACGGCATCGGCATCATGGAGGTCTCCGGCTATTCCAAGTTCCGTGTCACCGGCCCCGGCGCGCGCGGTTGGCTCGATACCATGCTCGCCTGCCGGATCCCCGCGCCCGGCCGCATGGCGCTCGCGCCCATGCTGAAGGCGGACGGCAAGGTGCAGGGCGACCTGACCGTGGCCTGCCTGCCGGGTGACGAGTTCCTCCTGTTCGGATCCGGCGCGGCGGAGGTGTTCTACGCCCGCTGGTTCGAAGCCCACCTACCCGAGACCGGCGTCGATTTCGAGGTCGTCGGCCTGAACCTCTGCGGGCTCGCCATCTCCGGCCCGAACGCCCGCGCGCTCCTGTCCCGCGTCGTGGCCGAGGATCTCGATGCCTTCCCCTTCATGTCGGTCGCGCGGATGGACGTGGGCCTGGCCCCCGCCATCGTCGCGCGGCTCAGCTTCACCGGCGATCTCGGCTACGAGATCTGGATGCGGCCGGAATACCAGCGCCACGTCTTCGAGAGGCTGTGGGAGGCTGGCGCCGACCTCGGCATTACCCCCTTCGGTCTCCGCGCCCTGAACGCGCTGCGGCTGGAAAAGGGCTTTGGCGGTTGGGCGAAGGAATACCGCCCGCTCTACGGCCCCGAGGAATGCGGCCTGTCGCGCTTCGTCGCCTACGGCAAGGACGCGGATTTCATCGGCAAGACGGCGGCGCTCGCGAACCGACGCGGCGGCACGGTGCGGCTGGTCGGCTTCGCGGTCGACACCGACGACGCGGACGTGATCGGGAACGAACCGATCCTGCATGACGGCAAGGCGGTCGGTTTCGTCACCTCCGGCGGCTACGCCCACGCGTCCGAAACCTCCGTCGCCCTCGGCTATGTCCCGCGCGAACTGGCGGGATCGGAGGGGCCGTGGGCGGTGGAACTCCTGGGGGAACGCAGGACGGCGCGAATCCTGTCCGCGCCGCTGTTCGACCCCGAGGGGGAGAGGATGCGGGGGTAGAGGTATTCACCCGATCACTGCTTGCGACCCCGGTCGGGACAAAGGCCCGAGGCCGCCGCGAATCCGTTCCCGGCAAGTGAGTTCGCAACGCGAAATCTGCCGAGAGGGGCCGGACCGCCCCCGGCGCGGCCATCTGCTGAAGCGGAAGCCTCGCTTCAGGCTCCTCTTGGGTCGAGTAATAGACCGCCGCAGCCGAACCAGGGGATCGCCGCACCGCGGCCTGCCGACGCGCGGCTCCGTGCCGGGTCCGAGAGCCCTGCCCCTACCTCATCCCGTTCCGCCAGGCCGAGATCGCGGCGTTCTCCCCCGTCTCCGGCTCCCGCGCGTCCTCGCGGCCGAGGACAGCGGCCAGCCACGGCAACCGGCGCGAGCCGCGCCCGCCCTCGCGCCAGTAGTTCAGTTCCCGCGCGCCGAAGTAGAAGCTGACGATCGCGCCGAGCAGCCACCAGAGCGGTTCCGGCACATGTTCCAGCCCCGCCATCCGCCGGGTGAAGGCGGCCGGGTCGACCATCGCGAACACGAACAGCCCGAGCGTGCCGAAGGCGAGCAGCGGCCGCGGCAGCCGGTTGAGCGCGTTCACGACCCGGTCGAACGGCCCCGCGCGTTCGTATTCGTACTCGCTGGCCAGCGCCGCCATCGCGGCCTTCCGGATCTCCGCCGACAATTCCATCCGGCGGGTGGCGTTCGGGGTGAAGACCTCGGCCACGCCGCCGACGCTTTCGCCCAGGCTCCGCGTCGCGTCGGAGCCGCCGATGACCCGCTCGATCAGCCCCATTTCGCGCACCTCGCCCGGTGGTCGGCGTCGCTCAGGTGGTATTTCGGAGAGATGAATTCCTCCGCCCGGACGATCCAGCCGCCCTTTCCGCCGTCGCGGCGGCGGGCGTATTTCCGGCTGCGCGGCCGCAGGTCGGCCAGGCGGTAGTAGTAGTTCCGCCGCGCGATCCCATAGGCGTCGGCGATCTGGCCCGGCGCCGAGCGCGCCGCCGCCGAGGCCGCGGCAGCGGTCTGCGGGCCGATGATGCCGTCGACCGCGATCTCCAGCCCCATGTCGCGCAACAGCCGCTGCAGGATCACCACCGCGTTCGACCCCGCGTTGACGTACATGTCGAAGACCGAGGCCTGCAGCGCCTCGGGCAACAGGTCGATCCGGGGTTCGTGGAAGTAGTGATCGACGAAGATCTTCACCGCGCCATCGCGGTCGAGCGCCCTGACATCGGCCACGTCCACGTCGCCGTCCCGGTCGAGGTCGAGCCCGAGCCGGCGCATCGTCCCGATCGTCACGCCGTGATTGGTCGCCCCGCCGGGATCGTCGGGGTCGTTCACGAAGCCGCCCTCACGGGCCACGATGTCGTTGGCGATCTGCAGAACCGACAGCATGGTTCCGCCCTCCATGCTCCAGGTTCCAGATGACGTGGAACCTGCGCAGGAAACCCCTAAAATACCGCTAAAATCCGCCCGGGGCGCGGACGCTGCCCGCGGCGCGTCAGCTCTCGGGCGCGTCCGGGTCGACGTAGACGCCCTGTTCCTGCAACGCCTCGATCACCTCGGCGGGCATGTAGGTCTCGTCGTGGCGGGCGAGGATCTCGGTCGCCTCGAACACGCCGTCGACCAGACGGCCGGTGCCGACCATGCCCTCGCCCTCGCCGAACAGGTCCGGCAGCACCCCGGTGAAGGCGACCGGCACGCTCGCGCCGCCGTCGGTCACGCGAAAGGTGACGGTCTCGCCCTGCCCGCGCACGAGGCTGCCTTCCTCCACCAGCCCGCCGATGCGGAACACCTCGGTCGAGGGCGGCGGCGTCTCGGCCACGTCGGATGGCGTGCGGAAGAAGTTGATGCCCTCGCGGAACCCGTAGCCGATCAGCACCGCCGAGCCCGCCAGCAGGATCGCCGCCGCCACCACGATCTGGATCCGCCGCCGCTTCTTCAGTCCCCGCATCTTCTCCTCCCTCCGAAACGCCGCGCCTAGGGAAACAGGGGCGCCAGCATCAGCCCCTCGGTCTCCGGCAGGCCAAGCATCAGGTTCGCGTTCTGCAACGCCTGCCCGGACGAGCCCTTGGTCAGGTTGTCGAGCGTGGCGAAGACCTGCGCCCTGCCCTCGCGCCGGTCGGCCGCGACGCCGACATGGACGAAGTTCGAACCGCGCACGTCATGGGTCGACGGCGCCTGCCCGAACGGCAGCACCTCGATGAAGGGCTCTTCGGCGTAGACCCGTTCGAATTCCGCGTGGATCGCCTGCGCGTCGCCGCGAACGTAGACGGTGGCGAGGATGCCCCGGTTCATCGGCGCGAGGTGCGGCGTGAATTGCACCTCGACCTTTCGGCCCACGATGGCGGAAAATTCCTGGTCGAACTCGCCCAGGTGCCGGTGCGTACCGCCGATGGCGTAGGCGTTCGCACCCTCCGACAGCTCGGCGTGCAGCAGGTTCTCCTTCAGCGACCGGCCCGCGCCGGACACCCCGGTGATTAGGTTGATGACGATCTCGTCGGGGTCGATCAGACCCGCCGACAAGAGCGGCCGCACCGCGTATTGCCCGGTAGCGGCGTTGCAGCCGGTGCCGGCGACGAAGCGGGTCGCGCGGATTTCCTCGCGGTAGAACTCGGTCAGGCCGTAGACGGCGCTGCCGAGCATCTCGGGCGCCTCGTGGTCCTTGCCGTACCACCGCTTGTAGACCGCCGGATCCTTCAGCCGGAAATCGGCGCTCAGGTCGACGATCTTCAGATCGTGCGGCAAGTCCTTGATGACGCTGGCCGAGGTGCCGTGCGGCAGCGCGCAGAAGGCGAGATCGACGGCGGAGAAATTGACCTCGTCGATCCGGCACAGGTCCGGCAGGTCGAGATGGCGCAGGAACGGGAACACCGAGGCCATCGGCTGGCCCGCCTTGCGTTCGCCGGTCATGGCCGTGATCGACAGGCCGGGATGGGTGGCGATCAGCCGGACGAGTTCCGCCCCGGTGTAACCGGAGGCGCCGAGAATTGCGATGGAGTGGGTCATGAGGCCCTCGCTGGATCGGAAGAGAGATGCGCGAGCGGACCCGTGGTTTCAACCGGATTCTGCTGCCCCGCGCCGTTCGGACGCGGGGAGCCGTCCCCGCGCGTCAGGCGCGGCGTCGTCGCGATGCGAGCACGGCGATGCACGCCAGCGTGGACCCGATCAGCGCCAGCCCGCCCGGCAGGGGCACGGGCGCGGGGCTGTCCGGGGTGTCCGGCGTGATGTCGATGCGGCTCGTCATGTGGAACTGCATATCCTCCCCCGACAGGAAAAGGAAGCCGATCCAGACCTCGCGGACGAAGTCGGGGCCGAGGGTGAAGGTGATGACGTCGACCGGGTCCGCGTCGCTGGTGTGGAACCAGGCGATCCGCGTCCAGTCGAGCGCCCATCGCGGCGCGGTGAGGCTGTAGGCGACGAACCCCGCGGCATGGCGCGACAGGCCCGCCCCGGCCGGTGCGGTCAGCGTGATCGTCAGCGCTTGCGTGCCTTCGGCCAGGGTCGACAGGTGCAGGAAATCGCGATCGCCGATGCGTCCGGTGCCCGCGACGGCATCGACGCCCAGCCCAATCTCCGTCGGTTCGGACAGGTCGGAGGAAAAACCGCCGGCATCGACCTCGTGCAGGGTCACGGGCCTCGAAGCGGTGGCCCCGAGGATCGCCACGATGCCCGCCGCGGCAAGGAAACCTCTTCCGAACATGATCTTCCGCCCCTTCCTTCACGCGCCGGACGGCGCACCACGCCCTTCTCTAGCGGCGCAGGGTTTGACGGAAGGTGAACGAAGCGGCGGGGGGAACCGGGGCGGCGGCCGCCCCGGTCCGGTCCGTCAGGTGCGGCGGCGGCGGCCGACGAAGGCCCCGGCGGCGAGCGCGGCACCGAGCATGAGCACCGGCGCGGGCAGCGGCACCGGGCTGATCGGGTCCGCGGCGACGGGCCCCGGCGCGGGCGACAGCACCGGTGCGACCGGCGCGGCGACGTTCGACGACACGCTGTAGGACAGGTTCGCGCCGTAGGTGAACCAGAGCCCGAGGTAGAGATCGCCCGAGAACCCCGCGCCGAGCGCCAGGTCGAAGCCCACCGAGGGCGACCAGTAGGAGGTGGCGAAGGATCCCGCGGTCTGGCCGTCCCATCCCCACCGGAAGGCCTGCGTCGCGTAGGTCACCATGCCGCCGGCGGAATAGGAATAGCCGATCCCCGCCGGGGCGTCGAAACGGAAGCTCAGCACCTGCGCGCCGGGCGCGAGGCCGGTCAGGTGGAAGATATCGTACTGGTTGCCCGCGCCGGTGCCGGAAACCCCGTCGACCCCCGCGCCAAGCACCGTCGGCGCGGCCCAGTTGCCGGAAAACTCGCCGTGGTCCAGTTCGGACACGGTGACGGCGCCCGCCGCGCCAACGGCCCCGAGGACCGACGACAACGCAAGCGCGATGACAGTTACAAAAGAGGAACGGACCATGTCCTGGAAACCTCGACTCGAGACGTGCCCCCACGTGACGCGGCATATGGGTGACGTTTGCGTCAGGATAAGGGCGGACACGGCGTACGGAGGACGTGCGACGCAACGTCATCCGCCCCGAACCCGTCGCAGCGGGTCAGGCCGCGGTGAAGTCGATCTTCCGGCGCAGGAACTGGGTCGCCTTGTTCGCCACCCGGCGCGGGTCGCCGGTGGTCAGGTACAGGCTCTCGCTACCCGGCCCGACCATCGCGGGATGGCGGCCGAGGTAGTCCGCGAGGCTGGCGGCGACGAGGTTGGCCTGGCTGAACACGGTCACGCCGGGGCCGAGCGCGTCGGAGAAGACCTCTTCAAGTAGCGGGTAATGCGTGCAGCCGAGCACCGCGGCGTCCGGTGACGGCATCTTGCGCAGCAGGGCCTCGACATGGGACCGCACCAGCGCCTCGGCCAGGATCATGTCGCCGTCCTCGATCGCGTCGACGACACCGCCGCAGGCCTGCGCCTCCACGTCGACGCCGATGGCGCGGAACGCCAGTTCGCGCTGGAACGCGCGGCTGGATACGGTGGCGGGCGTCGCGAACAGCGCGACATGCTTCACCGCGACCTCGCGCGGGGGGGAATTGTCGCCCCACTGGCGTTCGGTCAGCGCCTCGATCAGCGGCACGAAGACGCCGAGCACGCGCTTGTCCTTCGGCACCCAGCTTTCCTGCATCTTTCGCAGCGCGACGGCGCTCGCCGTGTTGCAGGCGAGGATCACGAGATCGCAGCCGGCATCGAACAGCCGCTGCACGCCCGCCGTGGTCAGTTCGTAGACATCCTGCGGATCGCGGGTGCCGTATGGGGTGTGGGAATTGTCGCCGTAGTAGACGAACGGCACCTCGGGCAACCGCTTCGCCACGGCGTCGAGAACCGTCAGGCCGCCAAGCCCGCTGTCGAAGATGCCGACCGCCATCGTCTCAGTACCACTCCCTCGCGCGGTGATGCCCGCCGCCGTGCTTTTCCTCGAACTCGAAGCCGATCTGACGCGCGTCGAGCGGCCGCGGCGACAACGCGTAGGTCCTTTCCCGCAGGAAGTCCATCATCGCGCGGGCATCGGCCCGCCGGGCGTCGATTTCCTCCCGCGGGATCGGCTCGCCGATGACGACGCGGACCGGCGTATTCACCCGCGCCTTGAACTCCTTGATGAGCAGCCCCATCCGCAGGGTCGTGTGCAGGTGGCTCATGAGCTGGAACAGCCGCGAATTGTGCCCGTCGAAGAAGATCGGCACCACCTGCGCGTCGGATTTCGCGATCATCCGGGCGGTGAAGCTGCGCCAGGCCGGGTCCATCGGCCGGGCGAAGGGCTTGTGCGCGGTCGAAACCGTGCCACCCGGAAAGATGCCGATGATGCCGCCATCGGCGAGGTAGCGCAGCGCCGCCTTCCGCGTCTCGATGTTGAGCGCGACCGCCTCCTTCGATTCGTCGAAGGAAATCGGCAGGATGATCTTCTCCAGGTCCTCGGCCTTGCGGAACACCCGGTGCGCGAGGATGCGGAAATCGCCGCGGGCGACGGACAGGATGTGCCCCATCATCAGCCCGTCGAGAATGCCGTAGGGATGGTTGGCGACGGCCACCACCGGCCCCTCTGCGGGGATGTTGTCGAGACTGCCGCCGATCACGTCCAGCTTCAGCCCGTAGCGGCGGACCATGATCTCCCAGAAGTTCCCGCCGCCGCGCACCTCGTCGTCGTAGCCGTCGGCGCGCTTGATGAGCCCGATCCGGCCGGTGGCGTTCTCCATCACGCGCACCAGCGTCCGCCCGCCCTTCGACGCGACCGAGGACGCGTAGGAAATCTCCCGCGCGACCTGTCGCTTCTGGCGCGTCTCGCCCTTCGGTTTCCGCGGCCGGCTCATGGCCCCCGGTTTAGGGAATGTCCCCGAGTCGCGCCAGTGGCTTGCGCGGAGGGAACGTCGCGGGCACGCCGATGACATTCAGCGCCCGCTCATGCTAACATCGCGATCATTTTGAAGCTCTTGCGGGAATTTTGACCGTGACCGAGACGCAGGGCGACGAGGCGCCGAAGGCCCGCGCCACCAGTCTGGACGACATCGAGACCGGCAATCTCGACAAGCGCGGCCGGAAGGTGCGGGAAGTCTACTGGACCCACCCCGAGTTCCGAATCTACAGGACGGACTACGGCACCTCGCCGATGTTCTCCGACACGCGCAGCACGGCGGACGAACAGGCCCTGGCCTTCGTTCGCCTCGGCCCGGGCATCGCGCGGTTCAACCACCGCGCCATGCTCCTGCGCGGGATCGGCTCCCCCGACGACAAGGATGCCGCCGAGCATTTCGAACGGGAATACGCTCGTTGCGTCGCCCAGGCGCTGCTCGGGCAGGAGGCCGAGGCCGCCGAGGCGCTCGCCGCGCTCCAGGGCCGGGTGGAGCGGCGGTTGCAAAACCGCGCCGGCGCACGCCAGTTCACCATCGCGATGGTCCTCGCGGTCGGCGCCGTTCTCGTCTGCGCGGGGCTGCTCCGGCTCGATCCGGCCCCGACCCCCGGCGACGTCACGGCCGCCGGCCTCCCGGTGGATGTCCTCCTCCTCGCGATCATGATGGGGGTCGTCGGCGCGTTGTTCTCCACCGCCGCGCGCCTGCCGTGGACAGAGGTGGATCCGAGCGTGCCGCGGCTGTCGCAATGGATCTTCGGCTTCCAGCGCCTCGTCGCGGGCGCGCTCGGCGCCGTGGTGCTCTACTTCGCCGTCGCGTCCGGCGTTCTCGACGGCCTGCTCGCGCCCGGTGCGGAGGACACGTCGACGATCGATTCCGACCGGCTCGCGTTCCTGTTCCTGCTCGCGGGCTTCAGCGAACGAATGGTCCCGAACCTTCTCGACGCCCGCGCCGGCCGCGCCGCTCCCGCGCCCTGAGGCTCACCGCCGGGTCCAGCCCCAGAGACAGATCAGCTCCATCGCGACGTGCGCCCCGGCGACCGCCGTGATCCCGGCGCTGTCATAGGGCGGCGAGACCTCGACCACGTCGCCGCCCTTCAGGTCGATCCCGGCGAGGTCGCGCAAGAGAATCGCGGCCTGCCCGCTCGACAACCCGCCCCAGACCGGGGTGCCGGTGCCGGGCGCGAAGGCGGGATCGAGCGCGTCGATGTCGAAGGACAGGTAGCACGGCGCATCGCCCACGATCGCGCGAACGCGGGCGGCGATGGCGGCGGGACCGTCCTCGTGAACTCGGCGGGCATCGAGGATCTCGATGCCGAGGTTGTCGTCCACCACCGTTCGGATGCCGACATGGACGGAACGGGCGGGGTCGATCAGCCCCTCCCTCACCGCCTTGCCGCAGAAGGTGCCGTGGTCGATCCGGGCCGGGTCGTCATCGGGCCAGGTGTCGGTATGGGCGTCGAACTGGATCAGCGCGAGCGGCCCGTGCTTGGCGGCATGGGCGCGCAGGATCGGCAGCGTGATCGAGTGATCGCCGCCGAGCGTGATCGCCGCCGCGCCCTGGTCGAGGATGCCCGCGACATGGGCCTCGATCCGCGCCGGCACGTCGGGGGTATGGGCGTAGTCGAAGGGCATGTCGCCGTAATCGGCGATGGCAAGGTGTTCCAGCGGCGAATAGCCGTCCCACCCGTAGGGCGGATCGTAGGGTTGCAGGCTCGACGCCTCGCGGATCGCGCGCGGCCCGAACCGGGTGCCGGGGCGGTTGGTCACCGACTGGTCGAAGGGGATGCCGGTGACGGCGAGATCGTAACCCGACAGGTCCCGGGTGTAGCGCCGGCGCAGGAAGCTCGTCGCCCCCGCGAAGGCGTTCTCGTAGGCCAGTCCCCTCGGCTCGCCGGTCACCGCCCGGTCCACCTCCCGCTTCGCGTCTTCCAGTGCCATGTCCGCGCCCTCCGTTCATGGAAAGGCTCACCAGACCCCGCGCCGGGATGCAAGTCGGCATGGCCTTCGCCGGGTCCAGCCCCTATGTAGCACTCGTGCAGCACCGGGATGGAGGCACGGGCGGTGTCCGACGACCTGAAAGCCGATTTCATCGAGGGGATGAGCCGCGCCGCGGCCTCCGTCAGCGTCGTCACCACCGACGGGCCGGCGGGGCGGCAGGGCGTCACCGTCAGCGCGATGACCTCGATCTCCGCCGACGGCGACCGGCCGACGATGCTCGTATGCCTCAACGCCTCCAGCCAGGCGCTGCCGCTGGTGCTGGAGAACGGATGTTTCTGCATCAACGTCCTCGGGCTCGACCAGGCCGAGGTGTCCGACATCTTCTCCAGCCGCCTGCCCGCCCCCGGCGGCGACAAGTTCAACGCCGTGCGCACGGTCACGATGGCCACCGGCGCGCCCTGCCTCGCCGATGCACTGGTCAGCTTCGACTGCCGGCTCCTGTCGGCGGACCGCCACGGCACCCACCACATCTGCATCGGCGCGGTCGAGGCGGTCGCCGTCGCCCCCGAGGGCACGCCGCTCCTCTACGGGATGCGACGCTACCTCCGACCCGAGCGGCACTGACCGGACGCCGCCGCGCGCGGCATGCGTTATGACGGCCTCCGGCGGGGATACTTGCAGGACAAAGACGGCCCCCGGGATCTCTCACCCCGGCCCCGACCGGGCGGGGCGTGAACCGGCTTCTTTGTCCCGGAAATATTCCGGGGGACGCCGCCACCGGCGGCGGGGGGCAGCGCCCCCGGGGCGATCCGGACCCGGATCGCCCGCGCCGTGGAGCCCTCCCCCTCGCGGGGAGGCGACGCGGCGCCTCCTGTCTCAGGCGTTTACGTCCACCACGACCCGGCCCCGGACCTCGCCCACGAGGATCGCGGAGCCGAGCTCGGGCAGGTCGGGCAGCGCGGCCATCTGGACCATCGCCTCCAGCTTCTCCATCGGCAGGTCGGTGGCGATCCGGCCCCAGGCCCGGACGCGGTTCTCGTAGGGCTGCATCACGCTGTCGATCCCGAGGAGGTTGACCGCGCGCAGGAGGAACGGCACCACCGTCGCGGGCAGCGCCGCGCCGCCGGCGAGGCCCACGGCCGCGACCGAGGCGCCGTATTTCATCTGCCCGAGCACGCGGGCCAGCATCGCGCCCCCCACGGCATCGACGCATCCGGCCCAGGTCTCGGTCTCCAGCGGCCGCTTCACCGTCTCCGCCAGCTCCGCCCGCGGCACGATCCGGCTCGCGCCGAGACCCTTGAGGTAGCCCTCCTGCTCCGGCCGCCCGGTCACGCCCGCAACCTCGTAGCCGAGATGCCCGAGGATCGCCGTCGCGACCGATCCCACGCCGCCCGCGGCGCCCGTGACCAGAACCTCGCCCTTGTCGGGCGTCAGCCCGTGATCCTCCAGCGCCATCACCGCCAGCATCGCGGTGAAGCCCGCCGTTCCCACCGCCATCGCCTGCTTGGTGCTCAGCCCCTCGGGCAGCGGCACCAGCCAGTCGGCCTTCACCCGCGCCTTCTCCGCGTAGCCGCCCCACCGGTTTTCGCCCACGCGCCAGCCGGTCAGGACCACCCGGTCGCCGGGCGCGTAGCGCGGGTCGTTGGATGTCTCGACCACGCCGGCGAAGTCGATGCCGGGGACATGCGGGTAGGTCCGCACAAGCCCGCCGCCGGGGCCTAGGCAGAGCCCGTCCTTGTAGTTCAGCGTCGAGTATTCCACCGCCACGGTCACGTCGCCGTCCGGCAGGCGGTCCTCCCCGATCTCCTGCACCTCCGCCGTGGTGATCCCGTCGGCGTCCTTGTCCACGATCAGTGCCCGCATCGCTCGTCGCTCCTTCTCAATTCCAGAACACGCCCATGACCGTCGCCGCCCGCACCTCGCCCGTGGGCAGGAGCACGTCGATCTCGGTCCCGGCGTCCCAGTGGGTCATCCGCACCATGCCGATGGCCACGTTGGTCTCGCAGTCGGGCGACCAGGCGGCGGAGGTGACCTGCCCGACCTGGTGCATCCCGTCCATGATCGGCCAGGCCCGGTCGCAGCCGGGCACCGCCCCGCCCTCGATCGCCACCGGTCTTATCTGGCGCGACGGGCCGTCCTTGACCACCCGGAGAAGCGCGTCGCGCCCGACGCAGCCGATCGCCGTGCGGGTGTTGCAGAACCGGCCGAGCCCGCATTCGTGGGGCGTGTTGTCCCGCGTCATGTCGTTGCCGTAGCTCAGAAGCCCGCTCTCGATCCGCTCCACGAGGTTCGGGCAGCCGGCCCGCACGTCGTAGTCGCGCCCGGCCTCCATCAGCGCATCCCACAGCGGCATCCCGAGATCCGCGCCCTCGAGGTAGATCTCGAACCCGCCCTGCTTGGAATAGCCCGACCGCGCGATCACCAGGTCCCGGCCCATGAAGTCGAACAGCCCGAAGCGAAAGAACCTGAGCCTGCGGACGCCGTCGCCGAACACCCGCGCCATCAGGTCGTCGGCGAGCGGACCCTGCACCGCCAGCGGCGCGACGTCGGGCTCGTCGATCAGCACGTCGAGCCGGTAGCCGTAGGCGATGCCCTTCACCCACAAGAGCAGGTCGCTGTCGGCGATGGAGATCCACCAGCGGTCCTCGGCCAGCTTCACGCCGACCGGGTCGTTCAGCATTCCCCCGGTCTCGTCCACCATCGGGAGGTAGAGGCACTGCCCCGGCAGGACGCCGCGCAGGTCGCGCGGGGTCAGCATCTGCATCAGCCGGCCCGCATCTGGGCCGCGCAGTTCCACCTGCCGCTCGCAGGCCACGTCCCAGACCTGCACGGCGGATTTCAGGTGGCGGTAATCCTCCTCGACCGACCGGAACACGGTCGGAAGAAGCATGTGGTTGTAGACCGTGTAGGCCCTGACCCCGGCGGCCTCGACCCCGTCCGAGAATGGCGTGCGCCGCAGCCGCCGCGAGGGCGAGATCAGGGCCATTCCGGGATCTCGTCGGGCATCCAGGCCAGGTCGGTGACCCCGGTCTTCGCGCCCGCCGCCGTCAGCATCGCATGGACCTGCCCGCGATGGTGGGTCTCGTGGTTGAAGAAATGCACCACGCAAAGCGCCATCGGCTTCGACATCTCCGCCTTCGACAGCCCCGAGTACCAGGTCAGGTCGCCGTCCAGCGTGTCCTGGGTGACGCCCGCGGCCCAGTCGGCGATGCGCGCGTCCGTCGCCGCGCGCCGCGCCTTCAGCTCGTCCCAGTCCACGAGCCAGTCCACGCCGCCGGGTTCGCCGCCCGGCTTCTCGCCGCCGTCGAACCGGCTCATCCACATCATGTCGCCCCAGACGAGGTGCGACAGCGTCCGGTGGATCGAGCCGAAGAACGCGCCCCGGTCCTGCCGCCGGGCGTCGTCGCCCAGGCCCTCGGCGACGCGGTAGGCACAGCCGTTCTGCCACGCGTTGTAGCGGGCCATCGTCCGGACATATCCGGGGGTAATCATTTGCGCGCACCCTTCCAGTCGATCGGGCAGATCTCGCCGGACTTGCCCGACAGGTCCCAGACCCGTCCGAAATCCCGCACCTTGGATTTCAGCCCGCGCGCGGCGATCACGTCGGGGCCCATCCAGTAGCGGGTGTTGGTGATGACGATCGGCTCGTCGGGGTTTGCGCCTTCCAGCATCTCGATCTCGCCCTGGATCTTGCGCCCGACATAGAGCCCCCGGCGGCGCCCCTCGCGCACGATCTCGACCTTCTCGCGCTCGGCCGAGACGATCTCGCTGACCAGCATGGTGAAAAGCCCTGTCGTGCCCCCGGCCGTGCCCGACAGGATCTCCAGCAGGCCCGAATAGGCCCGGCCGCTGGCGCGGTCGTCGATATAGGCCGCCACGCGCCAGTCGCCCTCGGCCATCCTGCCGGGGATCTCGACCATCAGGCCCACGTTCAGGCCCGACAGGCTCTCGCCCTCGAAATGGCCCTCGTCGATGGCGATCGCCATCCACGCCTTGCAGTCGCCCTCGGTCGGCGGGTGCTTCCCGAGCGAGACCACGCAGGGGCAGAACACGGTGCAGGAGCAGTTCAGGAACAGCTCCCCCCGGATCGCCCAGTCCTTCGGCACGATCCGGCGGCGCGCGCCGCTTTCCCGCCGCTGGTCGATCCGCTGGCTGATCGGCAGCCGGTCGGCGTCAGCCCTGCGTCTGAGGCTCATGTCATCCCTCCCCCCGTTATCTGCATCGCGCCGAGCAGCACCCCGCCCGCGATCAGCGCCGCGCCAAGCGGGCGGGTGATCCGCGCGCCGACCTGCGGCAGTTTCTCCAGCACCATCAGGGCCGTCATCAGGCCCATCCATGCAAGGTTCATCGCGCCGCCGACGAAGGCCAGCGCCATCAGCGCCGCGCAGCAGCCCGCGCAATGGAGGCCGAAGCGAACACCCATCGCCGCGCCGCCCGCGGCACCCGGCCGCCAATGCGCCATGAACGCCGCCAGCGGGCTCAGGCAGGCGCGCTGGCAGGCGGATTTCAGAGGCGTGAACTGGTAGGCCCCGGCGGCGACGAGGAAGGCCGCGGACAGCCACGCCGTCCCGAACCCGCCCGCGGGGCCGAGCCATCCCCGCGCGGCCAGCGCGACCTGCACCCCCGCGAACCCGCCCGCGATCGCGACCCAGACGCCGAGGTACCCGGCGACCAGCCCCGCCATCCCGCCGGGCGTTCCCGCGCCCGCTACGATCAGACGGTCATAGGTCGACAGCACCGGCACGAAGGACGGCAGCATCATCGCCGCGGCCATCGCGGCCCACATCGCGGCGACAGGCCAGAACGCGCCGCCGGCGGCGCAGAGGTCCGCGAGCGTCAGCCCCGGCAGGACGGAGCGCCCGACCAGGTCCAGCCCCATCGCCCCGGCCATCGCGTAGGCCCAGGCCCACGCGCCGAGCACGCCCGCGAACAGGCCCAGCCACAGCGCGTTGCGGATCGCCGGCATGTCTCCTCCCCGCCCGGTCCTTCACCGGGTTGCCCGGACAGGCTAATCCGAATTTTCCGCGACGTTCAAACCGTTCGGCCGCAGCACCCGCCAGATCGCCGTCAGGAGCGATGCGCCGACCAGCGCGATACCGGCCTGCACCACGAGGATTATGGTGGACAGCACGATTTCCCGGCCCCAGGCGATCTCCACCGGGCCGAACGGGTCGGTGACGACCCCGCTCGCCAGCGCGATGGCGAGCACCGCGAGCAGGAGCACGACCAACTGCGCCGCCGCCGCGGCCAGCGCCGCCACCGCGATCGGCCGCCGCAGCGGGCGCGACATCCGCCAGGACGCGCCGAAACCCATGCCCGCGCCGGTCACCGCCATCTCCGGCAGGCCGAGCGCGATGCGCTGGAACAGCGCGATCCCGACCCAGAGCGGCACCAGCGCCAGCGGCAGGATCCAGGCCAGGTGGCCGAGCCCCCGGCCCGCCACCATCTCCTCGGCCAGCAGGACCGGGTCGCCCCCGGGCGAGACCGCCGCGAGCGACGGCAGGTAGAGCGCGAGCGCGAGTACGATCACGAGCAGCCCGATCAGGAAGCCGATCACGAACCACGACAGCGCGTAGCGGCCGAACAGCCGCGGGCGCCAGCGCGGGCCGGCGGCGGCCGGAGCCTCGTCCAGCAGCACCATCCGGTGCCAGCCGACCGCGACCGCGCCGACGAACAGCGCCAGCGCGACGTTGCGCAGGAACATGCCCCCCGGCATCCCCACCGCCTGCGGGTCCGCCTCCCACGCCGCGACGTCGCCGGCGAGAACCAGCGCCTCCACTACGAACAGGGCGACGAAGGGCAGCGCGAGCAGCCGGGCCGCCGCGCCCCGCCGCGCCCAGACATCCGCGACCGCGCGGCGGAACAGCCGCGGCGGCGACGGATCGGGCCCCGGCGGCAGCGGCGGCGGCATGTCGGTGGCGGTGTCGGTCATGTCGTCAAATCTCCTTGCCGCATGCGCGGAGCGGCCCTACGATTCGCAGCGCTCACTCCACCTCCAGACTTCACAGGGATAGCACCGAAATGACCAAACCCCTCGCCCTCGGGTCGGCCCTCTGCGCCGTGATGGCACTGCCCGCCTTCGCCCAGGACGACAGCCTGACCGTGTTCGACTATTCCGGCTTCGAGGACCCGTCGTTCCACGGCCCCTATGTCGACGCCCACGGCGGCAGCCCGGACTTCGTGTTCTTCGGTGACGAGGACGAGGCGTTCCAGCGGCTCGTCTCCGGCTTCAGCGCCGACGTGACCCATATCTGCGCGGGCTCCGTGCCGCGCTGGCGCGAATCCGGCATCATCGAGCCCTGGGACCAGTCCCGCATCGCCGCCTTCGACACGCTGAACGCCGATCTCGTCGGCGAGAACGTGCTGTCGGGGTCCGAGGACCTGTACTTCCTGCCGACCGACTACGGCTCCACCGCCGTCACCTACAACTCCGACGAGGTCCCGGCCGAGGACGTCGCCACGCTCGAGGTGTTCAACAACCCCGCCTATGCCGGTCGCCTGTCGATCCCCGACAACGTCGACGACGCCTACGCGCTCGCCTACCTCGCCACCGGCGTGACCGACTGGACCGCCGCCACCGACGAGGAGTTCGAGGCCGCGACCGACTGGCTCCGCCGCATCCACCCCAACCTGCGCACCTACTGGACCGACCCGGCCGAGATCTCCCAGCTCATGGCCTCGGGCGAGGTGCTGGTGTCCTGGGCCTGGAACGAGGTGCCGGTCGAGCTCGCGGACCAGGAGTTCCCGGTCGGCTTCGAGCGCAACACCACCGAGGGCTCCTCGGTCTGGCTCTGCGGCTACGTGAACATGGCCGACGGCCCGGGGTCGGAGGATCTCGCCTACGACTACGTCAACGCGATGCTGTCCGAGGTCTCCGCCGGCCCGCTGCTCGACAACGGCTTCGGCTCGGCGAACGACGCCGCCCTCTCGGCCCTCGGTGCCGAGGCGCTGGAAGCGTCGGGTCTCGGCGAAGTGACCGTGCCGGTGCTCGCGCAGCTGCCGATCCCGAACGACCAGCGCCAGGCCCAGGCCGAGGCGTTCGAGCGGATCAAGGCGGGCTTCTGAGCCGCCGCCGCGAGGCATCGAGAACCCCAGGGGCGGCCGGTCCATCCGGCCGCCTTTTTCTTTACTTGTCATCACTTTGCCAACCATTCCTTAACCAGTTTCCGGCATGACTTCGCCCCGGATATCCATTGACGACACAGGGTTCGCACCGCCCCTTCCGAAGACAGCCCCGAAAGGGCCAAGGCGGGGGCCGGGATTGCCAGGCAGACCGGGTCCGGCGCGGCGACACCGCACCGGAACGGGCATGACCCGCCACTGGCGGCGCCGCCATCCTTCCCCCTGTTCCGCGTGAAGACACGGCAGACGACAGCCCGAGGCGACGCATCCCGCCGGGACCGACCGCCTGCTGGCGGCGCGCGGCGTCGCGTCACTGCACCGGGGTCGCCTCCCAGGATTCCCCGCCGCCGCCGGTGATGTCGTAATGGAACAGGAAGGTGCAGAAATACGGCGCCTCCCGCGCGGGATCGCGCAATTCCAGCCGGTGCTCCCGCTCGTCCACGCTGCAGCGCAACGTCGCCGGCCCCTCCGGGCAGTGCCCGGCGGACACCTCGTCCCACCGCGCCTCCAGCCGCGACAGGTCCTCGTGGCCGTGATGGTAGACGATCCGCAGAGTCTGCGGCCGCCGCTCCGCCCGGTAGCTGACGATCGTCTGGGCCTCCGTCAGCGGCGCATCGGCATAGGCGATCTCGTCCCCCGACATGGCGGCCCGGCTCCCGACCTGGTCGGAGACGTCGATCAGCCCCGCGGCCTCGAACGCGGCCCGCGCCTGGTCGAACCCCATCCCCGGCGTGATGCCGTAGCGCGCGGTCTCGCAGGCGGGCCCGGCAAGCGCGGCGGAAGGCAGAAGGCAAAGGGCGAGACAGACAGCGCGGGACATCATGGGAAAACTCTCCAAACGGAATGGGCAATGAACCCGACCCGACCATGACCCGCCCGTGACCGCAACCCCGCGACGTGCCGGGAAACCTGCCGCTCCCCCGCCCCTTCTCTATCCCCCAAGTATTCCCGGGGGCGCGGCGCACGCCGCGGCGGGGGCAGCGCCCCCGGGCGCGGCCGAGGGCTCGCCGGACCCGGCGGGCGCGAGGCCGCGCCACCACCGTCAGAGGATCGCGATATCGGCGGCCGACAGCGCGTAGGCCGGATCGGCCAGCACCACGTCGACCGACCAGTCCGCGGTGCCGTCGCCGTCGCTGTCGACCTCGACCACCGCGGTCCCGCCCGCCTGCGCGATCCGGACCTCGCCGCCGGCCATCGCGCCGGAAAACGCGCCTTCGACGAAGACCATGACCCCGCCATCGGTGGCATCGTGGATCTCCACCATGTCGCCGGCCTCGAAGTCGGTGATGAGGCCGCGCGTGCCGCCGGCGGAGCCTTCGGCGAAGTAGAAGGCGAAGGTATCCGCCCCCGCGCCGCCGGTCATCGTGGCGTGGTCGGTGCCGGCATGGGCCTCCAGCCTGTCGTCGCCCGCGCCGCCGACCAGCACGTCGGTGCCGCCGTCTGATACCAGCACGTCGTTGCCGCCGCGCCCGTCGAGCAGGTCGTTGCCTTCCAGCCCCTTCAGGATGTTCGCCGCGCCGTCGCCGCGGATCACGTCGTTGCCGTTGCCGTCGACGACATGCTCGATGCCGTCGATCTCGACCCGCCAGAACAGGTCCACGGGCTGCAGCTTGAACCCGGTGTCGTAGTCCTCGCCGCGCGGTGCGGGCGCGGTGTCGTCCTGGTCCCCGCCGTCGTAGCGCAGGTAGACGCGATCCTCCTCGACCGCGTCCATCATCCCGGCCTGCGCGGCCTCGAGCCAGGAATTCATCTCCATCCCCGCCTCGCGCGACTGCGCGGTCAGGGCGGCGGCCATCTCGGCGAAGCCGAGCGCGCCGCCCATCCCCGGCAGGAGGATCGAAGCGAGCGATTTCTGCTCCGGCTGCGGCTTGAACACGAGCGGCTTCTTCCGCGACGCGGTCCCCGCCGCGAGGTCCACGCTCCAGGCCACCTCGTCGTCCAGCAGCAGGACCAGCGTGTCCTCGCCCGCGCCGCCCGACACGGTCGCGTTGCCTTCCTCGGGCGCGATCACGTCGTTGCCGGTGCCGCCGATGATCTCGTCGTCGCCGGTTCCGCCATAGAGCGCGTCCGACCCGGTGCCGCCGTCGATCAGGTCGTTGCCGGATCCGCCGTGGATCGTGTCGGAACCGCCGAGGCCCCAGATCGCGTCGCCGCCGCCCTGCCCCCAGATCCCGTTGTCCCACTGGTCGCCCTGCAACAGGTCGTGGACGGGCGAGCCCTGCAGGTCCTCGATCGAGATGAACTGGTCGCCCGCGGCGTGGCCGTAATTCCCGTTCGGGTTGTCCAGGCTGACCCAGACCATCGACTGGGCGAAGCGGTAATCGGCCATGTCGCGCCCGGATCCGCCGTTCAGGATGTCGCCGCCCGCGCCACCGTCGAGCACGTCGTCGCCGGATCCGCCGAGAAGGGTGTCGATCCCCTCGCCGCCGCGCAGCACGTCGTCGTCCTCGCCGCCCGACAGGCTGTCGTTGCCGGTGCCGCCGTCGAGGTAGTCCTCGCCCGCGCCGCCGAAGATCCGGTCATGGCCGGAATTGCCGTGCAACAGATCGCGGGAGCCGAGCCCGTAGATCCAGTCGTCCCCGCCGCCGCCGTAGATGTAGTCGGTGGCCTCGGTGCCGTAGTGAACGCCCGCGTAATCGGACCCGTAGATCGTCGCCATCGTCTCAACTCCCTTGGATCGAATGAGGAAAAGGGGCCGCGCTCCGGCGGCCCCGAGGTGTCAGTAGACGAGGATGTCGGCGTCGCTCAGCATGTAGCCGGCATCCTGCTTGACGACCTCCAGTGTCCAGTCGGCGGCCATGTCGCCGTCGAGATCGACCTCGATCCAGGCCTGCGCCTGCCCCGCGGTCTGCTGCACCCGGACCTCGCCGCCGGCGCCGGTGAAGGCGGCGTCGCCGATGAAGACCTCGGCCCCGCTGATGGCGTTGTCGACCACGTCGACCCGGTCGCCGGCCTCGAAATCCGTCACCGTGCCGCGCTGGCCGAGGCTGGATCCGGTCAGGGTGATGAACTGGAAGATGTCGGCGCCGGTGCCGCCGGTCATCGTGGTGTGGCCGGTAGAGCTGTCGGCCACGAGGATGTCGTCGCCCGACCCGCCGTCGAGGGTCGCGTTGCCGCCCTCGGCATAGAGGAAATCGTCGCCCGCGTAGGCGAAGATCAGGTCGTCCCCGCCACCCGAGTACAGCGCGTTGTCGAGCCCGTTGGCATGGATCACGTCGTCGCCGTAGCTGCCGACCACGTTCTCGATCCCCATGATCTTCAGGTCCCAGGTCGTGTCCATCGGCTGCGGGACGTAGGGGCCGCCGCCGAGTTCGGGGGTTTCCAGTTCCGGCAGCTCGTTCTCGAACGGAGGGATCTCGATCGGGTCGCCGCCGAACGCCTGCATCACCGGGCCCTCGCCGAAGACCGTCGCGGCCTCCTTCACGATCCGCCAGTAGGCGTCGCTGACCTCGGGCTCGGGGTCGTCCTTCGCGATGCCGTAATCCTCCAGCACGGTCATGTGCCCGGCCTCGCGGCCGAGTTCCTCGGCGATGGCGATGATCTCGTGCCAGTCCGTCGCCTTCGCGCGGTCAAGCTCCTCGGGCGGGTTGGTGCGCGGCCAGAGCACGTCGGTGCCGCCGCCGCCCGCCGCCGCCTTCGCGTCGTCATCTGCGACGAGCTGCATCTTCTCCGCATCCGCGTCGCCGTCCGAGAGCTTGAAAAGGAACGGTTTCTTGCGCGACCCGGTGCCCGCCGCGAGATCGACCTTCCAGCCGACGAAGTCGCTCGGCACCCGGAGGTCGAGCGTGTCGGTCCCGGCGCCGCCGGACACGGTGCCGTCGCCGAACCCCGGCGTCAGCCAGTCGTCACCGTTGCCGCCCTCCAGCGTGTCGTTGCCCGCGCCGCCGATCAGCAGGTCCTTGCCTTCCATCCCCCAGAGATGGTCGTTGCCGTCGCCGCCCTCGATGTCGTTGTTGCCCTCGTCCCCCTGCAGGAGGTCGTCATGGGCCGAGCCGACGATGTGCTCCATCGCCCAGTAGGTGTCGCCCTGGGCATAACCGAACCAGCCCTGGCCGGTCTGGAAGCTGACGAAGACGCCCACGGGGCTGTCGGAATAATCCGCGGTGTCCTCGCCGCCGGCGCCGGAATGGAAATCGGCCCCCTCGCCGCCGCGCAGGGTGTCGTTGCCCGCGTCGCCGTAGAGGAAGTCGTTGCCGGTGCCGCCGTCGATGAAGTCGTTCCCTGCCCCGCCGTTCAGCAGGTCCTGGCCCTGGCCGCCGCCGAGGTAGTCGTCGCCGCCGAAGCCGTTCAGCGTGTCGTTGCCGCCGAAGCCGAGGATCAGGTCCTGGCCGTTGGTGCCGTTCAGCGGGTCATTGCCCGCGCCGCCGGTGATGATGTTGGGCATGGTTCGTCCTCGCGAAGCATCGAAAATCCGCCCGTGGGTCGCGCGCCCGCCGGGATCGGTTCAAATGCGCCGCAACCGCCGCGCCGCGGCGGTCGAACCGGCTTGAAATCGGGGCGCGCCGGCCCTACCTTCCGACTGTTCCCGCAAGGGGACTATGGACATAAACGCGCGCGGAATAAGCGGATCGGACCCGGGGGCGGTACCCGGCGGCTCCACCAAACACCCTTCGTTGGGGGGATCATGGGGCCGAAACAGGATCGACGAACGTGTAAAGGCGTGGCTTTGTCTCGGCGGGGTGCCACCGTACCGGCCCAAACAGCATAATTGCCAACGACAATCGTGCTCCGGCAATGGCTCTGGCTGCGTAAGCAGTTCGAGTCGCCGAAATTAAGTCCTTGCCCCTAGCAGGGTAAGGCGGGGTTCGCAGGCACCTGGCAACAGAAGCCTGCACTTTCCTCCCCCCTCCATCCGATCCCGCGGCCCCGGCGGCGGTCCATCCGTGGTCCCGGTGGCGATTTGCGACCCGTATCCGCCGCGGGTGCTGGCGGGGTTTGCACGCGCGCAGGACGCACCGATCCACCGCCCTCGCCGTCGCGGATCACGGCCGCCCGGAGGTTCCGGCGACCCCGCCCGAGGGCCGTCTTTCAATCGGGAACGAATCTTCTATGGTGGGCTCGGGACGCCGAGGATCACCGCAAGGGCCCATGACCGATATCGTACCCGACACCATTCCCTACGGACGCCTCATGCACGAGGCGTTGCGGGGCCTGATCCAGCGCGTCCTCGCGGACGTGGCCGAGAACGGGCTGCCCGGCGAACACCATTTCTTCATCACCTTCGACACCCGGCATCCGGGCGTGTCGCTGGCCTCGTGGCTGCTCGACCGCTACCCCGAGGAAATGACCATCGTGATCCAGCACTGGTACGAGGGTCTTTCGGTGGACGACGACGGCTTCGACATCACGCTGAACTTCGGCGACCGGCCCGAACCCCTGCGGATCCCCTTCGGCGCGCTCCTGACCTTCGTCGATCCCTCGGTCGAATTCGGGCTGAGGTTCGAGACCCGCGGCAGCGCCGAGGGCGACGACCCCGACGACCTGCCGCCCGACGACGACGGCCCCGAGGGCGAACCCGACGAGGGCGAGGCCCACGACGCCGAAGTCGTCAGCCTCGACAGTTTCCGCAAGAGCCACTGACGGCGGCCGATGGCGAACGACCTGGCCCTGTTCCTGCGCGAGCTTGTCCTGCGCCCGCACCAGGTCGTCGCGCTGGCGCCCTCGTCCGAGGGGCTGGCCCGCGAGATGGCGGCGGAGGTCGACCCGCACGGGCTGCCGGTGATCGAACTCGGCGCCGGGACCGGCCGCATCACCCGCGCGATCCTCGACCGCGGCCTGCCGCCCGACCGGCTGCACGCGATCGAGATGAACCCGGAGTTCTGCGCCCGCCTGCGCGACAGCTTCCCCGGCATCCACGTCCACGGGATGAGCGCGGGCGATCTCGGCGACCTGCCGGTGGCCAGGGTGCAGTCGGTGATCTCGGGCCTGCCGCTCCTGTCGATGCCGCTCGCGCTGCAGCGGGCGATCCTCGGCGGCACCGTGGCCAAGCTGACCCCCGGCGGCGCCTACGTCCAGTTCACCTACGGCCCGAAACCGCCGGTAGCGAAGGCGGTGCGGGAGGAGTTGTCGCTCGACTGGTCGGTGAGCGACCGGATCTGGCGGAACCTGCCGCCCGCGCGGGTCTACCGGTTCTGGGCGACGGCTTAGGACTTCCTCGGCCGTGACCTGACCACGGGATCATGAACCGGGCACGGCCGGGCGCAGAGCCGCGCATCGACGGGCCGCGGATCGGCGATCCGGCGGTTCGGCTGCGGTGATTTATCCCACGATATCCGCGTGACCTCGAAGCTTTGCACCGGACCCGACCAGATCGCCGGGCCGGGGGGCGGCCCGGCGATGCGCGGCGGCCTTCGGCCTTTGTTCCGCGCATGAAGGACGACCGACCCCGGGCAACGCCCGCTGTTAGCGCCCGCATGGAATTGCCACCGGCGCGGGGCTTCGCTAAACGAACCCCGAGTTCCGGCCCGGAAGGAAGCGAGATGACCGAGACCCGCACCGAATCCGACAGTTTC
This sequence comes from Rhodobacterales bacterium HKCCE2091, assembly GCA_015689685.1. Taxonomy (GTDB): domain Bacteria; phylum Pseudomonadota; class Alphaproteobacteria; order Rhodobacterales; family Rhodobacteraceae; genus HKCCE3408. The sequence continues at coordinate 100,527 of WVSL01000003.1, read as the reverse complement.
GGCCCGCTGGAGGTGCCCGCGGACAAGTACTGGGGCGCCCAGACGCAGCGGTCGCTGATGAACTTCCCGATCGGGTGGGAAAAGCAGCCCGTCGCCATCGTCCGCGCGCTCGGCGTCATCAAGAAGGCCTGCGCGGTGGCGAACAAGGCCAGCGGCAAGCTGGACGCCCGCCTCGCCGACGCGATGATCGAGGCCGCGACCGAGGTCATCGACGGCAAGCTCGACGCCCACTTCCCGCTCGTTGTCTGGCAGACCGGATCGGGCACCCAGTCGAACATGAACGCCAACGAGGTCGTGTCGAACCGCGCCATCGAGATCCTCGGCGGCGTGATCGGATCGAAGGACCCGGTCCACCCGAACGATCACTGCAACATGGGCCAGTCGTCGAACGACACCTTCCCGACCGCGATGCACATCGCCGCCGCGACCACCGTGCGCGACGTGCTTCTGCCGGGCCTCACCCGCCTCGCCGAGGGGCTGGAGGCCAAGGCCGAGGAATTCAGGGACATCATCAAGATCGGCCGCACCCATACCCAGGACGCGACCCCGCTGACGCTCGGCCAGGAATTCTCCGGCTACGCGATGCAGGTGCGGAACGGGATCAAGCGGATCGAGCTGGCGCTGCCCGGCATCTACGAACTGGCGCAGGGCGGGACCGCCGTGGGCACGGGTCTCAACACCGACAAGGGATGGGACACCACCGTCGCGGCCAACATCGCCGAGATCACCGGCCTGCCCTTCGTCACCGCGCCGAACAAGTTTGAGGCGCTCGCCGCCCACGACGCGATGGTATTCATGTCGGGCGCGGTCAAGACCACCGCGATGGCCTGCTACAAGATCGCCAACGACATGCGCTTCCTCGGCTCCGGGCCCCGGTCCGGCCTCGGCGAGCTGATCCTGCCGGAGAACGAGCCCGGGTCGTCGATCATGCCGGGCAAGGTGAACCCGACCCAGGCCGAGGCGATGACGCAGGTCTGCGCCCACATCCTCGGCAACGACGCCGCGATCTCCTTCGCCGGGTCGCAGGGGCATTTCGAGCTGAACGTCTACAACCCGATGATGGCCTACAACCTCCTGCAATCCATGCAGCTTCTTGGCGATGCCGCCGACAGCTTCACCGAGCGGATGCTCGAAGGGACGCAGGCCAACGTCGAGCGGATCGACAAGCTGATGAAGGAAAGCCTGATGCTGGTGACGGCGCTGGCGCCGACCATCGGCTACGACAACGCCACCAAGGTCGCCAAGACCGCGCACAAGAACGGCACGACGCTCCGCGAAGAAGCCGTGAAGCTCGGCTTCGTCGACGAGGAAACCTTCGACCGGGTGGTGCGGCCCGAGGACATGATCGGCCCGAAATGACCCGGATCGTGAACCTCAACAAGGCCCGCAAGGCGCGGGCCAAGCAGGCGGCGAAGGATGCCGCCATCGCCAACATGGCGAAGTACGGCCGCCCGCGCGCCGAGCGCGAGGCCGAGGAGGCGCGCGAGGCGCTCGACGCGGCCCGGCTCGACGGCCACAAGCGGGACGATGCCTGACCGCCCGGATCTCCGCCCGCGCAAGCATTCGCTGACCCTCCGCGGCCACCGCACCAGCGTCTCGCTGGAGGACGCGTTCTGGGAGGAACTGAACCGGCTCGCGGGCGAACGCGGCGTGTCGGTGAACGCGCTGGTGGCCGAGATCGACGATGAACGCGGCATGACCAGCGGCCTCGCCTCGGCCATTCGTGTCCACGTGCTCAACGCGGCTTTGCAAAAATAGGGACAATTTTCCCCTGTTCGCGGGACGTTCCGGACCATATTCATTGCCTGGAGCAGTGAAAGGAAAACACATGGCCCCGTTCGACCCCTTCGCACCGATGCGGCTCGGCCTGTCGTTCGCGGCCATGCTGACCGAGGCCAACATGGTGATCGCGATGCGCGTCGCCGGCATGGCGGGTCTCTGGTCGGTCACGCCGTCGGAAAACGCGCGCATGATCGGCGAGAAGGCCGCCGCCTTCACCCACGCCACGATCGAGAGCCAGAAGGCCATCCTGCGCGGGACGGAGCCCTTCACCGCGGCCGAACGCGCGCTCGCGCCGATCCGCAAGCAGACCCGCGCCAATGCCCGCCGGCTGGTCCGGCGCGGGCCCAAGCTGCGCTGAGAGCTATTCCGCCCCGCCGTCGTGATGGCGGGGGGAGAACGCGACCGCGATCCCGTCCCGCGACCGCAGCGTGAGATGCGCGACCGGCACCGGTTCCCGCCCGTCGACCGGCGACAGCCGCCAGTCGCGCAGGATCGTCATCAGGATCAGCACCGCCTCCGTCATCGCGAACCCCGCGCCGGGGCAGACCCGCGGCCCGGCGGAGAACGGAAGGTATGCCCGCCGCATCGCCGCCCGCCCCGCCTCGGTGCCGAAACGGTCGGGGTCGAAGACGTCGGGGTCGTCCCAGTGCCTTGGATTGCGGTGCAGGTGCCAGGGCGAGATCACGAGGTGCGCGCCCTGCGGCACGGGGCGGTCGCGGAACCGTTCCGGCACCGTCGCCTGCCGCACCATCATCGGCACCGCCGGGTAGAGCCTGAGCGCCTCGCGGAACACGTCCCGCGTGAAGGTCGCGGCGGAAACCGTTGAAAAGTCGGGCATCGCGACCACCTCCGACGCCGCGCGGTCCTGCGCACCGGGGTCGCAGGCCAGGAGGTAGAGCGCCCAGGCCAGCGCCGAGGCGGAGGTCTCGTGACCGGCCAGGAAGAAGATCGCCACCTGGTCCGCCATCTCCGCCGGGGTGAACCTGCGGCCGGTCTCCGGATCCGGCGTGGTCATGATCTTGGTGGCGAGGTCGTCGGGCGCGGTTCCCGCCGCGATCTCGGCCGCGCGCGCCCGTGTCATGTCCCCGATCAGCGCCCGGATCTCGCGCGCCGCCGCCCGCGTCTGCCGCCGGTGCCCGCGCGGGATCCAGCGCGGCAACGCCAGGAGCGCGCCCGCGTTCAGGATCGGCTGCGCCCGCTGGTAGCGGCGGAAGGCGTCGAACACGGCCATCGCGGTCGCGTCCTCGATCGGGATCGAGAACAGGGTGCGGAAGATCACGTCGGCGGTGACGTGGCTCATCACCGGCTCGACATCGTGGATGCCGGGTGTCAGCCGCGCCGCCATCGCCTCCGCCGCCGCGGCCATCGCCGGAAAGGTGGCCCGGATCCGCCCGCCTTCGAAGGCCGGGTCGATGATCCGCCGCTGCCGCGCCCATGTCTCGCCGTTGGTCAGGAACACCGACGCGCCGAGCAGCGGGCGGAGCCCGTCCGCGATCCGACCCGCCTTGGGGAAATCCCGCGCCCGGTCCCGCAGCACGGTGTCGACGAGGTCGGGTTCGTTCAGCAGGAAGGAGCGGAAGAACGGGGTCCGGAACTCCGCCATCTTCGCGGCGAACAGGCGCTCGGGCTGCGCCGAGAGAATGTCGCGCCGGAACAGCCGCCCGTAGTGCCAGAGCGATACCCGGTCGGGCCGGGCCGCGGGTTTCGGCGCGGGGCGGGGGCTCATGCGGCGACGGAGGTGTGCCGGTTCACCGGCCGTTCGATCCGGCTGCCCGACGGGGCGCGGCCCGCGAAGCGCTGCCCGAGCGTTTCGGGCCCGGCGGTGATCGCGAAGTAGTCGTAGTCGCCGGGGCGGTCGAAGGCGCAGAGGTACTGGAAATGCGCCGCGAAGAACCGCCAGCGGAGCCGCGCCCAGGTCTCGGGTTTCAGCGTCTGCGAGAACGCCGCCGAGATCACCAGCGGCCAGCGCTTGCCCGGCGGCGCGACGCCCGAGACCGCCACCGGGTCGCAGAGCGCGAAGGCGCAGCCGTCGCCTGGCGCGGTCACGTCGACCCAGGCGATGCGGTCGGATGCGGCGAGGCAGGCGAGATCGGCGCGCAGCCGGTCGGCGCGCGGCAGGAACGAGGCCATCGGCACCACCTGCCCGAGTGTTAGGAGCGACAGCGCCGGCCCCTCCGGCACCCGCCCCCCGCGCAGGAGATCGGCCAGCACCGTCACGGCGAGGTAGGCGCCCGAGGAATGGCCGACGAGCAGCACCTCGTCCGCGTCCGAGGCCATCGCGGTTTCCAGCCGCGCGGTGAAGGCCCGGAGCCGCGCCGACAGGTCCGGCGGATAGGCCCCCCGCCCTGCGGCGGTGTAGGCGTAGTCGGTCATCAGGTAATGGGCGAGCACGCGGCCGTCATGGCGGCGGAAGGCCCAGAGGACCAGCGCACCCGCGGCAAGCCCGAGCGGGACGGCGGCGGCCCAAGGCAGCAGCCGGTGCGCCTGCGCCGCGACGATGACCGCGGCCGCCACAGCCGCGAGCGCCTGCAGGACCAGCACCACGACCGGGTAGAGCGCCGCGATCACCGGACCCTTCCGCAACCGCATCAGACGCGGCAGCGCACCCGAGGCCACGTAGATCCACGCGGTGCGGGCGAGGTCGCGGTAGGTCGCGGCGATGCCCTGTTTCATCTTGGCCCGGACGAGGTCGGACCAGGCCAGCACCTCGAATTCCGCCTGCGTCACCTGCGCGCCGAAGCGGCCGGTCGCGGTCCAGGCGCCGGGGGCGCGGCCGGGATCCGCGTCGACGGTCAGCCGGTAGCCCGAGATCGCCGCCTGCCGCTCGCCCTCGCGCCGGTAGCGGACCCGGTGCGCGCGCGGCGGCGCGGGGTCGAAGCCCGGCAGGAAAAAGACCTTGCGGTGGGTGACGGCGGCGCGCTCCATGCCGGCAGTCTAGCGCCGCATGCGGGCGCCGTCAGCGCCGATCAGCCGATCCGGCCGAGCGGCGGGAAGGTTTCCAGGAGCCAGAAGGAGAAGGCCGAGAAGGCGCCAGTTATGAGCGCCACGCCGACCACCACGAGAAGCGCGCCCATGCCCCGCTCGATCCAGACCATGTGCCGCTTGATCCGCCCCATCAGCGCCTGGGCCGAGGTCAGGAAGGCGGCGGTCAAGAGGAACGGCACGCCGAGCCCGATGGCGTAGACGCCGAGCAGGAGCGTGCCGCGGCCGAGGTCGCTTTCGGTCGCGGCGAGGGTGAGGATGATCGACAGTTGCGGGCCGATGCACGGCGTCCAGCCGAAGGCGAAGGCGAGCCCGAGCACGTAGGCGCCGAGCGCCGAGCCGCCGCGGTCGCCCGCGTCGAGCCGCGCCTCGCGGTCGAGAAGCGGGATGCGCAGGATGCCGAGGAAGTGCAGCCCGAAGACGATCACCACCGCCCCCGCGATCCGCGACAGCAGGATCTGGTTCTGCAGGAAGAACTGGCCGAAGACGCTGGCGGTGAAGCCGAGCAGGACGAAGACCGTGGACAGGCCGAGCACGAAGAACCCGGCGGCGAGGATCGCGCGGGCCCGCGCGGTCCGGGCCGAGCGCATCTCGTCGAGCGTGATGCCGCCCATGTAGGCGAGATAGGCGGGCACGATCGGCAGGACGCAGGGGCTGAGGAAGCTCAGCACCCCCGCGGCAAGCGCGACGACCATCCCCGGCAGGAGCGCGGCGTCGTAGAGATCGATCCCGAACATGGCCCTGCCTTAGCCGGTTGCGCGGCCGCCGTCACGGGGGTGCGGCGACACGTCTGGACAAGCCCGCGTGAACGGCGCTACCGGGGCGGCATGGACAAGGTCGACCTCGAGGTGGACGCGCGCGGGCTCCTGTGCCCCCTGCCCGTCCTGCGCCTGCGCAAGCGCATGGAACCGCTGCCCGCGGGCGCGGTGGTCCGGCTTCTCGCCACCGACCCCGCCGCCCATGTCGACGTCCCGCATTTCTGCACCGAGGCCGGGCACGCGTTCCTCGGTGCCGAGGACGACGGGGACGGCGCGGCCTTCCTTCTGCGGAAGGGCTGACGGCCGCGTCCCCGGCGCCGCCCGGCGGCCCGGAAGGGGGCGCTGCCCCCTCGCCTTCGGCTCACCCCCGGGAATATTTCGGGGATGAAGAAGGTCAGGGGGTGAGGATGCCCGCCCGCCGGAGCGCGGCCTGCCGGTCGGGGTCGAGGCCCCAGGCGGCGAGCAGGTCGCCGTTGGCGGCCGGGCGTTCGGGCGGACGCGGGGCGGCGGCGGGCGTCGCGGACAGGCGAGGCGCGGGCGCGGGTTGCGGGATGCCCCCCGGCGCCGCGAAGGTCCCGCGGGCGCGGTTGTGGGGGTGGCCGATGGCCTCGTCCCAGTCCAGCACCGGGGTGACGCAGGCATCCGTCCCGTGGAAGACGCGCGCCCAGTGGTCCCGCGGCGCGGTGGCGAAGGCGGCGGCGATGCGGGCCCGGTGGCCGGGCCAGAGCGCCCGGTCGAGGCGGGGCTCGAACCCGGCCGGGTCGAGGCCGAGGCCGTCGCAGAGCGCGGCGAAGAACGGCGGCTCGATCGCGCCGACGGCGACGAACCTGCCGTCGGCGCATGCGTAGGTGCCATAGAACGGCGCGCCGCCGTCGAGCAGGTTGTCGCCGCGCCCGCCGGGCCACTCGCCCCCGGCGCGGAGACCGTGGATCATCGCCGACAGGAGCGCCACGCCGTCGGTCATCGCGGTGTCCACCACCTGGCCCCGACCGGTCGCGCGGGCCGAGAGGATCGCGGCCAGCATCCCGAAGGCCAGCACCAGGCCGCCGCCGCCGAAATCGCCGAGGAGGTTCAGGGGCGGTTCGGGCTTGTCCGCCGAACCGATGGCGTGGAGCGCGCCGGTCAGCGCGACGTAGTTGATGTCGTGGCCCGCGGTTTCGGCCAGCGGGCCGTCCTGCCCCCACCCGGTCATGCGGCCGTAGACCAGCGCCGGGTTGACCGCGTGGCACTCCGCCGGTCCGATCCCGAGCCGTTCCGCGACGCCGGGGCGGAAGCCCTCGATCAACGCCTCCGCGCATGCGGCGAGGGTGACGAGCGCGGCACGGCCTTCCGGCGCCTTGAGGTCAAGCGCGATCGAGGGGCGGCTGCGGGCCAGCACGTCGGCGGGGCCGTCGAGGGAGGCCAGCGGCGCGCGGGATCTCGGCGGGTGGATGCGCAGCACCTCGGCGCCGTGATCGGCCAGCATCATGGCGGCGAAGGGGCCGGGTCCGACGCCGACGATCTCCAGCACCCGGAGCCCGGTGAGCGCGCCCGCCACGGGGTCAGCCCGCCGAGCTGGCGGAGACGCGCGCGATCTCCTCGCCGATCACGGTCTTCCAGCCGTCGATCCGGGCCTCGTCGACCTCGGGCGCGTGGACCGCGATGGAGATCGCGAACTCCGCCGCCCGGCTACCGACTGCCCCGCTCCCGCCTGCCGCGACCGCGTGGCCGAGGCCGAAGACCGAGCGGTAGGCACGGCTGCGGCTGACCGAGAAGCCGGTCGCGCGGGTGGCGGCGACAGCCTCCCGTACGATGTCGGGCGAGAGGTCGGCGTAGCGGTCGAACTCGGACCCGATGGCGCCGAGGATGCGTTCGATCGCGTCGTCGTCGAGCGCGGCGAGAAGCGCCGTCGCCCCCGCGCCGACGCCGAGGAACCGGCGCTGGCCGACCTCGACCGGGATCACGCGGATCACCGCGTTGCCCTCGGCCTTGTGGATGCAGACCGCGTGGATGCCCGAACGGCGCATGAGATAGGTGGTGACGTTGGTCCGCGCCGCGACCCGGTCGACCGCGGCGCAGAGCGGCGCCATGTCGAGCACGCGTTCGGACACGGCGAGGCCGAGTTCGTAGCAGAGCGGCCCGACCTCGTAGTGGCGCCGGTCGGCGTCGTAGGCGACCAGCCCGGTATCGGCGAGGCACTTCAGTATCCGGTGCGCCGTCGACCGCGGCAGCCCGACCGAGGCCGAGATCTCGCGCAGGGACGGCGGCGCGCCCTCGGACACCTGGGCGATGCGCTGCAGGATCGCGGCGGCGCGGCGCACGGCCTGGGTGCCGTCGCGGGAGGCCGGGGGGTCGGTATCGCTCATGGCATCCTTTCCGGTGACGCGGAGCGCCAGACTAGCGGCGGGCGCGGCGGCAGGCGAGGCCCGATCACGCCGGCACGACCCGCGCGCGCAGGACGTCCTTCCGGACCTTGCCGACGGCGGTCAGGGGCAGTTCGTCGACGATTTCCAGCCGCTCGGGGAACTTCTGCCGCGCCATGTCGAGCGCCGACAGGTGCGCGGTCATCGCGTCGAAGTCGAAGGCCACGCCCGGTTCCGGCAGCACGAAGGCCGCGACCATCTCTCCGCGGTCGGGATCCGGCACGCCGATCACCGCGACGGACCGGACCGCGGGATGGCGCAGGAGCGCGGTCTCGATCTCCAGCGGGCTGATGTTCTCGCCCTTGCGGATGATGATGTCCTTGACCCGCCCGGTGACCCGCAGGAAGCGGCCGTCGACGATCCGGCCGAGATCGCCCATGCGGAAGAACCCGTCGCCGGTGAAGGCGCCGGCGTCGTCGGCGGGGTCGAGGTAGCCCGCGAACATCTGTGGCGCGCGGAAAGCGATCTCGCCCTCGCCGTCCTTCGGGTCGAGCAGCCGGATCTCGGCGGTGCATTCGCCGTCGGTGTCGGCGCGGGGCCCGGCCTCGTCACGGGTGCGGATGCCGGGACAGGCCAGCGGCACCTCGGTCGAGCCGAAGGCGCGCGAGACGGTGGCGTTCGGGAAGGCGTCGAGCCCCGCGCGCACGAGGTCGGGCTGGACGCTGGCGCCGCCGCAGATGAAGCGGCGCAGCCCCGGCAGGTCGGTCCCCGCGGCGCGCGCGGCCTCGATCAGCGAGGACAGGAACGGGGTCGCGCCGGCCATGAAGGTCACGCCATGGCGGTCCATCTCGGCCACCGCGGTTTCCGGGTCCCATCGTTCCGACAGGATCGCTTCGCAGCCGGTGATCCAGGGGAATTCGAAGGCGTAGAGCGAGCCGCCGATATGGGCGATCGGCGAGGGCACGTAGAGCCGGTCGTCGCGGCCGATGCCCCAGAACGCCCCGGCCCCGGCGATCACCGCGTCGATCGAGGCGTGGGTATGGATCACGCCCTTGGGCCGCCCGGTGCTGCCCGAGGTGAACAGGATCATCTTGGCGTCGTCGGCGAGCGGCAGCGCGGGCGGTGCCTCGGCGTGCGACAGGAGACCCGCGAAGTCGTCGCGGTCGCCGCGGACGCGGAAGATGTGCTTCGGCGGCAGCGGCAGGGCGGCGATGCGGTCGGCATAGGCCATCCCGCGCCAGTCGTCGGCGGCGAAGACGACGGCGGCGCCCGTCACCGGCAGGACCGCCAGGAGTTCCGCCCGCCGGTACATCGTCAAGAGCGGCAGGAGCCGGTAGCCGAACAGCGCGGCCGCCAGGTTGATGACGCAGGCCTCCCACCAGTTCGGAAGCTGGAACGCGATCAGCGCCCCCGGCGCCACGCCGCGGTCGAGAAGCGCGCCGCCGAGACGGCGGGCGAGGCTCAGCATCTCGCCCCGGGTCACGGCGCGGTCACCCTCGCGCACGACCACCGCGTCGGGGTCGGCGGCCGCCGCGGCAATCGCGATTTCCCCGAGCCCGCGCCGGCCCGTCGCGCGGATCCGACCCGCGGCGCGGATCTCGGCCATGCGGCGGTCGACGGCGATCATCGCGTGCCGTCCTTCGCCCTGAGCGCCCGCACCGCCCGCCGGTGGTCGTCGGAGGCGACGGTGCGCCATTCGTAGGCCAGCCCCGGATCGAGAAGGGCTTGGGCGATGCGCTTGAGTTCGAGGTTTACCGTCGCCTTGGTGTAGCGGATCGCCTCCTGCGCGCCGCCGATCAGCTCGTCGCAGAAGGCATCTATGCGGGCGTCCAGGTCGTCCGCCGGCACCGCGTGGTTCACGAGGCCGAGCGAAGCGGCCTCCGCCGCGGTCATCAGGCGCCCGGTCATCAGGTATTCCTTCGCGCGGGCGAACCCGATGAGCTGCGGCCAGATCACCGCGCCGCCGTCACCCGCGGCGAGGCCGACACGGACATGCGGGTCGCCGAGCTTCGCGGTATCGGCGGCGAAGACCACGTCGCAGAACAGCGCCAGCGTGCAGCCGAGGCCGACCGCGGGGCCGTTGACGCGGGCGACGACGGGCTTGTCGATGTCGAGCAGCGCGGTGATGAGCCGTTTCGCCGTCTCGACCTCGCCGCCGAAGGCCGCCGGGTCCGCGATGAACTGCTCCATCCGATCGAGATCGCCCCCGGCGGAAAAGGCGCGCCCCGCCCCGGTCAGGCAGACCACGTCCGAACCCGGATCGGCGGCGGCGAAGCGGAACGCCTTCACGAGCCCCTCGTGCATGGCGCGGTCGAAGGCGTTCAGCACCGCGGGCCGGTCGAGCGTGATCGTCAGCCGCCGACCGCGCCGGTCGAGGCGCAGGCTTTCGAGCACCGGCAGGTCGCCCGCCATCACGCCCCCCAGGTCCGCGCCGCGGCAAGCGACAGGTTCGCCTCCGCCCCGCCGAGCGCCGATTTCAGCCAGCGCGCGCGGTAGGTCCAGCGGTGCAGCGGGTGTTCGAGCGTCAGCCCCATCGCGCCCATGAACTGGTGCAGGTCGTAGACGATCCGGGTCGCGGATGCCTGCATCCATCCGAGCGCCTGCGCGGCGTCGGCGGCGTCGCCGGTCTCCGCCGCGCGGAGCGCCATCCACGCGCCGCCCTCGATCCGCGCCGAAGCACCTGCGAGCCGGTGCTGCACGGCCTGGAAACTGCCGAGCGGGCGGCCGAACTGCCGCCGGGAGCGGACGTGTTCCAGGACCGCGCCGAGCCCGCCCTTCAGCACGCCCGCCAGCTCCGCCGCGAGCGCGACCCGCCAGAGATCGCGCGCGGTGTCCGGGTCGGCATCGACCGCCTGCCAGCCCGCGCCGGGCGTGCCGACCTGGCCGAAGGGATAGGCAAAGAGGCTTTCGGCGGCGGCGACGTCGCCCAGGTCGAGCACAGCGGCGGAAACCCCGTCGGGCGCGAGCCTCAGGACCGAGCGCGCGACCGGCAGGAACGGGGCCGGTCCGTCGCCCGTCATCACCGCCACCGGGCGCGGCAGGTCCGGTGCGAGCCGCGGGCGCAGGAGCGTGGAGGCCGCGGCCTCGACCAGCACCGGCAGTTCCGCCAGCCGCATCACCATCAGCGCGCCCGCGACCGGGCCGAGGTCGGGTTCCGCGGCGCAATCGAAGAACCCGTTCTCGTCGAGCGTCGCGTCGAGCGCCGGGGACCACTGGTAGCGCTTCCAGTCCGGGTCGTGGCCCCAGGCCGCGTCCGGGCCCGTCGCCATCTGTTCCAGCACGTCGAGGAAGGCGCGCTGGTCGTCGTTCGGGTCGAAATCCATCAGGCGGCCCCCCGCGGCAGGTCGAGGTGGCGGCGGGCGACGAGGTCGAGCTGGATCTCGGCCGCGCCGGCGGCGATCCCGGCGACGATGGCGCGTTCGTGGTGGGCGAGGATCGCCGCGTCGTCCGCGCCGCCGTTTCCGCCGCCCGCGGTGTAGGCCCCGGGCAGGAAATCCATGCCGAACTCCGACACCGCGTGGTCGGCCTCCACCACCGCGACGCGGGCGATGTTCGCCTCCGGCCCCGCCGGCTGGCCCTTCGCGCGCATCGACACCGCGCGGTAGGTCAGCATCCGCGCCGCCTCGCAGGCCGCGGCCGCGCTGCCGGCGCGCGCGCGGATCACCGGGTCGTCGAACCGGCCCTCGTCCTTCAGCCGCGCCGCCATCCGGGACAGGGTGCGCGACGACAGTTCGTATCGCGGGATGCCGACCCGCTCGTTGGCCAGCGCGTAGGAGATGATCGACCAGCCCTCGCCCTCGGCGCCGAGCCGAGCGGAGGCCGGGACGCGGACGCCGGTCAGGAACACCTCGTGGATGTCGCCGTGGCCGATCAGGCTCGGGATCGACCGCACCTCGATCCCCGGCGTGTCCATCGGCACGAGGAAGATCGCGATCGCTGCCTTGCCATCGCCCGCCCCCGGTACCCGCGCGAGCAGGAAGCAGGTCTCGGCCAGCCCGGCATAGGAGGTCCAGATCTTCTGCCCGTCGATGACGTAGCCGCCGCCGTCGGGCACCGCCTTCGTCCGCAGGCTGGCGAGGTCGGACCCGGCCTCGGGTTCCGAGAACCCCTGGCACCAGATCGCGTTCCCGGCGGCCATCGCGGGGATGTAGCGGGCCTGCTGCTCGGCGCTGCCGTAGCGCATCAGCGTCGGCCCGATCCAGTTGACGTTCATGTATTGTGCGCCGCGCGGCTCACCCGCGGCCCACATCTCCTCGCCCAGGATGAAGTGTTCCCAGGTCGGCCGCCCCTGCCCGCCCCATTCCGCGGGCCAGTGCGGCACCAGGAGGCCCTCGGCGGCGAGGCGGGGGCAAAAGTCGCGGCTGAACGCGGTCTGTTCGGCGGAGCCGGGCCCGTGGCGCGCGACCTCCGCCCAGTCCGACGGCAGTTCGCGGTGGAGAAAGGCGCGCACGCGGTCGCGGAATCGGCGCTCGTCGTCGGTCCAGTTGAAGTCCACGTCATCCTCCCCGCGCGTGGCCGCCGTTTCCGTCCCACGATGCGGCACACACCTGCGCCCGGGCCACGCCCCCGCAACCTCGCCGATCCGGCCATGCGCTGTCAAGGAACACGACGGACTTCCCTGTTGAACAGGATCGGCGCCTGCCCTACCCTGCCCGCAACTGCACGACTTCTTGTCCCACATAACGGGACTTCGGGGAGGATCCATGACCGATTGCGCGACCGGCCGCGTTCCCGCGTGCGGCTGAACTTCGACCATCTCGCCGGTTTCCGGCAAGAGGCGCGCGACTGGCTTGCCGCCAACGTGCCGGAACGGCGCGCGCCGCCGGACGGCCCGGCGTCTCGCGCGTTCGCGCTGGACTGGGTGGCGCGGTGCCACGCGGGCGGGTGGTCGGGGCTCGGCTGGCCCGAGGCCTATGGCGGCCGCGACCTGTCGCCCGCCCATCTCGCGGTCTGGTACGAGGAATACGTCCGCGCCCGCGCGCCCTCGGTGCTGGACCCGACCTTCGTCGCGCTGAACCACGCCGGGCCGACGCTGATCGCGCTCGGAACCGAGGCGCAGAAGCGGGACCACCTGCGCCCGATCCTCGAAGGCCGCGTGCTGTGGTGCCAGGGATTCTCGGAGCCCGGGTCGGGATCCGACCTCGCCTCCCTGACCACGCGGGGCGAGATCGTCGGGGACGATATCGTGGTGACCGGCCAGAAGATCTGGTCGAGCTTCGCCGACATCGCGGAATTTCAGGAACTGCTGATCCGGACCGAACCCGGGTCGACGCGCCACAAGGGCCTGACCTGGGTGATCTGCGACATGTCGCTGCCCGGGATCACCGTGCGCCCGATCCGGAACATGGCCGGCGCGTCCCATTTCGCGGAGGTGTTCTACGACCAGGTCCGCATCCCGCTGTCGAACGTCGTCGGCCAGCCCGGCGACGGCTGGCGGGTGGCGATGGCGACGCTCGGCTTCGAACGCAAGACCGCCGCCATCGGCACGCAGATGGAGCTGTCGGTGAAGGTGGAGGACCTGATCGCGATGGCCGCGGCGGCCCCAGGCTCCGCCACCGCGGACCGGCTCGCCGACCTCAGGGCCGAGGCCGCGGGGCTGCGGGCGATGACCTACCGGACCCTGTTCCGCGACCCGGCCACGCCGTTCGACGGCTCGCTCATGCGGCTGACCTTCGCGGAACTGGCGCAGCGGGTTCACGGCGCGGCGATGGACATCCTCGGGCCGGAGGCGCTGGCGCAGTCGCACTGGACCCACGACTACCTCGAAGCCTATTCCGAGACGATCGCCGGCGGCACCGCCGAGATCCAGCGCAACATCATCGCCGAGCGGATCCTCGGCCTGCCGCGGGAGTGAGGCGATGACCTGCGACCTCAACCGCAGCGAGGACCAGCGCCAGATCCTCGACGCCGCCGGGACGATGCTTGCCGAGGCCTATCCGCTGGACCGGCTGCGCGACGGGGCGGCGGAGGATCTCGCGGCGCTGGCCGAATTCGGCGCCTTCGCGCTCGCGCTGCCGGATGACGAGGGCGGCGCCGGGTTCTCCATCGCCGACGAGGCGTTGCTGCACGTCCTGCTCGGCCGGCACCTGCTGGCCCCCGGCGCCATCGCCGCGCCGCTCGCCGTGCGCGCCCTGCGTCACGCCGGCGACGGCGCGACCGCGGAGGCCGTCGCCACCGGCGCCGTGCCCGTGCTCGCCGCGCTCGCGTCCGGGGAGGAATTGCTGCTGTTCGGGCCGCCGGGCGAGGGGCTGGCCATGATCCTCGGCGCCGATGCGCCCTGCCTCCTGCCGCTCGGCGGGGTGGAGGCGCGGGTCGAACCGGGCCTCGGCCACACGATCCCGCTGGCGCGCGTCGCGGCCGGATGGCGGGACCACGCCCAGACCGTGGACCTGCCCGGCCTGCCGGATCTTGCGGCGCTCCTCCTCTCGGCGCAGCTTCTGGGGATCGCGGAGGCGACGCTGGATCTCGCCGTCGCCTACGCGCAGGACCGCCGCCAGTTCGGCAGGCCGATCGGCGCGTTCCAAGCGGTGAAGCACCACGCCGCCGACATGGCGCTGAGATCCGAGATGGTGTCGGCGCAACTCGACCTCGCGGCGCTGGCGCTTGCGGGCGGCGCGGAGGATGCCGGGTTCCAGGTCGCGGCGCTGGCCCGGCTGGCCCCGCGTGCGGCGCTGGAAAACGCGCGCGCCTGCGTGCAGATCCACGGCGGGATCGGGTTCTCGGCCGAGGCCGATGCGCATCACTTCGTCAAGCAGGCGCACCTTCTGGCCCGCCTGATGCCCGCGACCGACCCGATGGCCGGGGACGCGCCGCTGCGGCCGCTGAAACAGGGGGACACGCCATGACAACCGCGCTCATCACCGGGGCCGGCAGCGGCATCGGTTTCGCCACGGCGAAGGCCTTCACCGCCGCCGGGATCGAGGTGGTCGGGATCGGCCGGGACGAGGGCAAGCTCGCCGCCCTGCGCGCCGCCTGCCCCGACGGCATGGTCGCCACCCTGCCGCTCGACATCACCGGCGACGACGCCCCGGCGCGCGCGGTCGACTTCGCGGTGGAGCGTTTCGGCGGGCTGCATCACCTGGTGAACAACGCGGGCATCGGCAAGCCGAAGCCGGTCCACGAGACCGACGACGCGACGCTCGACCGATTCCTGGGACTGATGTTGCGCGCGCCGTTCCGGCTCTGCCGGGAGGCGCTGAGGGTGATGGGGCCGGGGTCGACCATCGTGAACGTCAGTTCCACCTACGCGCTCGTAGGCGGCCTGCGCGGCGGGGCCTATTCGGCGGCCAAGGGCGGGATCGACGCGCTGACGCGGCACATGGCGGCGCAGTATGGGTCCGCGGGCATCCGGTCGAACGCGGTCGCGCCGGGGGTGGTGCCGACCCCGATGACCGAGGAGCGGCTGGAGGACGAGGGTTTCCGCCGCATGAACCTCGACATGACGCCGTCGCCCCGGATGGGCCGGGTGGAGGACGTGGCCGAGGCGATCCTGTTCCTGTCGTCGGAGAGGTCCGGCTGGATCAACGGGCAGGTGCTGGCGGTCGATGGCGGCTGGACCACGACGAAGTTCCTGTCCGAAGACGCGCTGACCGCTGAACGCAGGCTGGTGTCACCGGGCTTCACCCATTCCGGGAAACCGCGCGACGGGGACTGATCCGCCGCTGTTCACGCCGCCGCTCACTTTATCATAACGACTTATTCACGCAGGCTTCGGCTTGGGCGTGGCAAGATGTAGGCATTGATTTGAGGAGTATTCCCATGTTCGCCCATGACGCCACCATGCCCCGCAACCGGAGTTTCCCCGTCGCCGCATGGCCCCACGCCTTTCGCGGGGCCACGTTCCTCGACCTGTTGCGATCACGCCCGCTTCCCGGTAGCCAGCGGCCGCGGTGATCAGGCCTCTGCGCCGAGCCAGTTGTCGAGACCGTCGAGCATCGCGCGGTCGAAGTCGCGCAGGCGCGCGGCCTCGCCCCGCGCGACCCGCTCCGCCCAATCCGGGTTGGCGAGAAGCGCGCGGCCGATGGCGATGACGTCGAATTCGCCCGCCTCGATGCCCTTGACGATCCGGGCCACCTGCTCCGGCGCGGCGGCGGCGCGGGTCTTGCCGAGCGGCGACTTGAAATCCGTGCCGAGCGTGACCGATCCGACCGCGATCACCGGCAGGCCCGTGGCCGCCCGCACGAGGCCCGCCAGCGTGGCGTCCGATCCCTCGAACGCCGGTTCGGCGAAGCGGCGGGTGGAGACGTGGAAAAGGTCGGCCCCCGCCTCGGCCACCGGCCCGAGCCAGTCGACGATCGCCGCGGGGCTGTCCGCGACGCGGGCCGCGTAGTCGAGCTGTTTCCACTGCGAGACGCGGGCGGAGACGGCGAAGTCCGGCCCCGCCGCCGCCTTCATCGCCGCGACGAGCTCCGCCGCGAAGCGCGCGCGGGCCGCGAGGCCGCCGCCGTAGCGGTCGGACCGCCGGTTGGTGCCGTGCCAGAAGAACTGGTCGGGAAGGTAGCCGTGGGCCGCGTGGATCTCCGCGCCGTCGAAGCCGAGGGTGGCGGCGGCGCGTGCGGCATCCGCGAAGGCGGCGATGGTCGCGTCGATCTCCGCCGCCGTCATCGCGGCTCCGAAGGGTCGGCCGGGTGCCGCGAGACCCGAGGGGCTGACCCGGCGCATGTCGGCCGGGAACCCGTCCGCCATGCCGATCAGCGAGGGCGTGAAGGCGCCGACATGCCAGAGCTGCAGCATGATCGCCGCGCCGTGGGCCCTGACCCCGCGCACGACCTCGGCCCACCCCGCCCGCGCCGCCTCGCTGTCGAGCCGCGGGACCCGGTCGCTGAAGGCGCCGGCGAGGTCGGGCGCGCAGCCCTCGGTGACGATCAGCCCGGTCCCGCCCGCGGCGCGGCGGGCGTAGTAGCGGGCCATCGCCCGCGTCGGCACGCCGCCGGGTGCTTCCTCCCGCGTCATCGGCGCCATCGCGATCCGGTTCTTCAGCCGCAGCGGCCCGGCCCTCAGGGGCCGGAACAGGGCCGCGGCATGGCTCACCCCGAGGTGCCCGCGAAACGCGCGACGCAGTCGTGGTAGTGCTGGAGCGCGGGTTCGTTGCGGCCGAAGACGAAGGCCTCGTTGGCGCGGGAATGGAGCGTCTTCTGGATCTTGAACCCCATGTCGTAATCCTCGTCCCGCACGGCCTTCAGCGTCATCTGGCTGAACCCCTCGGTCGCGTCCTTCTCGGCGTTCGTCTCGGGCTTTTTCGCGCACATGATCGACTGGCGGGTGACGGTGGTCTCGGGCGTGGGGCCCGGGAATACCTGGCTTACGAGGCAGTGGTCGCCGACGACGCCCGAGATCGAGGTGTTCGGGAACACCGAGTGGATCAGCCGGATGTGCTCGGAGGGATCGGCCCAGTCGGTTTCCGGCTTCTTCGCGATCTCCTTCAGCGACTTGCGGCCGAAGACGATGCGCTGGTGCGGCCCGTAGGTGTCGTGCAGCATGAGGTTGCCGACGGTGTATTTTCCCACCGTCTCGGCGTGGAGCGTGTTGTGGTGATACGCCTCCAGGTAGCCGTCCCAGGCCACCTTCCAGCCCGGCCCGGGCAGGTCGCGCTGTTCGTAGAGGTACCAGTTGGCGAGGTCGAGCGTCTCCAGCTCGTAGGCGAAATCGCCGAGCCATTCGTCGATGTCGAAGGTCTTGCCCGGCGTCAGGCAGACCCAGACGATCCCGGCCTTCTCGGCGCAGGGAAGTTCCGTCAGGCCCATCTTCTCCGTGTCGATGTCGCCGAAGGTCTTGCCGCCGTACATCGAGATCAGCTTGCCCTTCGTGTCGTAGACCCACGCGTGGTAGGGGCAGGAGAACTGCCGCGTCTCGCCGCGCCCGTTGGCGCAGACCGGCGCGCCGCGATGGCGGCAGGCATTGAGGAAGGCGTGCGCCTTGCCGTCGCCGTCGCGGGTGACGATGACGGGCGTGCCGACGACCTCGGTGGCGGTGTAGCTGTTCGGCTCGCCGATCTCGATCGACAGCGCGAGCGCGAGCGGCAGTTCCTTGAACACCTTCTCGACCTCGTGGGCGTAGCGCGCCGGGTCGGTATAGGCGGACACGTCGAGCGCGTAGGTGCTGTCGGCCTGGTCGGTGGTGCGCTCGGTGTAATGCTTCACCGCGCGGCGGGCGAGCTCCATGGTCTCTTCCATCGGTCTCATGTCTTCCCTCCCTTCAGTGTTCGGTGACGTAACGGGCCGCGAAGTCGCGCCATGCGGGCAGGCCCTCGGGGTAGTCGGCCTCCATCCGGCGGTCGCCCACCACCACCCTGTCCGACCGGCAGAGCGCGCCGTCGTAGTCGGCGGCGGGGACGTAGTAGAGGAACCGGATCGTGCGGGCGGCGAAGCGCCATTGCCCGCCCTCGCGTCGGTACTCGTCGTCGTATTTCATCGCGGCGAGGCTGTGGACGCCGCCGGGCGAGGTCTCGGCGTGGCTGAGCACGAGGCCCGAGGCGCGATCCTCGGACCCGCGGTCGAAGCGCACGATCCGGTCGTGGGTCCAGTGGTAGCCGGGGCCGCGGATGGCGAGCACCTTGCAGAACATCGCGATGATCGCCTCGCGGCCCTCCGCCTGCATGGTGCCGTTGGGGCTGTCGAACACGGCGTCGGCGGTAAAAAGCTCCGTCAGCGCGGGGATGTCGTGTTCGTCGCAAGCGATGGCGTAGCGGGTCACGAGTTCGCCGATCTCCTCCCGCGCTTCCAGCCGCGCGATGCGGGTTTCCAGGTCCATCGTCACCTCCCGTAGACCCGGTCGGGCAGCCAGGTCGCGATTTCCGGCTGCCAGATCAGCAGCGCGACGAGCCCGAGCATGGCGACGACGAAGGGTGCCGCGCCGATGCAGACGTCGCGGAACGGCGCACCGCGGTCGCGGATGCCCTGCACGACGAAAAGGTTGACCCCGATCGGCGGGGTGATGAGCGCGGTTTCCATCAGGAGAACGACGATGACGCCAAACCAGACCGGGTCGAAGCCGACCGAGGTGACCAGCGGGAACACGATGCCGATGGTGGTCAGCATCATCGAGAACGTTTCCATGAACATCCCGATCACGAGGTAGAACACCACGATCAGCAGCATGAGTTGCAGCGGCGAAAGCCCGAGTTCCCCGATCAGCCGGCTCGCGCCCTGGATCGCGCCGAAGAAGCCGACGACGATGTTGAGGATCATGGCCGCGAAGATGATGAGCAGGATCATCGAGGTCGTCCGCACCGTGCCCTCGAAACATTCGACCAGCATCCGCGCGCTGAGCGCGCGGTTGAGGGCGGCGAGGATCAGCGCGAGGACGACGCCGATGGACGCGGCCTCGGTCGGGGTCGCCAGCCCCGCGTAGATCGAGCCGATGACGCCGAGGAAGATGACCCCGGCGGGCAGCAGGTCCTTCAGCGCCCAGAGCCGTTCGGGCCATGTCGACACCAGCCGGTCTCCGCCCATGTCGGGGCGGGCGAGGCAGATCAGCAGGATGATGACAGAGAACAGCGCGGCCATGATGAGGCCGGGAATGACGCCGGCGAGGTAGAGTTCCGGTACCGAGGTCTGGGTCAGGACACCGTAGACGATCAGCGTGACCGAGGGAGGGATCAGGATACCGAGCGTGCCGCCCGCCGCGACCGAGCCAAGGAACAGGGGTTCGTTGTAGCCGTGGCGCTCGATCTCCGGGTAGGCGACGGTTCCGATGGTGGCGGCGGTCGCGACGGAGGAGCCGGAGGTGGCGGCGAAGACGGCGGAGGATCCGATGTTCGAGTGCATCAGCCCGCCGGGCAGCCAGCCGATCCACATCGCGACGGCGGCATACATCCTGCCCGCGAGCCCGGACCGCAGGGTGATTTCGCCCAGGAGCACGAAGAGCGGGATCGACAGGAGCAGGTACTGGTTCGACTTTTCCCACAGGAACCCGCCGAAGGTGCGTTGCAGGCGGCCGTCGTTCCAGAACCAGTCCATGACCACGGCGAGGTTGCCGAGGATCGCGGCGACCGGCAGGGACAGCGCGATCAGCAGAACGAGCCCCGCGATGAAGGCCGAGGACTTCATGCGCCGTCCTTCGCCGTGACATGGGGGATCCCCGCGATGGCCGAAACCTCCGCCAGCCGCCCGCGGAGGATGAGCGTCGCGACGTAAACCGCCATGAACACGAGACAAACGAGGAACCAGATCAGCCCGGCCAGCCACAGGGACTGCGGGATCCAGAGCGGGGTCTGCAGGGTCGTCCGGGCGGTGGCGCTGAACAGGAGCGTGTCGTCGAGCGTCAGCCAGGCGCGGTAGCACAGGACCGCGGCGAAGGCGCCCATCGCGACGAGCGACAGCAGGTCGAGCACGGCGCGAAGCCCCGCCCCGAGCCGCTGGTACGCGACGTCGATCCGCACATGGGCGCGTTCGAACAGGACGTAGGCGAAGCCCCAGGTGGTCGCGATGGCGAAGATGTAGCCGGAATATTCGTAGACGCCCGGCAGCGACCGGCCCCAGATGTTGCGCATCGCCACGTCGAGCGTGGTGGCGAGCGCGATCAGCAGGTAGCCCGCGCCGAAGATCCAGACGCTGGCGCGGGTGATGCCGTGAAGGATGCGGTAGAGACTGGCCATGCCGGATGGC
Source organism: Rhodobacterales bacterium HKCCE2091 (assembly GCA_015689685.1). Lineage (GTDB taxonomy): Bacteria > Pseudomonadota > Alphaproteobacteria > Rhodobacterales > Rhodobacteraceae > HKCCE3408. The sequence continues at coordinate 80,058 of WVSL01000003.1, read as the reverse complement.
CCCCCGAGGGTGCGGGGGGCCCGCCTTTCGTCAGAGCCGCGCCTCGTAGCCTAGAAGCTGGCCGATGGTCGCGTTCCAGTTGTCGACGCATCCGGGCGAGCGCGCCTCGCAGCGTTCGGCCCAGTTGGTCAGCACGCCGTTCTCGATGGTCTCGCGCATCTGCTCCAGCGCCGCATCGGACAGCGTGACCTGCGTCATGTGGCCAAGCTCGCCGTCGCAGGGCCCTTCGGCCATGCAGTCGATCCCCGCCTGGCTGTCGGCCTCGGTCGCGGTCCACATCTCCTCTTCGAGGATCGCCACCTGTTCCTCGATCAGCGCGCGGTCCTCGTCGGACAGCCCGTTCCAGACGTCGTTGTTCACGGCGAGGAAGGACGCGGTGTAGCCGAGCGACACCTGCAGGTCGTGGGTCGCGCCCTGGTACCAGCTCGCGGCGTAGGCCGAGAGCGTGCCGGAGGCGCCGCAGTCGAGCGCGCCGCGTTCGAGCGACGGCAGCACCTCGCCGAAGGCCACGGCCACCGGGGTCGCGTCGAGCGTCTCGGTGATGAAGTCGGCCATCGAGGCGCCGAAGCTGCGGACGTTCAGGCCCTGGAACGCGTCGAGCCCCACGTCGCCCGACACGTCCTCGCCGAGATTGCAGTAGAGGTGCGTCTGCGGCCAGGCGTAGAGCATCAGGATGTGGGAGTTGAACAGTGTCTGGAACTCCTCTTCCAACACCGGCTCGTAGACCTCCATCACCTGCCGGAAGGTGGCGAGGTCCGGTGTCACGCCGGTCAGGTCGCCGCCCTCGATCACCGGGCTGTCGCCGGCGACGTAGAGAAACACGCCGTGGGCGAAGTCGAACGCACCGGACCGCAGCTCGCGCATCACGGTGGTGCCGTCCATGCCCAGTTCCGTCAGCGGGCGGGCGGTGGCGGTCAGGCGGCCGCCGGATGCCTCGGGCAGTTGCACGTCCCAGAACGGCTGTTCGCGTTCCTGCCAGTGGGCCAGCACGCCCCAGGTGCCGACGACGCTGAAGTTGTGGCTGTCCTGGGCGAGTGCCGCCGAGGCGGTCATGGCCAGCGCGGCCGCGGCCCCGCCGATATGCGAGAATGTCATGGTCTTCCTCCCTGCTGGCCGGTGCCGCCCCCTCCCCGGGGCCGCATTCCGGCGTGGCTCCACGTTACAATCGTTCGATATGGATTCAATCGAATTCGGTGTTATTCACCGCGCCGCGTCACGCCTCCACCGGCGCCTCCGTCACGGCGAGCGCCGGGTCGAAGACGAAGGGGAAGGTGCGGAAGTGCTTGCGCGTGGTGCTCTCGTCGATCTCCGCGGGCCGGTCGGGGTCGCGAGCCATGCCGAGCGCCAGAAGCTCCCGCGCGACCATGTGGATCGTGCCCCACTCGGTCTCGCCGCTTTGCGCCTGGCTGCCGTCCTTCGCCGCGGGAACGCCCGCCGCGAGCATCCGGCCGAGGCAGGAATGCATGCCCCCGCCGAAGGACAGGCCGTGCAGCGGCACGCGGTCGGGCAGTTCGCGGTGCGGGTTGAACTCCGCCGCGTCGGGGCCGAACACCTCGGGGTCGCGGTTGGCTTCCTTCAGGTCCATCGCGAGGAACGCGCCCTCGGGCAGCGTGTGCCCGTCCGGCAGGTCGAGGTCCGACAGCGCGCGGCGGCGGGAGATCGGGCTTGCCGGGTGGAGCCGGATCGCCTCCATCACGAATTTCTGCAACAGCGCGGGGTCGTTCACCAGTTTCGCGCGGTCATCGGGATGCCGGTCGAGCCAGCCGAGGATCTCGTGCATCGTGTTCATCAGCACGTTCGCGGTGGTGAAGGCACCCGCGAGGATGAAGAAGGCCGCGTCCTTCACCCGCTCGTCGTGGTCGAGCGTGCCCTCGGGATAGGCCCGCAGCATCGCGGTGATGACGTCGTTCGGCAGGTCTGCCTCGTCGGCCTCGCCCGCCTCCACCTTCGCGATCAGCGCCTTCCGACGGGCGACGGAGGGCTCGTAGAAGTCCCGCTCGAACTCCGCCAGCGCCTCCCTGATCTCGCCGAGCAGCTTGTCGCGGTCGCCGCCGATCATCTGGCCCATCGTCGGCGCGTGGCCGAGCTTGCCGATCAGCGCCTGGATGCGGTCGGTTTCCTCGGGCGTGCGGTCGCGGTCGAGGCCGGCGGTATCTGACACGAGGTTCACCAGCACCCGGTAGGCGAAGCGCACCATGTCGCCGCCGCCATCGGCCACGGCAGGCGCCAGCGTTTCCTTCAGCCCCTCGGGGTAGACGTGGTTCTGGTAGTGGCGGAAGAAGCGGCGGGTGAAGACGCTCATCACCGTGCGCTTCTTCCTGATGTGTTCCTCGCCGTGCAGGCAGACCACCGTGCGCGGCAGGAAGATCGGGTCGGCGTCGTAGAGCGCCTGGTGCAGGTCGGGGATCTTCAGCCCGGCCTCGGCCTCGGCGTAGCGCGTGATGCGGTGGTCGGTCATCGGCTCCCCCTCCCTCGGGTTGCTATTCTTCCGGCGCGATCTTCAGCTTCAGCCCGTCGAGTTCCGGCCCGGCCTCGATCTGGCAGGACAGGCGCGAGGCCGCGGCGTCGTAGCTTTCCAGCATGTCGAGCATCGCGGCCTCGTAGTCGCCGATCTCGGGCAGACGGTCGCGCCATTCCTCGGCGATGAAGACGTGGCACGAGCCGCAGGTGGCGCAGCCGCCGCAGATGCCTTCGACGTAGCCGCCAGCCTCGTCGCGAAGCGCGAACATCAGCGGCCCCTCGCCCTTGATCTCGTGGTCCGAGACCGCGCCGTTGCGGTCCTCGACGGTGATGCGGATCATGCCTGTTTCTCCGTCCTCAGTGGAGTTCCTCGACGTGGAACGGCTCTTCCGTCCGGTCCGTGCCGAGTGCGAATTCGCGGGTCAGCGTCTTGCCCATCGCGCTGAGCCGCCAGCCGGGGATGCGCTTGCGCGGGGGCGGCGGGGTCAGGTCCTTCTCGACCCCCTCGATCATCACGCGGGTGATGTTGTCGGGATTGCCGAGGAGCGAGATGTCCTTATCGACCTTGCCCTTCACGCAGATGATGTCGGCCTCGTAGCCCGGCGTGATCTCTCCGACCTCGCCCATCTTGCGGATCGAGAAGGCGCTCTCGGCGGTGGCGCAGCGGATCGCCTGAAGGGGCGTGAGGTCGAAGTATTTCACGAAGACCTCCATCTCGCGGTAGTGCCAGTGGCCGTAGGGCACGAGCGAGAAGCCGGATTCCGACCCGCAGAGCAGAGGCACCCCCGCCTTGTAGGCGGCCTTCATCGTGTCGATGCTGTCGGTGATCTCGCGCTCGAACATCGAGATCAGCGCCTCGGACGTGCCGAGCGCCTCGCCGAAATCGACCATGTTGGCCTGGAGCGTCAGGGCAGGCGCGACCGGCACCTTGCGGTCGGCCAGCGCCTGCAGCGCCTCGTCGTTCATCGCGGTGGCGTGGAAGATCATGTCGAAGCCCGCGACGGCCGCCCGCCGCGTCGCCTCGCCGCCCCGGCAATGGCCCATGACCGGCGTGTGCAGTTCGTGCGCGGTGTCGCAGATCAGCTTCAGCTCATCGAGCGTCCAGACGCAGAGCTCGCCCCGGTGCGCCTGCCGGGGAACGATGCCGGTGACGTGGACCTTGATCCAGTCCGCGCCCATCTTCACCTGCCGGCGCACCTCGGTCACGATCTCGTCCTTCGTCGAGACGACCTTGTAGTAGCCGGTGATGCCCTCGTCCCCGATCAGCCGCCCGGCGGTGCCGCCGACCCCGGTGATGAGCGCGTAGGCGCCGCAGGACATGCGCGGGCCCTCGACGATGTTGGCCTCGATCGCGTCGCGCAGGTCGATCATGTTCTCGAAGGTCGAATCCGGGTCGTTGAACCCGGTCACACCCGCGCGCAGGAGCTTTCGCGCGTTGTAGCTGGCCACGAGCGCCGACAGGGCGTTGCGGCGCTGGTGGAAGATCTCGTTGTTCGACGCGGCATCGTCGAAGGCGAGGTGGCAGTGGGCGTCGATCAGGCCGGGCATGACGGTCTGGCCCGAGGCATCGACCCGCCGCGCGTCGGGCGCGGCCTGGGCATCGGCCTCGGCCTTCACCGCGGCCACCTTGCCGTGGCGCACCAGGACCGAACCGATCCACGGCTCCGCGCCGGTGCCGTCGATGACGTAGCCGTTCTCGATCACCAGGTCCTTGGTCATCCTTCCCTCCTCATGTCAGCCGCAGGAGCCGCCGCGCATTGTCGGCATAGGCCGGCGGCACGTCCACCGGGCCCGCCGCGTCGGGGGCGTCCCATCCCGCGAAATTCGTTCCGAACACCAGCCGGTCCGGCCCGTGCACCTCTTCCAGCAGGGCCCGCGACCGGTCGCTGTTCAGGTGGTCGTCCATCCAGAGCCGCGCGTAGGCCTGTTCCAGCGCGCCGTCGGGGCGCAGGCTGTCGGGCACCCAGGCGCGTTTCTGCGTCGCCCGCCGCATCCGGCCGATCAGGTAGGCAGAGGCCCCGCCGCCATGGCTGAGGCAGATGTCCAGGTCGGGGTGCCGGTCGAGCACGCCGCCGAAGATCAGCGAGGCGACGGCCAGCGTCTCCTGCGCCGCGAAGCCGAGCACCACGTCGAGCTCGAACGCGTCGAGCGCCGGGTCGCCCTTCGGCCCGTCGATCCCGGCCGGGCCGGGATGGATGAAGAGCGGCACGTCGAGCGCGGTGAAGGTCTCGTAGAGCGGGTCCATCGCCGGGTCGTGCAGGCGGCGGACGCCATCGGTGGAGATCATCGCGCCCTTCAGGCCGAGATCGGTCACCGACCGCCGCAGCTCCTCGCACGCGGCGGTGATGTCCTGCACCGGCACCTGCGCCAGCCCGACCAGCCGGTCATGCCCCGCGAGGTGCCCGGCGAGCGCGTCGTTGTGGCGGCGCGCGAACACCGCCGCGGCGGCGGGTTCGATATGGGCGAAGTAGGTCAGCGGGTTGGGCGACAGCACCTGCGCGTCGATCCCCATCCGGTCCATCTGCGCGAGCCGCGCGTCGAAGTCGATGAAGGGGCCGCCGCGGTAGCGCACGCCGTTCAGGCGGTAGTCGCCGATGCGGAACCACGGCGTGCCGTCATCGGCCGCGCCGATCTCGGGCCCGTATTCGCCCGCCGCGCCCATGGTCTCTTCCAGCACCACGTGGGCGTGGACGTCGATCACGCGCGCGTCGCGGATCCCGGTCATCGCTGGCAGTCCTCCCCTGCCCCGGCCCTCCACCGGGGAATTTATATCGAAATCGTTATCATCGTGATTGATAATAATCAACGCTAAACTTTCTCGATACAATCGGTTAGAGGAATCCAGGGGCTTTGGCAGGGAGCAGGACGATGGACGGAGCCAATACCGGAGCGGGCGGCGGGATGCCGCGGGAGAATTCCGTGCCGCTGGAGGAGCGCGCGACGTTCCTCGTCCACCGGATCAACGCCAAGCTCGCGCTCGCCTGCAACCCGGCCTTCGGGCGGTTCGACATCGACCTCTATTCCTCGCGCATCCTGGTGGCGCTGCGACAGCACCAGCGGCTGCGGGTCGGGGAACTGGTGGACCTGATGGTGCTGCCGCAATCCACGATCAGCCACCAGGTCAAGCGGATGGAGCGCAAGGGCTATCTCAAGCGGACCCGGTCCGAGGTCGACAACCGCACCGTCGAGGTCACGCTGACCGACCTGGGGCGCGAGATGGCGGAGCGGTGCGAGCAGATGAGCCTCAACACCTACGATGCTGTCCTGAAAGGCTTTTCCGCGCCGGAGCTTGAGCAGTTCAAGTCCTATCTCAAGCGGCTTTACGAAAGCATCCCGCCGACGATCGACGTCTGAGGTTGCGGCCGCCGGCAGGGATCCGGCGGCCGCGGAGGGGCTCACTCGGGGGCGACCCAGGTCCCGTCGGAGATCCGCATCACGACGCCGCCCATGTGCGGCACGCGGTTCTCGTCGAAGCTGAGGCTGCCCTGCCCCATGACCACCGGGATATCCGAGGTGGCGGCCATCGCGGCGCGCAGGTCCTCCCGGCTGATCTCCTCGGCGTTGGCGACGGCGTTGGCGACGACGTACATCATCGTGTAGCCGGTCGCGGCCCAGATGTCGGGCGGGTTGCCGTAGGCTTCCTCGTAATCCGCGGCGAACTGGCGGCTCATCTCGGTGGCGTCGATCACGAAGCTGGCCGGGAAATAGGCGCCGTCGACGGCGGATCCGCCGGCATCCATGAACTGCTGCGACCCCATGCCGCTGTCACCGAGAAGGATGGTTTCGGGGTCCATCCCGGCCTGGCGGGCCTGGATGATGACGTTGGCCGCGGTTTCCGGCGGCGCGGTCACGAACAGGCAGGGCGCGGCGGTGTTGACGATGGTCGTCGACAGCGCGGTGAAGTCCACGTCGGTCGAGAGGATGGTCTCCTCGGCCGCGATCTCGACCCCGTTCGAGGACAGCAGGTCGGTGACGATCCGGCGCTGCGTGACGTAGCCCTCGTTGTCGCGGATGCCGACGACGAAGCAGCTTTCGGGCTGCAGTTCGTTCGCGACGTAGAGCGCGACGGGTTCCATGTAGGCGTCCGCGGTCTCGGTCGACTTGAAGATCCACTCCCCGATCGCCAGCACGTCCGGCGACGTCGCGGTGGTGAACATCGGGATTTCCATCTCGTTCGCGATCGGCGCGGTGGCCATCGCCTCGGAGGTGGCGATCGGGCCGACGATCATGTCGTAGTCGGCGTCGCGGGCGAAGCGGCCGACGAGCGTGACCGCCTCGGCCCGGTCGGAGCGGTTGTCCTCGTACTCGAAGTTCACCGTGTTGTCGCCGAAGCCGCCGGCCTCGACGATCTCGTCGTAGGCGAGCCGCATCCCGTTGACCACCGGCACGCCGACGAAGGCGTAGTTGCCGGACTGGGACAGGATCACGCCGATATTGACCTCCTCGGCCATCGCCGGCGCGGCGGTGGTGGCGAGAAGCGCCGCGAGCGCGGCCGCGCCCGGGGTCCTGTAATCGAATGCCATCATGTTCCTCCCTGTTGGCTTCGAGCGGCGGGCCAGGTGCCTGGGTTCAGGCGGTCTGGCCCATGTAGAGCGCGATGATGTCCGGGTCCTCGGCCATCTGCCGGCTCGGCCCCTGGTGCACGATCCGGCCCTGTTCCATCATGTAGGCCCGGTCCGAGACCGAGAGCGCGAGATTGGCGTTCTGTTCCACGAGCAGCGTGGTCAGCCCCTGCGCGCGCAGTTCCATCAGCGCGCGGAAGACCTGGCTGACGATCACCGGCGCGAGCCCGAGGCTCGGTTCGTCGAGCAGCAGGAGCCGCGGGCCGCTCATCAGGCCGCGACCGATGGCGAGCATCTGCTGCTGCCCGCCCGAGAGCGATCCGGCAAGCTGGTTCCGGCGTTCCTTCAGGATCGGGAACAGGTCGTAGACCTCCGCCAGACCGAACTGCGCCTTGCGGCCCTTCGCGGCGGTCGCGCCGAGCAGCAGGTTCTCCTCCACCGACAGCGCCGAGAACACGAGCCGCCCCTCGGGCACCTGGATCAGGCCGCGGGCCGAGATCGACCAGGGCGACATCCGCTGGATCTCCGCCCCCTCGAAGGTCACCGTGCCGGAGGCCGCGCGAACGACGCCGCTGAGCGCGTTGATCAGGCTGGATTTCCCCGCCCCGTTCGCGCCGATCAGCGCGACCATCTCGCCTTCGGCGATGTCCAGCGACACGCCCCGGACGGCCTGGATGCCGCTGTAGTTTACGGCAAGGTCGCGGACCTCAAGCAGCATCTATGCTCTCCCCGAGATAGGCGGTGACGACGACGGGATCGGCCAGCACGTCGGCGGGCCTGCCCTCGGAGATCACCTTGCCGCCGTCCAGGACGTAGACGTGGTGGCAGAGGTCGGTGACGAAGCGCATGTCGTGCTCGATCAGCAGGATCGCCCGGCCCTCGTCGGTGAGCTCGCGGAAGATGCGGGCGAGTTCGGCGGATTCTGCCTCGTTCATCCCGGCCACCGGCTCGTCGAGCAGGAGGAGCTGAGGGTCGGCGGCGAGCGCGCGCATCATCTCCACCCGCCGCTGGTGGCCGTAGGACAGCGAGCCCGCCGGGTGATCGCGCAGGTGGGTCATGCCGAAGCGGTCCAGGAGCGCCATCGCCGCGGCGCGGGTGTCGCGGGTTTCTTTCGCCGCGCCGGGCAGCCGGAAGAGCGCCGACAGGAGCGTCGACCGCTCGGCCATGTGGAAGCCGATCATCACGTTCTCGAGGATGCTGGCATCCTTCAGGAGCCGGATGTTCTGGAACGTGCGCGCCAGCCCGGCCTCGGCGATGCGGTGCGGCATCATCGTGGTCAGGTCGGTGTCGCCGAAGGTGATCCGGCCCGAGGACAGCGCGAGCATCCCGGTGATCATGTTGACGATGGTGGTCTTGCCGGCTCCGTTCGGGCCGATCAGGCCGGTGATCCGGCCCGCCGGCACGCGGATGTTCACGTTCTCGGACGCGACCACGCCGCCGAAGGTCTTGCCGACGTTTTCCAGCACGAGTTCGGTCATGTCTCCACCGCCTTGCCGGCCTTGGCCGGCGCGCTGCCCGACCGCGCGACCCGGCGCAGGCGCAGCCGGTCGATGGCGGTATCCGCGATGCCGCGCGGCAGGAAGTTGATGACGAGGATCAGCAGCAGCCCGTAGACCAGCACCCGGTTCTCGTCGAGCGGGCGGGCGATTTCCGGCAGGGCGATCAGGACGGCGGTGCCGACGATCGGCCCGAGCACGGAACTGCGGCCGCCGAGCACGACGTAGCTGAGGATCGCGATCAGGAAGGTGAAGCCGAACTGGTTGGGTTCGAGCGCGTAGGTGTGGTGCGCCTCCAGCCCGCCGAACAGCCCCGCGATCCCGCCCGAGAGCGCGAAGCCGAGCGTCTGGTAGCGCGCCATCGGCACGCCGAGCGACACCGCCACCGCCTCGTCCTCGCGGATCACGTCGAAGGTGCGGCCGAGCCGGGTGCGGTTGATCGCCCACATCATGTAGGCGACGCCCGCCGCGGCGACGAACAGGACCGGGGTTCCGACCGTGTGCGGGATGCCGTTCAGCCCCATCGCCCCGCCGGTCAGCCCTTCGAGGTAGATGTTGAGCGACACGACGATCTGCACGAAGGCGACGGTCGCGATTGCCTGGTAGACGCCGCGCAGCTTCGACAGCGGCAGCGACAGGAACAGCGCCGCCGCGGTGCCGAGCACGACGCCCGCCGCGATGCCCACGGGGGACGGCAGGCCGAGCTTCACCGACAGGATGCCCGCGGTATAGGCCCCGATCCCCGCGAAGGCCGCCGTCGCCAGCGAGAACACGCCGGACCGCAGCGCGATGTACTGGCTGAAGGCGAAGCCCAGGTGCAGCAGGAACAGGTCGAAGACCGGGATGTAGTTGAAGATGAAGTCGCTCATCTGCGCCCCCTGAGCGCGCCCGCCGCTTCCTTGCCGAACAGGCCGTTCGGACGGACCATGAGGATCAGGAAGAGCGCGAGGAAGATGATCGTGTTGGTCAGCCCCGAGGGCAGGAACGCGATGGTGAGCGTCTGCATCATCCCGAACAGGAGCGCCGCGATGGTCGCGCCGAGGATCGAGCCGAGCCCGCCGAGGATCACGATGACGAAGGCGAACAGCAGGTAGGGCTCGCCCATCGCGAAGTGGATCGAGCTGAAGGCGAGGCCGACCAGCACGCCGGCCACGCCCGCGAGCGCGCCCGAGATGAAGTAGACCTGCCGGTAGGTCGCGTTCGGGTTGATCGCAACCAGCGTCGAGGCGCGTTCGTTGTCCGTCACCGCGCGGATCCGGCGGCCGAAGGAGGTGCGGTAGATCAGGATGTAGAGCGCGAGCACCAGGAGCGCCGCGCAGCCGACCATGAACAGTTGCAGGAGCGTGATGCGCAGCCCCGCGAATTCGTAGATGCGGACCGGGAAGGTTTCGAACGGGAAGCGCAGGACGCGGGTGTTCGACAGCCGCTGCACCACCGTCATGATGACGAGCCCCGCGCCGATCGACGAGATGATCGCGCCGAATTCCTCGTCGCCGGTCTTGCGCAGGCGGCTGAAGCAGACGAACTCCACCAGCATCGACAGGAGCCCGCAGACGACGATCGAGGCGAGGATGCCGAGAAGGAGCGGCAGGCCGAGCGAGACGACGTACCACGAGACGAAGGCGCCGACCGTGAAGATCGCCCCGTGGGCGAGGTTCAGGATCTTCTGGATGCCGAAGACGAGCGTGAAGCCGAGCGCGAACAGCGCGTAGACCCCGCCCACGATCAGCCCGTTGAGAAGCTGCTGCGCGATCATGGCCGCGATCCGCCCCGGCACGGAGCAGGCGGCACGGCCGCCGGCGCTGTCAGGCGTTCCGCTGGCATCGATCTGTCCTCCCTCCGGATTTTTCTATCATTGTCGATATTATCTATCACGCGTTTTCGCTCCCCGGCGCGGGCGGAACCGGGGAAAAGCCGGTCGGAACGAGGATCTGGCTTTCCTGCGTCTCCAGCATCGGCAGGATCTCGGCGAGGAAGGCGCGCCACTCGGGCTCCTCCATCAGGCGCGCGCGCCGTGCGGCGCGGTCGTCGAGGCTGTCGTAACCCCAGAGATGCACGGTCTGGTTCAGCGTCCCGAGTTCGGTGACGTAGTAGCCGAGGAGGTTGCCGAGGATGCGCCGTTGCAGCGCGAGCGGCCCGGCCTCGTAGAGTTTCATGAACGCCGGGACCTGGCCCGGCCTGAAGCGGTAGGTGCGCTGTTCGACGATCATCGCTTGCCCCTCACTTGTAGGTCACGCCGAGCGCGAGGCCGCCGTCGACGACGAGCGATGCCCCGGTCGTCCATTCCGCCGTCAGCAGGTGCGCGGCCGCCTCGGCGATGTCGAAGGGCGTGCCGATCCGGCCCATCGGGTGGTCCTCGATCATGCCCTCCAGCCGCTTGCGGGACGCCTCGGCGTCGTAGAGCCCGGCGCGCACGTTCAGCTCCGTCGGCACGGCGCCGGGGATCAGGCAGTTGACGCGGATGCCCTTCGGCCCGAGCTCGGCGGCCAGCACGCGGGCCAGCACCTCCACCGCGCCCTTGGTCGCGGCGTAGGGCGAGGCGCCGGGATAGGACCGGCGGGTGTGGACCGACCCGAAGAACAGCACCGCGCCGCCGCCAGCGGCCTCCATCTCGGGCGCGGCGAGGCCGGTCAGGGCCATGCCGGCGACGACGTTCGCGTTGAAGACGTCGAGGATCTTCTCCGCCTCCAGCGACGTGATCGGGCCGTTCAGCATGTTGGCCGCGGTGTTTACGAGCCCGTCGAGGTGCCCGCCATGTTCGACAGCGCCCGCGATCATCGCGCGGCGGTCGGCATCCACGGTGATGTCGCCCGCGACGGCGTGGCAGGCCGGGCCGATGTCGCCCGCGACGGCATCGAGCTTTTCCGCCCTGCGCCCGGTGATCGTGACCTTCGCGCCGAGATCGCAGAGGTGCCGCGCGATGCCCTCGCCAAGCCCCGATCCGCCGCCCGTCACCAGGATCGACCGTCCGTTCATGCTCATGCCGTCACCCTCGCGTCCTGTCCCGTCAGCCAGCGCGCCGACGCCGCAAGGATGGCCCGGTGGCCCGCGGTGGCGAAGCTGCGTTCGTCGTGGCCGAGGGCGTCGAAGATCACCCGGGCCCCGCCGGTCGACCGGCGCAGGAGGATCGGCTGCGGCTCCGCGACGACCTCGGCGCGCGCGGTGGCGAGAACCTCCGCGTCGGCGGCGATGTCGAGGCCGCAGTAAAGCTCGTCCACGATGTCGAACCGTCCCTCCGGCCCGTCGACGGAGACCGGGCCTGGCGCGGGATGCCCTGACTGCCCCCAGATCCAGCGCGCGCCGATCAGGTCGCCCCAGTCGGGCCAGTCGTCGAAGCAGATCGGCGCCGCGTGCATCGCGAGAAGCGGTTTGCCGGTCGCGACGTGTTCGCGCAGGGCGGCGCGTTCCGCTTCGCTGGTTTCATGTGCGAATTCAGCGCGGTAGGGTTCGTACTTCGCGTTCTGGTACATGCCCCACGCAAGGCAGTTGAAGGTCAGCATGTCGGGCATCTCGCCGCCCGCGAGCCGAGCCAGACCGTCCTTCACCGCGACGACCTCGCTCTCGATGCCGTGCTCCGCGAGGATCGCGGCGAGCATCGCCGAAGTCTCCGCGAAGGGATGGAAGATGCCGCCCGACAGGACCAGGTTCCGGGTCACGACGCGCTCCGCGGCAACTGGCAGAGCAGGCTGGACGCGACTGCGCCGTCGACCACGAGCTGTTGCCCGTTGACGTAGGACGCGGCATCGGAGGCGAGGAAATGCACCGCCTCCGCGATGTCCTCGGCCCGGCCGAGGCGTCGGCTCGGCACCGCGTTCTCGCGCAGGGACCGGATGCGGGCGTCGGCGAAGAAGGGCGATGACATGCCGGCGTCGATGAAGCCCGGCGCGACCGCGTTGACGCGAAGCCCCTTCGGCCCCCATTCCAGCGCCATCTGCGTCGTCAGTGCCGCGAGCCCCGCCTTGGCCGCCGGGTAGGCCCCGGCCCCCGGCCCCGGCGTAAGCGCGTTGATCGAGGTGACGGTGACGATGTTGCCCGAACCGGCCGCGAGCATCCTGCGGCCCGCCGCCCGTGCCGACAGGAAGGCGCCGAGCAGGTTGACGTTCAGGACGGCCGCGAAATCCCCCGCCGCCATGTCCTCCAGCGGGCCGAAGCGGCCGATCCCGGCGTTGCAGACCATGACATTGGGGGTTTTGGCGAAGGCGTCGAGCCCGGCCTCGATCGAGGCCTCGTCGGTCACGTCCACGGGCAGCGCGACGCCGCCGATCTCCGCCGCCGCGGCCTCCAGCCGGTCGGAGCCGATATCCATCAGGCCCACGCGCGCGCCGTCGGCGGCGAAGCGGGCGGCGATGGCGCGGCCGATGTCGCCTGCGCCGCCGGTGACGATTACCTGTCGTGTCATGTCCATGCCTCTGCCGGGTCGAAGATCACCGGGTAGCGGCCCCAGTTCGGCCGTGCGGTATGCGCGGCCTCGGTCGCTGGATCGTCCGGGTCCGGGCGCGCGCCCTCGGACATCAGCCGCCGCACGAGCCGGGTGACGATGCCATACTGGTGGGTCTCGGGATCGGCGTCGGCCTTCGGCACCACGCCGCCGTCGAGATCGCGCCCGAGGCAGGAATGGGTGCCGATCCCGAAGGTGAAGCCGAACGGGTTCTGCCCCACGGGGATCGTGCGGTGCGGGTTGAAGCTGTCCGCGTCGGCCCCGAAGATCGCAGGATCCCGGTTCGCACGGTAGAGATCGAGCGAGACGAGATCGCCCTCCTCCATCCGGTGCCCGTTCGCCAGCGCGTGCGGGCAGATCGCCTTGCGCATCGACACCGGGCTTGCCGGGTGCAGGCGCAGGCTTTCGTGGACGCAGCGTTGCAGGAAGATCGGGTCGGACCGCATCCGCGCCTTGTCGACGGGATGCGCGCGGCCCCACTCGGTCAGGTCGTGGAAGGCATGGACGGTGGAATTCGCCGTCGAGTGCGCGCCCGCCTGGAGATAGAACGCCACTTCGCGGCGGAGCATGTCGGGGGTGAATTCCTCGGGGTCGCCGGAGCGCAGGATCACCGTCAGCACGTCGCGCGGCAGGTCCTCCTCGGGCCGGATGCCCGCCTCGACCTCGGCCAGGAGCGCCCGGCGGCGCGCGACCGACGGCGCGAGGAACAGCGGGTCGAACCGTTCCAGCGCCGCGCGCACCTCGCCCCGCACCTCGTCCTTGTCGCGGGTCGAATGGATCAGCGTCGCGCCCTGGGAAAACGTCTCGACCAGGTGCAGCAGGTTCAGCGTCTCTTCGCGCGTGCCCTCGGGCCGGTCGATCCCGGCGAAGTCGGCGGTCAGGTTCATGGTGACACGGTAGCTGAGGTCGACGAGCTCGGCCCGCCCGGCGGCGAGATCCCCGGCGATGGACTGTTCCAGCGTGGGGACGAAGATCTCGGTCTCGTAATGCTTGAAGAAGTTCCGCCGGAACACGCCGAATTCGAGCAGCCGGCGCTTGCGGTGCGCGTCGCCGTGCAGCGTCAGCAGCACGTCTTCCATGATGACCGCGCCCTCGTCGTAGAGCGCCTGGGCCAGGTTGCCGTCGCGCAACGCCTCGGCGATCGTTCGCGGATCCGCGATCGTCTCGTGGTTCATGCAGTCCTCCCCTGCGAGCGCCGCGCTCCTCCGCTTGCCGCTCACATCGAATTCAGTAACATCGAACTCAATACAATTCAAACGCCTATTTCCGGCGCGGGAGGGAGAAACGGGATGGACCTGGGACTGACGGAAAAACGGGCCGTCGTCGCGGCATCGAGCGCGGGGCTCGGCCTTGCCTGCGCGGCGGAACTGGCGCGCGAGGGCGCGGAGGTGGTGCTGAACGGCCGCGACGAGCGCCGCCTGGAAGCGGCCGCCGAGCGGTTGCGGGACGAGACCGGCGGATCGGTCCGGCATGTCGCTGCCGATCTCGGCACCGGGGCGGGGCGGGCCGCGCTGCTGGCCGCCTGCCCCGACCCCGACATCCTGGTGACGAACAACGGCGGGCCGCCACCACGCGATTTCCGCGATCTCGACGACGCGGCGATCCGGGCGGGGCTGGAGGCGAACATGGTCGCGCCGCTCGCGCTGATCCGCGCCGTGCTGCCGGGGATGGCGGACCGCGGCTTCGGGCGGATCGTGAACATCACCTCGGTCTCGGTGCTGCTGCCGCTTGCGGGGCTCGACCTGTCGTCAGGCGCAAGGGCGGGGCTGACGGCCTTCCTCGCCGGTGTCGCGCGGCAATACGCGGGGCGGAACGTGACCGTGAACAACCTCCTGCCCGGCAAGATCGCCACCGGCCGGCTGGAGGCGGTGGTGGCCGCGCAGGCGGGCGACGGCGACGCGGCCGCGGAACGCGCCCGGCAGGAGGCCGCGATCCCCGCCGGACGCTTCGGAACGCCGGCGGAATTCGCCCATGCCTGCGCCATGCTCTGCGCCGCGCGCGCGGGTTACCTGACCGGGCAGAACATCCTCGTCGACGGCGGGCTCTACCCCTCGGCGTTCTGAGCCCCGCGGCCCCGGAATACTCGCATGATGAGGACGTAGAGCGCGGGCACGAGGAAGATGCCGATGAAGGTGGAGGCGACCATGCCGCCGATCACCCCGATGCCGATGGCGTTCTGCGACGCGGCCCCGGCCCCGGTCGCCGTCGCCAGCGGCAGGACGCCGAGGATGAAGGTCAGCGCGGTCATCAGGATCGGCCTGAGGCGCAGCCGCGCGGCCTCGATCGCGGCCTCGGCGATGCGCCTTCCCTCGCGCCTCAGTTCCTCGGCGAATTCCACGATCAGGATCGCGTTCCGCGCCGCGAGGCCGATGGTCGTCAGCATCCCGACCTTGAAGTAGACGTCGTTCGACTGCCCGAACACCCACGCCGCCGCCAGCGCACCGAGGACGCCCACGGGCACCGCCAGCATGACCGCGAAGGGGATGGTCCAGCTTTCGTAGAGCGCGGCAAGGGCGAGGAAGATCACCAGCGCCGAGATCCCGTACAGAAGCGGGGCCTGCGCGCCCGACTGCTGTTCCTGGTAGCTGATCCCGGTCCAGGCGACGCCGTAGCCGCCGTCGATCCGGGACACGAGATCCTCCATCGCGGCGATGGCGTCGCCGGAACTGACCCCCTGCCCGGCCGCGCCCGAGATCTCCAGCGCCGAGGTTCCGCCGTAGCGTTGCAGAGTCGGCGCGACCGGTTCCCACGAGGTTTCCATGAAGGCCGAGAACGGCACCGTCTCGCCCGAGGCGTTGACCGCGTACCACGACAGGATGTCCTCGGGCTGCATCCGGTATTCCGCGTCCGCCTGCACGATCACGGGCCTGAGGGAGTTGCCGAGCACGAAGTCGTTGACCTCGGATCCCGAGAAGATCACCGACAGCATCGAGTTCACCGAGACCAGCGAGACGCCGAAGCTCTCCGCCTTCTCCTGGTCGATGTCGATGCGCAGCGCGGCGTCGAGATCGGTGCCGCCGACGCGGATGTTGGTCACCCGTTCGTCGGTCGCGGCCAGCGCCTCCAGTTCGCCCGCCGCGGCGATCAGCGCGTCGGTGCCGCCCCCGCCCTGGTCGACGAGGTACATCGAGAAGCCGCCGGTATTGCCGAGCCCCATGATCGCCGGAGGCTGCATCACGAAGACCTGGCCCGCGCGGATCCCGGCGAAGGCGGCATTGGCGCGGCCCGCCACGGCGGCGGCGGTCATCGTCGCGTCGCCCTCCCGGTCCTCGAAATCGGCGAGCCGGACGAAGACCATCGCGTTGTTCTGGCCCGATCCGCCGAAACCGAAGCCGAGCGCGGCGAAGGTGGAGGCGACGGCCTCGGGCTCGGCGTCGCGGAAATGCGCCTCGACCCGTTCCACCGTCGCCAGCGTCTGCGCCGCCGTCGCACCCTCGGGCAGCGAGACCATCGTCATCAGCACGCCCTGGTCCTCGGTCGGGATGAAGGAGGACGGCAGCCGGTCGAAGACCGTCCAGGCGCCGAACAGGATCGCCCCAAGGAGCAGGAGCGCGACGAGCGGCGCGCGCAGGAGTTGCCGCACCCCGCCGCCGTAGCCCGCCCGGAACCGGTCCATCCCGGTGTTGAACCAGCGCGCCGGGGCAAAGCGGGCGACCGCCGGTTTCGGCCGCAGGAGCCGCGCGGACATCGGCGGCGACAGGACCAGCGCCATCACCAGCGACAGCGACATCGCCGCGACCATCGTGACCGAGAACTGGCGGTAGATCACGCCCGTCGATCCGCCGAAGAAGGCCATCGGCAGGAACACCGCCGCCAGCACCACGTTGATGCCGAGCAGCGCCGAGGTGATCTGGCCCATGCTCTTGGCCGTGGCCTCGCGCGCGGACAGCCCCTCTTCCTCCATCAGGCGCTCCACGTTCTCCACCACCACGATGGCGTCGTCGACCAGGAGACCCACGGCCAGCACCATCGCGAACATGGTCAGCGTGTTGATCGAGAACCCGGTCGCGTAGAGCGCGGCGAAGGTGCCGAGCAGCACCACCGGTACCGCGATCAGCGGGATCAGCGTCGCCCGCCAGCTTTGCAGGAACACGACGAGCACGAGGAACACCAGGACGATGGCCTCGCCGAGCGTGTGGTAGACCTGCTCGATCGACAATTCCACGAAGGGCGAGGTGTCGTAGGCGATCTGGAACTCCAGCCCCTCCGGCAGCGAGGGTTCGAGGCTGGCGAGCGTGGCCCGCACGGCGGCGGCGGTGTCGACGGCGTTGGCGCCGGTTTCGAGGTTCACGCCGAAGCCCGCCGCCGGGCTGCCGTTGAACCGCGACCCGCCGCCGTAGCTTTCCTGCCCGATCTCGATCCGTGCCACGTCGCCGAGCCGGACCGCGCCGCCGTCCTCGGACGAGCGGAGCAGGATGCGTTCGAACTCGTCGACGCCGGACAGCTGGCTTTGCGCGGTGATGGTCGCGGTGAACTGCTGCCCCTCGACCGTGGGCTGCGCGCCGAGCGAGCCGACCGAGACCGTGGTGTTCTGGTTCTGCACCGCCGTCACCACGTCGCCGGGGGTAAGCTGGTAGCGCGCGAGCGACAGCGGGTCGAGCCAGATCCGGAGCGCGTAGCCCGATCCGAAGGAGTTGATGCCGCCGACGCCCTCGGTCCGCTGCACCGGGCCCTCGACCAGTTCCGCCAGCAGGTCGCCGAGTTCGAGCGTGGTGTAATCGCCGGAGGTCGCCACCAGCGCCCCCACGAGCAGGATCGAGGAGGTCGAGCGCGAGACGTTGACCCCCTGGCTCTGCACCGCCGAGGGCAGCCGCCGTTCGACCTGGCTGACCCGCGACTGCACCGTGTTCTGCGCATCGACCGGGTCCTCGCTGTCGTCGAACACGAGCGAGATGGAGGACGAGCCCTGCCGCGACTGCGAGGTCATGTAGAGCAGGCCCTCGAGCCCGGTCATCGCGTCCTCGAGTTCCCGCGTCACCGAGTTCTCGACCGCGGTCGCGGTGGCGCCGGGATAGCTGGCCGACACCCGCACCGTGGTCGGCGCGATGTCGGGATACTGCGACACCGGCAGGACGAGGATCGCCCAGGCCCCCGCCAGCATGGTCAGGAGCGCCAGCACCCAGGCAAAGACCGGGCGCGCGATGAAGAAGCGGCCCATCCGGTCAGTTCCCGTCCGCGGCCGGGACCCCGCCGTCCCCGGGCGGTGGCGCGCCGTCCATGTCGCCCGCCTCCGTCACCACGCCGTCGGCCGAGATCGCGACGGCGACTGGGGCGATTTCCGCACCGTCCCGCAGGTTCGACAGGCCGTCCACGATCAGCGCCTCGCCGGCCTCGATCCCGCCGGTGACGATCCAGCCGTTGCGGTAGCTGCCATCCTCGGCCAGCACCCGCTGCTCCGCCCGCCCGTCGACCGCGACGAAGGCGGTCAGGCTGCCGTCCGACGCGCGCGAGGTCGCGCCCTGCGGCACCAGCACCGCCTCGACCGAGCCGAGCACGACTTCCACCCGCAGGAACTGGCCCGGGATGATGCGCCGGTCGGGGTTGTCGAAGCGGATCCGGATCGCGATGGTCCCGGTGGTCGGGCTGACGCTGGTGCCGGGCGACACCATCTCGCCCTCTCCGGAATAGGTCTCGCCGGTTTCCAGCACCAGCGAGATCCCGAGCGTCTCGCCCGGCGCGATGGAGCCCGCGTCGATCCGGCGGCGCACGTCGCCGATGCGGCGGCTCGATTCCTCCACGTCGACGTAGATCGGGTCGAGCCGGGTGACGGTGGTCAGCGCGTCGGCCTGGTTCGCGGTCACGAGCGCGCCGACCGAGACCTCGGGCAGCGCCGCGTAACCTGCGATCGGGCTCACGATCTCGGTCCGGTCGAGATCGAGCCGCGCGGCCTGGAGCGCGGCGTTCGCGGCGCTCAGGTCGGCCTGCGCCTGCAACACAGCCACACGGGCGCTTTCCACGTCCTCCACCGTGACGCCGGTGCCTTCCAGCCGTTCGTAGCGCGACCGGGTCGCCTCGGCGCTCGACACCGCGGCCTCGGCGCGGGCGACCTCGGCCTCGGCGGCGGCGACATCGGCGGCGTAGGTCTCGCTTTCGATCCGGAACAGCACGTCGCCCGCGGCGATGGCGGTGCCGGGGGTGTAGACGATCTCGGATATCGCGCCGCTGACGCGGGGGCGGATGTCCACCTCCTCGTAGGCGACGGCGCGGCCCGGAACGGTCGAGGTGTAGGGCACCTGTTCGGCCTGCACAGTCACGACCCCGACCTGCGCCGGCCCCATGCCCGGACCCGCCATGCCCTGCGCGGCCGCGCCCCCGGCGCCGAGAAGGGCGAGAAGGGCAGCAACGGCGGCGGCGGCGCGGAGCGGCCGGCCGCTCCGCGTTTCGGGGGGATGGATCATGTGGTCGGGGCTTTCGTGACGGACTTCATTCGGGGCTTTCACGGGCGGGGATACCAATTCCGTCGCCGCAATCGCAATGCTGCGCCGCAACATGGCCGTCCTGTGCCGGGATCAGGGCTGGCCGCGGATCAGAGCCCGTTGGCGACCCGGTAGCCGTCGAGCGCCTCGACCGCGCGGATGGACTGTGCCGCGGTGCAGGTCGGCCCGGCGGTGACGAGGCTGCCGGAGCGGTCGAACAGGAGCGCGCAGCCGGTGGCGAAGCGGACCTCGTACTCGCCGCTCGACCGGCGGTAGACGGTCGGATCCGCACCCGTGGCGGGCCGCGCGGGCGCAGGCCCCGCGCTCGGCCCGAGGAAGCGCGCGTTGGCCCACCCGGTCAGCGTCCCGCTGCGGTTCTCGACCTGGCACCAGCGCTCGGCGCCCACGTCGCGGCAACCGAGGTTGCGCAGGAGCGCGCCGGCCTCCGCCTGCCCGACCAGCCGTTCCGACCCCGACGGCCCGCCCCGGAGCACCAGCCGGTCGCTCGCGGGGAGGTTCTGCACGACGAACCAGCCGGTCGCGCCGCCGGACCCGCCCGCACCCGCGCCCGGCGCGGGGGCCGGGGGCGTGCCGGGGCCGGGCGGCGGGGCTTCGCGCAGAAAGCTCGCCGCGGCCCATCCCCGGCCGGTGTCGTAGCCGACCTCGCACCAGCGGCCGTCGAAGGTGGTGGTCTGGCAGCCGTGGTTGCGCAGGACGGTGCCGGAGGGCAGCGAGGTCAGAACCGCGAATTGCCGGCCGGGGCCGGAGCGGATGTTGAGCGGGCTGCCGGTGCTCGTCCTGATCTGCCACCAGTCCGGACCGCCCGCATCGCCGTCGGCATAGTCCGGCGGCGGGAGCGGCATGGGTTGCGGCTGCGGCTGGCCCCCGGGCTGGCCGGTCACGCCGAACGCGATCCGGTAGCTCGCCGTCTCGCCCCGCCGCGCGGCGTTCCGCATCAGGTAGACCTGCACCCGGTAGGTGCCGCTGCGCGGAAGGACGCCTTCGTAGTCGGTGCCGCTGCTCGATCCGATGAAGAGCGCCGTTTCCGTCCCCGGCGCCCAGATGTTGAAGTAGGCCGAGGGGTTGGAGGTCGTCATCTCGACCGTCATGTACTGCCCCGCGCGCGCGTCGAGTTCGTACTCGACGGCCTCGTAGCCGGTAATGCTGTCGGAATAGCTCGCGCCGCTCGACCCGGCGGCGAAGCGCACGTCGACCGTGCGGACATCCTGCGCGGAGGCGGCGGCCGTCGAGACGATCGCGGCGACGAGGAACGCGAGAAACCGGGCGATCCCCGCGCCGCGCCTGCGGTCGATGGCATCGGTCATGTGCTGGCCTCCCCGGTTTTCCCTGCGGATAGCCTAGCGCGGCCGCGTCGCGGAACAAGCCGCGGCGTCAGCCCGCGTTGGACAGCCGCGCCGGTCCGTAATCCACCGCGAGCCGCAGCATCGCCTTCAGCGCGGTCGCGAGCCCGGCCTCGTTGACCATGAAATCCGGCTCGTGGTGGAAGCCCGACCGCGCCGGGTCCTCCGCGTCGAGGCCCACGCCCACGGTGAAGAACAGGACCGGCGCGACCTGCGTGAAGTGCGACACGTCGTCGAGAAAGCAGCTTTCGACCTTCACGAGGTGGTCTGGCGACGGCGCGGCGGCGGCGATCGACGGCAGCATCGTCGCCACCAGCGCGGGGTCGTTGTGGATGATCGGAACGCGCGAATACCAATCGACCTCGGCGCTGCCGCCGTGGGCCGCGGCGATGCCTTTCGCGATGGCCTCCACCCGCGCCTCCAGCGCCGCGCGGGTGCTTTCGTCGGTCAGGCGCAGCGCACCCTCCATCTCCGCCTCGGTCGGGATCACGTTGAACTTGGACCCGCCGCGGAACATGCCGATCGACAGGGTCACCGCGTTCTCGTTCACGTCGACGTTCTTGGCCGGCACGCTTTGCAGCGCGGTCAGGATATGCGCGCCGATCAGCAGCGGATCGACCGCCTTCCACGGGAACGCGCCGTGCCCGCCCCGCCCCTTCACGCGGATCCGCAGAAGGCTCATGCCGTAGGTGCCGTCGCCCTCGTGGTAGCGGATCTCGCCTGCCCTGCCCTTCGTCTCGTCCTGGAGGACGTGGAAGATGAAGAAGGCGTCGGGCCTGGGGTCGCCGAACACCCCGTCCGCAACCAGCCGCGCCGCGCCGCTTTCGCCCTGCCAGTCCGGCGCGGCGCCTTCCTCGGCGGGCTGGAACAGCAGCATCACGCTGCCGCTGATCGCGTCGCGGTTCGCGGCGAGGATTTCCGCTACCGCCATCTGCACGGCGGTATGGGCGTCGTGGCCGCAGGCATGCATGACCGGCACCGTTTCCCCGCCCCAGTCCTGGGTCGCGGTGGAGGCGAAGGGCAGGCCGGTGGCCTCGCGGACCGGCAGCGCGTCCATGTCTGCGCGCAGGGCAACGCAGGGGCCGGGCCGGTCGCCGCGGATGATGCCGACGACACCGGTGGAGCCGCCGAGGCCCGTCCGCACCTCGTCGCAACCGATGGCGCGGAGGTGCTCGGCCACGATGCCCGCCGTGCGGTGTTCCTGGTTGCCGAGCTCCGGGTGCTGGTGGAAATCGCGCCGCCAGGCGATCATCCGGTCTAAGATCTCCGCCGCCGCGGCGTCGAGACGCGCGTGAAGTTCGCCGTTCAAGCCATTGTCTCCGCAGCAAAAGCGTCGATGGTGTCGGACAGGCGCCGGATCATCTCGTCCATCTCTTCGGGCGTGATCGTCAGCGGCGGCGTCACCATCAGCCATTCGCCATAGCGCCCGCCCGCGGTGGAGCGGGAATAGAGCAGGAGCCCCCGTTCCATCCCGAGCGCGACGAGCCTCGCGATGGCATTGGCCTCGGGCGGGAAGGCCGCCTTGGTCGCCTTGTCGGCCACGATCTCGACGGCCTGCAACAGCCCGATCCCGCGCACGTCCCCGACCACCGGCGAAGCCTCCATCAGCGCGGTCAGCTTCTCGCGCAGCACCGCCCCCATGCGCGCCGCGTTGCCCATCAGGTCGCGGTCGATCACCTCGTCCAGCACCGCCTCGCCCACGGCGCAGGACAGCGGGTTGGCACTGTAGGTGTGGCCGTGGAGGAACCCGCCCGAGGCGACGACGGCATCCACCATCTCCGCGGGCGCAAGGACCATGCCGAGCGGCGTGTAGCCCGCCGCGATCCCCTTCGCGAGCGTCACGAGATCGGGGCGCGCGTCGGGCCAGTGGTCGGCGGCGAGGAAGGTCCCGGTGCGGCCCGCCCCGCTCATCACCTCGTCGAACACCAGCAGCACGCCGTGGCGCGTGCAGATCTCCCGCACCGCCGAGTAGTAGCTGTCGGGCGCCACCAGCGCCCCCGTCGCAAGCCCGCCCACGGGTTCCATGATGAAGGCGAGCACGGTGTCCGGCCCCGCCCCGCGGATCGCGGCATCGAGCGCGTCGGCGCAGGCGCGGGCGTGGCTTTCGGCGTCGTGGTTCGGCGGCACGCGGTAGGTGAAGGGCGTCGGCACGCGCGGCATCGGGGCCATGACCGGGCCGAACACCGCGTCGGTGACCGGATCGCCCGTCACCGCCGCCGCGCCGAGCGTCGCGCCGTGGTAGCCCGGATCGCGGCCGAGCACCTTCCAGCGGCCAGTCTCCCCCTTCGCCACCGCGTATTGACGGGCAAGCTTGATCGCGGCCTCGGTCGCCTCGGACCCGCCGGAGGTGACGAAGACATGCTCGAACCCCGGCCCGGCCAGCGCCGAGACCTTCTGCGCCAGCCGGATGTTCGGCGCGTTCTCGAACAGCGCGCGCGAGGCGAAACAGACCTTGCGCGCTTGCGCCTCCATCGCGGCGATGACGCGGGGATTTCCGTGGCCGATATTGGTGGTGACAGGGCCCGATGTCGCGTCGAGGTAGCGGCGGCCGTCGGTGTCCCACATCCAGATGCCCTCGGCCCGGTCGATGACCGGGCGGCGCGGCGCGTCCTGCGGGGCGTAGAAGCTCTGGATCGACCCGCGAGAGCCGGTTTCGTCCACCCGAATGTCCATCCGCTGCCCTTTCGCTTCCCGCGGCGAGGCTACAGGCGCGCGCGGACCGGGCACAAGGCGGCTCTCCGGTCGCGCGCCATGCGCGCCGCGCAGGGCTCAGGCGCCGGTGATCGCGGAGACGTCGAGCGTGTAGATCCGGCGGCACCCTTCATGCGCGCTGTCGATCGACAGCATCCGCCCGTCCCGGCTCCAGCGCGGGTGCAGGTCGCAGCGGAGCGGGCCCTCCAGTTCCGGCGGGGAATGGAACCTGCCGATGTCGACCCGGGTGCCGGTCTCCATGTCGTAGAGCATGAGCGTGCGCATGTCCTCGGCGTCGGGGTAGGTGTCGGTGACGAACCAGCGGCCGCCGGGGGCGAAGTTGCAGTGCCCGTCGCAGTCGAACACGTCGCCGCCGATGACCTCGAAGCCCGGGTCGCCCATCAGGTCGAACATCAGGTAGTCGTCCTCGCCGTCGGGCTTGCGGGCGTGGCCGAGCAGGTGCGTCTCGTCGCGGTAGGCGAAGTGGCTGAAATAGCCGTTGTCGTGGACCTTGCGCAGGTCGCAGCCATCGGCCGTCGCCCGGTAGAACCGGTCCGAGAACGGCCGACGCGGGTGCTTGCGGAACCAGCGGTTGAGAAAGACGAAGTTGGTGCCGCCGGGCGACCATGTCAGGTGGTTCACCCACATCGGCGCGATGTCCATCTCGTCCTTGTGCTCGATCCCGGCGAGGCGTTCGAGCGAGATTATGAGTTCGCATTCGCCGGTCGCGAGGTCCATCTTCCACACGCCCTCGTCGGCGGGGTGAAACTCGTCCGTGCGCCCGCCGGTGCCGTCGGGGTAGCCGTAGCCGGGCCGCGTGATGTGAAGCCGCGCGAAGTTCAGGCAGAGCGCGTGGGTGTCGGACACCGCGTAGACCGCGCGGGGAAGCTGCCGGGTTTCGCCGGTCTCCACGTCGCGGATTTCTGCGCGGAAGTCGTCGCCATCGCGGATGTTGTAGATGATCTTGCGATCGGGGTCCGAGGGCAGCCACTGCAGCATCGTGCCCTGCTGCCAGGACCAGGCGGTGGTCTCGGCCAGTTTCGTCCAGGCGTTTCCGTTCGCGGTGTCGATCAGGCCGATGTCGATGGCGTCCTCCACCCCCGGCTGCCGGTCGATGAATCCGGCCCGCATGGCGAGGTGATGGCGGCCCGAGGCGTTCCACGGGAACTTGTCGTAGTAGCCGAACCAGAAGTTGCCTTCGGGCGTGATCGGAACGGCGTCGACGGGGTGGTGTCGGATCATCTGGTGTCTTCCGAGAAATCGAGCTGAAGCGCGTGGTCGCCGAACCGAAGCTCGACGATGCCGCCGGGTCGTGTCACGATGCAGTCCGGCGGCGGGGCCTGCGGCGGTGCGTCGGCATGATCGAGGCCGTCGGCGAAGCGGTCGGGGTCGCCGGTACCGAGCCGAAGCGTCCATCGACCGCCGCCGCCCGAAAGGCAGCGCCCCGCCCCGGACGGATCGGGACCGAGGGCGAAGTCCGCGTCGGAGCGGAGCCCGAAGAGCCGGTCGCCCGCGCGCAGCACGATCCGGTCGGGGCGCACCACCACCGTTTCGGCCGCGTGAAGCCCGAGGGACGGGGCAGATCCTTCGGCCGTGACGAGGCCCGGACCGACCGAGGCCGTCCCCTGCCCCGCAGCGATCACGTCCGCCCCGATCCGGACCTGCCAGTGACCCTCGCACGCCGACAGCACCACGCCGTCGCCGCGCCAGACCGTCCGGCCGCCTTCGGACCAGTGCCGCTCGGTCCCGTCGAAGGCGAGGGCGCGGATCAGCGCCGGGCAGTCGTAACCCGCGGCGGCGAGCGCGACGGCTTCGGGCCCTGCACCGCCCGCCGTTCCGACCCCGAACAGGATCATCCCGAGCGCGGCGTGGCGCGAGACCCGGCTGTCCGCCGGTCCGTCCGTGGGCGCCGCGAGGCTCCCCCGGTCGCTCGACAGTGCGAGGCCGAGCGCGGCGCGGTCGATCAGTGCCTCGGCGAGGCCCGACAGCCCTGGGCGCCGGGCCGCGAGCGCGACAAGCGCGGCGACGGCTTCGGGGGCCAGCAGGTCACCGCCGCCCGCGATCCCGGCCGTGCGGAGGCGGCCCGCGGTCGCGTCCGACGGGTTGCAAAGCTCCGCCGCGATCACGCCCTCGATGCCGGGGCGTCCGGCGAGGACCGACAGCGCCGCGGTGGCCTGCGCCGTTGCCAGCGGGGCCGCCCCGGTATCCAGCGCGAGTAGCGCGAACACCATTGCCGGATCGGTCACCGCCCGGGCGAGCGCCGCGTCGTCCCGCTGCCGCGGCGCGCCCTTCGCCAGCCGCGCCAGCGCCGCGACGGGGCCCGCGCCGGTCGCGAGCGTCTCGATCAGGGATGATCCAAGCGCCTGCGCATCCGCCGCCGGTGTGTCCGTCACCGCCTCGCTCGCCAGTGTCACCGGGATCCTGCGTTCGGCAGGCGTCGTGGCGTGGAACTCGGCCCGCGGCGGGGTCAGCACGACCTCGTAGCGCCCGGCGGGCTGGTTCAGCGCCTGGCCGAGCGCGATGGCGCCGTTCCCCGGCGCAAGGTGGGCCACCTGCTCGGCGTGGATGCGCCCCTCCCCGTCGACAAGCTGCGCGAGCACGTCGCAGCGGTCCTCCAGCCCCTCGGCCAGGACGACGATCGGCTGGCGTCGCAGGTAGACGGCGTGTTCCAGCCTGAGACGCGGCAGCACGCGGTCGAACTTCGCCATCCGGTCGGCAGCGGCGGCGGTCATGCCGGGACCTTTCCGCGAACACCGGCAAGGCCGAGCCGTTCGGCGTGGTGGCAGCGGACCTCGCAGCCGTTGCCGACCGGGCGCAGCGCCGGCGCCTCGGTCACGCAGGCCGCGCCGTCGTTGTGGGGGCAGCGCGGGGCGAAGGGGCAGCCGGCCTGGCGCAGGTAGGGATCGGGCAGCCCGCCCGCGACCGAGCGCAGTCGCGCCCCCGCCCGGCGCTGGCCGAGCTTGGGGATCGAGTGCAGGAGCGCGTGGGTATAGGGGTGCTTCGGCGCGTGGTAGATCTCGCGCACCGGGCCGGTCTCGACCACGCGGCCGAGATACATGATGACGACAAACTCGGTCATCTGCGCCACCACCCCGAGATCGTGGGTGACGAACAGGATCGCCATCCCCGATTCTTCCTGCAACCGCCGCATCAGCGCGAGGATCTGGGCCTGCGTTGTCACGTCGAGCGCGGTGGTCGGCTCGTCGGCCATCAGCAGGCGCGGGTTGCAGCAGAGCGCCATCGCGATCATTGCCCGCTGGCGCATTCCACCGGAAATTTCATGCGGATACATGTCCACGATCCGGTCGGCGCGTGGCATCGCGACGTGTTCCAGCGCCGCCACCGTCTCGGCCCGTGCCTCCCGCGGCTTCAGACCCTTGTGCAAGACCAGCGCCTCGCCGATCTGGTTGCCGATGGTGTGGACCGGCGACAGCGACGACATCGGCTCCTGGAAGATCATCGAGATCTCCGCGCCCCGGATCGCCCGGATCTCCCGCCCGTCGGGGTCGAGCGCGGTCAGGTCGGTCACCGCGCCGTCCTCGCGCCGAAGCGCGATGCGCCCGCCCTCGATCCGCCCCGGCTTCGGCACGATCCGCAGGATCGAGCGCAGCATGACCGACTTGCCGCAGCCCGACTCGCCGACGATGCCCACGGTCTGGCCGGGCATCACGGTGAGGCTCGCGCCGTCGACCGCGCGGACGGTGCCCTGCGTCATGTGGTAGTGGGTCCGGAGATCCTCGATCGTCAGCAGCGGGTCAGCCATGCGTGGCCTCCTCCTCGACCGGGGCGCCTTCGAGCGAAAGCTCCTCGGCCCGGTGGCAACGGACCTTGCGGCCGCCGATCTCGCGCAGGTCCGGGTCCTCGGTGCGGCAGCGGTCGATGCAGTAGGCGCAGCGGGGGTGGAAATGGCAGCCCTTCGGCAGGTTCACCGCGTTCGCCAGTTCGCCCTGCAAGAGTTGCGGCTCGGCCTCCACGTCCGGGTCGGGCACCGGCACCGCGGACAGCAGCGCCTCGGTGTAGGGATGGAGCGGGCGGGCGAAGAGATCGTCGGTGTCGCACATCTCCACGATCCGGCCGACATACATCACGGCGACCCGGTTGCAGACGTATTCCACCACGCCGAGGTCGTGGGCGATGAAAAGGAAGGTCAGCCCCTCGTCGCGCTGAAGGTCCAGCAGAAGGTTCAGGATCTGCGCCTGAACCGACACGTCGAGCGCCGAAACCGGTTCGTCGCAGACGATGATCCTTGGGTTGAGCGCGAGTGCGCGGGCGATGCCGATGCGCTGGCGCTGGCCGCCGGAGAACGCGTGGGGGTAGCGGTTCATGTGCTCGGCGCGGAGGCCGACCTTCACCAGCAGCTCGCCGACGCGGCGCCTGACCTCCGCCCCCGAGGCGATGCCGTTCACGATCATCGGCTCGCCGATGATGTCGAGAAGCGTCATGCGCGGGTTGAGCGAGCCGACCGGGTCCTGGAAGATCATCTGCACGTCGAGCCGGTAGGGTCTCAGGCTGCGCCCCTTCAGCGTTGCGAGGTCCACCGGAGTGCCGTCGTCGTCGTAGAGGATCTCGCCGGCGGTCGGGTCCTGCGCCCGGACGATGCAGCGCCCGAGCGTGGTCTTGCCGCAGCCGCTTTCGCCGACGAGACCGAGGGTCTCGCCCTGCGCGAGGTCGAAGTCGATGCCGTCGACGGCGCGGACGACGGGGCCGGTGCCGCCGAACAGCGACTTCCGCCCGCCGAAGTGCTTGGTCAGCCCGCGGACCGACAGGATGGGGCGCGCTTCGGTCATTTGGAGAACGGGTCCGCCGCGTCGCGGGCGCCGTCGCCCACGAAGTTGAAGGCCAGCACCAGCACGATCACGCAAAGCGCCGGTCCGATCCAGAGCCAGGGGTAGAACTGGATCGTCTGGATCCGCTGAGCCTCCTGCAGAAGGACGCCCCAGGAGACGGTCGGCGCGCGCAGGCCGACGCCGAGGAAGGACAGCGCGGTCTCCCCGATGATGATGTTCGGGATCGCGAGCGTGATCGTGACGATGACGTAGGACATGATGTTGGGGACGAGGTGGCGGCGGATGATCCGCCCCTGCCCCGCGCCGTAGACCCGCGCGGCGGTGACGAAATCCTGTTCCCGGAGCGCGAGGAACCGGCCCCGCGCCACCCGCGCGGTAGAGGTCCAGGAGATCAGGGACAGCACCACGAGGATCGCGAAATACTGGTAGACCGGCGGCCAGTCGCGCGGCACCGCTGCGGCAAGGCCGAGCCAGAGCGGGATCGTCGGAATGGCGATGATCGCCTCGATCACCCGCTGCGTGATGCTGTCGATCCATCCGCCGTAGAGCCCCGAAAGCCCGCCGATGACGAGGCCCAGGACGAGGCTCAGCAGCACCGACACAAGGCCCACGGACAGCGAGATCTGCGCGCCGTAGATCAGCCGGGTCAGCATGTCCCGCCCGAAACTGTCGGTCCCGGCGAGGTAGACGTAGCCATCGGGCGCGCCGAAGAAGTGAACGTCCCAGGTGAAGAGGCCGAGAAGCCGGTAGTCCTCGCCCCGGACGAAGAAGCGGATCGGGTAGATCGCGTCCTCGTCGCGGGTGTATTCCGGCAGGAGCGTGTCGAGGTTCCGCGTCATCTCGTAGCCGTAGACGAAGGGCGCGCGCAGTTCGCCTTCGGGGCCGATGACGTGGATCATCTGCGGCGGGGCGTAGATCTGGCGGGACCGCTGGTCCGGCACGGACGGCGCCCAGAACCCGGCCGTTGCCGTGACGAAATAGGCGAAGAGCAGGAACCACAGCGACCAGTAGGCGACCCGGTGGCGCCTGAACTTCCACCACATCAGCCTGAGCGGCGAGGCGACGGCGGCGGCGCTTTCGCGCGGCGCGGCCTCGGCATGGTCGAGCATGGCCTCGGCCTGCATGTCGGTGCGCGCCTCGCTCATACCTTGATCCTGGGGTCGGCCCAGACCAGCAGCAGGTCGGACAGGAAGGTGCCGATCACGGTCAGGATCGACAGGATCAGGATGATCGAGGCGGCGAGGAACATGTCCTGGCTGCGCACGGCGTTCAACAGGAGCGGCCCGGTCGTGGGCAGGTTCAGGACCGTGGCGGTGATCTCGGTCCCGGAAATCATCGCGGGCAGAGTGAAGCCGACCGTGGACAGGACCGGCGAGACCGCGACGCGGACGGGGTATTTCAGGATCAGCCGCCATTCCGACAGGCCCTTGGCCCGCGCGGTTTCCACGTAGGCCTGGCTGAGTTCATCCAGTAGCATCCCCCGCATCACCCGCATCGTCGCCGCCGTGCCGGAGGTGCCGATGATGAGGATCGCGAGGCCCATGTTGCGCGACACGTCCATGACGCGGGCGAAGGACCACGGCGCGTTCTCGAATTCCGGGCTGAACAGGCCGCCGACATTGCCGCCGAAGTAGCGGGTCGAGACGTAGATCAGCACGATGCCGAGCAGGAAGTTCGGGATCGCGAGCCCGATGAAGCCGACGAAGGTGAACAGGTAGTCGCCTACCGAGTATTGCCGGACGGCGGAGTAGATGCCTATCGGGATCGCCACGGCGTAGACGAAGATCGTGGTCGGGATGGTGATGGCGAGCGTCAGCGGCAGGCGTTCGGCCAGAAGGTCCCCGACCGTGCGCTGGTGCTGGAACGACAGGCCGAAATTGCCCTGCAGGATGTTCGTGATCCAGCGCCAGTACTGCACGATCATCGGCTGATCGAGCCCGAACTGCTGGCGCAGCGCGAGGACGGCGTCCTGCGTGATCCTGTCGCCGCCCGCGATGGAGGAGACGTAGGAGGTCACGAAATCCCCCGGCGGCAGCTGGATCACGAAGAATGCGACCATCGAGATGATGACCACGATCACGACCATCTGCAGGGATCGTCTGACGAGGTAGGAACCCATGATCTGCTGGCTGCCTCAAGTTGGCCCGGGCGACAGGGAGGACGCGCCCGGGCCGGTGGCGTCAGCCGGGCTCGCCCGACCAGCGACCGCCTTCGAAGTAGGTCTGTTCGATCGGGTACTGGTGGTTTCCGAGCCAATCGTAACTCGTGAAGCCCACTTCGGGATAGTTCCGGAAGTTGGCGCCGAGGATGACCGGGATCGGCACCTCGCCCACGTCGCCGATGTTCCAGAGGTTGGCGGCGTTGAGTTCCAGGATCTCCTGCCCGATCTCGAAGCGCCGGTCCTCGTCGACCGTGACCTGCATCTCGCGGAACAGGTCTTGCACCCGCGCGGCGTCGCCCGTGGGCGCGATCCCGCGCTCGCCGTTCGATTCGTAGTGCTGCGCATAGGCCGCACCCCAGACGTTCCAGCCGGTGGAGCCGAGGTAGGGCACGTGCCATTCGGGCGAGTGCGGGAACATCGTGTCGGAGCACTTGTCGGCGATCCAGATGCCGACCTCCATGTCGTTGTTGTCGATCAGGGTGCGCACCTGTTCGCGCGCGATCGGGCGGATGTTGAAGGTGATGCCGACCTCGCGCATGAACTCGATCAGCAGCTCGCCCACGGCGGTGGAGCCGGGATCGTCCACCGGGAAGTCCATGTTCAGCGTCAGCGGCTGGCCGTCCGGGCGCAGGCGGATGCCCGAGCCGTTGCGGTCGGCAAGGCCCAGTTCATCCAACATCGCGTTTGCGCCGTCGGGGTCGTACTCGGTGTCCTGGGTCACCCAGTCCTCGTTCCGCCACTGGCTGCCGGGGATCATCTGCACCTGCGCCGGCACGCCGAAGCCGAGGTAGACGACATCCGCGATCAGTTGCCGGTCGATGGCGCGGCTGAAGGCGCGCTTGAAGCCGATGTCATTGAAAAGCCCGCGCAGGAATTCGTCCTTCACCTCGTGGTTGAGCATGATCGTGTGCTCGGCCACGCGCGAGGTCTGCCAGAGCCGCGCCTCGTAGTTCCCGCGCTCGGCGTTCTCGCGGTAGAGCGGCAGGTTGGTGAAGGTCGTGTCGGTGTTGACCCAGTTCATCTGCCCCGCGGCGATGGCGGCATCCCGCACGTCGCCGGATTCGAAGTTCGTGACCACGACCTCGTTGATGTAGGGAAGCTGGCGGCCCTCCGGGTCGACCTTCCAGTAATAGGGGTTCCGGTCGGCCACGAGCGTGTTCAGGTTCATCGGGTCACGCAGCTTGAACGGCAGCAGGACCGGCTGGTCGACATGCTGGAACGGCATCTGGTACTGCGCGGCGGAGTGGTTGTTGAACAGTTCGTCCCAGGTCGAGAACCCGCCCTCGGAAATGCGGGTCTGAAGCTCCGCGGGGTCGGCGAAATCCTCGTGGTACTGTTCGAGGTAGTGCCGCGGCAGCCAGCGCGGGATCTGCGACCCGGCCCAGTGCGCGAGAAGACCCGGCAGGTTCGCGTGGGGCTGGCTGAAGGTCCAGGCCACGGTCTGCTCGTCGATCACCTCGAATTCCGGCACTTCGCCGTTCAGCACGAACTGGCTCAGCGGCGCGGGGTTGAGCGAGGTGTTGAGGTTGACGTTGTTCCACCAGAACTCGAAACAGGCGGCGTTCAGCGGCTCGCCGTCCGAGAACCGGATCGGGCGGATGTGCAGGATGAAGGTACGCCCGTCATCGGAGTATTCCCACGCCTCGGCGATGTTCGGGACGATGGTGTTGTTGTCGGGCGCGATGCGCAGGATCGGCTCCGGCCCCCAGGCGGACCGGGCCTGGAAGCCGCGGTTCTGGATGATCCCGGTGCGGATAGTGCCTCCGTATTCGCCCATGCTTTCCAGCGGTTCGACCACCACCGGCGTCGCGGGCAGGCGCTGTTCCACCGGGGGCAGCTGCCCCGCGGCGACGAGCTCGGCAAGCTCCGGCGCCTCGGAATAGGTCAGGCCCTGCGCCGCGGCGCCGCCGACGACGGGCCATCGCGCCCCGCCCGCCGCGGACGCCGCCGCCGCGGCCGAGACCTGAAGGAAACGACGGCGGCTGCCGTTGAAGATCGATCCAGTCATAATATTTCCCTCCCTTGCCGCCCCTCCTCGGGCGGTCAATCCGCCGGCGGCTTGTCGCGCCGCCGCGTCAGATCGTTGAAAATGATACCACCACTTCGCCTCGTCATCGTTCGAGGGACCAAGCGGAGAATTTCACACATCCCCGCCCTGCCCCGCGCCTAGTTCACCGCCTGAACCGATCCCTCGCCACCGTACCAGTGCTGCGGAATCGCGTCGCGCTCGGCGTCCAGCAAGTCCTCGATCAGCGCCTCGGTGTCGCCGATGGAATTGGTCAGGGGATCGGTCAGGAGCGCGAGGCGGAGCTTTTCGCGGCTGCCCTCGGCCACCGCCTCCGCCGTCAGTTCGTGGGTGTCGAGCACGATCTCCTGCATCCCCCTGAGCCCGCGCGGCATCGCCCCCACGGGACGCGGCACAGGTCCACGCTCCATCGACAGGTCGCACAGCAGTTCGAGATAGGCATCGTCGGCCATGTTGGTCACCGCGCCGCGGTTCAACGTGTTGACGTAGAAGGGTTTCGGCAGGCCGGCCCACATCGCCTCGATGATGTCGGTGGCGTGGTCAGGTCCGAATTCGTCCATGTAGCCCGCGATCGGCCGCGCGCCCGAGAGATAGGCGTCGATGCCGTCCCACATCTCGGCGTGGCGGGCGTAGCGGTCGTCGGTTTCCCAGAGTTTCAGGGGCGGCAACGCCTCCTTCGTGACGCCGTGGCCCTGCCAGAACCGCACGTATTCCTTGGTGTGCGACACGCAGGCCGGCACCGCGCCGAAGCTGTCGTAGAGCTGGTAGCCGATAGCCGCGTTGTGCAGCGCCTTGGCGCCGGTATCGCCGCCGTCGGTCTCGGTCACCGCCGCCTTGCGGATCGACTCTCCGATGGCCGGCATCACGTCGCGGCCCTCGTACTCGGCCTTCAGGACCCAGGTGAAGTGATTCACCCCCGCGATGCGCAGGTCGAACGCCGCGTCGGTCGCGGCGTCGAGCGGTGCGCCAGTCGCGATCAGCCCGGCACGCTCGGCGTAGGACCGCTTGACGTGCGGCATGTGCAGGCTGTCGCAGAGCGCGAAGCTTTTCAGGTCGGGGGCGTAGCGGTGCAGCGCGATACCGTGGACGGTCGAGGGATTGATGTAGTTGATGACCCAGGCGTCCGGGCAAAGCTCGCGGATGTCGCGGGCGGCGGCGAGGATCTCGGGCAATTCGCGCATCGCGCGGAACACGCCGCCCGGCCCGATGGTGTCGCCCGAGCACATGCGGATCCCGTATTTCTCGGAGATGACGGTATCGAGCCCGCGAAAGCGCACGGTGTCCCGCGCGAAGCTGAGCACGACGAAATCCGCGCCGTCCAGCACCGCCCGGCGGTCGGCGGAGGTCTCGATGTTCAGATCGACGCCGGTTTCGGCGACCACCATCCGGGCAAGGCGTTCGAGCTTCGCGAGCCGCCCGAAGTCGGTTTCCACGAGGCTCAGCGTGCCGGTGTTGAGGTGTTCCGAATGCACCATCTGCCAGATCGCCTGCCGTCCGAAAAACAGGCTGCCGGCCCCGATGATGACCACCTTGGGTCCCGTCTGGGGCATGTCGTCCTCCCTTCGCCCGGTTCGCCGGGCCAGTCCTTCCACCGCGCCCGAACGGCGCTTTTGAGTTGACGATACGCCGGACGCGGGCATCCTGTCGTTCCGGACTGAAAGGTGAGAATTTTGAACACCGATGTCTTCGAGATCTACCGCGACGGCGACGGGCTGGTGCTGCCGGAGCTTCACGGGATCGGCTTCTGCGACACGACCCTGCCGCGGCTCGGCGGGCCGCGCACCGACGGGCTCGATTTCCTCGAGATCGGGTACCTCGAACGCGGTTCGATCGAGTGGCTGACGGAAGACGGGCTGGAGGAGGCGGAGGCCGGGTCCATCGTCATCGACTGGCCCGGCGACTGGCAGGGCGGCGTCGACGCGATCATCCACCCGAGCCGCCGGTTCTGGGTCCGCTTCGACCTGAACGCGGTGCCGACGCTGCCGGGGCTCGGGCCGCGGACCGGGCGCGAACTGGCCGAACGCATCCGCGCGATGGCCACCCGCCATTTCCGCGCCTCGCCCGGGATCGGCGCGCTGTTCGAACAGATCCTGTCGCAGCAGCGGGCGCCCGGCCTCTTCGCGGAGGAGATGAGCCGCGCCGCCTTCCACCAGATCCTGTTCACGATGGTCAACGATCACCGCGACGTCCGAGCCACGCGGCCCTCGGCCCCGGTCCGCGCTGCGCTCGCCTATATCGAGACCCACCTCGCCGAGAAACTGCAGGTCGCGGAAGTGGCGCGGCATGTCGGGCTGAGCGCCGGCTACTTCCACGAGATCTTCCTGCGCGAGACCGGGCGCACCCCCGCCCGCCACCAGATCGACCGCCGCATCCTCGCGGCCCGGACCCGGATGGTGACCGGGGCGGACTCGATCACGGAACTGTCGCTCGACCTCGGTTTTTCCTCGTCGCAGTACTTCGCGACGGTGTTCAAGCGGCATGTCGGCCTGACGCCGGGCGACTACCGCCGCCTGCGGCGCGGCGACATGGACGAGGCGAGCTTCAACGAGCTTGCCTGGGGCACCCACCCCGCCGGCGGGGCCGACGCCGGGGTCAGTGCGCGATCATGACGTGGCGGACGGCGGTGTAGTCCTCCAGCGCGAACATCGACATGTCCTTGCCGTAGCCGGACTGCTTCAACCCGCCGTGGGGCATCTCGTTGACCAGCATGAAGTGCGTGTTGACCCAGGTGCAGCCGTAGCGGAGCGCGGCGGAGGCTTCCATCGCGCGGCCGATGTCGCCGGTCCAGACCGAGGACGCGAGGCCGTAGGGGCTGTCGTTCGCCCAGTCGATCACCGGGTCGTCCGCGCCGAAGCGGGTGACGGAGACGACCGGGCCGAAGACCTCGCGCTGCACGATCTCGTCGGTCTGCTTCGCGCCCGCGACCACGGTCGGGCGGTAGTAGAAGCCCGAGCCGTCGCCGGGTTCGCCGCCCGTCGTGATCTCCATGTGCGACTGTTCGGCGGCGCGGGTCACGAAGCTCGCCACCCGGTCGCGCTGGCGCGGCGAGATCAGCGGCGGGATCTCGTTCTTCGCGTCGTCGGCGTCGTCGTAGACGATGGAGGCGGCGGCGGCGGTCAGTTCGGCCACCAGTTTGTCGTAGATGCCCGATCCCGCGTAGACCCGGCAGGCGGCGGTGCAGTCCTGGCCCGCGTTGTAGAAGCTGAACGCCTTCAGCCCCTCGACCACGCGGGCGATGTCGGCGTCGTCGTAGACGATGACCGGGGCCTTGCCGCCAAGCTCCAGGTGCGTGCGTTTCACGGTCTTCGACGCGGCCATCAGGATCTTCTTGCCCGTCGCCACGTCGCCGGTCAGAGAGACCATGTCGACGCCGTCATGGGTGATGAGCCCGTTGCCGACCGACCCGCCCTGCCCCACGATCACGTTGACCACGCCCTCGGGCAGGATGCCGGACAGGATCTTGGCGAAGGCGAGCGCGGTCAGCGGCGTCTGTTCCGACGGTTTCAGGACCACGGTATTGCCGCCCGCGAGCGCGGGGGCGAGTTTCCACGCCATCATCATCAGCGGGTAGTTCCACGGCGCGATGGAGGCGACGACGCCCACGGGATCGCGGCGGATCATGCTGGTGTGGCCTTCCATGTACTCGCCCGCGACCGGGCCGTGCATGTTGCGCGCCGCGCCCGCGAAGTAGCGGAAGCAGTCGGCGATGGCAGGCATCTCGTCGCCCGTGACCGCGCCGATGGGCTTGCCGCAGTTCAGCGCCTCCAGCTTCGCGAGCGCCCCGGCCTCCGCGTCGATAGCGTCGGCGATCCGCAGCAGGTAGCCGGAGCGTTCGGCGGGCGTGGTCCTCGACCAGGTGGCGTAGGCCTTCCGCGCGGCGGCCACGGCGCGGTCGATCTGCTCGGGGCTCGCCTCGGGCATCTTCAGGATCGTCTCGCCGGTGCGCGGGTTGAAGATCGTCTCCTCGGTCTCGGTCCCGGCCTCGAAACCGCCGCCGATCAGCATCTGGGTCTGCATGGAATTCCCTCCCATCTCATTTTCCGTGTCCCGCGACGGTTTCGGTGCCGCGGGTGAGGTAGTACGCGCCGAGGATCGGCAGGAACGTGACCAGCACCACCACCATCGCGACGACGTTGGTGACCGGACGCTGGCGCGGGCGGACGAGTTCTTCGAGCATCCAGATCGGCAGGGTCTGCTGCCGGCCCGCGGTGAAGGTGGTGACGATGACCTCGTCGAAGCTGAGCGCGAAGGCGAGCATCCCCCCCGCGAGCAGCGCCGTGGCGATGTTCGGCAGGATCACCAGCCGGAAGGTCTGGAACGAGGTCGCGCCGAGGTCCATCGACGCCTCGATCAGGCTGGCGGAGGTGCGCCGGAACCGGGCGACCGCGTTGTTGTAGACCACGACGATGCAGAACGTCGCGTGGCCGAGCACGATGGTCAGCGTGGAAAACGGGATGTCCATCAGGTGGAACGCGGAGCGGAGCGAGATGCCGGTGATGATGCCGGGCAGCGCGATCGGCAGGATGACCAGCAGCGAGATCGCCTCGCGCCCGAAGAACCGCGACCGCGCGACGGCGGCGGCGCAAAGCGTGCCGAGCACCAGTGCGATGGCGGTGGAGAAGCACGCCACCTTCAACGACAGGCCGAGCGCCTCCCACACGTCGGGGCGGTTCCAGGTCACCGCGAACCATTCCAGCGTCAGGCCGGGGGGCGGCCACTGGTAGGAGGTGTCCTCGGTGGTGAAGGCGTAGACGAAGATCAGCAGGATCGGCAGGTGCAGGAAGGCAAGCCCCGCGCCGGCCGCGATCTTCAGGCCGAGGGGGGCGCGGTCAGAGCGCATCGAAGGCCCCCGCGCGGCGGGCGATCGTCAGGTAGATGCCCATGATCACGATGGGCACCACGGCAAAGGCGGCAGCCAGCGGGATGTTTCCCGCCGTGCCCTGGAACTGGTAGACCGCCTGCCCGATCATCCGCGCAGAGGTGCCGATGATCTGCGGGATGATGTAGTCGCCGAGGGTCAGCGAGAAGGTGAAGATCGACCCCGCGACGATGCCCGGCAGCGCCAGCGGCAGGATGACGTTGCGGAGCGTCGCGCGCGGGTCGGCCCCGAGATCGCCCGAAGCCTCGATCAGCGAGGGCGGGATGCGTTCGAGCGAGGCCTGCACCGGCAGGATCATGTAGGGCAGCCAGACGTAGAGAAAGACGAGGAAGGTGCCGGTCCAGCTGACCGACAGGGAGTTCCCGCCGACGACCGGCAGCGACAGGTAGGCGTTCAGGAGCCAGCCGAGGTGCAGGGTCTCGAACAGCCAGTTCAGGATGCCCTCGCGCGCCAGGATCAGCTTCCACGCGTAGACCTTCACCAGGTAGCTCGACCAGAGCGGCAGCATGATGCCGAGGTAGAACACCGCCTTCCACTTCCCGCGCGCGTAGCGGGCCGCGAAGTAGGCAATGGGGAAGGCGATGATCGCGGCGCCGATGGTGACCGCGGTGGCCATCGCGACGGTGCGCAGGATGATGTCGAGGTTCGCCGCGCGGAACAGCTCGCCATAGGTGCGGAGCGTCCATTCGTAGCGGATCAGGCCGGTGAAGTCGTCGATGGAGAAGAACGATTGCGCGAGCAGCGCGAAGAGCGCGCCGAGGTAGACGATGCCGAGCCAGAGCGCGGGCGGGATCAGCAGAAGGAGGAGCAGCAGGCGCGGCCGCCGCCACAGCGTGTCGGACAGGCGCGAGGGGCTGGCCGCGTCGCTCACGCCCCGCCCTCCATCAGGTGCAGCGCGTCGTCGTCCCACGCGATATGGACGATGCTGCCGGGGGCGCGGGGGGCGGCGTCGGACGGCAGCTGCACGGTCAGCGGCATCCCCCGGAAGCGAAGCTTCAGCCGCGTCGTGGCGCCGGTGAAGCTGGACCCGACGACCTCGGCCTCGTGGCCTTCGCGGGTCAGGCGGATGCGTTCCGGGCGCAGGCTGGCGGGGGCGCGAATGCCGGTTAGGTCCATGACAACGTCGGGCGGCAACACGTTGGAAGAGCCCACGAAATCCGCGACGAAGGGGGTTTCCGGCCGGTGGTAGATGTCCTCCGGCGTTCCGATCTGCTGGATGCGCCCGTCCGAGAACACGGCGACGCGGTCGGCCATCGACAGCGCCTCGCCCTGGTCGTGGGTGACGAAGACGAAGGTGATGCCGAGGCTGCGCTGGAGCGTCTTCAACTCCTCCTGCATCTGCTCCCGTAATTTCAGGTCGAGCGCGCCGAGCGGCTCGTCGAGCAGCAGCACCTTGGGCCGGTTCACCAGCGCGCGCGCGAGCGCGACCCGCTGCCGCTGCCCGCCCGACAGCTCCGCCGGCCG
Organism: Rhodobacterales bacterium HKCCE2091; assembly: GCA_015689685.1. Classification (GTDB taxonomy): domain Bacteria; phylum Pseudomonadota; class Alphaproteobacteria; order Rhodobacterales; family Rhodobacteraceae; genus HKCCE3408. The sequence goes on along the minus strand of WVSL01000003.1, from coordinate 41,317 downwards.
CCGCGCGCCGTAGCCCGACAGCGCGACCATCGCCAGCGCCTCGTCCGCCGCCTTGAGGCGCTCCGCCTTGCCGACGCCCGCGACGCGCAGCCCGTAGGCCACGTTGTCGGCGACGTTCAGGTGCGGGAACAGGGCATAATCCTGGAACACGGTGTTCACCGGGCGGCGGTAGGGCGGCACGTCGGTCGCGTCCGATCCGAAGATCTCGATCCGCCCGGTGGTCGGGCGTTCGAACCCCGCGATCAGCCGGAGCGAGGTGGTCTTGCCCGACCCCGACGGCCCGAGAAGCGCGAAGAACTCGCCCTCGCCGATCTCCAGATCCAGCCCGTCGATGGCGCGAACCTCGCCGAAATGGCGCGACACTCCATCGAATTTCACCGCGATGTCCATGACTTCCCCCTGCCCGGCGCCCGACCGCGGGGGCCGGGCGCCGGAATGCGGGTTACCGTCCACCGATCACGCCGATGTAGTCCGAAACCCACCGGTAGTACGGGACGCATTCGCCGTTCTGGCTCTCGCAGGCCGTGACCGGGGTGGTCCAGAAGCTGATGCGCTCGAAGTCGTCCAGCCCGTTCGCCGTGCAGCCCTCGGCGGTCTGCATGCCGGAGCCGTCGGTGCAGGCGTCGAGCACGGCGGGGTTGGCGCCGAACCAGACCGACAGATCGGACATCAGGTTCGAGGACAGCGTGTGTTCCATCCACATGTAGGCGCAGTTGGGATGCTCCGCGTCGACGCCCATCATGGTCGTGTCGGCCCACCCGGTCGCGCCTTCCTCGGGGATGACGCTGGCGACGGGCGCCCCGCCGGATTGGAGGATGTTCACCTGGAACGGCCAGGATCCCGAGGCCGCGATGCCCTCGTTGTTGAAGTCGTCGATCTGGATGAAGGCGTCGTGCCAGTAGCGGCTGACGAGCTGGCGCTGCTGCCGCAGGAGGTCCAGCGCGGCGGCGTACTGGTCGGCGTTCAGCTCGTAGGGCGAGGTGATGCCGAGCTCGGGCTGGTGCGTCATCAGGTAGAGCGCGGCGTCGGCGATGTGGATCGGGCCATCATAGGCCTGCACCCGCCCCGCGTTCGATTCCCCGTCCGGCAGGATCTGTTCCTCGAACACCACGGACCACGAGGTCGGCGGCGTGTCCCCGAAGACGTCGGTGTTGTACATCAGGACGTTCGGGCCCCACATGTAGGGCACGCCGTAATGGGTGCCGTCGACCGTGTGCCACGGCGCGTCCTGAAGGCGCGGGTCGACCGTCGACCAGCTCGGGATGAGGTCGATGTTGATCGGCTGGACCCGGTTGCCCGCGATCATCCGGAGCGAGGCGTCGCCCGAGGCGGTCACGAGATCGAAGCCGCCCTCGTTCATCAGCGCCACCATCTCGTCCGAGGTGTTGGCGGTCTGGATCTCGACCATGCAGCCGGTGGCTTCCTCGAAGGAGGTCACCCAGTCGAAGTTCGGATCGGTCTCGCCCCGTTCGATGTAGCCGGGCCAGGCGACGATGCTGACCGCCCCCTCGCCCTCGCCCAGTTCCGATACCTGCGCGATGCCCGGCCCGGTCAGGGCCAGCACAAGCGCCATTGCAGTTCCCGTGAGTTGCGTTCTGGTCATCGGACCACCCCCTGCGCATGGTGATTTTCTTGATCGCGATGTTCCGGCAGGCCCGGTGAATTCGCAAATTCAAACTTCCGGGGCGTGATTTCGGTTTTGCCGATATCAAGGGCGCAAACAGGCGCTGCAACAACCGGTCGGGCCTGCGGAGTGCCGGGAAATTACCGCACCCGCGGCGCGTGGTAGCTCCGCGCGACGGACAGGAACGCCCGCGTCGCCTCCGACATCGCCGCGCCCCGCCGCCAGACGAGCCCCACCTGCACCACCGGCAGGCGGCCCGAGACATCCCGGCTTTCGATCCGGTCGCCATCCAGCGACCATGGCCGGTAGACGAGGTCGGGCAGCAGCGCGAGGCCCGCGCCGCTCGCCACCAGCGACCGCACCGCCTCCACCGACCGCGTGCGGAACGCCACCCGCGGCCGGTTCGGAAACACGGAGAGGATGCGCAGCGCCTCGGCCTGCATCTCGTCCACGTCCAGCACGATCTGCGGCTCGGCGGCCAGGTCCTCCAGCCCGATGCTCTCCCGCGCCGACAGCGGATGCCCGATGGGAAGCCACAGGCGGTAGGGCGAGACGGTCAGGATCTCGGAATTCAGCGCCTGCACGTTGCGCAGGTTCGACACCACGATCACCGCGACGTCGAGTTCGCCCCCGATCAGCAGGTGTTCGAGGTATTCCCCGCTGTCCTCGCTCGCGCTGACCTCCACCCCCGGCCATGCCCGGCGGAAGCGCGACAGGATGTCGGACAGGACGTAACCCGCTGTCAGCGACGTAACGCCGATGTTGAGCGTGCCCTTCAACGCGTCGGGGCTGGCGGCGATGCTGCTTTCCGCGCTCGACACCTCGGTCAGGATCGCCTTGGCGTGGCGAAGGAAGACGTGGCCGTGATGCGTGGTCTCGAGGCCCCTGCGGCGGCGTTCGAACAGCTTCACGCCAAGCCGCGCCTCCAGCTCCTTCACCGCCTCCGTCACCGCGCTCTGCGAGATCGACAGTTCCTGCGCGGCGCGGCTGACGCTGCCGTATTCCGCGACGCCGACGAAGTAGCGGATCTGCTTTAGCGTGAAGGACATGGGCAGAGAGTGCGGCGAAGGCGCCCCGGCGGCAAGTCAGGTCGTGCGGTCGGCGGCGGTGGCAAGCGCGTGCCAGAGCGAGCCGGCATAGGAGCGCATCGCCATGATCGTCAGCCGGTCCGGCGCGGGACGGATCGCGATGATGCCGACATGGTGCAGGACGGTGCGGGTGCCGCGGCCCGGGGCGAGCGCCGAGGGCGGCAGGTTCACGAGCCTCTCGCGCAGGGTCTCGATCGCCGCCGCCGGCCCGTCGATGTCCACGATCACCCACCCGTCGGTCTGCTCGGTGACGGAGCAGCCCGGCGCGGTCGCCGCGACCCTGGCGGCGAAATCCGTCTCCGCCTCCCCCGGGGCCATCAGCATCCACTGGCCGGGCGCGAGCCAGACGGCGGCATCGGTGGCCTCGCCCGGTTCCGGCAGCGCGGTCGGCGGTTCGGTTCCGGCGCGGAGCGCAAGGGTGGCGAGCGCGATGTCGGTCCGCTCGCTCAAGGTCAGCGCGCCGTGGCGCTCGTCCCGCGGGGCGGACACGCCGAAAGCGGTGGTCGGTGTCAGGTCAGTCACGCTGACGGCCTCCCTCGGGGTCGATGAAATGGGGCGAAACCACCTTCACGCGGATCTGCCCGCCTTCCACCGGGTTGTCCGCGACGACGATCTCGCCCATCCGCGCCGCGCCGTCGGCGAGGAAACCCAGGCCGATGGAATGGCCCAGGTGCGGGGAGTGGCAGGCGGAGGTGATCCAGCCCTCGCTTGTGTCGATCCGCCGCTCCGCCGTCTCGGCAAAGAGATGGGCGCCGGGCACCACGCGGGCCTCGGGGTCGATGGGTGAGAGACCGACGAGCCGACGCGTATCGGCCGCGAGCGCCTCGCGACGGGACAGGACCGCGCCGATGGAATCCTTCTTCGTGGACACCATCCGCCCGAGACCGAGCATCGCCGCCGTGGTCTGGCCGTTCAGTTCCGACCCCGCGGCATGGCCCTTCTCAATCCGCAGGACGCCGAGCGCCTCGGTCCCGTAGGGCGTCACCCCGAGGTCCGCGCCGAGTTCCATCAGCCGCGCCATCAGCGCCGCGCCGTAGCGGGCGGGCACGGCGATCTCGTAGGCCAGTTCGCCGGAGAACGAGATGCGGAAAAGCCGCGCGCGGAGGCCGTTCGCGACCGTAACGGCGGCGCAGGCCATGAAGGAGAACGCCTCGTTCGACAGGTCCGCATCGTCCACGATCCGGGTCAGCAAGTCGCGCGATTTCGGCCCCGCCACCGCGATCTGCGCCCAGGCGTCGGTCGAGGACACGATCTGCACGTCGAGATCCGGGAAGAGCCCCTGCCGCGCGAATTCCATGTTGCGGTAGACGAGGCCCGCATTGGCCGTGGTGGTGGTGACGACGTAGTGGTCCTCCGCCAGCCGCGCGCAGGTGCCGTCGTCGTAGGCGATCCCGTCCTCGCGCAGCATCAGGCCGTAGCGGACCCGGCCGACGGCGAGGCTGGCCATGCCGTTGGAATAGACCCGGTCGAGGAACGCGCCCGCGTCCGGCCCCTGCACGTCGATCTTGCCGAGCGTGGTGACGTCGCAGAGCCCGACACCGGCGCGCACCGCCTTCGCCTCCCGGTCGACGCTCTCGCGCCAGTGGGTTTCGCCGGGTTGCGGGAAATACTGCGCGCGAAGCCACTGGCCGGCCTCCACGAAGACCGCGCCCCGCGCCTCGGCCCAGTGATGGGTCGGGGTCAGGCGGGTCGGGCGGAAGTGCTTACCGGGATCGCCGCCGGCCAGCGCGCCGAGCGAGACGGGCGAGAACGGCGGGCGGTAGGTGGTCGTCCCGGTTTCGGGGATGGTCTTGCCGGTCAGTTCCGCCATGACGGCGAGCGCGGTGACGTTCGCGGTCTTGCCCTGGTCCGTCGCCATGCCGAGCGTGGTCCAGCGCTTCAGGTGCTCGACCGAGACCATGTTCTCCCGCTGCGCCAGCGCGATGTCCTTCACCGTCACGTCGTTCTGGAAATCGACCCAGGCGCGGCCCTTTCCGGGGATGTGCCAGACCGGCGACAGCGCGGCGGGCGCGTCCTCCGCGCCGGGCAGGTCGACCCGTTTGGCCCGGATTCCGAGCGCCTTCAACGCCTGCTTCGCCTTGTCCGCGCCATCCGCGAGCGCCGAGGCGAGACCGCCCTTCCCCGCCGCGCCGCCCGCGACGGACATGCCCGGCGGCAGCTCCCCGCCCGGCACGAAGGCGTGTATCGTGTCGTCCCAGGCCGGTTTGCCGCGATGGTGCGCCGACAGGTGCAGCGTCGGGTTCCAGCCGCCCGACACCGCGAGGGTCCGGCATTCGAGCCAGTCCGCGGAGCCGTCGGCCGCCGTCACCTCGATGGCCTTCAGCGCCTTCCGCCCGATCGTGCCGGTGACGGTCGCGCCCGCCATCACGGTGTAGTCCCCGAAGCGCGGCGCATCCTCTCGCGGGTCGATGACGGCGAGGACGGGAACGCCCGTCGCGATCAGGTCGAGCGCGGTGCGGTGGCCGTCGTCGGAGGAGGTGAACACCGCCACCCGGCCCTCCGGCGCGACGGCGTAGCGGTTGAGGTAGGTCCGGACCGCGCCCGCCAGCATCACGCCGGGGCGGTCGTTGCCCGCGAAGGCGATGGGCCGCTCTATCGCCCCGGCTGCGAGGATCGACCGGCGCGCGGTGATGCGCCAGATCCGCTGGCGGACAGCGGCACGTTCGAGATGATCGCCGACCCGCTCCACCGCGCCGAAGATGCCGTGGTCGTAGGCGCCGAAGACCGTGGTGCGGGGCAGGATGCGGACGTTCGGCATGCCGCGCAACGCGGCCTCCGTCTCCGCGACCCACTCATGGGCGGGCGTCCCGTCGAGCCGTTCGGTCTCCGCCAGCATCCGGCCGCCGAGCCGGAAATCCTCCTCCGCCAGCACCACCTCCGCCCCCGCCGTCGCGGCAGTCAGGGCGGCGGCGAGACCTGCGGCGCCGGAGCCGATCACCAGCAGATCGCAATGCAGGTACCCGCGGTCGTAGGCGTCGGGGTCCGGCAGCATCGACAGCGACCCGAGACCGGCGGCACGGCGGATGATCGGCTCGTAGATCTTCTCCCAGAACGCCTGCGGCCACATGAAGGTCTTGTAGTAGAACCCGGCTGTCAGGAACGGCGCGAAGAGATCGTTGACCGCCAGCGCGTCGAAGCCGAGCGTGGGCCAGCGGTTCTGGCTGGTGGCGGTGAGGCCGTCGAACAGCTCCGCCATCGTGGCGCGCGTGTTCGGCTCCCGCCGCGCGCCGTCGCGGAGTTCGACCAGCGCGTTCGGTTCCTCCGACCCCGCTGTCATCACACCGCGCGGACGGTGGTACTTGAAGCTTCGGCCCATGAGCGTGACGCCGTTCGCGAGCAGCGCGGAGGCCAGCGTATCCCCGGCGAAACCGGAATACCGCCGCCCGTCGAAACGGAAGTTCATGGGTTGCGACCGGTCGATCAGGCCCCCGTCGATCCGCTTCATGGCTTCACCAGTTCCGCGCCGGTGATCTCGTGGGTGACCGTGTCGCGGGTGACGATCAGCCAGCTCCGGTCGCCCTGTTCGTGGTACCAGAGCTCCCGGTGCGGCCCCGCCGGGTTGTCGCGCGGGTAGAGGTAGTCGAACATCGCCTGCCCCGCCCCCTCGGCCATGCCGTCGGGCCGGTCGAGCAGCGTGGCGGGGCCGAGATAGGTGAATTCCTGCGCGTCGCGGGGGCCGAGGATCGGGTGCGGGATCAGCATCGTCGCGGCCTCAGTGCAGGTTCGGTTGGGCGCCGGCGCCCTTCTCGTCGATCAGCGCGCCGCGTGCGAAGCGGTCGAGCCGGTAGGCCCGTGCGACCTCGTGCGGCGTGTCGGTCGACAGCAGGTGCGCGAAGCAGAAGCCGGAGGCGGGCGTCGCCTTGAACCCGCCGTAGCACCAGCCCGCGTTCAGGTAGAGACCGGGTATCCCCGTGCGGTCGATGATCGGGGAGCCGTCCATCGACATGTCCATGACCCCGCCCCAGGACCGCAACACGCGCGCCCGGCCGATCATCGGCATCAGCGCCATGCCGCCCTCGGCCACGTCCTCCACCACCGGAAGGTTCCCGCGCTGCGCGTAGGAGTTGTAGCTGTCGATGTCGCCGCCGAAGACGAGCCCGCCCTTGTCGGACTGCGAGATGTAGAAATGCCCCGCGCCGAAGGTGATGACGCCGTCGATGCAGGGTTTCAGCCCCTCGGTGACGAAGGCCTGAAGCGCGAAGCTTTCGATCGGCAGCCGCATCCCGGCCTTCGCCATCACCCGCCCCGTGGACCCCGCGACCGCCACCCCGACCTTGGCTGCGCGGATCGTGCCACGGTTGGTCTCGACCCCCTTGCAGACACCGTCCTCGACCAGGAACCCGGTCACCTCGCAATGCTGGATGATGTCGACGCCCCGCCGGTCCGCCCCGCGCGCGTAGCCCCAGGCCACGCCGTCGTGCCGCGCGGTGCCGCCGCGCCGCTGCAACAGCCCGCCCTTGATCGGGAACCGCGCGTTGTCGAAGTTCAGGAACGGGTACATCGCGCGGACGCCCTCGGCATCCAGAAGCTCCGCGTCCGCCCCGGACAGGATCATCGCGTTGCCCCGCCGCCGGTAGGCGTCGCGCTGCGCGTCGGTGTGGCAGAGGTTCAGGACCCCCCGCTGCGAAACCATCGCGTTGAGGTTGAAATCCTGCTCCAGCCCCTCCCACAGCTTCATCGACAGCTCGTAGAACGGCTGGTTCCCGGGCAGGAGGTAGTTCGAGCGGATGATCGTCGTGTTCCGCCCGATATTGCCGGAGCCGAGCCAGCCCTTTTCCAGCACCGCCACGCGGGCCTGCCCGAAGCGGGTGGCGAGGTAGTAGGCCGTGGACAGCCCATGCCCGCCGCCGCCTACGATGACGATGTCGTAGTCCGCCTGCGGCTCGGGGTCGCGCCAGAGCGGGCGCCAGCCCCTGTGGCCACGCAGGGCCTCGGCAAACAGGCGGAAACCGGAATAGGCCATGTCAGATGTCGAGCGTGTGCTCGCGCTCCCACCTGGAGAAATGGGACACGAAGCTGTTCCATTCCTGCTGCTTCATCTTGACGTAGGAGGCCGCGAAGGCGTCCCCGAGCGCCGACTTGAAGCCGTCATCCGCGTCGAAGGCCCGGATGGCGTCGAGCAGGTTCAGCGGCAGCTTCGGCGCGTCGGTGATCTTCCAGCCCTCGGCGTACATGTCGATGTCGTGGCGCGGGCCGGGATCGGCCTCCGTCTCCAGCCCCGACAGCCCCGCGGCGATCACGGCGGCCTGCAGCAGGTAGGGGTTGGCGGCGCCGTCCGCGAGGCGCAGTTCGAACCGCCCCGGCCCCGGCACGCGGACCATGTGGGTGCGGTTGTTGCCGGTCCAGGTCACGGTGTTCGGCGCCCAGGTCGCGCCCGAAATCGTGCGCGGCGCGTTGATCCGCTTGTAGCTGTTGACGGTCGGGTTGGTGATCGCGGCCATCGCCTCGGCATGGGCCATGATCCCGCCGAGGAAGTTGCGGCCCTTCGCGGACAGCCCCAACTCCGCCGCGTCGTCGGCGAAGGCGTTGGTCTTGCCGTCGGTGTCCCAGACCGAGACGTGGACGTGGCATCCGTTGCCCGTCAGCCCCTCGATCGGCTTCGGCATGAAGGTGGCGCGGAGCCCATGCTTTTCCGCAACCGACTTCACCATGAACTTGAAGAAGGAATGGCGGTCGGCGGTCACCAGCGCGTCGTCGAAATCCCAGTTCATCTCGAACTGGCCGTTCGCGTCCTCGTGGTCGTTCTGGTACGGGCCCCACCCGAGATCGAGCATGTAGTCGCAGATCTCGGCGATCACATCGTAGCGCCGCATCAGCGCCTGCTGGTCGTAGCAGGGTTTCTCCGCCGTATCGGCGGGGTCCGAGATCGCGGTGCCCTCGGGCGTCAACAGGAAGAACTCCGCCTCGACCCCGGTCTTGACGCGGTAGCCCTTCGCCGCCGCCTCCGCGATCAGCTTGCGCAGCACGTTGCGCGGGGCCTGCGCGACCTCCTCGCCTTCCATCACGCAATTCGCGGCGACCCAGGCGACCTCGGGCTTCCACGGCAGCTGGATCGCGGTGTCCGGGTCCGGCACCGCCAGCATGTCCGGGTGCGCGGGCGTCATGTCGAGCCAGGTGGCGAAGCCGGCGAAGCCCGCGCCCTCCTCCGCCATCCCCGCGATCGCCTGCGCCGGCACCAGCTTCGCGCGCTGGCCGCCGAACAGGTCGGTGTAGGAGATCATGAAGTACTTGACGCCCTTCTTCTTGGCCCAAGCGGCCAGGTCCTTCGCCATGTCGTCAGTCCCCCTGTTCCGGTTTCGGCCCCAGTTCGACGATCTCGAACGTGGCCAGGTCGTCCCATCGCGCGGTCCAGTCGGCGAAAAGCGCGGGCGCCTCGGTCTCCATCAGCTGGTAGCAGCTCCGCCCGTCCGCCGTCAGCCAGCTGTCGAGATACGCGAGCCCTTCGGGCAGCATCCGGCCCATCGCGTGGAACCTGTCGTAGACCGGCCCCGGCCCGTCGGTGAAACGCTCGATCACCATGTATCGCGGCACCTGCCTCAGAACCCCTTGCCGGGGATCCAGTTCGTCCCCGCGAGCGGCACCTGCGCCATCGCCGCGGCCTCGATCGTCAGCGCGCAGAGATCCTCGGGTTCGAGATTATGCACATGACTTTTTCCGCAGGCCCGCGCCAGAGTCTGGCATTCGAGCGTCAGGACGTTGAGGTAGTTCCTCAGCCGCCGCCCGGCCTCCACCGGATCGAGCCGTGCCATCAGGGCGGGATCCTGCGTTGTGATGCCCGCCGGGTCGCGGCCTTCGTGCCAGTCGTCGTAGGCCCCGGTGGTGGTGCCGAGCTTCTGGTACTCCGCTTCCCATTTCGGGTCGTTGTCCCCGATGGCGATCAGCGCGGCGGTGCCGATGGACACCGCGTCGGCGCCGAGCGCCAGCGCCTTCGCCACGTCCGCCCCGGTGCGGATGCCGCCCGAGACGACAAGCTGCACCTTGCGGTGCATGCCCAGGTCCTGCAACGCCTGCACGGCGGGCCGGATGCAGGCAAGCGTCGGCTGGCCGACATGCTCGATGAACACGTCCTGCGTCGCCGCCGTGCCGCCCTGCATCCCGTCGAGGACGATCACGTCCGCGCCCGCCTTCACGCTGAGCGCCACGTCGTAATAGGGCCGCGCGCCGCCGACCTTGATGTAGATCGGCTTTTCCCACTTCGTGATCTCGCGCAGCTCGAGGATCTTGATCTCCAGGTCGTCGGGCCCGGTCCAGTCCGGGTGGCGGCAGGCGGACCGCTGGTCGATCCCCACCGGCAGGTCGCGCATCCCCGCGACGCGCTCGGTGATCTTCTGGCCGAGCAGCATCCCCCCGCCGCCGGGCTTGGCGCCCTGCCCCACCACGACCTCGATGGCGTCGGCGCGGCGCAGGTCGTCGGGGTTCATGCCGTAGCGCGACGGCAGGTACTGGTAGACGAGCTTTTTCGAATGCCCGCGCTCTTCCTCCGTCATGCCGCCGTCGCCGGTGGTGGTGGAGGTGCCGGCCATCGTCGCGCCGCGACCGAGCGCCTCCTTGGCGGGGCCGGAGAGCGAGCCGAAGGACATGCCTGCGATGGTGATCGGGATCTTCAGCTCGATCGGCTTCTTCGCGAAGCGGGTGCCGAGCGTGACGGAGGTCTCGCACTTCTCGCGGTAGCCTTCGAGCGGGTAGCGCGACATCGACGCGCCAAGGAACAGCAGGTCGTCGAAATGCGGCACCCGCCGCTTCGCGCCGCCACCGCGGATGTCGTAGATGCCGGTGGCCGCAGCGCGGCGGATCTCGGAATTGGTCTCGTTCGAGAACGTCCAGGACTGGCGCGGAAGCGTCGGGGGGGTCTGGTCCATCGTGTCCTCAGTATTCGCCGGCGTGGTCGATGTTGAAGTTGTAGAGCTTGCGGGCGGAGCCGTAGCGCTTGAACTCCTCGGGCTTCGCGTCCGCCCCCGCCTTCGCCAGTAGGTCGGCGAGCAGGTCGAGGTGTTCCGGCCGCATCTCCTTTTCCACGCAGTCGGCGCCGAGCGAGGCGACCTCGCCCCGCACGAAGAGCCGGGCCTCGTAGATGGAATCCCCGAGCGCGGCGCCCGCGTCGCCGAGCACCACGAGGTTGCCCTTCTGCGCCATGAAGGCCGACATGTGCCCGATGTTGCCGTGCACCACGATGTCGATGCCCTTCATCGAGATGCCGCAGCGGCTGGACGCGTTGCCCTTCACCACCAGGAGCCCGCCATGCCCTGTCGCGCCCGCGTATTGAGAGGCGTCGCCGTCGACGATCACGGTGCCGGACATCATGTTCTCGGCCGCGCCGGGGCCGACCGAGCCCTCCACGCGGATCGTCGCCTGCTTGTTCATGCCGGCGCAGTAGTAGCCGGTCGATCCCTTCACCGTGACCTCGATCGGCGCATCCAGCCCGACCGCGATGGCATGCGCGCCGCGGGTGTTGACGATCTCGTAGCGGCGGTTGCCGGGGCGGGCCGATTGCAGGGTCTCGTTGACCTCGCGCAGCTCGGTCGTGGACAGGTCGAGCGTGGTGATCCCGGCATCGGCGTTCATCAGCGCGGCCTCCATCAGCGTTCCCAGAAATAGACGGTGGCGGGCTCCGGTTCCCACACCTTCGCGGCCTCGATCCCCGGCAGGTCCGCGAAGGCGCGGTATTCCGACCCGAAGGCGACGTAGTCGTCGGTCTCGGCCAGCACGGCGGGCTTGCAGGCGATCGGGTCGCGCACGACGCCGAAGCCGTTGCGGGTGCCCATGACGAAGGTGAAGAACCCGTCGAGGTCCTGCAACGTCCCTTCCAGCGCCTGCCCGAGCGTCGCGCCGCCCGCGATCCGCGACGAGATGTAGGCCGCGCCGACCTCGGTGTCGTTCTCGGTCTTCACGGTGAAGCCCTCGCGCGCCAGCTTGCGGCGCAACTGGTTGTGGTTCGAGAGCGACCCGTTGTGGACGAGGCATTCGTCCGACGCGGTGGAAAACGGGTGCGCGCCGAGCGTCGTGACGGCGCTTTCGGTGGCCATCCGCGTGTGGCCGATGCCGTGGCTGCCGCCCATCGCGCGCAGGCCGAATCGGGCGGCGACGTCCTTCGGCAGTCCGACCTCCTTGTAGATCTCCATCGCCGCGCCGCGGGCCATGATCCTGAGCCCCCGCGCCTCCAGCACCTCCACCGCTTGGTCGGCGGCCCCGGCGGGCAGGGTCAGGACCGCGTGGGTGTCGATCACCTTCATGTCGACCGGCGCGCCGATCTCGGTCGAAAGCGCCGCGTCCAGCCCGTCGAACTCCGTGGGATCGGCGCTTTGCACGGTGATCTTGGCGCCCTCGCCCTCGTCCCCGTAGATCGCGATCCCGGCGCTGTCGGGGCCACGGTCGGTCATGGTGATGAGCATGTCGGTCAGCATCTCGCCGAGCCGCGGGCGCAGGTCGTCATTCTTCAGGAACAGGCCGACAATGCCGCACATCTGGGCTCACCTCCGGTCGCACGCGGGGGCGGACCCCCATGACCCGAGCACTATCCCCGCCGGGGTTTCCCATCAAGAAATAAATTTCACCAGTCAGAAAATTCCTGCCGTCGGCGCGCCGATGCCCAAAGCATGGGCAGACTGCTCACTTTCTCTGTGGGTAGGTGATGATCGACAGGTAGCGCGCAGGCAGGTCCAGCAGGTCCTCGGGCCCGTGCGGCGCGTCTGCGTCGAACAGCAGCGTGTCGCCGGGTTCCAGCGTGTAGATCCGGTCGCCGTGGCGGTAGTCGACCTTGCCGTCGAGCATGTAGAGAAGCTCGATGCCCTCGTGCTGGAAGGTCGGGAAGCGGTCGCTCTCGTCGGTCAGTTCGATCAGGTAGGGTTCCACCACGACGCCGCTGTCGTTCGACCCGATATGGCCGAGCAGCTTGTACTGGTGCCCCGCGCGGGTTCCGGCCCGCGCGATCTCCACCCCCTCGCCCGCCTTGACGTGCATCGCGCCGCGGATTTCCTCGAACCCCTCGAAAAGCTGGACCAGCGGCACGCGCAGCGTGTTGGCCAGCGTCTGGAGCGTGGCGAGCGAGGGCGAGATCACCCCGTTCTCGATCTTCGACAGCATCCCGACCGACAGCCCGGTCTGGGCCGCGAGTTCCGAGCCGGTCAGCCGCTGGCGCTTCCGCAGCTCGCGCACCTGGCGCCCGATGGCGGCCTCCAGGTTCTTCTCGCGCCCCTCGCGGACCGCATGGGGGTCCTGGGTCAGGCGGGTATCGGTGCCCTCGGGCTTCTTGTTCATCTGCGGCTCCTCCGTGCCGACATCATCCCACGTCCCCGCGCGCCCGTCATCCCCGCTGTTGTCACTCGAAGCACGAGGCGATCAGTGGGCGGAGGTTCTCCGCCGTCAGCGGCACCGGGTTGCCGCCGCAGGACGGATCGGTCAGCGCGAGCCGGGTCAGTTCGTCCACGTCCGGCGCGCCGATGCCGAGCCCGGTCAGCGAGGACGGGATCGCGAGCCCGGCGATGAGCATGGCGACGAAGTCGCGGAACCCGTCGAAGCCGCCGGGGATGCCGAGATAGGCCGCGGCGGCGGCGATCCGGTCCTCGATCGCGGGGCGGTTGAAGTCGAGCACGTTGGTCATCACCACGGCATTGGTGGTGCCGTGATGGGTGTTGTACATCGCCCCCACGGGGTGGGAGATCGCGTGGATCGCGCCGAGCCCCTTCTGGAACGCGGTCGCCCCCATCGCGGCGGCGGCCATCATCTGCCCCCGCGCCTCGATGTCGGTGCCGTCGCCGTAGGCGCGCGGCAGGTACTCCTTCACGAGCCGCATGCCTTCCAGCGCGATGCCCTGGCTCATCGGGTGGAAGAAGGGCGAGGAATAGGCCTCGAGGCAATGGGCGAAGGCGTCCATGCCCGTCCCCGCGGTGATCTCGGGCGGCATGCCCACGGTCAGTTCGGGGTCGCAGATCACCCGAAGGGGCAGCATCCTGGGGTGGAAGATGATCTTCTTCATGTGCGTCGCGGGGTCGGTCAGCACCGTGGCGCGCCCGACCTCGGAGCCGGTGCCGGCCGTCGTCGGCACCGCGATCACGGGCGCGATGGCGTCGGCATCGGCCCGTGTCCACCAGTCGCCGATATCCTCGAAATCCCAGACCGGCCGGGTCTGGCCCGCCATGAAGGCGACGGTCTTGGCGAGGTCGAGGCCCGATCCGCCGCCGAACGCGATCACGCCGTCATGCCCGCCCGCCTTGTAGGCCGCGATGCCCGCCGCCAGGTTCGCCTCGGTCGGGTTCGGGTCCACGTCCGCGAAGATCGCGCGGCCGAGCCCCGCGGCGTCGAGCACGTCGAGCGCCGTCGCGGTGACGGGCAGCGCGGCAAGGCCCCGGTCGGTGATCAGGATCGGCCGTTCGATCCCCGCCGCGCGGCAGGCCTCCCCGAGTTCCGCGATGCGGCCTGCGCCGAAGCGGATGGCTGTGGGATAGGACCAGTTGGCCGTGAGCGTCATGCGAGCGTCCTCAGGTGGTAGGATTTCGGTCGTGTCAGGTTGTGGTAGCCGATCTCGGACAGCGACCCGCCCTTTCCGGTCAGCTTGCAGCCGGTCCAACAGAGCGCGGGGTCGAGGTAGTCGGCGCGGTTCATGAACACCGTCCCGGTCTCGATCCGCCGCCCGATGGACTCGGCGCGCGCGATGTCCGAGGTCCAGAGCGAGGCGGTGAGGCCGTAGTCGCTGTCGTTCATCAGCGCGATGGCCTCCTCGTCGCCGGACACCTTCATCACGCCCACGACGGGGCCGAAGGTCTCTTCGCGCATCACGGTCATCGAATGGTCCACGCCCGTCACGATCTGCGGCGCGACATAGGCCCCGCCCGCCTGCGGGAACAGCGCGGGGTCGATCAGGCCGGTGGCGCCCTTCGCCAGCGCGTCATCCACGTGGGCGCGCACGGTCTCCGCGAAGCGCACATGGGCCATCGGGCCGATGGTGGTCTCGGGGTCGAGCGGGTCGCCGAGCCGGTAGCCTTCGACGATGGCCACGGCCTTTTCGACGAAGGCGTCGTAGAGCGGTTCGGCCACGTAGATGCGTTCGATCCCGCAGCAGCACTGGCCGGAGTTGAACATCGCCGCGTCGATCAGCGTGTCGGCGGCGGCGGAGACATCCGCGTCCTCCATCACGTAGCCCGGATCCTTGCCGCCGAGTTCCAGCCCGACACCCGTGAAGGTACCGGCCGCCGCGCGCTCGATTGCGCGGCCGCCCGCGACGGAGCCGGTGAAGTTGACGAAGCCGAAGCGCTTGCCGGCGATCAGCCCCTCGACCGTGGCATGGTCAAGCGCGAGGTTACGGAACACTTCCGGCGGGATGCCCGCGCCGTGGAATGCCTTTTCCAGCCGTTCGCCGACCAGCAACGTTTGCGCCGCGTGCTTCAGGATCACCGCGTTCCCGGCGATGAGCGCGGGGGCCACGGCGTTGATCGCGGTCATGTAGGGATAGTTCCAGGGCGCGATGACCAGCACCACGCCATGGGGTTCGCGCGCGATGTAACGGCGGAAGGACGGGCTGTCCTCGATCTCCAGCGGCGCAAGCGCACGCTCGGCGATCCCGGCCATGTAGGTCGCGCGTTCCTTGAAGCCACCGAACTCGCCGCCGTAGCGGACGGGGCGGCCCATCTGGCGGGCAAGCTCCGGCACGATCTCGTCGTTCATCGCGCCGATGGCCTCGACGCCCTTCAAGACGAGATCGATCCGTTCGGCGAGCGGACGCGCGGCCCAGTCCGCCTGCGCCCGGCGCGCAGTGCCCACGATGCCGGCGGCCTCGGCGTCCGACAGGTAGGGGCGCGAGACCAGAAGGCTGCCGTCGATGGGGGAAATGCAGTCGAATGCCATGATCTACGCTCGCTCGAACCCGCGTTTCAGTTCCCAGTCCGTCACCGCGCGGTCGAACTCCTCTTGCTCCCACTCCGCCGCACGGACGTAGTGATCGACCACAGCGTCGCCCATCGCGGCGCGCAGCATGGCCGACCCGCGCAGGGTCTCTGTCGCGTCCCGCAGCGTCGTCGGGATATCCGGCAGATCGGCCGCGTCGTAGACGTCGCCCGTCACCGGCGGGCCGAGTTCCAGCCCCTCCTCGATCCCGGCAAGACCCGCCGCCAGCAGCGCGGCCAGCGCGAGATAGGGGTTCAGGTCCGACCCGCCGATCCGGCATTCGACCCTGACGGCCTTCGTCCCGTCACCGCAGAGCCGGAAGCCAGCGGTGCGGTTGTCCACCGACCAGGCGATCTTCGTGGGCGCGAAGGTGCCCTTGGCGAAGCGCTTGTAGCTGTTGACGTAGGGCGCGAGGAACACGGTCAGGTCGGCGGCGTATTTGAGCTGCCCGGCGAGGTAGGATTTCGCGGTCGCGGACATCGCCAGCGCGTCGGCCTCGTCGAAGAAGGCGCTGGTGTCACCCGACCAGAGCGACTGGTGGACATGGGACGAACTGCCGACCCGGTCCGCGGCCCATTTCGGGATGAAGGTCGCGGACTTGCCCTGTGCCCAGGCAATTTCCTTGGCCGCGTGCTTGGCGATGACGTGGTGCGCGGCGCAGTCCATCGCGGGGGCGTAGCGGATGTTTAGCTCCTCCTGCCCGGCCTCGGCCTCGCCCTTGGAATTCTCGACCGGCACGCCCGCCGCCACCAGGTGGTTGCGAAGCGGCCGCATCACCCCTTCCTCCTTGGAGGTCTGGAAGATGTGGTAATCCTCGTTGTAGTCGCTGATCGGGGTCAGGCCGGCGTAGCCCTTCGCCGCGTTCTCGCGCAGCGTGCCCTCGAACAGGAAGAACTCCAGTTCCGTCGCGCAGAACGGCGTGAACCCCATCGCCTCGGCGCGCGCCACCTGCCGTTTCAGGATAGTGCGCGGGGATTGCGGAACTTCCTCGTGGGTGTGGTGGTCGAGCAGGTCGCAGAGCACCATGGCGGTGCCCTCCAGCCACGGCAGGCGGCGGATCGTGCCGAGGTCGGGCTTCATCACGTAATCGCCGTAGCCGCGCGACCAGCTCGTCGTCGCGTAGCCCTCCGGCGTGCCCATCTCCAGGTCGGTCGCCAGCAGGTAGTTGCAGCAATGGGTTTCCTCGTGCGCGCTTGCCATGAAGTGCGAGGCGGTGAAGCGCTTGCCCATCAGCCGGCCCTGCATGTCCACGGCGCAGGTCAGCACCGTGTCGATCTCGCCCGCCTCGATCGCGGCCCCGAGGTCGTCGAAGCCGAGCAGTCCGGTCGGTGTCTGGGGCATGGTCGCGAGTCTCCGGTCTCAGGTCTTCGGTCGGCTGTTCGACGGGTCATACAGCGGCTTAAAGGTCACGTCACAGGGAACCCTTTCCCCTGCCACGTCAAGGGCATAGCTGCCGTTCCTGATCCAGTCCGCGGTGACGCCACCGGGATTGACGAGGTAGCCCATCCCGATCGCGCGACCGATGGTGTGGCCGAACCCGCCCGAGGCGAGATAACCGACACGCTCGCCATCGCGGAAGATCGTTTCGCGGCCGAGAAGGATCACGTCGGGCGCGGCGGTGAAGGTGGCGAGGCGTCGGGTGACGGGCCTGCCCCGCGCGGCCTCCAGCGCCTCGCGGCCCCGGAACGGCGTCGTCTTGCGGCAGGCCCAGTCGAGCCCGGCCTCCAGCGGCGTCCGGTCCGGCCCGATCTCCGCCCCCCAGGCTCGGTAGCCCTTCTCCAGCCGCAGCGTCTCGATGGCGCGGTAGCCGGCATCGGCCAGGCCGTGGGGCGCGCCGGCCTCGTGCAGCGCCTCGTAGACCGTGACGGCGCATTCGGTCGGCAGGTGCAGTTCCCACCCAAGCTCGCCCGCGTAGCTCATGCGAAGCGCCAGGACCGGCGCGCCCGCGATGGCGATGCGCCGCGCGGTGCCGAAGGGGAATGCCTCGTTCGACAGGTCGGCGGTGGTGACGGCGGAAAGGATATCGCGCGCCTTCGGCCCCATCAGGCTGAGCACCGCGTTGGCGGAGGTCACGTCCACAAGCGTCGCGCGAGCGTCCGCGGGAATGCCGCGCCGGATCCAGTCGAAATCCCGCGTCGCGAAGCCGGTGCCCGTGACGATGTAGTATTCCGACGGCGACAGCCGCGCGCAGGTCACGTCGGCCTCTATCCCCCCGGCATCGTTCAGCATTTGCGTGTAGGTCAGCGTCCCCGGCGGGCCGGAGACGTCGCCCGCGGCGATCCGGGACAGCGCGGCCTCCGCGTCCGGGCCGGTCAGCAGGCACTTCGCGAAGGAAGACTGGTCGAACAGCGCCGCGGCCTCGCGGCAGGCCCGGTGTTCCCGCGCCACCGCGTCGACCCAGTTGCCGCGGCCCCAGGTGTAGACGTCGTGGGCCACCTCGCCCGCGCCCGCCAACCAGTTCGGCCGTTCCCACCCGAGCTTTTCGCCGAACACCGCGCCCCGTGCCTTCAGGTGTGCGTAGAGGGCCGAGCGGCGGCAGGGCCGTGCACTGTCGTGCTCCTCGGACGGCCAGGCCATCGTGTAGTGCTTCGCGTAGGCCTCCGCCGTGCGCGCCCGGACCCAGGACACGTCCCGGTGCGGCTGGCCGAAGCGGCGGATGTCGACGGGCCAGAGGTCGAAGGGCGGCGCGCCTTTGGCGACCCACTCCGCCAGCGCCATGCCCGCACCGCCACCCGACGCGATGCCGAAGGCGTTGAAGCCCGCACCGACGAAAAGCCCCGGCTGCTCCGGCGCCTCGCCGAGGATGAAGTTGCCGTCCGGCGTGAAGCTTTCCGGCCCGTTCACCATCGTCTTGATCCCCGCCGTCTCCAGCGCGGGCACGCGGCCGAGCGCCAGTTCCATGATCGGCTCGAAATGGTCGACGTCGTTGTCGAGCAGGGTGAAATGAAAGCCTTCGGGGATGCCGTCCACGGCCCAGTTCTTCGGGTTCGGCTCGTAGCCGCCCATCACCAGCCCGCCGACCTCCTCCTTCCAGTAGGTCAGCCGGTCGGGGTCGCGAAGCGTCGGCAGGTCCGAGGTCACGCCGGAGATCGGCTCGGTCACCAGGTACTGGTGCTGCATCGACACCAGCGGCACCGAGACGCCGTAGCGGGCGGCGAAATCGCGGGTCCACTGGCCACAGCACAGCACGGCCCTGGGCGTCTCGATGGTGCCGCGCGCGGTTTCGACCCCGCGAACGACGCCGTTTTCGATCACCAGCCCCGTGACCGCGCAATCCTCGACGATGACCGCGCCCGCCTTCCGCGCGCCCTTGGCGAGCGACAGGGTGATGTCGGAGGGGTTGGCCTGTCCGTCCGTCGGCAGGAACGCCGCGCCGACCACGTCGGAGACATCCATCAGCGGCCAGAGGTCCCGCGCCTCCGCCGGCGTGAGCAGCTGCATGTCGAGCCCGAAGCTTTGCGCCGTCACCGCCTGCCGCCGGACCTCCGTCCAGCGTTCGGCGTTGCAGGCGAGCCGCAGGCCGCCGTTCCGCTTCCAGCCGGTCGCCTGCCCGGTCTCGGCCTCCAGCCGCTGGTAGAGATCGACGGAATAGCCGAGCAGCTCGGTGATGTTGGCCGAGGATCGAAGCTGCCCGACCAGCCCCGCGGCGTGGAAGGTGCTGCCGGAGGTCAGCTTGTGCGCCTCAACCAGCACGACATCGACCCCAAGCTTCGCGAGGTGGTAGGCGGTGGAGCAGCCGACGATGCCGCCCCCGATGACCACGGCACCGGCCGCGCCCGGCAGATCGGTCATGCCATCCCCTTCCAGCTGTCGAGCGCGCGACCGTAGCGGGCCAGGTTCTCGGCCGTGTAGGCGGCGTAGTCGAAGTCGATCCGCGAGGTGATCTCGGACACCATGCTCCACATCGTCTCGCGCAGGAGAGAGGCACATTTCATCGCGGCGTAGGCCCGGTGAAAGGCCGGGTCGGGGGTCTTTCCGAAGTAGCGTTCCAGCATCCCGGCCTCGGCCTCGGGCGGAAGCCCGGCGTTCGACGCGAGCCCGCCGAGATCGAACAGCTCGGAGTTGAAACCGCCGTATTCCCAGTCCACCAGCCAGAGCCTGCCGTTGCCGTCGCGGATGAAATTCGCGGGCAGAAGGTCGTTGTGGCCGAGCACCAGCCGCACCGGCCCGACCCCGGCCTCGAGCTCCGCCGCGTCGGACAGGAGCCGGTCGAGGACGTCAGCATGGCGCGAGCGGTGTTCTCGCAGGGTCGCGGCGTAGTCGCGGACGACGTGGAACACCCAGAACGTCAGGACCGGCCCTCGCAGGCGCGGCGTGACCTCGCGGTGGACACGGGCGACGAGATCGGTGGCGGCGGCGAGCGTCCCGGGCTCGTGCAGGTCCTCCGCCGCCAGCGCGGGGCCGTCGATATGGGCGAAGACCATCGCCCCGTGTTCGGCATGGACGACCTCGGGCGACACCCCCGCCGAGGCGGCGGCGCGCGCGATGGCCAGTTCGTTCCACCGCATCACGCCGTGTTCCGGAATGTCGCGGCCAAGCCGGACGACGTATTTCCGGCCGCGGTCGGTGACGACGGCGTTGGTGTTGGTGATGCCCCCGGCCAGCGGCTCGACCCCGGTCGGGTTCGACCAGCACCGCAGCGCGCGGATCCGGGTCTCCAGCGTCTCAGCCATACTCCCCCTTGGCCCGCGACTTGGCCGGGTCGAAATGGGGGAACGGGACGACCGTGGCGGGCAGGCGCTTCTGGTGGCCGTCGAGCTGGCCGATCTCCAGCGCCGTGCCCTCGGCCGCGTGCGGCGTGAACACGCGGGCGAGCGCGATGGTCCGGTCGAGGATGGGCGAGCGCGTGGCCGAGGTCACGGTGCCCACCTGCACCCGGCCGAGCCGCACGCAATCGCCGTGCGCCGGCACCTCGTTGCCCTCCACCAGCAGGCCGACGAGCTTCTTCTGCGGGCTGTCCTTGCGGGCGACGAGCGCGTCGCGGCCGATGAACTCCACGCCGGATTTCAGCGCCACCGTGAAGCCGATCCCGGCCTCGAACGGATCGGTCTGGTCATCGAACTCGTGGCCGGCGAAAGCCAGCCCGACCTCGATCCGCAGCATGTCGAGCGCGGCGAGGCCAAGTGGCTTCAGGCCCTTCGGCGCCCCCGCGGCCCAGATCGCGTCGAACACCGCGCCCGCGTCCTTCGGGTGGCAGAACACCTCGTAGCCAAGCTCGCCGGTATAGCCCGTGCGGCTGATGACGACCGGCGTTCCTGCGTAGCCGCCGACCCGCGCGATGGTGAAGCGGAACCAGCCGAGTTCTTCGACGGTCGGCTGCGCAGGCGGGGTCCAGAACACCTCGGACAGGATCTCCCGTGACAGCCGCCCCTGCACCGCGACGTTGCAGAGCTGGTCGGTGGAGGACCGGACCCGCGCGTCCAGCCCGCGCGCCTCGGCGACTTCCCGCAGCCACAGGCCCGACGCATCCGCGCCGCCGATCCAGCGGAAGTTGTGCGGACCTAGGCGGAAGATGGTGCCGTCGTCGATCATGCCGCCGTGCTCGGCGCAGATCGCGGTGTAGACCACCTGACCCACGGCCAGTTTCGCCACGTCGCGGGTCGCGCAAAGCTGCATCAGCGCCTCGGCGTCCGGCCCCGTCACCTCGAACTTGCGAAGCGGCGACAGGTCCATGATCGCCGCCTTCTCGCGGCAGGCCCAGTATTCCCCGATGGTGCCTTCGCCGGGGAAGGCGTTCGGCAGCCAGTAACCGTTATATTCAACGAAATCGCGGGTGTGGCGGGCGAAGCTCGCGTGGAACCCGGTTTCCTTCGTCTCCTCCACCTCGTCCTCCGGTGTCTTGCGCCAACCGATCGAGCGCGGAAAACGCTCGGTATCGCGGTAGGTCCTCAGCTGGATCTCCGTGGGCCGCCAGCCATTCGCGGGGTCGATGTCGTCGGGGCAGGCCGTCGAGACGCAGACGAGGTCCGTCAGCGCCTTCAGAAGCACGTAGTCCCCCGGCCGCGACCACGGCTCCTCCGTCGCGATGCCGTGGGCGGCGTCGATCTGGGTGTTGAAGAAGAAGTTGATCGCGGGCCAGCCGCCGCGCGGGGCAACGCCGTAGGGTGCGAGGCCCGCGTTGATGTTATCGGTGCAGTTGACGTGGCCGGGATAGCCCGCGTCCTCGTAGTAGCGCGCGGTGCAGGCCAGCCCGAACGTGTCGTGGCGGCCGCAGGTGTCCTGCACGATCTCCACCAGCGGTTCGAGATCCGTGGTCCAGTACTTCGCGTGCAGGCCGGGGCGGGGATAGATCGCGCCGGTCATGCTGCGTGTGGCGGTCGGGTCGATCTCCCGCGCCTGTCCGCGGTCGACGGATCGGGCGGAGAAGGCCTGGAAATCCGAGCATTCCCGGCCCTGCACGTCGAGGATCTGGATGTAGGCCCCGGCCGGTACCTCGTAGACATGGGCGTGTCCCGGCCGGATCACCTGGTCGATCAGCGGTTCGGCCAGCGGATCCGGCGGCAGGTAAAGCCCGCCCGTCGCGCGCGATGCCCGGCGCACGAAAAGATGCAGGTCGGTCGGCGCGTCCTGCGCCTCGGGCGACATCGGCGCACCGGGCGCGGCCAGCAGCAGCAGGGACGGGGCGCTGGCGGTGTATGTCACCGCGTCGCCCGCCCGCGACTCCGCCCCGTGGAGCGCGACGGCCTCCGCCCCGTCCAGCAGGCATCCCGCCCGTTCCAGCGCCGCCGTGGCCGCGGGGCTTGCGGCCAGCGCGGCGAGGAGGCCCGCGGCGGGGCCCGTCGCCCGCGCCCCGATCAGGCCCGCGTCCGGCCGCCCGTCGGGTCCGAAGACGAGCAGTTCCCCGCCCTGCCCGCCTTCGGGGTCCACCACGTCGATCACGTCGCCCGGCCCCACCCGCACCGCGCGGCTGCCGCCGCCCGGAACCCGGTGACGCTCGGTCCCCGGCGGCAGGAACGGCCGGATCGCGCCCATTACTCGGCGGCGTCCGGCGTCACGGCGAGGTAGCTTTCGAGGCTGTCGTCCAGCGCCTCGCGCCAGCTCGTATGGTGCGGCGGCGCCATCGTGCCGGTCATGGGCGAGACGTAGCCGTGGTCGCGGAAGGTCATGATCCCCTTCTTCTTGTGCTTCTTCCACTGGAAGAACGCCTCGTTCGCGGCCTCCACGTCGAAGCTCGGGTAGTCGGTCTCGGCGATCAGTTCCTTGACATAGTCGCCCTGGTAGACGATCGCGCCGTGGTCGTCCGGCACCGCGTCCTCGTCGGCCTGCCGCTTCTGCCAGTCGGCCTCCATCGCCGCGGCGTCGGGCACCGCGATCTTGCCCATGATCGCATCGCGGACCCACCAGGCCTGCGCGTCGAACATGTTGAAGGTGAACCACTGGTCCTGCATCCCGAGGTAGAACAGCGCGGGGTTCTTCACCCAGACGACGCCCTTGTAGAGGTCGGAGGCCGCCAGCCGGTTCGCCGTCTTGAGCCGCAGATCGTCGGGCAGGAACGGGAAGTGGTGCTTGTATCCGGTGCACAGGATGATCGCGTCGACGGTCTTCGACGTGCCGTCGATGAAATACGCGGTCTTGCCCTCGACCCGTTCCAGCGCCGGCACTTCCTGCCAGTTCTCGGGCCAGTCGTAGCCCATCGGCGCGGTTCGGTGCGCGACGGTGACGGAGTTACACCCGTATTTCCAGCACTGCGAACCGATGTCCTCGGCCGAGTAGGACGTGCCGAGGATCAGGATGTCCTTGCCTTCGAATTCGCGCGCGTCGCGGAAGTCGTGGGCGTGCAGGATACGGCCGTTGAAGGATTCGAAGCCGGGGTAGTAGGGCACGTTCGGGAACGAGAAATGACCCGACGCGACAACGACATGATCGAAGGTCTCGCGCGTTTCGGTATCGGTCTCGCAGTCGCGGGAGGTGACGGTGAAGAGGCCCGTGGCGTCGTCGAAGCTCACGTCACGGACCACGGTGGAAAACCGGATCCAGTCGCGCACGCCCGCCTTCTTCACCCGCCCCTCGATGTAGTCGAACAGGACCGCGCGCGGCGGGTAGCTGGCGATCGGCTTGCCGAAATGCTCGTCGAAGCTGTAGTCGGCGAATTCGAGCCCCTCCTTGGGGCCGTTCGACCACAGGTAGCGGTACATCGAGGCGTGAACCGGGTTGGCGTATTCGTCCACCCCCGTCCGCCAGTCGTAGCGCCACAGCCCGCCCCAGTCCGCCTGCTTCTCGTAGCAGACGATCTCGGGGATGTCGGCCCCGGCCTGGCGCGCCGACTGGAACGCCCGAAGCTGTGCCAGGCCGGACGGCCCGGCCCCGATCACGCATACCCGCATCGTGTCGATCTCCTCTCTGGTGCTCCCTGCACAAATTTTCCTCATGGTGGAATATTTTTACTGAGGCGCAACTTCTTTTTCTTGCCGCGGCGGCCCGGCGGTGGGAATTTCCGGGCATGGACGGGCCGATGCCCAAGGAACGGGCAGCGACCGCCGCGGATGGGGAGAAACATGCATTTTCTGGTTCTGCAGCATGATCGGGGCACCCACCCGGCGGCGTTCACCCCGCTAATCGAGGCGGCGGGCCATCGCATGACGACGGTGGAACTGGACGAGGGCGAGACGCTGCCGCCCTTCGACGGTATCGACGCGCTCTGGGTCATGGGCGGGGCGCAGGACGTGTTCGAGGAAGACGAATACCCCTGGCTCGTCGAGGAAAAGGCCTTCATCCGCGAAGCCGTCGTTGCGCGGCGCCTGCCCTATTTCGGCATCTGCCTCGGCCACCAGCTGCTCGCCGACGCGCTCGGCGGAACCTGTGCCTACGGCGGGGCCGAAACCGGCGTCGGCCAGGTCATGCCGCTGGAGGGCGCGGCGCTGTTTCAGGGCATGGCCTCGCCCTTCCCGGTCGTCCAGTGGCACGGGGTCGAAGTGACGGAGATGCCCGCGGGCGCGACGCTGCTCGCCACCGGAGAGGTCTGCCGCGTGCAGGCGATGCGGGTCGGCGACCGGGCCTTCTCGGTCCAGTCGCACCCGGAGGTCGAGCGTGGCACGATCACCCACTGGGCCGAGATCCCGTCGGCGGCCGCGCTGCTCGACCGCGCCTTCGGCCCCGGCGGCACGGCGGTGTTCGAGGCGCAGGTGGCCGAGCACGCCGACGTCTTCGCCGCAAACGCCCGCCGCCTGTTCGAGAACTGGTGCCGCGCCACCGGCATCCCCACGGAGACCGCATGATGACCGACCACCAGACATGGGACGCGGGCGCCGTCGTCCTGCAATCGGGGCTCACCCTGCCGGACGCGAAGATCGCCTACGTCACCCACGGCACGCTGAACGCGGCGAAGGACAACGTGATCCTCTACCCGACCCGCTACGCGGGAACCCACGACGACCAGCCGCCGCTGATCGGGGAGGGGCTGGCGCTGGATCCGTCGAAATACTTCATCGTCATCCCGAACACGCTCGGCAACGGCGCGTCGTCCTCTCCCTCGAACACGCCCGCGCCGCTGTCCGGCCCCGACTTCCCGGCCGTCACCCATTACGACAACGTTCTTCTACAGGAACGGATGCTGCGCGAGCTTTGGGGGATCGAGGAATTGGCGCTGGTCTGCGGCTGGTCGATGGGCGGGCAGCAGAGCTATCACTGGGCGGCGCTGTTTCCCGACCGGGTGCGCGCGATGTCCTGCTTCTGCGGGCAGGCCTTCACCGCGCCCCACACCCACGTCTTCCTCGAAGGGGTGAAATACGCGCTCATCACCGACCCGGCTTGGAAGAACGGCTACTACGACGAACAGCCCTGGCGCGGCTTCACCGCGCAGGGGCGGGTCTGGGCCGGATGGGCGCTGAGCCAGGAATGGTACCGGCAGGAGAAATGGACGGATCTCGGCTTCTCCTCGCTCGAAGACTACCTGAAACGCGCCTGGGACGGGGCCTATTTCCCGCGCGACGCGAACGACATGCTGTCCCTGATCCGGACGTGGCAGGCCTGCGACATCTCCGACAACCCGGTCTACAACGGCGACCGCGAGGCCGCGCTCGGCGCGATCACCGCGAAGTCGATCATCATGCCGGGCCGGACGGATTTCTACTTCCCGCCCGAGGACAACGCGTGGGAAGTGGCGCGGATGCCTAACGCGGAACTGCGGGTGATCGAGTCGATCTGGGGCCACTACGCGGGCGCGGGCCGATACCGCCCGGACTTCGATTTCGTGAACGCCGCCCTGGCCGAGTTGCTGGCGTGAGCCACGATGTCATCGTCGTCGGCGCGGGCAGCGCCGGATGCGCGCTGGCCGAGGGGCTGAGCCGCGACCCGACCTGCGACGTGCTGCTGATCGAGGCCGGGCCGCCGGGACGCCACCCGTTCATCGGAATGCCCGCCGCGGTCGCCAGGGCAATCGCCGCGCCGCGCTGGAACTGGCATTTCGAGACCGTTCCGCAGGCGCACATGGATGGGCGCAGGCTCTACGTCCCGCGGGGCCGCGCGCTCGGCGGGTCGTCGGCGATCAACGCGATGGTCTGGGTGGTCGGGCATCGGTCGGACTACGACGCCTGGGGTTGTGCGGGGTGGGACTGGGCCGCGGTCGAACCGGTCCTGGCCGAGGTCGAGGAGATCATGGCCCCCGCCCTGCCCCCCTCCGGCCCGGCCTACGACGCCTTCGTCGCCGCGGGCGGCGAGGCCGGTTACCCGGTGCGGCACGCGGTCGACGGGCGCGAGGACGGCTTCGGCCCGTTCCGGCTGAACGTGGTCGGGGGCCGCCGCCGATCCGCCGCCGACGCCTACCTCGGCCGCGCGGCGGGCCGCCCGAACCTGACGATCCGCACCGGCGCGCAGGTGCTCGGCCTCACCGGCGGGGCGAAGGTCGATGGCGTTCGCCTCACGGACGGGACGGTGCATGGCGGTCACGTGGTGCTCGCGACAGGTGCCATCGGGACGCCGCAGGTCCTGATGCTGTCGGGGCTCGGCGCCGCCGACCACCTCTCCGCCCACGGCATCGCGGTCCATGCGGACCTGCCCGGCGTCGGCGCGAACCTGCACGACCATCTCGAGGTCAAGGTCAAGCACCGGATGACGGAGCCGCTCTCCCTCTGGGACGACGCGAAGTTCCCGAACTACCTGCTGACAGGGGCGCGCTACTTCCTTACCGGAACCGGCGCGGGGCGGTTGCAGGGGCTGGAGGCCGGGGCGTTCCTGCGGCTGTCCCCCGGCGACGGGCCACCGGACACGCAGCTGCACTTCATCAACGCGCTCGCCTTCGACGGGGCGACGGCGGAGGACCGCGGGCACGGCTTCGCAATCGACATGACGCAGCTGCAGCCGGAAAGCCGGGGAACGCTGCGCCTCGCCTCCGCCGATCCGCTGGCGAAACCGCTGATCGACCCGAACTACCTCGCGACGGAAACCGACCGGCGGATGCTGCGCGAGGGGCTGAAGATGCTGCGCGACCTCTGCCGCCAGCCGTCGCTCACCGCGATCACGGGCGAGGAACTGCGCCCCGGACCCGGCGTGGTGACGGACGATGACCTCGACGCGGTGGTGCGGGCGACGGCGGATTCGATCTATCACCCGGTCGGCACGGCGCGGATGGGGACCGACGACGGCGCGGTCGTGGACCCGGAGACGATGGCCGTGCGCGGGGTCGAGGGACTGTCGGTCGCCGATGCCTCGGTGATGCCGCGTATCACCTCGGGCAACACCAACGCGCCCGCCATCGTGATCGGGGCGCTCGCGGCGCGGAAGATCGCGGCGGCGTTGGCGTCCTAGGGCGCGACCCTACCCATCGGGCGAGGAGCCGCACATCGTCGGGCCGCGGCGCGGCGTTCATCGGGTCTGCCACGGCGCTTCATGCCTGCCACGTCCGCAATAGCTCGGGGCGACGTCCTGTCGTCGACAAATCGCCGGGCCGGGGGGCGGCCCGGCGATGCGCGGCGGCCTGACGGCCTTGTTCCGCGCCAGCCTCACCGCCCCTACCGCGCCTCGAACGCGATCGGCAGCGAAATCGGCCCGGTATTCCCGCTATCGGCCAGCCAGGTCGCCTCGCCCGCGACGCGCGGCGCCTTCATTCGCGCCGACAGCACCCGGTAGGCCACCGCCATGTCGTTCCGCGCCACGAGGTTGCCGAGGCAATGGTGGATGCCGCCGCCGAAGCCGTAATTCCGCGCCCGTTTCGCCGTGATGTCGAACGGCGCGTCGCCCATCGCCGCGGGATCGGTGCCCGCGCTTTCGGAATAGAGATGCAGGACGGTCCCCTTCGGGATTGTCACGTCGCGGAAGTCGAAGGTCTCGATCGCCTCGCGCGTGACCCAGGTGATGGTCGGGCGCATCCGCATGACCTCGGTCGCGGCGGCCATGTCGAGCGAAGGGTCGGCGGCCAGCGCCTCCCACTGGTCGGGGTGATCCATGAACATCGACAGGCCGAGCCCGAGTTGGTTCCGCGTCGTGTCCACGCCCGCGAAGGCGAGCATCATGGCGAGGTTGTGCAGTTCGTCCCCGGTCAGCCGGTCGCCGCCCTCGGAGGCCTGCACCATGATGGACAGGATGTCCTCGCCTGGGTTCGCCTGCCTTTCGGCCAGCACCCCGGCGATGTAGTCGCCAAGCTCCACCGTCGCGGCCTCGACCCTGTCCGCGACCTTCGGGAAGTTGACGCCGAGCGCGAGGCCCATCGTGGCCGAGGTCCGCAGGATGAACGGCGCCTCGCTTTCCGGCAGGCCGAGCAGCAGGCACAGCACCCGCGCGGCGTAAGGGTCCGCGAACTCCGCCATGAAATCGCATTCGCCCGAGCCGACGAACCCGTCCGCGAGGTCGTTCGCGATCCGCTCGAAGTCCGGCATCAGCGCCTTCACGACCTTGGGCGAGAAGGCGGGGTTGACCAGCCGCCGGAGCCGCCAGTGATCCTCGCCCTCGGTCACGAGGATCGAGCGGTTCCACCAGTCATGGAACACGCCCGACGTCACGCCGTTCAGCTCCGGCCAGTTCTGCGAGCCCTGGATCAGGCTCTTGTGGGTCAGAAGCTCGCCCATCTCCTTGTGGCGCAGGACGGCGAGCCCGTAGGGCGTGCGCGCGAACCAGCTTTCGTCGCGCGCCTTCCGGACCGGTGCGGAGCGGAGCGAGAAGTCCGGGTTGGCGACATCGAGATACGGCGCGTCGTCGAGCGCGAGGCTCATGGCAGGCACTCCATGTAGGTGTCCTTGTCCCAGTCGGTGACGGTGGACATGAAGCGCGCCCACTCGTCGGACTTGTACTCATGGTAGAGCCGGAACATCTCGCCCGGCAGCCCGCGCTGCACGACCTCGTCGTTCT
Source organism: Rhodobacterales bacterium HKCCE2091 (assembly GCA_015689685.1). Classification (GTDB taxonomy): domain Bacteria; phylum Pseudomonadota; class Alphaproteobacteria; order Rhodobacterales; family Rhodobacteraceae; genus HKCCE3408. Next base: position 12,451 of record WVSL01000003.1, on the reverse strand, counting down.
CCAGGTGGATCAGCGCCTCGCCGAGCGACATCGGCAGCTTCTTCACCTTCTTGCCCTGGGCCATCGCCTCGTAGATGTTCCGCTCCTCCGGCTTGCCGGGGTCGAGGTCGTTGTCGAGCCCGTCATCCATCGCCGCCAGCAGCGCCGATCCCATCAGGTAGGGGTTCACCATCGAGTCGACCGAGCGGTATTCGAACCGGCCGGGGGCAGAGACGCGGAGGCCCGTGGTGCGGTTCTGGAAGCCCCAGTCGGAGAAGACCGGCGCCCAGAACCCCGTGTCCCAGAGCCGGCGGTAGCTGTTCACGGTCGACGCCCCGATCGCGGTCAGCGCCTGCAGGTGCTGCACCACGCCGCCGATGGCCTTCAGGCCGGTCTTGCCCGGCATCTGCGGGTCGTCGGTATCCGGCATGAACGTGTTGTCCCCGCCCGAGACATACATGTAGTTCGCTTCCATCCCCGGCAGGTTGTCGGGGTCGTTGCCGGTGCGTCTGAACACGTCCTCGCCCTCGGTCCAGAGCGACATGTTGTGATGGCAGCCCGAGGCCGAGACACCCATGAAGGGCTTGGTCATGAAGCAGGCGAAGATGCCGTTCTCGCGCGCCACCTGCGCGCAAAGCTGGCGGTAGGTCGTCAGACGGTCGGCGTTCCGCAACACGTCGTCGAAGGTCCAGTTCAGTTCCAGCTGCCCCGGCGCGTCCTCGTGGTCGCCCTGGATCATGTCGAGACCCATCTTGCGGGCGTAACGGATCACCTGCATCGACACCGGGCGCAGGGCCTCGAACTGGTGGATGTGGTAGCAGTAGGGCTTGGAATAGCCCTCGGACGGCTTGCCGTCCTCGTCGTACTTCAGCCACATCATCTCGGGCTCGGTGCCCATGCGAAGCTGCAGCCCGTGCTTGGCCTTGAAGTCCTCGTGCATCCGGCGAAGGTTGCCGCGGCAATCGGCGGTCAGGTACGCGCCGGGATCCACCTTTTCCTCGCGGTTGCGGAACAGCGTGCAGAACATCCGGCCGATTTCCGGCGCCCAGGGAAGCTGCATGAAGGTCTCGGGCTCGGGAATGCCAACGAGTTCGGCGGCTTCGGGCCCGTAGCCGAGGTAGTTGCCCTCGCGGTTGGTGAACAGGTTGACGGTGGATCCGTAGACGAGCTGGAAGCCCTTCTTCGCGACGCTTTCCCAATGGTCGGCGGGGATCCCCTTGCCCATCACTTTGCCGGTGACGGAGACAAACTGCAGGTAGAGATACTCGATCCCGAGCGCGTCGATCTTCTCGCGCACCTGTTTCACCAGGGCGTCCCGGCCCTCCTGCTCGACGAACGCTTCGATATCCATTCCCTGCGGACCCTTCAGTTTCTTGCCCCGTTTTCCGGCGCACGCACCCCGCGCCCCGGTCTCGACCCCGATTTGGACCCGACGAATCGCCCCCTGTCCACGACGCAATATTACCGTGGGGAAAAATTTCTTCCTGTTAGTGGAATTGTCGCGGAATGCGGCAGCGCCTGTTCACCGTTTGCCCAAGGCTTGTGCGCTTCGCGGTTCGAGGGGCCCTGAAAGGTGCACCAAGCCGGATTCACGCCTGCTCCGCCGAGTCGCCGTTTTGTCCCTCAGGAAAGATTCTTCACCCTGACGAATGGGGGCGCGCCAGACGAAAGGACCCGCCCGAGAAAACGATGGGATAGGAAGAATGGAACAACAGATAGCCGAGCTGACGGAGCAGATCGCCGCGCTCGAAGCCGCGCAGGCCTGGGCCGGCACGGTCAACATGGAAATCTTCTACTGGTGGTGCACCGCGCTGATGATCGCCATCCACGCGGGCTTCCTCGCCTACGAGATGGGCGCGAGCCGGGTCAAGAACGTGCTCGCCTCGGGGATCAAGAACATCCTCGCCTTCGCGTTCATGGTGCCGACCTTCTACTTCTTCGGCTGGTACATCTACCTTGCCTTCTACAACGGCTTCATTCCGGCCGAGGACGGCGCGGCGGGCCTGCCCTGGGACCTGTCGATGGGGCCGAACCTCGCGGACAACGCGACCGGCGTGTTCTGGGCTGCCTTCACGCTCTTCGCCGCCACCACCGCCTCGATCTTCTCGGGCGCGGTGATCGAGCGGATCCAGACCGCGGGCTTCCTGATCCTCGCGATCCTGCTCGGTTCGGTCGTCTGGATCCTGGGCGGCGCCTGGGGCTGGCACCCGGCCGGCTGGCTGACGGTGCGGTGGGGCTACCACGACGTCGGCGCGGCGGGGGTCGTTCACATGGTCGCGGGCTTCTTCGCGCTCGGCGTGCTCATCAACCTCGGGCCGCGGGTCGGCAAGTTCAACGCCGACGGCAGCGCCAATGTCATCAAGGCGCACAACATCCCGTTCACCATCACCGGCCTGATGCTCATCATCGTGGGCTTCTTCGGCTTCCTCGGCGGCTGCATCATCTACATCCCCGGCGAGCAGTGGGTGAACATCTACGGCCAGCCCGCCACGCTGTCGTCCTTCGCGTTCAACACGCTCATGGGCATGGCCGGCGGCATCATCGGGGCCTGGGTCAAGACGCGTGACCCGTTCTGGATGATGTCCGGCGCGCTGATCGGCATCTTCTGCGCGGCCTCCGGCCTCGACGTCTACTACCCGCCGCTCGCGTTCCTGCTTGGCTGCTTCGGCGGCTTCGTGGTGCCGATGGTCGCGGTCTGGCTCGAGAAGCGCGGGATCGACGACGCCGTCGGCGCCTTCCCGGTCCACGGCATCGGCGGCCTGATCGGCGTCGTGGCCTGCGGCGTCTTCGCGTCGGGCTACCCGAACGTGATCGAGGGCGCACCGGCGGTGAACCTGCTCGGCCAGATCGGCGGCGCGGTGGTGATGGCGCTCCTGGGCTTCATCCCGGGCTACGTCGCCTCGCTGATCCTCAAGGCCGTCGGTCTCCTGCGGGTGCCGGACCACATCCAGGAGAAGGGCCTCGATATCGTGAAGGTCCCGGTGCAGGCCTACCCGGAAAACTACATCCCCGGCCCGGTCGCGACGACCGATCCGGTCGCAACCCCGGCCGAGTGAGAAAGGAACCACCGCATGAACACCTCACCGATCGACACTTTCGAAGGCGCGGAGGCGATCTTCACCTTCGCCCACAACCCCGGCGTCATGAGCCTGATCCTGATCGCCGCCGTGGTGGTCACCTTCGGCGCCATCGCGCTGGCCGCGATGCACGAGAAGCACGCCTACTCGGCGCACAAGTAAGACCCGAGCCCTCGCAGGCGGGTCGGGCGGTCCCCTCGGGGGCCGCCCATTTTCGTTTCGGGGGAGAGGTGGTTTAACTCGGACGAGCGGTTCGATGTTCAACAGCGGATGGAGGGGACGATGCCTGAGACGAAGAAGGTGCTGCTGGTCGGCGAAAGCTGGGTCAGTTCCGCGACGCATTACAAGGGCTTCGACAATTTCGGCTCCACCACGTTCCACTCCGGCGCGGGGCCACTGATCGCCGCGCTCGATGGCTCGGGCTTCGAGATCGAGCACATGGCCGCCCACGAGGCGCCCGAGGGTCTGCCGCTGGAGATCGCGGGCTACGACCGGTGGGACGCGATCCTCCTGTCCGACATCGGCGCGAACTCGATCCTGCTGCATCCCGAAGTCTGGCTGACATCCCGCACCGTGCCGAACCGGCTGATTCTCCTGCGCGACTGGGTGGCGGCGGGCGGCGGGCTGGCGATGATCGGCGGCTACCTGACCTTCCAGGGCATCGACGGGCGCGCGCGCTGGCGCAACACCCCGGTCGAGACCACCCTGCCCGTCCGTTGCCATCCCTGGGACGACCGGATCGAATCGCCCGAAGGCATCGGCTACGACTTCGCCGATCCGGGCCACGCGCTGCTCGATGGCGTGCCCGGCGACTGGCCGCCGCTTCTCGGCCTGAACGAGGTGACGATGGCCGCGGGTCACGATGCCATCGTCAGCGCGGTCACGGCGCAGGGAACCCATCCGCTCCTGGCCGCGGGCCGGCACGGCGCGGGCCGGACGGTCGCGTGGATGTCGGACATCGGGCCGCACTGGGCCCCGCCAGCCTTCTGCGACTGGCCCGGCTACGCGCGGCTCTGGTCCAACATCCTCGGCTATCTCTGCGACCGCGCCGCCTGAGCGCCGGTCAGTACCAGCCCGGCGTCGCGGCGGTCGGGTCTCGGCGGAACGACGGCATGGGGACAGACTGCCGCGCGCCGCCCGAAACGCGGTCACGGGCGGGGACAGGTCAGTCCTTGTCCCAGAGATGCGCCACCGTGATCGCCTCGGCCGCCACCACGGGCCGGGAGGCGTCGGGCACCGGGACGCCCCTGAGCCGCGCCTGTTCGTGTGCGACGACGCGCGCGCCGCGCGGCAGGCGCGCCATCACGTCGCGGAGAACCGGGCCGAGCAGGAAGGGTGGCAGGAACAGGAAGACGATGCCCGCCTCCGACAGGTCGGCGTCCCCGGCATAGCCGTCGCGTATCTCGATCCGGGCCGCCGTGTCGGGCGGCAAGGCGGCGGCGCGGGCGCGGGCCGCTGCGGCGAGCGCGGGCGAGGCTTCCACCCCAACGGCGCGGCAGCCGAAGGCGGTCGCGACCTCGGCCAGCACCCTGCCGTCGCCGCAACCGAGGTCGAACACCACGTCGCCCGGCCCGGGCGCGGCGATGGCGAGTACCGGGGCAACGAGGCTCGCGGGCGTTCCGATGTAGTCCCCGTCACCGGCCGGGGCCCTTTGGCCCGTGATGCGCGACCGGGCGAGCCGCGCGAGCCGCAGCGCCGGGTAGGCGGCGGCGGGTCCATCGGCGGCGGCGATGTCGGCCATCGTCGGGCGCAGCGCCCGCGGCAACCGCGCGGGCCGTCCGTCCAGCGCCACGGCCACCCGCGCCGTCACGTCGTCGTCCCGGACCAGCGTGACCCTGTCGAGGTATCGCGCCATCGCCGCGCGCTGGCCCCGCCCGGGGTCGAACGGCAGGCGGAAACCGCGTTCCGCCGCGGCGTCCAGCACCGCGGACAGGTCGTTGCGCGGGGCCGAAACCGTGGTCAGGTGGAATTGCAACGCATCGCGGTCTTCCGGCCCCTCCACCGCCGCCAGCCCTGTCCCCGCGGCCGCCGCCAACACCTCCGCCCGTACCGCCCGCATTCGCGCGGAGATCGCGGCGCAGGCGTCGCGCAGCGCTGTCGCGAGGGCCGTGTCGCCGGCCGCGCGCCCGTCGAGCACCGCCGCTGAAACTTCCGCCGCGCGCTGTTCGTGGATCGCTTCGATGATGTCCGGAGCCTCGACCATCCGCCAACCATTCCCGCCGGCGCCGCCGCTGGCAAGCGCAGCGATGCGAGGCGACTGTTCCGGAAAAGTAAATGGATTGTTCATGGAACCCGCCCGACTCCGCGTTACCATTCGGATAGGCTCCGGGCCGGAGTACCAGGTACCGCCCGCGTCCGGGGGCCGGGGATCGAGGGGGGAGATCATGGCCAAGGCTATATTGTACCGGCTTGTCGGCCTCTTGATCCTGCTGGCCTCGCCCGCCGCGGCCCACCAGCTCGACGAGACCTACGTCTATTTCACCGTCGCCGAGGACGCCCTGACCGGGCGGATCGAGGCGCGGCTTCCCGATCTCGACATGCTCGTGGGTCTCGACGCCGACGGCGACGGCGCGGTCACGCCCGAGGAATTCGATGCCCGCCGCGACGAGGTGATCGCCGCGTTCGAGGGACGCCTGACGATCAACCACGACGGAACCGAGTACCCGGTGATCTTCGGCGACCACGACTTCCTGCGCACGCCCCAGGGCACCTTCGCGCAGATTCGGTTCGAGGTGCCGGGCATCGGCGCGCCGCCCGAGACGATCGAGGTCGTCTACCGTTCGCCGTTCCAGGACACCGACCCCTCGCATCTCGGCTACGGGCTGATCGAGAACAATTACCGCACCGGCGTCGAGGACAACGAACGCCACATCGCGGTCGTGTTCCGCCCCGGCGCGGAGGCGCAGGAGTTGTCGCTGGTGGGCGATCCGCCGCTGCGCATCTTCGGCGAGTTCATCATCCACGGCATCTGGCACATCTGGCTCGGCTTCGACCATGTCGTGTTCCTCGTCGCCCTGCTCCTGCCCGCGGTTCTGAGGGTGGAGGAGCGGCGCTGGACCCCGGTGGACGATTTCCGCGCCGCGCTCTGGAACGTCCTGAAGATCGTCACCGCCTTCACCCTCAGCCATTCCGTGACGCTGGCGCTGGCGGGGCTCGGCATCGTGACGCTGCCGGTATCGCTGGTCGAGGCGGTGATCGCGCTGTCGATCATCGTGGTCGCGGTGATGAACCTCTACCCGCGGCTTCACCGCTACACGCTGGCGGTGGTGATCGTGTTCGGCTTCTTCCACGGCTTCGGCTTCGCGAACGTTCTCGCGCCGCTCGGGGTGCAGCCCTCGGCCCGCGTGGTCGGGCTGGCGGCCTTCAACGTCGGGGTGGAGCTCGGACAGATCGCCATCGTGGTCGCGCTGTTCCCGATCCTCTACGGCCTGCGGCGGCTGGCGCTCTACCCGGTGCTGGCGACGCGAATCGCCTCGGCGGTGTTCATCCTCCTGGCCGCCGTCTGGTTCGTGGAGCGCAGCTCGGGCATGTTCTGGCGCCTGCAACAGCAGCTTCTTTCGGCGCTAGCGTGAGCGCGCGGGATGACCTCCTCGATCTCCTCCAGGCTGATACGGGCCGCCGAGGCCGCCCCCGGTGCCGAGGTCGTCCGGCATGGCGGCGCGGTCCTGACCTTCGCCGATCTCGTGGCGCGCGCAGGGCAAACGGCGGGGTGGCTTGCGGCGCAGGGCGTGCGGCGGGGCGACCGCGTCGCCATCCTCATGCGGCGGACCCTGATGCAGCCTGTGGCGGTCCACGGCGTACTCGCGGCGGGCGCGGCCTACGTCCCGATTGATCCGGCCGCCCCGCCCGCGCGTATCCGGGCCATACTGGACGATTGCGAGATCGAGGTGATGATCTCCGAGGACGCGCATTCCCCCCGTATCGCGGAGGCCGCGGCATGCACACGCCTGCGCGCGATCCTCGGACTGTCCGGCGACATCGCGGGGATCGACCGCGCCGGCTGGAGCGATTCCGACGGCATCGATCCGGTCCACGTCCACACCGGCCCCGACGATCTCGCCTACGTCATGTTCACCTCCGGCTCGACCGGGACGCCTAAGGGGATGGCGCATACCCACGCCAGCGCGCTCGCCTTCGCCGACATGGCCGCCGCGCTCTGCGACCTCGGTCCGGGGGACCGGCTCGCCGCTGTCTCGGGCCTGCATTTCGACATGTCCTGCATGGAGCTGTTCGCGGGCCTCCTGCACGGCGCGACCGCCGTCATGGTGCCAGAGCCGGTGACGATGATGCCGGCCAGCCTGTCCGCCCTGCTTCAGACCGAACGGGTCAGCGTGATCTATACCGTGCCGTTCCTGCTGGTCCGGCTCCTGGAGGCGGGCGGCATCGACGGGCGGGACCTGTCCGCCCTGCGCCTGATCGTGTCCGCGGGCGAGGCCGTGCCACCGGGCGTGTTCTCCGACCTCCGCCGCCACCTGCCCGACGCGAGGCTCGCGAATTTCTACGGCCCGGCCGAGGTCAACGTGGTGACCGTCTGGGTCGCGCCCGAGGGTCCGCTCGCCTTCGACGGTCCGGTGCCCATCGGTTCGGCCTGCCCGCACACGGAGCTTTTGACCGACCCGGCCACGGGCGAGCTTCTGGCCGCCACGCCCGCCATGATGCGCGGCTACTGGCGGCGGCCCGATCTCGACGCCGCGGCCTTCGTCCGGCGCCGCGGCGCTGACGGCGGGATGCGGCGGTGGTATCGTACCGGCGACATCGTCCGGGACGAGGGCGACGGTGACCTGCGCCTCGTCGGACGTGCCGACCGGCAGGTGAAGATCCGCGGCTACCGGGTCGAACTGGACGAGGTCGAGCGCGTGCTGGCCGCGCATCCCGCGGTGTCCGAGGCCGCCGTGCTCGTGGCGCCGGACGGCCTGTCGCTCCGGGCCTGGACGACGGCGGCACCGGGGGCGGCGGCGGATCCCGCCGAACTCGTGCGCGCCGCAGCGGCGATCCTGCCGCCCTACGCGGTGCCGTCCGAGATCTGCGTCGTGCCCGCGATGCCCCGGACCGGATCGGGCAAGATCGACCGAAGGCGGCTGATGCCCGGCGGGGCCGGAACCGACGAGGAGGACATCCATGCGCGACCTTGCTGACGACCGGAAGGCGGAGCTGAAACGCTTCGTGGAGGACAAGCTCCTGATGGGCCGGCCGGTCGCCGCGGACGAGGACCTGCTCCTGTCCGGCCTGCTGGATTCCCTCGCGGTCATGTCGCTCGTCGCGGAGGTCGAACGCCTGTCGGGTCGGCCGGTGCCGCCGACCGACGTGCTGGTCGAGAACTTCGCGAGCCTCGACGCGATCGAGGCCTACATGGTGTCGCGGGGCGCGACGTGACCGGCGAGGTGACCATCCCCCTGACGCCAAGCCAGTCGCTGATCTGGACCGGCCAGTCGCTCGCGCCGGGATCGCCGCTCTACAACATGGTCTGGCGGATCGGCCTAGACGGCCCGCTCGACCCGGACCGGTTCGCCGGTGCGTGGGCCGAGGTGGTCGCCGCGACCGACACCCTGCGGACCCGGCTCGAGGACGGACCGGTCGGGCCCCGCCAGGTCATCGCGCCAGGTGCCACGGCGGATCTCGATATCGTCGACCTCACCGCCGAACCCGACCCGGAGGCCCGGGCCGACGCCGCCATCACAGCCGACGCGACACGGCCCGTCGATCTGCGGCGCGGAACCTGGCGCGCCACCCTGTTCCGCCTCTCCGAAGACGCGTGGATCTGGTACCTGGTCCAGCACCATATCGCCACCGATGCCGGTGCCGGGGCGGCGATCCTGGACCGGATGGCACGCGCGCTGGAAGGGCGTGACCTCGGCGACCTGCCCCGGTTCGAAGACTACGCGCGGGAACTGGCCGAAGCCCCCGACCTCCCGCAGGGGATCCGCGACCACTGGGCGGCCTCCGCCGCGCGGTTCCGGCCAATGACACCGCCCTATGGCGGTACACGCCGGGCGCGGGGCCCGGACTCCGCCCGCGCCACCGTTCCGTTTGGAGAGGACGGCTCGCGCGATGTGACGGCCGCGCTCGACGATCCGCGCTTTGCTGCCATCGGGCGCGAGATGGCGACCTTCGCGCTCTGGGCGAGCCTGCTGGCCGCCTACCTGTCCCGCGTGACCGGCGACAGCACGATCCGCATCGGCACGCCGTTCCACAACCGGCTGACCCCGGCACAGAAGGACACCGTGGGTGTCTTCATCGAGATGTTTCCGCTGGAAATTTCCATAGACCCCGGCGACGGCCTCGCGGCGACCTACCGCAAGGCGCTCGCCGCTTCCGTCGACTACCTCCGCCATGCGAGGCCCGGGGCCAGCACCGCCGCCACGGTCGCGAGCTTCAACGCGGTCCTGAACTACATGCCCGTGCGGATGCCCGACCTTCCCGGCCTGCGAACGCATGTCCGCTGGCTGCATCCCGGCGCCCATGACGCCGCCCACGACATCAGGCTTCACGTCCACGACTTCGCGGGCAGCGGCGTGCCGCTGGTCGAGATGGACGTGAATTCGGATCTGCCGGTGACGGCGGAGGAGGCAGCGGAGACCTTCCATGCCTTCTCGACCGCCGCCCTGCGCGATCCCGACGCCGCGCTCGACCGGATCGCGTTGCAGGCCCCGCGCCTCAGCCGACTTGCCGGCCCCGAGCCGGTCACCGCAGCCGCGGCCAGCATCCTCGACGCCATCGCGGCCCATTCCTCCAGCGACCGGCCCGCCGTCACCTGTGGCGAAGAGAGCCTCAGCCACGCCGACCTCGCGCGCGCCTCGGACCGATACGCGGCCGCCCTCATGCGGCTCGGCGTGCGGCCCGGCGATGCCGTGGCGGTCCGGGCCAGACGCTCCCTGCACCTGCCCGCCGCGATCCTCGGGGCGCTGAAGGCCGGATGCGCCTTCGCCCCGATCCCCGCCGACACGCCGCTGGATCGCGTGCGCCGGATCCTCGAAACCCTGCGCCCCGCCGCGGTCATCACCGACCGCGACGGGGCGGAGGCCGAGGGCGTGCCCGTTCTGCGCCTCGGCGCCGACCTGCCGGACGCCGACACGCCGCCACCGGGCGCGGGTCCGCGCGCCTACGTCCTCTTCACCTCCGGGTCCACCGGCGTTCCCAAGGGCGTCGAGGTCGGCCACGAGGCACTCGCGCGGTACGTCGACTGGGCCGCGCGCAGCTACGGTCCCGGGGGGCCGAAGGATTACGCCTTCTGCACCGGGATCGGTTTCGACCTGACGCTGACCTCGCTGTTCGTCCCGCTGGCGACCGGCGGCACGGTGCGGGTCTATCCGGAACCCGATCACGGCCCCGATCTCGCGGTGGTCGACGCGGTGGCGGAGGATGCGGTCGACGTGGTCAAGCTGACCCCCTCGCACCTCGCGCTGGTGACCTCGGGCGCCGGGCCGGTCGGGCGGATCTCCACCCTGATCCTCGGCGGCGAGAACCTGACCGCCGCGGCCTGCCGCAAGGCGCGGGCGACGCTCGGAGACCACGTCGCCGTCTTCAACGAATACGGGCCGACCGAGGCGGTGATCGGCTGCATGATCCACCGGTTCGACCCGGCCACGGACACCGGCACCAACGTCCCTATCGGCCGCCCCGCCGAGGGCGTGACCATCGACCTGCTCGATGCCGGCGGCAACCCGGTTCCGGCGGGTGTCGCGGGCGAGATCCATATCGGCGGCGACAGGCTCGCGGCGGGCTACCTATCCGACCCCGACCGAACCGCGGAAAAGTTCAGGACCGGGCCGAACGGCACGCGGCGCTACGCTTCGGGCGATCTCGCCCGGATGCGGCCCGACGGCGCGCTCGACTATCTCGGCCGCGCCGACCGGCAGCTGAAGGTTTCGGGCGTCCGCATAGAACCGGGCGAGATCGAGGCCGCGCTGATGGCCCATCCCGCCGTCACCGCCGCCCATGTCCGCGACTGGTCCGCGGGCGCCGCAAGCGACCCGCGCCGCTGCATCCGCTGCGGCATCGGGACCGAGGTTCCGGGGGTCGGGATCGACGGCGACGGCGTCTGCACGCTCTGCACCGGCTACGACGCGGTGCGGGAGGCCGCGCAGGCCTATTTCGGCACCGAGGACGACCTGCGCCGGGAACTCGACCGCGCCCGCGCCGCCCGCACCGGGCGATACGACGCGATCATGCTCCTGTCCGGCGGCAAGGACAGCGCCTACGCGCTCTACCGCCTGGCGGACCTGACCCGCGACGTCCTGGTCCTGACGCTCGACAACGGTTTCCTGTCCGAGGGCGCGAAGGACAACGTGCGGCGGATGACGGCGGACCTGGGTCTCGACCACCGGTTCCTGACCACGCCCGCGATGAACGAGATCTTCCGCGACAGTCTCTCGCGGTTCTCCAACGTCTGCCAAGGCTGTTTCAAGACGATCTACGCGCTCGCGCTGCGGGTGGCGCGGGACGAGGGCATCCCGGCCATCGTCACCGGCCTCAGCCGCGGCCAGTTCTTCGAGACCCGCCTGACGCCGGACCTGTTCCGCGCCGGACAGCCGGACGGCGCGGACCTCGACGCGATGGTGTTGAAGGCGCGCAAGACCTATCACCGGATGGACGACGCCGTGGCGCGCCTGCTCGGCACCGCCGACTACCTGACCGACGACCTGCTGGACGAGGTCCGCTTCGTCGACATCTACCGCTACATCGACGTGCCGGTATCCGAGATCTACCGCTTCCTGTCCGAGAACGCGCCGTGGATCCGGCCCAGGGATACCGGGCGGTCCACCAACTGCCGCATCAACGACCTCGGCATCCACGTCCACAAGGCGCGCGAAGGCTTCCACAACTACGCCCTGCCCTATTCCTGGGACGTCAGGCTCGGCCACAAGACCCGCGACGAGGCGCTGGCGGAACTCGACGACGATATCGACCCGCAGCGGATCGAGACGCTGATGGCGGAGGTCGGGGCCGAACCGCTGCCGCCGGCGCGGGGCGCGGGTTTGGTGGCCTATGCCGCGGGGCGGGCCGACCCGGCGGACCTGCGCGCGCATCTCGCGGCGGTTCTGCCGCGCGACCGGGTTCCGCGCCATGTCGTGGTGATGGACGCGCTGCCGCTGAATCCGAACGGCAAGGTCGACGACGCGGCCCTGCCCCGGCCCGACCCGACGCTCGCCGCCCCGTCCGGCGAGCGCGTCCCCGCCGCCACGGCGACGGAGCGCACGCTGGCGGAGATCTTCGCCTCAATCCTGGGCCACGCGGAGTTCGGCGTTACCGACGCGTTCCACGACATCGGCGGCGAAAGCATCGCCGCGATCCGCATCGCCATCGCCGCGACCGGGGCCGGGCTCGATCTCGGGGCCGCCGCGGTGTTCGAACACCCGACGATCCGGTCGCTCGCCGCCGCCACCGACGCGGCCCGC
>WVSL01000029.1 GCA_015689685.1 Rhodobacterales bacterium HKCCE2091 | reverse complement strand
ACGAGCACCAGTCGGGCATCGGGCTCGCCATCCGCAAGCACATCCTCGCGCTGCGCGGGGCCATCGCCCATGAAACCGTGCGGACGCCGGGGCCGAAGCTGTCGGACGAGACCCGTGCGGAGACGGCTTGGCTCCTGCAGCGGTTGAAGCGGAAGGATCCGGTCAGCGCCTGAGCAGGGGAGACGAAGCGCTGGTGTGATAGGAAAGCAAAGAGTTTGTCGGCGCCGAGCTTATGGGGGCGATCAAGGGGCTCGCCTACTTGCTCGCCTCGGGGCAGGAGAACGTAGACGCCGCCACGATGATCGGCATCGTACTCCTGCTCTCGGCGATGGGCTGGGCGCTCTACGAGGTATTCGAACTGCTTCGCCGGCGGAGGCAGCGGAGCTTCGGGACTCAATGAAATCTGGCATCGATGCTTACAGCAGGTAATCCCCATCCGTTTCGGTCTCCCGCACCCACACCATCTTGCGGCGTTCGCTTCTTGTTCTCACACGGTCTTGCGCCCTCGAGCGGGGTGTGGTAAGTGAGGCGCTGATTGAGGTGGTAGCGAGTTCGGCGGGCCCGTGAGGCCCTGCCAACGGTTGAAGCCCGAGAAGACGGCGGCCGGCGAGGTCCGGTCTGCGGTGATGGAACGACGTGCGTGCGCCCGCGGAATGGCGACACCGAGATGATGCGCGCGCGCCCGCGGAATGGCGCCAGACGAAGAAGAAGACAGCCGACAATTCTTCCGTTTGGGCCCCGGCCGCGATCGTCATCGCCTTTGACCTGCCTTGAGATCGTCCTGCCCGGCCCTCCATCTCGTGGAGGCCATCATGGCTTGTTCCGTCACCCCCGAGCGCATCGAGGCGCTCATCCCCTGGCCCGGCAATGCCCGGACCCATTCCCGCAAGCAGCTCCGCCAGATCGCCGACAGCATCCGGACCTTCGGGTTCACCAACCCGGTGCTGATCGACGAGAGGCGCATGATCCTTGCCGGCCACGGCCGGGTCGCGGCGGCGCGACAGCTCGGCATGACCGAGGTGCCGTGCATCCGGATCGAGCACATGACGCCGGCGCAGAAGCGGGCCTACGTCCTTGCCGACAACCGGCTCGCCGAGAACGCCGGCTGGAACCGGGAGCTTCTCGCGATCGAGCTCGGCGCACTGGCCGAGGCCGATCTCGACTTCGACATCGGTGTCATCGGCTTCGATCCCGGCGAGATCGACCTGATCATCGAGAGCGTCGCCCCGTCCGACCCCGGTGCGCCCGAGGACGAGGCTCTGCCGCCCCTCGACGAGGACGCGGTCACCCGGCCGGGCGATGTCGGGCAGCTCGGCCCCCACAGGGTGATCTGCGGCGACGCGCGGGCGGCCGAGACCTACGCGACCCTGCTCGCGGGCGAGACCGTGCAGATGGTCTTCGCCGATCCGCCCTACAACGTGCCGGTCGACGGCCATGTCTGCGGGTCGGGCCGGATCCGGCACCGCGAGTTCGCGATGGCCTCGGGCGAGATGAGCGAAGCGGAGTTCACGGCGTTCCTGGAGACGACGTTCAGCCGGATGCGGGAGGTCTCGGACGACGGCGCGATCCACTTCCTCTGCATGGACTGGCGGCACATGGGCGAGATGCTGGCGGCGGGTCATGCCGTCTACGACGAACTGAAGAACCTGATCGTCTGGGCCAAGGACAATGCCGGGATGGGCAGCTTCTACCGCTCGCGGCACGAGCTCGTCTTCGCCTGGAAGGCGGGCAGGGGGACGCACATCAACACCTTCGGTCTCGGCGAGGGCGGACGGAACCGAAGCAATGTCTGGCAGTACCGGGGCGTGTCCTCCGGCGGTCCCGCGGCGCGGGAGGAGCTGGCCCTGCATCCGACGGTGAAGCCGGTCGCGATGATCGCGGACGCGATGCGGGACTGCTCCTGGCGCGGCGGCCTTGTGCTCGACGCCTTCGGCGGGTCGGGCTCGACCCTCATCGCGGCGGAGATCACCGGGCGCCGGGCCCGCCTCGTCGAGATCGACCCGGTCTACGTCGATCGCACCATCCGGCGCTGGCAGGCCCATGCGAAGGATGACGCGGTGCTCGTCGCCACCGGCGAGACCTTCGCGGAGCGGGAGCGGGCCTCAGCGGCCTGTGCCACCGATGGCGGGGAGGCGGCGTGATGGCTGACGACGACGGGCACGATCGCGACTACGAGGTCGGCTACGGCCGGCCGCCGAAGCACACCCGCTCCAGTCCGGGCCGGTCGGGCAATCCGAAGGGTCGGCCGAAGGCGGCACGCGGGGTGCGGACCTCCTTGCGGAAGCGCTCGCGCAGAGGGTGGCGGTGCGCGAAGGCGGCCGGACCTCGGACATGAGCAAGAGCGAGGCGCTGATCGCCTCGCTAGTGACCCGGGCGCTCAAGGGCGACATGCGGGCGATGACCCAGGTTCTGCGCCTGATGGAAGACCAGGGTGACGCATCTTCGGGAGAGAAAGGGGTCACGATCCATGTCATCGACCAGTTTGACGATCCCCAATGACTGGGCGCCGCTGGCGCATCAGCAGGCGCTCTACCGGTCCTTCGGCCATGGCCGCCCGTGCCGGCGTGGGTGCGTGGTCTGGCATCGCCGGGCGGGCAAGGACAGCGTCGCGCTCAACCTCACCGCGCGGGACATGTTCAAGCGGGTCGGCACCTACTGGCACCTGTTCCCCGAACAGGCCCAGGCACGGCGCGCGATCTGGAACGGCGTGGACGGTCAGGGACGTCGGATCGTCGACCAGGTGTTCCCGCCGGCCCTGCGGCGGCGCACGAGCAGCCAGGACATGCTGATCGAGACGCTCAACGGTTCGGTCTGGCAGATGGCGGGGTCCGACAACTTCGACAGCCTCGTCGGCTCGAACCCGGTCGGCGTGGTGTTCTCGGAATGGGCGCTGGCCGACCCGCTGGCCTGGGACTACATCCGGCCGATCCTGGTCGAGAACGATGGCTGGGCCCTCTTCATCTACACGCCCCGGGGCCGGAACCACGCCTTCGGAACCTGGATGAAGGCGCAGGACACCGAGGACTGGTTCCGCGAGACGCTCACGATCGAGGACACCGGCATCATCCGCCCCGACCAGGTCGCGGCGGAGCGTCGCGCGGGCATGTCCGAGGGCAAGATCCTCCAGGAGTTCTACTGCAGCTTCGAGGCGGAGTCCGACGACCAGCTCATCCCCTACGACCTGGTCAGGGCGGCGATGCAGCGCGATGTGCGGACCGAGCGCCATGACGATAAGGTGATCGGGGTCGATGTCGCGCGCTTCGGCGACGACAAGTCGGTCCTCTACTTCCGGCACGGGCGCGACGGCGCGCCGGTGCCCTACGAGCGGCATTCCGGGTGGGACACGATGCAGGTCGCGGCGCGGATCGCCGACTGGACCGATCGCTGGCGCCCCGACGCCGTCTTCGTCGATGACGGCGGGGTCGGGGGCGGGGTCGTCGACCGGCTCCACCAGCTCGGCTTCCACCAGGTCCAGGGGATCAACTTCGGTGCCCGCTCCGACGCCGCCCGCACCGGAGAGCGGGCTGCCAACAAGCGCACCGAGATGTGGCTGACCGCCCGCCACTGGCTGGGCCGCGGGCGCCTCCCCGGGGACGAACGCCTCGCGGCCGAGCTCTGCGGTCCGATGTATCGCTACGATGCGGCCAACGCCCTCGTCCTCGAGCGCAAGGAGGACATGAAGAAGCGCGGCATCCCCTCACCCGACATCGCAGACGCCTTCGCCCTCACCTTCGCTTACCCGGTCCAGCCCTGGGACGAGGACGACGACGAGGACGATCGGGACGCCTGGGGGCAGGGGCGGTGCAGGACTACGGGGTATTAGGACAGGTTTCTCCTGCGGACCGCCTCACGAAGTCGACCTAGCCGAAAGATGTCAGCAGAAGAGCAAGTTTGAACTATTAGACGATGTTGGCTGCGAGGAATGCAACTTGCCTTTGATCAGTCTGGCTCCGCCCTTTCTCGATGATCGACCGGGCATCAATTCCGTTGAAACCGTAGCTGCCTTGACGATGTGATGTCAGAGTATGTCTGCCTCGGCCAGGATCCTGGCCGAAACCCATTCATCGCCTCGGCTCGCCTGTCCTTGGCCAGTTGGTTATGAGCCCGATTGGCCCGGCGGTCGGTATACGGACGGGTCACTCTCCACGGATAATACCTCGCCTACTTCAGGTCCTGTGGCAATATTTGATCGGGCATGTTCTGGTAGCAGACCGGCCGCAGGAACCGCCGGATCGACAGCGTGCCGACCGAGGTCGCGCCGAAGTTCGTCGACGCCGGGTAGGGGCCGCCATGGACCATCGCGTCACAGACCTCCACGCCGGTGGGGAAGCCGTTCACGAGGATCCGCCCCGCCTTGCGTTCCAGGGTCGGCATCAGCCGCTGCGCGAGGCCGGTGTCGCCCGCGTCCATGTGGATCGTCGCGGTCAGCTGGCCCTCGAACCCGCGGGCGAGTTCCGCCATCTCGTCGGGGCCGGAGACGCGGACGACGAGGCCGAGGGGGCCGAACACCTCCTCGCCGAGCGCGTGGTCCTGCAGGTAGTTCGCGGCGTCGGTCTCGTAGAGGTTGGGGTTGGCGTTCCGCCCGTCGCTGTCGGTGGTAAGCACCGGCCTGACCGCGTTCCGCCCGTCGAAGCGGCCCTTGCCATCGCGGTAGGCCGACGCGATGCCGTCGGTCAACATGCACTGGGTCTGGACGCCCTTCAGCGCCACCGCCGCCGCCGCGACGAAGGCATCGCCCGCGTCCCCGGTCTCGACCACGGCGATGCCGGGATTGGTGCAGAACTGGCCCGCGCCCATCGTCAGGCTGCCGGCCCATCCGGTCCCGATCGCCGCGCCGCGCGCCTTCACCGCCTCGGGCAGCAGGAACATCGGGTTGACGGAGCCGAGCTCGCCGAAGAACGGGATCGGGTCGGGACGCTGTGCACAGAGGTCGAACAGCGCCCGCCCGCCGCCGAGCGAGCCGGTGAAGCCCACGGCGCGGATCAGCGGGTGCTGCACCAGCGTCGTGCCCACGTCGCGCTTTCCGCCCTGGATGTTCGAGAACACGCCCGGATGGATGCCGCACTTGACGATGGCCGCATGGATCGCCTCCGAGATGATCTCGCCGGTGCCGGGATGGGCTGAATGGCCCTTCACCACGACCGGGCAGCCGGCTGCGAGCGCCGCGGCGGTGTCGCCGCCCGCGGTCGAGAAGGCGAGCGGGAAGTTCGACGCGCCGAAGACGGCCACAGGACCGATGGGGCGCTGGACGAGCTTCAGGTCCGGGCGGGGCAGGGGCTGGCGATCCGGCAGCGCCTTGTCGTGGCGGCGGTCGAGGTAGTCGCCCTTCAGAATATGCTCCGCGAACAGGCGCAACTGGCCGGTAGTGCGCCCCCGTTCGCCCTGGAGCCGCGCCTCGGGCAACCCGCTTTCGCGGCTACCGATCTCGGTGATCTGTTCCGCCCGCGCCTCGATCTCGTCAGCGATGGCGTTCAGGAACGCCGCGCGCTCCTCCCGCGTGGAATAGCCGTAGGACCAGAAAGCCTCCTCTGCCGCCTCGCAGGCGCGGTTCACCATATCGGCGGTGCCGACGGAGAACTCGTGCGCCGGGCCGCTGGCGGGCTCGTTCCGGAAGGTGGTCTCGCCGGCCACCCACTCCCCCGCGATCAGGTGTTTCCCGTGCGGGGTGAACTTGGTCTCGTCGAGCATGGATGTCTCCGGTTCAGCGGTTGTTGGCTTTTCGCCATTCGGCGAACTTCTGAAGGTTCTCGTCCTTCGTCGCGGGATACAAGCCGATGATCGTGGCCCCGCCCTGCACCTGTTCCAGCGCGAAATCCTCGTAGGCGGTCATCTCGATGGCCTCGTCGGCGATCTCGTCGGCGAGATGGGCGGGGAGGATGATGACGCTGTCGTCGTCACCCACCACGATATCGCCCGGGAACACCGGCGCGTCGCCGCAGCCGATGGGGACGTTGATGTCGATGGCCTCGTTCGTGGTGAGGTTCGTGGGCGAGGACGGGCGCGAGTGGTAGGCGGGCATGTCGAGCTCGGCGACGTTCATCGCGTCGCGGAAGCCGCCGTCCGTCACCACGCCCGCGCCTCCGCGGACCATCAGCCGGGTCAAGAGGATGTCACCAGCGCTGGCCGCATAGGCCGACTTGCGGCTGTCCATCACCATGACGTGGCCCGGCGGGCATTCCTCGATCGCCTTCCGCTGCGGGTGGTCGGGGTTGCGGAATTCGACCAGCTGGTTGCGGTCCTCGCGCGCGGGCATGTAGCGCAGCGTGAAGGCGGGGCCGACCATGTTGCGGCCCTTGGCGCCGACGGGGCGCACGTCCTGGATCACCTGGTTCCTCAGCCCGCGTTTGTAGAGTGCGGTGGCGAGCGTGGCGACGGAGACCTGCTCCAGCTTCGCCTTGGTGTCGGGGTTCATCGGCTGGTCGCTCATGTCTGTCGTCCCTCAGGTCAGGCCGTTCGCGGCCATGAATGCGTCGAGCGTCTTCTGCTGCGCGGCCGTCAGCGGCCAGGCCGAGGGCGGGCGCGTCGGGCCGCAATCGAGCCCCTGCGCCACCAACGCGGCCTTAACGCCGGTCACGTTGGTGCCGTTCAGTTCCTCGGCGCGAATCTCCTCGAAGGCGCGCATGTCGGCGATGAGCCGGTTGGCGGTCGCATAGTCGCCGCCGTCGAGCGCGGCGTGGATCGCCACCGACCGTTCCGGCCAGACGTTGATGAGGCCGGAGGTGAAGCCCCGCGCGCCGACGGCGTAGAGCGGCGGCGCCCAGACTTCGGCCAGCCCCGCGACCCAGGTGATGCCGGGATCGGAGGCGTTGATCGCCTCGGCGAGCTTCAGCGGGTTCGGCGTGGCCCATTTCACGCCCTTCACGCCGGGAACGGCGCAGAGCTCCGCGATCCCCTTCGTGCCCATCGCGTCGTTGCGGAGGTAGAGCATCACCGGCAGCCCGCCGCCCGCATCGGCGACCGCCTTCAGGTAATCGACGGTGCCGCGCGGCGACACGAACGGGTCGGGCGGCTGGTGAACCATGAGCGCGGTCGCCCCGGCCTCGGCCGATGCCTTCGCCAGCCGCACCGCGTCGCGGATGCCGCGGCCGACGCCTGCCAGAAGCGGCGCGCGGCCGTCGATCAGGTCCGCGACCTCGCGGACCATCGTGCAGGCTTCGTCGGTCGTCAGGGTGTAGAACTCGCCGGTGTTGCCGTTGACGACGGGCATGTGGACGCCCGCTCCGATGGCCCGGTCGAGGATCGGCGCGAGTTTCGCGGGCGCGATGTCGCCGTCCTCATCGTAGGGCGTGACGAGGATGCCGGAAATGCCGCTCAGGGCTTTGTCGAGATTGTGGGGCATATGGCTTCCTCTAGAAGATGTCGGGCTCACCCGCGGCGGGGCCGTGGTCGCGTTGCAGGTAGTCGAAATCGCAGCCGGTATCGGCCTGTCCGACATGCTTGGTGAACATCCAGCCCCACCCGCGCTGGAACCGCGGCTCGGGCGGCGTCCAGGCGGCGCGGCGGGCCTCCAGCTCGGCCTCGTCCACCAGCATGTCGAGGGTGCGGTTGGGCAGGTCCATCCGCACGATGTCGCCGGTCTTCAGGAGCGCGAGCGGGCCGCCCACGAAGGATTCCGGCGCGACGTGCAGGACGCAGGCGCCGTAGGAGGTGCCGGACATGCGCGCGTCGGAGATTCGCAGCATGTCGCGATATCCCTGCTTTATTAGCGCCTTGGGGATTGGCAACATCCCCCATTCCGGCATCCCCGGTCCACCCTGCGGCCCCGCGTTTCGCAGCACCAGCACGTGGTCGGGCGTCACGTCGAGGCTTTCGTCGTCGATCGCCTTCTTCATCTCCGGGTAGCTGTCGTAGACCAGCGCGGGGCCTTCGTGGACCCAGTATTTCGGATCGCAGGCGGCGGGCTTGATGACGGCGCCGGAGGGCGCGAGGTTGCCGCGCAGGACGGCCAGCGAGCCTTCGTGGTAGACCGGGTTCGACAGGGGCCGGATCACGTCGTCGTTCCAGACCTTCGCCTCCGCGATGTTCTCCGCCACCGTGGTCCCGGCGACGGTCATGCAGGACGTGTCCAGCCGTTCTTCTATTTGTTTCATCATCGCCAGCAGGCCGCCGGCGTAGAAGAAGTCCTCCATCAGGTAATCCTTGCCCGATGGCCGAATGTTCGCCAGCAGCGGCGTGTCGCGGCCAAGCGCGTCGAGGTCGTCGAGCGTCAGCTCCACGCCCGCGCGCCTCGCCATCGCGACGAGGTGGACGACCGCGTTCGTGGAGCAGCCGGTGGCCATCGCGACGATGGCAGCGTTGCGGACGCTCGCGTCGGTCACGATCTTCTCGGGCGTCAGGTCTTCCCACACCATCTCCACCACGCGGCGGCCGCAGCCGGACGCCATGCGGGAATGGTTCGCGTCGACCGCGGGGATCGAGGACGCACCGGGCAGGGTCAGGCCGAGCGAATCCGCGATCGCGGTCATGGTCGATGCCGTGCCCATCGTCATGCAAACCCCGTGGGATCGCGCGATGCCGCCCTGAATGCCCTTCCACTCGCTGTCCGAGATGTTTCCCGCGCGGCGTTCGTCCCAGTATTTCCACGCGTCGGAGCCGGAGCCGAGATACTTGCCCGCGTAGTTCCCGCGCAGCATCGGCCCGGCCGGCATGTAGATGAACGGCACGCCCGCGCTGATCGCGCCCATGATGAGGGCAGGGGTGGTCTTGTCGCAGCCGCCCATCAGCACCACGCCATCGAACGGGTGCGAGCGGATGACCTCCTCCGTCTCCATCGCTAGCATGTTGCGGTAGAGCATCGAGGTCGGCTTGGTGAACTGCTCGTCTACCGACAGGACCGGCATTTCGACCGGGAAGCCGCCGGCCTGCAAGACGCCGCGCTTTACCTCCTTCGCCCGCTCGGGGAAGTGGCCGTGGCAGGAGTTGATCTCGGACCAGGTGTTCAGCACGCCGATGATCGGCTTGTCGCGGAACTCTTCCTCCGCGTAGCCGAGCTGCATCATCCGCGAGCGCTGGCCGAAGCTGCGCAGGTCGTCCGGCGCGAACCAGCGTGCGCTCCGCAGATCCTTGGGCGATTTCGGCATGGCTCCCTCCTCGATTCGAATGGAATGTATGCGTATACACATGACCGGGTCAATGGGCGGGCGAGCCATTGCTGAGCGGAATTTCGCGCTGTTGACAGGGCGCGGGCCCCCGTGTTAGCAAAAATGAATGCGCATACATAAG
This sequence comes from Rhodobacterales bacterium HKCCE2091, assembly GCA_015689685.1. GTDB lineage: Bacteria > Pseudomonadota > Alphaproteobacteria > Rhodobacterales > Rhodobacteraceae > HKCCE3408. The sequence goes on along the minus strand of WVSL01000029.1, from coordinate 12,746 downwards.
ATGCGCAGCCCGCGCCGAGTAGCCGGCCGGGCGACCAAGTCTTCGCCGCGGCCCCGCGGCACACCGGGAGGAACAGATGTCCATTACTCGCCGTAACCTCATCGTCACCGGCGCGGCCGCCACCGCCGCGCTCGCCGCTCCGCGCATCGCCCGCGCGCAGGCGCTGCCGCGCAACGTGCGGCTGGTGATCGGGTCCAGCTCCACCGGGGGCGACACCTACCAGAACTCCGCCATCGTCGCGGATGCCCTGTCCGAGCATCTCGGCATCAACATGCGCGTGGACGCGGTCGGCGCGTCCGAGGCCTTCCGCGCGCTCGGCCGCGACAGCCGCGGCACTACGCTGATGATGTTCCACGACCAGTCCTATCTCCAGCAGCTCTACGGCGTCGAAGGGTCCGAGGATCCGTTCGCGGCCTACACCGTCGGCCAGACCGTCGCGATCAACCCGGGCAACGCCTACCTCGTCGCGAAGTCCTCGCCCTACCAGACGATGGAAGACGTGCTGGCGGCCGCCGCGAATGGCGAGCGCATCCGCGTCGCGATCCAGCCCGGCGGCGTGTCGGAGATCGGTTTCTCGGCGATGGTGAACGCGGCCAAGGTCCGCGCGCCGGGCTCAGAGGCCAACATCGTCGCGGTCAACACCGGCGACCAGGCCGACAAGAACCAGGCGATGTGGGACGGGCTCGCCGATGTCATCAACGGCTCGATCCAGGCCAACGAGCAGTTCACGCAACTGCCCGACGACGACCAGCGCGCGATGCGCTTCGTCTGGATCACCGCGCGGCCCGAGACGCTTCAGCAGGCCCCGGCCGAAGGCATGGGCAACACCACCCGCGACGATCTCCTGCGCTATGCCTCGCCGCAGACTTCGGTCACGCTCGACGGCTCGCAGGACTTCACCTTCGACAAGGAATTCTTTTTCCTTTACAACAGCGAGATGGACACCGCGATCATCGACCAGGTCGATGCCGCGCTGACCGAGATCTACGCCGCCGGCGCGATCCAGGAACGCCAGCTCGGGTCGTTCTTCATCCCGAATTTCCTGAACTTCGCGGATGCGCAGGCGCACCTGACCGCCAAGCGCGACACCTACGCCGAGGTGATCGCCGAGATCTCCTGATCGAGGCCAGTCCGGGGCCCCGTCCGTCGCGACGGGGCCCCGCTTCCCACACCAGGAGCGCGTCATGGGTTCCCTCACGCAGGTGACGATCGACTTCGATACGTCGCACCTCGTCTTTCCGATCATCATCGGCACCGTGCTCGGCCTGCTCGGGCTCGCGATCCTGATCCGCGACCGCGCCAGCATCGCCGCCGCGCCGGGCTACTGGCGCCACATCTGGCAGGAGATGGACAAGGTCCGGTTCTTCGGCACCATCGTCCTGACCCTCGCCTATTTCGGGGCTATGGTCCCGGTCGGGAACATCTGGCCGAACACCGGCATGGGATTCCTGATCTGCTCGGTCCCCTACGTCTTCGCGGTCGGCGTGCTCTATCTGCACGATCGGCGGCCGCGCAACCTCTGGCCCATTGCCCTGCTCGCCGTGATCGCGCCGCCGCTGTCGTGGTGGCTGTTCTCCTACGTCTTTTTCCTGGCGCTGCCCTGATCCCATGTTCGAATTCATCACGCCGCTTTTCTGCCTGCTGATCGTCGCTGGCACCTTCGCGGGCATCGTCTTCGGGGCAATCCCGGGCCTGACCGCGACCATGGCCGTCGCCGTCTGCCTGCCGCTGACCTATCCGCTCGGGCTGGAAAACGGGCTCGCGCTACTGCTCGGCCTCTATGTCGGGGGCATCTCCGGCGGTCTCGTGCCCGCGATCCTGCTTGGCATCCCTGGAACGCCGAGCTCCATTACCACGACCTTCGACGGCTTCCCGATGGCGACCGCGGGGGAGGGCGAGAAGGCACTCCGGATCGGCATCGTCTCCAGCCTCGTCGGCGGCCTCGTGTCGCTCGCGATCCTGTTCCTCTTCGCCCCGACGCTCGCCGATTTCGCCATCGAATTCAGCTACGTGGAGAAGTTTCTCATTATCTTCTTCGCGCTGACCGTGATGGCCGCGCTGTCGAAGGACCTTCTGCTCGGCATTTTCTCGGGCATGCTCGGCATCTTCATCTCGCTGATCGGGCAATACGACATCAACAACGGCGGCAACGGGCATATCCGGCTCGTGCCCGACGGGTGGGACTACTACCTCGACACCGGATTCTCGCTCCTGCCGGTGCTGATCGGCCTCTTCGGCCTGACCGCGATCCTCGAACAGGCCGAGATCGGGGTGCCGAAGGGCCATTCGCGCGAGGATCTGAAGGTCGGGTCGGAAAGCACCTTCTCCTTCGGCATTTTCCGCAACCAGATCGGCAACCTGATGCGGTCGTCCTGCATCGGCACCTTCGTCGGCATCCTGCCGGGCGTCGGCGGGTCGGCCGCGTCGCTCCTCGCCTATTCCAACGCCAAGTCCTTCTCCCGCCACCCCGAGACCTTCGGCAAGGGCGAGCCTGCCGGGATCGTCGCGTCCGAAGCCGGGAACAACGGCCTGACCGGCGGCGCGCTGGTGCCGCTCCTGTCGCTCGGCATCCCCGGCGACTCGACCACGGCGATCCTGATCGGGGCCTTCACCCTTCAGGGCATCCAGGTCGGCCCGCTCTTCATCGGCAACAACCCCGATACTTGGTCGGCGATGATCGTGGCGATGCTGATCGCGAACATCGCCATGTTCCTCCTGATGTACCTCGCCATCCGCCACCTCGCGCTGGTGGTCACGGTGCCGAAGCACATCCTGTTCCCGGTCATCCTGATGATGTGCGTGGTCGGAGCCTACACGATCAACTACGGCATCATCTTCGATGTCTGGACGCTCCTGATCTTCGGCCTCTTCGGCTGGCTTGCGGTGAAACTGAGGCTCGAGGTCGCGCCGTTCATCATCGGCTTCATTCTCGGGCCATCGGCGGAGATCTACTTCGTCAAGAGCCTCGAGAGCTTCGGCGACGTGTCGATCTTCTTCACGAAGAGCTGGATCGCTTGCGTCCTTTGGCTGCTGATCATTGCGTCGCTGGCAGGGTCGCTCTACTTCTCAAGAAGGGCAAAATCGGAGACGGCCGGAGAGTGAAGCAGATGCGCGGCCGGACGGAAAGGCGGACGAGCCGCATGGCGCACGACGATGGAAGACCTCAGCCCGGACATCCGGTATCGCAACCGCGGCGCGTGACAATGGCTGCAGTGGGGCGAATGGCCGGGGTTAGTCAAGTGACCGTGTCTCGCGCGCTTAGCGATCCTGCGAAAGTCTCTCCTGAAACGCTCGCCCGTATAGAGGAGGCCATCGCCGCAACCGGCTTCGTGCCGAACGCGGTCGCCGGCGCGCTAGCCTCAGCGCGGTCTCGGCTTGTTTCCGCGCTAATCCCTTCGCTCACCAACATCACCTACACAGCCTTCATCAAGGAGTTCACCGAGCGGCTGCGTCAGGCCGACTACCAAGTCCTCCTCTCAGAATGCGGCTTCGACCCAGCTGGTGAGGAGGAGACAGTGGCCCGGCACTTGTCACGTCGCCCTGACGCGATGTTGTTGACCGGTATCAGCCACTCGTCGCGTACACGAAAGATGCTGCTCGCCGCCGGAATCCCGGTCGTCGAGATCTGGGACATGACCGAGAGCCCGATCGACGTCTGCGTCGGCTTTTCACATGTTGAAGCCGGAAGGGCTGCCGCCGACTTCGCGCTCGACGCAGGGTATTCCACCGCTGCGTGCGTTGCCGCGCCGGATCTCCGCGCGCTCCGCCGTGCTGCCGCCTTTGCCGACCGCTTCAGCGCCCGTAGCGGGGCCGAGGTTCCGACCGTGAATCTCACTGTTCAGGCCAGTCTCGCGGGCGGCCGGCTTGGCCTCGCGAGGCTCTTGGACGAGATCGATTGGACGCCAGGAGTTGTCTTCTGCAGCTCCGACATGATCGCCCAAGGTATTCTCGTCGAGGCCCAAGCGCGTGGATTGAAGGTGCCCAGAGACGTCGCTGTCATTGGCTTCGGCGACCAGGAAATCGCCGCTCATCTCGAGCCGCCGCTAACCTCGGTCCGGGTCGATCGCGGCCGCATGGGACAGGAGGCGGCATCGGCCCTTCTCGATCGCATCGGCAGCGCGCCTGGCAATGCCGCCAGCATCGACCTCGGCTTCGAGGTGATCCGCCGGGGTTCAACTTGAACCGATGAGGTACTTTCCGAATGCGATCAGAAAGTTCTGAATGCGATCAGAAAGAGTGTCGTGAGAGTCGGCCTCAGATGATTGACACCTCGAACCCACGGACGATCACTGCTTCACGCTCCGGCCGCGCGGTCTGAAGCGTACCGACAATTAGCCGGCGGCTCAGCCAGGCCCAGGGGCCCTCGGGCGCGGTCACCTCGATCCGGGACAGGGCATAGCGCGGGCCGGGGACGGTTTCGTCGATTATGACCCGGTTGCGGATCGTCAGCACGGTCCCGTCAGCGACTTCCATCTCGTAGAGGGCGTCCAGCTCCTTGGCCCCGTCCGGCCTGACGAGCTGTCGGTCGGCACCCCCGGGCAGGACGACTCCCTCCAGCGAGTCGAGCCCCGGCCCGCCGCGGAACGTGCCGCCGATGATCGGCACGATCCGCCGCTCGCCGAGAGGACCGGTTCCAAGTGCGCGCGTCGGGGCGATATCGACGAGTGCTTCCCAAAGCATGCGGAAGTCGATGTTCGGCGGCGTGATAAGGTCGAGATGGGTCACTCGAATGTCTCCGGCTCTGCGATGCCAGCGGCCTGGCGCAAGGACTCCAAGAACAGCCGTGCCGCTCGGCCAGTCTTGTCGGGCCGCCAGTGAACGCCGATGGGCGCAAGGCGGAGATTGAGACCCACTTCGAGCTCCTTCAAGAGACCGATGCTTACCCAGGGCATCACAACGCCTCTCGGTACCAGCGACAAGAGCCGCCCGTCCCTCAACATCGACCAGCTGACGAGCGGGATACGCGAGACGACGTGGACGAGGTTCAACTCTGCCCAACCGAGGCGGGACCGCAGCTGGTCGAACTCGTCCCGGGCGAGTGAGACCGCCTCGTGCTGCACCCACGTCGCTGCGGCAAGGTCGGTTACAGTCACCTTGTCCTTTCGTGCGAGCGGGTGGCTCATAGCAGCGACGACGACGAGTTCGTCGGAGACGAGCGGCTCGAACTCCCATCCGTCGGCTAGCACCTCGCGCCGGCGGCAGCAGACCATGTCGCAAACGTCGCCGGAGAAAGCGGCATCGAGGGTATGGCCGATCACCGTGACGACCCGGATCATGATATTTGGATGCGAGGCGCCGAATTCGGGGAGGGCGGTGTCAAGAAGTGCGCCAGTGGCTGCGGCGGTTGAGGCGACGCGAACGAGTCCGCCTTCGCGCCTGTGGTATGAAGCGACTCGTTCGGCGCCCTCCTCAGTCGCGCTTACGATACGCTGCGCGACTGGGAGGAGGTCGAGAGCCGAGGGCGTGGGATCGACGCCCTTGGAATGTCTCTTGAAGAGCTGTGTCTCGAGCAGTCGTTCGAGCTCGGCCACCATCACCGACATGGCCGGCTGCGTGATCCCCATTGCCTGCGCTGCCCGGCCCATGCTGCGCAACTCGCAAAGCACCAGGAGCGCCTGCATGTGGCGGAGTTTTAGCCGCGATTGCATGCGGTTCAAGAGTACGGAGGCGACCAGGGGCATGCATATGACTTGTTTATGGAAGCGTTCATCAAATGATTACTAATCTATGGATGCTGTCAATATTCTCATGAGTCGAGGAGATAAGGGAGGAAATCTCATGGGACCTTTTGGCAGTTTGCCCACGGGCAAACTCGATCTGCGTTTGGCGACGCTCGGCGCCCTTGCCGGAGTCGCGATGGTCGCAACGCCCGCGCTGGGACAGGATTGGCCCGCGGGCTCGGTGCAGTTGGTTGTTCCGGCCAGCCCCGGCGGCGGCACCGACGCGGCCGCGCGCTTGATCGCCGCGGCGTTGCAGGAGGAGACGGAAGGTAGCTTCGTCGTTGTCAACAACCCGGGAGGCGGCGGCGCGGTTGCGGCCGAGCAGGTGCGCACCGCCGATCCCGACGGGTCGATCCTGTTGTTCTACCATTCAGGGCTCCTGTCGACCTACCACACCGGCGGCTACGACCATTCGCCGATCGACGAGTTCACGCTGATCGCCGCCCTGCCGGTCGCAGGCAGCTACGCACTCGCCGTGCAGGCCGACTCGCCCTACCAGACGGCCGCCGACCTCTTCGAGGCGACCGTCGCCGAACCGAACGCGATCACCCTGGGCGTACAGTTGCGCGGCTCGACCCATTTCATGGCCGGCCTGATCGCCATGGACAGCGGGGCGGAGTTCCGCATCGTCGAGGCCGGCAGCGACTCCGACAAGCTCGTGCAGCTCCAAGGCGGGCAAATCGACGCGGCGTTGATCAACACCCCGGGCACCATGCAATACGTCGAGAACGGCGACCTTCGCATCCTGGCCACGATCTCGGGCACGCCCGACCGCGATGCCGGCGCGGCCGACTACCCGTCGCTGGCCGAGCTCGGCTACGGAAATTCGGTCTACGGGCTCGACTTTCTGGTAATGGGCCCGACCGGAATGGACGAGGCCGTCGTCGCCACGATCAACGATGCCTTAACCGCTGTCCTGAACGACCCGGAGATTTCCGAGCAGCTCACCACCATGCGCCTGCCGATCTCGCCCCTGGGCGTCGAGGACAGCCGCGCCCGTGTTATCGAGTCGGACCAGAGGACGCAGGCTACGGCAGAACTTCTCGGGCTGACCGAATAGGTCGGCCCCGGGCGGGCGCCCAGATCCGCGCCCGCCCCTCCCTTCGTCCGAATGCACACCAGAAACAGGCGGATCATGCCATGTCTAGGAAAGCCTTGCCGCCGCTCCCGGCCGATCCGTTCGAATGCCTGACACAGGGTTGCGAACGGCCGTGGGAGGTCGACGTCGATCCCTTCGAGGTGGCCGAGCGCACCTACTACGTCGGCAACAACTGGGTCGGCGCTTACCTGGTCGAAACGTCGGACGGCCTGATCCTGATCGACACGACGATGCAGCCGCAGGTCTACCTCGTGTTCGAGGCGATCCGGAAACTCGGCTTCGCGCCAGAAGACATAAAGCTGATCCTCATCAGCCATATGCATTACGACCACCTCGGCGGCGTCCGGGCGCTCAGGGAGGCGAGCGGCGCGCGGGTGATGATGAGCCGCGAGGACTGGGACTTCATGCAGGCCCGGCCCGACATGATCTTCGCCGAGGGCTATCCGTTTGGCGACTTCGAACCTGACGCCTTTTTCGACGACGACGTGCCCGTGCGCCTCGGCGACCGCGAGATCCGCACCGTGCTCACGCCCGGCCACACGCCCGGCACGACCTCGTTCTTCTTCGACGCCGGCGACCGGCTCTGCGGGCTGCACGGCGGGGTCGGGCTAAACACTCTCGGCGATGCCTTCCTCGAGAAGGCCGGCATGCCGCGGAGCGCGCGCGATGACTACCTCGCCGCGATGCTCAAGGTGCGCGAGTTGCCGGTCGAGATCACGCTCGGTTCGCATCCCGGGCAGGTCGGCATGATCGAGAAGGTCGGCGACATCCGCCCCGGCCACAACCCGTTCCTTGACCCCGGCATCTGGAAGCCGTTCCTCGACAACCGGATCGCACAGGTGCGGGCGCTGATGGGAGAGGAGGCATGACCTACGATTTCACCATGACGGCCGAGGAACGTCTCGCGGTCGCCGGAGAGCTCCGCGCCGGCACCCTGCTGCCGCCGACGATCACGCCGGACATGGAGGCCGACCTCGCCTCCTGCACGGTCGAGGAACTCGCGGTGCCGACGCGCGTCGGCCCGTCCCGCGTCATCAAGGTGACGCCGCCGGGTGGCCATGACGGCCCGCGTCCTGCCTTCGTCAACTTCCACGGCGGCGGCTTTGTCCGGCCCTATCATGTGCGCGACACGATCTTCTGCGCCCAGGTGGCGCTCGCCACAGGTGCGCTCGTCCTCGACGTCGACTACCGGCTCGCGCCCGAACATCCGTTTCCGACCGGCCTCCACGAATGCCACGACGTTGTCGAATGGGCTTTCGCCAATGCCGCCGATCTCGGCATCAATCCGGACCGCATCGCCGTCGGCGGGCATAGCGCAGGCGGGAATTTCGCCACCGCGATCTGTCTCATGGCGGCCGAAAGCGGCGCTTTCCGGCCCTGTGGCCAGGTGCTCGACTACCCGTTCACCGACGGCGTGACGCCGACCGCCAACAAGCTCGACCCGCGCAGCATCATGCCAGCCTGGCGCATGGATGCCTTCAACGTGCTCTACGCCGGCACGCCCGAGAACCTCCAGAACCCGCTCCTGTCGCCGGTCCTGGCTGCGCCCGAGGCGCTCGAGGGCCTGCCGCCCGCGCTGATCCTCGTCGCCGGGCTCGACCCGCTGCGGCACGAGGCCCGGCGCTACGCAGGCCAGCTCATCGCCGCCGGCGTTGAAGTCGACGTGCGCCAGTTCGCCGACTGCGATCACGGGTGGGTGGTCAGCGGCAAGGCGCGCCACGAGGAGGCGCGCGCGATCATCTTCAACTGGCTGAACGCCCTGTTCGGCTGATACAGTGAAAGGGAGAGACCCGATGACATCCAAGACCATCCTTGCCGCAGCGGCCGCCTTGGCCCTGTCGGCCACGGGCGCACTGGCGCAGGACTGGCCCTCGGGCACCGTCCAGCTGATCGTGCCGGCGGCGCCCGGCGGTGGCACCGACGTGATGGCGCGCATCTTCGCCGACTATCTCGGCCGCGAGACCGGCGGCGACGTGATCGTCGTCAATGTCGACGGCGGTGGCGGCGCGATCGCCTACAACCAGGTCCTGTCGGCCGCGCCCGATGGCCACACCATCTTGTTCAACCACACCGGCCTCATCGCGGGCTACCACACCGGGCACAGCGATGTCTCTGCAAGCGACTTCACCACCATCGGCATTGCCCAGAGCTATCCGCCGCAGGTCTATGCCGTCGCCCCCGACGCGCCCTGGGACACCATGCTCGACTTCGTGGACGATGCGCGAGAGCATCCGGGTGAGCGCACCGTCGCCGTCTCGCTCGGCCGCACCACCCACTTCATCGCCGGCGTAATCATGATGAACGAGGGCGTCGACCTGCGCCTCCTCGAGGCCTCGAACGAGGTCGACAAGGTCGCTGCGATCCAGGGCGGGCACATCGAGATCGGCAACCTCGGTGCCGGCTCCGCCGCGCAGTACGAACAGGCCGGCGACATGCGCGTGCTGTGCATGATCGACCCGACGCCGCACCCGGCCTATCCTCAGTTCCAGACCTGTCTCGACCAAGGCGTCGACGTGAGCTGGTTCGCACCGCTCGTGCTGTGGGGCCCGCCGGGCATGGACCCCGACCTCGTCGAACGGATCAACGCGGCCACCGCCAACATGGCCAACGACCCGGTCGCGCAAGAGCAGCTGGCCAATGCAGACAGCGTATTCAGCTACTATGATGTCGAGGCCACCCAGGACGTCATCGCGGCCGAGGATGAGCGGATCGCCGCACTGGCCGAGCTTCTCGGGCTGGCGGCACGATAGATAGAATGGTGGCGGTGGGGGCGCGACGTGCCCCCGCCCGACCGCGACAGGGAGGATGACATGACCACCGACAAGCCGCTCGGCGCGGGGCTGATCGCCTTCGGGATCGCCGGCATCTACCTGACGCTGCAGATCAGCGTGCGCACGTTCAACGACGATCCCGGGCCGCAGCTATTCCCGATCCTCGGCTTCTCGCTCCTGATCCTGTGCGGGCTCGGCATGCTCGTTGTTCGCCACAAACCGGCGGGCGGGGCGGAGGACGCCGGTGCCACCGGCGGATTCGGCCGAGGCGCGGCCATGCTCGGGCTCATGGTGCTTTACTCGGTGGGGCTCTGGCAGGTCGGATTCTACATCGCCACGCCGGTCATGCTCTATGCCTTCTACCATGTTATAGCCGGGCCGAGACGCCGGGTCTGGTGGCGCGGCGCGACCTATGCCGCCGCGGTAACAGCCGCTGTCCACTTCGTCTTCGGTACCTTCCTCAACACCCTGCTTCCTACCGGAAGCCTCTTCTGAGCGGCTGACATGCAGGACATCTTGGCAAGTTTCGGAACACTACTGGCGCCGATGACGCTGCTGATCATCGTGCTCTCCACCGCGCTCGGCATCGTGCTCGGCGCGATCCCTGGCCTGTCGGGCGGGCTAGGCGTGGCGCTGCTGCTGCCGCTCACCTTCGGAATGCAGGCCGAGGTCGGCCTCGCCATGCTCGTGTCGATCTGGGTCGGCGGCGTGTCGGGAGCGATGATCGGCTCGATCCTCCTCGGCATTCCCGGTTCGCCATCGGCGATCGCAACCACGTTCGACGGATTTCCGATGACGCGGAATGGCCAGGCGGTGAAGGCACTTGGCGCGGCGATCACGGCCTCTTTCATCGGCACTTTCCTGTCGATCTTGATCGCCATGGCGCTGTCGCCGGTCATCGCGCGGCTGGCGCTGCGCATGGGGCCGTGGGAGTACTTCGCGCTTGGCTTCTGCGCCATCTCGCTCGTCGCCGCCCTGTCCCGCGACGGCGTGTTCCACGGGCTCGCCGCGGCAGCCATTGGCCTCGTCCTCGCCTCGGTGGGCTTCGCGCCGATCGACGGTTACCCGCGTTTCACTTTCGGCAACATCTACCTGAGCGGCGGCTTTGACCTTATTCCGCTGATGCTCGGCTTCTTCGCGCTGAAGCAGATCGTGCAGGATTACGCCCAAGGCCAACAACAGGTGCCCGAAGTTGACGTGAAGGACATCAGGGGCTTCGGCGTCACGCTGAAGGAATACCGCGACAACATCTGGAATATGACGCGGTCCTTCCTGATCGGACTCTGGATCGGCTTCCTGCCCGGCATGGGCGCAGCGCTCTCGAACATGGTTGCCTATGCCCAGGCCAAGTCGGCCTCGCATCATCCGGAGAAGTTCGGCAAGGGCTGCATCGATGGGGTCTTTGCGTCGGAGACGTCAAACAACGCGTCGGTCGGCGGCTCGCTCATCCCGATGGTTGCTCTCGGCATCCCGGGCGACGGTGTGACGGCGATCCTGCTCGGAGGACTGATGATCCACGGAGTACAGGCAGGACCGCTTCTATTCAACAACAACCCCGAGATTGTCTACGCGCTCTTCCTGACCGCGCTGATCGCGTCCGTACTTGTTCTCGTTATGCAGTTCTGGGGAATGCGGCTCTTCCCAGCGATCCTGAAGATCCCCTATCACTACCTCTACCCGGCCATCGTCGTGCTCGGCTTCGTCGGCGTCTTCGTCGGCTCATCGACTGCGTTCAACTATGTGCTGTTGCTGGGTTTCGCGTTACTCGGGTTGTCGATGGAAAGGCTGCGGCTGCCGATCGGTCCGTTTATCCTGTCCTTCATACTGGCGCCAATGCTCGAGCTCAATCTGCGCCGTGGCATGACATATACCGACGAAGGGATCTGGCCCTTCTTCACCCGGCCGATCTCGGGCCTCCTGCTCGCCCTTGCCCTCATCAGCATCGTCTCGCCCTTCGTCATGCCACGAATTCGAGGGAAGAGATCTGGTCCGAACTCGAAGGACCAAGCGACTCACTAAGTCGATCGTCAAATATTGCGACGCCGGCCTTTCACGACCGTAGGAGTTCACCTGACTACCTACTTTCAAGTTAACTTCGATGCGCTCGAGAGCGGGTTTTCTCCAAGTATGGTCGTATGGGAGTTTTTGGATCGGTCACCTTGGAAGTCCAGGAATAAGGGAACAGTTGGCTCTGTCGCCTGGACGCGTACTCATTGGACAGTGACGTGCTAGGGTCAGGATTCATAACCAGTAGATGACGGCCGCAGCGAGTACGATCGCCGAGAGGAACACCTTTGGACAGCGGTCGTAGCGGGTCGCAACACGCCGCCAGTCCTTGAGCCTGCTAAACATGATCTCGATGCGGTTGCAGCTTTTGCATCGGCGCTGGTCGTATTTGACGGCCTTCTTGCGCTGCTTTCTGCCAGGGATGCATGCGCGTATGCCCTTGTCTTTCTACGCCTCTCGAAACCAGTCGGCGTCATTGCTACGATCCCCGAGTAGCCAGTCGACCTTCGGCAGGCTGCTGAGCCGCGCCCGCGCGCCGATGTAGTCGCTGACCGGCCCCGCGGTGACAAACAGGTAGAGCGGTCGCCCTTGGCCCTCGCAGATGCCATGCAGTTTCGTGTTCATGCCGCCCTCGGTGCGGCCAATCAGGCGGCCGCGCCCCCCTTTTTCGCGGCCGTGCTGGTCGCGGGGCGGTAGGCCTTCAGGTAGGTCGCGTCGATCATCACGGTCTTTTCCTCGCCGTGTTTGGCAGCCAGCCCGGCCATCATCCGTGCGAAGATACCTTTCTCGCTCCAACGCCTCCACCGGCTGTAGAGCGTCTTGTGCGGTCCGTAGGCTTTCGGCGCGTCTCGCCACCGCAATCCATTGCGATTGGTGAAAATAATCCCGCTCAGAACCCGTCTGTCATCGACCCTTGGCTCGCCGTGCGACTTCGGGAAGAAAGGGGAAAGCTTGGCCATCTACTAGTCGGTTAGCCAGTAGAGGTCGCTCATGTCACCGCTCCGTCTTCAGAGCCGTGAATCACGCAGCGCGCTGACAATCAATGCATCCTGACCCTAGGTCCAAGGCATTAACCGTCCATTTGGTCGAACAGGGGCCTTGTTGCGCAACTCGGGTGAGGGATTCACTGCATGAATCCAGCATGATAGC
>WVSL01000028.1 GCA_015689685.1 Rhodobacterales bacterium HKCCE2091 | reverse complement strand
GGTTTCCGGCCCCGGTTCGGGCGCGCGGACAACCTCGGGGACCGGGTCGGGGCGGCTGTCGGCCTCGGGCCGGGGCGCGGCGCGTTCGGGCCGCACCGGGTCGTCGCTGACCGGCTGCGCGGTTTCCGCCGGCGCCTCGGCCAGCGCGCCCGCAACCTCGTCCATCACCTCGTCCACGGGTTCGACGCCTGCGCCGTCCTCGACGATGGCGTCGAGCCCCTCGTCGAGCTTCGACGAGGACTTGAACATCCGTTCCTTGAGCTTCTTGAAGAACGACATCGCGGGCTCCCCGGTCGGTTTCCCCTGACCTAAAGCGCCCCGCGGCGGACGGAAAGGGCGCGGAGCCAGGATTTTTCGCCGGGAACGCGCCCGCCGCGGCGCTCAGACCTCGTCGGGGAAATGCCGGATGGCGGAGCGGATCGGGTTCGGCGCTGCCTGGCCCAACCCGCAGATCGAGGCATCGGCCATCGCCTGGCAGAGCTCTTCCAGGAGCGGCCTGTCCCAGGTGTCGGCCTTCATCAGCTTCACCGCCTTCTCGCAGCCGACGCGGCAGGGGGTGCACTGGCCGCAGCTTTCCTTCTCGAAGAATTCCAGCATGTTGAGCGCCGCGTCGCGGGCGGAATCCTGGTCCGACAGCACCACGACCGCGGCCGAGCCGATGAAGGTGCCGTGGGGCTGGAGCGTGTCGAAATCGAGCGGGATGTCGTCCATCGACGCGGGCAGCAGGCCCGAGGACGGGCCGCCGGGCTGGTAGGCCTTGAACGCGTGCCCCGGCAGCATCCCGCCCGCGGCCTCGATGATGTCGCGGATGGTGGAGCCGGCGGGCAGGAGATGGACGCCGGGGGCCCGGACACGGCCCGAGACGGAGTAGCTCCGCAGCCCCTTGCGGCCGTTCTTCTCGACCGAGGACAGGATCTCGTGCCCCTCGCGGCAGACCCGCGCGACCCAGTAGAGCGTCTCGACGTTGTGTTCGAGCGTCGGGCGGCCGAACAGGCCGACCTCGGCGACGTAGGGCGGCCGGTGGCGCGGCAGGCCGCGCTTGCCCTCGATCGATTCGATCATCGCGCTTTCTTCGCCGCAGATGTAGGCCCCGGCCCCGCGGCGCAGGTCTATGAACCCCTTGTCCACAAGACCTTCGTCCTCCAGTGCCCTGATTTCACGGCGAAGTATCTCGATGCTCACAGGGTACTCGTCGCGCATGTAGAGGTAGACCCGCTCGGCCTCCACGGCCCAGGCGGCGATCAGGGTGCCCTCCAGGATCAGGTGCGGCGTGCGTTCGAGGTAGTAGCGGTCCTTGAACGTGCCGGGCTCGCCCTCGTCGCCGTTGACGGCGAGGTAGCGCGGGCCGGGATAGCCGCGAACGAAGCCCCATTTGCGGCCGGCGGGGAAGCCCGCGCCGCCGAGCCCGCGCAGGCCCGCGGACAGGAGCGTTTCCTGCACCTGTTCCCAGTCGCCGCCGTCACGGAGCGAGACGAGCGTGTCGTAGCCGCCCTGCGCGCGGTAGGTGGCGAGGCCCTCGTAGTCGGGGATCACCGGGTGGGTGGCGCCCGCCGCGATCGCCTCGGTCACCTTCGCGGGGGTCGCGTGGTCGATGTGGTTGTGGCCGAGTTCCAGCACCGGCGCGGTGTCGCAGCGGCCCATGCAGGGGGCGCGCAGCACCCGGACCTCGGACGGCGACAGCCCGTCGGACAGCGCCTGCGCCAGCGCATCGGCCCCGGCGATCTGGCACGACAGCGAGTCGCAGACGCGGATGGTCAGCGCGGGCGGCGGGGTCTCGCCTTCGCGGACAAGATCGAAATGCGCGTAGAAACTCGCGACCTCCCAGACCTCCGCCATGGGGATGTTCATCTCGTCGGCCAGCGCCTTCATGTGCGCCGCCGAGAGGTGCCCGAAGGCGTCCTGCACGAGGTGCAGGTGTTCGATCAGGAGATCGCGGCGGCGCGGCCTGTCGCCCAGCAGGGCCGCGATATCCGCGGCGGCGGCGTCGTCGAGCTGGCGGCCCTTGGGCGTCGCGCGCCCGCGCCCGCGCCCGGATTTCCAGACCCCGTCCTGCTTGTCGCCATCGAGCGCCATCTGCGTGCCTCCCCGTGCCTTTCGCCCCGGAATAGCATGGCCCGGATGCGGCGGTAGGGCACAAGCGACACTGTTTCGCCCCAATCCGCAAGCAGGTTACAAGGAGAAGGAGATTGCCGAAGGCCCGACGATGCCCGTTCCCGCCCGCTACGCGCTCGCCACGCTGCCGCCGTTCCTGCTGATCGTCGCGGGATCTTTCCTCGGCGGCGTGCTGCCGCTCCTGGCGCTCATGTGGCTGACGCTGCTCGGCCTGTTCCTCGACCGCCTGCTCGACCCGCCCGCGCGGGCGCCCGACGACCCCTGGGCCGAACGGCTTTCGGCGGGGCTGGCGGTGGCGCATCTCGCGCTGATCCCGACGCTCCTGATGGGGCTCGACAACGGGCGGCTGTCGGCGGGCGCCCAGCTTGCGCTGTTCCTGGCCGCCGGGTCGTTCCTCGGGCAGGTCAGCCATCCGAACGCGCACGAACTGATCCATCGCGGGCCGCGCTGGCTGAGAAGCCTCGGCGCGACGGTCTACGCGACGATGCTGTTCGGCTTCCACGTCTCGGCGCACCGGCTTGTCCATCACCGCCACGTCGGCACCGAGATGGACCCGGCCACGCCCCTGCCCGGCGAAAGCTTCTGGGCCTATGTCCCGCGCGCCTGGATCGGCAGCGCGGAGGCCGGGTTCTGGGCCGAGGCCGGGCGGCTGGAGCGGATGGGCCTGCCGGCCTGGCATCCGCGCAATCCCTACTGGGTCTGGACCGGGGGCGCGCTGATCGCGCTACTCTTGGCGGCGGTCATGGGCGGTCTGCTCGGGATCCTCGCCTACGTCGCGCTCTGCGCCGTGGCGCAACTCCAGATCCTCGTCAGCGACTACGTCCAGCACTACGGCCTGCAACGGCTGGTGCTGTCGGACGGACGGGTGGAGCCGGTGGCGGCGCATCATTCCTGGGACGCGCCACGGGGGTTTTCTTCGCTCCTGATGCTGAACGCGCCGTCGCATTCGGAACACCACCTGCACCCGTCCCGGCGCTACACGGAACTCGGGCAGGACGGCGGTGCGCCCCGCCTGCCCTATTCCATGCCGGTGATGGCGGTGGCGGCGACGGTGCCGTCGCTGTGGTTCCACCTGATGGACCGGCGGGCCCTGAAGGTGATGGAGGCGGCGGAGGCGCGGCTGGCGCGGGCGGCCTGAGGGCCGGGGCGCGGGGCGGCGGGCCGTCGGCTCGGAGTTGGATCCTCTACAACTGAAGTGCGGAGCCGAGCGTCGGCGGGCCGCGGTACGGTGATCCTCGGGTCGGGCTGCGGCGGTTTATCTCTCAAGGTCAGGAGTAGCTGCGGGCAAGGCGCAGGTTTCGACGTATCGCCGTGCCGGGGGGCGGCCCGGCGATGCTCGGCGGCCTTCGGCCTTGTTCCTCGCGGGAGTTTAGCGGTGTTGGTTCGTGACCGTGACGGAGTGCTCTCGGGACGTGTCTCCCGCCCGCCCTCACACGCCCCGCAGGCCCCTACCCGATCGCCACGCCCCGCCGGCCCGCGAGGTCCGTCACGTATTGCCAAGCCACCCGGCCGGACCGCGACCCGCGCGTGGCCTGCCACTCGATCGCCTCGGCGCGCATCTCCTCGTCGGAAATCGCGATCCCGAATGCGTCGCAGTAGCCGCGCACCATCGCGAGGTATTCGTCCTGCGAACAGGGGTGGAAGCCGAGCCAGAGGCCGAAGCGGTCGCTGAGCGAGACCTTTTCCTCCACCGCCTCGGACGGGCTGATGGCGGAGGAGCGTTCGTTCTCGATCATGTCGCGAGGCATCAGGTGGCGGCGGTTCGACGTGGCGTAGAACAGCACGTTGTCCGGCCGCCCCTCGATCCCGCCGTCGAGCACCGCCTTCAGCGACTTGTAGTGCTGGTCGTCATGGGTGAACGACAGGTCGTCGCAGAACAGCACCACCCGGCGCGGCGCGTTCCGCAGGAGGTTCAGGAGCCGCGCGATGGAGCCGAGATCCTCGCGCTGGATCTCCACCAGCGCGAGCGGATCGGCGGCGCAGACCTCGGCATGGACCGCCTTCACGAGGCTCGACTTGCCCATCCCCCGCGCGCCCCAGAGAAGCGCGTTGTTCGCGGGCAGGCCGCGCGCGAACTGGCTGGTGTTCTGCAACAGGATGTCGCGCGCCCGGTCGATGCCGACCAGCAGCGGCAGGCCGACGCGGTTGACCCTGGCGATGGGGTCGAGCCGGTCGGGCTCGGCGTGCCAGAGAAAGGCGTCGGCGGCGTCCCAGTCCGGCGCGGGCGCGGGCGGGGGCGCCATGCGTTCCAGCGCCGCGGCGATCCGGGCCAGCGCGTCGTCAGACATCGTCGTCGACGAGACCGTCGGCGCGAAGCTGCGCCTCCCGCTGGCGTTCCACCGCGCGCACGAGCACGATCGAAACCTCGTAGAGCCCGTAGACGACGACGAAGAGGATCACCTGCGAGATCACGTCGGGCGGGGTCAGGAGCGCGGCCATCGTCAGGATGCCGACCACAGCGTATTTCCGCATCCGCCCGAGACCCTCGGCGCTGACGAGGCCGACCTTGCCGAGCAATGTCAGCAGGACGGGAAGCTGGAAGCAGATGCCGAAGGCGAAGATGAACTTGAGCGCGAGGTCGGTCGACGCGGAGATCGAGCCGAGGAACGCGGTCTGAAGCTCGGTCGTCTGTTCGGAAACCGGGGGCGGCTCGGCTCCGGTAACGAAGCTGAAGAAGCGCGGCACCACGTCGGCGAACCCGATGAAGAAGTTCATCGCCATCGGTGTGACCACGAAATGCGCGAAGGCGGCGCCGGCGAGGAACAGGAAGGGCGAGGCGATCAGGAAGGGCAGGATCGCGTTCTTTTCCGACTTGTAGAGCCCCGGCGCGACGAAGCGCCAGAGCTGGTGGCCGATCACCGGGAAGGACAGGAAGAAGCCGCCGATAACCGAGACCCGGACGAGGGTGAAGAATTCCTCCTGCGGGGACAGGGCGAAGAGCGTCGGCGCCTGGCCACGGGCGACGAGCACGCCGAGAAGTGGCTGCTGGATGAAGTTCAGTAGCGGCTGCGCGACGACGAACACCGCGATCATCGCGACGAGGAAGGCAAGCACGGAGCGGATCAGCCGCGTCCGGAGCTCGCGCAGGTGCTCGATCAGCGGTGCGGCGCTGTCCTCGATCTGGTCGTCGTGGCTCACGGCTGGCCGGTCCCGGTTCGCGGCGGCATCTCCGGCTCCGCCTCGGGCGCCGGTTCGGCGGCGGGCGCCGGTTCGGCCGCGGCCGCGGCGGGCGCGGGTGCCGCTTCGAGCATCGGCTCGTCGTCGGCCAGTTCCTCGGGCGTCGGCGGGGTTTCGCGCCGCTTGCGCGCGGCCTCGGCCTTGGCGCGGGCCTCGGCGGCCTCGGCCTTGCGGCTTTCGGCCAGCTTCCGGGTCTCGGATCCCTCGGGGTACTTGCCCGGGTCGATGCCGTCGAAGGCGCGGTTCACCGCGTCGAGGCCCATCCGTTTCGGATTGGAGATGTTGCGCAGGTCGCGGCCGATGTCCTTCATGCCGCTCTCGTCGGCGGCGTCGTTCATGGCGCGGGTGAATTCCTTCGCCATGCCGCGCATCCGCCCGGTGAAGTGACCGAGCGTGCGGAACATCTTGGGCAGGTCTTCGGGGCCGACGACGATCAGCGCCACGATCCCGATGACCAGCAGCTCCATCCAGCCGATGTCAGGCATGATCCGCCCTCCGGCGAAGCGTCACGCGTCGGTGCGCCGCTCGGCCTCGGGGGTCACGTCGCGGGCGGTGCCGGTATCGGCGGACGAGGCGTTCTCGATCTCTTCCGTGCCGTCCTTCACGCCGCGCTTGAACGCGGTGATGCCCTTGCCGACCTCGCCCATCAGGTTGGCGATCTTGCCGCGTCCGAACAGGACCAGCACCACCACGGCGATCAGCAGCAGGCCCGGCAATCCGATGTTGTTGAGCATGTCGTACTCCCTTTGCGCCGGGTCCGGTGCGGACGGCGCGTTGTTCTGCCCCCATACGTAAGGGCGCCGGTCCGCGGGTGAAAGCCCGAACCGCGAAAGCGCCCCTTTTTGCCGCGATTCCCGGGCAGGAACAAGCCTCGGGCGGGGGCACCGGCGGCGATCGGGGCCCCGGGCCCGGCGGTGTCAGGCGGTGCGGCGCGGGTAGACGAAGCAGCGGTCGCGGCGGACGGTGAGCCAGAGCGCGGTGCCCGGGCGCGGCAGGAACACCGCGGGAACGGTGGCCTTCAGGACCTCGCCGTTGAAATCCATGCGGAACTCCACGAGGCTCTCGTGCCCCATGAACCGCGCGCGTTCGACCACGCCTCGCGCCGGCGTGCCGTCCTGGGGCGTCGGGTTCGGCCCCTTGCCGCCGCGGTCGAAGTCGATCTTGACGTGCTGCGGGCGGAAGATGATCTCGACCTCGGTGCCGTCGGAGTGCCCGGGGGCGAGGAACTGGCCAAAGGCGGTGTCGGTCAGCGCGCCCCGCACGGTGCCGCGCAACACGTTGATATCCGAGAAGAACGCCGCCGCGGCCCGGTCGGCGGGGGCGTTGTAGATGTTGTAGGGCGCGCCCTGCTGCACGATCCGGCCGTCGCGCATCAGCGCGATCTGGTCGGCCATCCGCATCGCCTCGTCGGGTTCGTGGGTCACGAGCAGGACCGCTGTCCCCTCCTCCTTCAGAAGCTGAAGCGTCTCGTCGCGGATGCCGTCGCGGAGCCGGTTGTCGAGACCCGAGAAGGGTTCGTCCATCAGCATCACCCGCGGCCGGGGCGCGAGCGCGCGGGCCAGCGCCACGCGCTGCTGCTCGCCGCCCGACAGCATGTGCGGCGCCTTGTCGCCGTAGCCCGCGAGGTGGACCCGTTCGAGCAGCGCGTCGACGCGGGTGCGGGTTTCGGCGCGCGGGCCGGTCAGCCCGAAGGCGACGTTGTCGGCAACGCTGAGGTGGGGAAAGAGCGCGAAGTCCTGGAAGATGAGCCCGACCCCGCGGCGTTCCGGCGGCAGGTGGAGGCCGGCATCCGACACCCGCCTGCCGTCGATCTCGACCCGGCCCGCGCTTTGCCGTTCGATCCCGGCGATGACGCGCAGCGTGGTGGACTTGCCGCAGCCGGAGGGGCCGAGAAGGCACAGGACCTCGCCCGCCGCGACCTCGAGGCTGACCTCGCGGAGGATCTCGCGGCCGCCGATGCGGCAGGAAATCTGGTCGACGAGAAGTCGCGGCGCGGCGGTCACGTTGCTATCCCGATGGATTTTCTCAGGCACCGCGGGTAGCAGCGCCCGCCCCGCGTTGCAAGGCGCCCCCCCACGACCCACAGGTCTGTCCACAGGTACGCCGGGCCGCAAACCCGACGGTTCGGAACGGAATCCCCGGCACCGGTCACAGGGAGATGTTCGAGGCCCCGCCGTCGAGAAGGATGTTCTGCCCGACGATGAAGCGGGCGTGCTGCGAGCAAAGGAACGCGCACATCCGGCCGAAATCCGCGGGATCGCCGTAATCGCCGGCCGGGATCGTCTTGACACGCTCCGCCCGCGCCTCGGCGGCGCTGATGCCCTCGGTCTGCGAGGTGTGGTTGTCCAGGTTGATCATGCGGTCGGTGGCGTGGATCCCCGGCAGCAGGTTGTTGACGATCACGCCGTGGGGCGCGACCTGCCGCGAGGTGCCGGCGACGTATCCGGTCAGGCCGAGACGGGCGGAGTTCGACAGGCCGAGCGGCGGCACCGGGGCCTTGACCGAGACGCTGGTGATGTTCACCACCCGGCCCCAGCCCCGGTCGATCATGCCCGGCATCAGCGCCTTCATCAGCGCGATCGGGGTCAGCATGTTGGCGTCGAGCGCGGCGATGAAGTCGTCCCGGTCCCAATCCGTCCACAGGCCCGGCGGCGGGCCGCCCGCGTTGGTCACGAGGATGTCGACGTCGCCCGCGGCCTCCAGCACCTCGGCGCGCCCGGCCTCGGACACGATATCGGCGGCGACGGTGGTGATGTCGGCGCCGGTGGCGGCGCGGATCGCGTCGGCGGTCCGTTCCAGCGCATCGGCGCCGCGCGCGTTCATCACGAGGCTGCAGCCGGCCTCAGCCAGCGCCTCGGCGCATCCGCGGCCGAGCCCCTTCGACGAGGCGCAGACGAGCGCCCGTTTTCCGGCGATTCCAAGATCCATGCCACTCCCCTCCGTGATGGTCGCGTCAGGGGTAGCAGGCGGCGGGCGGGGCCGGAAGTCCCCGGCGGCGGGTCAGTGGTTGCGCAGGGCCTCGATCAGCTCGCCCTTGTTCATCTGCGAGCAGCCCTCGATCCCGATCTCCTTCGCGCGGTCGTAGAGATCGTCCTTGCTCCACTCCTCGTAGGGGGAGGCCTGGCCGCCCTTCTTCGACGGGTGCATGTCGGAATTGGCCTTCGCGTTGGAAATCCGCGCGGCCTTTTCCTTCGACATGCCCTCGTCGCGGAAGTCGTTGTAGAGCTTTTCGTCCTTGATGCTGGAATTCGGCATTGCGGGTCTCCTTTCCCTTCGGAAACCCGCCCGGCGGCCGCCGGGTTCCGCCCCGGCGGGTCAGACCAGCGACAGGACCCACCGCAGGGCCAGGAACAGCCCCGCCCCCGCGGCGACCACGGCGGCGAGGATCAGCCCGTAGAAGCCGAGGATCAGCGCGAGCCCGGCGAGGAACGTCACCAGCGACACCGACAGCCGAAGCGCGGCGTAGGCGAGCAGCGGCGCGACCGCCCCGGAGGCGGCGAACAGCAGGATCGCGCCGTCCGTCATCCCCGCCGACAGGGCGACGGCGAGCGCGACCAGCACGCCGAGCGCCATCGCCCAGAGCCCCGCCCGGCGCGGCATCCGCCGTTCCAGCGGGCCGAACATCCAGTCCGACAGGTTCCAGAAATCCTCCGCGTCGGTCACGTCGAGCGCGATGGAGACGTGGTCGATGAAGCTGAGCCGGACGGTTCCGCCGCCCGGACCGGTTAGCGGCCCGGTTCCGGTCCCGCTCCCCGTCGCGCCGTCCGGGCGCGTCACCGGGGCGACCGGCGGCGGCGTGTAGCGCGGGGTCTCGAAGGAACTGCGGATCGCCTCGTGGCGCGCCGCGCTCTCGGCCCTTTGGGCGCGGAAGGTCGCGAGACCCTGGGCGTTGTCCATCGTACCCATGCTGGCGCCCTTCAGGCCCTCGGACCGCTCGTAGGCGATCCGTCTCCATTCCTCCTGCGTGGCCATCGCGTCACCCCTTTCGTGCACCGAAGATTGGCACGGCGGCGCGCGGTTTCAAAGAACGTGACACCCGGCTCACGCAAGAGTGCGGGTTTGAACCCGGCGCCCGCCACGCCCGACACATCCCGGAACGCCGACCTGGAGGATACCGCCATGACCCCGCTTCGCACCGCGCTTGCCGCTGCCTCGCTTGCCGTCCTCGCCCTGCCCGCGATGGCGCAGGGCCGCGCCGATTACGGCGGCCCGGACACGCGGGGATCGGCCGTTTCGGACTTCGCCCCCCGCCCCGAGGGCCGCGCGGCGATGCTGGCCGGCGACGGCGGGCTGAACCGGCCCGAGAACCTGCCAGTGGCGGTAATCGACGGGCTGGACGAGGAATGCGGCCTGCAGATGTGGATCATCGTCGGTCCGGTCGTGCCCGGCGCACCGATCCGCGCGCGCTGCACGAACTGAGCCCGATTGCGGGGCGGGGCGCGGGCGGATATACGCCCGCCCATGCTGGACAACCGCCCCTCCCTGCCGCCCGAGATCGCCCGCCGCCGGACCTTCGCGATCATCTCGCATCCCGACGCCGGAAAGACCACGCTGACGGAGAAGTTCCTCCTGTTCGGGGGCGCGATCCAGATGGCGGGACAGGTGCGCGCGAAGGGCGAGGCGCGGCGCACGCGGTCGGACTTCATGCAGATGGAGAAGGACCGGGGCATCTCGGTCAGCGCGTCGGCGATGTCGTTCGACTACGACGGGCACCGCTTCAACCTGGTGGACACGCCGGGCCACAGCGATTTCTCCGAGGACACCTACCGGACGCTGACCGCCGTCGACGCCGCGATCATGGTGATCGACGGCGCCAAGGGCGTGGAAAGCCAGACCCGCAAGCTGTTCGAGGTCTGCCGCCTGCGCGACCTGCCGATCCTGACCTTCTGCAACAAGATGGACCGCGAGAGCCGGGACACCTTCGAGATCATCGACGAGATCCAGGAAAACCTCGCCATCGACGTGACGCCGGCAAGCTGGCCGATCGGCCAGGGACGCGACTTCATCGGCTGCTACGACCTGTTGCGCGACCGGCTGGAACTGATGGACCGTGCCGACCGGAACAAGGTGGCCGAGAGCGTGAAGCTGCAGGGGCTCGACGACCCCAAGCTGAAGGACCACGTCCCCGCCGCCCTGCTCGACACGCTCCGCGAGGAACTGGAGATGGCGCGCGAACTGTTGCCGCCGATGGACGTCAAGGCCTTCGCCGAGGGCACGCTGACCCCGATCTGGTTCGGCTCCGCGATCAACTCCTTCGGGGTGAAGGAGCTGATGGACGGCATAGCCAACTACGGCCCCGAGCCGCAGGTGCAGTCGGCCGAGCCGCGCCAGGTCGCGCCGGAGGAGGACAAGGTCGCGGGTTTCGTGTTCAAGGTGCAGGCCAACATGGACCCCAAGCACCGCGACCGGGTGGCGTTCCTGCGGCTGGCCTCGGGCCATTTCCAGCGCGGCATGAAGCTGACCCACGTCCGGTCGAAGAAGCCGATGGCGATCTCGAACCCGGTCCTGTTCCTCGCCGCCGACCGCGAACTGGCGGAAGAAGCCTGGGCCGGGGACATCATCGGCATCCCGAACCACGGCCAGCTTCGCATCGGCGACGCGCTGACCGAGGGCGAGGCGCTGCGCTTCACCGGCATCCCGAGCTTCGCGCCGGAACTGCTGCAGGCCTGCCGCGCGGGCGACCCGATGAAGGCCAAGCATCTCGACAAGGCGCTGATGCAGTTCGCCGAGGAAGGTGCCGCGAAGGTGTTCCGCCCCGACATCGGATCGGGCTTCATCGTCGGCGTCGTCGGAGCGCTGCAATTCGAGGTTCTCGCCAGCCGGATCGAGCTGGAATACGGCCTGCCGGTCCGGTTCGAGGCGTCGCAGTTCACCTCCGCCCGGTGGGTCCACGGGCCGAAGGACAAGATCGACGCCTTCGCGGCGGCCAACAAGCAGCACATGGCGACGGACAACGACGGCGACCCGGTCTACCTGACGCGCCTGCAATGGGACATCGACCGGGTGGCGCGGGATTACCCGGACGTGACGCTGAGCGCGACGAAGGAACTGATGGTCTGATCCCCGGCGGGCGGGCTTCCGCCGCCGTTCGACCCCGTGGCCCTTCCCTGCAGGACGGTCCCGTTTCGTGCCGCTACCCTCGGGGGCGGCATTTCCACGGGAGGAACCGAAATGACCAGACTCACCGCCTGCTGTCTCGCCGCGCTCTGCCTCGCCGCGCCCGCCGCCGCGCAGGAAGGCGCGCCGTCCTTCTTCGTCACCAGCGCCGGGACCGGCATGGGCGCGGATCTCGGCGGGCTGGAGGGTGCGGATGCCCATTGCCAGTCGCTGGCGGAGGCCGCGGGCATGTCCGGCGGCACCTGGCGGGCCTACCTCTCGACCCAGGGCGAGGGCGCCGAGAACGCCCGCGACCGGATTGGCGCGGGGCCGTGGTACAACGTCAACGGCGCGCTGATCGCGATGACGGTGGACGACCTGCACCTGGACGCGGTGCCGATCGACCATGAAACCGCGCTGGACGAAACCGGCGCAGAAGTGCCCTACGTCATGGTCGACGACGCCGGCGCCCCCCTGCCCCGGGAGCAGCAATCGGGCGTCGAGCACGACATTCTCACCGGCAGCCAGGCCGACGGCACCGCCTTCGACGCGGGCGAGGACATGACCTGTTCCAACTGGACCTCGTCCGGCGAGGGCAGCGCGATGCTCGGCCATTCCGACCGCCGCAGCCTGACGCCCGGCCTGTCGCCGTGGAACGCGGCGCACCCGTCGCGCGGTTGTTCGCAGGAGAACCTCGTGATGACGGGCGGGTCTGGCCGGTTCTACTGCTTCCGCGCGGACTGAGGCGCGGTGCGGCGCGCGGCGGGACGGACCTGCCGCGCGCGACCCGGCTGGCGGACCCGCGGGAGCGGATCGTCGCGATGCCGGCGGCGGGCGTCGGACCGGACGGTCGCCGCATATCGCACCCCGATCGCGCAGGCCATTTGACGCAGGCGGAAATTTGCTCTAAGAGCGCCGGCAGTCGCGGGGTCCGCCCGCGGTCGCCGTGGAGCGCGACGTACCCCATGCGCTCCGATATCGCCGGGCATCGGCCCGCCAATCTGGACGCACATGACGAAATTTTCCGATCTCGACCTTAATCCCAAGGTCCTCAAGGCCATCGAAGAGGCCGGCTACGAAACCCCGACGCCGATCCAGGCGGGCGCCATTCCCGAGGCCCTGACCGGCCGCGACGTGCTTGGCATCGCCCAGACGGGCACCGGCAAGACGGCGAGCTTCACGTTGCCGATGATCACCGCGCTGGCCCGCGGACGGGCGCGGGCGCGGATGCCGCGCAGCCTCGTGCTCTGCCCCACGCGGGAACTCGCCGCGCAGGTGGCCGAGAACTTCGACATCTATTCCAAGCACGTGAAGCTGACCAAGGCGCTGCTGATCGGCGGCGTCAGCTTCAAGGAACAGGACGCGCTGATCGACAAGGGCGTCGACGTGCTGATCGCGACGCCGGGCCGCCTGCTCGACCATTTCGAGCGCGGCAAGCTGATCCTGTCGGACGTGAAGATCATGGTCGTCGACGAAGCCGACCGGATGCTCGACATGGGCTTCATCCCGGATATCGAGCGCATCTTCAGCCTGACGCCCTTCACCCGCCAGACGCTGTTCTTCTCGGCCACGATGCCGCCGGAGATCGAGCGGCTGACCAACACCTTCCTCGCCAACCCGGCGAAGATCGAGGTGGCGCGGCAGTCGACCACCTCCGAGACGATCACCCAGTCGCTCGTGATGTTCCGCGGCTCCCGCCGCGACCGCGAGGCGTCGGAGAAGCGGGCGCTGCTGCGCGCGCTGATCGAGGAAGAGGGCGAGGCCTGCCGCAACGCGATCATCTTCTGCAACCGCAAGGTCGACGTGGATATCCTCGCGAAGTCGATGGTGAAATACGGGCTGAACGCCGCTCCGATCCACGGCGACCTCGACCAGAGCCAGCGGATGCGGACGCTCGACGGGTTCCGCGACGGCTCGATCCGGTTCCTGATCGCCTCCGACGTGGCCGCGCGCGGGCTCGACATCCCGAACGTGTCCCACGTGTTCAACTTCGACGTGCCGAGCCACGCGGAGGATTACGTCCACCGCATCGGCCGCACCGGCCGCGCGGGCAAGACCGGCACCGCGATGACGCTCTGCGCCAAGCGCGACGAGAAGTACCTGGCCGAGATCGAGAAGATGCTCGGCAAGGAAATCCCGCGCAAGGACAGCCCGCTCGGCGCCCCCGCGCCCGAGGCCGAGGACGAAACCGCCGAGGACACGAAGCCGAAGCGGTCCCGCCGCGGCGGCGGCCGTGGCAAGCGGGCGGAGCCGGCGGCAGAGACCGCGCCGGAGCCGGCCGAGGACACGGTGGCGGAGGAGAAACCCGCCCGCGCCCGCCGCGACGACCGCAAGGACCGGGGTGAGCGGAGGGAGCGCGGAGATCGCAGGGACCGCGGCGACCGTGGCGGCAACCGCGTCATCGGCATGGGCGACCACCTGCCCGACTTCATCGCGCTGAGCTTCGCGGAACGCCGCGGCGACAGCCCCGCGGTGACGGAAGCCGAGGACGAAGGCGAATCCGAGACGGAGACCGAGGACAGCGCGGCCTGATCCGGCAGTTGCGCTGAACCCGACCCAATAGGTGCGCGTCAGCGCACCCTCATTACGGTCATGTCCTGAAGTCCCCGAAGTTCGGTGCGCTCGACCCTCAATCCAACCAATGGAAAGATTGCGGGAGAGAGAGGGACAGGCGCGACGGCCAAAGGTCGCGGAGTGTTTCCGGGCTACGCCCGCCAGAACCCCGATCTCTCCACTGGAGAGATCGCCGGCCGAAGGCCGGATCGGTTCAGGCCATCAGCCGCGACACCATCACCGTCACTTCCGGCCGCTTGCCGATTTCCGACTGGCAGACCTGACGGGCGACGCGGGTGATGGCTTCGGCGAGCTTGTCATCGTCCTCCACCGTGCGGTTGTCGAGGCGGGGCAGAAGCTCCGCGATCTCGTCCTCGATCAGCTCGGCGAGGTCGGCGTTGTCGTCGGTCATCTCGGGCAGGCCGCGCAGCGCGACCCAGGAATCCTCGAGGATCGCGTCGTCCTCGTCCACGACCAGCGCCACCACGACGAGCCCGTTGAGCGCGAGCTTCATCCGGTCGCGGATCACGCCGTCATAGGCGCCGACATGGGCGGTGCCGTCGAGGTAGATGCGGCCGGCCTCGATATGCTCCACCGGGCCCGGCGCGTTGCCGTCAAGTTGCACCATCGTGCCGTTCGGCGCGAGCACGCCGATCATGCCCGCCGCCTCGCCCACGCGGACATGGCGTTGCAGGTGGCGGTATTCGCCGTGGTTCGGCACCAGGATCCTCGGCCGCACCAGCCCGTGCGCCTTTTCGAGATCCGGCCGGTTGGCGTGGCCCGAGACGTGGTAGAAGCCCGCGTCGGCATCAACGATCTCGACCCCCTGCTCCGCCAGCGCGTTCTGGATCCGCGCGACGCCGACCTCGTTGCCGGGGATCGTCTTGGACGAGAACAGGAAGGTGTCGCCCGCCTTGAGTTCGTGGCCGAGATAGGAGCCGCGGGACAGGGCGGCGGAGGCGGCGCGGCGTTCGCCCTGGCTGCCGGTCACGAGCAGCATCAGGTTCTCGCGCGGGATCTCCGTCGCTTCCTCGGGCGCGACCACCGGCGGGAAGTCGGTGAGGACGCCGGATTCGACCGCCGCCGACACCATCCGCTTCATCGCCCGGCCAAGGAGGACGATGGTCCGCCCATTGGCGCGCCCGGCCTCTGCCAGCGTCTTCAGCCGCGCGACGTTGGAGGCGAACGTGGTCGCGACCATCATGCCGGTGGCCGAGGCCACGAGCGCGGCGATGGGTTCGGCCAGTTGGCTTTCGGAGCGGCCGGGATGGCCGGAGAAGACGTTGGTCGAATCGCAGATGAAGGCGAGCACGCCGGCATCGCCGATGGACTGCCACAGCGCATCGTCGAAGGGTTCGCCGACGATCGGCTGGTGGTCGATCTTGAAGTCCCCGGAATGGACGACGCGGCCCGCGGGCGTGTCGATCACCAGCCCCGATGCCTCGGGGATGGAATGCGAGATCGGCGCGAAGCCAACCTTGAACGGCCCCGCGTCATAGGTTGCGGGCCAGGGGTCGCAGATGCGGACGATGGCGGTCGGATCCTGCCCGGCCTCTTCCAGCTTGCGGCTCGCGTGGATCGCGGTGAAGGGGCGGCAGTAGACCGGGGCGCCGAGCTTCGACCACAGGTGGCCGAGTGCGCCCACGTGGTCCTCGTGCGCGTGCGTGATGAAGATGCCGTCGAGCCTGTCGCGGCGTTCGGACAGCCAGGTGACGTCGGCGAAGATGACGTCGACGCCGGGCTGGCCATCCATGTCCGGGAAAGCCACGCCGATGTCGACGAGGATGTAGCGTTCCTTCCCCTCCGGCCCGTAGCCGTAGACGTAGGCGTTCATCCCGATCTCGCCGGCACCACCGAGCGGGAGATAGATCAGCCGGGCGTTGTCGGTCATGCGCCTGCGTTTTCCTTGTTGTAGCGATGGATCACGGTCAGGCCGTGCACCGTCAGGTCGTCCTCGATGCGGTCAAATAGCACATCACCCTGAGAGAACAACGGCGCGAGGCCGCCGGTGCCGACGATCCGCATGGTGCGGTCGTACTCGCCGCGGATGCGTTCGCAGATGCCGCGCACGAGGCCGACATAGCCCCAGAAGATGCCGGACTGCATGCAGGCGACGGTATTGGTCCCGATCACCGCCTGCGGCTTGGTCACGTCGACATGGGGCAGCGCGGCGGCGGCGTGGTGGAGCGCCTCGAGCGACAGGTTGACCCCCGGCGCGATCACCCCGCCGACATAGGCGCCGTCATGGGCGACCACGTCGAAGGTGGTGGCGGTGCCGAAGTCGACCACGATCAGGTCGCCGCCGTGGCGGTCGAAGGCGCCCGCGGTGTTGACCAGCCGGTCCGGGCCGACCTGCGTTCCCCCGTCCACGCGGGGCGGGTGCGGCAGCAGGCAGTCGGGTTTGCCGACCACGAGCGGGCGGGTGTTGAAGTAGCGGTCGCAGAGCACGCGGAGGTTGAACACCACCCGCGGCACCGTCGAGGAGATGATGACCTCGTCGATGGCGAGTTCCAGCCGGTGATGCTCCATCAGCGTGGAAAGCCAGACGAAGTACTGGTCCGCGGTGCGCTGATGTTCGGTCGAGGTCCGGAGCGTGCAGAGGAACTTCGTCCCGTCCCAGACCGAGAACACGGTGTTGGTGTTGCCGCAGTCGATGCAGAGCAGCATGTCTCCCCTCCCCCGGGAACTAAGGCAGGAACACCTCGCCCGCGGCGATGCGGCGCGGTCCCCCGGGTGTTCCTAGAACGAGGCAGCCGTCGGGGTCCAACGTTTCGAACGTGCCGGTCAAGTCGCCGTTCGGCAGCCGCACGCGGATCGGGCCGCCGACCCCGGCGGCCCGCCCGATCCAGGCGCGGCGGAGGCTGTCGAAGCCGTTCTCCGCCCAGTCGCGGCGCCAGCGCTCGAAATCCTGCGACAGGCGCCAGAGGATCCGGTCGGGTCGAAGCGGCAGGGGCGCGTCCGCGCGCGCGACATCCGCCAGCGCGATCGGGTCGAGCGCGCCCTCGGGCAGGCTGTCGCGCGGCGGGGCTGAGGCGACGTTGATCCCGATCCCGATGGCGAGCCTGTGCCCGGCGGTTCCCACCCCGCTCGATTCGAGCAGGATGCCCGCGACCTTGCAGCCGTCGACGAGCACGTCGTTCGGCCACTTCAGCGTCAGCAGGTCACGCGGGACCCAGACCGAAAGCGTGTCGAACAGCGCGAGCCCGGCGACGAATGAGTAGAGCGCGAGATCGGCGGGCGGGCGGTCGGCGGTGGACAGGCGGGTCGCCGCGAAGTTGCCGGTCTCGCTCGTCCAGGGCCTGCCGCTGCGGCCGCGCGCCTTCGTCTGCCGCGCGGCGGCGATCCAGGTGGGGCGGTCGGGGACGGGCCTGCGGGCGGCCTCGTCCATCGTGCTGTCGACTGCGTCGAGATGGACGAAATCCAAGTCGTCGGGCCAGTCCGGCGCGTCCGTTTGCGCGCCGGCGGCGACGGTCTCAGCGGACAAGGGTCGCCGCGGCGGCCTCGGCGAAGCCCTCGATCCCGAAGAGGTTGATCACGCCGAGCAGCAGGATCGCCGCCGACACGACGAGGCCGAGCCAAGGCAGCGTGGTCATGCGCCCGTCGATGCCGTCCTTCTCCTCGCCGAAATACATGAAGTAGACGATCCGGAGATAGTAGAACGCGCCGATGACCGAGGCGATCACGCCCGCGATGGCGAGCCAGCCGAGCCCGGCATCGACGGCGGCGAGCAGCACCGCGTATTTCCCGAAGAACCCGAGCAGCGGCGGAACGCCGGCGAGCGAGAACATGAGCAGGAGCAGCGCCAGCGCCTTCACCGGTTCCTTCGCGGCGAAGTTGTTCAGCATGTCGATGCGGGTGATGTGGCGGCCGTCCTTCTCCATCGTCAGGATGAAGGCGAAGGTGCCGATGTTCATCACGACGTAGATCGCCATGTAGATCAGCATCGCCTCGACGCCCTGTTCGGTCCCGGCGGCGAGACCCATGAGCGCGAAGCCCATGTGGGTGATCGAGGAATACGCCATCAGGCGCTTGAAGTCGCGCTGGCCGATGGCCGCGATCGCGCCGAGGAACATCGACACCACCGCGAGGAAGGCGAGGATCTGCTGCCAGTCGCCGACGACGCCGCCGAAGGCGTCGTGGACGACGCGGGCGAAGAGCGCCATCGCCGCGATCTTGGGCGCGGTGGCGAAGAAGGCGGTGATCGGGGTCGGCGCGCCTTCGTAGACGTCCGGCGTCCACATGTGGAACGGCGCGGCCGAGACCTTGAACGCGAAGCCCGCGCACATGAACGCCAGCCCGAACAGGAGCCCCAGCGGCGCGTCGCCGTCGGCCGCGGCGATGATGCCGGAGAACTGTGTCGTGCCGGCATAACCGTAGGTCAGCGAGGCGCCGTAGAGCAGCAGGCCCGAGGACAGCGCGCCGAGCACGAAGTACTTCAGCCCGGCCTCGGTCGAGCGCACGCTGTCGCGGCGGAAGGCAGCGACGACGTAGAGCGCCAGCGATTGCAGCTCCAGGCCCATGTAGAGCGTCATCAGGTCGCCCGCGGAGACCATGATCATCATGCCGATGACGGCCAGCACCACGAGCATCGGGTACTCGAACTTCATCAGGTCCGAGCGCACCATGAAATCGAGCCCGATCACGAGGATCGCCGCAGCCGACAGCAGGATGGCGACCTTGGCGAAGCGGGCGAAGGCGTCGTCGACGAGGATGCCGCCGAAGGCCATCCGGGTGCCGCCGCCGGTCAGCCCGATATAGGCCGCGATGACCACGAACAGCACCGCGGTCGCCCAGGTCAGCGGCCGCGCGAGGCCGTCCTTGCCGGTGTAGACCGCGCCGACGAGGCCGGCCATGGCGAAGATCGCCAGCAGGATCTCGGGGCTGACGACGGAAAGGTCGGGTCCGATCATCTCTCGGGCTCCCCTAGTGGCTTTCGGCGACGTCGGTGCCGGGCATGAAGTCCGCCACGGCGACGTCGTAATGGCTGATGAGCGCCTCGACCGAGGGCCCGATGGCATCGGTCACGAGGCTCGGATAGACGCCGAGCAGGAGCGTCATGACGATGAGCGGCGCGAAGATCAGGCGTTCGCGCGCGGTCATGTCGCTGATCGTCTTCAGGCTCTCCTTGATGAGGTCCCCGAACACGACCCGGCGATAGAGCCAGAGCGCGTAGCCCGCCGACAGGATCACGCCAGTCGCCGCCAGCACGCCGACCCAGGTGTTTTCCCGGAAGACGCCGATCAGCGTCAGGAATTCACCGACGAAGCCCGAGGTGCCGGGCAGGCCGACATTGGCCATCGTGAACAGCATGAACACCAGCGCGTAGGCCGGCATCCGCACGACGAGGCCGCCATAGGCGTCGATGTCGCGGGTGTGCATCCGGTCGTAGATCACGCCGACGCAGAGGAAGAGCGCGCCGGAGACGAAGCCGTGCGACAGCATCTGGAAGATCGCGCCGTCGATGCCCTGCTGGTTGGCCGCGAAGATGCCCATCGTGACGTAGCCCATGTGGGCGACCGACGAATAGGCGATCAGCTTCTTCATGTCCTCCTGCATCATCGCGACCAGCGAGGTGTAGATGATCGCGATCACCGACATCCACAGGACGAGCGGGCCCAGGATCTCGGACCCCACCGGGAACATCGGCAGCGAGAAGCGCAGGAAGCCGTAGCCGCCCATCTTCAGCAGGATCGCGGCCAGCACGACGGAGCCCGCCGTGGGCGCCTGCACGTGCGCGTCCGGCAACCAGGTATGGACCGGCCACATCGGCATCTTGACCGCGAAAGAGGCGAAGAAGGCGAGCCAGAGCAGGACCTGCAACCCGCCGACCACCTGGAAGCCCATGATCTCCATCGTGCCGGCTGAGAAGGAGTGGGTCAGAAGCTGCTCGATGTCGGTGGTGCCGGCGTCGACGTACATCGTCACCATCGCGACCAGCATCAGGACCGAGCCGAGGAAGGTATAGAGGAAGAACTTGAACGAAGCGTAGATGCGGTCCTTCCCGCCCCAGATGCCGATGATGAGGAACATCGGGATCAGGCCGCCCTCGAAGAACAGGTAGAACAGGACGAGGTCCAGCGCGACGAAGACCCCGATCATCAGGGTCTCCAGCAGCAGGAACGCCATCATGTATTCCTTCACCCGGTGCGTCACTTCCCAGCAGGACAGGATGACGATGGGCATCAGGAACGTGGTCAGCATGACGAACAGGACCGAGATCCCGTCGACGCCGAGCTTGTAGTGCAGGCCGAACATCCACTCGCTGTCCTCGACCAGCTGGAAGCCCGGGTTCGACGGGTCGAACTGCACGAGGATGGCGATGGACACGAGGAAGGTCGCCGTGGTCGCCGCGAGCGCCAGCCACTTCGCGTTGCGCTGCGATGCCGGGTCGTTGCCGAGCACCGCCATGAACAGCGCCGCCACGGCGGGCAGGAACGTGACGAGGGAAAGCAGGTTGTCGAACATCAGTCGGCCCCCCCGCCGATCACGAACCAGGTGACGAGGACGACGATGCCGATCACCATCGCGAAGGCATAGGTGAAGATGTACCCGGTCTGGAGCCGGTTCAGCGTCCGGGTGAAGAACGGCACGATCCCCATCGCGAGCCCGTTGATGCCGCCGTCGATCACCGCGCCGTCGCCCTTCTTCCAGAGGAAGCGGCCGAGGCCGCGGGCGGAGCGGACGAAGGCGTAGTCGTAGACCTCGTCGAAGTACCACTTGTTCAGGATGAAGCGGTAGCCGACCGGGAACTGCTGCGCCCAGGCGCGCGGCAGGGCCGGGTTCACGATGTAGAACATGTAGGCCACCACGAGACCGATCACCATCGCCACGAAGGGCGCGACCTTGACCCAGGCCGGGGCCTCGTGGGCGTGGCCGAGCACGTCGTTGTCCGGGGCGGCGTGGATCGCGCCCTCGCCCGGTGCGCCGGCGAGAACGTAGTGCGCCGCGCCGTGGCCGCCGTCCGCGGCCGCGCCGTGATCCTCGGCCATCGCGGTGCCGTGGTCCTCCGCGGCGGTCTCACCTTCGGCCATCGCGGTGCCGTGGTCTTCGGCCGCGGCCTCGCCCTCCGCCATCGCGGTGCCGTGGTCGTCGGCCGGGGCGGCCTCGGCGTGGTCGTCCGCGGCCGCGGCTTCCTCGCCGTGGTGCGCGCCCTCGCCCTCGGCATGGGCGCCGGCCTCGGCGTAGGGCACGCCGAAGAACTGGCCGACCCGGTCGGTGTGGCCGAAGAAGGAGTTGTACCAGAGCATCCCCGCGAACACTGCGCCGAGCGCCAGCACGCCGAGCGGGATCAGCATCGACATCGGGCTTTCATGGGCGTGGTCGTGGGCGTGCTTGTCGCCCCGCGGCGTGCCGAAGAAGGTCATGAAGATCAGCCGCCAGGAATAGAAGCTGGTGAAGCAGGCGGCGATGACCAGCATCCAGAAGGCGAAGCTGCCGAGCCCCGGCCCGAAGGCCCAGGCGCTTTCGATCACCGCGTCCTTGGACAGGAAACCCGCGAAGCCGATATGGGTCAGCGGGATGCCGACGCCGGTGATGGCGAGCGTGCCGATCATCATCGCCCAGAAGGTCAGCGGGATCTTCTTCCGAAGCCCGCCGTAGTTCCGCATGTCCTGTTCGTGGTGCATCGCGTGGATGACCGAGCCGGCGCCGAGGAACAGCATCGCCTTGAAGAAGGCGTGCGTGAACAGGTGGAACATGGCGACGGAGTAGACGCCGACGCCCGCGGCCACGAACATGTAGCCGAGCTGCGAGCAGGTCGAGTAGGCGATCACGCGCTTGATGTCGTTCTGCACGAGGCCGACCGTTGCGGCGAAGAACGCGGTCGCGGCGCCGATGAAAATCACCATGTTGCCCGCGAAGGGCGCGTATTCGAGGATCGGCGACATCCGGCAGACGAGGAACACGCCCGCCGTCACCATCGTCGCGGCGTGGATCAGGGCCGAGACCGGGGTCGGGCCTTCCATCGCGTCCGGCAGCCAGGTGTGCAGGAACAGCTGCGCCGACTTGCCCATCGCGCCGATGAACAGCATCACGCCGATGGCGTTGGCGGCGTTCACCTCCCACCCGAGGAAGGGGAAAGTCATCGCGGCCAGATCGGGGCCGGAGGCGAGGATCACGTCGAAGTCGATCGAGTCGACCATCCAGAAGATCGAGAAGATGCCGAGCAGGAAGCCGAAGTCGCCGACGCGGTTGACGATGAAGGCCTTCATCGCCGCCGCGCCCGCCGACGGCTTGCGGTAGTAGAACCCGATCAGCAGGTAGGACGCGACGCCCACGCCTTCCCAGCCGAAGAACAGCTGCAGCAGGTTGTCGGCGGTGACGAGCGCCAGCATGGCGAAGGTGAAGAACGACAGGTAGGCGAAGAAGCGCGGCCGGTAGCTCTCGCCCTCCTTGAAGTTGTCGTCATGGGCCATGTAGCCGAAGGAATAGAGGTGGACGAGCGCCGAGACCGTGGTGATGACGATCAGCATGATCGCGGTCAGCCGGTCGATCCGGAGCCCCCAGGACGTGTCGAGCGTGCCCGAGGAAATCCAGGTGAACAGGTCGCGGGTATAGGTCTGCCCGTCGAAGGACAGGAACACGATCCAGGACAACAGGCACGACAGGAATAGGAGCGCGGTCGCCGTGACCTGCGCCGCCGTCTGGCCGATCAGCCTCCAGGTGAAGCCACAGATGACCGCGCCGACGAGGGGGGCGAAGAGGAGGATCGTTTCCAATGTCTCAGCCCTTCATGTTCGAGACGTCTTCGACGTCGATCGTGCCGCGGTTGCGGAAGAAGCAGACGAGGATGGCAAGGCCGATGGCCGCCTCGGCGGCGGCGACAGTCAGGACGAACATCGTGAAGATCTGCCCAGTCAGGTCGCCGAGATAGCTGGAGAACGCGACGAGGTTGATGTTCACCGCCAGCAGGATCAGCTCGATCGACATCAGGATGATGATGACGTTCTTGCGGTTCAGGAAGATGCCGAAGATGCCGATGACGAACAGCGCCGCCGCGACCGTCAGGTAATGTTCCAGTCCTATCATCTCGTCCCTCCGGGCCTTTGCCCGATTAGTCTTGTCGCCGGCCCGAGCCGTTCCCGGCCCCGGCCTAGCCCGCCCCGAGGAGCAGGTCGCAGGCGCAATCGCCCAGGCCGTTCCGCGACACGCGCGCGCTGGCGCCGGCCGCTGCCATTTCCTCGCCGATCTGGCGAAGCGTGTACTGATCGCTGCTGGTCATCAGCGCGTCGAACTGCGCGAGCTGCGCCTCCGCCTGTGCCGGGCTGAGTCCGAGCAGGATCTCCTGTCCCGTCGGGCAATGCTGGAGCCCGACGTAACGCGGCGCCTGCGCGGCGTCGTTGGAATGCACCGTCCAGCGCACGAAGTCCGCACCCACGGGTTCCGGCCAGACGGCGGGGCCCGTGCCGTGATCCGCGCCCCACTCCCCGAGCGACAGGCTGCCCTCCACCCATTCGCAGGGTGGGGGCACCAGCGCGCTGGCGGGGGCGGCGGCCAGGGCGGCCAGTATGACGAACGCCGTTCTCAAAGGCCCTGCCCCGGCTTCACGTCCTTCAGCTCCATCGTCTTCGCCGGGTCGCGGTACATCTGCGCGAGGATGTCCTGGCGCTTGATGTCGGTGCGGTGGCGGAGCGTCAGGACGATGGCGCCGACCATCGCGACCAGCAGCACGAGACCGGCAAGCTGGAACAGCAGCCAGTAGCGGTCGTAGATCAGCGCGCCGAGCGCGGCGGTGTTCTGCACCTCGTCGACCGGCGGCGCGACGTTGCCGAGCCGCGTGTCGATGCCGTCGGAATAGGCCCAGGTGCCGTAGGCAAGCGCGAGCTGCATCAGGAGCACGACGCCGATCAGGCCGGCGATCGGGATGTAGCGCGCCATCTCGGCCTTCAGTTCGGCGAAGTCCACGTCGAGCATCATCACGACGAACAAGAACAGCACCGCGACCGCGCCGACGTAGACGATGACCAAGAGCATCGCGACGAATTCCGCGCCGAGCAGGACGAACAGCCCCGCCGAGGACAGGAACGCGAGGATCAGCCACAGCACCGAGTGGACCGGGTTGCGCGACATGACCGTGAAGAAGCCCGCGACGACGACCGTCAGCGCGAAGACGTAGAAGGTGAAATCCGCGATGCCCATTCAGTCCTCCGTCCCGTCGATGGCTTCCTTGGCCAGTTCCATCGCCTTGTTCATCGCCGGAACCCCGCCGAAGACGGCGGACATGCCGATGGCCTCGGCGACCTCCTGCTTGGTCGCGCCGGCCTCGATGGCGTGGCGGACGGTCAGGCGGATCTGCGGCTCGGCGATCGCGCCCTGGATCGTCAGGCCCTGGAGCGTCAGCAGAAGCCGGGTCTTGGCATCCAGCCCCTCGGGGTTGAACTGCTTGCCCCAGAACGCCTCCAGCACCTCGCCCGGAACGGTCGGCCACATCTTGTCGAAGGCCTGCGGGGTGAAGCTGGCCAGCGCCGGGTTCACGGCCTTGACCCAGTCCTGCATCACGGTCTGGGTCTGGGCGAACATCGCGGCGAAGGGGTTCTCGGGGGTGTCGGTCATCGGTAGGGCGCGTCCACTTCGAGGTTGCGGGCGATCTCGGCCTCCCACCGCGCGCCGTTGTCGAGAAGCTTCTGCTTGTCGTAGAACAGCTCTTCCCGCGTCTCGGTGGCGAATTCGAAGTTCGGACCTTCGACGATGGCATCGACCGGGCAGGCTTCCTGGCAGAACCCGCAGTAGATGCACTTGGTCATGTCGATGTCGTAGCGCGTGGTGCGGCGGCTGCCGTCCTCGCGCGGCTCGGCATCGATGGTGATCGCCTGCGCCGGGCAAATCGCCTCGCAGAGCTTGCAGGCGATGCAGCGTTCCTCGCCGTTGGGGTAGCGGCGCAGCGCGTGTTCACCGCGGAAGCGGGGCGACAGCGGCCCCTTCTCGAACGGGTAGTTCACGGTCGCCTTGGGGGCGAAGAAATACTTCAGGCCGAGACGCATCCCGGTCCACATGTCTGCGAGGAAGAAGTACTTGGTGGCGCGGTTCCAGTCGATCTGGGTCATGACTCGGCTCCCGTCGTGCCGGCGTCGAGCGCGGCGTTCGACATTGCGAGGATGTCGGTGAAGGTGACGTCGCCCTCGCCGTCCACGTCGGTTCCGGCGACCTCGGTGCCGTAGGTGGCGACGAGGCACTCGGACAGGCCGGTGACGGCGGCGAACTCGGCCGCGGCGTCGTCGCCGAGACCGTCGCGCAGCACCGGCTCGCCGTCCGGCATCTCGACCGAAGCGGTGAACAGGCCGACCTGCGCGGCGAAGACGAGACCGCGGACGTAGTCGGGCGTGGAAACACCCTCTGCCGGCGCGTTTTCCGTCAGCACCGCCTCGACCGCGGGCGCCTCGGCGGAGACGAGCGCGAGGTCGCTCTGGCAATCGCCGTCCAGCATCATCGAGATGCCCGCCGGTTCACGGTCCCACCGGGCCCAGAAATCGCCGAAGACCTCGAACTTCGCGAGGAAGGCGACGATCACGACCCAGGCCAGCGACATCGGCAGGAACACCTTCCAGCCGATCCGCATCAGCTGGTCGTAGCGGTACCGCGGGACGATGGCCTTCACCATCGCGAACAGGAAGAACACCGCGAGGATCTTCAGGAACAGCCACATGAAGCCGTCCGGCAGGCCGGGGATCGGCGATAGCCAACCGCCGAAGAACAGGAGCGACACCAGCGCGCACATCAGCACGATGGCGACGTATTCGCCGATCATGAACAGCAGGAACGGGGTCGAGGAGTATTCGACCTGGTAGCCGGCCACGAGTTCCGATTCAGCCTCGGGCAGGTCGAAGGGCGGGCGGTTGGTCTCGGCCAGCGCCGAGATGAAGAACAGGAACACCATCGGCAGGTGCGGGATCCAGTACCAGTTCAGGAGCCCCAGGTTGCCGTCCTGCGCCATCACGATGTCGGTGAGGTTCAGCGACCCGGTGGACAGGATCACGCCGACGATGATGAAGCCGATCGAGACCTCGTAGGAGATCATCTGCGCGGCCGAGCGGAGCGAGCCGAGGAACGGGTATTTCGAGTTCGACGCCCAGCCGCCCATGATCACGCCGTAGACCTCGAGCGAGGAGACCGCGAAGATGTACAGGATCGCGACGTTGACGTCGGCCAGCACCCAGCCCTCGTTGAACGGGATCACCGCCCAGGCGATCATCGCCAGGACGAAGCTGGTGATCGGCGCGAGGAAGAACACCGCGCGGTCGGCCCCGGCGGGCACGACGACTTCCTTCACGATGTACTTGATGAAGTCCGCGAAGCTTTGCAGCAGGCCGAAGGCGCCGACGACGTTGGGGCCGCGCCGCATCTGCACGGCGGCCCAGATCTTCCGGTCGGCATAGAGCAGGAAGGCGAGCGCGACGAGCAGGGGGACGACGATCAGCAGGACCTGGAGCACCGTGAGAAGGATGACGCCCAGCGTGGTCTGCGTGAAGAATTCGACCATGTTTCAGCCCTTCACAGCGTGGTTTCGCCTAGCCCGGCAGAGCCGCGGCCGTGCGTCCGGTGACGCACCGCCTCTTGGTGCTGTAAACCGCATCTCATCGGCAAAGACCACCCATTTCCTGCACCATCGTGCGGACTTGTCGCGCACCGTTCACTCCGCCGCGATCGGCTCGGCGGCGCGGTGGCGGGCACCTTCGGAAAGCTCCGCCATCAGGGCGCTGGCGCGCGCGATCGGGTTGGTCAGGTAGTGATCGGTCACGGTGGAGGCGAAGTCGCCGGATCCGAGATCGCCCGCAGGCAGCGGCGCCGCTTCGTTCACCGGCACCTCGTCGATCGCACCCAGCTGCGGCACGGCCTCGACCAGCGCCCGGCGCAGGGCCGCGAGGCTGTCCCAGGGCTGCGTCGCGTCGGCCTTCGCCGACAGCGCGCGCAGGATCGCCCAGTTCTCGCGCGCATCGCCCGGCGGGAAACCGGCGCGGAAGGCGAGTTGCGGGCGGCCCTCGGTGTTCACGAACAGGCCGTTTTCCTCGGTGTAGGCAGCGGCGGGCAGGATCAGGTCGGCCCGGTGCGCGCCGCGGTCGCCGTGGCTGCCCTGGTAGATCACGAACGGCCCCGCGGCGACGTCGATCTCGTCCGCGCCGAGGTTGTAGACCACGTCCGCCCCGTCGAGCGCGGCGGAGAGCCCGCCCTCGGTGGTGCAGCCCGCGTCCATCGCGCCGACGCGGGACGCCGCGGTGTGCAGGACCAGGACCTTCGCCTGCGCGGCCTCGGCCATCTGCATCACGGTCCCCAGGACCGCGGCGCCGTCATCGCCGGTCAGCGCGCCCTGCCCCACGATCATCACGCCGGGCACGCCGTGCTTGTCGGAATGGTCCATCGCGGCCAGCTTCGACAGCGCGTCGCGGCCGGTGCCGATCTCGGACACGTCGTAGGTCAGGTCGGCGGGCGTTCCGATGCGCGCCACCTTGGCGCCGTGCAGCCATGCCTTGCGGATGCGCGCGTTCAGGACCGGCGCCTCCAGCCGCGGATTGGTCCCGACCAGCAGGATCATCTTCGCGTCGTCGATATCCTCGATCGCGGCGGTCCCGACATAGCCGGACCGGTTGCCCGCGGGCAGCGCGGCGCCGTCGGTGCGGCATTCGACCGCGCCCCCCATGCCCTCGACGAGGGTCTTGAGCGCGAAGGCGGCCTCGACCGGGGCAAGATCGCCGACGAGACCCGCGACCTTCGACGCGCCCTTCAGCTTGTCGGCGGCGAGCGTCAGCGCCTCGTCCCACCCCGCCTTGCGCAGCTTGCCGTTCTCGCGGATGTAGGGCGTGTCGAGCCGCTGGCGGCGCAGGCCGTCCCAGACGTAGCGCGACTTGTCCGACAGCCATTCCTCGTTCACGCCGTCGTTGTTGCGCGGCAGGATCCGCATCACCTGCCGGCCCTTGGTGTCGACCCGGATGTTCGAGCCGAGCGCGTCCATCACGTCGATGGATTCGGTTTTGGTCAGTTCCCAGGGCCGCGCGGTGAAGGCGTAGGGCTTGGACGTCAGCGCGCCGACCGGGCACAGGTCGACGATGTTCCCCTGCATCTCGGAGGCCAGCGTCTGGCCGAGGTAGTTGGTGATCTCGGCATCCTCGCCGCGGCCGGTCTGGCCCAGTTCCGGCATCCCCGCGACCTCGGTGATGAACCGGACGCAGCGGGTGCAGGAGATGCAGCGCGTCATCGCGGTGCCGACGAGCGGGCCGAGATCCATGTTGTCCACGGCGCGCTTGGGTTCGCGGTAGCGCGAGAAGTCGACGCCGTAGGCCATCGCCTGGTCCTGCAGGTCGCATTCGCCGCCCTGGTCGCAGATCGGGCAGTCGAGCGGGTGGTTGATGAGCAGGAACTCCATCACCCCCTCGCGGGCCTTCTTGACCATCGGGGAGTTGGTCTTGACCTCGGGCGGGGCGCCGTCCTTGCCCGGGCGCAGGTCACGGACCTGCATCGCGCAGGAGGCCGCGGGCTTCGGCGGGCCACCGACGACCTCCACGAGGCACATGCGGCAGTTGCCGGCGATGGACAGGCGTTCGTGGTAGCAGAACCGGGGGATCTCGATGCCGGCCTGCTCGCAGGCCTGGATCAGCGTCAGGGCCGGATCGACCTCGACCTCTTTGCCGTCGATGACGATGGTTCTGAGATCGCTCATGGGTGCGGGGCCTCCTGCAACGCGGGCGGGCGGGGCCGCCTCCGGCCCCGCCCCCGCTTTGGGTTCGCCCCGGTTCTATCGCTCCCGGATCAGTCTGCCAATGGCCGTATCCGCGGCGATTTCGTCGCGGGCGACAGCGCAGACGCTGTCACTGTCCGCGAGGCTGGCGCCCTGCTGGCCGAACCACTGCGCCGCGCGCGCCTCCACCCGGGCCTTTTCGGTCGGGTTGTCGACGTATTCCTGGATCTCGGACATCGAGAATCCGAGCGACTGCGCCTGGTGGACCAGCCCCTGCAGGAACAGGATCGAACGGCCGCGCCGGTCCTCGATGTTCGGGCAATGGTCGCGGATGATGTCGCCGATGGCGACGATCAGCACGCCGTTCTCGATCTCGGGATCCGTGCGCAGCGGCGCGAACCGGTCGTTCTGCGCGGCGCCGATCGTGGTCCAGAACGCGAAGGCTGTCGCGGCGAGCGCCGAGAGCGCGACGGTAACTGTGGTCTTCATTTTCTGCCTCTTCTCGTGGTGGGGCCTGCCTCACGGGGACGGATGAGCAGCTTTCGTGGCCTGTTATTCAATAGCGCGGTGCCGTCAGGGGATGACTCCGGCAAGCGCCCGCCGGCGCTCGGGCGGATTATCGTGCATCGTCACGCAGGGTTCGTGCAGGAGACCGCCGAAACGCGAAACGGCCCCGCCGGGGCGGGGCCGTTCCGGGAATCGCGCGCGTCGGCGGCGGATCACTCGGCAGCGATCGCCGCCTTGCCCTTGATCCGGTCCTCGATGACGTCGCGGAAGTTCTTGATCAGCCCCTGGATCGGCCACGCCGCGGCATCGCCGAGCGCGCAGATCGTGTGCCCCTCGACCTGCTTGGTCACGTCGAACAGCATGTCGATCTCCTCGACCGAGGCCTCGCCCCGCACGAGCCGGTCCATGACCCGCATCATCCAGCCGGTGCCCTCGCGGCACGGCGTGCACTGGCCGCAACTTTCGTGCTTGTAGAACTTCGACAGCCGCCAGATCGCCTTGATGATGTCGGTGGACTTGTCCATCACGATCACCGCCGCGGTGCCGAGCCCCGATCCGAGCTCGTTCCGCAGGTAGTCGAAGTCCATCGTCGCGTCGCGCATGTTCTCGCCGCGGACGCAGGGAACCGACGAGCCGCCGGGAATCACGGCAAGCAGGTTGTCCCAGCCGCCCCGGATGCCGCCGCAGTGCTTGTCGATGAGCTCCTCGAAGCTGATCGACATGGCCTCCTCGACGACGCAGGGGTTGTTCACGTGGCCCGAGATCGCGAACAGCTTCGTGCCGGCGTTGTTCTGGCGGCCGAAGCCCGCGAACCAGTCCGCCCCGCGGCGCAGGATCGTCGGCGTCACCGCGATCGATTCGACGTTGTTCACCGTGGTCGGGCAACCGTAGAGTCCCGCCCCGGCCGGGAACGGCGGCTTCATCCGCGGCATCCCCTTCTTGCCCTCGAGGCTTTCGAGAAGCGCGGTTTCCTCGCCGCAGATGTAGGCCCCTGCCCCGTGGTGCAGGTAGAGGTCGAAATCCCAGCCCGAACCGGCGGCGTTCTTGCCGAGAAGCCCGGCGTCGTAGCACTCGTCGATGGCCGCCTGCAGCGCCTCGCGCTCGCGGATGTATTCGCCGCGCAGGTAGATGTAGGAGACATGGGCGTTCATCGCGAAGCTCGCGATCAGGCAGCCCTCGATCAGCGTGTGCGGATCGTTCCGCATGATTTCCCGGTCCTTGCAGGTGCCGGGTTCCGATTCGTCGGCGTTCACCACCAGGTAGGACGGCCGCCCGTCGCTTTCCTTGGGCATGAACGACCACTTGAGCCCGGTCGGGAAGCCCGCGCCGCCGCGCCCGCGAAGGCCGCTTTCCTTGACGATCTCCACGATCTTGTCGCGGCCGAGGCCGATCAGGCCGGCGGTGCCGTCCCAGTGCCCGCGCGCCTTCGCGCCCGCGAGCGTCCGGTCGTGCATGCCGTAGATGTTCGTGAAGATCCGGTCCTTGTCGTCGAGCATCGCTCTTTCCTTGTCGTCGGGGCGGCGCCTAGGGCCCGTCGTCGCCGGTTTCGTCCGGCGGCGGCGCATCGCGGCGGGCCCGGTAGATCTGATACGTCACATAGAGCGCCCAGACCAGTGCAACGATTGCCGCAATGTCGAACAGGAAGCTCAGCCGGGGATCCCAGCCGAGCCGCGCGCCCAGGAGCTGCGCCCCCATCCAGGTCACCATCGTCAGCGCCATCGCGAGAGCGGCCCGCCGCGCACGGCGAGCCAGCAGGCGTTCCTTGCGTCTGTCGTGGGACATGCCGGGCGGGTTCGGGGTCGTGCGGGGCCCCGGAAGGGCCCCGCCGCCGGATCAGGCCGACTTGCCGCGGGCCTGGCCCACGAGGTCGAACCGTTTGGCCAGCGCCTTGAAGCCCGGCTGCTGTTCGTTCAGCCAGTTGATACCCGCCTCGTTCAGCCCGGCGAGCTGGTCGAAGTGGTAGATCCCGAACTCGTTGAGCGTGGTGGCGAGCTTCTCGCCGACGCCCGACAAGATCGTCAGGTCATCCGCCTTGCCGCCGCGCGGCTCGTCGAGCAGGAGCGGGTTCGGCGCGGGCTCGGCCTTCGCCGCCGGGGCGGGTGCCGCCGGTTTCGGCTCGGGCGCGGGAACCGCGGCCGCGACGGGCTTCGGGGCCTCGGCGGGCACGGGCTTGGCCTCGGCCTTCGGTTGCGCCGCTGCCTTGGGCTTGGCGGCCGCCTTGGGCTTGGCCTCCGCCTTGGGCTTCGCCGCGGGCTTCGGCTTCGCGGGGGCCGGCGCGACGAGGTCCTCGACCGCTTTCGCCACGGCCTTTGCGACCGGTTTCGGGGCTGCCTTTGCCACCGGCTTCGCGGCGGGTTTCGGCGCCGGCGCCGGCGCCGGTTCGGGCTCGGTCACCGCGATCCGGGCACGCAGTGTCGCCGCCGGCGTGCCGCCGACGCGGGAAACCGCGCCCCAGAACGCCATCGGAGTCTCCACGCCCAGTTTCCAAGCCTGTATCGCGGCGGTGCCGTAAAAGGCTGCGCCGTAGTTCATCATGTGGCTCCAGTTGCGCCGCGCGGCGGTCGCACCCAGCCAGATGTCGTCTGCGAACGTCATCGATTCGCTCCTTGTCGGGTCGTTACAGCTCTAGCCTCCCGCCCGACCTATACACCGCAAGGCGGGGAACGCTCAATAAACGTCGCCCTTGTCGACCTTCTTCGAGAAATCGGTCTCGCCGCCCTCGGCCAGCA
>WVSL01000027.1 GCA_015689685.1 Rhodobacterales bacterium HKCCE2091 | reverse complement strand
AGGATTTCAGCGCCTTGCCGTTCACGTGGACCACGCAGGCGCCGCACTGGCTGGTATCGCAGCCGACATGGGTGCCGGTCAGGTCCAGCGTCTCGCGCAGAAGCTCCACCAAGAGGGTGCTGCCCCCGACATCGGCGGTCACGGCCCTGCCGTTCACCGTCAGTTTCACCTCGGTCATCCGATCCTCCCCGGAAAGTGTCGTGTCCCGCCCGGTCGCGTCAGGCGAACAGGCGCTTGAAGAAACCCTTCTTCGGCTTCGGCTCC
This sequence comes from Rhodobacterales bacterium HKCCE2091, assembly GCA_015689685.1. Lineage (GTDB taxonomy): Bacteria > Pseudomonadota > Alphaproteobacteria > Rhodobacterales > Rhodobacteraceae > HKCCE3408. The sequence continues at coordinate 35,555 of WVSL01000027.1, read as the reverse complement.
GCCGCCGCGGGCGCTGCCGCATCGGCCGGCTCGGCCGCGGGCGCGGATGCCTCGGCACCCGCCTCGACCCGTTCCCGGAAGCCGTCGAAGAAGCGGTCGGCGAGGCTCTTGGCCACGCCGTCGATCAGGCGACCGCCGAGCTGCGCGAGCTTGCCGCCGACCTGCGCGTTCACTGCGTAGTCGAGCCGGGTGCCGCCATCCTCGGGCACCAGCGTCACGTCCGCCGCGCCCTTTGCGTAGCCCGCGGGGCCGGCCTTGCCCTCGCCCTCGATCCGGCAACCCTCGCCGGGGCGCACGTCGCGCAACTGGACCTTGCCGCGGAAGGTCGCCTTCACCGGGCCGATCTTCTGGGTGACCACGGCCTCGAAGCCATCCTCGACGGTGCCGGTCATCTCGCTGCACCCGGGGATGCAGTCCTTCAGCACCTGCGGGTCGGTGATCGCGGCCCAGACCGCCTCCGGGCTCGCGGCGATCTGCTGGCTGCCGGACATTTCCATGCTGGCGTTCCCCCCTTGCGTTGCGATCAAGGCTAGGGCCGCGGCGGCGGCGCTTTCCATTCGACCAACGTCTTAGCCTTCACCGCTCCGGCGGCTCGAAGGTCAGGCCGTGGCGCTCGAAGATCGCCTCGATCCGGCCGTCGTCGAGCGCCGCCCAGACCGCGTCGTCGACCGCGTAGCCGAGCGGGCGCCAGGCGAAGTGGACCGCGAGTCCCACGGTCCAGTCGCCGACGGCGAGCCCCGCCATCGGCGGCGTGTGCACCGCGATCCCCTCGCCGGTGCCGTGTTCGAGCTGGCCGCGCGGACCCATCACGGCGTTGATCTCGCCGTCGCGCATCGCGGCCATCGCGTCCTGCACGTCCGGGAAACGCACCACGTTCTCGCGCATCTGCCCGCCCGCGAAGCTCGACATGTAGAAATCCGCGATGGTGTCGTTCTCCACCCCGATCCGGTCGAAACGGAAGAACGGCGCCGTGGGCGCGGTATCCGGGTAGGCCTCCTCGCGGTAGGCGATTGCGAGGCGTTCGGTGTAGGCCTGCCCGGTGAAGGCGACCTGTTCCACGCGGCAGGTGAATTCGCTGTCGTAGGGGACGTGCATCATCACGTTCGACACCGCGCCGTCGACCACCGGGCCCTGCCAGACCTGGTAGCGCAGGTCGGCCTCCAGCGTCTCGGCTGCGGCGACGAAATTGAAGCGTGGTTCGACCCCGATGGTCTCGGCGATAATCCGGGCGATCTCCACGTCGACGCCGCGGGGCTCGCCATCCTCCTGCCACGACCAGGGCGGCAGGTCGGCATAGAGCGCGAAGGTCATGAACCCGCGTTCGACGATGGTGTCTAGCGATTGGCCGACGATGTCGCGGCCGACGTTCTGCGGGCGCGGCTGCGGCGTGTAGTTCTCGCACCGCGCGAAGGCCGCCGCCGGGAGCATCACGGCGGCGGCCAGCGCGGCGAGAAGATGCCTGCGGAGCGGCATCGCTACTCGGCCGAGGGAAGGCCGATGGTCACGATCTCGGCCGCGCGGTGGTAGGCTTCGGGCGACCCGTCGATGATCCGGACCGCCCGGATCGCGACGCTGTCCACGTAGTCGGAGCCGGACAGGGTCTCGAGCTGTTCGGACATGGCCGTGAGATCGGCCTGGATCGCGTCGAGCGGTTCGGCGTCCGGGTTCTCGGCGAGCGTCGCCAGCCGGTCCCGCAGGTCGCGCAGGCCGGGGGTCAGTTCGTGCACCTGCTGATCGTCGGGGCGGGTCTCGATATAGGTGCGGATCGCCCAGGCGGCTTCCTGTCCCAGGAGTTCGCCGAAGGCCGGCATCCGGGTCACGCCGTTGGTGGTGTAGCCATGGCGGAACCGCTCGACATACCACTCGTCGCCGTAGGCCTCGGCCTCGAGGAAGCGCAGGTCGGGGGCAAGACCGCCCGATACCGCGCCGAGCCCGTGGCAGCGCGCGCAGTTGGAGTTGTAGCCGGAATCGCCGATCTCGATGGCGCGCAGGAACACGTCCTCGCCCATCGCGCGGTATGGATTCTCGAGCAGCCAGTCCTCGCCCAGTTCGGGCAGGCCCGCGGTGTCGACGGGTTCCGGCGCGACCGGGCCGTGGGCCAGCGCCACCGTTCCGATGGCGGTCAGGCCGAGTGTCAGGGCAGTCAGTTTGCGGGCGTGCGCCATTCGCGCGTCCTCCTCCTGTTCGCGTTCGCAGCAAGACTAGGCGGCGGCCCGTGGGCGCCGCCATTCGACCTTGGTCACGGTTCTGGACGCGGGGCTCAGACATTGGTCGCGGTTCCGGGGGCCGGGCGGTTTGCTACGCTCGGCGGCGGGAGGATTTTCACGGTGAGAGCCCTGGTCATGGCCGCGCTCGCGGCGCTCGCATCGGCGCAGTCGGCCCTGGCCGACATCGAACTGCGGGTGATCTACCTCAGGCAGGAGATCGCGCGCCCGCCGGTCCTGTCGGACCTCGACCCGGTGCCCGCCGACGAGGGGACGCGAGGCGCGGAGCTCGCCATCGCGGAGCTTGCGACCACCGGCGGCTTCCTCGGCCATTCCTACTCGCTCGATTTCGTCGAGGTTCCCCAGGGCGGCGACCTCTCCGCCGCCGCGGCGGCCGCGCTGGACGATGCCCCGGTCATCCTGATCGAGGCCCCGGCCGACGCGGTCGCCGCCGTTTCCGCCCTGCCCGGCGCGGCGGGCGCGATCCTGTTCAACGTCGCCGCGCCGGACCCCTGGCTGCGCGACGCGGAGGGGTGCCGCGCGAACCTGTTCCACACCATCCCCGCCGCCAACATGCGCGCCGACGCGCTGATGCAATACCTTACCGTTCGCCGCTGGACCGACCTTGCGCTGATCGAGGGCCCGTTTCCCGCCGATGCGGTCTGGGCCGATGCGCTCCGGGCCTCGGCCGAGAAGTTCGGGCTCCGGCTCCGCGAGGACATGGCCTGGGACTTCGACGGCGATCTCGGGCGCACCGCCCAGGCCGAGATCCCGATCCTGACCCAGGGCTTCGCCGGGCACGACGTGCTTCTGGTGGCCGACGAGACCGGCGACTTCGGGCGCTACGTCCTGTTCAACACGTGGGAGCCCCGCCCGGTCGGCGGGTCCGAGGGCATCGTGCCGGTGGCATGGGCGCCGGTGCTGGAGAACTGGGGCGCGAGCCAGTTGCAGAACCGCTTCGCCGACCTCGCGGAGCGCGACATGCGGCCCGTGGACTACGCGGCTTGGGCCGCCGTCCGCGCCGTGGGCGAGGCCGTGACCCGCACCGGCAGCGCCGATCCCGCCACGCTCCGCGACTACATGCTGTCGGACACCTTCGCACTCGACGGGTTCAAGGGCCGCCCGCTGTCGTTCCGGCCGTGGGACGGTCAGTTGCGCCAGCCGATCCCGGTGGTCAGCCCGCGCGCGATGCTGGCGATGGCCCCGTTCGACGCCTTCCTGCACGCCGGAAACGAGCTCGACACGCTCGGCACCGATGCCGGCGAAAGCACCTGCACCGCCTTCGGAGGATGAAGATGCGCTTCCTTCTCGCCGCCGCCCTTCTGGCCGGCCCCGCCGGGGCCGGGGAGATCTGGGTGACGAACGAACTCGACGACACGATCAGCGTGATCGACACCGACACGCTGGAGGTGATCCGGACGATCCAGACCGGCCAGCGCCCGCGCGGCATCACCTTCGCCAATGACGGATCGGTGGTCTATGTCTGCGCCTCCGACAGCAACACGGTGCAGGTGATCGACCCCGATAGCGGCGAGGTGCTGCACAACCTGCCCTCCGGCGACGACCCGGAACAGTTCGTCCTGCATCCCGACAACCGGCATCTCTACATCGCCAACGAGGACGACGCGATCACCACCGTCGTCGACGTGGAGAGCCGCACAGTGGTCGCGCAGATCGACGTGGGCATCGAGCCCGAGGGCATGGCGGTGTCGCCCGACGGGCGCATCGCCATCACCACGTCGGAGACGACGAACATGGCGCACTGGATCGACACCGAAAGCCGGACACTTTTCGCCAACACGCTTGTCGACAGCCGCCCCCGCCACGCCGAGTTCGCGCGCGGGGGCGCGGAGCTCTGGGTCTCGGCCGAGATCGGCGGCACCGTTTCGGTGTTCGACGTGGAGACACAGGCGGAGCTCGCGAAGCTCGAGTTCGAGATCACGGGAATCCATCCCGACAGGGTGCAGCCCGTTGGCTTCGAATTCACCGCGGACGAAAGCACCGTGTTCGTCGCGCTCGGCCCGGCCAACCACGTCGCCGTCGTGAACGCCGCGACTTACGAGGTCGAGGATTACATCCTCGTCGGGCGTCGGGTCTGGCACATGGCGTTCAACGAAGACGGATCGCAGCTTTTCACCACCAACGGCGTCTCGGGCGATGTCACCGTCATCGACGTCGCCTCGCGCGAGCCGCTCCGTTCCATTCCCGTCGGCCGCTTCCCCTGGGGCGCGGCCCTGCGCCCGGAGGCCGATTGATGCGCCTGCTCCTGACCCTGCCCTTCCTGCTGCCCGCCGCCGTCTCGGCGCACGATCTGGGCTTCGCGGGCCTCCTGTCCGCGGGCAACCAGCAGGACCTGCCGCCGATCCTCCTGTCGGCCGGTCAGCCGCTGGCCGATGCCCCGCTGGAACTGCAATCGGGCACCTACTACGAAATCGAGATCGAGGCGGACGGCAGCCAGGAACTGGCGCTGGAAGGCGCGGCCTTCTTCCGCGCGATCTGGATCGACGAGATCGTCATCAACGGGTTGGAAGTGCGGCCGCTCGGCCTCGACTCGGTCGAATTCGACGAGGCCGGGGTGATGGAGATCGGCTTCATCGCGATCAAGCCGGGCAGCTACGCGCTGGCAATCCCCGGCGGCGGCGAGACGCAGCGGGTGGAGATCACCATCAGATGAGCGGGCTCTCGGTCGAGGACGTGCGCTATGCCTACGGAGCGAAGACCGCGCTTGACGGCGTGTCCTTCCGCGTGCCGCCGGGCCGGTTCTGCGCGCTTCTCGGCCCGAACGGCGCGGGCAAGTCGACGCTGTTCGCGCTCCTGACCGGGCTCCTTCGGCCGCAGGCGGGGCGGATCGCGGTGGCGGGACAGGACATGGGCCGCAGCCCGCGCGAGGCACTCGCGCGGATGGGGGTGGTGTTCCAGACCCAGACCCTCGACCCCGACCTGACCGTGGCGCAGAACCTGAGGTATTTCGCGGCCTTGCAGGGCGTTCCTCACGGAATCGCCGGGCTTCGGGCGGAGTCCGCGCTCGACCGCCTCCGCATGGCGGAACGCGCGGGCGAAAAGGTGCGCGCACTGAACGGCGGCCACCGGCGGCGGACGGAAATCGCCCGCGCGCTCCTGCACGACCCCGACGTGCTCCTGCTCGACGAGCCGACCGTGGGCCTCGACGCCGCCGCCCGGGCAGCGATCACCGACCATGTACATGCCCTCGCGGCGGAGGGGCTGACCGTGCTCTGGGCCACCCACCTCGCCGACGAGGTCCGGCCGGACGACGCGCTCGTGATCCTGCACCGGGGCCGCGTCCTGCGCGACGGGCGCGCGGGCGATGTGACCGGCGGCGCGCCGCTCGCCGATACCTTCCTCGCGCTGACGGAACCGGAACCGGCATGACCGACCTCGCGGACCGCCCCGCCGCGCCCGCGCGGCAGACCCGCCGCCGCGCCGCGGTACCCGCCCACTGGCTCGGCGCGCTGAAGGCCATCGTCCTGCGCGAATGGCTGCGGTTCCTGAACCAGCGCAGCCGGTTCCTGTCTGCGCTCGTGCGCCCGCTGGTCTGGCTCCTGGTCTTCGCCGCCGGGTTCCGCGCCGCGCTCGGCCTGTCGATCACGCCGCCCTACCAGACCTACATCGACTACGAGACCTACGTCGTTCCCGGCCTCTGCGGCATGATCCTGCTGTTCAACGGGATGCAGTCGTCGCTGGCACTCGTCTACGACCGCGAGATGGGGTCGATCCGCCTGCTGCTGACAGCACCCCTGCCGCGCTGGTGGCTCCTGTTCGCCAAGCTCGTCGCGGGCGCGGCGATCGGGATCGCACAGGTCTACGCCTTCCTCGCGGTCGCGTGGGTCTTCGGCGTACGGATGCCGCCGCTCGGCTACCTCGCCGCCCTGCCGGCGCTGCTGCTCGCGGGCCTCATGCTCGGCGCGCTCGGTCTCGCGCTGTCGTCGCTCGTGCGGCAGATGGAGAACTTCGCGGGGGTGATGAACTTCGTCATCTTCCCGATGTTCTTCCTGTCGACCGCGCTCTACCCGCTGTGGCGGATGCAGGAGGCGGGGGAATTGCTGTGGCGTCTCTGCGCCGCGAACCCGTTCAGCCACGCGGTCGAACTCGTCCGCTTCGCGCTCTACGCGCAGCCGAACCTGCCCGCGCTCGGCTGGACCGCGCTCGCCTTCTCGGTCTTTGCGGGCCTCGCGGTTCTCGGCTACGACCCGGCAAAGGGAATGCTGCGGAAGGGCTGAGCTACGACCTTCGTCGCAGAGACCCACCCCGCCCCCGGCCCTACCCTCGCCGACCAGAGGAGGACCGCCCATGATCGCCCGCACCGCCTTCGCCCTCACCCTGCTGGCCGCGCCCGCGCTGGCGCAGGACTTCGACCGCTACGGCACCACCAACCCCGACGAGCTGACCCACCAGCGCATGGTCGAGAACGCCGAGAACGGCCAGACCGACATGATGACCTGCGCCTCGGGCTACCTGATGACGAAGTCGGGCGACCACGACGCGGCGCGGACGATCTTCGGGGCCTGCGCCGATGCCGGATACACCCGGGCGATGACCTGGATGAGCTACCTGGAGGACAACGGCTTCGGCGGCGACTACAACCCCGACGCCTCGACCGACTGGAACCGGCAGGCCGCCGAGGCCGGCGATCCGATGGGCATGTACAACTACGGGCTCGACATTCTGCGCCAGCACGGCACATCGGCCGAAGCCGCCGAGGGCCGCGAATGGATCGACCGCGCCGCCGAGGCCGGGCTGGACCGCGCGGCGATGCTGCAGGGCGCGGATTACGACTGGAACGCGGTGACGCCCGACGCCGACAACTGGCGGTACGCCCCGGCGTTCTGACGCTCGCCCGTCACCACCGCGGGCCGCCCGCCGAGCGCGACGATCCGCGTCGCCAGCGCCTCCGCCTCACGCATGTCGTGGGTCACGAGAAGCGTCGCGGTGCCGTGGCGGGCGCGAAGGCGCGCGAACAGCGCCATCATCTCGGCATGGGTCGCGTCGTCGAGCGAGACGAAGGGCTCGTCCATCAGAAGCAGGTCCGGCCCGACGGCGAAGGCGCGGGCGAGCGCGAGGCGGCGGCGCTGGCCGAGCGAAAGCTGGCCGGGGTAGCGGCTGCCGAGACCGGCGAGGCCAACCTCCGACAACGCGGACAGCGCGCGGGACCGGTCGATCCGGCAGGCAATGCGGAGATTGGCGAGGACGCTGCGCCACGACAGCAGCGTGGGCTCCTGGAACACCATCGACACCCGGCCACGCACCGTCACCGAGGCATCCGCGCGACCGACCAGCCCCGCGACAATCCGCAATAGGGTCGATTTGCCGATGCCCGAAGGCCCGGTCACGGCGACGGTCTCGCCCGGCGCCAGCGACAGCGCGACGGGCCCGAGGATGGACCCGCCGCCGAAATCGACCGAGCGGATGGACAGGTCCAGGACCGGGGGCGGCGCGGACCGTGGCTGCGGGCCCGCCATGCGGAGGATCTCCGCCATGCCCGGGCTCAGCCGCCGGGACCGGCGAACACGCCTGCCGGAAGCTCGGTCAGCGGCCCGACAAGGTCCTCGCCGCCGAGCTCCGCCATGATCGCGAGCATCCGCCCGGCGGCTGCCTCGTCGACCGGCCCCTCGGGCGGGATGCCGGCGACCCAGCCCGCGCGCAGGGCCTCGAACTCGGTCTCGTTCGCGGCGGGCATCCGGTCGCGCAGTCGTTCCCAGGCCGCGTCGTCGGTCTCGAGCAGGTCCTTCGCGGCGCGGGAGGCGGCGGCGAAGGCCTCCAGAAGCTCCGGGCTTTCCGCGACCATGTCGCCGTGGAACACGTACCCGAGGAGCGGCGTGCCGGGATCGAGCCCGAGCGCCTCCGATGCCTCCGCCACGGTCACGAGCGTCCGCATCCCCCGCGCCTCCATCCGCGCCGACCAGTGCCAGAAGTTGATCGCGCCATCGAGATCGCCCGCCAGCGCGGTTTCCGCGATCAGGGGCGGCGCGCCGAAGACCTGCTCGGTCCCGGCGGCGAGGTCGAAGCCGTATTCCTGCTGAGCGTAGGCCCGGAGGATCAGCCAGCTCTTGTCGACCGGCCCGCCCGCGATGCCGATGCTGCCGCCGTCGAGATCGGCGAGCGTCTGCGCCGCGCTGTCGGCCGGCACCAGGAGCCCGCCCACGGCGGTCGAATAGGGCAGGAACACCACGTCCTCCCCCATCGCCCGCTGCCGCGCGACCCAGAGCCAGTCGGCGACCACCACATCGACCTCGCCGGCGAGGAACGCGATGCGCGTCGCGGGCGTACCGGCGAATTCCTGGACGTCGAGCGTGACCCCGGCATCCTCGTCCAGCCCGTAATGCATGATCGTGTCGATTTCCCACATCACGGTGCCCGAGGCGTCCATGCCGAGCCGGAGCGCGGGGTCTTCCTGCGCGATGGCGGGTATGGCGAAGGAAACCGCTGCGACGGCCGCGGCGATGGTCCTGAAATGCATCGAAGTGTCCTCCCTAGGATCGTCATCGAGACTATCAGCGCCCGGCGGCGGCGAAATAAGACCAAAGGCGGATCGGTGCGACGGAGGTCTTACGACCAACGTGGAATTTCCGGGTTCGGGCAGTGCTGCAATCATTCCCGTGGGTCATCCGCGGCAGTCCGGCGCGGACCGACTGCCCGACATCAGGGAGGAAAGCATGAGACACCTCGTCCTGGCCGCGACGGCCAGCATTCTCGCAATGACCGCCGCCCAGGCGCAGGTCACCGAGGAGGACATCGCCAACGATGCGACGATCACCAACCAGATCGTCACCAACGGGATGGGCCGCGACCTGCAGCGCTACAGCCCGCTCGACATCCTCAACCGCGACACCGTGCAGCACCTCGTTCCGGCCTGGGCGTTCAGCCTCGGCGGCGAGAAGCAGCGCGGGCAGGAAACGCAGCCGCTGATCTACGACGGCGTGATGTACATCACCGGGTCCTATTCGCGGATGTACGCCATCGACATCGAGACCGGCCGCGAGATCTGGCAGTACGACGCGCGCCTGCCCGAAGGCATCCTGCCCTGCTGCGACGTCATCAACCGCGGCGCGGCGATGTGGGGCGACCTCGTGATCTTCGGCACGCTCGACGCGCGGCTCGTCGCGCTCGACCGGCACACCGGCGACACCGTGTGGAACACCCAGATCGCGGATTACCGGCAGGGCTACAGTTACACCGCCGCACCGATGATCGTGAACGGCCTCGTCATCACCGGGAACTCCGGCGGCGAGTTCGGCATCGTCGGCGCGGTCGAGGCGCGGGACGTGGAGACCGGCGAACTGGTCTGGCGGCGCCCGGTGATCGAAGGCCACATGGGCATGCTGAACGGCGAGGAATCGACCATGACCGGGGAGCTGAACGCGACCTGGCCGGGCGACATGTGGCAGACCGGCGGCGGGGCGACCTGGCTCGGCGGCTCCTACGACGCCGAGACCGACACGATCATCATGGGCACCGGCAACCCGGCGCCGTGGAACTCGTGGCTCCGGAACGCCGGCGAGCCGACCGAGGGCAACGCGGGCGACAACCTCTACGCCGCCTCCCGGCTCGGCATCGACCCGGCGACCGGGGAAATCCGCTGGCACTTCCAGACCACCCCGCGCGAGGGATGGGACTTCGACGGCGTGAACGAGGTGATCCCCTTCACCAACGCCGCCGGCGAGGGCCGTCTCGCCACCGCCGACCGCAACGGCTTCTTCTACGTGCTCGACCGCGCGGACGGCTCCTTCGTCGACGCGTGGCCGTTCGTCCAGAACATCTCCTGGGCGGAAGGAATCGACGACACCGGCCGCCCGATCTACGTCGAGGACAACCGGCCCGGCGATCCCTCCGCCGCCGCCAGCGGCGACCGCGGCGAGTCGGTCTTCGCGGTGCCGTCCTTCCTCGGCGGGAAGAACTGGATGCCGATGGCCTACAGCCAGAACACCGGACTGTTCTACGTCCCCTCGAACGAGTGGGGCATGGACATCTGGAACGAGCCGGTCACCTACCGCGAGGGCGCGGCCTATCTCGGGTCGGGCTTCACCATCGAGCCAATCTTCGAGGACTACATCGGCTCGCTCAAGGCGATCGACCCCGACACCGGCGAGATCATCTGGGAATACCGCAACGCCGCGCCGCTCTGGGGCGGGGTGATGACGACCGCCGGCGGGCTGGTGTTCACCGGCACGCCCGAGGGCGAGTTCATCGCGCTCGACGACGAGACCGGCGAGGTCCTGTGGTCGTTCCAGACCGGATCGGGCATCGTCGGCCAGCCGATCACCTGGGAACAGGACGGCGAGCAGTACGTCACCGTGGTCTCCGGTTGGGGCGGCGCGGTCCCGCTCTGGGGCGGCGAGGTGGCGCAGCGCGTCAACTACCTCAACCAGGGCGGCACCGTCTGGACCTTCCGGCTTCCGAGGGAGCTGGCGCAACTGGCCGAGTAACCTCCCGACCCTGCCAGTGGCGGCGCGTCCCTCCGGGGCGCGCCGTTGTCGTTTTGCCTGTCCCGCCGCCCATAGACCAAGGTTGGGTATTGGCGGCGGCGCGCACCTGCTACTCTGTACCGGGAGGACGGGTTCAGATGAGAGACTTTCCGATGGCAGCAGACACACCCCCGGTTGCCGGCCGGATCCGCAAGGCGCTGATCGTCGACGACCACCCGCTGTTCTGCGACGCCCTGTCGATGACCCTGCAAAGCGCCTTCGACGTGGCCGAGACCGTCACCGCGCCGGACCTGACAACCGCGCTCGACCGGCTGGCGGAGGGCGGGATCGGGCTGGTGCTGCTCGACCTCAACCTGCCCGATGTCAGCGGTCTCGACGGGCTGGTGCAGATCCGGGGCGCGGCGCGGGGCATCCCTCTGGTCGTCGTCTCCTCGATCACCGACGGCGCGCTGATCGCCCGCTGCATCGCCGCCGGCGCCAACGGCTTCGTGCCGAAGCATTCCGCCCGCGCGATCTTCGCCGAGGCGCTGGCCAGCATCGACCGGGGCGAAACCTGGGTGCCGGACGGCGTGTCGCTCGACCCCCGCCCCACCGGAGCCGCCGATGGCGAGGGCGACGCGGTCGAGAAGCTGTCGCAGCTCACCCGGCAGCAGGCCCGGATCCTGCAGCTGATCTGCGAGGGCAAGCTGAACAAGCAGATCGCCTACGAGCTTTCCATCGCCGAGGCGACGGTGAAGGCCCACGTCACCGCCATCATGCGCAAGCTCGGGGTCCACAGCCGGACCCAGGCCGTGCTGGTCGCGCGCGAGGTGAGCTTCGTGAACCTCTTGCAGGACTGATCCCGCAGCGACTAGTCTCTGTCCACGCGCACCGGAGGGGGACCGGCCGCGCGACGGGAGGATGTCATGGATCTGGGACTGGCCGCGGTCAGGGCTCCGACCGGCCCGCGCACGGACGGGCCGGCACCGTCGGGGTCGGACGCGACCGGCACACCGGCCCTTCCGACCGGCCTGCCCTATGTCCGGATCGCCGACGAACCCTGCCACGAACCCGGCATGATGGACCGGCTGGCCGAACGCCTCGGCCCCGGCCCCTTCGCCCTGGTCGCGCTCTTCGTCTCGCCCGAGGGCGATTTCCCGGCCATCTGCCAGGAGGCCCGTGCGCGCTTTCCCGGGGCCGAGATCGTCGCCTGCACCACCGCCGGAGAGATCGGGGCAAAGGGCTACCTCGAGGGTGCCGTGGCCGCGATCGGGCTGCCGGCGTCCCATTTCGCGGCCCAGACGCTCGCCATCGAGGCGCTCGACCGGATCGACAGCGAGGACCTGATCCACCGCCTCGTCCGCAGCCGCACGGCGTTGGCCGGGCTCGCGCCGTCGTGGTCCGAAGAATTCGCCTTTCTCGCCATCGACGGCCTGTCGGTGCGCGAGGACACGACCGTCTCCGCGATCTCCGCCGGTCTCGGCCCGGTGCCGCTCTTCGGCGGGTCGGCCGGGGACGGCGCGCGGTTCGAGGCCACCTATGTCAGCCTCAACGGCAAGGTGATGCGCGATGCCGCCGTGCTGGCGCTGATCCGCACCGACTGCCAGGTCGAGGTGTTCTCGCTGAACCACCTGCAACCGGCGGACACGCGGATGGTCGTCACCGGAGCGGACCCGGCGCGGCGCATCGTCCGGGAACTGAACGCCGAGCCGGCTGCGCGCGAATACGCCCGCGTGCTCGGCAAGAACGCCGAGGATCTCGACACCTTCACCTTCGCCGCGCACCCGGTCGTCGTGCGGCTCGGCGAAACCCACCACGTCCGCGCCATCCAGCGGGTGCTCGACAGCGGCGAGATGGTCTTCTTCTCGGCCATCGACGAGGGCATCGTCCTGCGCCTCGCCGCGCCCGACGATCTCGTGGATCATCTCGGGCGGGAACTCGACCGGATGACCGGCGGGCGCGATCCCGCGGCGCTCTGGATCTGCGACTGCATCCTGCGACGGGTGGAGGCCGAGCAGAAGCAGCGCGTCCACGAGATGAGCCGCCTGCTCGCGTCGCGCCGCGCGGTCGGGTTCTCGACCTATGGCGAGCAGATCGGGTCGATGCACGTCAACCAGACCATGACCGGCGTCGCCATCTACCCGCCGCGCCACCTGCCGTGATGCCCGGACGGCAACAGGACCTCGTCGATCCGTCCGACCCGCCCGAGCGGCAGGTCGAGAAGCTGCGCGACATCTGCGAGGCGCTGATGAACCGGGTCGAACAGGTCGGCGACCCTGGCCGCGCCGCCTACGACCACTTCCAGCGTGCGGTGATGCTGGAAGACCAGGTGCAGGAACGCACCCGCGACCTCGAACGCGCGCTCGACCTCCTGAACATCTCCAACGCCTCGCTCGCGCAGGCCAACGCGGAAACCGAACGCGCCCGGTCTGACCTCGCCAACGCGATCGAGACCATCCTCGACGGCTTCGCCCTGTTCGACCGGGACGAGGAACTGGTGCTCTACAACTCGCGCTTCTGCGAACACCTCTCCGACGTGCGCGCCAGCCTGCGCCCCGGCCTCGCCTTCATCGACTACGTCGACGCCATCTCCCGGTCCCCCGACCTCGTCCTGCCGGCGGGCGTGACCCGCGAGGACTGGGCGGTGGAGCGGATGGAGCGCCATGCCGAGGCGCATGTCATGTTCAACGTCGCGCTTGCCGGGAACCGATGGATCCAGGTCAGCGAGCACCGGACCGAGGACGGCCAGACGGTGATCCTCCAGACCGACGTGTCGGACATCCTGAACGCCGAGCGCGAGGAACACGGCCGCAGGCTGGACGACCAGGCCGCCGTCACCCGCGCGACGCTGGAGCACATGGCCCAGGGCGTCGGCGTGTTCGACGCCCGCAACCGGCTGGTCTACTTCAACCAGCGCCTCGCCACGATGATGTCGATCCCGCTGACGCGGCTGCGCGCGGGGCTCGACGCCGACACGATCATGGGCTGGATCCGGCGATCATCCAGCGAGATCGAGGGGTCCACCTTCGCCGAGGTGTTCGACTGGCTCCATTCCGGCGAGGACCGCCGCCTGCTGCGCTTCACCTTCCGGCAGGGCGCCGAGCAGTGGTTCGACGTGCTGGCCCGCCAGATGCAGCAGGGCGGCATGGTCGTCAGCATCACCGACGTCAGCACCGAGCGCCTGAGCGCCGCGCAACTGACCGACGCAAACCAGATGCTGGAACGTCGGGTCGAGGCGCGGACGCTGGAACTGAAGGACGCGCTGCAGCGCGCCGAGCGGGCGAACACCGCGCGCACCCGCTTCGTCGCCGCCGCCAGCCACGATCTTTTGCAGCCGCTCTCCGCCGCCAAGCTCTACCTGTCCTCGGTCAGCCACGATCTCGAATCCGACCTGCACCGGCAGGTGGTGGAAAAGGCGCAGGGCGCGCTCATCAGCGTGCAGGAGCTGATCGAGGCGCTGCTGGACATCTCGCGGCTCGAATCCGACAGCTTCGAGGCCAATTTCCAGAGCGTCGACCTCGCCGAGGTGCTCGACAAGCTGCAGACGGAATTCGCGCCGGCCGCCGCCGCGAAGGGCATCGGGCTCAGGCTCCGGTCGCTGCCGGTCCGGGTCCGTTCCGACCCCGCCTACCTGCGCCGCATCCTGCAAAACCTGATCGCCAACGCCGTGCGCTACACCAATCGCGGGCGCGTGCTCGTCGGGGTGCAGCGGCGGGGCGGGCGGATCCGCGTCAACGTGTGGGACACCGGCATCGGAATCCCCGAGGCCGAGCAGGCCAACGTGTTCAAGGAGTTCCAGCGCCTCGGCAAACGCGCCAGCGCGTCGGAGGGCCTGGGCCTCGGGCTCGCCATCGTGGAGCGGGCCTGCGCAACGCTCGGCCACGAATTGTCGCTGACCTCGGCCGAGGGGCGGGGCACGGTCATCGGCGTCACGCTCGACGAGGCCACGCCCAAGCCGCGATCCTCGGCCCCGAAGGCCCCCGCCGCGGTATCCGCCGGCTGGCGCCACGACGGCCACGTCGCGCTCATCATCGAGAACGACCTCGATTTCCGCAACGCGCTGACCGTTCTGCTGGAAGGATGGGGCGTGACCGTGCTGGCCACCGCGAGCGCCGACGAGGCGATCCGCGCCTGTCGCGCCGCGCCGGCGAAGCCGACAATCGCGCTGATCGACTACCAGCTCGACAACGACGAGACCGCCATCGACGCGGTGCAGAAGCTGGAGGACGCGGGGCTCGACATGGACATCCGGGTGATGACCGCGGACCGGTCCGACGCCGCGGCGATGCAGCTCGGCCGGTTCGGATCGCGCCTGATGTACAAGCCCCTCGACCCGTTGTCCCTGCACCTGCACCTGACCTCGACCCGGCCTGGGGCCTGATCGGCCTAGCCCCCAGACACCGCACTACCCGCCGCCATCGCCTGCGGCAGCAGGTAGGGCATCCCCGGCGGCGGCGTGCGGTTGGTCGCCACGGGGCAGCCGTAGACCTCTGACAGCAGGTCGTCGCGCAGAACCTCGGCCGCGCTGCCCTCCGCCCGCTTGCGCCCGGATCGAAACAGGATCACCCGGTCGGCGAACATCGCGGTGAGGTTCAGGTCGTGCATCACCGCGACGACCCCGCCGCCCGCGTCCGCGTATCCCCGCGCCAGCCGCATGACCTGGAGCTGCTGGCCGATGTCGAGCGTCGAGACCGGCTCGTCGAGGAACAGCCAGCGCGGACCGTCGGCGCCGACCGGCTCCCAGACCTGGGTCAGCACCCGCGCAAGCTGGACGCGCTGCTGCTCTCCGCCCGACAGCTCCTGGTAGAACCGGCCCTCGAACCCCGCCAGCCCGACCGCCGCGAGCGCCTCGTGCGGGATCGTCCCGCGCCGGGCCAGGCCGGGATCGACGAGGCCGAGGCGCACGACCTCGATCACGGTGAACGGAAAGGCGAGCCGCGTCGCCTGCGGCAACACCCCGCGCCGCCGGGCGAGATCCCAGGGTCTGAGCCCGGCGATATCCTCGCCGTTGATGCCGACCGCGCCCGAAAACGGCACGTCGCCGGTCAGCGCCTTCAGGAACGTGGTCTTGCCGGAGCCGTTCGGGCCGACGATGCAGGTCACGCGGCCCGCCGCCATCTCCGCGCCGATCCCGTGCAGCACGTCGGCCCGGCCATAGCGGACCCGGATGTCGCGCGCGGTCAGGCTCACAGGTCCAGCGTCCCGCGGTTGCGCAGCAGGATCCAGATGAAGACCGGGCCGCCGAGCACCGCGGTGACGATCCCGATCGGCAGTTCCGCCGGGGCGACGACGGTGCGCGCGACCATATCCGCAGCGATCAGCAGCGTCGCGCCGAGAAGCGCGGCGTTCGGCAGGAGGTAGCGGTGATCCGGCCCGGTCGCGAGACGCAGGAGATGCGGCACGACGATGCCGACGAAGCCGATCCCGCCGGACACGGCGACCGCCGCCCCCACGGCCATCGCGACCGTGGCCACCGCGATGTTCTTCATTCGCTGCACCGGGATACCGATATGCGCGGCCGCGGCCTCGCCGAGTGCGAGCCCGTTCAGCGCGCGGGCGAGGAACGGCGCGGCGGCGAGGGCGAGGACGATCAGCGGCGCGGCGGCGGCGAGCCGCGTCCATGTCGCCCCGGCGAGCGATCCGAGGCCCCAGAAGGTCAAGTCGCGCAACTGGGCGTCGTTCGCCATGTAGATCAGGATCCCCGACAGGGCCGCGGTCAGCGCCTGCAAGGCGATCCCCGCCAGCAGCATCACCGCGACCGAGGTGCGGCCGTTCCGCGTCGACAGGCGGTAGAGCAGGAGCGTGCTGATCCAGCCGCCGAGGCACGCCGCGAGCGAGACGAGGTGGCCACCGAGCACGACCCCGACCGAGGCCGGAAGCAGACCGCCGAGGACGATGGCACCGACCGCGCCGAGGCTCGCGCCGGAACTGACGCCGACGAGGCCGGGATCGGCCAGCGGGTTGCGGAACAGCCCCTGCAGGATCGCCCCCGCGACCGCGAGCGCCGCGCCGACGAGGATACCCATCGCCAGCCGCGGCAGGCGGATGTCGAACAGGATGACCCGTTCGAGCCGCCCGATCTCCCGCCCCGCGGCCCAGTCGCCGAGCGCGCGCCACAGCGACGCGTCGGAGGCGCCTGTGGTCAGGCTCAGGAGCGCCGCGGCGGCGAGAAGCGCGGCCAGAGCCGCGGTCGTGGCGCGGGCGAGCCCCGCCCGGTCCCCCGCCCCGCGCCCGGTCGCGGCAGGAAGGCTGCCGGCCATCGCCATCAGCCCCTCCCCGCCGCCGTGTCGAGCGCCGCCGCGAGCCTGCGCACCGCCTCGGGCGTGCGCGGCCCGAAGCCGAGCAGCAGCAGCCCGTCCATCCGCACCACCGCGCCGTTCCGCACCGCGGGCGTGGTGGCGAGCGCGGGGTGGGCCGCGAGGTCCGATCGCCCGCCCGCGTGGTCGCCCCGGTCCATCATCAGGATCACGTCCGGCGCCGCGCCGATCACCGCCTCGTCGGTCATCTGCCGGTAGCCAGTGAAGGCCGCGACCGCATTCTGCCCGCCCGCAAGCCCGATGATCCCGTCGGCGGCCGTGCCCGTTCCCGATGCCATGACGCGGTCGCCCTGCAACGACAGGACGAACAGGACGCGGGGCCGGTCGCCGCGCCCGGCGTCACGGGACGCGGCCGCGATCTCGCGCTCGATCCGCGCGGCGAGCGGTTCGCCGTCGACGCCGAGCGCGCGGGCGACGACGCGGACCTTCGCCCCGACCGCCCCGTCGTCGAATCCCTCCGGCACGGTCACGAAGTCCACCGATGCGGCGTTGAGGACGGCGATGGCTTCCGGCGGGCCGGCCCCGTCCTCAGCGATCACCAGGTCGGGATCGAGCGACAGGACGCCCTCGGGCGACAGCGCGCGCATGTAGCCCACGTCAGGCAGATCCAGCGCGGCCTCGGGATGTGTGGAGGTCGAATCCCGCCCGATCAGGCGATCCCCCTCCCCGAGCGCGTAGACGATTTCGGTCACCGCCCCGCCGATGGCCACCACCCGGCCCGCCCGGGCGGTCTGCGCGCGAAGTGCGGCGACCGGCACGAGAAAGCCGAGCCCGGCCGAGGCGCAGGCCGCACCGAGCGCCGCACGGCGGCTCCAGCCCCGCGCGGTCATTCCGCCGCCGCCGTGGTGCGGCGCTCCAGCCCGGCGGCCAGTCGGGCGAAGTCCGGGACGTGATCGGTGCCGTCCTTCAGCCGGTGGCCGAACAACTGGAGGATCAGGTCGCCATCCGCCGTGAACGCCTCGATGGAAATCGCGGGACCACGGCGTGTCGGCTTCTCGACCTGCCAGACCTCCGCCACCCGGTCGCGGCGGAGATGCAGGTTGAAACCCGGGTCCATCACGTTCTGCCACGGCCCCGTTTCGACCATCCGATGGATGGGGCCGGAATGGATCTGGATGCAACCGCGGTTACCGACGAAGACCATCGCCGGAACCCGTTCGCGGGACAGCGCCACCAGCATCGCGTCGAGCGCGCCGGGATCGAGTTCCTCGGCGAAGGGCGCGCCCGCGATCCGGTAGGCGCCGAGCCGGTTCATCCTGAGCCGGGAGGTCAGGCGCATGAACTGGTGGCTGTCGGTCATCCGCCGCCATTCCTCCCGCAGGACGGGGGCGCGGGCGGGATCGGCCTTCGGCACTTCCGGCGGCTGGCGCGGGGCGAAGTCGGGCGCGTCGGTCGCGTCGTCGAAGGCGAGGCTGGAGACCAGCGCCTGCCAGCCGCCGACGTCGGAGCCGTCGCGCAAGTGAACCTTGTGGACGGCGTCCCCCGCCGCGTCGAAGACCTGGATCGAACGGCGCGGGCCCGTCTCGCCCTCGGTCTCGACCGCGTAGGCGGAGACCCAGTGGCGCGGGAAGATTCGCAGGTCGATCGCCCCGTTCAACACCAGCGCGGCGTGTGCGCCGGGTTCGTAGTTGTCGTAGACCCCGACCTTCTCGCTGACCACGCTGTCGTTCCGGGTCAGCGCCATCACCTCGCCGAGAAACGTCAGCGCGGGCACCAGCCGGTCGGGATGGGCCGCGATGGCGCGGACACCCTGCCCCACCCGCGCGGCGACGAGCGCGGCCTCCGGCACGCCGAGCGAGGCCGCGAGGTCGCGGGCGCGGGTTTTCGGATTGTCGCGGATCGCATCGCGAATCGCGGCGGGCGTGGGGGGGCGATTTGTGTCCTGGGGCGCGGCCATGCTTGGGCTCCGGTCTGGTGCGAAGGTGGAATTCGGCAGACTGGCCGCCCCTTCGGGGCTTGGCTGGCGCATGGGGCGCGATGGCCCCGGATATTTCTTGACGCTTTTAGTCGGACTTAGTATCCGGCGCAAGTGGGGTCCGGAACCCGGTCGCGCAGACCGGCCGCCGGGACCGCCACGGGCAAGCCACCGCGCCAGCTTCAGACACAAAGACAAGCAACGCGCGGAGGCGACATGTCCCATGAGACATCGGCCCTGCGCCTGTGTTCGGCTGCCACAGCGGCGGCCCTGGCCGCGCTGGCGGCCGCACCGGCGCGGGCCCAGGATAGCAACGTGACCCCCCTTGGCAGGGTGATCCTCGGCTTCGGAACCGAGGCGGTCGCGCTCGACACCCCGCAGGCGGTGACGGTGATCGACGAGGACGACCTGGATCGCGAACAGGCATCGACCGTGGGCCAGATCTTCGACCTCGTGCCCGGCGCGCAGTCGATCGGGTCGGACCGGCCCGGCGGGCTCAGCTTCAACATCCGCGGAATCGGGGAACTTGCCGCCGCGGACGAGAGCCGGATCATCGTGCAGGTCGACGGCGTGAACCAGTTCTACGAGCAGTACCGGATGGGCTCGTTCTTCTCGGACCCGGAACTCTACCGCCGGGTCGAGGTGCTGCGCGGCCCCGCCTCGTCCACGCTCTACGGCTCCGGTGCGCTCGGCGGCGTGGTCGCGTTCGAAACCCGGAGGGCCACTGATTTCGTCGCCGCGCCGGGCGACCATGCGCTGCGGTTCCGGCTGTCGGGCGAATCCAACGGCGGCGGCGCGCTCGCCTCGGTCATCTACGCCGCGCGGCCGTCGGAAAGCTTCGACTACCTCTTCGCGCTCAACCACAGGTCCTCCGGCAACTGGCAGGACGGCGACGGCCAGGCCGTCGAGGGCACCGAGTTCGCCGCCCTGACCGGCCTCGCCTCCGCGACCTTGCATTTCGGCGACGGGCTGGAACAGGCGCTTACGCTCAGCTACTCGGCCTTCGACACTTCCGCCGACAACGCCACCTATTCCCAGACCGGCACCCTCGCCTTCGGCACCATCGACCGCGACGTGCGCAGCCAGACGCTGGCGCTGAACTACGAGAACCCGGTCACCGGCAACCCGCTCGTCGATCTCGACGTGACGCTCAGCTTCACGCGGACGGAGGTCGACCAGTATGACGCCTCCTCCCCGATCCCCTCGCCCCTGTTCGCGGATGGCGAATACGCCTACCAGACCGTCGCGCTGGACGCGCGCAACGTCATGAACCTCTCGGGCGGCGGGGTCGAACATTACCTCACCCTCGGCGCGCAGGTGTCGCGGCAGGACCGGCATGCGGAAACCGCGATGGGGCCGCTCGGCTTCCATCCCGAGGGCACCGACGAACGGCTCGGCCTGTTCGTCCAGAGCGAGATGATCTTCCCCGGCGGGCTGACGCTCGTGCCCGGCGCGCGGATCGACGTCGTGAGCCAGAGCCCCGATGCCTCCGTCCCCGGCGGGGCGGACGTGGACGCCGTGCTGTTTTCGCCCAAGATCGCCGCGTTCTACGAGATCGGGCCGGAATGGGGCCTGTTCGGCTCCGTCGCGCGGACCGAGCGGACGGCGACGCTGGACGAGCTCTATTCTTACGACACCAGCGACGGCGAGACACCGGCGCTGTCGCTGGCCCCGGAGGAAGCCACGAGCTACGAACTCGGCTTCACCTTCTCGCGCCAGAACCTCGGCGGCGGCGACAACGCCTTCGACCTCCGCACGACGCTGTTCTACTCGGACATCACCAACCTGATCGAGCGGGACAGCAGCGCAGGCACGCCCTACTACCGCAACGTGGGCGAGGCCGAGATCTGGGGGGTGGAGGTCGAGGCCGCCTACGAGTCGCCCCTGTTCTTCGCCCGCGCCGCCTATTCCGACGTTCACGGCCAGAACAGCCTGACCGGCCAGCGCCTGACCTCGATCCCGCAGCGGTCGCTCGGGTTGCAGGCCGGGTTCCGCGCGCCGCGTCACGGGCTGGAATACGGCTGGCGCGGATACTTCGCCGACGACATCACCTACCCGACGGAGCATTTCGAGGGCTACCAGACCCACGACCTGTTCCTCGCGTGGGAGCCGCAACGGGGCCCGCTGGAGGGGCTGCGCGTCGATCTGGCGGTCGAGAACCTCGCCGACGCGACCTACCGCAACAGTCTCGACGGCGACAATGGGCGGGGCCGTTCGGCGCAACTGACGCTCACCCGTGCCTTCGAATTCTGAACGGAGAGCCCCGGATGAAACACGCAACCGCTTCGCTGGCAGCCCTGCTCCTCTCCGCCGGGACGCTCGCGGCACAGGAAGACGCCCCGGACGGGACGCTTTCGATCGAGCTCAACACGGTGATCGAGGCCGAGGGCGCCTGCCGCCTGACCATAATGGCGCGGAACGGGCTCGGTGCCGACATCTCGGCGCTGGTGCTGGAAACCGTGCTCCTGACCCGCGAGGGGATCGTGGAGCGCCTGACGCTGTTCGACTTCCAGGCCGTGCCCGGTGGCCGCCCCCGCGTCCGGCAGTTCGACGTGGCGGGGCTGGCCTGCGCCGATCTCGGACAGGTACTCGTCAACGGGGTCGAAACCTGCGCCGGCGACGGAATCGCGGCGGAGGGATGCGAGGCCGGGCTGACCCTTTCGACCCGCACGGACGTGGAGGTGACCGGATGACCGTCCTGACGAGGGTCGAGGATTTCGTCGCGCTCGGCGGGCCGGTGGTGGGGCTGATCCTGCTCCTGTCCGTCCTCGCGCTCGCCGTCGCGCTGTGGAAGGTCTGGCAGCTTTCGGCCGCGGGCGTCGGCCGGCATACCACGCTGTTGCAGGCGCTCGACGCGTGGGACCGGGGCGACGCGCCCCATGCCAGGGCCGCCCTGCGTCGGGCGCGCAGCCATCTCGGCCCGGTCCTCGCCTCCGCCCTCGATCTCTCGGACGACCCGGAGGTGAAGCCCCGGATCGAGGCGGAGGCGGCGCTGCGGCTCGACACGCTCGACCGCGGCCTCCGGTTCCTCGACAGCGTCGCCCAGATCGCCCCGCTGCTCGGGCTTTTCGGCACCGTGCTCGGCATGATCGATGCCTTCCGCGCCTTGCAGGAGGCGGGAACCGCCGTCGATCCCTCGCTTCTGGCCGGCGGCATCTGGGTGGCGCTGATGACCACGGCCGCAGGCCTCGCGCTCGCCATGCCCGCGTCGCTCGCCGTGACGTGGTTCGAAACACGCACCGCCGCCGAACGCGCCCTGGCCGAGACCGCCCTGCAACGGATCTTCCACCCGGTCGCGCAACGGCCCGCGACCGACCCCGTGCCTGGCGGCCTCCGCCATGCCGGTTAGGCCAGTCACCCGCCGCCGCGCGCGGATTTCCGTCACGTCGCTGATCGACGTGATCTTTCTGCTGCTGTTGTTCTTCATGCTGACCTCGACCTTCACGCGCTTCGCCGAACTCCCGCTTTCGACCGCGACGGGCGGCGGGGCGCTGGACCCGTCCCCGCCCGCCTTCCTGCAGGTCGGC
The DNA here is from genome assembly GCA_015689685.1 of Rhodobacterales bacterium HKCCE2091. Lineage (GTDB taxonomy): Bacteria > Pseudomonadota > Alphaproteobacteria > Rhodobacterales > Rhodobacteraceae > HKCCE3408. The sequence continues at coordinate 13,172 of WVSL01000027.1, read as the reverse complement.
ATGGACAGCCTGCGGCTGAACGGCCAGGACACCGCCCTCGCCGCGCTGGCGGAGGCGGTCGCGTCCCTGCCGGGCAGGGCCACGACGCTTCTGGTACAACTGTCGGACGGGGTCACCGCGCAGCGGCTGGTCGATGTCCTGACATCGGTCCCGCCCGGCGCCGGCCTCGCCGTCCGCGTGCTGGAGTGACCGCCTTGCCGATCCGCGCCGCCCGCACCCGCACCACCCGCGAGCCGACCATCGCGCTCATCAACATCGTGTTCCTGATGCTGGTGTTCTTCCTGATCGCGGGCAGCATCGCCCCGCCGCTCGACCCTCGGGTGACGCTCGCCCGGACTACCGGGCTGGACGGCAGCGCGCCGCCCGATGCAGCCGTCGTCCTGCCGGACGGGAGGCTGACCTGGCGCGGGGCGGAGGTGACGGTCGCGGCCTTCGCCGACGCCGCCGGTCCCGCGCCGCGGCTCGTCCCCGACCGGGACCTTCCCGCCGCCGATCTCGTCGCCATTGCCCGTGCGCTTCGGGACGCCGGGGCCGAGGAGGTCTGGATCGTCACCGAGCGGGGCCTTGAATGAGGTCGGCGGGCGCCCTTGCCGGGACCCTCGCCCTGGGCCTGTCACTCGGCCTTCATGGCGGGGCCTTCGCGGCCTGGACCGGACCCGAGCAGGTCGCGATGGCAGGTGGAGGCGGCGCGGAGACCGCCCTCGTCGGCGACAGCTTCGCGGACCTCGCGGCGGGAACCGTGAGCGGCCGTCCGCCCGAGACTTCGGTTGGCCCCGTGGTTGACAGCGAGGCCCCGCTGGAGCCCGTCACAGCCGACGCCCGAACCGTAGAACCGACGGTGGAGGCAACCCCGTCCGGCGCCGCGCAACTGGCCCCGGCGGCAATCGGCACAGACCCCGTCCTTCCAGCCACCGCGGTCGAGACCGAACCGGTCACGCCGCTCCCGTCCCCTCCAAACACACAAGTCGCCGCGCTCGAAGCCTCGCCCCCGCTGCACCCGAACCCGTCGCCTGCCCCCGACCGCGTTGTTGCCGCGACGCCCCCGGACGTCCGAACGCCCGACGCATCGACCGCGCGTCCCATGCGCCGCCCCGACCCTGCCGCGGCCGTGGAACCGACGCCCGCCCCGGCACCGGCCGTCGCCGCCGGGAACGCCGACCGCGATGCCCTGCGAGGCCAACCGACCGGCGAGGCAGCGGCGGCAGCCACCGCAACGGGACCGGCACGGAACGCCGGCCAGTCCGCCGGCAATGCCGCGGCCTCGACCTATCCCGGCCTCGTGATGCGACAGATCCAGCGCGCCCGCCGACGCACCGACGAACGCGGCGTGGCCCTCGTGCAGTTCTCGATCTCCGGCTCCGGCGCGCTTGGCGGTCTTTCTATCGCGCGGTCCTCCGGCAATCCCGCCCTCGACCGCATCGCGCTCGCCACGATCTCGTCAGCCGCGCCCTTCCCCGCACCGCCCGCAGGCGCGCAGACGAACTTCTCGGTCGAGATCGCGGGACGATGAGGAAGGTGGTGGTGCCCCCAGAGAGACTCGAACTCCCGACCCTCTGATTACAAATCAGATGCTCTACCAGCTGAGCTATAGGGGCATCGCAGACCTGGTCGGGGCCCGGTGGCGGGCGCGGTGGCCCGGGCGCGGGCCCGGCTCCGCTTTTGCAACATCCGGGCCTTGCCGCGCAAGCCTAGACGGAGGCCCCTTCCGCGGTTTCGATGCGGCGGCCGGTTCCGGTCTCGAACAAGTGGACATGGCCCGGGGCGGTGGTCAGCGCGATCCGGTCGCCGGGCGCGACCGCGATCCGGTCGCGGAACTGGGCGGTGATGACCTGCCCGCCGAGCGATGCCTGCACGAAGGTGTCGAGACCCGTCGGCTCCACCGTCAGCACCTCCACCGCGATGCCCTCGCCGGGCGCGACCATCACGAGGTGTTCGGGACGCACGCCGACGGTCACGGTCCCGGTCCCCGCGCCTGCCAGCGGCAACGTCCCGCCGCCGGCGATCGACAGGCCGTCGGGCCCCGCCGCTGCATCGAGGAAGTTCATCGCGGGCGACCCGATGAAGCCCGCGACGAAGACGTTGGCGGGCGCGTCGTACAGATCCAGCGGCGAGCCGACCTGCTCGACCACGCCATCGCGCATGACCACGATCTTGTCGGCCATCGTCATCGCCTCGATCTGGTCGTGGGTGACGTAGATCGTCGTCGTGCCGAGCCGCGCGTGCAGGGCCTTCAGTTCCGCCCGCATCTGCACCCTGAGCTTGGCGTCGAGGTTCGACAGCGGCTCGTCGAACAGGAACACCTGCGGGTTGCGGACGATGGCACGGCCCATCGCGACGCGCTGGCGCTGGCCGCCGGACAACTGGCGCGGGTAGCGCTTCAGGTAATCCTCCAGACCGAGGATCCGGGCGGCATCGGTCACCCGCTTCGCGATCTCGGACTTCGGGTGCGAGGCCAGCCGGAGCGAAAAGCCCATGTTCTCCGCGATCGTCATGTGCGGGTAGAGCGCGTAGTTCTGGAACACCATCGCGATGTCGCGGTTCTTGGGCTCGACGTCGTTGATGACCTTGCCGCCGATGCGGATGGTGCCGCCGGTGATCTCCTCCAGCCCCGCGATCATCCGCAATAGCGTGGACTTGCCGCAGCCCGACGGGCCGACGAGCGCGACGAAGCTGCCGTCCACGACCTCGATGCTCGCGCCCTGGATGGTGTCGGTCTTTCCGTCGTAGGACTTCCGCACTTCCTGGATTTCAACCGAAGCCATCTTGCCGTCCTGTCGTTCCGTTCGGGGTCATGCGCTCCGCCACCCGGATCGCGGCGAGCAGGCTGAGACCGCTGTGGTAGCCGGGGTCGAGGTCCGGGGTCGCCGGGATGTAGTCCACCGGCCCTTCCGGGGTCAGGGTCTGGTAGGCGATCCGCGCCTCCTGGCGCCAGTAGCGCGTGAAGAACGCCTCGTGCGCCAGCCGCCAGACCGCGAGCACCTCGTCGCTGCGGGTCCGTTCCCAGGCCAGGGCGGCGGAACGGATGGTCTCGGGCAGCGACCACCACGGGCAGTAGTCGTTGCGCACCTGCCCGGTCGACACGGAGACCTCGAGACAGATGCCGGGGTCGATATAGGCGGCGTGGACCGAGGCGACGAGGATGTCCTGCAGGGTCGAGACGAGACCCGGATCGGCGTCGACTGGCAGCGCTGCCAGCGCGAAGCCCACGAACTCGATCCCGTGTCCCGCGTTGCAGCCGTCGCCGCCCTCGACCGTCCGCAAAAGGTCGCTCGCCGGGTCGTAATGGCGCGAGAGGACGTGGTCGATGAAGCGCGGCGCGTAGCTTTCGGCGAGGTCCGCACGCCCGAACCGCTGCAGAAGCTCCGCCGCCCCGAGGAGGATCATGAACGGGCCGAAATCGGCGGGCTCGGCGGCGAGGTTCTCTTCCGACAGCTCGGTTCGCTCGGTCATCTGGAACCGTCCCGTCGCGACCGCTTCGATCACCTGCATCAGGTAGTCGAGATGGCCGGGCAGGCTGTCGCGGCCGAACCCCGCGGCGGCGGCGACGAGGCCCTTCGCCGCGAAGGCGTCGGAATAGGTGAAGATGCCCTCGGGCCGCGCCTGCGGCAGCATCACCGCCTGGTCCGGCGAGTAGACCGGCGCGAACCCCGCGTCGTAGCTGAAATAGACATGCCCGTCGCCCGCGCGCAGGTCGGCGAGGCTGGCGGAGGTTTCCCGGGCGGCGGCATCGGCCCGGGTCGCGAGAGCCGCGTCGCGCCCGGCGAAGAAGGCGCCGTGGGTCGCAAGCGACTCGAGCCCCCTGCCCGCCATCCAGCCGTAGACATGCTCGGGGCTGCGGATGCCGTCCTCGGGCCCGTAGTCCCTCAGGGTGATGCTGTTGCACTTGGTGTTGAGGAACCCCCGCGCCAGCCGCGGCCGGTCGAGCGCCCAGGACAGGTTCGCGGCGTTGACGCGTTCGTAGAGCGCGGCCGCCTCGGCGATGAAGGTCGCGGCGCCGGTCATTCCTTCATCCCCGTACTGGCGACGCCCTGGACGAAGTTCCGGCGCAGGAGGACGAAGACAAGGACCGAGGGAATCAGCACGATGGTCGATGCCGCGCTGACGAGGCCCGTGTCCACGGTGTAGCCGGTCTGGAACAGGGCGAGACCGACCTCGACCGTGTAGTGCTGTTCCCGCGACGTCACGACGATCGGCCAGGCGAAGGCGGTCCAGGCCTGGAAGAAGGCCAGCACCGCCAGCGCGCCCATCGCGCCGCGCAGGAGCGGCAGGGCGATGTGCCAGAAAATCCACAGCTCCCCCGCCCCGTCGACCCGCGCGGCCTCGATCAGCTCGTCGGGGATGGAGTGGATCGTGTTCTGGCGGATCAGGAAGATCCCGAAGCTCATCACGAGGTAGCCGATCAGGAGCCCGCCGATGGAATCCAGCAGCCCGAGCGCCCGGACCTGGAAATAGAGCGGGATCATGTAGACCTCGAACGGCACGACCGCCGTGGCGAGGAACAGGAAGAACAGGACGTTGATCGACCGGAACGGGAACTTCGCCATGACGTAGCCGGTGATCGCCGAGGTGGCCACGATGGCGGCGGTGGAGGACAGGGCGAAGGCGATGGAGTTGCCGAGCCAGCGCAGGAGCGATGTCTCCGCCAGCGCGATGCGGAAGTTCTCCAGCGTCGGGTCCTGCGGGATGATCGTCGGCGGCCAGGCCAAAAGTTCCTGCGGCGTCTTGAAGGCGTTGCCGATCAGGAACACGAGCGGCATCAGCATCAGCACGCAGAACACCAGGAGCCCGGCGTCGACCATGAGCCGCTGCCGCCGCTTGCGGGCACGCAGGCGGGTACCTTCGGCCAGTTCCTCGGCTGTCGCGGTCATCGGCCGCTCCTGTCGCGCAGGATCGAGAACTGGATCACGGTGATGATCATCACGATCGACAGCAGGATGACCGCTTCGGCCGAGGCGTAGCCGATGCGGAAGTTCGAGAAACTGTTCTCGATCATGTCGTAGACCAGGACCCGCACGAGGTGGCTCGGGGAGCCCTGGGTGTCCGAAGCCAGCACGAAGGGCTGCGCGTAGACGTTGAAGCCCGAGATCAGGATCACCACCGAGACGTAGAGCGTGATCGGCTTCAGGAGCGGCACGGTGATGAACCAGAACGACTGCCGCGCCGAAGCGCCGTCGAGCCGCGCGGCCTCGTAGAGCGACACCGGCAGGTTCTTGAAGCCGACGAGGTAGATGATGACGGCATAGCCGAGCGCCTGCCACGAACACAGGACGATGACGCAGAGCACGGCAAGCGTGGGATTGTGCAGCCAGGCCACCGGGTCGATCCCGAACACGCCGAGGAAGGCGTTGAGCGGCCCGAGTTCCGAGTCGAAGATCCATTTCCACGCCAGCGCGGCGGGCACCAGCGACACGACATGGGGCACGAAGATCGCGGTCTCGTAAAACGGCGCCAGCTTCGATCCCGCGCGCGAATGGATCAGCGCGGCGATGACGATGGCGGAGGGAATGGTGATGATCGCGACACCGAGCGCGATGATCGTCGTGTTGATAAGCGCCGCGATGAACAGCCGGTCGTCGAACAGGTCGATGAAGTTCTCCAGCCCGATGAACGGCCGGCGCGGCGACAGGAGGTCCCAGTCGCGGAGGCTGAGGTTGAACATCTCTGCGATCGGGTAGAGCCGGACCCAGGCGAAGATCGCCAGCGTCGGCAGCACCGCGAGAACGGCGAACATCCATTTCCTGCGGCGCAGCATCGGTTTCTCCTGCGGGTGGTCCCGGGGGCGGCGTGCGGCCGCCCCCGGCGTCTTGTCCCGGTTACTCGGCCAGAAGGCCTTCGCGGTCGAGGATCTCGTTGGTCTCTTCCGCGGCCTCTTCCAGCAGCGCCATGATCGCCGCGTCGTCGCCGGCAAGCGACTCGTCGGCATAGGCGGTCGTGAGCTGGTCCGCGAGACGGGTCAGGATCTCCGCGATCGGCCCGATCGCCGGCAGCGTGAAGAACGCGTAGTCGTCGGGATAGGTCACGAAGGCGTCGAGCGCCGGCGTGGTCTCGATCACCGAGGCGTAGTCGAGCCCCGAGCGGTTCGGAAGCCAGCCGACATTCTCCAGGAGCCAGATCATGTTGTCCTCGGTCGTGGTCGCCTGCGCGAAGGCCCAGGCGGCGTCGGCGGCCTCGCCGTCACCCATGACATAGAGGTTCTGCGACAGCGCGATGGAACCCGTCGGCAGGACGGAGGTCGCGTAGGGCAGGTCCGGCGCGTTCTGTGCGATGTCGCCGATCACCCAGGATTCCCGGATGAACATCGCGGTCTGCTCGCGCTCGAACGCCTCGGCGTCGGCGGGCATCTCGCTGGTGACCGTGTTGTAGACGTAGAGGTTGTCGAGGTACTGGCTCAGCGCCGCGACGCCCTCGGGCGAGGCATAGGCCGCGCGCCACATCCCGTCCTCGGTCTGTTCGAGCACGGTGCCGCCGAACTGGTGCAGGTTGATCCAGAACTTCTCCGCGATGCCCTGGCCGCCGCCCGAAAGCCGCAGGCTCCAGCCCGAGACGGTCGGGTTGCCCGCGTCGTCGCGCTGCGTCAGCACGTCGGCGTACTCGGTGAACTCCTCCATCGTGGTCGGCGGGCCGTCGAGCCCCGCGGCCTCGAACATCTCGGTGTTGTAGTAGAGCGCGCTTTGCCCCCGGAACAGCGGGATGCCATAGATCTGGCCGTCGTAGCTGACCCCGTCGACGAAGAACTCGCCGAAGTTTTCCTGCACGTAGGCCGCAACGTCCTCAGGCGCCGCCGGCAGGAGCCCGGCTTCGAGGAAACGCTGCGCGCCCGCCGAGGCGAACTCGATCACGGTGCCGTCGTCGAGCCCGCCGGTCAGGCCGAGCGCGACCCGGCGCTCGTGCTCGCGCAGCGAGATCGGCTCGATGTTGACCACGAGGTCGGGATACTCCGCGCTCATGCCCTCCGCGACATGCTCGTAGAACGGTTCGAGCTCCGGATACCCGGTCAGAACCGTGATCTCCTGCGCCGTGGCCGAAACCGCGGCCAGCGCGGAAGCCGTCAGCGCCGAACCAAGGAGCAGTCCTCTCGCGCGGCCGGCCGGGCCACGCTTTGCCGTCGTCTCGGTGTTCATGGTCTTCATCCCTGTCGTGTTTGATTGGTCTTGAAAGGCTGCAATGCAACCGGTTGCGGTGTCAAGCGGCACGACGGCCCGGATGCCCGCCTTTCGCAACTCATTCCGCGGTTGCCGCTTTCGTGACCTCGGCGAGAAGGGTCCGCGCCGCCTGCCCCACCCGCTCCGCCATGCCGGGACGGAACGCACCGGGACGCCCGGCGAAGCGATGGGATTCGGCCACCTCGTAACCGCCGAACGGGTATTCGCCCTCCGGCGGGATGTAGCCCGGAATGCCCTCGCCATACGCGGTGACGAAGGCCGGCCGCGTCCCGCAGGCCGCGCGCACCGAAAGGCCGGTCTCGGTGAAGATCTCCCCCGGCATCGACACGATCGGCAGACCGCCCCAGTCGAGCGCGGCGACGCGCCCGGTCCAGCTTCCGGTCGGCGTGTCGCGGAACCGCTCGGCCCAGTCGATCCACGTCTCCAGCACGAGCCGACGGACCGGGTCCGCCCCGCCCGCCTCCGCGCGCCAACGCTCGGCGAGTTCCTGAAGCGGCTCGGATTCCTGCCGCTCAATCTCCAGCGTCACCGTCGCCCCGGCGGCCCTCGCCTCCCCGCAGAGCGGCGTCAGCCGCGCGCCGAGCGCCGCCTCCGCGATCCGGCCGCCCAGGTCCTCCGCGCGTTCGAAGGTCCTGTCGGCATTGGCGGATCTGGTCCAGGACGCATGGGCGGAATGCCCGGTGTTCACGTCCCCGCAGCAGCCGGTCATGAACATGGCGACTGCACCCGGAACCACGTCCTCGATCCGGGCGCGCACGAAATGGGGATAGTCCCCGGTCATCAGCCGATTGTCCGCCCCAAGCACGACGGGGTGGCACGCGTAGGAGGTCAGGACGGCGATCGCGCCGCCGTCCCGCCCCGTCACCCGCAGCACCGGCACCGCGAAATCGACGGGCCCGCCGGGATGGCGCCGGTTCTTGCCCACGGTGGTCTCGCGGCCCATCCCGGCTTCGAGCGTCGCGGGCCGGGCCGAGGCCACCGCCCCGTCGATGGCGGCGACGCAGCCGTTCTCCAGCGCGGCGACGAATGCCGGGTCGGCGTCGCCCGCGTAGCGCCCCGAGGCCGGGATCGGCGCGCCGTGGGTGTGCGTGGCGGCGATGACGACGTGCTCGTCAGGCAGGGCGCAGCGCGCCCGGATGCGGCGGGCCGACGCCCCCGGCACACCGAGAAGATCGACCGTCACCACCGCCGTATCGCCCACGACGAGCGCGCGGGCGGTGATCGGGTCGTGCGCACCGGTTGCAGGCTCGGTCCGCGCCGCGAACCCCGCGAGATGCAGGCCCGGCGGCGGGGTGATGTCGACGCTGGCCGCGCCCGCCGTCAGCACGGCGCCACCTGTTCGCCGCCGACATAAACCTCCATCACCGACAGCGCCGTGTCGCCGGGTTGCCAGTCGTAGAGAAACAGGTCCGCCGGCGCGCCCACGTCGAGCCTGCCCCGCCCGCCGACGAACCGCCCCGGGTTGCGGGTGGCGAGCGGCAGGACATGGCCGGGCGTGGTGGCGAGCATCCCGGCACAGATCGCCACGCAGGCCTCCAGCGTCAGCCCGGCCCCGGCCAGGAACCCGGTCCCCGCCATGCCGACGCGGCCGCTGGCCGAAACCTCCACCGCCCCGCCGATCGGGCTTTCGTAGACACCGGGCGGCATCCCGCCGAGCGCGACGACATCGGACACGAGGATGCTGCGCTCGCGCCCCTTGGCCCGCAGCATCACCCGCACGACCTCCGGCGGCAGGTGATGGCCGTCAACGATCAGCATCGCGGTCAGGTCGTCGAGGTCGAGCTGGGTCCAGATCGGGTTGGGATGGCGTGGCATCGTCGCCGGCGCGCCGTTGCCAAGGTGCGTCGACAGCCGCGCCCCGGCCCGCACCGCAGCCATGATCTGCGCCGGCGCGGCCGAGCTGTGCCCGACGGAGACATGCACCCCCGCCCGCGCCAGCGCCGAGATGAACCCGAGCGCCCCGTCATGGGCCGGGCACAGCGTGACCAGCGACACGAGACCGCCGCTCGCCTCCTGCCAGCGTTCGAATTCCCGCAGGTCGGGCGGCCGGACATGGGCCGCGGGGTGCGCCCCGCGCGGCCCGTCCTCGGGCGAGATCGCGGGGCCCTCGACATGGATGCCGGGGATCATGCGGGCGGCCAGCGGATCCTCCGCCCGCGCCGTCGCGATCGCCCGCATCGCCTGGACCAGCGTCTCTTCCGCGGCGGTGATGAGCGTGGGCAGGAAGGTCGTCACGCCCCGCGCCGCCATGTGGCGGCAGAGCGCCTGCACGTCCTCCGGCGTCACCGCGCCGCCGTTCAGGTCGCGGCCGAGATACCCGTTCACCTGCAGATCGACGAGCCCCGCCGAAAGGTAATGGCCCGGCACGCCCCCTGCGGGTTCGACCGCCGCGATCCGGCCCTCCTCCACCGTGACCGACAGCGCCTCCCCGGTCAGCGGATCGCGGCCGCGCACCTCCATGCTCACAGCCACCGCACGCGGGACCGGAAGCGTTCGAGGAACCGCGCGTTCGCCTCGTCGCCGCCGGGGGCGTTGCCACTCCGCCAGACCGGCGGCTCGATGCCCCGCTCCACCAGCCCCGCGACCGTCCGGATCACCAGGCAGTTCAGCGCGAAGGCATTGGTGAAGGTCGACAGCGCGGCGATCCGCTCGGACATGCCGGGCACCTGCACCAGCGCGTCGCCGACCGGCAGCTTGGTGTCGATCGCGATATCCACGACGTCGTGCAGGTTGGCCCGGCTCGGGTGGCGGGCCGGGTGATCCGCCGCGCTGTTCCTCGCGTGCCCGTGGGACGACACCCCGATCAGGAACACCCCGCGCCGCCGGGCCTCCTCCGCCGCGTCGATCAGCGCCGCGTTGATCCCGTAGGCGTTCACGAGGATCAGCAGGTCGCCTTCTCCCAGCGACTGGTCCGCGACCACGATCCGGCCGTAGCCCGGCGTGCGTTCGATCGCCATCGACCGCAGCGCCCCGCCCGACAGCAGCGTGCCCTCGTCGAGGATCGCACTCATGTGCATGAGCCCCCCGGCACGGAAGAACACCTCCTGCGCGGCGAGGTTGGAATGTCCGCCGGGACCGTAGACATGCACGAGACGGTCGGCCGCGATCTGCTCCACCAGCCGCTCCGCCGCCCGCGAAAGCGTCTCGCGCTCCTCGTCGCGGATACGCGCGAGGAAGCCGTTGATCTCGTCGAGGTAGCCCGCGCAGAGCGCGTCGGCGTCGATGCGTGTCTCGGGGTCAGGCATCCGGGTCGGTCTCCCTGTCGAGGAATATCGTACACCCCGGATGGGTCCGCAGGATACTGGCCGGGCAGTCCGTGGTGATCAGGCCGGTCAGGGCCTCCCGCACCGCGGCGCGCTTCATCCGGCCCGGTGCGGCGCAGACCAGCCGGTCGGCCCGCAACAGGCGCGGGATGGTCAGCGTGATGGCACGCAGGGGCACGTCGCCGAGCGTGGCGAAGCACTTGTCGTCGACCTGCTGCTGGCGGCAGACCGGGTCGAGTTCCACCACCTTCACGTCGAGCGGATCGTCGAAATCCGCCACCGGCGGGTCGTTGAAGGCGATGTGCCCGTTCGTCCCGATCCCGAGGCAGACCACGTCGATCGGCGCCTCGTCGAGCAGCCGCGCATACTCCGCACAAACGGTGTCGGGGTCGCCGTCCGGGCGGATCGGGTGAACCTCTGCAAGCGGCAGCCTCGAAAAGACATGGTGGTCGAGCCAGGACGCGAAGCGTTCGGGCGCGCCCTCGGGCAGGCCGATGTATTCGTCCATGTGGAACGCGACGACCCGCGACCAGTCGATCCCCTCGGCGGCGACCAGCGCGGCAAGGACCTCGGCCTGGCTCGGCGCGGCGGCGAACACGATGCGCGCCCTGTCCTTCCGGGCGAGCGCGTCGCGCAACGCCGCGGCGATCGCCTCGGCTGCCAGGTCGGCCATCTCCGCCCGCTGGTTCAGCCCGACGACCTGCGCCGCCCCGACCACCCGCCTGCGGGGCGCGTCCCGTGTCCCGATAGACTCCATGCAGTCCGTTTCCCTATCGCTTGCCGCCGGGTCCGGGCCCGGTCTCGTCATCCTTTCGCCCGACTATTCATGCAACCGGTTGCAAGTCAAGTGATGCGGCTGGCCTTCCGCGCCGCCGCGTGGCAGTGAAGATCCGGAGCCCGGAAACCGCGATGAAGAGCGACCGAAGCAAACCCACGATCAGCCAGGTCGCCGCGGCGGCGGGGGTCAACCGTTCCTCCGTGTCGCGGGCGTTCTCGCGGCCGGAGATGCTGAACCCCGAGACGGTCGAACGCATCCTCGCCGCCGCCGCCGAGATCGGCTACGTACCGAACCACGTCGCCCGCGCGCTCAGCACCGGCAAGCACGGCAACATCGCGCTGATCGTGCCGGACGTGGCCAACCCGTTCTTCCCGCCGCTCATCCGCGCCGCGCAGGCACAGGCCGAAACCGGCGATCTCTGCGTCTTCCTCGGCAGTTCCGACGAACAGGCGCGGCAGGAGGACAAGCTGCTCGCGCGGTTCTCCAGCCAGGTCGAGGGCGTGATCCTCGTGTCTTCGCGCCTCTCGGCCGACCGCATCACGGAGTTCGCGGCCAGGATCCCGCTGGTGCTCATCAACCGCGAGGTGCCGGGCATCGCGCGGGTGCTGATCGACAGCGGATCGGGCGTGGCGGACGCGGTGGACCACCTCGCCGGGCTCGGCCATCGCCGCATCGCCTATGTCAGCGGGCCGGGGTCGTCTTGGTCGAACCGGCAGCGGCTGAACGCGGTGCGCCGAACGGCCAAGCGCACGGGCGCCGGGATGGCGATGATCTCGGCCAAGAAGCCCACTTTCGAGGCCGGACGCGAGGCGACCGCCGCCGTTCTCGCCAGCGGCGCGACCGCCGCGATCTGTTTCGACGACCTGATGGCGCAGGGCCTGATGGCCGGCGTGGCCGAGGCCGGTCGGCGGGTGCCCGACGATCTCAGCGTCGTCGGCTGCGACGACGTTCTGGGCGCCGCCACCTACCCCGCGCTCACCACCGTTTCCAGCCGCACGGTGGAGGCCGGGCGCACGGCGGCGTGGCTCTTGATGGACATGATGCAGAGCAACTCGATCCAGGATGCCAGGCACCTGCTGGAAACGAGCCTCGTCGTCCGCAACTCCACCGCCCCGCCGCCGCGGGCATGACCCGGGGTCAGAGGTTCTTCAGCATGCCGCCGTCGACCCGGATCATCGAGCCGGTGACGTAGGAGGCCCGGGTCGAGGCGAGGAAGCCCACCACCGCGGCGAATTCCGCGGGGTCGCCATAGCGGCCCGCCGGGATCGTGGCGCGCGACGCCGCGGCCACCTCCTCGACGCTGCGGCCTGTGCGCTTGGCCGCCGCCTCGTCCAGTTCGCCGACCCGGTCGGTGCCGATCCGGCCCGGCAGGACCATGTTCACGGTCACGCCCGATCCGGCGACTTCCGAGGCCAGCGTCTTCGACCAGCCGGCGATTGCGCCGCGCACCCCGTTCGAGAGGGCGAGGTTCGGGATCGGCGCGACCACGCCCGAGGACCCGATGGTGATGATCCGCCCGAAGCCGCGCTCGATCATGCCCGGCAGCAGCGCGTCGGTGATGGTGAAGATCGGCAGGGCCATCGACCCGAACGCGCCGCTCCATTTCGCGGGGTCCTGCCCCTTCGCCGGGCCCGCCGCGGGGCCGCCGCTGTTGTTCACCAAGATATCGATGCGCTCGCCCGCCATCCGCTCCGCCAGCGCCGTGACCGCCGCGGCGTCCGACAGGTCGAGCGGCACCGGCGTCACCCGGTCGGACACGCCGGCCGCATCCGCCCAGTCGCCGATCGCGTCGGCGGTCCGCGCCGCGGCGAACACCTGCGCGCCTTCGAGCGCCAGTTCCCGCGCGCAGGCCGCGCCGAGCCCCCGGCTCGCGCCCAGTACCAGCGCGCGCTTTCCTTCGAGTCCCAGGTCCATCAGCCAATCTCCTCCAACCGCCTGTCCAGTCGTTGCATCATCGTGTCGACCTCG
>WVSL01000026.1 GCA_015689685.1 Rhodobacterales bacterium HKCCE2091 | reverse complement strand
ACGTCGTAGACGTTGTCGCCGCCCTGGTCGGCCGGGTTCTCGAAGTCCGGCGCGGAAAGGAAGCGCAGCGCCCCGGTGGCCGGGTCGATCGCGAACAGCGCGGCATCCGCCCCGCCGGCGATCGAGAAGGTCAGCGGATCGCCGTCCGGATCCGATCCGCCGTAGGTCGCGACCGCGGTCGTGTCTTCGGCCACCGAGGCCGCCGCGGGCCCGGACAGGACCGGGGCGTCGGGGGTGCCGGCCACGGTCAGCGAGATGCGCCCGGTATCGGTGTTGCCCTGCGGATCCGCGACCCGGAAGTCGAAGCTGTCGCTGCCGAAGAAGTCCGCCGCGGGCGTGTAGACGTAGCTGCCGTCGGACTGCACGGCGACCGACCCGTGGGCGGGCCCGGAGGCGAGCGAATAGGTCAGCAGGCCGCCGTCGGGGTCGCTGGCCGTGGCGGTGCCCGAGATGGTGCCGTCCTCGGTGCCGCTGCCCGAGCCGTCGTTGGCGACCGGCGGCGCGCCGTTCTCGGCCACGTCGGTCACGGTCACGGCGACCGCCTGGCTGTCGCTGCCGCCGCGCCCGTCGCTGACCCGGACGGTCAGGTTGTAGACGTTGTTGCCGCCCTGGTCGGCGGGGGCCTCGAAGTCCGGCGCGGCGAGGAAGCGCAGCGCCCCGGTGGTGGCGTCGATCGCGAACAGCGCGGCATCGGCCCCGCCCGAGATCGAGAAGCTCAGCGGGTCGCCGTCGCTGTCGGTCGCGGTCGCGGTGGCGATGTCGGTCTCGCCCTCGGGCAGGCTGATCGCGCCGGCGATGGACAGGACCGGGTCGGCGTTCGCCGGCGGCGGCGGGCCGTCATGGGGCAGGGCGTCGGACTGCACCCGGCTCCAGGCGATCTGGCGCACGAGGCTCGCGTCGGCCGCGGTCACCCCGTCGGGGCGCCAGGTCGTGGGCGGGGCCTCGTCGAAGACGTAGGAATAGAGCATCGTCGCGACGAGGTAGTTGCCGAGATGCGAGCCGTGGCCGTTGTCGGCGGTCAGCAGGTCCTCGACCAGCTGGCCGTCCTGGGTGTCGTTGTAGCGGGCCGCCAGCGCCAGGTAGAGGTCGCGGTAGGCGTAGGGAACCGGGATGTAGCCGGTGCCGACCGCGGTGGCGGTGCCGAACAGCGCGGCGTGTTCGGCCTCGACCTCGGTGTTCGGGTCGGACAGGCTGATCTGCCAGTCCCCGGGCCAGCCGCCGAGCAGCGCGATCCCGGTGCCGTTGGCGGTGGCGAGGTCCTCGAACAGCCCGGTATAGGTCTGGAACCCGGCTTCCTGCCCGGACACGCCGTTCAGGATGAACAGGTCGTAGGTGCCGGTCTGAAGCTCGGCCTGGGCGTTGATGCGGAAGGTGTCTTCCCAGTGATCCTGGACCGTGCCGCCGCCGATGCGGCTGTAGACCGGGGTGACGGTGTGGCCGCCTTCGAGCGCCAGCTGCGCGAACTGGCTCTCGACGTTCCACGGCCCCCCGACCGTCGCGTAGACGTAGGAATTTGTTGCAAAAAGGATGTTCATGAAGACCCCCCCACCGAATACCAAAGACAAATGCTCCGCCCCGATCATACAGCAACGCCGGGGCCGGTTCACCTGCAGAACGCGGGCGGGGGTCGCAAAAGTGATCGGCCCGGATAATTGATATTATGTAAAGACCGGGCGGGATCGGCCCGCCCGGTCCCCCCGGCCCGTCATGCGCGGGGCGTCAGGAAATCCCCGCCGCGACCAGGCTGACCGCCTGCGGCATCGGTCTCAGCGGCAGGCCCGGCCCGTTGTAGGGCCCGGCATCGGCATCGAGCACCGGCAGGTGCCGGTGGATGTTGTTCTGCGGGTCGGCGGGATAGTTCGTCCCGTCGTCGCCCTGGCCGCCGAAGTTGCCGAAGCCGATGGTGTCGCCGTTGGCGAAGCTGCCGCCGTTGGGCTGGATCCGGATGCGCCCGTTCACCACCGTGACGTTCTGCGCCAGCACGCCGTGGCCGGCGGAATTGACGTTGTCGTCGTTGTCCGGCCCGATCCGGAAACCCATCGCGCCGGTGTAGTGCGGGTGGGTTCCGGGCAGCGCGGGGTCGCCGCGCCGCATCGCGGTGGTGGCGACGGGGCCCGCGCTCGACCAGATCTCGACATGGGATCCGTCCGCGGCCCAGGCGATCCGGTCGAATTCCGGCGTCGGCACCCGGCAGATCCCGAGCGACTGCGCGAAGGCCAGCGCGTCCAGCGCCGCCTTCCATTCGAGCCCTTCCTTGTGGCGGTTGTTGGGATGCGTCGGCCCGCCGTTCGACGGCGAGGAATTGTCCCCCTGCCGGTAGTTGACGGCCTCCAGCGCCGGCGGCAGGCAGCGGCCGGGCAGGCCCGCGGTGGTCGCCCGCCACGACAGCCGGCACATCTGCTTGTCGCGGTTGTTGCTCTCGACCTCGTTGCTGTAGGCGATGAACTGGTGCGGCCCGCGCGGGGCGTAGCGGGTGACGCCGGCATAATCGACCAGATCGGCCCAGGAGAAATCCATCGGCATCGAGGCCGAGCCGCTGCCGTGCGTGGTGTAGACATGCGGGTTCGCGTAAGGCGTCCCGTCGGCCTTCACCCCGAGGAACACCGGCGCAAGGGCATCGCCGTAGGCCGACCGGAAGGTGCCGGGCGCGGCGAACCAGGACGAGGTCAGGATCGCCGGGGCGGCATCGCCGAAGGCGGCGTCGCGGATCACGACCTCGTTCGAGGACCGGCGCAGGCTGTTGCCGTCGTCCGCGACCCAGGTCGGATCGGTGCCGGGCCAGGTCGAATGGGCGATGACGAAGCGCCTGAGCGGGCTTTCGGCGTTCAGCGTGTTGGTCATCTTGATCAGCGCCGCGGTCTCGGCCGCGCCGGTGCCGGTGCCCGTGCCGGTGCAGATCACCTCGACGATGTCGCCGGCGGTGCCGATGTCGGCCGGGCCGCTGTTGTTCTGCACGATGTCGAGCGTGACGTGCCGCACCCGGTTGGCGGGCACGTGGTCGATCGCCCCGACCGAGACGGTGGCGTTGCGCGGGTCGGGGATCTGGGCACCGGTGGCGTGGTCGAAGTTCTGGCCCAGGATCGCGTCGCCGGCGGAGGCGATGAAGAAGTACTTGCGGTCGGCGTTGCCGCGCTCGGACGGGGTGATCCAGTTGTTGTAGCAGACCGGCGGCGTCCACGAGACCGAGTTGCTGCGGCCGACATCGAACGGGTCGGTCAGCCCGCGGGTGAAGCCGAGCAGGAGATTGCCGGTGATCACGAGCTGCCGGAACGGCGAGGCCGCGCCGGGGCCGCTGGAATTGGGCGTGATGAACAGCCCCGACTGGGTACCGATCGCCTCGGTCGCGGCGTGCTGGCCCGGCGGCAGGTAGGCGGGGTCCGGCGTCAGGTCGATGATGTTGCCCGCGCAGAGCGATCCTTCGAGGCAGGCGAAGTAGTTGAACGGGTCGGCATGGGGGTCGTAGCGGGTCCACCAGGCCGATTGCGAGACCGCGTTGCCCTGGTTCCCGTTCTGGTTCGAGACGTAGTAGTGGTAGTCGCGCGGACCCGCGGGGCTGGCGACCTGCGCCACCCGCACCGCCGCGCCCGCGGCATAGGTCGTGCCCGAGGCGTAGTCGGGCAGGCCGGCGGGGATGTTCGAGGGCGCGGTGTAGACGCATTCGATGATCCGCGCCCCGGCCGACTTGTAGCCGTCGTCGGTGAGGTTGTAGGCGCGGCAGCGGTAGAACCGGTTGCCGGTGCCCGCGGTCGCCGTCGCGCCGCCACCGTTCTGGTCGTGCCGGAACGCCGCCGCCATCCGCCCCTCGCTCATGTTCGCGACCGAGATCGAGGGCCTTCCCTGCACCTCGCAATACTCGATCGACACCCCGCTCGCGTTGTCGGAGATGCGGAACGCAACGTTCGGCGCGTTGCCGCTGTGGTTGGCGATCGAGAAGTAGCAGTTGCGCACCGTCACGCCCGACTTGCTGACGCGCAGTTCGCAGGCCTGCCCCGAGGCGTCGACCATCGACCAGTCCTCGAACGGCACGGTCTCGTCGTAGCCGGGGCCGATCTCCCATGTCAGCGCGTCGAGCTGCGTGACCCCGGCCGGCAGCGGGTCGGTCCCGATCCGCTTCGTCGTCGGCCGGTAGAGCCCGGTGCGCCCGTGCCGGGTCAGCGCCGCGACCAGCGCCTCGCGGTAGTCGATGAGCGCGTCCGGCGTCGTGTTCGACAGCGAGGTGTTCCAGATATGCGCGTCCTCGGACTGGCCGATGGAATAGACCGTCTCGGCGATCTCGAAGCTGCGCGCGGCGGTCAGCACGTTGCCGGGGCTGGCCTGCGAGCGGACCTCGCGGGTCAGAGCCTCGGGCCACCACGGCACCTCCAGGCTGCCCGACCAGGTTCCGCCGGAGACGGTGGCGACGGTGTTCCAGCCGGTCACCGGCACGGTGCCGAGCCCGGGCACGGCCATCACCACGCGGGCCTCGACCACGACGCCGTCGGTGCCGGTGCCGGCGAAGGGGATCGTGGCGGTGAGCCGGCCGAGGTGTTCGCCCGAGGCGAAGGGCACCCCGTCGGCCTGGTACTCGGTCAGCGTCAGCTCTCCGGTGGCGGCGGCCTGGGTGGTGAAGGCGACCGAGGCGACCGCGCTCTCGTTGCCGGCCGCGTCGCGGTGGAAGACGTGGAAGTGGTAGGAGCTCTCGGGGCTCAGGCTGCCCGCGACCAGCGCCGCCTGCGCGCCGGCCGACGCGACCGACTGCGACCCGCTGGCGGTGCCGCCGCCCGCCGCCACCTGGGCCGCCGACAGCGTCGCGGCCGGGTCGACGCGCCAGAAGATCGTGCCGCCGGCCTCGTCGGTCGAGACCGGAAGCGTGACCGTGGTCGCCGCCGGCGCGATCGTGCCCGGCGCGATCGTCGGTGCGGTGGTGTCGCTGTTGGTCACCGTCACCGCGATCCCCGCCGACCAGGCCGAGCGGAGCCAGGGGTCGAAGCTGGTGTCGCGGAACTGGGCGACGAGGTAGTAGGTGCCGGGCGGAAGCCCCGCGTAGCTGTTCGACGCGCCCTCGGCCTGGCTGCCGCCGATGAAGGCGGGGATGGTCTGGGCCGGGTCGAGATGCCCCGACCAGTTCGACGAGACCTGTTCCGATCCGAGGTAATCGTCCTCCGCGACCAGCGCGACCACGCGCCGGTCGATGGTCGCGCCGGAGGCCGGGGGATCGGCGGCCAGGGTATAGGTGACGGTGTTGCCCGAGGCGCCGGTCGCGGCGAAGGCCGGGGTGCCGATCGAGGCCGTCCCCGCGGCCGAGGCGGTGATGACGAGGTTGGGCATCAGATCTGCTCCAGGACTGCGGTGGCGGCGTCGAGGGTGAGCATGCCGGTCCCGGTCAGGGAGGTCCTGAAACCGATGTGCCGGTAGCCGCTCGAGGCGGTGAAGTCGATGGTCAGCAGGGTCGGCGCGCCGCCGTCGGTGCTGATCGCCTGCGCCGGCCCGGTGGCGAGCGCGGCGCTGAGCTGCTCGGTGGTGCCGTAGGTCAGCCCGATGGTCTGGCCGGGGATGTCGGTCCAGACCGGCAGGGTCAGCCGGTAGTCGGTGCCATCGGTCAGCCCGGTGATCATCTGGTAGGACATCACGCAGATGCCCGCCTGCGCGATCGTGCCGGTATGCCGGACCGGCGTGTTGGAGATCGCCGAGACGCGGAAGTTCCTGCCCATGATGGCGGCGTCGACGGTGGCGAAGTCGAACAGGCTCGTCGGGCCCGCGGCGGCGGTGACGAAGTCGTAGGTGGTGTCGTCGGTCACGTTCGGCAGCGCGTTGCCGCGGCCGTCGGCGAGCCCGACATGGCGGAAGCAGTAGGCGGTCGCGGGCGCCAGCGTGGCACCGGGCGTGAGCGTGAGCGTGTCGTCGGTCGCGCTTGTGGCGGACCAGGCCGCGGTGCCGCCGCCGTCGCCTGTTCCGGCGGCGAGGTCGAAGCTCTCGACCGCCGCCCCGCCCACGAGCCGCAGGGTGACGCTGCCGGTCCGGGCCATGCCCTCGTCGAAGGTGATGGCGAAGCTGCCGTCCGGAGCGACGTCGGTGGCGTCGTCGGCGGGCAGCCGGGTCAGCACCGCGGGCGCGGCGGTATCCACCGCCTGCGCCCCGAGCGCGACCGGGTCGGAATGGTTCCCGGCGGCGTCGCCCAGGACGAGGTACCAGTTCAGGCTGGCATCGAGCCCCACCGGCAGCGGCACCGAGACCGACCCGGTCAGCGGGATGTCGAGCGGCCCGAGCGCCACCGGCGCCGGGACGCCGGCATGGTCCTGCCCGGCAAGCACCTGCGCCCGGTCCGGCGCGGTGGCGCTGCCGGTGGCGACCGCGTAGCTCTGCGGAGCGGCCTCGGACAGGCCGGTCAGCGCCACCGGCAGGTCGCCCCCCGCGCCCTGCGCCCCGAGCGTGGCCGAGGCGACCGAGGGCGGGGTCATGTCGGTCTCGATCACCGCCGCGGTGGCGGCCGAGGTCGCGCTGGCCGGCGATCCGAAGCCGTTGGTCTCGGTCTGGCGGACGGAGATCGCGGTGCCGACGTCGAGCGCGCCGGTGGTGTAGCTGCCGCCGGTCGCTCCCGGGATCGCGGCGCCGCCGCGCAGCCATTGCCAGCTGCGGACCGGGGCCGGGTTGCCGGTGACCGGGGCGGCGGCGGTGGCGGTCAGGGTCTGGCCCTGGGTCGGGGCGGCGATGTCGATCACCGGCAGGCCCGGGATCGCGGGGGCCGCGAAATCCTGCACCGTGACCGCGTTCGAGGGCGCCGGGGTGGCGCCGTAGGCGCTCGTCGCCGTCACGAGGCAGCGCAGGGCGGCGGCGTCGTCGGCGGCGGTGACGGTGTAGTCTGACGCGGTCGCGCCCGCGATGTCGAGCCCGTCGCGCTGCCACTGGTAGGTGATGGCGATGGTGCCCGGCCCGGTCCACGTCCCGGCGGTGACGGTCAGCACGCCGCCGAGCCCGGTTTCCCCCGCGGCCACCGGCAGGCCGGCGACGGCGGGCGCGAAATCCCCGAGCAGGACCGGGTTCGAGGCCGCCGGGGTCGATCCGCCGGCGTTGGTCGCGGTCACCACGCAGCGCAGGCTGGCGGCATCGTCGGCGGCGGTGACGGTGTAGTCGGGGCCGGTCTCGCCGGGGATGTCCGCGCCGCCGCGCTGCCACTGGTAGGCATGGCTGATCGGGCCGGGCCCGGCCCATGTGCCGGTGGTGCAGGACAGGATCGCGCCCGGCACCGCGCCCCCGGTCACGGCCGGGGCGGCGATGTTGACCGGCACGGCGTCGGCCGGCGCGCCGACGATCTTCTCGGCGGTGAAGTGGCGCGGCCAGTACATCATCGCGCGCCCCCCGGCCCGGCCGGAACGGCGGCGTGGACGGGACCGGGCGCGGTGCCGGGGACGCGGCGGGGGCCGGATGGGGCGGACATGGCGGTATCTCCTGGCGGGCGGCGCGGGAGATGCCGGGGGGTCGGAGCATGGACAGACGGCCGGCATGCTCCTGCTGAAGGCGTTCGGGCGGAGGGTCTATCAGGAAGATTTGAAGAAAGTTCTAAGGCGGCGGGCCGGGCGCGTGGCCGCCTCCCGCCCTGCTACCCCCTACCCCGCCGCTTCCCGCGGCCGCGGATCGAGCAGGAGCGCCAGCACCCACCCGATGGCGAAGCCGCCGAGATGGGTCTGCCAGGCCAGCTGCCCGCCGAGCGCCCAGTACATGGCCACGTTCATCGCCACCAGCAGCAGCGCCACCCGCGCCACCGGCCACAGCGTCGCCTCGGCGCTGAAGCGGTCGACATAGGCCCAGGCCAGGAGCCCCCCGGCCAGTCCGAACAGCGCCCCCGAGGCGCCGACCATCGGCTGCACGCCCGTCGCCAGCAGCCCGTAGCCCGCCGCGCCGCCGAGCGCCGAGCCGAGGTAGAGCAGCAGGAGCCCGCGCGCCTTGACCCGCTGCGCGACGCCGCCGGCGAGCGACCAGAGCGTGACCATGTTCACCGCGAGATGCCCGGGCCCGCCGTGCAGGAAGGCGTAGGTCAGGAACATCAGCGCCGGCTGGCCGGGATAGTTCGCCGGCCAGTCCTGCAGGAGCCCGGGCCAGAACCCGCCGTAATCGTAGGCGAGCTGCCGGAGCCGCGCCGGCCCCCAGAGCCCCAGATCGCTGCCCAGAAGCACCGCCTCGATCGCCGTCGAGGACAGGACCAGCCCCAGGATCATCGCCCGTGCCCACGGCCCGAGGCCGCCGAACAGGCGGTCCGCAAGGCCCCCGCCGGGGCCCCGGCGGAGGGATCGGGGGGTATCGCTCATGGGGTCAGGATGCAGGGCCGCGCCGGGATCCGGCAAGCGATGTCCGGGGCCTGCGCCTGCGCCGGTCAGTCACGCTCCAGCCCGGGGACGAAACGCGGCAGCCGCGGCAGGACCTCGGACATGATCGCGAGGATGCGGGCCTCGGCGTCGGCGGCGGTCTCGCCGGGCCCGATCGCCGAGACGAAGCGCACCAGCGCGCCGTCGGTGCGGTCGTGGCGGAAGCTGTCCCAGACCACGCCGAGCTTGGCCGAGAAGTCGTTGGTGTAGCGCAGGCCGCGCTGTTCGAACCAGTAGTAGACCACCTGCTGCGCGCGGCCGTTCTGGATGATCGCGCGGTTCAGCTCGAAGGTGCCGAACTCGGTGTCCGGGAAGCTGACCGTGTGCGGGTCGAGCGAGAAGATCTCCCACCCGCCGGCGGGCAGGCAGACCTCGGGCGAGTGGATGCCCGAGCCCTCGGTCTGCTGCGCGTAGAAGGCCGAGAAGAAGTTCACCGCGCCGCCGCTGCCGTCCTCGGCGAAGTAGGTGGTGTTGACGTAGTCGTCGGCGCCGAGCACCGCCTCGATCTCGGGTTCGAGCCCGGCGGTGACGCCGGACCAGCCCTCGAGGTTGCGCGGGAACAGGACGAAGCTGTCGCGGTCGATCGGATCCGGCGGCGCCGGCTGCGCGGCGAGCCAGGCGGTGGTCAGCGCCAGCGTCGCGACCCCGGCCACGGCCATCGCGACGGAGCCGCGGATCTCCAGCAGCCGGGTCGAGATCCGGCCGAGCCCGCCGGTGTCGAGGTCGATCGCCTCGGACAGGGGCAGCGGGTTCGGGGTCAGCCGCTGCAGCAGCATCGCGACCACGAACAGGATCGCGACGCAGGCCAGGAAGATGACCCATCCCTCGAAGAAATGGGTGAAGCCCTCCGCCCACTCGATGCCGTAGCGGTTCACCATCACTCCGATCACGCCGATCCGGAACGAGTTCATGAACACCGTCAGCGGCGCCGCCATCAGCAGGAGCACCGCCTTGTGCCAGACCGGGCCGCGGTAGAGGATCGCGAAGAGGTAGGAGAAGGACAGGATCGGGAACAGGTAGCGCAGCCCCGAACAGGCCTCCGCGACCTGGAGCTGCAGCACGCCGAGGTCGATGATGTTGCCTTCGAGGAACACCGGCACCCCGGCCTGGCGCACGAACCAGACGCCGAGCTCCGACGAGATCCCCTGCAGGAAGGTGGTCAGCTGCCAGTACAGGAACTGCGGCAGCGGCAGCATGAACACGAGGTGGATCACCGGCAGCTGGTGGCGGATGCCGCGCTGCCAGCCGAACGCGGTCAGCACCACCCCGCCGAGCCACAGGATGAAGCCGTAGGTGACGATGTCGGGGATCCGCACGATGTTGCCGAGCAGCGCGACGGCGAGCCCGGCGAGGATCACGAGCACCCCGGGCCAGCGCGTCACCGGCAGCGCCGGATCCGGCCGCTCGACCCGGCGCAACTCGCGCAGGAACAGGTAGAGCGAGATCAGCGGGATCAGCGGGCCGTGGCTGTATTCCGGGGTCGACCACGCGGCGACGAGCGAGCGGAAGCCGAACCAGAACACCGGCAGCGACGACAGCACCACGAGCGCGAACAGCGCGAGCCCGGCCGGATTGGTGCGCCGGCCCTCGAAGGCGGCGCCGATGCGGCTCTGGAAACGGGTCAGGAAAGCATCCACTGGTCACATCCTGGGGCTGGCGCCGGCACGGGGCGGAAATCCCGGCCCTTATACGGTCGGCCCCCCTGCCGAACCAATAAAATTCCGGTGCGGCGGCGGGCCTGGGCGGGAAACAATCCCGCGCGTGGCCCGCGCGCGGATCCGCTCAGGGCCGGAACGAGAAGGTGCGCTGGAGCGTCACGAAGGCGTTGCGGTCGGTCGAGGAGGAGCTGCCGCTGCGTTCGCCGTAGCTGACCCCGGCGGCCAGCGCCCAGTCCTCGGTCAGTTCGTGGCGGTAGGTCAGCCCGATGTCGGAGGCCTCGGTGTCGGCCGCGCCCGGGGCGAGGAAGTCGAGCGAGGAATAGCTCGCGTCGACCGTGATGCTCGAGATCGCGGTGACGTTGTAGGTATAGGCCGCGGAAACCAGCGCGCGCATCACCTCGAGGTCCGAGGAATCGATGTCGGCGTCCTGCGAGGCGCGGATCTCGAAGCTGCCGTTGCGGGTCGGCTGCTGGTAGACGAGACTGCCGATCGGCCGCTCGATGCCGCTGTCGAACTGGGCGATGCCGAGCCCGAAGCCGAGCGTGGCGCCGTTCGACAGGGTCAGGAACCGGCCGGCGCGGACCCGGTCGATCGGGCCGAGGCTGGTCATCTCGCGCTCGATGTCGAAGCTGTAGTTGCCGTTGCGCTGCGCCCAGACCACGCCGATCCGGCCCTCGAGCCCGTCCTCGGTCGCCACCGGCACGCCCAGGAGCGAAGTCTGGATCTCGGTATAGGCGACCTCGGCGTCGACATCGATCACCGCGGTCGGCTGCCAGATCACCCCGAGCGCGAGGCTCTCGGTCTCTTCCAGCGTCCGCAGCGGGTCGGTGTCCTGGTCCTCGGAGCGGAACGCGAGGAGCTGGAACGACAGCGTGCGGCTCGGCGTCAGGCGCAGGGCCGCGGAATAGGTTTCCAGCCGGTTGTCGGTCAGGTCCGGGTCGGCGGTGTCGCGGTAGTCGCGGTCGCGCAGGGTATAGCCGAGCCGGGCGCCGACCGGCCGTCCGATGCCGACCAGCAGGCCGGCGTCGACGGTGGTGGTGGCGAGCGTGCCGTCGTCCTCGATCAGGTCGGTCGAGGTCAGCTCGTCGACGAAGGCGTCGCCGTCCACGTCGGTCTCGGTGAAGGCGGCGGCGAAGCTCAGCTCGGTCACGCCGTTGTTGTAGACGTAGTCGAGCCCGGCGGAGGGCCGGACCTCGTAGTTGCCGCCGTCGGTGGCGATGCCGTTGCCGAAATCGGCGTCGGCGCCGACATAGACCGACAGCGCCTGGTTGCGGGTGACGCTGGACAGGCCGAACACGGTGCCGGTGGTCAGGCTGGTGCCCACGTCATCGTCGTAGGCCAGCCCGAAGCTCAGGTCGACGGTGGCGGTGACCCCGCCGATCAGGCCGATCAGCCCGTCCTGCGCGCGCGCGGGCGCGGCGCCCAGGGCGGCCAGGCCGATGGCCAGCACGGCCGCGGCGACGGGGGCGGGGGCCGCCCCTGCCGTGATCGTGTACGCGGATGGGACGCCCGAAAGCTTTACTCGGGTCATCGCCTCACTCGAACAGCCGGCGCTCCGGGGCCAGGATGACGTCCCCGTCGCCGAGCACGATGTCGTGGCTCAGGCGGGCGCCGTTCTGGATGGCACGGTAGTTGATGGTGCTCACGCTCTGTTGGCCGGTGACCGGGTCGGTCCGGCGCAGCTGGATGCGCTGCTGCGCGGCGAAGTTGGTGAACCCGCCCGAGGCGGCGAGCGCCTGCAGGAAGGTGGTGCCGGGGGCGAGCTGTGCCTGGCCCGGGGTCGCGAACTCGCCCAGGAAGAACACGTCGATGGTGCTCGGCGCGGCCACGGCGGCGGTGCTGCCGGTCGCGGTCTGGAGGGTGCGGACCGAGACGAAGACGTTGGGCATGTTGGTGAAGTTGCCCGAGATGCCCTGCGCCACGCTCGACTGGATCTGGCCGACGCTGCGGCCGCCGGCCGAGATGGTGCCCGCGAAGGGGAAGCTGAAGCTGCCGTCGGGCAGGACGAGCACGTCGCGGTTCAGAGACGGGTCCTCGAGCACTTCGATGCTCAGGACGTCGCCCGGGCGGACGCGGTAGCCGTCCTGGGCCAGGCCCGCGCTGGCGACGAAGATCGCCACGAGAGTCAGGATCAGGGATTTCATCGCTCTCTCCTCAAACGTGCATAAGCGTTGTGACCGATTTCCTCGGCGGTGAAAATGGCCTTTCTTGGACAGCGCCCGGGATTGGTCCGGACCCTGTTTCCTTCATGTTACAGGCGGATGCCGCCGATTCGCTGCCCGTCCGGGCCTCCCCCGCCGGTTCTGTCGCCGCGATCCGGCCCGGGCTCACTCGCCGGCACCGTCCGTGCCGCCGGCGCCGTCCCCGGCCGCGTCGTCGTCCGCCCCGTCACTTGCCCCGTCACCTGCCCCGTCATCCACCGCGTCATCCGACGCGAGCAGCGCCTCCAGCCGGGCGATCTCCGCGCGGGCGGTCTCGAACTGGTCGCGCGGGTCGTCGGGGCCGGCGATGTCCACCGCGCGGGTGAATTCCCTGAGCGCGGCCTCGTTCTCCTCCAGCGCGGCCAGCGCCATGCCGTAGTGGAACCGCACCAGCGGGTCGTCGGGCAGGCCGGCGGCGGCGTCTGCGAGGTAGTCCCGCGCCTGTTCGACCTCGCCGCGGCGGAAGGCGATCCAGCCGTAGGTGTCCTGGAACGCCGGCACGTCGGTCCCGCGCAGGCGGCGGGCGATGGTCCAGGCGCGCTCCAGCGTCTCCTCGTCGTCGCGGTAGCTTGACAGCAGGCTGGCGAGGTTGTTCGCCACCACCAGCGAATCCGAGGCGCGCTGGTAGAGCTCCTCGTAGATCGCGATCGCGCCCTCGATGTCGCCGCGGCGCTCGCGGAATCCGGCCTGGGCCCAGAGCAGGTTGATCCCGCCCGGCAGCACCGAGAGCCCCTCCTCCATCGCCGCCTCGGCCTCGTCGATCCGGCCCTGGGCGTAGAGCGCGCGGATCAGCTCGATCCAGACCCGCTCGGCGGTGTCGTCGATGGCCAGCACCTCGCGGAACGCCGCCTCGGCGGCGGCGTGGTTGCCGGCGGCGCTCTCGGTCAGGCCGAGCGTGAACACGAGCAGCGGCGTGTCGGGGTTGTCCTCGGCGAGCGTGCGGGCCTCGGACAGGGCGGCCTCGGTGTCGCCGGCGGCGAGCCGCGCCCGGACCACGGCGATCCGCACGCCGATGTCGCGGTCCTCGCTTTCGCCGGCGAGGGTCTCGAGGAAGGCGATGGCGTCCTCGGTGCGGCCCTGCGCGGCCAGCCGCGAGACCTGCATCTCGTCGGCGCGGGCCTCGGCGTCGGCGGTGCCGAGCGAGCGCAGGCTGCGTTCGACCTGCTCCGCCCGCGGCCAGTCCTCCATCACCAGGTAGAGCCGGCCGAGCGGGGTCAGAAGGTCCATGTTGCCCGGCGACAGGCGCAGCGCGTCGATCAGCACCTCCTCGGCGAGGATGAAGCGCTCCTCCTCCTGCAGGAAGGCGGCGTAGCGCAGGCTTTCCTCGGGCGCGCTGCCCGAGGCCTCGACGGCGAGCGACAGGAATTCGCGGGTCAGGTCGTGGTTGCCGTTGCGCTGGTGCGCGCGGGCCATCAGCGTCATCGCCTCGGCATCGCCGGGGGCGGCCTGCAGCGCGGTGCGCAGGAGCCCGATGGCCGCGTCGGCCTGGTCGCCGTCGATCAGCCAGCCGGCCTGCAGCTTCAGCGCGTCGACCTGCTCGGCGTCCTCCTCCAGCACCTCGCCGACGAGCCGCCGGGCGCCGACCGGGTTGCCGGTCCTGAGCAGCATCTCGGCCAGGGTCACGCGGGCGGTGTTGCGCGCGGCCGAGGGCGGGTTGCCGTCGATCAGCGCCTGCAGGTCAGCCACCGCGGTCTCGCGCTCGCCGGTGTCGAAGCGGATCGTCGCGGCGAGGGTGCGGTAGAAGATGCCGTCGGCCTCGGTGCCGGCCAGCCCGTCGAGCTCGGCCAGCGCCGCCTCGGGGCCGCGGGCGCGCAGCAGGATCTCGATCAGCGCCTGGCGGTGCGCGTCGGTGTCGCCGGTGCCCGCGGCGATGCGCTCGCGCAGGAAGTCCTCGGCGGCGTCGGTGTCGCCCTCGGCCACGAAGAAGCGCAGCAGCATCGCGGTCACGGTCTCGTCCTCGGGGAACAGCCGGGTCATCTCCCGCAGCTGCGCCTCGACGCCGTCCTGGTCCTCGTCCTGGGCCAGCAGCGCCAGCCGCACGTCGTAGAGCCCGCGGTCCGCGGGCCGCAGCGCGATCATCTCGTCGATGATCGCCATCGCGGCGCCGGTGTCGCCGTCGCGCAGCGCGGTGTCGATCATCAGCCGCCGCAGCACGATGTTCTCCGGCGCCTCGGCGGCCAGGGAAGCGGCGCGGTCGGCGGCCTCGCGGCGGGCGGTGGCGTCCCCGGCCTCGATCGCGGCGAAGTAGTCGAGCGCGATCCCGATCACCGCCGCCCGCGGGTCGTCGGGGGCGAGTTCCACCGCGCGGGCGCCGTGCAGCCGCGCCTGTTCCCAGTCCTGCGCCTCCACCGCCATCTCGGCCAGGGCGATGCGGGCCTCGGGATCGTCGGGCAGCTGTTCGGCCAGCCGCAGGTACTGGCTGTAGGCCTCCTGGGTACGGCCGGCGGCGCGAATCGCGGCGGCGTAGGTGCGGCGGGCCTCGGTATGGGTGCCGTCGAGCTGGAACACGTTGCGGAATTCCACCGTCGCGCGGTCGAGATCGCCCTGCTCCAGCAGCTCCAGCGCGTTCCGGTAATGCTCCTCCGCGCGCTCCTCGGAATTCTGGCAGGCGGCGAGCGCCAGCACCAGCGGCGCGAGCAGGATCAGGCGGCGAATGGCGGTCATGGCAACCTCGATGGCGTGACTGGACGCTCCCCCGGGGGCGCTTCTAATGGGTTTTGCGCCCCGCCGCCAAGGATGGCGGACGGAAAAAGGCCGCCCTGTCGGGGCGGCCCTGTCGATGCCTCGGCGGGTGTCGGCGGCTCAGCAGCCGGTGCCGCGCAGGACCACGCCGACGGTCTGGACCAGCACCTTGATGTCGGTGCGGAGCGACATCGTCGCGGCGTAGTCGTTGTCGTAGCGCACGCGGTCCGAGAACAGGCTCTCGTGGCGCTCGGAGACCTGCCACAGGCCGGTCAGGCCGGGGCGCATCTCGTAGTAGGCGCTGCCGTCGTAGAGATCCTTCTGCGTCACCATCATCGGGCGCGGGCCGACGAGGCTCATGTCGCCCTTCAGCACGTTGATGAGCTGCGGCAGCTCGTCGAGCGAGGTCTTGCGCAGGAAGCGGCCGAAGAAGGTGATGCGCGGGTCGTGCTTCAGCTTCTGGTTCGCGGACCACTCGGCGCGGGCCTCGGGGTCGCGGGCCAGGTAGGCCTCGAGCTTGGCGTCGGCGTTCGGCACCATCGTGCGCAGCTTCCACAGCCGGAAGCTGCGGCCGCCGCGGCCGAGCCGCTGCTGGAAGAAGAACGGGTTGTGGCCGTCGGTCGCGGCGACCGCGGCGCAGAGCGCGACCAGCGGCAGCCACATCGGCGCGGCCAGGATCACGAGCAGGATGTCGAATGCGCGTTTCAGCCCGCCGCGGTAGACGGCGGCGGTGCGGGCTGCGGAAGCGGCGGGGGTGCGGGCCGCCGAAATCGGGCGGGTCTGCTGCGGCGACGGGGCCGGGACGGCCTTGGTCAGATCGCGTGCGACAAGAGTCATGAAATACCCTGCTACCTTTACACGTATGCCGCTCCGTCGGGCGGCGAGCTACAACACACAGGGAACCCATCCGGCTCGTGTGGACGCCAAGATCCATCGCGCTTTGCAGAGACCCGGCCTCGGTAGAAGGACGCGGGATGCAGACAGACGGTTCCCCAGACGACACATGCCTTCCCCAGAAGGCGCACTCGGAAATCCCCAGTTACGGATTTTTTACTTAGCGAAAAATGAACGGGCTGTCTCGCACAAATCCACTGCCCGGCCGGCCGGGGGGGCGTGAATTTTTTGTGAAAACCTTAATTTTTGGGCGATTAACCTCGAAGCCGTGCGGAGTTTATGCCGCGGTGCAACACCGGGTAGGGAAAATCTGCACATCGCTGGTCCAAACAGTGCCCCCGAAGGCTCCCTTTTTGTCGCGATGAACGGAACAACGACCACGTTTCTGCCCCTTTTGGGTCTCGAATCACGACCGGCCGGCGCGTCCCCGCGCGCCGCGCGAACGGCTGCGCGAAGGGGTGCGTCGTTTCGCGCACAGGAACGCATTGTGCGCCTTTGCTGCGTGCATCCGCGCCCGGGAGAGCCTATAAGCGGGCATCGGCCCTGGACCCCCCTCTGGCCGAAGAAAGTGTCTGATGTCTGGTTCTGAGTTTTTCGCACAGCATTTCGGGCTGACGGAGCGACCGTTCACGCTTCTTCCCGACCCCGACTTCCTGTACTGGTCCACGGCCCACAAGCGGGCATACGCGGTTCTGGAATACGGGGTGATGACCCGCGCCCCGATCACCGTGATCACCGGCGAGGTCGGCGCGGGCAAGACCACGCTCCTGCAAAAGCTGCTGAAGAACTTCGACGAGGACACCGTCGTCGGTCTCATCTCGAATGCCCAAGGCTCGCGCGGGGAACTCCTGCAATGGGTCCTGAACGCGCTCGGCATCGTCGCCGCGCCGGGCACCGACTACGTGTCCAAGTTCCAGCTCCTGCAGGACTTCGTGATCGAGCAGTACGCCGAGGGACGGCGGGTGCTCCTGGTCATCGACGAGGCGCAGAACCTCTCCTTCGAGGGGCTGGAAGAGCTGCGGATGCTGACCAACATCAACTCCAACAAGGACGAGCTCCTGCAGCTCATCCTGGTGGGGCAGCCGGAACTGCGCGACATGATCACGCGCCACGACCTGCGCCAGTTCGCGCAGCGGGTCTCGGCCAGCTACCACATCCCGGCGCTCGACCTCGAGGCGACCGAGGCCTACATCCGCCACCGCCTGAAACATGCCGGCGGCACCGGCAGGGAATTCTCCGACGCCGCGATCGAGCTGATCTACTGGCAGTCCGGCGGGGTGCCGCGGCTGATCAACAAGCTCGCCGACTTCTCCATGGTCTACGCGGTGACCGCCGACCAGGCCTCGGTCGAGGCCGCCACCGTCGAGGAGGTGCTCGGCGACGGCATCTTCCTGACCACCGCCGAACCCGCCAAGGACGCCGCCGAATGAATTCCGAGATCCGTTTCTACGGCCGCCTGCTCGTGCGGCGTGCCCCGGTGATGCTGCTGATCATCCTGGTGTGCTCGGCGATCGGCATCGCCGCGGCGATGCGGCTGCCGACGGTCTACCGCTCCACCGCGCGGCTCCTGGTCGAACCGCCGCAGATCCAGGACGGCATCACCGTCGACATCGCCCCGCTCGAGGAGATCGAGCTGCGCCGGACCGAGCTGATGACCCGCGCCAACCTGATCGAGATCGCCCACGATCACGACGTGTTCGAGAACATGAGCAGCATGTCCCCCGACGAGGTCCACGGCGGCATGTGGTCGGCGACCAGCATCTGGGGCGAGGGCGGCGACAGCCGCCGCACCGGGCCGATGCCCGCGATCATGACGGTGGATTTCACCGCCCGCAGCGGCCAGATCGCCGCCGACGTGGTCAACGACTACGTCACCCGCATCACCGCCGCCAGCAGCAACGAGCGCGGCAACATCGCCCGCAGCCGGCTGAACTTCTACGAGCAGCAGGTCGCCCGGCTCAGCCGCGAACTCGACAACCGCTCCGCCGCGATCTCGGAATTCCAGCGCGACAACGCCGACGCGCTGCCCGCCGACCAGACCTTCCGGCTGCAGCGGCAGTCGCTCCTGCAGACGCAGCTCGCCACCGCCGAGCGCGACCTCGCCGCCCTGCGCGACACCCGCGCGCGCACGATCGAGGTCTGGCAGGAAACCAACGGCCGGGTCGCCACCGGCACCACCCTCACCCCCGACCAGCAGGCGCTCGCCGCCGCCGAGGACCAGCTCGACCAGACCCTGCTGACCTTCTCGGAGAACTCCCCGCAGGTGCAGCAGCTGCGCCGCCGGATCGAGCAGCTCGAGGACCGCATCGCCTCCCAGGCGCCGCCGGTGCCCGAGGTGGAGGAAGGCGCCGACGAGGACGTCATCACCGACCCGCAGCTCGCCGTTCTGGTGGCCGATTTCGACAGCCGCATCAGCGCGCTGGAAGTGGTGATCGCGGATTCCCGGGCGGAGCTGGAACGGCTCGACGACGCGATTTCCCGCACCCCGCAGAACGGCATCCGCCTGGCCGAGCTGCAGCGCAACCTCGACAACATCCGGGTCCAGTACGACCAGGCCCAGGCCCGGCTGGCCGACGCCGCCGCCGGCGAGGTGATCGAGACCGGCGGCCGCGGCCAGCGCCTGACCCTGATCGAACCGCCGGTGGTGCCGAGCCGCCCGGCGGCGCCGAACCGCACGGTGATCGCCGGTGCCGGCGTGGCCGCGGGGCTCGGGCTCGCGGCGCTCCTGTTCATCGCGCTCGAGATCCTCAACCGCTCGGTGCGGCGCCCGGTCGAGATGACCCGCTCGCTTGGCATCTCGCCGCTCGCCACCGTGCCCTACATCGAAAGCGCCGGCCGGCGGCTCTGGCGGCGGTCGCTGCGCGTGGCCGCGGTGCTGGCGGTGCTGATCGGCGTGCCGGCGGTGCTGTGGGCGATCGACCAGTACTACCTTCCCCTCGATCTTCTGACCGAGCGCCTCCTCGGCCGCCTCGGCCTCGCCTGACCGGAGTTCGGCCGACATGGAGAAACTTCAGCAAGCCCTGCAGAAGGCCCGCGAGCAGCGCGGCGGCGTGGTTCCCGGGCCGCGGCCGGCGGCCGCCCGTCCCGGCTCGGCCGCCGCGATCGGCGAGATCTGGGCCGCGCTGCCGGCCTACGAGCCGCAGCCGAAGGCGCTGATCGCCAACCGCGTCGTGACCTACGACGCCGGGGCCGCGGCGACGCCCTTCGACGTCCTGCGCACCAAGGTCCTGCTGATGATGCGCAAGAACAACTGGCGGCGGCTGGCGATCACCTCGCCGTCCTCGTCCTGCGGCAAGACCACGATGGCCTGCAACCTCGCGCTCGGCCTGTCGCGGCAGTCCGACATCCGCGCGATGCTGGTGGAACTCGACCTGCGCCGCCCGGCGGTGGCCGAGACGCTCGCCTGCAAGCCCGCCCACGACGTCACCGAGATGCTGACCGGCGCGGTCCCGTTCGAGGAACAGGCGCTCAGGGTGCGCGACAACGTCGCCCTGTCGATGGCGCGGCGGCCGTCCTCGGACCCGACCAAGTACATGTTGAACCAGGAAACCCAGGACCGGCTGAAGGAGATCGAGTCGCGCTACCGCCCGACCCTGGTGATCTTCGACCTGCCGCCGATCCTGCTCGGCGACGACACCCGCGCCTTCCTGTCCAACGTCGACTGCGCGCTGATCGTGGCGCGGGCGGAGAAGACCACCGTCGCCGAGATCGACAACTGCGAACGCGAGATCGCGGAACACACCAACGTGCTCGGGGTGGTGCTGAACCAGTGCCGCTACGAGGACGAGACCACCGGGTACTACGGCTATGACGAGGACTGAGCCGCCGGTCCAGGCAGGCTGAGAGGGGGCTGCATGTATTCCGCCGCCCTCCTCGTCCTCTCCGGCAACGTCGCCGCCTCGTTCCTGACCCTGCTCCGCAACCTCTTGGTGGCGCGGCTGATCTCGGTCGAGGATTACGGCATCGCGGCCACCTTCGCGGTGGTCATGGCGCTGATCGAGATGGTGTCCGCCTTCGGCCTGCAACAGCAGATCGTGCAGGCGCGCGAGGGCAACGAGGAACGCTGGCAGGCGGCGCTGCAGGGCTTCCAGGTGATGCGCGCGGTGATCTCGGCGGCGGTGCTGGTCGCCGCCGCGCCGCAGATCGCCGCCTTCCTCGGCGTGCCGGAGGTGACCTGGGCCTACCGGGTGATCGCCGGCACCCTGGTCCTGAACGGCCTCGTGCATCTCGACATCTACCGGCTCAACCGTGAGATGACCTACCTGCCGGGCGTGCTGACCTTCACCGTGCCGGCGCTGGTCTCGCTCCTGATGGTCTGGCCGCTGTGGTGGCTCTACGGCGACTACCGGGTGATGCTGTGGTCGATCATGGCGCAGATGCTGCTGCAGGCGGTGGTCTCGCAACTGGTCGCGCGGCGGCGCTACCGGCTGCTGCTCGACCGCGCGGTGATCGGCCGGGCGATGGCGTTCGGCTGGCCGCTCCTGCTCAACAACATCCTGCTGTTCCTGGTCCTGAACGGCGAGAAGCTGGTGGTCGGCCGGGAACTCGGCATGGCCTCGCTCGCGATCTTCGCGATGGGGTTCACGCTGACCCTGACCCCGACGATGGTGGTCGCCAAGAGCGTCCAGAGCTTCTTCCTGCCGCAGCTGTCCTCGGTGCAGGACGACGACGCCCGCTACGAGCCGCTGGCGCGCACCACGATCGAGGCCAACCTGCTGAACGGCTGCTTCCTCGTGCTCGGCGTCCTGATCCTGGGCGAGCCCTTCGTCGAGGCCGTGCTCGGCGACAAGTACGCCGAGCTCGGGCCGCTGATGACCTGGCTCGGCATCCTGATGGCGATGCGCGTGTTCAAGGCCGGCCCGGCGGTGGCCGGGATCGCGCGCGCCAAGACCGAGAACGCGCTGGTCGCCAACACCTTCCGGGTGCTCAGCATCCCGCTGTCGTGGTGGGCCGCGATCAGCACCGGCGACCTTCTCCTGGTGATCTGGATCGCCACCGCCGGCGAGATCCTCGGCGTGATCGCCGCCTTCGTGCTGGTGCGGCTCCGGGCCCGGGTCGACCTGGGCCCGCTGGCGGCGCCGCTCGCGGCCACGGCGGGGTTTCTCGCCATCGCCGCGCTCCATGCCGCGCAACCCTCGATCGGGGCGCTCGCCGCCCTGCCCCGCTGGCCCCTCGCCGTCGCCGCGGCGCTCGCCTTCGGGGTCTGTTTCTGGACGATGCGCGACGTGCGCGATTACCTGCGCGCCCGCTCGGTGCTGAAGTACGAGACCTGACATGCCAAAGATGCCCGACCCGCTGCTGATCCACATCGGCTACCACAAGACCGCGACGACCTGGATGCAGGCGCAGCTGTTCACGCCGCGGCACGGGTTCCGGATGCTGGCCGACCACGACGAGATCTTCGCCCGCGTGGTGCAGCCGCACGGGCTCTGGTTCGATCCCGCGCCGATGCAGGACCTGATCGCGGACCGCAGCGCCGGCCTGCCCGCGGGCCATGTCCCGGTCGTGTCCTCCGAGATCCTGACCGGCCACCCGTTCCACGGCGGCCAGATGAGCGACGACTACGCCCGCCGCCTGCACGCGATCGCGCCGGGGGCGAAGATCCTGGTCTCGATCCGGGCGCAGCTGAAGATCCTGCCCTCGGTCTACATGCAGTACCTGCTGCGCGGCGGCACCATGCCCTGCGAGACCTTCTTCGACGGCACCGACGTGCCCGGCTTCTTCGGCTTCCGGCCCGAGCATTTCGAGTACGACCGGCTGATCGCGCTCTACCAGGACCTGTTCGGCGCCGAGAACGTCTACATCCTGACCCAGGAGAGCCTGGCCGCGGACATGGAGGCGGCGGCGGCGGCGCTGGCGGCCTTCGCCGGGGCCACCGCCTTCGACGGGCTCGACCCCGATGCGCGCGGCGTCCGCGGCGCGAGCTACCCCGAGTTCGCGGTGCCGGTGCTCAGGCGGATCAACCACGTCCAGCGCAGCGTCATCAACCCGACCCCGCCGGTGTCGTTCGGCTATACCCCCGACGGGCTCTACCGCGCCGTCGGCTACCTGGTGCGGCGGCCGCCCTTCCCGAAGCTGTTCGGCGCCCGGAAGCCGGTCACCGATCACGTCCGGTCCCGCTTCGCCGGCCATTTCGCGGAATCCAACGCCCGGCTCGCGGCGCTGATGGTGCGGCCGGTGGACCTGTCGCGCTACGAGATGCCGCCCGAACCCGCCGGGGCCGAGGCGGCGCTGCGGACCGCCGCGCAGTAGGCGCGGCCGGGCCTCAGGCCAGGCCCTGCTCGGCCAGGCGCGATTCCGTCTCGTCGGCCTCGACGAAGCGGCCGTATTCCCCGACCTCGATGTTCTCGCGCAGGACCCGCGCGGGGTTTCCGGCGGCGATGCAGCGCGGCGGGATCGACTTGGTCACGATCGAGCCCGCGCCGATCACGCAGTTGTCGCCGATCTCCACCCCCGGCATGATCAGGGACCGCCCGCCGATGAAGCAGTTCTTGCCGATCCGCGTGTGCAGGTAGAGCCCGCGGGTGCGGTCGTGGCACAGGATCCGGCTTTCGAAGGCGATGTAGGATTTCTCGCCCAGGTGGACGCCGACCGGGAAGGTCTTGTCGAACTTCGCGCTCAGCGACATCTGCGCGGTCGGGTGGATGTCCATGCCCCAGATCCGCACCAGCATCCAGCGGCGCAGGTCGACGATCGCGTTGCGCAGGGCGCCGAGCTTGTTCAGCCCGCGGCGCTTCGCCTTCAGCGGCGCCGCCGCGGCGTTCTGGTCGGCCATCACTGTCTCCTTGCCGGTCGCGGTATCCGTCGCCATCACACCGTCCCCGGTTTCGGGAACCGCGTGTAGCGGCTCGTCGGGGGCGGCTCGGCCTCGGCCTCGGACGCGGCCTCGTCCGAGCCCGCCCGTGTCGGCACCGTCAGCATCCACAGCCCCGACCCGATCGAGAGGTAGACGAGCGAGCTCATCTCGGCCCAGATCGCGACCGTGGCCAGGGTGAAGATCAGGCTGACGATCATCACCGACCAGCCCACCCGCATCGCCTTCAGGTCCGGGTCCTGCGAGAAGTCGCGCCGCGCCAGCACCACCAGCACCGCGACCAGCCCGCCGAGCAGCGCCAGCATCACCGGCAGGCCGTAGGCGACGGCGTCGGCGAGCCAGTAGTTGTCGATGCTCTGGCTCATCCAGATCGGCAGGTTCAGCGGCCGCTGGCCGATGCCGAAGAACGGCGTGCGCTCGATCTGCCGGGTGCCGTGTTCGAGCAGGAACTGCCGGTTGAACGCGGTCGCGCTGTTGAAGGCGAGCCGGGTGATGACGATCAGGTAGGCCGGCCGCGACGACAGCAGGTCGAGGATCACGTAGACGATCGTGAACGAGTAGATCAGGAACTTCCACTTGCCCATGAACTTGCCGAAGACCGTCGCGTAGCTCAGCAGGATGATCTGCAGCATCAGCGACAGGAACGGCCCCGACGACACCGAGAAGAAGCAGGCCAGCCCCACGCCGACCGACATGACCCACCGGAACGCGGTCTTCAGCCGGTGGCGCAGGCCGAACAGCAGCGGCGCGAAGACCGCCGAGCAGAACAGGCCGAAATGGATCGGGTGCGAGAACAGCACCTGCGCCCGGTCGAAGCCGAGCCGGCGCTCGTAATCCACGTCCTGGTGGCTGTAGACGCCGGACAGGCTGTCGATCAGCGGCGGGATGATCATGTCGCCGGTGATCGCCTCGGAAATCGCCAGGGGCAGCATGCACAGCACGATGGTGGCGTAGAACAGGGTGAACCTGGCGTACTGGTCGGCGTTGCGGATGAAACATCGCCCGACGAGGTAGCCGCCGAGGATGATGGTGATGTTCATCCCCGCGAAGCTGACGAGGGCGCTGCGGTTGTTGATCGCGATCGACAGCACCATCCAGGCCATCTTGAAGAAGATCAGCTTGTCCATGAAGGTGATCTTGCCGAAATGCCCCATCAGCAGGCGCACGGTCAGCAGCGGGATCAGGATCAGGAACAGCATCCGCGACGGCGTCAGCAGGATCGACCCGACGTTGAAGTAGACCGGGGTGATGAGCGCGAACATCGTCAGGTAGACGACCGGGCTCAGCCCGGAGGCCGGTGCTGCGCCCGCGGTCCGGCGCAGCGCGCCGCCGTTCCCTGCCGTGATTGCCCCGTTGCCGTACATGTCTGCCCTGGTATCCCGTTCCGGGTCTTGACCCGGTGTTGATGGCTTTCCGATGGCGGCCGTGGCTCGAACTTTTGACCCTGCCGCCGGTTTTTCCCTCGTCCGCGGTCAGGGTGCGCGGGGTTGCGTCACCGCCGCGCCGAGCCCGACCAGCGGGCTGCCGTCGCGCAGCCGCCAGCCGCCGGGCCCGATGTCGCCGCCGCGGGCGACGTCGGTGAAGTGGCGGTCGACGTAGTACGGGCTGCCCGGTTCCCAGCTGATCTCCACGTTGGATCCGTCCCGCCCGCCGGTGCCGCGCAGGATGATCCGCGGCGCCACGTTGTCGGTCACCAGCGCGTTGGCCACCGTCGGCCCGACGAAGATGCGCGGCGGGAACGAGGTGTTGCCGTCCGCCTTCACCACGAAGGCCTGGGTGTTCCACAGGAGCGTGTTGTTCTGGATCGTGACGCCGTCGGCGGAATGCACCCCGATGCCGTTGGCCGAGGCGCTGTAGATCAGGTTGTTGCGGATCACGAGATCGCGGAACGCGGCGTGCTCGCCGGTGCGGTCGCGCGGGTTGCCCATGAAGATGGCCTGGATCGAGGCGCCGTTGCCGGTGTCGAAGACGTTGTCCTCGATCGTGACCTCGCGGATCGTCGCCGTCGCCTCGCTCGGCCACATCTGGATGAAGTCGTTGTGGTTGAACTCGTTGGTGGTGCCGGCGAAGTCGTGGAACAGGTTGTCGGCCACCCGCGCGCGCCAGACGTCGATCAGCCTGAGCCCGTCGCCCTGCATCGTGTGCAGGTCGTTGCCGGTGAAGACGACGTCGGTGGAGGACCGGAACACCACCCCCATGGAATAGCCCGAGGCCTCGATCCCCGACAGGGTGATGCCGCGGGCGCCGATGATCATCGCCAGCCGCTCGCCCAGGACCGAGGCCGGGTCGGCGGGGTCGTAGAAGGCGCGGCCGTTGGAGGTGAACACGGTGTCGAGGATGGCGATGCCGCCGCCGTCGCGGATGTCGACGTCCTGGTGGTGCTCGCGCCGGGCGACGCCGGTGCTGTCGACGTGCAGGCCGCGGATGGTCAGGTTCTCGACCCCGGTCAACGCGATCCGGCTGACCTGCACCCGGCCCGCGTCCTCGGCCGGGGCGATCTCCACCGGCGCGTCGCCGCCGCCCTGCAGGGCGATCTCGTCGCCGGGCGGGAAGTCGGCCGACAGGTAGATCGTGCCGCCGCCCTCCTCGGCGGACAGGTCCGCGTAGGCGGCCTGGACCTCCCGGTCGCTGGACGCGAAAACCGACAGGAACAGGGGGAAAAGAAGCTTGGCGAACATGGCAGCGCCTCCATAGACGAACACTCGTACTTCCCGCAATCCGGGGTTCTGGTCCTCCGGGCGCCGCCGGATCCGCGGCAGGATAGCACGGAACGGGCCGGGGGACCGTTCAAGTCATTGTATCGACAAATTCCTCCCCTTAAGGGGGGACCGCACGAGTTTTGAGAGGTCCCGCGGCTTGGAACCCCAGTACGCATCCGGACGCGGCTACATCCCGTCGCTCGACGGGCTCCGGGCGGTCGCCATCGGCATCGTTTTCGTGGGCCATTCGCGGATCCTGCCGCAGGTGCCGGGCGGATTCGGCGTCACCATCTTCTTCTTCCTCTCGGGCTACCTCATCACCACGCTCCTGGTGCGTGAATGGGACCGCTACGGCGGCATCGACTTCCGCGCCTTCTACCTGCGCCGCTTCGTCCGGCTGATGCCGGCGCTCCTGGTGACGATGGCGCTCGGGATCGGGCTCGCGCTGGCCGGGCTGACCGAGGGCGACCTCGCGCCCGGGGCGATCGTCAGCCAGGTGCTGTTCTACTACAACGTCTACGCGCAGCTGCCGGATCCGGCCGGCAGCGTGCAGGGCTTCGGCATCCTGTGGTCGCTGTCGGTGGAGGAGCATTTCTACCTGATCTGGCCCTTCGCGATCACCTTCATCCTCGCCGGCCGCGCGAAGCTGTGGAAGCTCGGCGTGGTGCTGGCGGCGGTGCTGGCCTGGCGCTACGTCTCGTTCCTGGGGCTCGATCGCGGCGAATACGCGATCTACATCTCCACCGACACCCGCATCGACAGCCTGCTCTACGGCTGCCTGCTGAGCCTGATGGTCGCCCGCGGCACCCTGCCCCGCGACCCCGAGGCCGGCGGCCGGATGTACGCGCTGCTCGGGCTGTCGGCGGCGGTGATCCTCGCCACCTTCGTCCTGCGCGACGAGGTGTTCCGCAGCACCCTGCGCTACACGCTGCAGGGGATCGCGATGATGCCGCTGTTCTACTACGCGGTTCACCGGCCCGACCTGTGGCTGTTCCGGCCGCTGAATTCCTGGCCCATGCGCCGTATCGGCATCTATTCCTACACTCTCTACCTGGTTCACTACGTGATCATCTACACACTGATTCATGCAGGTTTTCCCGAGGGCTCGGCGATCGTGTTCGTGATCGCCGCGGTCCTGTCGATCGCCTGGTCGGCGCTGGTCTACGCCACCGTCGAACGCCCGTTGCAGCAGCTCAGGGCGCGGCTCGCGCCGCAGGCCTCGTGATGGCGGCGGCCGGATCCGGTCCCCGCCCCGACGCGCGCCCTGCCCTGGGCGTCGTGGTGGTCACGTTCAACTCCGCCGACGTGATCCTCGAGAACCTCGAAAGCCTCGCCGCCGAGACCGCCTCGGTCGCGCTCGACGTGGTCGTGGTCGACAACGGCTCCACCGACGGCACCTGCGCCGCGATCCGGGCCTGGGCCGACGGCTCCGCCCCGTTCGAGGTGCCCGCCGACATGCCCTTCCCGATGACCCCCTGCCCCAAGCCGGTGCGGATCGCGGGGCCGGACGAAGGCTGCCCCGAGACCACCGCCGCCGCCCCCGCCATCACCCTGATCGAGACCGGGGTGAACGGCGGCTTCGCGGCCGGGGTCAACCGCGGGCTCGACCACCTCGCCGCGCACAGCCGGGCCGACCGGTTCTGGATCCTCAACCCCGACGGCGCCGCCGCGCCGGGCGCCGCGCTCGCCTTCGCGACCGAGCCCGCGGGCCGGTTCTCGCTCATGGGCGGGCGGGTGATCTACACCCATGCCCCGGACACGATCCAGATCGACGGCGGCACCGTGAACGCCCGCACCGGGATCACCGGCAACGTCCATCTCGGCGCCAGCCACGCCGCCACCGGCGCGCCGGATCCGGCGGCGATGCAGTTCATCACCGGCGCCTCGATGGTCGCCAGCCGCGCCTTCCACGAGGCCGCGGGGCCGATGCCCGAGGATTACTTCCTGTACTACGAGGAGGTCGACTGGGCCTTCCGCCGCCCCGCCGACATGCCCTTCGCCTACTGCCCCGGCGGCATCGTCTACCACCGCGCCGGCACCTCAATCGGCTCGCCGACGCTGGAACGGGTGGCCGCGCCGTTCTCGCAGTATTTCAAGCACCGGGGCCGGATGCGCTTCGTCCGCCGCCACCTGCCGGGGGCGAAGCTGTCGGCCTGGGCCTACACGCTGGCCAAGGCGGCGCAATACGTCGCCAAGGGCCACGTCGCCGAGGCCCGCGCGATGCTGGCCGGGGCCTTCGACACCGCCCCGCCGCCCGCGGTCCGCGACCGGCTCTCGCCCGAGGCCCGGGCGCTGGCCTTCGCCCCGTTCAGGCCCTAGGCTCGGTCCATGACAGACGCGCCGCCACCGGCCCACAAGGCCCGCCGGAGCCCGCTCTCGCGGGCGCTTCGGCTGCTTGGCAGCGCATTCGATCCGCGCGCCTACCTGCACGCGATCCGGCTGGTGAACTACTACAACTATTCCCACGTCCAGCCCCGGCGGAAGCTGACCATCGGGCCGGGCGCGAACATCTCTCCGAACGCGGTGTTCTCGAACCCCGAGCGGATCGAGATCGGGGCGCGGATGAACCTCGGCGCGCGCTGCCATCTCTGGGCCGGGCCGTCGCGCGGGCGCATCGTGATCGGCGATGACGTGCTGTTCGGCCCCGAGGTGATGGTGACCGCGGCGGGCTACCGCTTCAACGACGGTGCCCCGGTGACGATGCAGGCGATGGACGAGGCGGACGTGATTATCGGCAATGACGTCTGGCTGGCGACGCGGGTGATCGTGCTGCCCGGTGCCCGGATCGGGGACGGGGCGATCATCGGCGCCGGCGCCATCGTGACGGGAGAGATCCCGGCCGGCGCGATCGCCGTGGGCGCCCCGGCGCGGGTCGTCGGGGAACGCCGGATTCCCGCGGAATAGGGTCTTTTCGCCGCCGCCGAGGGCAACCCCGCGGTGCTGGCGATGATCCGGCAGGAGTTTCCCGCCCTCACCGATGCCGAGATGACCGCCCCGATCGAGACCACGCGGCTCGACAACTTCGACCTCATCACCCTGCGCACGGCGCTGGAAACCCGGCTCGACACCCGGATCGGCGATGCCGAGTGGGCCGGGGCGGGCGCGCTGGCGGACCTCGCCGCCCTGCCCTCCCTGGCCGCCGCCGCGCCCGCCGTGCCGGACCGGTCGCCGCCGCCCGCCGTCCTGCCGTCCGCGACGGGCACCGCGACCTCCGCCCCCGCCCCGATGCCGGCGGATCCGGGGGCGATCTCGGTCTCGGTCGGCGCCGATGGCCGGTCGCTCCGCCGCCGCCCGCTGGAAATGCCGCAGATGGCCCTGTCGGGCCTGTCGGAAAGCTGGCTTTTCAAGGAGTTGGGCGACATCCACTGGGCGATGATCTGCGCCTTCCTGCAAAGCCCCTCGGCGGCGATCTCGGACGAGACCGGGGCGAGGCTCTATGCCACCTTCACCCGGATCCGGCTCGACGTGTCGTCGTCGCTGCGCGGCTTCGTCGAGAACACGCCGATGGAGATCTCCTCCAGCCTCGGCCGCCACGGCGCCAGCTTCTTCTTCGGCGACCACGAGGTGTCGGGCGGCCAGGGCCGGGCGCGGGCGCGGACCATGTCGACCTTCGCCAAGTACGGCGAGCGCGGCAAGAACACCTCTCTGATGAAGGGCACCCCGGTGCT
Organism: Rhodobacterales bacterium HKCCE2091; assembly: GCA_015689685.1. Classification (GTDB taxonomy): domain Bacteria; phylum Pseudomonadota; class Alphaproteobacteria; order Rhodobacterales; family Rhodobacteraceae; genus HKCCE3408. The sequence goes on along the minus strand of WVSL01000026.1, from coordinate 7,154 downwards.
GCCGGACCCCGACGCGATCCGGCCCCACGACGCCTTCCCGGATTTCGGCGCCGAGTACCGCGCCCGCCGCGCCGCCGAGCCCGGGCCGCACAGCTTCGAATGCGATTACGAGATCCTGCCGCCCCACGACATCAACGGCGTCGGGCTCTTGTATTTCGCGGCCTATCCCACGGTGGTCGACCTCTGCCTCGAGAAGGCCGAGGGCAAGGGCTTCCTGATGAACCACTCCACGGTCGCCAAGGACGTCTGCTACTTCGCCAATTCCGAGCCCGACGAGACGCTCGTGTTCCGCGTCCACGACCGGCAGGAGGCCGATGACGGCGCGGTCACGCACCGGGTCACGCTCAGCCGGAAATCCGACGACGTGCGCATGGCCGAGGTGATCAGCACCAAGCGCCCCTCGACCCCGCCGATGTCACGGTAACGGGGTCACGGTAACGGGGCGGCTTCAGCCCCCGTTTCGCGCGCGAAACGCCCGGAACAGGGTCTGTCGCGCCCGCTTAGAGCGACATCGCGCGGACCAGGCGTTCCTTCAGCCAGTTCACCGGGCTGCCCTGGCGGGCGAGCTCGGCGTCGCGGGCGGCGATGAAGTCGGGGCTGAGGACCGGGGCCTCGCAGGTCGGGGCCTTGCGGTCGGGGACGTAGCCGAAGCGGTCGAAATCGGCGGCGTAGAGATCCGCGATGCGGGCCACGTCCGCGGCGCTCGGGGCGGTGCGGCCCTGGCCCTTGCCCTTGCGCTCGTTCACCCGGCGCAGGGCGCGCGGGCCGTCCTGCCGGCCGGTGATGCCGTCGAACCAGGGGATCATCGCGTCGATGCCGTGCTCGATGTGGAACACCTGCGCGCCCTCGGGCACGATCTCGGTCATCGGGCGGGTGTGGTTGTCGTAGATGTAGGGGTCGTCCTCCATCGCCTCGGGCAGCATGTCGAGCCAGTCGGAGAACGGCATGTTGGCCGGCGCGGACTGCTCGACCTCGACCTGGAAATGGTAGGCGCTGACCAGCCGCGCGACCGGGTGGCGGACGACGGCGAAGGCGGCGTCGAAGAAGCCCCGCGGGAACAGCCGGTCCAGCACTGCGCGGTCGATGTGCTGCGGCGAGGTGCGGCTCCAGCGGCGCTCGCGCGGGACCTGGTGATGACGGGTGTCGACGAAGGCGACCGGGCCGAACCGGTTCTCGAGGTAGGTCTCGACGGAGGAGCCGCCGCATTTCGGGACGTGGGCGTAGTAGATGAGCTGCGCGCCTGCTCGAATGATCGGCATGGGTCCTCGAAACCTGTTCACATCGTCATGGCCCCCCGCAGAGTGAATGAGGATATTGGCGACATGATGTCAACGGCGCCGTGCGTCGCGGGCGAAAAGGCGCTGAATGATGCTGTTTTTGCCGCGTCTTCCGCCGCGTCCCGCCCCCGTCAGCCCCCGTCAGCCACCGAGACTGCGGACCCATCCGACGAAGGCCTTGTCGGCCGAGCGCAGCGGCGGGCGGCCGGTCTCGGCCCACCAGGCGCGCCAGCGGGCCTCCAGCGCGTAGACGTCGGCGCCGGGTCGCAGGGCGCGGGCCGCGTCCAGCGCGGCGGGCGACAGCGGCGGCGCGGCCGGGCCCTCGACCACCGCCGCCCGCGGCGTCACCCGGACCCGGTCGCCCGGTTCCTCCTCCAGCCGGTAATCGGGCAGCGTGTCGGCGCGGATGATCTCCCGCAGCATGGCGCGGAAGACCCGAAGCGGCGACGTAGAGCCTGATTTCGCGCACAGCACCTTGACCGAGACCTGCCACGAGGGCTGCGTGCCGCAATGCTTCCGCGCCAGTTCGTAGAGCCGCCGTTCCAGGGGCCGGCGCAGGCCGAAATATTCCCGGCTGAGGGTCAGCACCGATTTCGCCAGCACCGCGCGGTAGAGCCAGTCGCTCAGCGTCACCGAGACGCTGACCATGCGCCCGGCGCGGGTTTTCCGCACGATCTCCCAGGCCTCGATCAGGCCGAAGCCGGTGGTGGTCTCCACCGGGTCGTCCTTCGGACCGGTGGTGATGTTGGTGGTGATGCGGGTGCCGGCGAGCCGCTCGAACGCGTCGCGGAGCCGCCGGTAGCCGTCGCCCGAGGTCTCGCGCCCGGTGGCGAGCAGCAGGTCGTGGGCGGTCAGGGTCAGCTTGCGCGCGGTCGGCCGCCCGGCGTTCAGCGCCGCCATCAGCTGGCTGATGCAGAAGATCAGGATGTCGGCGTCGAAGATCGTCGCCCGGCCCCGGACCGAGGGCGTGATGGTGACCCGCGTGCCGCGATGCTCGTAGTCCAGCACCCGCCGGTCGGGCCGGGTCGACAGCGAGAAGATCGGGTGTTCCATCGAGGCGAGATCGTGCTTGGGGATCGCGCCGAGGATGTCGCAGACGAAGAAGTCGCCCGCCGCCGCCTGAGTCATGGTTCCTGTTCGTCCCCGCCCGTTCGGGCTCTTGCCTGCTCGCCGCGTTGCCGCGGTCATGGTTGTCCGGCCCGACGCCGGTGCCGCCGTCCGCGCCGCCCTGGTGCGTTCGTCGTTTCAATTACACCGGAGGCTATTATCCACAGGCGATTCCGGCAAGCGCCGCGCCCGCCGCCGCCGTGGTTTCGGAGTCGCCGTTTCGGGTTTTGGGAGTCGCCCGTTCGTGGGATCAGAGTCGCTTCCGCCTGCCCTCACCCGGATTTCCCCCGCGTTGCCAGGGGGATACCGCCCTGCCCCGGATCCTGTAACAGGATATATAACGGAAAAAATAACGGCGGCGGATCCGGGCACCCGGCAGCCCTGCCCCCGGTCACGGATGGCAAGCCTCTGAATTGCAAAGAAAAAGAAGGGGATGTGCGAAACGGCTTTGCATGTATCGCGTTTTGCGGCACACTGGCGAAAACACGATACATGACGAGGGTTTCATGAGCAGCGACGCCCCGCCCCCCTATGCCAATATCGATCCCGAGGCGGCCGCGTCCAGCCTCGCCCCGCCCTCCGGCACCGCCGCCTTCGCGGCCATCGCCGAGGCCTGCGCCCGGGGCCGGTCGGATCTCGCCGGCCGGGGGCTCGACGAAAGCGGCGACAAGCGGCTCCGGCGGTTCTCCACCTGGGAGATCACGCGCTACCTTATCCCGGTCGCGCCGGCCCATTTCCGCCGCGTGCTGCGCCAGAACCCCGACCTGCCCCAGGGCCTGTCCGAGACCGAGGGCGGGGCGAAGTGGTTCACCCTCGACGAGGTGCTGCGTCTCCGCGCCCATTTCGCCGCCGAGGGGTCCAAGTCGAAGGGCTACCTGCCGTTCAAGCCGGCCGGGGCCGCGGCCAAGATCGTCGCGGTGGCGAACTTCAAGGGCGGCGTCGGCAAGACCTCGACCGCGGCGCATCTCGCGATGTCGGCGGCGCTCGACGGCTACCGGGTGCTGGTCGTCGACCTCGACAGCCAGGGCTCGATGACCTCGATCTTCGGCGGCCGGATCGAGGACGAGTGGCAGACCGTGTTCCCGCTGCTCGCGCGGCACTACGCGCGCCACCTGCGGACCGAGAACCAGCGCCGGCTCGACCGGGGCGAGGCCCCCCTGCCCCTCGACGACACCCTGACCGACGCGCTCAAGGTCTCGGCGGCGGATGTCATCGGCAAGACCCACTGGCCCAACATCGATCTGATCGGGGCGCAGCTGAACCTGTACTGGTCCGAATTCCAGATCCCGGTCTGGCGCATGGCCGCGCGGGGCTGGAAGCTGTGGGACGCGCTCGGGCAGAGCCTGGCCGAGGACGGGGTGCTGGACGACTACGACCTCGTCTTCCTCGATACCCCCCCTGCCCTCGGCTACCTCACCATCAACGGGCTGTCCGCGGCCGACATCCTCCTGGTGCCGCTCGGCGCGTCGTTCCTGGAGTTCGATTCCACCGGGCGGTTCTTCGACATGCTCCACGCCACCTTCGCCTCGATCGAGGAGGGCGAGAACATGGCCGCCCGCGCGCTCGGCCGCGACGAGATGGCGTTCGAGTGGGACGCGGTGCAGGCGGTCATCACCCGCTACGACAGCGGCCAGCAGGCCGAGATGGCGGGGCTGATCCAGGCCTATCTCGGCCGCACGCTCAGCCCCTACCGGCAGGACTTCACCGCGCTGATCGGCCAGGCCGGGGAACAGGTCCACGGCATCTACGAGGCCGATTACCGCGACTTCAACCGCGACACCTACGTCCGCGGGCGGGCCACCTTCGACGAGACCTATGCCGCGTTCAAGCGGCTCCTGCTCGGCATCTGGCACCGCGACGCGACCGCCGCCGCGGCGGCGGCGGAATGACCCCGGCCCCGCGCGTTTCGCGCGCGAAACCATGCCGCGGACCGACGCCGCGCGCGGCCAACGACAGGAGAGCCCGCCAATGGCCAAACGCAGACGCCTGAGCCCCGCCGCCGCGCTGGCGGACCCGGACCACGGCCCCGGTTCCGCCCCCGTATCCGCCTCGGTGTCTTCCCCCGCACCGGCGATCGCGCGCCGTCCGCCGATCGCGGAGGTCGCGGGCGACGCCGCCGCGCGGGCCGCGCTCGACGACCTGGCCGGGGAGCTTGCCGCCGCCCGCGCCGAGGGGCGGCTGATCCAGGACCTGCCGCTCGCCGAGGTCCATGCCGGCCATCTCGTCCGCGACCGCATCGCGGCGGAGGATGCCGACATGGCCGCCCTGCGCGCCTCGATCGCCGCCCGCGGCCAGCAGGTGCCGATCGAGGTCGCCGATCTCGGCCCCGGCCACGGGCCCCTGCGCTACGGGCTGATCTCGGGCTGGCGGCGGCTGACCGCGCTCCGGTCGCTTCACGCCGAGACCGGGGAAGACCGCTTCGCCACCGTGAAGGCGGTGCTGAGACGCCCCGACACCGCCTCGGACGCCTATGTCGCGATGGTCGAGGAGAACGAGATCCGGGTCGGGCTCAGCTACTACGAGCGCGCCCGCGTCGCCGCCCGCGCCGCCGAGGCCGGGGTGTTCGAGGACGTGCCCGCCGCGATCCGCACGCTCTTCGCCGCCGCGTCGAAGGCCAAGCGGTCGAAGATCGCGAGCTTCGTGTCGATCTACCGCGAACTCGACGAGGTGCTGGCCCATCCCGCCGCGATCCCCGAACGGCTCGGCCTGAAGCTGGCGCGGGCGCTGCAGGAGGGGCATGGCCGGGCGATCCGCGAGGGGCTGATGTTCGACGCGGCGGGCGACGCGGAGGCGGAACTGGCCTCGCTGACCCGCGCGCTCGGCCGGATCGGCCGGGGCCCGGCGAAGGCCGACACCGCCCCGGGCCGGAGCCCGCCCGAGGTGATCCCGGGCATCCGCATGAAACGCGGGCGCACCGGGCTGACCCTGTCGGGGCCGGGCGTGGACGCGGGTCTGGAAGAGGCGCTGGCGGCGTGGCTGAAGGGCAGGGGGTGAGGCCGTTCCTTGCATCGCCACCGACCCCGGAAACCGGCACCCTGGGTGCGGAGCCGGGCGAGCGCCGGCCCGTGGGGTGGCGCGATGACGCGATCCCCGGGCGTTTCATGGCGCAATCACTTCCGCGGGGACCGCTGCGCGCCCGGTTGCCACAGCGCCGGCCCCGGCTTTCCCGCGAAACAGTGTCTTTCCCGCCGATCAGGGGCTTTCCCGCCCGCGCTGCCTTGGGCATGGTCCGGCGCGAACGCGACCGGTCCGGAGTGAGCCTGCATGAGTGATGCGTCCCCCCGTGCCGTCCCCCGCCACGCGGTCGTCATCCCCCATTACAACGACCTCGACCGGCTGGCCCGCTGTCTCGACGCGCTGATGGTGCAGGACCTCGCCGACACCGAGGTCATCGTCGCCGACAACGCCAGCACCGTCGATCTCGGGCCGCTGCGGGCCGCGCATCCCCGGGTCCGCTTCGTCACGCAGCCGGAAAAGGGCGCGGCGGCGGCGCGGAACAAGGGGGTGGAGGAGACGCGGGCCGCGTGGATCTTCTTTCTCGACGCCGACTGCGTGCCGGCGCCGGACTGGCTCGACAATGCCCGCCGCATCGCCCGCGGCGATCCCGGCACCCTGACCGGCGGGCGGATCGACGTCTTCGACGAGACCCCGGCGCCGCGGTCGGGGGCGGAGGCGTTCGAGACCGTCTTCGCCTTCGACCAGGAAGGCTACGTCCGCGACAAGGGGTTTTCCGTCACCGCCAACCTCGTCACCTCGCGCGCGACCTTCGAGGGCACCGGGCCGCTGGTCGTGGGCCTGTCCGAGGACGTGGAATGGTGCCGCCGGGCGGTGTCGAAGGGCTACCGGCTGGCCTATGACGGCGCGCTCGCGGTGTCGCACCCGACGCGGCAGGACTGGCCGGCGCTGGAGAAGAAGTGGCGCCGGATGACCGAGGAGGGCTTCGGCCTGGAAGGGCAGGGCGCCGCGGGGCGGCTGCGCTGGACCCTGAAGGCGCTGATGATGCCGGCGAGCGTCGTTCTGCACCTGCCGCGGGTCCTGGGCCACCCCCGGCTCAGCCCGGCGGAACGGCGGCGCGCGGCGGGCACGCTGGCCCGGCTGCGGTTCCGCCGCATGGGCTGGATGCTGCGCCAGGCGGCCACCGGCGGGCTCTGAGCCCGGTCCTGGGTCCGGGGCGGGGCGGGGCAGGGGACGATCCTGACCGCGTATGCCCGCCCGCCCGCGCATACACACGCACGCGCGCGCGTAGCGGGCGCGGGAGGGGCGAAAGCGGCGCATGACGGGCGGGGGACAGGGACGTGGCACGAGGCCCGCGGAGGCACCGCCCGGCGGGGGTGCCCGTGGCGGAAACAAGGCGGGGCGTGGCGGCGGGGAAACAATCGCCCGAAATTGACGTCTGCGTCACCGCGCCGCCATATCTGCCATGCCGCACCGCGCGAATCGGGTGCCAATCCCCGCCGCGGCCGCGAAACTGTTCCGGGGCGGCCAACGAACTCGGATATGTTATGTTAAATGTTTCCGCAATTGATCGGCGGATTCCAGCACATTGACCCGTAATTGACATAATTCGAGCAAGGTGTCGCCACTCCCCATCCGCTTTCAGCCAAGTTCTGCCCAATCGAGGCCTTCATCCAACGGCCCAATGGAACCCGGGGTCCCGATCTGGGACGGGTGGCTTGAGAGAACGAGGGTGAGCTCCGATGTCATTTAGTGGCGTTTCTGCCAACGCGCCGTCCATGACGGTTTCGTCGTCCGCGGAACTGGCGGAGGCCT
>WVSL01000025.1 GCA_015689685.1 Rhodobacterales bacterium HKCCE2091 | reverse complement strand
GCTATCATGCTGGATTCATGCAGTGAATCCCTCACCCGAGTTGCGCAACAAGGCCCTGGGGTGGATACAATCGATAACTAATGTCGCAAGCTTCTGGAGCGAACTCAAAATATCGCAAATCTGGGTAGCTTCGACCATCTCAGATAAATGTCGGCCAAGCTCCGAGATCGGCCACCCTGCTAAGCGGCTCATTTCTAAGCTGGCTGGCGGCTTCTTCTGTTAGTGCGTTCTCGTCTGCGGGATTTTGCAGAACCGAAATAGCCCACAGTCTTAGTGCATTGTCGGGAGCTTCCTCAGCCGGGTCTTCCTGGAGTATCCCAACCGCAATTCGGATCATGTCGGCAGACCGACTTCTCTGGCTGATTTGATTGTTCAAGACTATTGCGGAAATACCAAGGACGATTGGCACAAGCGACCCAATGGCGATTTTTCCGATTATCTCTGCCTTGTCCCAATTGTCTTTTGACGACGATGGCTCACTCAAACATCCAACTCCTCCACGAACCGCGCGTTCTCCTGGATATACTGAAACCGCAATTCCGGCTTCTTGCCCATCAGCCGCTCCACCAGGTCCCCCGTTTCCCCCGGTTCGTCCTCGTCGATGCTGACACGGATCAGTTTCCGCGTCTCGGGGTTCATCGTGGTGTCCTTCAGGTCCTTCGCGTCCATCTCGCCGAGGCCCTTGAAACGGCTCACGTCGATCTTGCCTTTTCCGCCGAGGCCCTTCTTCAGCCAGACGTCGCGTTCGGCCTCGTCGAGGCAGTAGACGCGGTTCGCGCCTTGCGTCAGCCGGTAGAGGGGTGGGCAGGCCAGATACAAATGGCCCTTGTCGATCAGGGGCCGCATCTGGGTGAAGAAGAAGGTCATCAGGAGCGAGGCGATGTGGGCGCCGTCGACATCGGCGTCGGTCATGATGATGACCTTGTCGTAGCGCAGGTCCTCGACGTTGAACTTGGTGCCCATCGACACGCCAAGTGCTTGGCAGAGATCGGAAATCTCGGCGTTCTGGCCGAGTTTCGAGGACGCGGCGCCGAGGACGTTGAGGATCTTGCCCCGGAGCGGCAGGAGCGCCTGGGTCTTGCGGTCCCGCGCCATCTTGGCGGAGCCGCCGGCGCTGTCGCCCTCGACGAGGAAGATCTCGGTGCCGTCGCGGGTCGCGGTGGAGCAGTCGACGAGCTTGCCGGGGAGGCGGAGCTTCTTGGTCGCGGACTTGCGCTGCGTTTCCTTCTCCGCCCGGCGGCGCAGGCGTTCCTCGGCCCGGAGGATCAGGAAGTCGAGGATCGCGCCGGCCGATTTCGTGTTGTTGCCGAGCCAGGTGTCGAAGCGGTCGCGGACGGCGCCCTCGACCATGCGGGCGGCCTCGGTCGTGGCCAGCCGGTCCTTGGTCTGGCCGACGAATTCGGGCTCCCGGATGAAGCAGGAGACGAGCGCGCAGCCGCCGGTCAGCAGGTCGTCGCGGGTGATGTTCGACGCCTTGCGCATGTTGGCGAGCTCGCCGTAGGCCTTCAGGCCCTTGAGGATCGCGGCCCAGAACCCGGCCTCGTGGGTGCCGCCCTCGGGCGTCGGGATGGTGTTGCAGTAGGACTGGATGAAGCCGTCGCGGGCCGGCGTCCAGGTGATCGCCCATTCGACCGAACCGGGCTGGCCGAAGCGTTCCTGGAACTCGACCTTCCCGGCGAAGGGGGTGTCGGTGTAGGTGGCGGAGGCGCCGAGCGTTTCGGCGAGGTAGTCGGACAGCCCGCCGGGGAAGTGGAACACGGCCTCGGCCGGGGTCTCGCCGTCGTCGATGGCGGTCTTCCAGCGGATTTCCACGCCCGAGAACAGGTAGGCCTTGGACCGCACCATCTTCAGCAGCCGCGCGGGCTTCAGCTTGTGGTGGCCGAAGATCTCCGCGTCGGGGTGGAAGGTGACGGTGGTACCGCGGCGGTTCGGGGCCGGGCCGACCTTTTCGATCCCGCCGAGCGGCAGGCCGCGGGAAAAGGACTGGGAGTAGAGCTCGCGGTTGCGGGCGACCTCGACGGTGAGCGCGTCGGACAGGGCGTTGACGACCGAGACGCCGACGCCGTGCAGGCCGCCCGAGGTCTCGTAGGCCTTGCCGGAGAACTTGCCGCCGGCGTGGAGCGTGCAGAGGATGACCTCCAGCGCGGACTTGCCGGGAAACTTCGGGTGTTCGTCGACGGGCATCCCGCGGCCGTTGTCGCGGATGGTGATGGAGCCGTCGGCGTGCAGGTCGACCTCGATCCGCGAGGCGTGGCCGGCGACGGCCTCGTCCATCGCGTTGTCCAGCACCTCGGCGACGAGGTGGTGCAGGGCGCGTTCGTCGGTGCCGCCGATATACATGCCCGGCCGCTTGCGGACCGGTTCCAGCCCTTCGAGAACCTCGATCGAGGAGGCGTCGTAGACTTGCGCGTCGCCGCTGCCGGAAAGGAGATCGTCGGCCATTGTCCTGCTCTATCTTGTGGGTCGTGGCGGACATATTGGCAGGTTTGGGGGCCTCGCGAAAGGGCGCGCGGCGGGCTGTGGATGGCCGGCGGGTCAGCCCCGCGCGCGGCGGCCGAGAGCCGCGAGACCGCCGAGCGCGGCCAACAGCGCCCATCCCGCCGCCGGCAGCGGCACCTGCGCGACCGAGGCCCAGTTCCACAGATCGGCCCGGAGCGTCGTGACGCGCGGATCGTCGATCAGGATCGAGGCCATCGCGTAGGCCTCGTTCGCGAAGACGCCGTTCTCGATCCGGAGCGCGAAGCCCCGGGCGGGATCGAACAGGCTGCCGCCGGGCAGGGCGCTCCAGGTCGACAGGAAGCTGCGGGTCAGGCTGCCGTCGCGGCTGCGGAACTGGTCGACCTCGTAGGCGCCGCCGATGAACCCGCCCTCGCTGGCCGAGACGAGCGTGCCGTCCGGCCCGGACATCGACAGGTAGTGCAGGCAGTCCAACACCCGCTGCCGGACGTCGTACCGGATCTCCACCGTCTGCCAGTCGTCGCGGGTGGTGATCGTGACCTGTCCGCCGATGTCCCATCCGGGAATGTTCTGTTGCACCCAGGGCAGGTAGACGGAATCGCGGATCGTGACCGCCGAGGCGCTGCCCGGCAGCGCGAAACAGAGAAGAAGGACTGAAAGAAACCGGCCGAAACCAATCATTCGAACCACCACCAAGGCACCCGGAACCCACGGCCAATGGTGCGTCCGGGGGTGGCGACCGGTCAAGTTAAGGAATTGTTAAGGGGTTAACCCGGGACCGCGGGACAAGGCGGCAGCGCCCCCCGCCCGGTGCGGACCGACCCGGATTTGCGCGCGGCTCAGACCCGCGAAGGGCAGCTCACCGTCAGGTTGTGCGGCGCGCCGGTGGAGCGGACGAAGAATTCCGTCGATCCGGGCATGGCGCGGTCGATGTCGGCGGAGGCACGGATCGACTGGCGGTTGTCGCACAGGATGCGCGCGGCCTCGATGCAGTCCGACTGGACATCGCACCAGAGCCCGAGCCCCGGCGATCCGTCCGCCAGCGTGACCTGGACGTATTCCGCCGGCGGCAGGGCGGCCATCGGCGGCAGGGCCGGGCCGGTCTGGACCCCGGCATTGGGCTGCGGGCGGTCGTAGGTCGTCATCGCCGGGATGCAGCCCGATACGAGTGCGAGCGCGGCGAGCGCGAAAAGGGGGCGATGCATCGACGGGTCCTCCGGCCTCGGGTTTTCCCGCAGCATGTAGCGGAGGAGGGGTCAGGGGCAAGAGCCATCGGGCGCGCGGTCACGCGCCGGCGGAGGCTCGCGCCCGACGCGCGGGCGCGGCGCGCGGCTCAGTAGGTGGAGACGTAGTTCGGGTTGCCGCCTTCGACGAAGTAGTACTCGATCACCTCGTCGTCGACGATGTTCCGCTGGTAGGCCACGGAGGCCACCGCGAAGAGCTGGCCGAGTTCTTCCTCGGTCATCTGGTCGCCGTCGTTCAGGCGCTCGATGCCGTTCTCCAGGAAGGTCAGGACCTGCGCGTTCGTCATCTCGTTGGCGAGCGAGAAGAAGTCGGAAGCCTGCTCCTCGGAGATCGCGCCCGCGTCGTAGAGCGGATCGAAGAAGCTCGACTGGAAGTTCACGAAGGCGTCGGAGATCTGCTGCGTGCGAAGCTGCGCCTCGAGATCGGAGGAGAGGTTCCGGAGCCCGTCGCGCACCACGTCGCTCGCGGCCATCGACATCGCCACCGCGCCGCAGGCCAGGACAACATAGTCGACGCTGATCGCCCCGCTTTCGTCCGTCCAGAAATTCCGGATCATGGCAGTCATCCCCTCAAGGCCTCGATACACTCGCACACACGCGATGCAATTGAGACCAGCAATCCGGCAGAATTGTGGCACCGGGCGCCGGGGCAGGGGACAAACCTTTGCCGTGCGGAGAACAATCGCCCTTTCGCGCGACCTTCTCTTCCCCCGCGGACGCCCGCGCGGCACCCCCGCAAAGGCAGCCAACCGCCCGCGTCCGTTCGCACCCGTGTGCCCCGCGCGCAGGCGCCCTTGGCAAGACCGTCGGGCCGGGATAGGGGCGGGTCCATGTCCCGGCTTCGCCCCCATATCCGGGCCACGCTCGCCCTCGCGCTGCCCCTCGTCGGGTCGCACCTCGCCCAGATCACGATCGGGGCGACCGACACGATCATGGTCGGCTGGTACGGCGCGCCGGAACTGGCTGCGGTGTCGATGGGGGCGGCCTATTTCCACGTCGTCCTGATCCTCGGCCAGGGCTTCGGCCTCGCGGTGATGCCGCTCGCCGCGGCGGCCGCCGCGGCGCGGGCAGCGCGGCGGGTGCGGCGGGTGACGCGGATGGGGCTCTGGATCGCGGCGATCTTCGGCGTCCTGTCGCTGCCGCTGTTCCTGTTCTCCGAACGGATCCTGCTCGCCGCCGGGCAGACCGCGGAACTGTCGGTGATGGCGGCGGACTACCTGCGCATCGCCGGGGCCGGGATCGTCTTCGCCGCGCTGACGGTGACGCTCAGAAGCCACCTCGCCGCGCTCGGCCGCACCCGCATCGTGCTGTGGTCGACGCTGGCGGGCTTCGTGCTGAACGTGGCGCTGAACTGGGTGCTGATCTTCGGCAATGCCGGCGCGCCCGAGATGGGGCTTGCCGGGGCGGCGCTGGCCTCGGTCGCGACCCACGGCGTGATCTGCGTCATCCTCGCGGTCTACGCGGCACGGGCGCGCGGGCTGAAACGCTTCCGCCTGTTCGCGCGGTTCTGGCGCCCCGACGGCGAGGTCCTGTCCGAGGTCTTCCGCCTCGGCTGGCCGATCTCGCTGACGCTGCTGGCCGAAAGCGGGCTGTTCATGGCCTCGCTGGTGATGATGGGCTGGATCGGCACGCGCGAACTGGCCGCCCACGGCATCGCGATCCAGATCGCCTCGATCACCTTCATGGTCCACATCGGGCTGAGCTCGGCGGCCACGGTGCGGGCGGGGCGGGCCTGGGGCGCGGGCGACGCGGAGGCGCTGCGGCTCGGGGCCGTGGCGGCGATCGTCCTGTCGGGCGCGATGGTGCTGGCGACGGTCGCGGCCTTCCTCGGCGTGCCGGGCGCGCTGATCGGCCTGTTCCTCGACCCTGCCGATCCCGCACGGGCCGAGATCGTGGCGCTCGGCACCGCGTTCCTCGCGGTCGCCGCGCTGTTCCAGTTGGCCGACGCGGCGCAGGTGATGGCGCTCGGCCTCCTGCGCGGGGTGCAGGATACGCGGGTGCCGATGGTGCTGGCGGTGATGGCCTACTGGGTCGTGGGGGTGCCGGCGGGATACCTCCTCGGTTTCCCGCTCGGCTTCGGCGGTCCGGGGATCTGGATGGGTCTCGTGATCGGGCTCGCGCTCGCGGGGGGGACGATGATGGCGCGGTTCTGGATGCGGGCGGGCGGGCCGCCTCGGGCCCCCCTGCCGGGGAACCCTCGCCGGCCCGCGCTGCCGCGGACCGGGGGCGGCTGACGGCGCCCGGATCGTCTTTGTCCGTCAAGTATCCCCGGGGGATGGAAGGGGGCGGGAGGCCCCCTTTCGCCCGTGCGGCGAGCACCGCGGCCCAAGGGGCCTCGATGGCCCCGCGGGACGCTGCGCCCCTAGAGCGCGGCGAGGATCCGCGCCCAGGACCGGATGCCCTTGTGGAAGCTTTCCAGGTCGTACTTCTCGTTCGGCGAATGGATCGCGTCGCTGTCCCGGCCGAACCCGGTCAGGACCGAATCCATGCCCAGGATCGACTTGAAGTAGCCCGCGACCGGGATCGAGCCGCCCATGCCTGTATAGGCGGCCTCCATCCCCCATTCGTCCGACAGCGCCTTGCGGGTGGCGGCGAAGGCGGGGTGGCCGGTGTCGAAGCGGGAGGCCGGGGCGCCGCCGTGGGCGTGGAAGTCCACCGTGCAGTCCTCCGGCAGTTGCGCGCGGACCCAGTCGCGGAAGCTGTCGCGGATCCTGTCGGGATCCTGCGCCGCGACGAGCCGGAACGAGATCTTCGCGTGCGCCTTCGACGGCAGCACGGTCTTGAAGCCTGCGCCGGTGTAGCCGCCCCAGATGCCGTTGATCTCGGCGGTCGGGCGCGACCAGAGCCGTTCCAGCGCGCTGCGCCCGGCCTCGCCCGCGGGCACCGACAGGCCGACCGCGCCGAGGAACTCCTCGGTCGAGAAGTCGAGGCCGTTCCAGTCCGCCAGCAAGTCCGCCGACGGCTCCTCCACGTCGTCGTAGAAACCCGGCACCTGCACCCGGCCCGCGTCGTCGTGCAGACCGCCGAGGATGCGCGTCAGCACGCGGATCGGGTTCATCGCCATGCCGCCGTAGCTGCCCGAATGCAGGTCGACCTTCGGCCCGGTGACGGTGATCTCGTCGCCCATCATGCCGCGCAGCTGCGTCGCGATCGCGGGCACCCGGTCGGCATAGAGCCCGGTGTCGCAGATGAAGGCGATGTCGCGGGTCAGTTCCTCCGCGTTCTCCTTCAGGAACGGGATCAGCGAGGGCGAGCCCGATTCCTCCTCGCCCTCCGAGAACAGGGTGATCTTCGCCGGCAGCGACCCGGTCACGGCGACCCAGGCGCGGCAGGCCTCGACGAAGGTCATCAGCTGGCCCTTGTCGTCCGACGCGCCGCGGGCGCGGATCACCTTGCCGGTTTCCGTGTCCTCGATCCGCGGCTCGAAGGGCGGGCTGTTCCACAATTCCAGCGGATCGACCGGCTGCACGTCGTAATGGCCGTAGAACAGGATGTCCGCGCCTTCCCCGCCGTGGCCGACCACCATCGGCCGCCCCGGCGTCGGCCGCACCGCGGCGTCGAAGCCGATGCCGGACAGTTCCGCCGCCAGCCACCCCGCGGCGCGGTCGCAGTCGGCGTTGTGGGCCGGGTCGGTGGAGATGGAGGGGATCGAGAGGAACTCGAACAGCCGCGCAAGGCTGTCGTCGAGATCCTGGTCGATGCGGGCGAGTACGGCGTCGAGGCTCATCTGTCGTGTCTCCGGGAGTGATCCGGGCGGCAGACTACCGCCCATGCGGGCATAGTCCAGCGGTTGAGGGACACCCCGCCTTGCGCTACCTCAACCGCGCCAACCGGGAGCAGGAGAGACACCCAATGCGCCGACCCGTCACCTTCGCCGCCGCTGCCGCCCTCGCGGCCGCCACCGCAGCCGTCGCGTTCGCACTGCCCGCCGTCGCGCAGGGCCTGCCCGACGGGCGCGCCGCGGAACGGATCGTCTTCGCGCCGAACGCGGCGGTGGAAAGCGTGGTGTTCCCGCACCCGTCGCTGAACCAGGCCGAGGTGCAGCTGCTGTCGACGGCGATCAGCCAGGGCCTGATGCCCGAGATGGTCTATTACGGCGCGCTCGCCATCGCTCCCGACGAGGGGCTGGCCAACCCCGACACCACGGTCGCCGTCGGCAACTATCACGACGAGGACTCGGCCTCCGCCGCCGCCCGCGCGCGCTGCGACGCGGCCCGGTCCGGCGGCGCGCCCTGCGTCACCGTGCTGATCGTGCGCCCCGCGGGATGGGAGGCCGGGGCAGGGCTGCAACTGTCGCAGCGCGCGTCCGAGGCGCTCCGGACCGAGTATCGCCGCGCCGGCAGCCCCCGTTTCCTGTCGATCTCGCAATCCACCGGGCAGTACGGCATCGGCGGCAGCGCCGAGGCCGCGAACACCGCCTGCGGTGCGGCCGATTGCCGGCCCGTGATCGCCGACGACTGACGCAAGGTCAGGTTTCCCTGCCTACGACCAATTGATCGAGGTCAAGGTCGGGAACGCGGCATTATGTAACTTGGCCTCACCGGTCATGGCGGTTATCTGGTATCAACCCGGAGGGCCCGCTGCAGGGCCCCTGCCGCCAGCCGCCGACCCGGCAAGGGAGACAGCCAGTGGATTATGACGCCGCGCTAGGGAACGCGCTCGACAGCCTTCACGCCGAAGGCCGCTACCGCACGTTCATCGACATCGAACGCCGCAACGGCCAGTTTCCGAACGCGGTCTGGACCCGCCCCGACGGCACGCAGCGCGACATCACCGTGTGGTGCGGCAACGACTACCTCGGCATGGGCCAGCACCCGGCGGTGCTGTCGGCGATGCACGAGGCGCTGGACGCCACCGGCGCGGGGTCGGGCGGCACCCGGAACATCTCGGGCACCACGGTCTATCACAAGCGGCTGGAGGCGGAGCTTGCCGACCTCCACGGCAAGGAGGCCGCGCTGGTCTTCACCTCGGCCTACATCGCCAACGACGCGACCCTGTCGACCCTGCCGAAGCTGTTTCCGGGCCTCATCATCTATTCCGACGTGCTGAACCACGCCTCGATGATCGAGGGCATCCGCCGCAACGGCGGGGCAAAGCGCATCTTCCGGCACAACGATGTCAATCACTTGCGCGAACTTCTTGAAGCGGACGACCCGGCCGCGCCGAAGCTGATCGCGTTCGAATCCGTCTACTCGATGGACGGCGATTTCGGCCCGATCGAGGCGATCTGCGACCTCGCCGAGGAATTCGGCGCGCTGACCTACCTCGACGAGGTCCACGCGGTCGGCATGTACGGCCCGCGCGGCGGCGGCGTCGCCGAACGCGACGGCCTGTCCAGTCGAATCGACATCTTCAACGGCACGCTCGGCAAGGCGTTCGGCGTCCACGGCGGCTACATCGCGGCCAGCGCACGGATGTGCGACGCGATCCGGTCCTACGCGCCGGGCTTCATCTTCACGACCTCCCTGCCGCCGGTGGTGGCGGCGGGCGCCGCGGCCTCGATCCGGCACCTCAAGGGCGACCAGGCGCTCCGCGACCTGCACCAGGAGCGGGCGAAAGTGCTTAAATTTCGTCTCAAAGGGCTCGGGCTTCCGATCATCGACCACGGCAGCCACATCGTCCCGGTGATCGTCGGCGATCCCAAGCACACCAAGGCGATTTCCGACATGTTGTTGGAAGATCACGGAATTTACGTGCAGCCGATCAATTTCCCGACGGTTCCGCGCGGCACCGAGCGGCTTCGCTTCACGCCGTCGCCGGTGCACGGGCCCGACAAGATCGACGCCCTCGTCAAGGCGATGGACGCGCTCTGGAGCCATTGCGCGCTGAATCGCGCCGAAATCTCCGCATAACCACTTTCCGCGGGTGCATCGCTCCCGCGGGACATGCTATGCAACCCGTGATCGGTGATGGGGGAATCACCGGCGGGATGACGCTGCCACGACAGCCCGAACAGTCCGGTATGGACGTGGCACATTGAGAGGCAATGTGGGGCAGGGCCGTATGGGCCATAAGACCGGCAAACCGAAAGCGCAGCGTTTTCCGTACGAGGAATACGATGCGATGGACGTGCCGCTTGGCGACATCCTCCGGGGTGAACGCGCCACCGTGGGCAAGTCCCTGCTCGACGTCGAACGCGATCTGAAGATCAAGGCGTCCTACATCGCCGCGATCGAGAACGCGGATCTCGACGCCTTCACCAGCCGCGGCTTCATCGCCGGCTACGTGCGCAGCTACGCGCGCTACCTCGGGCTCGACCCGGAATGGACCTATTCCCGCTTTTCCCGCGAAAGCGGCTTCGCCGGCGTCCACGGCTTCTCCGCCCGCCAGGCCGAGCAGGCCAAGCGCAAGGTGGCCGAGGCGCCGGGGCGAATCGACCCCAACGACCTGATCTCGGCCGCCCGCGTCGCCTTCGCGCCGGCCAAGGAACGCCTGTTCGACCGGATCGAACCCGGCGCGCTCGGCTCCATTGCCGTGCTGGCCGCGGTGGTGATCGGCATCGGCTACGGCGCCTGGGCGATCCTGCACGACATCCAGCGGCTGAACTTCGCCCCCGTGGACGAGGCGCCGACGACCTACGCCGATTTCGACCCGATCGCCGGTGCCGGCCGCCTCGCCGCGCCCGAGGTCGGGGCCGACGGCCCTGGCTTCGTGCTCGCGGATGAAGGCATCGACCGCTCGTACCGGCCCGAGGCGCTGGAACTTCCGGTGATGACCCCGCGCGACGCGCCGCTCGCCACGCTCAACCCCGACCATGTCGGCACGCTCGTCCTGACCGACACCGGCGCGACCGAGATCGCCGCGGTCGAGGAGGTCGCGGAAACCGACCCCGCCGCGCTGCCCGGCGCCGAGGTACAGGTGACCGAGCGCGACGGCGACGAGGTAGTGCTGTTCGCGGTGCGGCCGTCCTGGATACGGGTCTCGTCGGCCTCCGGCACGGTGATCTTCGAGGGCACGCTCGATTCGGGCGACAGCTTCACGCTGCCCCAGACGGAGGAACCGCCGACCCTGCGCGCGGGCAATTCCGGATCGCTCTACTTCGCGGTCAACGGCGTCACGATGGGCCCCGCCGGGCCCGGCACGTCGATCGCGCGCGACGTGGTCCTGTCGGCCGACGCGATTTCCGAGAACTACGTCTTCGCCGACGCCAGCGCCGATCCCGAACTCGCGCCGGTGGCCGCACTGGTCCTCGGCGGCAGCGAACCGGGCGAGGCACCGCAGGAATAGCCCCGGCCCGCGTTGCGGGCGCGGGCCGCGCGGCATATGTTTCCCCTGATCGCCCCGACACGCGAGAGCATCCGATGTCCCACAACCCGGTCCGGCCCTGGCGCAACATCGAGCGCCGGCAGAGCCGCCGCATCATGGTCGGCAACGTGCCCGTAGGGGGCGGTGCGCCGATCTCCGTCCAGACCATGACCAACACGCCGACGACCGACGTCGCGGCCACCGTCGCGCAGGTCCAGGCGGCGGCGGAGGCGGGGGCGGACATCGTCCGCGTCTCGGTGCCCGACGAGGCCTCGTCGAAGGCGCTGAAGGACATCGTGCGCGAAAGCCCGGTGCCGATCGTCGCCGACATCCACTTCCACTACCGCAGGGGAATCGAGGCCGCGGAGGCCGGCGCCGCCTGCCTGCGGATCAACCCCGGCAACATCGGCGCGCCCGAACGCGTGCGAGAGGTCATCGCCGCGGCCCGCGATCACGGCTGTTCCATGCGGATCGGGGTCAACGCTGGCTCGCTGGAAAAGCACCTGCTGGAGAAATACGGCGAGCCGTGCCCCGAGGCGATGATCGAAAGCGGGCTCGATCATATCCGCATCCTGCAGGACAACGACTTCCACGAGTTCAAGATCAGCGTGAAGGCGTCGGACGTGTTCCTCGCCGCCGCCGCCTACCAGGGCCTCGCGGAGGCCACGGACGCGCCGATCCACCTCGGCATCACCGAGGCCGGCGGGTTCGTCGGCGGCACGGTGAAGTCCGCCATCGGTCTCGGCAACCTCCTGTGGATGGGGATCGGCGACACCCTGCGCGTCAGCCTGTCGGCCGACCCGGTCGAGGAGGTGAAGATCGGGTTCGAGATCCTGAAGGCGCTCGGCCTGCGTCATCGCGGCGTCAACATCATCTCCTGCCCGTCCTGCGCGCGGCAGGGATTCGACGTCATCAGGACCGTGGAAGTCCTTGAGAAGAGGCTGGAACACGTCAAAACGCCGATGAGCCTTTCGATCATCGGCTGCGTCGTCAACGGCCCCGGCGAGGCGCTGATGACCGATGTCGGGTTCACCGGCGGCGGCGCGGGGCACGGCATGGTCTACCTGGCCGGTCGCGCCAGCCACAAGATGTCGAACGACCGGATGATCGACCACATCGTCGAGGAAGTGGAACGGAAGGCCGCCGAGATCGAGACGGCGCAGGCAGGGGCGGAAGCGGCGGAGTAGCCCGCACGCCCCTCGGGGGACAACGGATGGGCGAAGGCTGGCGCGCGCGGATCCTTCCGTTCGACACCTCCATCGTGAAACGCACCGACCGGGTCGGAAACCTCGAGTTCCGGCTGCGGGTGCCGTTCCTCCTCGTGGCGGCGCTGATCCTGTGGTTCGTCTACGGCCTGACGCTGGTGCTGGTCTGGTACGTGATCCGGATGGTGCTGGCCTACGTCTACTTCTGGGTGGTCCGGCGGCTGCCGCGAAAGCTCGGACCCGCCGGGCTCGCCGGCTTCGCCACGCTCGCCTTCGTGGACAGCCTGTCCTATGTCGGCCTGTCGCTCTACCTCATCAGCTTCGGCACGCTAACCTTCTACGTCTACGCCTTCTGCGTGCTCGCCACCGCGGCGATCTTCACGGTCTGGGTGCGGGCGCAATCGGGGCTCCTGGCGCTCTGCGAGGGCGCGGCGCTCGGCGTCTGCCTGATGCTGGCGCCGATCCTGCACTACCGCAACGGCCACTCGCTTCTGGACGCGGTCGCCCTGGCGCTGACCTTCGCGATGGTGCTGGTCTATTTTGGCATCATGCTCTGGTCGGTCTGGCGCAGCCGGACCGAGGTGATCCGGTCGCGCGACGTGGCGGTGGAACGCGCGCGGCGCGAGGCGGTGGGCCAGCTCACCGGCGGAGTCGCCCACGATTTCAACAACTTGCTGACCGTCGTTCTCGGGAACCTGGAACTGTACCGCTCCATCGATGACCCGGCGGAACGCGACATCCTGCTCGACCAGGCCACCACCGCGGCGGCACGCGGGGCGGAACTGACCGCGCAGCTCCTGGCGTTCTCGCGCAAGCTGCCGCTGCAGCCCCGCCCGGTCGCGGTGGAGGCGCTTCTGGGCGAGGTCTCGCCGCTGGTCGACCGCCTGCTCGGCGAACGCCACCGCATCCGGGTCGAGATCGCGCCCGGCCTGCCGCCGCTGATGGTCGACCAGGCGCAGCTCGGCGCGGCGCTGATGAACCTGATGATCAACGCCCGCGACGCGATGCAGGAGGGCGGGGAGATCACCGTCTCGGCGCTGCCCTCGGCGGCGCTGGAACGTCCGGGCGTGGCGCTGTCGGTCGCCGATACCGGCACCGGTATCCCGCCGCGCCTGCACGGGACGGTGTTCGAGCCCTATTTCACCACCAAGCCGCAGGGCAAGGGATCGGGGCTCGGCCTGTCGATGGTGCGGGGGCTGGTGGACCAGTCCGGCGGTCGACTCGTGCTCGAATCGATCCCGGGGCGGGGCACCTCGGTGACGCTGCACCTGCCCGCGGCGGGCCCGGAGGCGGAAAAAACGGGCGGCCCGCAAGGGGCCGCCCGAGTGGACGAGGCCGGGCCCTGCGCGGGGGACAATCGGCAGGGATCCGGCAACGGCATCGCCGCGGAAAGCTGAACGGCCCCGGGAAGGCGGCGCCGATGGGGACAGCGCAGGATGGGGGACTCGACCGGGGCGCACCGGACAGGCCGCGACGCTGCCGAGTTTGCTTATCGGCGTAACACCGGCATGACACGGGCGGCGCGGGGCGGGGTTTCCTGTGGACAGCGGCGGAAAGCGGCGCGGCGGTCACTCCGCGGCCAGCGGCATCCCGGCGATGCGGTCGGCCAGCGCGCCCTGGCCCGCCACCAGCCGCCCGCCCGAGATCGTCGCCGCGACATGCCGGGTGCGGGCGTCGAGCACCACGAAATCGGCGCGTAGCCCCGGCGCGATGGCGCCGCGGTCGGGCCGCGCCATGACCGCGGCGGGCCGGGCAGAGACGAGCGCCCAGGCCTCTGGGAAGGGCACCAGCCCGCAGGCATCGAGCGCCAGTGCCGCGCGCAGGCCCGAGGACGGCACGTCGCCGGTGGCGAGCGCGTCGACCAGCCCGTCCGCGACCCATCCCTGCTGCCGGGCGGAGCCGACGACGTCGCGGGCGTCGAGGATCACCGGGTCGCCCATCGCGCGCGCCGCCGTCACCGCCGCGCGGGTGCGCGGCGTGTCGGCCATGCGGGCGCCGAGCATCCGGTAGTGTTCGCGTGCCTCGGCGTCGCGGTCGCCGTGGCTGGAAAAGCCGATCCCGGCGGCGTCGCAGGCCGCCGCCACGCGGCAGATGTGCCGCGGGACATGGGCGGAAGCCGCCGCGGCGGCCTCCGCGGCCGCGCCGATCGCGCGGGTCGGAACCGCGTGCGCCCGCGCCCAGGCCGACCGCGCCGGGGCATCGCCCTCGGCCAGGTCCTGCAGCGTCAGGATCATCGGTCTGAGCGCGACATGGGCGATCCCGGGCCGCGCGATCAGGGCCACCAGCCGGTCGGCCTCGTCGGTGAGGTGGGTGTCGGCCTCGATCCGCGCCGACAGGTCCAGCGGCGCGCCGCGTTCGCGCAGGTCCGCCACCGTCGCGACCACGGCCTCGGCCATCTCGGGCGTGGCATAGGCGTCGGCGCGGCTCCAGCCGGCCGAGATCCAGGCGGTGGTGACGCCGTTCCGCGCGAGGCTGTCGGCTGCCGCCGCGACCGCGCGGGCGACGTCGGCGGGCCGGGGCCGGCCCGGCGGCATGTGCCCGATCCAGCCCGAGGCGCGCAGGTCGACGATGCCCGGCAGCAGGATGTGGCCGCTCGCGTCGACCTCCCGCCCGCCGCCCTCGGCGAAGCGGTCCCCGGCGATGGCGACATCGCCGGACGTCAGCCTGCGGCCCGACAGGCACAGCCCGCCGGTCAGGCGGATCGGGGAAAGCCCAATGTCCATGACGCCTGCTCTTCCTTCGTTGGCCTTGGAAAATAGGCGATTTCTGTTGCGCCCGTGTGACAGCGTGCCCGCGCGCCCCGGTCCGGTTGCGCTTTCGCGCCGCGCGCGCGGAGACTAGGATCGACGTCGGAGACCGGAGTGGAAGGAGACACGAGGTGGAGACGCTGGCCCGCAACCCGCGCAACGAAACCGGCATCGAGACCGCCGTCGCGATCCTCGCGCAGCGGTTCGGGCCCCGGCTCGACCGGGGCGAGGCGATGCGCGCGCAGCACGCCCACACCATGAGCTGGATCGCGCCGCAGCCCGCCGACGCCGTGGTGTTCCCCGAAACCGCCGAGGAGGTGCAGGAGATCGTCCGCGTCTGCGCCGAGCACCGCGTGCCGGTGATCCCCTTCGGCACCGGCACCTCGCTCGAAGGCCATGTCAACGCGCCGATGGGCGGGATCTCGGTCGACCTGTCGCGGATGAACCGGATCCTCGCCGTCCATGCCGAGGACATGGACGTGGTGGTACAGCCCGGCGTGACGCGGAAGGCGCTGAACCAGCACCTGCGCGACACCGGCCTGTTCTTCCCGGTCGATCCCGGCGCCGACGCCTCGCTCGGTGGCATGGCCTCGACCCGGGCGTCCGGCACCAACGCGGTCCGCTACGGGACGATGAAGGACAACGTCCTGGGCCTGAAGGCGGTGCTGCCCTCGGGCGAGATCCTGACGACCGGCGGGCGGGCGCGGAAAAGCTCCGCCGGGTACGACCTCACGCGGCTGATGGTCGGGGCGGAGGGGACGCTCGGCCTCATCACCGAGCTGACCCTGAAGCTCCACGGCATCCCCGAGGCGATCTCCGCCGCGGTCTGTTCCTTCCCGTCCGCGCAGGATGCCTGCGAAGCGGTGATCGAGACCATCCAGATCGGCCTGCCGGTGGCGCGGATCGAGTATCTCGACGCCGCCGTGGTCCGCGCGGTCAACGCCTATTCCAAGCTGACCCTGCCCGAGACGCCGCTCCTGCTCCTGGAGTTCCACGGCAGCGCCGGCAGCGTCGCCGAACAGGCCGAGATTTTCGGCGCCATCGCCGCCGACCACCGCGGCACCGGGTTCGAGGCTGCCACGCGGGAGGAGGACCGCAACCGGCTCTGGCAGGCGCGGCACGACAGCTACTGGGCCTGCATGCAGATCCGCCCCGGCGCCAGCGCCTTCACCACCGATGTCTGCGTCCCGGTCTCGCGGCTGGCGGAGTTCATCGTGATGGCTGAGGAACGCGCCACCGCCGACGGGTTCCAGGCCCCGATCGTGGGCCATGTCGGCGACGGGAACTTCCACGTTCTCCTGCTCGTCGACATGGACGATGCCGACGAGGTGCGCCGCGCCAAGGCCTATGTCGGCTGGCTGAACGAGACCGCGATCTCGATGGAAGGCACCTGCACCGGCGAACACGGCGTGGGGCAGGGCAAGGCGCCCTACCTCGAACGCGAACTCGGCGCCCCCGCGCTGTTGGTCATGGCCGCGATCAAGGCCGGGATCGACCCCGACAACATCCTGAACCCCGGCAAGATCGGGTTGCCGGCATGAAGGTTCCGCCGCCGATGGCATCGGCCCACCACAAGGAACCGCACCTGTCCGGCCGCACCGGCTGGCTGCGCGCGGCGGTCATGGGCGCGAACGACGGCATCCTCTCGGTCGCCGCGCTCATCACCGGGGTCGCCGCGGGCGGGGCCGACCGGGTGGAGATCCTGCTGGCCGGCATCGCCGGGACGGCGGCGGGCGCGATGAGCATGGCGGCGGGGGAATACGTCTCGGTCTCCAGCCAGGCCGATACCGAACGCGCCGACATCGCGCGCGAGAAGGCGGAGCTGAAGACCAACCCACGGGGCGAGTTGCTGGAACTTGCCGCGATCTACCGCGAACGCGGGCTCTCGCCGCAGCTGGCCGCAGAAGTGGCCGAGGAACTGACCGCGAAGGACGCGCTCGGCGCCCACCTGCGGGACGAGATCGGGATCACCGACCTCGCGCCGCCGCAGCCGGTGCAGGCCGCCATCGTCTCGGCGCTGACCTTCACCGCCGGCGCCGCCGTGCCCGTCCTCGTCTCCGGCCTGACCCCGATCGGGATCGTCGTGCCCGCCGTCGGGGCGGCGACGCTGGTGGCGCTGGCCGGTCTCGGCGCGCTCGGGGCGCAGGCGGGCGGCGCGCCGCGGGGCCGCGCGGCGTTGCGCGTGGTGATCTGGGGCGTGCTCGCGATGGCCGCGACCTCGGCCATCGGCGCACTGGTGGGGCAGGCGGTCTAGGGGCCGGTTGCCTCCGCGCGCGGGATGCCGTGCGTCTGCGAACGAAATCCGTTGCTCCAAGGCGGCCGGATCGGGGAAAACCCGGAGCCGGTTCCGCGCTTCAGAACATCGCCGTGCGGGTGCCGCGTCGCCGGTGCAGACGCCGACAGCGATGCGGCACCAAGTCCGCGCTCCTCGACGCCCGCGCCAGTCCCTAAGGAATCGCCTCCCAACCCTGCGCCGTCATGCGCGACGCCCCGTCCACGTCGATCACCAGCAGGTCCGCCGCGTCGCCTTCCCGCAGCGGTGCCGGTTCTTCCCCGAGCACCCGAAGCGGCCGGTCGAAACCCATGTGCAGCATCTCGGCGAGCGGCTTGCCCGAGACCTCCGCCAGCCGCCGCAACCCCGGCAGCATCGGCAGGTAGGCCCCCGCGAGCGTGCCGTCCGACAGCGCCAGCCGGGTGCCGTCGCGCCGGATCTCGCGCCCGCCGAGCGCGAAGCTGTCGGCCCCGGAGCCCGTCGCTATTCCCGTCGCTGCCCCCGTCGCTGCCCCCGTCGCGGCCATCGCGTCCGAAACCGGAACCGCGCGGTCGCCCGCCGTGGCCATCGCCACCGCCAGCGCCGCGTCGTGGACATGGTGCCCGTCCGCGATCAGCCCGAACCAGGGCGCCCGCGTCAGCGCCGCGCCGACCAGCCCCGGTTCCCGGTGGTGCAGCCCGGACATGGCGTTGAACAGATGCGTCGCCATCGTCGCCCCGGCCTCGAACGCCGCGACCGCCGCGTCGTACCCGCAGGCGGTATGGCCGAGCGACACGACGATCCCGGCCCCGGCCAGCGCGGCGATCTGCGCCCCGGTCGCGCGCTCCGGCGCCAGCGTCACCATCAGGTGCGGCAGGGCCGCGGCGGCGTCGATATAGGTCGCGCAGTCGGCGTCGGTCAGGTCGCGCAGGTTGGCCGGGTCATGGGCCCCCGGCTTGGCGATGTGCGGCCCTTCGAGGTGCAGGCCGAGAAGGCCGGGCTCGGCGGCGGCGGCCTCCGCGGCCAGGTCGAGGATCCGCGCGGTGTTGGCGGGCGTGTCCGAGATCAGCGTCGGCAGGATCCGCGCGGTGCCGAGCGCCCGGTGCGCGTCGAGGATCCGCATGAGGTCGCCCGGCGTCGCCGCGTCGCCCACCATCATCCCGCCGCCGCCGTTCACCTGCAGGTCGACGAGACCGGGGCAGACCAGCGGCAGGTCGACCGCCGCGCCGTCGCGGATGGCGGCGATCCGGCCGTCCTCCACCGTCACCACGCAGCCGCGCCGCAGGCCGCCGGAATCGAGAAGATCGCAGGCGAATTCCATCACGCGGCCTCCAGCGCGAGCGCGAGCGCGCCGTCGAGCGGGGTGCCGAGCGGCTCCGCGAGGCGCGCGCGTAACGCGCCGGGCAGGTGCGGGGCGAGCGCGCGGCCGAACCCGCCGGACAGGACCAGCGGCTCGCTGCCGGGGCTGCCGAGCGCCTCCAGCGCCGCCGCGATCTCCGCCCCGGCCTCCGCGATCAGGCGGTCGGCCGTGGGCGTCCCGGCATGGTCGAGGACCAGGGGCGCGAGGGCCGCGAGGTCGGCCGGCGTCGCGCCGCGGAACCGCAGGAGCGGGTGGGGCGCGATCAGCGCGTCGGTCAGCGCGTCTGGCGCGGCCATGCCGTCGGCGGCCCTGAGCGCGGCCTCGACCGCCGCGCGCCCGATCCACGCGCCGGACGCGCGGTCGCCGAAGGTGAAGCCCCATCCGCCGACATGGGCCACCGCCCCACCGGACTGGCGCAGGAAGAACGACCCGGTGCCGAGCGCGGCCAGAACCCCGTTGCGGTCGCCGAGCGCCCCCCGCGCCGCGGTCACGCTGTCGTCGACCACGCGGGCGGGAAAGGGCAGGCGACCGGCCAACGCCCCGGCGATCTCGGGCAGGCGGCACCCGGCGACCCCGGCGGTCACCGGCGGCACGTCGATCCCCGCGGCATCGGACAGGCGCAGGACCAGCCCCGCGATCCGGGCGGCGGCGGTGTCGAGGTCGGAATAGGCATTCGCGGGCCCGTCCTCCGCCGTGCGCGTCGCGCCGTCGCTCAGGCGGAGCAGCGCACGGCAGCCGGAGCCGCCGCCGTCGACGGCGATGACGGGTGTCTCTCTCATGGACCGAAGCCTAGGGGGCGCGCGGGGCCGTTGCCAGAGCCGTTATCGGGCGGGCGTCGGCGACGGGCGGGCGCTCACAGCTCCACCGCCCGTCCCTCTGCCGCCGAAACCTGCGCCGCCATTCCCATCCGCACCGCCGCGATCCCGTCGGCCAGGCCGACATCGGGCGGCAGGCCCTCGGCCACCGCGCGCAGGAACCGGCGGTGCTGGTAGTAGGTCGCGCCGTTGTGGTCGCCGGCCTCCAGCAGGGTCGGGTCGACCGGGATCTCGCGCTCCTCCGGCCCCTGCGGATCGCGCGGGCTGACCACCAGCCGCGGCACCGGCGCGGGGCCGAGCCGGTCGGGCCAGAACCGCGTCGGCCCCGGAACCAGCGCCTCGATCTTCGCCAGCGGCCCGACACCCGAGATCTCCTCCTGGTAGCGCGACCCCTCCGCGAACATGCACAGTTCCAGCATCGCCCGCGCCCCGCTGTCGAAGTCGACGATGGCGTAGCCGTGGTCCCAGATGTCAGGGACGAGCCCGTCGTAGCGTTCGTCCTTGTGGTTCACCGCCTGCCCGCCGGAGGCCAGGACACGCACCGGCTCCGCCTTCAGCACGAGCCGCATGAGGTCGAAAAAGTGACAGCATTTCTCGACCATCGTGCCACCGGTCCGTGCATTGAAACGGTTCCACGCGCCGACCTTGTGGAGAAATGGAAAGCGATGTTCGCGGATCGTGAGCATCGAAAGCCCACCCGTCGTCTCCTCCGCCAGCTCGGTGAAGCGGGCGATGGGCGGCATGTAGCGGTATTCCATCGCGACCCAGGCCAGCGCCGGGTAGTCCCGCGCCAGCGCCTCCAGCCGGGGCAGGTCGAGCGCGTTGGTGAACAGCGGCTTCTCCACCAGGACGGGCAGGGGCCGGGTCCGCGCGATCTCCTCCAGTTGCGGCAGGTGCAGGTCGTTGGGCGAGGCGATCAGCAGCACCTCGACCTCGTCCACCGCCAGCAGTTCCGCCACGCTGCCGACCATCCGCGCCTCGGGCGCCAGCGAGGCGCTCGCCGCCGCCATGCCCGGGTCGGGCTCGAAGATCGCGGCGATGGAGGTGCCGGAGATCAGGCGGATGTTGCGGATGTGCTCCTGCCCCATCATGCCCGAACCGATGATGCCGTAACGCATGTGTCCTCGCTGTCAGGGAAGCCGCGCGACGTAGACGGCGCGGTCCGGGTCGAAATGGGTGATCGACATCTCCGCCGGCCGGCCGTGCTGGTCGCGGGCGATGCGGTCGATGCGGGGGCAGGGCGCGCCGGGCCTCGGGCCGAAGGTGTCGGGTGCCCAGTCCGGCACCGTTCCCATCGCCAGCCGGTCTTCCGCGTCGAGGATCCAGAGATCGAGCGCCTCCTGGTAATGTCGGTAGAGCGACCCGGCGGCGGCCTCGCGCCCGGGTTCTCCCGGGAACCGCCCGTCGAGCCAGATCTCCTCCACCGCGACCGGGGTATCGGACAGGAACCGCAGCCGCCGGATGCGGATCGCGTCCGGCGCGGGGCCGAGGGCCGAAAGCATGTCGGGCTTGGCCACCCGGTCGATCGACAGCGGCTCCGCCCGCGGCTCTCCGGGGCCGGAATGCAGCTCCAGCCGGAACAGCGCGTAGCCCGCGACCGCGCGCGCGTCGTAACGGATGTAGTTGCCGGACCCGTGCCGCCGGGTCAGGAGCCCGCGTCCGGCCAGCTCCGCCAGCGCCTTCCGGAGCGTGCCGACCGACACACCGAACTCGGGCGCGAGGTCGCGTTCCGGAGGCAGCCTGTGGCCCTCGGCATAACGCCCGCTCGCGATGTCCCGCGTGATCATCTCCGCGATCCGCAGGTAGGCGGGCAGCGGCTCGGCCCGTGTCGGTTCGGTCATCGGCGTTCCAGTGATTGATGTATCATTGATCTACGGTTTCCCTTGGTCTACGCAAGGGCAAATGATACCCGCGGGAGGCCCGGGAATGTCCATAGTTCCAGTCACATCGACAGACCTCGACGCGGCCGAGGTGTCGTGGTTCGCCGCGCTCTGCTCCGACGACTACCGTTTTCTCGGCGTGCCGGAGGGCGATCTGCGCTCGTCCTGGGACCATTGCTCCGCGATCCTGAAGGAGGCCGAGGCGCAGGGCTTCCGCAACATCCTCTGCCCGTCGAGCTACCAGGTCGGGCAGGACACGCTCAGCTTCGTCGCGGGCTGCGCGCCGATCACCGACCGGATCAACATGCTGGCCGCGGTCCGCTGCGGCGAGATGCAGCCGATCATGCTGGCCCGAACCATCGCCACGCTCGACCACATGCTGAAGGGGCGGCTGACGATCAACATCATCTCGTCGGACTTCCCCGGCGAGAAGGCGGATTCGAAGTTCCGCTACCAGCGCAGCCGCGAGGTGGTCGAGATCCTGCGCCAGGCATGGCAGCGGGACGAGA
This sequence comes from Rhodobacterales bacterium HKCCE2091, assembly GCA_015689685.1. Lineage (GTDB taxonomy): Bacteria > Pseudomonadota > Alphaproteobacteria > Rhodobacterales > Rhodobacteraceae > HKCCE3408. The sequence continues at coordinate 19,507 of WVSL01000025.1, read as the reverse complement.
TCAACTATTCCGGCGAAGTCTATGATTTCAAAGGCGTGTGGACCGACCCGGCGAAGCCCTACCAGCAGAACGGCGGCCCGCTGATGTATTTCGGCGGCTACTCGCCCGACGCGCTGGAACTCTGCGGCCAGCACTGCGACGTCTATCTCATGTGGCCGGAGCCGAAGGACCAGATCGCCGAGCGGATGCGCGCGGTGAACGCGGTTGCCGAACGCTACGGCCGCACGCTCGACTACGGCCTTCGGGTCCACGTCATCGTCCGCGACACCGAGGCCGAGGCGCGCGAATACGCCGATCACCTCGTCTCGAAACTCGACGACGAGTACGGCCGCCTGATCCGCGACCGCGCGCACGATTCCGGCTCGCTCGGCGTCTCGCACCAGGCCCGCGCGCGCGAACTCGCGGACGAATTCGGCTATGTCGAACCCCATCTCTGGACCGGGATCGGCCGGGCGCGGTCGGGCTGCGGCGCGGCCATCGTCGGCTCTGCCGACCAGGTCCTCTCGGAAATCGAGGAGTATCGGAAAATGGGCATCCGCGCCTTCATCTTCTCGGGCTACCCGCATCTCGACGAATGCCGCGAGTTCGGCCGGCTGGTGATGCCGGAGCTCCGGACCTGCTCGCTGCCGCAGGAATACGGCCGCGTCCCGGCGGAAACGCCGCCGACGCCGCTCGGCACGGGGGAACGGCGCTGATGGAACGGGTGACGCTCGGCAACACGGAGATCTCGCGCATCGTCTACGGCATGTGGCGGCTCGGCGACGACGCCGACACCTCGCCCGCCCACGTCCAGGCCAAGATCGAGGCCTGCCTCGAACAGGGCATCACCACGATGGACCAGGCCGACATCTACGGCGGCTACGAGGCCGAGGCGCTGCTCGGCGCGGCGCTCCGGGCGGCGCCCGCCCTGCGCGACCGGATCGAGATCGTGACCAAGTGCGACATCGTCGCGCCGGTCGGCCGCCACGCCGCCGCGCGGGTCAAGCACTACGACACCTCCGCGGCGCATATCCGCGCCTCGGTCGAGGCCTCGCTGCGCGAACTGGGGGTCGAGACGATCGACCTCCTGCTCGTCCACCGGCCCGACCCGATGATGGACCACCGCGAAACCGGCACCTGTCTCGACGCGCTCCTGGCCGAGGGCAAGGTCCGCGCGGTCGGGGTGTCGAACTTCCGGCCCTGGGACTGGTCGCTGCTGCAATCGGCCATGTTCGCGCCGCTGGTCACGAACCAGGTCGAGCTTTCGGTCCTGCACAACACCCCGCTGACGAACGGCGACATCGCCTTCCTGCAGGAACGCGGCATCCGCCCGATGGCATGGTCGCCGCTGGCCGGCGGCGCGCTCTTCGCCGAGGGCGGCGCGCGGGTCCGCGACGTGCTGGAACGCATCGGGGCGGAGCAGGGCGTCGGCGCCGACGCGGTCGCCGTCGGCTGGCTTCTCGCCCATCCCGCGGGCGTGGTGCCGGTGATGGGCACCAACTCGCTCGGCCGGATCGCGCGGCTGTCCGAGGCGGCGAAGGTCAGGCTTGACCGGCAGGACTGGTTCGAGATCTACACCGCCGCCCTCGGCCACGAGGTGCCGTGAGGGCGCGCCCGGCACCGCAACGACGCGCCGCAAGTCCCTCTTTGCCTTTAAAATACCTTCGGGGGAGCGCGAGGGGGCAGACGGCCCCCTCGCTTCCACGGGTCAGCCGCGCATCCGCGCGACCATCTCGGACAGGTCGCGGCTCAGGTCCGGGGCGGCCGCGATCCGGGCCAGTTCCGCCTGGATCATCCCCTGCCGGTCGGCGTCGTAGCGGGCCCAGGTCTCGAACGCGGTCGACATCCGCGCAGCGGTCTGAGGGTTCTTCGGGTCGAGCCGGATCAGCCAGTCCGCGACGAAGCGGTAGCCGGACCCGTCGGCCTGGTGGAACCCGGCCGGGTTCATCGCCGCGAGCCCGCCCAGGACCGCGCGGAACCGGTTCGGGTTGGTCAGGCTGAAATCCGGGTGCCCGGTCAGTTCGGTCGCGACCGCCACGGCCCGGGCCGGGTCGGCCTCCGCGATGCAGGTCGCGAACCACTTGTCCATCACCAGTGAATCGTGGCGCCAGCGCGCCTCGAACTCCTCCGCAGCGCCGTCGCGCCCGGCCCGCAGGAGGCAGGCGAACGCCGCCATCTCCTCGGTCATGTTGGGCCGCAGCGCGAACAGGTCCGCCGCCCGTTCGCCGCCGTCAATCCGGGTGAGGCAGGCCAGCGCCGCCAGCCGCAGCGCGCGCCGTCCCGCCGGCCCGGCCTCGGGCGAGTAGGGGCCGGGCACCGCCATCTCGTCGTAGAGCCGGGCGAACAGCGCCTCGTGCGCCCCGGCCAGCGCGCGCGTGGCTTCCGTGCGCGCGCGGTGGATCGCGTCGGGGTCGGGGGTCAGCCCGCCGCCGTGCAGCGTCTCTGCGATGTCGTCCTCGGACGGCAGCGCCAGCACCAGCGCGCGGAAGTCGGGGTCGAGCGTGTCGTCGGCCGCCGCCGTGCCGAGCGCCGAGATCCACTCCGCGTCCGGCGCGGCGCCCTCCGCGGCCATCGCCGCGAGCGCCTCCTTGGCGAGGCTCCGGCCCGCTTCCCACCGGTTGAACGCGTCGCTGTCATGGGCCAGCAGCACCAGCCGGTCGGCGCGGCTCGGCCCGTGGTCGAGGATCACCGGCGCCGAGAACCCGCGCAGGAGCGAGGGGATCACCCGGTCGGGCGCGGGGCCGTTCGCGGCGAGGTCGAAGCCCACGGTCATCTCGGGCCCGTCCAGCGTCACCAGCGTGTCCGGCACGATCTCCGCCCCGTCGCCGTCGAGGATCCCCATCATGATCGGGATCACCAAGGGCTCCTTCAGCGGCTGGCCCGGCGTCGGCCGCGTTTCCTGCCGGAAGGTCAGGTTCAGCCGGTCGCCGTCGCGCGACGACGCCACCGTCACCCGCGGCGTCCCGGCCTGCGAATACCAGCGCTTGAACTGCGAGAGGTCGCGCATGGTGACGTCCTCGAACACCTGCAGCCAGTCCTCGATCGTGCAGGCCTGCCCGTCATGGCGGTCGAAGTAGAGCGTCAGCGCCGCGTCATAGGCCTCGGGCCCCACGATCAGGCGCAGCATCCGGATCACCTCGGCGCCCTTCTCGTAGACCGTCGCGGTGTAGAAGTTGTTGATCTCTATGTAGCTTTCCGGCCGGACGGGGTGTGCCAGCGGCCCCGCGTCCTCGCGGAACTGGCGCGCGCGGAGTTGCAGCACGTCCTCGATCCGCTTCACCGGGCGCGACCGCAGGTCGGCCGAGAATTCCTGGTCGCGGAAGACCGTCAGCCCTTCCTTCAGGCACAGCTGGAACCAGTCGCGGCAGGTGATGCGGTTGCCGGTCCAGTTGTGGAAATACTCGTGCGCGACGATCCCCTCGATCAGGTCGAAATCGCGGTCGGTCGCGGTCTCCGGGCTGGCGAGGACGTACTTGGAGTTGAAGATGTTCAGCCCCTTGTTCTCCATCGCGCCCATGTTGAAGTCGTCCACCGCCACGATGTTGAACAGGTCGAGGTCGTATTCCCGGCCGTAGACCCGCTCGTCCCAGTCCATCGACCGCTTGAGCGAGTCCATCGCCCAGGCGCAGCGATCCTCGTCGCCGGCGCGGACCCAGATGTTCAGCGCGACCTCGCGGCCGGACATCGTGGTGAAGCTGTCGGACCAGGCCGACAGCTCGCCCGCCACCAGCGCGAACAGGTAGGCCGGTTTCGGGAACGGGTCCTGCCATTCCGACCAGCCCTCGCCCTCGGCCACGAGGTTGCCGTTCGACAGCCGCACCGGCAGGTCGCTCTCGATCCGCACCGTGAACGGCGCCATCACGTCTGGGCGGTCGGGGTAGAAGGTGATCTTGCGGAAGCCCTCGGCCTCGCACTGGGTGCAGAACATGCCCTTTGACAGGTAGAGCCCCTCCAGCGCGGTGTTGTTCGCGGGGTCGATCTCGACTTCGGCCTCCCAGGTGAAGGCGCCCTCGGGCAGCCGTTCGGACGGGACGATCAGCCCGGTCTCGGTCAGCAGGTAGTCGAGCGCGGTCAGCGGCTCGCCGTCGATCTTCGCGGACAGCAGCGTCAGGTTCTCGCCGTCGAGCGCGAGGTTGCCGTCGTCGAGCCCCTCGGGGTTCGCGCGGAAGGCGATGCGCGATGTCACGCGGGTCGCGGAGGGATCGAGCCGGAAGGTCAGTTCGACCTTGTCCACCAGCCAGTTCGGCGGCTGGTAGTCGGCGAGATGCACGGGTTGCGGGGCGGCGTCTTTCATGGGGGAGGTTTCCTGCAGGCGGGGCAGGGCGGAGGGTAGGGCGGTGCCGGTCCGGCTGCAAGGCGGGCACGGTCCCGATTTGACCCGTCAGGCGTCGGGACTAGGTCGAGGGCCAGACAGGAAACGCCGAAATACGCAGAGGAAACACCGATGTCCGCACCCGATACCGATGTCGAAAAGCAGGAACGCCGCCACAAGCCCGTGCTCGTGGTTCTCCGTGGACTGATCGCCGCCGCGGTGATCGCGCTGTTGGGCTACGTCGTCTGGTCGATGACCTCCGGCGGCCCCGAGGCCGCGCACCAGGAGAATGTGGTCGCCCCCGCCGATTGACGGTGCCGACTGACGTGGCCGACTGACGCCAGCCGGTCCGTGCCCTCCGGCTCGTGCCAGACGGGGCGGCCGCTCAGGCCGCCCGCGCGGCGGCCTCGCACTTGGCCAGCGTCTGAAGGCCGAGCGCCTCCGCCCCGAAGCCCTTCGCGGTATCGTGTTCGGCCTGGTCGACGAAGACCATGCGCAGCGTCAGCCGCGTCCGCCCGGCCGCGATTTCCGACATCGTGACCGTGACCGTCGCGTGCTCCGCGCCGCCGGCGCCGTGGTTCAGCCGGTAGACGATCCGCGCCTCGGGCTCGTAGACGAGGAACTGGTGCTGGTTCGGATAGCGCGTGCCGTCCGGGCCGATCATGTCGAACACCCATTCCCCGCCCGACCTCAGGTCGATCCGCGCGGTGTCGCAGGAAAACCCGTCCGGCCCCCACCAGCGCGGCAGGATCGCGGGGTCGGTCCAGGCCTGCCAGACCTTCTCCACCGGCGCGTCGAGATCGCGGGCGATGGTCATCGTTCGGTCCTCGAGGGTGCCGCTCATGTCCGTGCCTCCCATCCGGTCACATGCCCCGTCACGCCTTCAGCGACGCGGCGAGTTCCTCCAGTTGCGTCGCCACCGTGCCCCACCCCTCGTGGAACCCCATCGCCTTGTGCTGCTCCGCGCCCTCGGCGTTCCGGTGGCGCGCGATGGCGGTGTAGTCGGTGCCGTCGGGGTGGTCGGCGAAGCGCAGTTCGGCGGTGAAGCCCATGCCTTTCACCTCCACCGGCTGCCAGTCCTTCAGCAACAGGTCGGTGAAGACCAGCCGTTCCTCCGGCGTCACGTCGAGGAAACTGCCGTCGTTCTCGAATTCGTTGCCGTCGACCTTGAACAGCGTCGCGAAGCGGCCGCCGGGGCGCACGTCCATCTCGATCACCTCGACCTCGTGCGGCCTGGGAATGAAGAAACGCGGGATCAGCGCGGGGTCGGTCCAGCAGCGCCAGACCAGCGGGCGGGGCGCCTTCAGCACGCGGTGCAGCACCAGCGTCGTTTCGTCGTCGGTCATTCCGGGTCTCCCTTCGGTGTGTCCTGCATCTCTTCCAGCAACGCTTCCAGCCGGTCGGTGCGTTCCTCCCAGAGCCGGCGCTGCGCGGCCATCCACTCGCGCGCCGGGGCCAGCGCGCCGGGTCGCAAGCGGCATTCGCGGGTGCGCCCGCGCTTCTCGGTCTCGATCAGGCCCTGGCTCTCCAGCCGCCGGATGTGGTCGAGGAAACTCGGCATCGCCATGTCGAAGGGCTGCGACAGCTCGCCGACGCTGGCCGGCCCCCGCGCCAGCCGGGTCAGGACGCCGCGCCGGGTGCGGTCCGACAGCGCGAGGAACAGGGTATCGAGCTCGCTTTCCGTCATCCCGCCCGCCCGATATGGACATGGGTCGCGATCTCCCCCGCCGTGGTCCCGGTGACGGCGTAGCCGAGCGCGGGCAGGTCGAGGCCCGCGAACAGCGCCTCCCCCGACCCGAGCAGGATCGGTGCGACCGCCAGGTGGGCGGTGTCGATCAGCCCTTGCGCGAAGCCGTCGCGCAGGGCCGCCACCCCGCCGCCGAGCCGCACGTCCCTGCCGCCCGCCGCGTCCTTCGCGCGGTCCACGGCCTCGGCCAGCCCGCCGGTGACGAAGTGGAACGTGGTGCCGCCGTGGGCCAGGGGGTCGCGCGCGTGGTGGGTCAGGACGAACACGTCACAGTGATAGGGCGGCACGTCGCCCCACCAGCCGCGCCAGTCGGGATCGGACCAGGGGCCGCGTTCGTGGGTGAACATGTTGCGGCCCATGACCCATGCGCCGATATTATCGAACCCGCGCGCCGCCTCGGCCTCGTCCGCGCCCTCCGACCCGCCCTCCTGCCCGAACATGGCGCGGAAGGTGCGGGTGGCGAAGGCCCAGGCGTGAAGCTGCTCCGTGCCGGTCCCCATCGGGTGTTGCAGGCTCTGCCCCGGACCGGCGCCGTAGCCGTCGAGCGAGATGGTGAAACTTTCGACGCGCAGGCGACTCATGGGGCGGGTCCGATATTGCTTAGGGTGAGTCCTAAGCGTCTCCGGCCCGGCCTGTCGAGCGAAAACTTAGGGCAGACCCTAAGCGCCGGCGGGAACTTGCCGTGGCCCGGTCGATCCCCTAGCACTTTTCGGAATGGCTACAGGGGATATCGGTATGGCTGCGGATCGGGTCGAACGCGCGGGGCTACAGGTTGCGGCGGAACTGGCCGCCTTCATCGAGGACCGCGCGTTGCCGGGCACCGGGGTCGATCCGGCGGCGTTCTGGTCCGGCTTCGCGGGGCTGCTCGACGGCCTGACACCGGAAAATCGGGCGCTCCTGGCCACGCGCGAGGACATGCAGGCGAAGATCGACGCCTGGCACCTGGACCGCCGCGCCCAGCCCCACGACGCCGCTGCCTACCGCGCCTTCCTCGAAGACATCGGCTACCTCGTCCCCGAGGGCGGCGCGTTCGAGATCGAGACCGCGAACATCGACCCCGAGATCGCGGAGATCCCCGGGCCGCAGCTCGTCGTGCCGATCACCAATGCCCGCTTCGCGCTGAACGCGGCGAACGCGCGCTGGGGCTCGCTCTACGATGCGCTCTACGGCACCGACGCGATGGGCAGCCTGCCCGCGGGCAAGGGCTACGACGCCGCGCGCGGGGCCGAGGTGGTGGCCTTCGCCAAGGCCCATCTCGACCGCGCCGCCCCGCTGGCGGGCGGGACCTGGGCCGGGGTCACCGCGCTTCGGGTCGAGGACGGGATGCTGATCGTCGAGAACGAGGCGGGCGAGACCGGCCTCGCCGATCCTTCGCAGTTCGCGGGCTACCTGGAAAACGTGCTCTGCCCGATGCAGGTGCTTCTGAAGAAGAACGGCCTCCACCTCGAGATCCTCGTCGATCCCTCGACCGAGGTCGGATCGACCGACCCCGCCGGCATCTCCGATGTCTGGCTCGAATCCGCCGTCTCCGCGATCATGGATTGCGAGGATTCCGTCGCCTGCGTCGACGCCGCCGACAAGGTGCTCGCCTACGGCAACTGGCTCGGCCTGATCCGCGGTGACCTGTCCGAGGAGGTGACGAAGGGCGGCGAGACCTTCACCCGCCGGCTCAACCCCGACATCGACTACGCCGGCCCCGACGGCGCACCGTTCACGCTGAAGGGTCGGGCGCTGATGCTGGTCCGCAATGTCGGCCACCTGATGACCAACCCCGCGATCCTGCTTGCCGACGGGTCCGAGGTGTTCGAGGGGCTGATGGACGCGATGGTGACGGTCCTGATCGCGAAGCATGATCTTGCAAAAGAAACCGGCCCGCGGAACTCCGTCGCGGGCTCTGTCTACGTCGTGAAGCCGAAGATGCACGGGCCCGCCGAAGTGGCCTTCGCCGACAAGGTGTTCACCGAGGTCGAGCGCGTCCTGGGCCTGCCGCGCTACACCGTCAAGCTCGGCATCATGGACGAGGAACGGCGGACCAGCGTCAACCTGAAGGAATGCATCCGCGCCGCGAAGCACCGTGTCGCCTTCATCAACACCGGCTTCCTCGACCGCACGGGCGACGAGATCCACACCTCGATGGAGGCCGGGCCGATGGTGCCGAAGGGCGAGATGAAGGCCGAGCCCTGGATCGCCTCCTACGAGGACCGGAACGTGGATATCGGTCTTGCCTGCGGGCTCAAGGGCAAGGCGCAGATCGGCAAGGGCATGTGGGCGATGCCGGACCGGATGGGCGACATGCTGAAGGCCAAGATCGCGCACCCCGAGGCCGGGGCGACCTGCGCCTGGGTGCCCTCGCCGACCGCCGCGACGCTGCACGCGCTGCACTACCATCTCGTCGAGGTGTTCGCGGTTCAGGACCGGATCGCCGCGGGTGGCGCGCGGGGCACGCTCGACGACCTTCTGACCATCCCGCTGATGAAGGACGGACGCCAGGTGTCGGAGGCCGAACGCACCCGCGAGGTGGAGAACAACGCGCAGGGCATCCTCGGCTACGTCGTCCGCTGGGTCGACCAGGGCGTCGGCTGTTCCAAGGTGCCGGATATCGAGGACGTGGGCCTGATGGAGGACCGCGCGACCTGCCGGATTTCCTCGCAGGCGCTGGCGAACTGGCTCCATCACGGCGTGGTGTCGGAGGACGAGGTGCGCGCGGCCTTCCGCAAAATGGCCGCCGTGGTCGACCGCCAGAACGCGGGCGACCCTGCCTACGTGCCGATGGCGCCGGGCTTCAACGGCATCGCCTTCGCCGCCGCGCAGGACCTCGTGTTCAAGGGCCGCGAACAGCCCTCGGGCTACACCGAGCCGGTCCTGCACGCGCGCCGGCTGGAGTGGAAGGACGCCTGATTGCACCGGTGGGGCGGCGGGTGCACGCCCCCCGCTTTCGCGGGGAGCCCTTACGCGCCGCCGGCAGGCCCTTGGCCTGCCGCGCCCGGCGACATAGGATCGCGTTAACCATTCGCCGGGGAGCGCGGGCATGAGCGGGAAACGGATTTCGTCGGGATCGCCCTTCGAGGCCGCGATCGGCTATTCCCGCGCCGTGGTGGAGGACGGATGGGTCTTCGTCGCCGGGACTACCGGCTTCGACTATGCCACGCTCCGGATCGCCGACGACGTCGTGGAGCAGTGCGAACAGGCGTTCCGCAACATCGAGAAGGCGCTCGGCGATGCCGGGGCGAGCCTGCGCGACGTGGTCCGCGTGACCTACATCCTGCCCGACGGGGCCGACTGGGAAGCCTGCTGGCCGGTGACCGCGAAGTGGCTCGGCGCGGCGATGCCGGCGGCCACGATGATCTCGGCGGGGTTGCAGGACCCGCGGATGCGGATCGAGATCGAGGTGACGGCGCGGCTGCCGGACTGAGTTTCCGGGCGGCGGGGGGCTCCGGCTCACCAAAGCGAAAGCCCCGCGGGGTTCCGCCCCGGAGCCGCCGTCGCCTGAGCCTCGCCCTGGCACCTCGCCCTCTGCCGCTCAAGAGGAATAGCGGTTTCCACCGCTTCGCGGCGGAGCCTCCGCGATTCCTCTTGCCCGTCAGCCGTCGACGCGCCCGGTCGGCTTCAGACGACGGCGGCTCCGAAGCGAAACCCCTTCAGGCGAGGTCCAGCCTCAGGCCGGTCAGGGCGTGAAGCCCCGGCCGCCGCAGCCATTTCGGCGGCGGATCGGCGAGGCGGGTGGCGGGGTAGCGGGCGAAGAGCCGGTCGAGCGCCACCAGCGCCTCGGCGCGGGCGAGCTGCATCCCGAGGCAGGTATGCGGGCCGTGGCCGAAGCCGAGATGCGGGTTCGGGCGGCGGTCGGGGACCAGCCTGCCGGGGTCGTCGAAGCGCGCCGGGTCGTGGTTGGCGGCGAGCAGGAAGGCCGACAGCTTCTCGCCGCGGCGGACCGGCACGCCCTCGAACTCCAGGTCCTCGTTCGCGAACAGCATCTTGGTCATCATCACCGGCGAGACGTGGCGCAGGAATTCCTCGATCAGGAGCCCGCGCCGGTCCGGGTGCGCGTCGAAATGCGCCCGCAGCCCGGCGTCCGATGCCAGCGCGTGGAGCGAGGCGCCGATGAGGTGGAGGGTGGTTTCGTGACCGGCGAGGAACAGGGTCATCACGGTGGCGAGCAGCTCGTCGTCGGTCAGTTGCCCGTGCTCCCCCGCGGCCTCGACCAGGGCGGAGGCGAGGCCCGGACGCGGCGCGCGGCGCAGGTCGGCGAAATGGTCGCGGAACGCCGCCAGCGCGGATTTCATCCGGAAGAGCGCCATCACCGCCTGCACCGGGCCGGTGACGTGGCTGAGTGGCGCGATGTCCGCGGCGACCCGCGCGCGCAGGTCGTCCGGCAGGCCGAGCAGGGCGGAAATGGCGCGGAGCGGCAGGGGCCGGGTATAGGCGGTCTCGATATCGACGCCGCGTGCGGGGCCGGCGGCGTCCAGGAGTTCGTCCGCGATGGCCGCCAGCTCCGGCTTCAGGTCCTCGACCGCGATCCGCGCGAAGGCGCCCTCGGCCAGCCCGCGCAGCCGCGCGTGGTCGGGATCGTCGCGGGCGATCAGGCTCTCGGTCATCGGCGCCATGAACCGCGGCATCCACCAGAACTGCCGCCGCATCGGGCGGCCGGTCGGCCCGGTCGGGTCGCGGCTGAACCGCCGGTCCTTCAGCAGCGCCCGCGCGGCGGCGTCGCCGGTGGTCAGCCGCACCCGCCCGACAAGCGGCAGGCGCACGGTGACGAGCGGCCCCTCGGCCCGCATTCGGGCCAGCACCGGGCCGGGATCGGCGAGAAACGCGGGGTCGGTAAGGCGGTATCGCATGACGGAGCCCAATTTTTCGGCATGTGCGGGGATGCACGCCATGTTGCGCGGGGCCCGGCCTTTTCGCGCACCGCCACCGGGAGTAGATAGGAAGGGATCGCAGCACTTTGGACCCGGAATGACACGACCCGTCATCGGCATCATCGGAAATCACCACCTGATCAACGATCAGTACGCGACCCACGCGGGCGGGGTGATGAACACCGAGGCGGTCGCCGAGGTCGCCGACTGCATCCCGCTCCTGATCCCGGCCGACCCGCGCTTCGTCGCGACCGCGGAACTGCTCGAGGTCTGCGCGGGGTTCCTGTTCACCGGCGGGCGGCCGAACGTCCACCCCGAGGAATACGGCGAGGACCCGACCGAGGCCCATGGCGCCTTCGACCGCGCCCGCGACGCGGTGGCCCTGCCGCTGGTGCGCGCCTGCGTCGAACGCGGCCAGCCGTTTCTCGGCGTCTGCCGCGGCTTCCAGGAGGTCAACGTCGCGATGGGCGGCTCGCTATACCCCGAGATCCGGGACCTGCCGGGCCGCATGAACCACCGGATGCCGCCGGATGGCACGGTGGAGGAGAAGTTCGCGCTCCGGCACATGGTCACCTTCACCGAGGGCGGGCCGTTCCATCGGCTGATGGGCGCGCGCGAGGTGATGACCAACACGCTGCACGGGCAGGGGATCAACCGGCCCGGCGCGCGGATCGTGATCGACGGGGTCGCGCCGGATGGCACGCCGGAGGCGACCTATATCAAGGGCGCGCCGGGGTTCACGCTGTCGGTGCAGTGGCACCCGGAATACCGCGCGGCCGAAGACCCGGTGTCCCGGCCGTTGTTCCAGGCGTTTGGCGCGGCGGCGCGGGAATGGGCCGCCGGGCGCAGGGCGGTGCCGGTGGACGCGGTCGCCTGACCGCGCCCGGACCGTTTCCGATCAGCTGACCGAGGCGCCGCGAAGTTCGCGGATGGCGGAGCGGATGCGCTGCCACTCGGTCGCCGTGGCGGTGTCGCCGAAGCTTTTCGCGCGCTGCGCCTGTTTCGCCGCCTCCGCCTCGGCCGAGTCGCCGTGAGCGTCGTAGAGAGCCCGCGCGTGGCGGGCGATGTCGGACATGTCCATTCTGGCCTCCCTGGACTGGTCCCCGTTCGTGGGGATCAGTGTAGCGCAAAACAGTCGTCCTGACATCCTCGGCGGTGCATTTCCCCGGTTGCGGGGGTGGTGACGGCGGCGGGATCACGCCGCCGGCGGTTCCTTCAGCTTCAGCTGGCCCTGCGCCTCCAGGTCGCGGATCGCGCCGATCACGGCAGTCATCGCGGCTTCGCCCTCGTCCTCCGCCGGGGTGCCGAGCGCCATCGCCTCCTCGCGCAACGCCTCGGCCATCCGCTTGGAGATGTTGTCGAGGATGAAGTCGACGGCGAGCGGGAACTGGTCGGTCGCCGCCGCGATGGCGAGGTTCAGCACCTCGCCGTCGACCGCGCGCATGACCGCCGGGACGTCGCCGGCATCGAGCCGGGCGGGGATGTGGTCGAAGGTGAAGATCGTCTTGCGCACGGCCTCCGCGAACTCGGTATCGCGGCCCTCCAGCGCGGCCAGCAGCGTGTCGCGCATCTTGCGGGTTGCGGCGTTCAGGATCAGGCCGACGCGGTCGGCGGCGCCGGTGCGGAAGGCGGGCGAGGGGCGCGCGTCGAGCTGTTCTGCCAGCGCCTTGCCGACCCGGTTCACGGTATGGGGGCCGACCGCGCCGGTCAGCGCGACCGCGTGGGTGATGACCTCGGCCCGTTCCGGCGGCAGCGCGCCCAGAAGCTCCGCGGCCTTCGCCACCGGCAGTTTCGACAGGAGGATCGCCGAGACCTCGGCGCCTTCCTCCGCGATCAGGGTCAGAAGCTCGTCCGTCTCCAGCGCCACGATCCGGTCCCATGCCTCGCCGCGGTTGGCGCGGCTGGCCTCGTCCCGCAGGCCCTCGCTGGCCTTGGGCGACAGGTAGGGTTCCAGCAGTTCCAGCGCGTCGGGCAGGCCGCGCGGGAAGGTCAGCGCCATGCCGTCGAGCGCCTGGGTGAACTCGTCGATGACCGCGGCCAGCGTCGGGCGGTCGACGCGGCGCAGTTCCGTCATGCGCCGGGCGAGCCGTTTCTGGTGCTTCGGCTGGAGCCGTTCCAGCGGCAGAGCGACCTCGTGCGACAGGAGCAGGCGGACGATCACCGCCGCCTTCTGCCCCTGCGTGAGAACCGCCGGCAGACCCGCCTGCCGGTGCATGGCGGGCGAACCGCCCGCGAGATCGTCGAGAACCTGTACCATCGCTCACCCCCGGAAGCCTGAGCCCGCACCCGGGGGCGACCATCGCGGCAAGGCGTTAACCGGGGGTTGCCCGACCGGGGCGGCCCGGTGGCGATTCCCGCCACTTCGTCAATAATTGGTCACGGTGCCGGTGCGGATGGCGCGGGCGAGCGCGCGGTCGGGCCAGGTATTGGCGCCGCCGCGGGCGCGGATCTCGGCAAGCTGGACCCGGGCGAGGTCGATCCGCCCGTCGAGAACATGGGCCATGCCGAGGTAGGACCGGGCCAGCGCGTTGCCGGGGTCCGCGGCGAGCGCGTGGGCGTAGTGGACCCGCGCCGCCGCGGTGTCGCCGGTGCTGCGGGCGATGAAGCCGCGATAGGTCTCAACCCGGCTCTCGCCCTGGTCCGACATCCGCGCCAGCACGGCCAGCGCGTCGCCGTGACGCCCGGCATACGCCAGTTCGCGCGCGGCACGGTAGAGCGCGTCGTCGTCAAGCCGGCTGTCCTCGATCGCGACGCAGGCCCCGGCGGTGGTGTCGAACACCTGCCCCTCGGGGCATTCCGTCGTCGTCGGCGTCGGCTCCGGCGGGTCGTCGCGGTCGCTGCCCACGGCGAGGGCGGCGGCGGGCAGGCAGATCGCGAGGGCGGCGATGACGGCGCGGGTCGGCATGGAATTTCCCCCGGTCCTCAACGGCTTGACCCCGGCCGAAGGGCCGGGCACGTCACGTCGCGCATGGTGGGAAACTCCGGCGCGCCGCCGTCAGGAGGCGCGCCGGAGACGAGGTTTCAACTGCTGACCGTGGAGACGCAGGATTGGCTCTCGGCATCCCAGACCATGCCTTCCGCGCAGGTCATGGTGGCCCGCTCGTGTTCACAGCCCTGCGCATGCGCAAGTCCGGGCAGCAGGCCGATGATGAAGGCGGTCAAGGCAAGTCTGGTACGCATGAGACGCACAACCCCCGGTTGTCTTTTCCGTCGCAGTCGTCTTGAGGTGCGTCGTCACGGTAACACGGGCCGCTCCCGCGTCAAAATGTTCTTTACAGGGGCCTGCTCACGAAACCGTCATTCGCCGAAGACGCGGGCGAAGATCGTGTCAACATGCTTGGTGTGGTAGGCAAGGTCGAACTTGTCCTCGATCTCCGCGGGGCTCAGCGCGGCTGTCACGTCGGGATCGGCCAGCAGCTCCTCCTTGAAGTCCTTGCCCTGCTCCCAGACCTTCATCGCGTTCCGCTGCACCAGCGCGTAGGCGTCCTCGCGGCTGACCCCGGCCTGGGTCAGCGCCAGGAGCACGCGCTGCGAATGCACGAGGCCTCGGAACTTGTTCATGTTCGCCATCATGTTGTCGGGGTAGACGACGAGCTTCTCGATCAGCCCGGTCAGCCGCGCCAGCGCGAAGTCGAGCGTCACCGTGGCGTCGGGGCCGATCATCCGTTCGACCGAGGAGTGGGAGATATCGCGCTCGTGCCAGAGCGCCACGTTCTCCAGCGCCGGCGTGACGGCGGAGCGGACGATGCGCGCGAGGCCGGTCAGGTTCTCCGACAGGACCGGGTTGCGCTTGTGCGGCATCGCGGAACTGCCCTTCTGGCCCTTGGAGAAGAACTCCTCCGCCTCCAGCACCTCGGTCCGCTGCATGTGCCGGATCTCGATCGCGATGTTCTCGACCGACGAGGCGATGACGCCGAGCGTGGCGAAGAACATCGCGTGGCGGTCGCGCGGGATCACCTGGGTCGAGACCGGCTCGGGCCGGAGGCCGAGCTTCTCGCAGACATGGGCCTCGACCGCGGGGTCGATGTTGGCGAAGGTGCCGACGGCGCCGGAAATCGCGCCGGTGGCGATCTCCCACCGCGCCTTTTCCAGCCGGTTCCGGTTGCGGTCCATCTCGGCGTAGAAGCGGGCGAAGGTCAGGCCCATCGTCACAGGCTCTGCGTGGATGCCGTGGGACCGACCGATGCGGACGGTGTCCTTGTGTTCCAGCGCGCGGGCCTTCAGCGCCGCGAGCAGTGCGTCGAGATC
This sequence comes from Rhodobacterales bacterium HKCCE2091, assembly GCA_015689685.1. GTDB lineage: Bacteria > Pseudomonadota > Alphaproteobacteria > Rhodobacterales > Rhodobacteraceae > HKCCE3408. The sequence continues at coordinate 4,365 of WVSL01000025.1, read as the reverse complement.
GGCCAGCAGCAGGTCGGCCGCGCGGGTCAGCTGGATCGACAGGCAGGTGTCCAGCACGTCGGACGAGGTCATGCCCTGGTGGACGAAACGGGCGGCGTCGTTGCCTACGATCTCGGCGAGGTGGGTGAGGAAGGCGATCACGTCGTGCTTGGTGACGGCCTCGATCTCGTCGATCCGGGCCACGTCGAAGGTCGCGTCCTTCGCGGTCCAGACGGCCTCCGCGTTCTCCTTCGGGATGACGCCGAGCTCGGCCTGCGCGTCGCAGGCATGGGCCTCGATCTCGAACCAGATCCGGAACCGGGTCTCGGGGGACCAGATGGCGGTCATCTCGGGGCGGGAATAGCGCGGGATCATCGGCGGGCCTTGCGTCTTTTCTGCGGTCGCGGTGTCTTACGCCGGGGACCGGGTGGGGACAAGCGATGCGCGACTGGCAGGGCGGGGCGAGGATCGGGCTGGGCGACCTGTGCGGCACCTGGGCGCTCGTCCGCACCATCGACGACCGGCGCGCCGGGCTGGCCGGCCGCTTCACCGGGATCGCGGAATTCGTGCCGGACAGCCAGGGGCTGATCCAGACCGAGACCGGGGAACTCGTCTACGGCGCGGCGCCGCCGATGCGGGCGGAGCGGGTCTACCGCTGGCGCGAGCGGGACGGGCGGCTCGTGGTCGAATTCGCCGATGGCGGCGCGTTCCACGATTTCGTGCCCGGGCAGGCGGACACGGCGGAGCACCTCTGCGGCGCCGACATCTACCGGGTGCGCTACGATTTCGCGGACTGGCCCGCGTGGACGGCGGAGTGGCGTGTGACCGGTCCCCGGAAAGACCTCGTCCTCACCGGCCGCTTTTCGCGGGAACGGGGGCGACCCGTAGCCGCGTCGCGCCGCCGGGGGCGGATCGAGACAAGTTCGCGCTACCGGGGCGGACAGTCATCGCTTTGGCACTGGATCGGCCGGATCGCCGGTCCGCAGGTTCGGATTGGTCCTTAGCAGGTTCGCGCGACCGGCGCGGGCGACCGTCACTTCAGTCGGGCAGAAATCATGTCAGGCGAAGGGGCCTATGGGCTTTGGCGCAAACGGCTCGCACCACCGCGTTGGACAGCGATCGCTTAGGCACCGGATCGACCGGATCGCCAGTCCACAGGTTTGGATTGGTCCGCAGCAGGTTCGCGCCATTGGCGCGGGCGACCGTCGCTTCAGTCGGGCGACAGTCATGTCTGGTGACGGGGCTTGTGCGCAAACGGCTCGCGCCCGGTCCGCACCCGGTCAGTAGATGTAACGGATCTGTTCCGACCAGTAGCGTTCGACCCGCTTGAGGAAGTGGTTCACCTGGTCGATCTCGTCGACGCCCATCACGCCCTTCGTCTCCAGACCGTCGGCATGGCGGGAGAACAGCTCGCCCACGACGTCGCGGACGCTGCGGCCCTTCTCGGTCAGGCGGACGCGGACGGAGCGGCGGTCGATTTCGCAGCGCTGGTGGTGCATGTAGCCCATCTCCACCAGCTTCTTGAGGTTGTAGGACACGTTCGAGCCCTGGTAGTAGCCGCGGCTTTTCAGTTCGCCCGCCGTCACCTCGTTGTCGCCGATGTTGAACAGCAGCAGCGCCTGGACGGCGTTGATCTCGAGCATCCCGAGCCGTTCGAACTCGTCCTTGATGACATCGAGCAGCAACCGGTGCAGCCGCTCCACCATCGACAGCGTGTCGAGATACCCGGACATGATCCCGTGCCGGGCGCCTTCCTGGAGAGAGGCATGCAAACTCATGATCGGCTCCGCTTGTCAGCTCGATCCCTGAGTTGCGGCAAAAACCCAAACATTAGGTTAATCCCGCCACAAAATCCGGCGGTGCCGATCAGCGAAGCAGCGAAATGCTGCCGGTCAGGCGCCGGCCCGGCCGGAAATCGCGGAGCCGAGCTCCGCCACCAGGTCGGCGTAGCGCGCCGGCGGGGCGGACTGCCCGGCCACCCAGGCGAACAGGTCCTGGTCGGACTCGTCGAGCAGTTCCTCGAACAGGTCGAGCCGCTCGGGCCCCGCCGCGTCCAGCCGCGTCTCGGCCCAGGCGGCGAGGATCAGGTCCATCTCGCGCATGCCCCGGCGGCCCGCGCGCATCCGCAGGCGCTTCAGCCGGACCTCGCGCGGTTCGCTCACGCCGACTCGATCGAGGCCGCCGCCAGCCGCAGGCGCTTTTCCAGCCGCCCGAGCCGCTCGCCGAGCCGCGCCTGTTCGCCGCGCAACTCGCGGATCTCCGCGATCAGCTCGCGGAACGGCTCCGACACGTCCAGCGCCTCGGCGCCGGATTCCAGCCCCTCGCCCTCGCCGGCCATCAGCCACATCAGCGACACGCCGAGGATCCCGGCCACCCGCTGCAGCGTGTTGGCCCGCGGCTCGGTCTGGTCGTTTTCCCATTCCTCGACCGCTTCCAGCGATACCCCCGCCCGCCGGGACAGGTCGGACTGGGTCAGGCCCGCGGCCTCCCTCGCCGCCGCGAGGCGGTCCCCGAACGTGGAGGTGTCACCGGAATACCAGTCGGTCTCGCCGTCGCTCGCGTCGGTCATGATCTCTCCTGAAATGCCGGTCGCCCGGCTTGCACCCTTCGCGGCGCCAACCTATGAGCCGAACCAGTCGATGTAAACCGGTGCGCCATCCCGGTCGCGCCAAGCGGAGAACCCCCGGATGACCTTCCTGTCGGACACGCTCAAGCGCGTGAAGCCCTCGCCCACGATCGCGGTCTCGAACCTCGCGGCGGAGCTGAAACGGCAGGGGCGCGACGTGATCGGGCTCGGCGCGGGCGAGCCCGATTTCGACACCCCCGACCACATCAAGGCGGCTGCGGTCGAGGCCATCGCGGCGGGCAAGACCAAGTACACCCAGGTCGACGGCATACCGGAGCTGAAGGACGCGATCTGCGCCAAGTTCGCGCGTGAAAACGGGCTCACCTACACGCCCGCGCAGGTCACCGTCGGCACCGGCGGCAAGCAGGTCCTGTTCAACGCCTTCATGGCCACGCTGAACCCCGGCGACGAGGTCATCATCCCCGCGCCCTACTGGGTCAGCTACCCCGACATGGTGAAGATCGCCGGCGGCGAGCCGGTCTTCGTCGAGGGCCGGATGGAAGACGGCTTCCGGATCACGCCCGAGGCGCTCGAGGCCGCGATCACGCCCCGCACCAAGTGGCTCATCTTCAACTCGCCGTCGAACCCGACCGGCGCGGGCTACGACCGCGCGGCGCTGAAGGCGCTGACCGACGTGCTGATGCGCCATCCCCATGTCTGGATCCTGTCCGACGACATGTACGAACACCTCGTCTACGACGGGTTCGAGTTCGTCACCCCCGCGCAGGTCGAACCGGCGCTCTACGACCGCACCCTGACCTGCAACGGCGTGTCCAAGGCCTTCGCGATGACCGGTTGGCGTATCGGCTATGCCGGCGGGCCCGAGGCGCTGATCACCGCGATGCGCAAGCTGCAGTCGCAGTCGACCTCCAACCCCTGCTCGATCTCGCAATGGGCCTCGGTCGCGGCGCTGAACGGGCCGATGGACTTCCTGCAGGACTTCAACGCCGCCTTCCTGCGCCGCCGGAACCTCGTCGTCGACCTGCTGAACGCTGCCGAGGGGATCGAGTGCCCGGTGCCGGACGGCGCGTTCTACGTCTACCCGTCGATCGCGGGCTGCATCGGCAGGACGTCGAAGGGCGGCCGGACCATCGCGACCGACGAGGATTTCGCCACCGCGCTCCTGGAGGAGGAAGGCGTGGCCGTGGTCTTCGGCGGCGCCTTCGGCCTCAGCCCGAATTTCCGCGTCAGCTACGCGACCTCGGACGAGACCCTGCGCGAGGCGATGGCGCGGATCCAGCGGTTCTGCGCGGGCCTGGCTTGACCGGATTCACCCCGGCCGCGGTCGGCGCGGTCTACGCGGACGCGGCGGCGCGGCTGATCCCGCGCTACGACGCGCTCGACCCGGCCGAGGTGCTGGCCCCGGTGGCCGATCTCCTGCCGGTCGGGCCGGCGCGGGTGCTCGACGCCGGTGCCGGGGCCGGGGGCGTCGCGCGCCACCTCGCCGCGCGCGGGCACCGGGTCACAATCGAACCCGTCGCCGCGTTCCGGGCCCACGGGCGCGGCCTGTCGGGTCCGCGCGAACGCGGATCGACGACGCGCTGCCGGGCCTCCTCCGCGCCGGGCCGGGGCGGTTCGATCTCGTGCTCCTCGTCGGGGTCTGGCATCACCTGCCGCCGAACGCCTGGGCCGCGGGCTTCCGCCGCCTGCGCCGCCTCGTCGGAGGCGCCGGCCCCGGCGGCCTGATCCTCATGTCCCTCCGCCACGGTCCCGCGCCCGCGGGCTGGCCGGTGGCGCGGGTCCCGGCACGGGCGGTCTCT
>WVSL01000024.1 GCA_015689685.1 Rhodobacterales bacterium HKCCE2091 | reverse complement strand
CCGTCCGCGTCGCCGTCACAGGCGCATCCGAAAACGGCGTCTTCAGGTGGAACGAGGCAGAGCAGAAGCTGGACGGGGGATTCTCGGCATCGGCACTTGACGGACTGACCCTCGCGGCGGATGGTATGATCTCCGATCTACACGGGCCCGCCGCGTACAGGGCCCATCTGGTCAAGGTGCTGACGGGCCGCGCCGTCTCGGCCGCCGGCTGAGCAGGGCGCCACGGCACCGGGGACGCCGGGGCAGGGAGGGCCCCGGCGTTTCTTATGGAAGAAGCGGGTGCCATGCCGAGCGAGCGGGAGAAGATGGCGGCGGGCCAGTGGTACTGCTGCGTCGATGACGAGCTCGAAGCCATGCGCGTGCGCGCCCGCGCCGCGGTCCATGCCCACAACACGCTCACACCGCACATACGGGGGCCGATCGCCCCCGTCCTCGCCGCGCTGTTCGCCCACGCGGGCGAGGGGGCGATCGTCGAGGCGCCGTTCCACTGCCCCTACGGCGTGAACATCTCGCTCGGGCGGAACGTTTTTCTCAACGCGTTCTGCTGCATCCTCGATACCGCGCCGGTGACCATCGGCGAGGGTACGATGATCGGGCCGGGGGCGCATGTCTATTGCGCCGAGCATGCCACCGACCCGGCCGAACGCGCGGCGGGGCTGGAAATCGCGCGGCCCGTCACCATCGGGCGGAACGTGTGGATCGGCGGGCGTGCTGTGATCCTTGCCGGCGTCACCATCGGCGACGACGCCATCGTCGGGGCCGGCGCGGTCGTCACCCGCGACGTGGCGGCCGGGGCCACGGTCCTCGGGAACCCGGCCCGACCGCTGGCGCGCTGACACGCGGCCGGGTCAGGGCCGTGCGCCGACAGCGCGCCGCCGCCGTGGCACGGAACCCGCGCGGGCGGCGCGGGTCGGTCACTCCGCGTTCGGGAAGAACAGCTGCTCGCCGCCGAGGGAATAGTCCGCGATGGCCTGCTGCCCGGCGTCCGACACGAGCCAATCCGCGAAGGCAGTCGCGCCCTCCGCGTTCACGTTCGGGCAATGCGCCGGGTTCACCGGGATCACGCCGTACTGGTTGAACAGCCGCTCGTCGCCCTGCGACAGGATCACGAGGTCGCCGCGGTTCTCGAAGGCGAGCCAGGTGGCGCGGTCGGTCAGGGTGTAGGCGCCCATGCCGACGGCGGCGTTCAGCGTGGCGCCCATGCCCGAGCCAAGCTCGCGGTACCAGGTGCCGGAGGCGGCGGCGACATCGGCGACGCCGTCCCACAGGTTCAGTTCCTTGCGGTGCGTGCCGCTGTCGTCGCCGCGGCTGGCGAAGGGTGCGCCGGCCCCGGCAATGGCGGCAAGCGCGGCGGACACGTCCCCGGTGCCGGCGACCCCGGCGGGGTCGCTCTCGGGGCCGACGATGACGAAGTCGTTGTACATCAGGTCGCGCCGTTCGGTTCCGAAACCCGCCTCGACGAAGGCGATCTCGGCGTCGCGGGCGTGGACGATCAGCATGTCGCCGTCACACCGCTCCGCGTTCTGCAGCGCCTGCCCGGTGCCGACGGCGACCACCCGAATGTCGAGGCCGAGCGCCTCTTCCGCGATTGGCAGGATGTGATCGTAGAGCCCGGAATTCTGCGTCGAGGTGGTGGACTGCACCAGCACGACACCGTCCTGTGCAACGGCGGGCAGGGCGGCGAGCGCGAACCCGGCCGCGAGGATGGCGGTTTTCATAGCAGGATGGTTCCCTTCAGGTAGGCGCGCGCCTCGGCGCTGGCGGGGGCGGACAAAAAGCCCGGCATCGGCGTCACCTCGCAGGCGCGGCCGTGATGGAGGAAGGCGACCTCGACGGCGAGCCGCGCGATCTGGCCCGGGTCGTGGCTGACGATCACGACCTTGGTGCCGGCGCGCGCGATACGCTGGACCAGCGCCTCCACGCCCTGGGTCGACGCAGGGTCGAGATGCGCCGTCGGTTCGTCGAGCAGAAGCAGAGCGGGGTTCGCGGCGAGCGCGCGGACGATGGCGAGGCGCTGCGCCTCGCCGCCCGAAAGACGGCGCGCGGGGCGTTCGGCCAGCGGCAGGAGGCTGCCGAGCGCGATCAGTTCGTCGAGCCGCCGGGCCCGGTCGGCCCGCGGCACCCGCGCGAGTTTCAGCGCGTGGGTGAGGTTCCCGCGAAGCGTCCGGCGGAGCAGAACGGGCGACTGGAACACGATGCCGACCCGCCCGCGCATGGGCAGCGGCAGGATGACCCGGCCCGCGTCCGGTGCGACCAGCCCCGCCGCGATCCTCAGGAGGACCGACTTGCCCGCCCCGTTCGGTCCCATGACCGCGCTGATGCCGGTCGGGCAGAGCGCCATCGTCAGCCCGTCGATCACCCGCGTTCCGTCCCGCGTGAGCGCGAGGTCGCGGAACAGGATGCGGGCGTCCGCCGCGGGCGCGGGCGACGCCGGGAAGGGGATCACGCGGGGGGTGCGGTCACGCATGGGCCGGCCCCTCGAGCCGGGCGCGCAGCCCGAGCACGGCGGCGTTCAGGACCAGCGTCAGCATCAGGAGCACGAAGCCGAGGCCGAGCGCGAGCGGAAGCGCCCCACGCGAGGTCTCCAGCGCGATCGCCGTGGTCATCACGCGGGTGACGTGGTCGATGTTGCCGCCGACGAGCATCACCGCCCCGACCTCGGCCAGCGCGCGGCCGAGCCCCGCCAGAAGCGCCGTCACCAGCGCGAAGCGGGCGTCCCACAACAGGGTGCCGAGCGTGTCGATCCGGTTCGCGCCGAGCGCGCGCAGGGTCTCGTCGTATTCCGTCAGCATCTCGGCCAGCGCCGCGCGGGTCAGGGCCGCGATGATCGGCGCCACGAGGATGGTCTGGGCGATGATCATGGCGGCGGGCGTGTAGAGCAGACCGAGCACCCCGAGCGGTCCGGAGGCGGAAAGGGACAGGTAGACGACAAGGCCGACGACCACCGGCGGCAGGCCCATCAGGGCGTTCACCAGCACGACCAGCGCGCCGCGTCCGGGGAACCGGAATACCGCCAGCGCGGCCCCGAGCGGCACGCCGATCGCCGCCGCCGCGACAACCGCCGTCAGCGACACGCGCAGCGACAGGAGCACGATCTCCACGAGATCGGGATCGCCCGAGGCGATCAGCGCGAGCGCCGTCCTGATGCTGTCGAGGAATGTCGGCATGACGTTTCCCGGATCCTCCCGCGCGCAGGTTTGCACCCTGATCGCCGGGGCTTCCAGCCGGAATCCGACCCCTTCGGCCCCGCAGGCGCCGCGCCGGATCGCTAAACCGTTTGGAAAAGTTTCACTTGACGGCCGGCGAGGGTGGAATAACTAAACCATATGGAAAACAATCTTCACCGGAGCTTCCACGCGCTCGCCGATCCGACCCGGATGGCGGTGGTGGAGCGGCTCACGCGCGGCCCGGCCAGTGTCAGCGAACTGGCGCGGCCCTTCGACATGGCGCTGCCCGCCTTCACCAAGCATCTCGGGGTGCTGGAAGGGGCGGGGTTGATCACCTCCAGCAAGTCGGGCCGGGTCAGGACCTGCCGGCTCGACCCCACGGGGCTCGCCGCCGTGGGCGACTGGATCGAGACCCGCCGCGCGATGTGGCGGCGCCGGCTCGACGCGCTCGACGACTACCTCCAGGCGTCCGGAAAGGATCCGCAATGACCATCGCCCACGACACCCTGACCTTCGACCGCCGCTACGATGCCAGCCCGTCGCGAGTCTGGGCCGCCTATGCCGACACCAGGGCACGGGAGGCCTGGTCGGCGCCGACCGACACCGCCGAGGTCAGCATCGACAGCGTCGATTTCCGCAGCGGGGGGCGCGAAACCGCGCGCTGCGGAACGAGGGGCGACATGAAGTGGCGGCTGGAGCTGACCTACCACGCGGTCGTGCCCGAGCGGACCATCTGCTTTTCCGAGGAATTGTGGGAAGGGGAGATGCTGCTGACCGTCGCCCTGATCTCGTTCGAGTTCGAGCCCGACGGCGCCGGTTCCCGCGTCCGCGTCACCGACCAGGTCGCGTCCTTCGTCGGCGGGGAGGGCATCGAGGGGCACGGCGAAGGCTACGCCCAGGCGCTCGACAAGCTCGGCCGAATGCTCGTGCCCGCCTGAGCCCCGGAACGAAAGAAGCCCCCGCGGTCGCGCGGGGGCTTCTGCATCCGGTCGGATCGTCCGTTACTTCGTCGGACCGATCATCATCACCATCTGGCGGCCTTCCATCTTCGGCATGTTCTCGACCTTGCCGATCCCCTCGACCCGTTCGGCGACCCGTTCGAGCTGCTCGCGGCCGAGGTTCTGGTGCGCCATCTCGCGGCCCCGGAAGCGCAGGGTGACCTTCACCTTGTCGCCCTTCTCCAGGAACTTGATCGCGTCGCTCACCTTGCGTTCGAAATCGTGATCGTCGGTGCCGGGGCGCAATTTCACCTCCTTTACCTCGATGGTCTTCTGCTTCTTCCGTGCCTCGCTCTCGCGCTTCTGCTGCTCGTACTTGAACTTGCCGAAGTCCATGATCTTGCAGACGGGCGGGGTGGCGTTCGGGGAAATCTCGACGAGGTCCAGTCCGGCCTCGGCGGCGAGATCGAGCGCGCGTGCGGGCGAGACGACGCCGACGTTCTCGCCATCCGCCCCGATGAGGCGGATCTCGGGGGCCCGGATTCGGTCGTTGACGCGGGGGCCGGTGTCGCGCGTGGGCGGCGCGTTGTGGGGTCTGCGGGCTATGGTGCGTATCCTTCTGCAGCCTGTATCCAGAGGCGCATAACCTACCCACGCAGCCCTGCGCTTTCAAGGCGAATCACCGGCTTCGGGGGATGCCGTGGCCGGGTTTCCCCGTTGGCATCGCGGCGAATGCGGCCTATCCCGTCACCCGGTCCGACGCGCTCGGACGGACAGCACCAGGGGATAGAGACATGGGCAAGACTTTCGCCATCATCATCGGGCTCGCGATCGTGGGCGCGCTCGGCTGGTTCCTGTACGCCGGCGCACCGACGGACGAGCCGGTCGGACAGACCATGGAAGAGGCCGTCGGAACCGCAACCGAGGCCGCCGGTGACGCGGCGAGCGATGCCGCGGAGGCCGCCGGTGACGCGGCAGAGGTCCTGGAAGGCGCGGCGGAAGAGGCGATGGACGCCGCCGGTGAAGCCGTCGAAGCGGTCGGCGAGGCCGCGGGCGAGGCCGCCGAGGCCGTGGGCGATGCGGTCGACGCGCTGGTCGGCGATGCCGAGGACCTGGGCGAAGACGCGGCCGCCGCCGCCGGTGATGCCGCCGATGCGGCAGCGGACACCGCGAACGAGGCGGCCGACGCCGCTACCGCTGCCGCGGAGGACGCAGCGGGTGCCGCGACCGACGCGGCGGAGGATGCCGCGGCGACAGCGGACGCGGCGACTGATGCGGCAACCGAAGCCGCCGACGAGGCGACCGATGCCGCCGCCGCGGCCACGGAAGACGCGACCGAAGCTGCCGCCAACACCGCCGCCGACACCGCTAACGCCGCGACCGAAGCGGCGGGCGACGCGGGCCAAGCGCTCGCCGATCTCGCCGCCGGGGCCGATGTCAGCGCCGACGATCTCATCGTCGCGGTCGAGAACTCCGATCTGTCGGCGGTCCAGAAGACCACGCTGACCAACGCGATCGAAGCCGCGCGCAACAATCCCGAGGCGCTCGAGGCCGTCGTCACCCGTGTCCGCGAGGCGCTCGGGCTCTGACACCGGCAGGCAACTGCCGACACCGACGGACCCGTGGCCGATCCCGGCCGCGGGTCCTTTCATTCGCGGGATGCAGCCGCCATCTGTGAGGCATGATCCGCCTCAAGCACCTGCTGCCCGCCGCCATCCTCGCCGTTTCCGCCATCGCCGTCCGCGCCGACACGCTGTCCGACGGGCGGCGCATCGCCGAGGCGTTCCTCGATGGCGAGACCGCGCCGCTCTGGGAGGCCGCGACTCCGGACCTGCGGCAGGCGATCGGCAGCGAGGATGCCGTCCGCGACCTGCGCCGCGACCTCGGCGCCGGGTTCGGCACCGAGGCCGAGGTCCTGTCCGAAACCGTCGCGTCCTTCTCCGGCCTCGACGTCTACACCCGCCTTTCCCGCTGGACCGATGCGACGCCGCCGGTCGAGATCCTCGTGTCCCTCGACACCGAGGGACGCGTGGCCGGTTTCTTCGTCCGCCAGCAGCCCGCGCCCGCGCCGTCCGAGCAGCTCGACTACGACACGCGGGCCGATCTCAGGCTGCCCTTCGACGGTGACTGGACCGTGATCTGGGGTGGGCGGACGGTGACCGAGAACTACCACGCCGTCGATCCGGGCCAGCGGTTCGCGCTGGACCTGGCGGTGGAGATCGACGGCGCCCGCTTCGCCGGCGACCCGGCGGATCAGGCGAACTACCATTGTTGGGGCCGCCCGATCCTCGCGCCCGCCGACGGGACCGTGGTGCGGGCGGTGAACGACCTGCCGGACCAGGCCATCGGCGCGACCGACCGCGCCAACCCGGCGGGGAACCACGTCGTGATCGATTTCGGCGAGGGCGAGTTCGGGTTCCTCGCCCACATGCAAGAGGGCAGCGTCGGCGTCGTGGAGGGCGAGGCGGTCACGCGCGGGCAGCAGATCGGTGTTTGCGGCAACAGCGGGAACACGTCGGAACCGCACCTGCATTTCCACCTGCAGACCACGCCCGACCTCGGCACCGGCGTCGGTCTTCCGGCGCAGTTCGAGGCTTACACGGCGGACGGGATGCCCGTCCCCCGTGGGGAACCCGTTCGCGGCGAGACGGTGGCGCAGGCGGACTGACCGGCAATCCCGACACTTCCGGGCAAGGTGACAGGACCGAAGCTGCCGTGCGCGCCCGGTCCGTGCCGGGCCCCGGTCAGTCGAGGAACGCCTTTTCCACCACGTATTGTTGAGGGTTCGAGTTCGCGCCCTCGTTCAGCCCGTACCCTTCGAGCATCTCCTTGATCTCGAGGTTGAAGGCGAGGTTGCCGCAGACCATCGCGCGGTCGGTTTCCGGGGTGATTTCCGGCACGCCGAGATCGGCGAAGACCTCGCCCGACCGCATCAGGTCGGTGATCCGGCCCATCTTGGGGCTCTCCTCGCGCGTGGTGGTCGGGTAGTAGCGAAGTTTCCGGTGGAAACCTTCACCCATCAGCTCTGCCAGCATCTCGTCGTTGCGGATCGTGTCGATCAACTCGGCGCCATAGGCCAGTTCGCCCACCTCGCGGCAGGTATGGGTCAGGATGACCTCGTCGTAATCCTCGTAGGTTTGCGGCTCGCGCAGCAGGCTCGCGAAGGGCGCGATCCCGGTGCCGGTGGCGAAGAACCAGAGCCGCTTGCCAGGCAAAAGCGCGTCGTGGACCAGCGTTCCGACGGGTTTCGGCCGCAGGATGATCTCGTCGCCCGGCTGGACGTGCTGGAGCTTCGAGGTCAGCGGGCCGTCCTGCACCTTGATCGAGTAGAATTCGAGCTCGTCGTCCCAGGCCGGCGAGGCGATGGAATAGGCGCGCAACAGCGGCTTCTGTTTGCCCGTCGCCGGGTCGGGGTCGCCCATCAGGCCGATCATCACGAACTCGCCCGACCGGAACCGCAGGCTCGCGGGCCGCGTCACGCGGAAGGAAAACAGCCGGTCGGTCCAGTGTTTCACGAAGGTGACGGTCTGGGCGTCGGGCAGGTGAGGCTTCACCACGGGTTTTGCGGATTGGTCGGTCACGGGGCGCTGGTCGGTCATGTCGGTTTCGCGGGCGTCATAGCGCCCGCGTCCTCTCTTAGGCTTTGATCTGGATCAGGTGAAGGCGGCGCGGAGCCGCGCCTGGTAATCGTGTGCGCGCCAGTCGACGCGGGCGCGCCACTGGTCCTCGGGCTGGCGTGCGGCGAGATCGGCGGAGATCTCGACCTCGTCGAAGCCCGACCGGCGCGCCATCGCGTACTGGTCGGCGAGGACGTGGCCCGCCGCGCGGAGCCGCCCGGTAAAGCCCAGTTGCCGCAGCCGGCGGCCGAGCGTGAAGCCGCGCCCGTCCGCGAAGGACGGGAAGGCCACCCGGATCGCGTCGATCCGCGGCAGGTGCGCCGCGATCTCCGCCACCTCGGCATCCGACGTCACGTCGACGCCCCGCGCCGCGGCGGCCTCGGACGCGGGGACGAACCCGGCCTGCCAGTCCTCTGCGACGAACCCCTCGTCGCGGACGATCACCTTCTCGTTCATCTCGATCTTCCTGTCTCTCGCCCGGTGTTTCCACCGGCAACATCCGGTTTCAGGACGCCCGCTTCAGCGCCCCGCGGACGATCTTGCCGTCCACGAAATGGATCCCGCATTCGTCCTTTTCCGACCCGCGCCAGCGGCCGGCGCGCTGGTCCTCGCCATCCTTCACGGGACTCGTGCAGGGGGCGCAGCCGATCGACGGGTAGCCCTTCGCGACCAGCGGGTGCCGCGGCAGGCGGTTGTTGACCATGTAGTCCTGCACGTCCTCGGGCCGCCAGTGGGCCAGCGGGTTGATCTTGATCCGCTGGTCGCCCTCGGCCTCGAAAAACTGCAACTCCGCCCGCTGACCGCCCTGGAACCGCTTGCGCCCGGTGATCCAGGCGTCGAACGGCGCCAGCGCATGTTCCAGCGGCTTCGTCTTGCGGAAATCGCAGCAGGCATCCTGGTCGAACTTGTGAAGATCGCCGTCGGGGTCATGGGCGGCGACGGCGGTCCGGCTTGCCCGGATCGTCCGGACGTCGGCGAGGCCGAGCTGCTTCGAGACCGTGTGCTGGTATTCCAGCGTCTCGGCAAACAGCATCTCCGTGTCGATGAACAGGACCGGCGTTTCCGGCGCCATGACCGAGATCATGTGCAGGAGCACGACCGATTCCGCGCCGAAGGCGCTGACCAGCGCGACCCGGCCGGTATCCGGATCGTTCAGCGCATGGCGCAGCACGTCGGTCGCGCCGTGGTTGGCGTAACGCGCGTTCAGCTTCGCGACGCGCGCGGCGACGCTGCCGAAGGGGATCGGATCAGGCAGCATCGGCCCGCGCCTCCTCGGATGCCGGGTAGAGCGCGGCCTTGAACGGCGCCATGCCCACCCGGCGGTAAGCGTCGAGGAAGGTCTCGTCGCGGTCCTCGCGCAGGTCGAGATAGGCGCGCAGCAGGCGTTCGATCGCCGGCACGATTTCGTCATAGGCGAAACCGGGGCCGGTGCGTTCGCCGATCACGGCGTCCGGCCCGGCATCGCCGCCGAGCGTGATCTGGTAGTTCTCCACCCCCGCCCGGTCGAGCCCGAGGATGCCGATATGGCCGACATGGTGATGGCCGCAGGCGTTGATGCAGCCCGAGATCTTGATCTTCAGCGGGCCGATGTCGTGCTCCAGCTTCAGTTCGTCGAACCGTGTCGCGATTTCCTGCGCGACCGGGATCGAGCGCGCCGTCGCCAGTGCGCAGTAATCCATGCCGGGGCAGGCGATGATGTCCGACACGAGCCCGATGTTGGCGGTGGAAAGACCGGCGTCCTTCAGCGCCTCGTGGATCGCGGCCAGGTGATGCAGGGGAACATGGGGCAGGATCACGTTCTGCTCGTGGCTGATCCGGATCTCGTCGTGGCCGTAGCGTTCCGCGAGATCGGCGATGACCTCCATCTGCTCCGCCGTCGCGTCGCCCGGCGTCGCGCCGTGAGACTTCAGCGAGATCGTCACGATCCGGTAGCCCGGCGCGCGGTGCGGCCCGGTATTGGTGTCGTAGAAGCTGCGGAACGCGGCATCGGCGGGCAGGGCCGTCGTCTGCGGCTCCGCGAAGACCGGCGGCGCGAACTGCGCGCGGATCGCGGACAGAAGGGCCTGGTCGACGCCTTGGAACATCGGTTTCCGGCGCGCGAATTCTTCGTCCACGAGCCTGGAAATCTCTTCGATTCCATTCTCGTGCACGGTGATCTTGATCCGCGCCTTGTACTTGTTGTCGCGGCGGCCGAGCAGGTTGTAGACCGCGACGACGGCTTCGAGGTAGGGCAGCAGGTCGTCCTCCGGGACGAACTCCGCCAGCACCTTGCCGATCATCGGAGTCCGGCCGAGACCGCCGCCGACGATGACCTGCACACCCTGCGCGCCGTCGCGTTCTACGATGCGCAGTCCGATGTCGTGGGCCGCGGTCACGGCGCGGTCGGCGGGGCTGCCGGTGACGGCGATCTTGAACTTCCGGGGCAGGAACTGGAATTCCGGGTGGTCGGTGGACCATTGCCGGATCAGTTCGGCCAGCGGGCGCGGGTCGGCGATCTCGTCCGCCGCGGCGCCGGCGAAGTGGTCGGCGGTCACGTTCCGGATCGTGTTGCCGGAGGTCTGGATCGCGTGCATGCCCACATCCGCCAGCGCATCCAGCATGTCGGGCACGTCGCGCAGCTCGGGCCAGTTGAACTGGATGTTCTGGCGCGTGGTGAAGTGGCCATAGCCCTTGTCCCACCGCCGCGCGATCATCGCGAGCTGGCGCATCTGGCGGCCGTTCAGAGTGCCGTAGGGGATCGCCACCCGCAGCATGTAGGCGTGCAGCTGGAGGTAGAGACCGTTCATCAGCCGGAGCGGCTTGAACTCGTCTTCCGTCAGGCTGCCTTCGATCCTGCGCTCGACCTGCGCGCGGAACTGGGCGACACGTTCGCGAACGAAGGCCTCATCGAATTCTGAATAGGAATACATGCTTTCCTGTCCTTACCGTTGCGGCGGAGGTTCGATTTCCCTGATGGGGCTCGACCGCTCAGACGCCTTCCTGCTTGCCATGAGGGTAGTTGGAGGGCCCGCGCGTGCGGAACGCCTCGCGGAAATGGACCGGCTCCGGGCCGTTCGGACCGGGGATCGCGTCGGCGAGGTAGGCACCGACGATCTCGCCGGCGCGCGCCTCGGCATCCAGAAGCCGTATCTGCGCATGGGCTTCGTCCTCGATCAACTCGGCCTCGGAATGGTTCCGGGTCCAGCGGTCATCGGCGGTCAGGTAGACGACATCGCCTTCCAGAAGCGCGTTCGCGGTGACGACCTTTGGGGTGAAGGCACGGGGCATGTCAGGCTTGCTCCTCGTTCAGGGCGGGCAGGGCGGCCTCGGCGGCACGGGGCGCGAGGCCATACATCAGGATCGCGGGGCCGGTCATGTTCCCGGCGTCGATATCGGCGGCGAGACGGGCGAGGGTGGTCGCGAGCACCCGCTGGTCGGGCCGGGAGGCGCTTTCCACCACGCTCACGGGCGTGTCCGGCGCGGCACCGTGCATCATCAGCCGGCCCTGGATGAACCGCGCGCCCTTCTTGGCCATGTAGATCGCGGCGACTTCGCCGGGCTTGGCCAGACTGCGCCAGTCGTGTTCGGCGAAACCCTTCACGTCGTGACCGGTCAGGAACCGGACGCCGGAATTGCGGTCGCGTTTCGTCAGGCTCTGGCCGAGCGAGGCGGCGGCGGCGGAGGCCGCGGTGATGCCCGGGACCACGTTCCACGAGATGCCAGCGGCATCGAGCGCGTCGACCTCTTCGTCGAGCCGCCCGTAGACCGAGGGATCGCCGCCCTTCAGGCGCACCACGTAGGCCCCGCGCGCGGCATGTTCGACCATCAAGGCGCAGATGTCGTCCTGCTTCATCGACGGGCCGAAGCCTTCCTTCCCGGCCTCGATCAGCAGCGCCTCGCGGCGGGCGAGTTCGAGGATTTCCGGCGCCACCAATCGGTCGTGGATCACCACGTCGGCCTCGTCGAGCGCGCGGCGGGCCTTCATCGTCAGGAGTTCCGGGTCGCCGGGGCCGGCACCCACCAGCGCCACGCGCCCCACCTTCGGCGTTTCCGCCAGGTGCCGTTCCAAAAGCCAGTCCAGCGCCTCGAGCGCGCCGGTTTCGCCGGCCTTTTCGTAGGCCGGCGGCCCCGATCTCAGGTAGTAGTCGGACCAGAAGTCGCGCCGGGCGCGGCCGAACGGAAGCGCCTCGGCGGCCCCGCGAAATGCCTTTCCGATGCGGGCCAGCGCGCCGAGTGCGACCGGAAGGCGGTCTTCCAGGTCCCGCTTGATGTGCCGGGCGAGGACCGGGGCGGCGCCCTCGGTGCCGATGGCCACGGTCACCGGGTCGCGGTCGACGATCGCCGGGGTGATGAACGCGCTCTGTTCGAGGTTGTCGACCCAGTTGAAAAGGGCGCCCGCGGCCTCCGCGATCGTCTTGGCGCGGGTGTCGGCGGCGTCGTCTTCGGATGCGCCGTAGACCAGCATCGCGCCCTCGGCGTCGCCATCCGCAAGCGCTCGGCGATGCAGGGTCAGGACCCCGTCGGCGGCCCAGGCCTCGATCGCGGGATCGGCGTTCTCGGCGAAAACCTCAACCGTCGCGGCCGTCTTCAGGATCAGGCGCAGCTTCGCCACCGCGGCATCGCCGCCGCCGGAGACGACGATCCGGCGGCCTGCCGTGTCGAGGAAGATGGGGAAGTGCTGCATGGCGAACGGGTCCGGCTGATTACCCTCCCGAGATAGAACATTTTCCCTCTCGGCGGCAGATGGGGCTTGCAATCAAGGACAAATGTCCTCATGCGGGGCGTGGGCGGAACGCGTGTTCGCAATCGTCGGAGGCACCGGGATGAGCGTTCAGATCGACGCGCTGGACAGGAAGATCCTGCGCGAGATGCAAGAGGATGCCAGCCAGTCGCTGGACGAGATCGCGAAGAAGGTGGGGTCGTCCAAGACCCCGGTCTGGAACCGGATTCGCAAGCTGCGCGAGGCCGGCGTGATCGGCCGGCAGACGGTTCTCCTGGATGCGGAGGCGCTTGGGCTTGAGGCTTGCTTCTTCGTGCTGATCCGCACGTCGGAGCACGAGGCGGAATGGCAGAACCGGTTTCTCGCCGCGCTGCAGGCCCGGCCCGAGGTGATGGAGGCGCACCGGCTTGCGGGCGAGATCGACTACATCCTCAAGGTCCGGGTGCAGAACGCCCGCGCCTACGACATCTTCTACCAGGCGCTGATCTCGGAGGTGAAGATCTTCAACGTCACCGCGCTCCTGTCGATGGAAGAGATCAAGTCGACGCCGCTTCTGCCGCTTCCGCAGCCGACGTGATCACCTCCGCTCCGCCCTCCAACGTCTTGTGAACGGGGCATTTGTCCGCGATCTCCATGAGCCGGGCGCGCTCTTCCGGCGTCAGGTCGCCTTCGAGCGTGACGACCCGCCGGAAGGTGTCGAGGGGACCCGGCCCGTTGCCGCCCGCGTCCTGGGCGTGGACCCTGTCGTGGCTGACATCGACCGAGACGTGATCGAGCGGCCAGCCCTTGCGGCGCGCGTACATCCGCACCGTCATCGAGGTGCAGGCCCCGAGCCCGGCGGCGAGAAGCTGGTAGGGGGACATGCCGCGGTTGGTGCCGCCGTAACTGAGCGGCTCGTCCGCGAGCGTGTGGTGGAACGGCCCGGCCTGGACGTCCTGCAGGAAACCGTCGGGATCGGCCTCGGACACGCGCGTGATGCCCTCGGGGGCGCCGGGCGGCGGGGCGGGCGGGCGCAGGTCGAGGTAGCGCGCGGACAACGCGGCGATGACCTCGGCGACGTAGTTCGCATCCTCCTTCCGGGTCACGAGGTGGTCGGCGTCGTCGAGGGTCACGAAGCTTTTCGGATGGCGGGCGGCGGCGAAGATGGCGGTGGCGTTGTCGATGCCGACGACGGCGTCGCGGGGCGCATGAAGCACGAGAAGCGCCGCGTGCAACCGACCGAGCGACAGCCCGAGGCTTTCGGCACGGACATCGCGTATGAAGTCCCGGCCGATCCGGATCATCCGCCCGCCGAGCGACACCTCGCCGACGCCCTCCGCCTCGATCTTGTGGAGCGCGTGGGCGAAATGGTCGGTGACGTGGTCGGGATCGAATGGCGCGCCGATGGTCGCGACCGCGCGCACGCTGTCGATGCGGTCGCGGGCCCGGATCACCGCCGCCCCGCCGAGCGAATGGCCGATCAGCAGGCGCGGCGCCATCCCGCGCGCGGCCAGGGTGTCGGCGGCGGAAACGATGTCGTCGACGTTGGACGAGAACGAGGTGTTCTCGAATTCGCCGCCGGAATGGCCGAGACCGGTGAAATCGAACCGCAACACCGCGATCCCCATCGCCGCGAGACGTGCGGAAATCCTGCGCGCGGCGGGTATATCCTTGCCGCAGGTGAAGCAGTGCGCCATCAGCGCGGTCGCGAGGACAGGCCCGTCGGGGAGGTCCAGCCGGGCCGCGAGGTCGTGGCCGCCGTGGCCGGGGAAGGTGAAGCGTTCGGTCGGCATCCGGGGCCTCCTTGATCGGGGCGTCAGGATGCGGCGGTGGGCCGCGCGGCACAACCGGTGTGGTGGCGCTATCACGGGGACGTGTCGCGCGGTCAGGGGACGTGAACAACATGAAGATCGTGGCAAGGCGGGTCTTGCTGGTCATTGCGGCAGGACTCGTCCTGGCGATAGTCGCGGGCTACGGCGGGGCGCTGCACCCGGCGCTGGTGTCGATCTCGCTCGGCCGGCATCTCGCCGCGACGGCGCTGATCCCGGTGGCGCTGTTCCTGCTCGCGCTCGGGGCGAAGCGCGGCGGCATCGCGGCGCTCGCGGTCGCAGCCTTCGCGGGGCTGCCGATCTTTCTCGGCCTCATCAATGGCGGCACGACGCCCGAGGGGCCGTCGATCAGCGTGCATTCCCGCAACCTTCTCGCAGTCAACCGGCGGGTCGAGGCGCTGGCGCGGGAAATCGTCGCCACCGATTCCGGCGTCGTGTTCCTGCAGGAACTTTCCCCCGCCAACATGGGGCTCCTGGACGCGCTCGCCCCGTCCTACCCGACGCAGCATTTCTGCCCGTTCTCGCGTTGGAACGGCGTCGCGGTCCTGTCGCGCCTGCCCGGGACCGGCGAAAGCTTTTGTTCCGAGACGCGGGGCTTCGCCGGGCTGAGGGTCGAGACCGAGACCGGGCCGGTCTGGGTCGTGTCCGTCCACCTCGTCTGGCCCTGGCCGTATCGCCAGCAGGCGGTGGTGGACCGCGAACTGCCGCGGCTGGCCGCGCTGGAACGCCCCGTGATCCTGGGCGGCGACTTCAACGCGGCACCGTGGAGCCGTCCGGTGCGCCAGATCGAGGAGGTGACGGGCACGCGCCGGGCCGGGCCGATCCGCTACACGATCGCGCCGCATGGCGTGCCGCTGCCGATCGACATGGTGCTCGGCCCCGGTGGCGGGCTGATGGAGCGGCGGCCGGGGGTCGGTTCAGATCATCGCGGGCTCGTCGCCCGGCTGGCGCTCGCGCCCTGAGCCGCCCGGTCACGCCCCCATGAGCCGCGCGTCGAAGGGATAGCGGGTCAGGTTCTCAAAGCCGGTTTCGGTGACCAGCACCTGGTCCTCGAGCTTGATCGAGAAATCGCCGCCGTCCTCGCCGATCAGGGCCTCGACGCACAGAGTCATGCCCGCCTCCAGCTCGTAGTCGAACGCGCCCGCGTGCCAGTTGTCGGCGTAGTCGATATGGGGCCACTCGTCGCAGAGCCCGACGCCGTGGAAGCGGCAAGAATATTTCCGGCGGTTATATTTCGGGTGAAGCTGGTGGCCCTTGAAGGTCAGGTCGCGGAACGACACGCCCGGCGCGACCAGCGCCATGTTCTCGGTTATGTGCTCGACCCCGTGCCGCATGGCCGCGATCATGTCGGGTCTCGGGTTGCCGGGGCCGACCCACCAGGTGCGCGAGATGTCGACGCAGATGCCGTAGCAGCCGATCAGGTCGGTATCGAAGGCGACGATCTCGTTTTCCTGCACCGTCCTCGGACCGCATTCCTGGAACCACGGGTTCGTGCGCGGCCCCGACGAAAGCAGCCGGGTTTCGATCCACTCGCCACCCCGGCGGATGTTCTCGGCGTGCATCACGGCCCAGATCTCGTCTTCCGTCCGGCCGGGCAGGCATTCGCGCTCCATCGCCGCCAGCGTGGTCTCGCAGGCGTGCACGGCGCACCGCATCGCCGCGATTTCGTCCGGGCCCTTGATCGCGCGGGCCTTTTCCATCACTTCCTCGCCGTCGCGGATGTCGAAGCCGAGCCGTTCCAGTGCCCTCGCACCGCGCAGGAGGATCTTGTCGACCGCGAGCCGCCGGTTCGATCCCGCCCGCTCCGCGACCAGCGCCGCCACATCCGCCGCGAAGCGCTCGGCGGCCGCGTCGCTGGCGTCGCCGGTCGAGAAGTAGAACATCGACGCGCCGGACCGGACCTCCCGCACCAGCGGGTTGTGATCGGCGAGGAAGGGGGAGTTCCGGTATTCCCACAGCACCATGTGCCCGTCCGCCGTCACGAGGCAGGCGCGGAACGGGTTGTGGGTGTTCCAAAGCTGCATGTTGGTCGCGTCGGTGGCGTAGCGGATGTTCATCGGGTCGAAGACCAGCACGCCGGCGTAGTCGCGTTCCTGCAGCCTGGCGACGATCCGGTTCAGCCGGAAGGCGCGCATCGCGGGCAGGTCGGGCAGGGGAAGGCCCGCTGCCTCCCACTCCGCGTAGGCCAGCGGGGTCGGCCCGATCTCCATCCTGTCGTTGTCGTTCGCGGTTCCGTCGGGAAGAAACGGGCCCTTGCCCGGGTCGATCTTGCGCGTGGCGGGGCGATAGGCTTCATTCATGGCGTGGGAACCCTGCGAAATCAGGGTCATGATCCGGCCGCCGGGCGGTCGATTCGCGTCCGTTCGCGGCATCGGCGAGGTCGGAAACGGGACGCGGGGAACAGGGGGGCAGATGTCCGACACAACCGGCCAGTACGACGCCTATCCCTATCCCGACCGCGATCCGGCGGACGAGGCGAAGCGGCTCGTCACCGGCTCGCCCTCGCACCCGCTGGAACTGGACCACTTCCTGTTCGGCGGCAAGCGGGACTGGTCGCGGCCGTTCAAGGCGCTGATCGCGGGCGGCGGAACCGGCGACGCGCTGATCCAGATGGCGCAGGTCCTGACCAGCGCGGGCAAGCCCTACGAGATCACCTATCTCGACCTGTCGACCTCGGCCCGGAAGATCGCGGAAGCGCGGGCCGCCGCGCGCGGGCTCGGCCATATCACCTTCGTCACCGGGTCGCTGCTGGATGCGCCCGGGATGGGGCCGTTCGACTACATCGACTGTTGCGGCGTGCTGCATCACCTGGAGGAACCGCAGGCCGGGTTCGACGCGCTGGCGGGCGCGGTCACCGATGCCGGCGGCATCGGGCTGATGGTCTACGCGCCATACGGACGGTCCGGCGTCTACCCGTTGCAGGAGGCGTTCCGCACGATCCTGCGCGGCACCCCGCGCGAGCGGCTGAAGAAGGCGCGGGCCATCTTCGGCCGGGTCCCCGAGGGCCACCCGTTCAAGACCAACCCGCATCTCGGCGATCACAAGGAAAGCGACGCGGGGTTCTACGACCTGCTGCTGCATTCCCGCGACCGCGCCTTCCCGATCCGCGACCTGATGGCGGCGATCGAGACGGCGGGGCTGGAACTCGTCGGTCAGCCGCAGGCGCATCTCTACGACCCCATGACCATCGTCGGGGACGCGAACCTGCTGCGGGATTTCGACCGGGTGACGCGGATGGAACTGGCCGAGAAGCTCGGCGGCGGCATCCGCACCCACATCGCCTACGTCGCGAAGACGGCAGAGGGGCGGATCGCCCGGCCCGACCGGGAGGCAGTGCCGCACCTGAAGGGCGTGTCGGGGCCGAAGCTCAGCCAGGCGGCGGCGAAGTCCGGGGTGATCCCGGTCAGCTATTCCGGCGCGCGGGCGGAAATCCCTGTGGCGGGGCTGGCGGCGCGGTCGCTGACCCATGTCGACGGCCGCAAGACGCTGGCCGAGATCGCCCGCGCGAGCGGGCTCGACCCGATCGAGTTCGCGTCGATCTGGCGGCCGCTGTCGGACGCGCTGACGCAGTACGGGCTGATGTATTACTCGCGGTTGCTGCGGGGGTAGGGCGCGTACCGGCCGCGCGGCGCGGGCCGGGGGCGGAGTGCATCAAGGTCGCCTCGTTAGGCCTTGAAATGCTTGGACAGTTTCAACCCCTGGCCCTGGTAGTTGGAACTCAGCCCGGCGCCGTATAGCCGCTCCGGCCGGGCCGCCATGCGTTCGTAGACGAGCCGTCCCACCACCTGACCGTGTTCGAGAACGAAGGGTGCCTCGTGGCAGCGCACTTCCAGCACGCCGCGCGCGCCCTGTCCGCCTGCCGAGGCATGGCCGAAGCCGGGATCGAAAAAGCCCGCGTAGTGGACGCGGAATTCGCCGACCATCGCGAGGTAGGGCGACATCTCGGCGGCGTAGTCCGGCGGGATCGTCACCGCCTCGCGGCTGACGAGGATGTAGAACGCGCCGGGGTCGAGGATGATGCGGGCGTCGGTCGCGTGAACCTCTTCCCAGTAGTCCGCCGGGTCGTGGCCGCCGACACGGTCGAGGTCGATCAGCGCGGTATGTGGCTTCGCGCGGTAGCCGACGAGGCTGCCGCCGCTCGGCTTCAGATCGACGGAGAAGCCGAGCCCCTGGTCGATGGTCGGCGTCCCGTTCACCAGCGGCTCGGACGCGTGCAGCGCCCTGAGGTCGGCGTCGTTCAGCTGCGCCTGCCCGTGCCGGAACCGCACCTGGTTCAGCCTCTGGCCCTCCCGCGCGAGCACGCTGAACGAACGGGGGCAGATCTCGGCATAGAGCGGCCCCTCGTAGCCTGCCGGGATGCGGTCGAATTCCGCGCCACCATCGGTGATCGTGCGGGTCAGCAGGTCGAGCCGGCCGGTGGAGCTCTTCGCGTTGGCGACGGCGGAAATTTCCACTGGCAACTTCAGTCGTTCCTGGAGCGGGACGACATAGACGCAGCCCTTTTCCAGCACCGCGCCCTCGGTCAGGTCGATCCGGTGCATCTCGAACAGTTGCAGGCGCTCCGCGACGGATGCGCCGCCACCGGCGAGAAAGCTCGCGCGGACTCGGATCGCGACGGCGCCGAGACGGAGGTCGAGGCTCGCGGGCTGCACCTGTTCGTCGAGCGGGGCCGTGGCGGCGGAAATCGCGCCATCGGCCAGCATCGCGCGGATCGCGCTGTCGGGAAGGACACCGGATGCGGTCACGGGGTCCCCCGGTTCGGTTGGTAGGCTGAAATGGTCGGGCTAGCAGGACTTGAACCTGCGACCTTCCGTCCCCCAGACGGACGCGCTACCAGGCTGCGCCATAGCCCGACGTCCCGCCCTTCTACCGATTTTGCCCGGGCGCGCAAGGGGCTCAGGCGCCCTTGCCCGCCATCCGGTCGCGAAGCGCGGAGAGCCGGTCCAAGGCGGGCAGGAAGGCGGGGCGCGAAGCGGGCGGCAGCCCGGCCAGCCCGTCCGCGATACCGGCGAGTTCCGCGAGAAGCGCGGCCATGTCCGGCGCGGGTCCGGGAGCGTCCGGCGCGTCGACCACCGCGGCGGCAGCGCCGAAGTCCAGCTCCGGCTCCGGCAGCGGGGCGTCGGTCGGCGAGGCGTCGGGTACATCCTCCGTGACCTCGGCAGCAGGCGCTTCGGTGGTTTCCTGCTCCGCGGAGGCAGCGAGATCGTCCGGGGCATCTTCCGCCTCGGCAGCGGAACTGTCCGTTTCCGCCGGGGATGCCGCGACGGGTTCGATCTCCGGCTCGGCGGTGTCCGTGTCGGCCACCTCCGGTTCCGGCGATCCGGACTCGGTAACCTCCTCGGCGTTCTCCTCGACTGCTTCGTCTTCGGTATCCCCGATGCCTTCCGCGACAGCGGCCTCCGGCTCCGCTGGCGTGTCCATTGGTGGCTCTGCGGTTTCCTCGGCTTGCGGTTCGGCCGGGTCCGGATCCCAGGCCTCGGGCGGTGCGCCGATGGCGCCTGCACCGGGGGCAGGGGGCTGGTCCAGCAGTTCCGCGTCCTCGACATCGCCGCGGGCCGACAGCTCCCGGTCCCAGGCGGCGATGTCGTCCTCTTCCTCGGTCATCGTGTCGAGCCCGTCGAGCGGCGGCGACAGCGCCGCGACATGGGCCGCGCCCTCCGAGGCGAGGATGTTCTGGACGCCCTTGATGGTCAGGCCCTGTTCGTGGAGCAGCACCTTGATCCCGCCGACGAGTTCCATGTCGCCGGGGCGGTAGTAGCGGCGCCCGCCGGCGCGCTTCACCGGCTTGATCTGCGGAAACTTCGATTCCCAGAACCGCAGGACATGGGCGGCCACGTCCAGCCAGTCTGCGACCTCGCGGATGGTGCGGAACGCCTGCGGCTTCTTCGACAAGGGCCTAGCTCCGGTTGCCCTCTGCGACGCGGTCCTTCATCAGGTGGCTCGGCCGGAAGGTCAGAACGCGGCGGGGCAGGATCGGGACCTCTTCGCCGGTCTTCGGATTGCGGCCGATCCGGGCGCTCTTGGAGCGGACGGAGAAGGTGCCGAAGGACGAGATCTTGACCTGGCCGGTCTCGACGAGCGCATCGGACATCAGTTCCAGCACCCGCTCGACGAGCGCCGCGCTCTCGTTCCGCGACAGGCCCACTTCGCGGAACACCGCTTCGCTCAGGTCCATGCGCGTCAGCGTCTTTCCGGCCATCTCTGTCTCCCCTGTTTCGGGCGAGCATGACCGAAGGCATTTCTTTTTGTCAATGTAAGGGGTTGGGGAACGGGGTTTGAGCGCGGAATGCCGCCTCACCAGCGCAACACAACCGACCCCCAGGCGAGCCCGCCGCCGATCGCCTCGGCCACGAGCAGGTCGCCCCGCCGGATCTGGCCGTTCGCGACCCCGACCGACAGCGCCAGCGGAATCGACGCGGCGGAGGTGTTGCCGTGGTCCTGCACCGTTACGATGACCCGGTCCATGCCGATGCCCATCTTCTGCGCGGTGCGGGTGATGATCCTGAGATTGGCCTGGTGCGGCACGATCCACGCCACGTCCTCGGCCGAGACGCCGGCGCGGTCGAGCGCGGTATGCGCGGTCTCGGCCAGTTTCTCGACGGCGTGGCGGAAGACCTCCTTGCCCTCCATCCGCAGGACGCCGGTGGACTGAGTTGCGGACACGCCGCCATCGACGTAGAGGAGTTCACGGAAGCGGCCGTCGGAATGCAGGTCGGTGGCGAGGATGCCGCGATCCGTCGCCTCGCCCGGCTGGTCCTGCGCCTCCAGCACCAGCGCGCCCGCGCCGTCGCCGAACAGGACGCAGGTGGTCCGGTCCTCCCAGTCCATGATCCGGCTGAAGGTCTCGGCGCCGATCACGAGGAGGCGCTTCGCCTGGCCCGAGACGATATAGGCCTCGGCGGTGGACAGGGCGAAGATGAAGCCCGCGCAGACGGCCTGCAGGTCGAAGGCGAAGCCGTGCTTCATGCCCAGACCCGCCTGCACCATCGTCGCGGCGGAGGGGAAGGTGAAATCCGGGGTCGAGGTGGCGACGATGACGCCGTCGATGTCCGCCGCCGTCAGCCCGGCGCTCTCCAGCGCGCGTTGGGCGGCGCGGACGGCCATCGCGGACGTGGTCTCGCCCTCGGCCGCGAAGTGCCGCCGTTCGATGCCCGAGCGGGAGCGGATCCATTCGTCGGAGGTGTCGAGGAAGCTCGTGAACCAGTCGTTCTCCACCACGCGTTCGGGCAGGTAGTGGCCGATGCCCACGGGGACGGCGCGGCGGATCATTCGGCGGACTCCCGGGATTGCAGGGCGGAGACGGCGGCCTGTTCGGCATCCGCGATGCGGGTGGCCAGCCGTTGCGAGAAGCCCATCGCCGACAGGCGCGCGGCGAGCTTGATCGCCGCCGAGACTCCGGTCGCATCGGCGGAGCCGTGGGACTTGACCACGGTACCGTTCAGGCCGAGGAACACGCCGCCGTTGACCCGGCGGGTGTCGATCCGTTTCGACAGGCGCCGGAGCGACGTGTAGGCCAGCAGCGACGCGAAGCGCGACAGCGGCGAATAGGCGAAGGCCTCGCCCAGGAGTTCGCGGATCATCCGCGCCGTGCCCTCCCCGGTCTTGAGCGCGACGTTGCCGGTGAAGCCGTCGGTCACGATCACGTCGACGTCGGCAGACGGCAGGTCGCCGCCCTCGACGAAGCCGACGAACTCGAAATCCGCGGCCGGTGCGACCCGCGCGATCAGCTCGGAGGCGAGCTTGAGCTCAGCCCGGCCCTTGTGTTCCTCGGTGCCGACGTTCATCAGCCCGACGCGCGGGCGCTTCAGGTCGAGCCCGTTGCGCGCGTAGCTCGCGCCCATCAGGGCGTATTGCAGCAGGTCCTGCGCCTCGGCGCGGATGTCGGCGCCGCAATCGAGCATCACGTTGAAGCCCTGCGGTCCGCGCGACGGCCAGAGACAGGCGATGGCGGGGCGGTTCACGCCCTCGATCTTCCGCAGGCGCAGCATAGAGATCGCCATCAGCGCGCCGGTGTTGCCGCAAGACACGGCCACCGAGGCCTCGCCGTTACGCACCGCCTCGATGGTCGACCACATGGAGGTGTTCTTGCCGTTCCGCACCACGTGCGACGGCTTCTCGCCCTGGGTGACGACCGCCTCGGCGTGGCGGATCTCGCACCGGTCCGACAGCCCGCGGCGGCGCGAGACGAGCTTCGACAGCTCGTCTTCCGGGCCGTGCAGGATGAAGCGGATATCCGCGTTCTTCTCGGCAGACTTGGCGAGCCCCGCGACAACGGCCTGCGGTCCCAGGTCGCCGCCCATGGCGTCCACCGAGACGACCGTGCCGGGAACCTTCCGGCCGGTGAGGGCTGTGCTCTCGCTCATCGCACCTGCCTGTGCGCCGGGCACCCGCTTACGCGGCGTCGTCGTCGAGGTCGATCTCGTCGGCCTGGGCGATCACTTCCCGGTTGGCGTAGTGGCCGCAGGACGGGCAGACGTGGTGCGGGCGCTTGAGTTCGCCGCAGTTCGGGCATTCGTTCGGGTTCGCACCGTCCAGGCCGTCATGGGAACGGCGCTGGTTGCGGCGGGACCGCGTGACTCGGTTCTGGGGGACAGCCATGTCTCAACCTCGGTTCTGTCAGGGCCGTCCGCTTGGCCCCTGTCTCGCGTTCGTGTGTCTTGCACGGATCTCGGCGGGCGATCGGCCAGTCGGACCCGCCCGCGCGTGAGGGCCGGAACATACTCGGATTCTCTTGCCGTGCAAGTGCAAATCGGCGCGATTTTCGGCGCCGTCGCGGCGTCAGTCCGAGCCCTCGCCGGACAGCTTGTCGCGCAGGCCCGCGAGCCCGGCGAAGGGCTTTTCCGGCGGGGTGTCTTCGGTGTCGTCCGGGTCCTCGCCGCCTTCGAACTCCACGCCCTCCGCGCGGGGGTAGAGCGGCAGGTTCAGGACCAGCGCCTCGGCCATCACCGCACCCAGGTCGACCTGCCCGGACAGGGGTTCGAGCGTGTCGTCCTCCGGCATCTCGGTCTCTTCGCCGTCGGGTTCGGGCATGTCCTCGGTGTAGTGGCGGCGCACCTCGGCCTCGATCCGCGTCGTCACCGGCTCCAGCGTCACGACGCAGGGCTGGATCACCGTCGCCGCGAGCGTGGCCTCCAGCATCACGTCCCGCCCCTCGGTCCGCACCGTTCCCGCGAGCGACAGGTCGGTCAGGCCGAGCAGGCCGTTCATCTGGTCGGACATGCGAAGCCGAAGCCGCCACTCCTCCTCGGGCCGGAGAACGAAGTCGATGCCGCCGACCCGCCGGATCATCGCGACGGGCAGTCGCGCCGCCTTGGGTGTGGTGATCTCGTCCATTCATGCCTCCGCCGGTCGCTTGCCCTCTCGGCAGCGGTGGGCTAAGCGGATAGAAAGGTTCGACAGGCCTGGCAAGGGCCCGGAGGGAGTAATGGGACAGGCAGGGCGGTTAAGGCGGCGGCTTCGGGCCTTCGGCCTCGCGCTGGTGGCGGCGATGGCCGTGACCGCCTGCGCGGCGACCTACCAGAACCACGGATACATCCCGAACGAGGCGCTGCTGGAGCGGATCGAGCCCGGTGTCGACACGCGCGACACCGTGGACCTGCTGATCGGCCAGCCGTCGACCTCGGGCGTGATCCGGGACGAGGCGTGGTTCTACGCCGGCTACCGCATCCGCAACTTCGCCTACCGTGCGCCCGAGGTGGTGTCACGCGATGTCGTCGCGATCAGCTTCGACGAGAACGGGCGGGTGGCGAATGTCGAACGCTTCGGGCTAGAAGACGGGCAGATGGTGCAACTGTCGCGCCGCGTCACCGGGACCGGGGTCGGCGAGGTCACGATCCTGACGCAGATCCTGCGGAACTTCGGCCGGATCGACATCACCAACATCCTGTCCAGCGACAACTGACCGGCGGGCCGCGCGGCCCGGCCCGGCGAAGGGGGGCGGAATGCGCGAATTGGTGCGGGGCCGGTTGCGGGCGCGGGCGGCCTCGGACGAGGCCGATCTCCGCGCCGCGCAGGCGCTGCGCCAGCAGGCCTTTCGCGGCAGCGAGGGGCTCGACGCCGACGCCTTCGATGCCGCCTGCGATCACGTCCTGATCGAAGCCACGGCTGGCGGGCCGCCCGTCGCCTGTTTCCGGCTGATGCACTTCGATGGGGGCGCAGAGGTCCGGGCGAGCTACGCCGCGCAGGTCTACGACCTGTCGGAGCTGTCCGCGCTGCCCGGCCCGATGATGGAGATGGGGCGGTTCTGCATCCGCCCCGGCCTCGCCGATCCGGACATCCTGCGCCTCGCCTGGGGTGCGCTCGCCGGGGAAGTCGACCGGCGCGGCGTCGCGATGCTGTTCGGCTGCGTGTCCTTCCGCGGGACCGACCCCGCGCCCTATGCCGACGCCTTCGCGATGCTCGGCGCGCGCCACCTCGCGCCGCCACGCTGGCGCCCGGGGGTAGGGGGCAGGGACATCGTGCCGCTCGAACCCGGGACCGGCGGGCTGGACGAGCGGCGGGCGATGACGCAGATGCCGCCGCTCCTGAGGAGCTACCTCGCGATGGGCGGGCGCGTCTCTGACCACGCGGTGATCGACCGGGATCTCGGCACGCTTCACGTCTTCACCGGGCTGGACATAGCGGAGGTTCCGCCGAACCGCGCCCGCGCCTTGCGCGCGCTGGCGGGCTAGGGGCCGCGGCGGGACAGGGCGGCGACGATCGGCGCCAGAGGCCGTGTCACGGCACTGTCGATCCAGGTCCCGCCGAGCACCTGGACCATTCCGCCCGCGCCGGTCTTGAAACGGTCGATCCCCGGCGTCCGCTTCGGGTCCATGACGCCGAGGTCGATCCGCCTGATCCCCTGCGCGGACAGCGCCTGCATCGCCTCCCACATCAGGAGGTTGTGGGCGGAGGCGCTACGTCCCTGGGGCGAGGACCAGCCGACCTGGTAGGTCGCCATCGTGCCGTGGCGCAGGAACAGCATGGCCGCGACGACCTCGCGCCCGCGCCGGGCGAGAAAGAGTTGCGCCGCGCCGGGGCCGCCCCGGGCGATTTCCGCAAGGACCCTGTGCGGCAGGCTGCGGTAGTTGCGCGCCG
Organism: Rhodobacterales bacterium HKCCE2091; assembly: GCA_015689685.1. Lineage (GTDB taxonomy): Bacteria > Pseudomonadota > Alphaproteobacteria > Rhodobacterales > Rhodobacteraceae > HKCCE3408. The sequence goes on along the minus strand of WVSL01000024.1, from coordinate 21,186 downwards.
TCTGCTGCGCGCGGTCGCGGTCGAACAGCCAGTGGCCGCCTTGCGGGGAGAAGTCGTGCCGTTCGGCGACGAGGTCCGCGCCCTGCGCCCGGCGAAGCCGGTTGCGCCACTTGCCGTCCATCCGGCCGATCCAGTCGGAGGGGCCACCATCGAGCGGCAGCATCGCGACCCGCCCCGCGCGGCCGATCCTAATGAATCCCGCGGCCCGCATCGCCGCGGCGTCTTCGGCCCGCTCCGGGTTCACGACCAGGCAGGACAATCCGAGCGCGCGGCGCATCCCGGCGAAACCCTCCGCCCGCCGCGCGGGCGGCTCGCCGTCCCAGACCGGGCCGCGGCTGACGAGGCCGAACGCGCCGATCAGCGGCAGCCGCCGGACCATGACCGCGGCCCGCCCGCCCGCGAACGCATGAACGACCACCGATATCCCGAGCCGCGGCAACGCGTCGTTGAACACCGCGCTCTGCTGCAACGGGATCGGCCGGTCTTCGGACGGGGACGAGAGGTCGAACATGACCGGGTGGTCATAGGACCTTCCTGGTAAAGCGGTGGTTTACGAAGCCTCCTTGGGAAGCCGCACGAACGGCCCCGCGCCCGTCGGCCTCAGGGGTGGTCATCGGCCGAGATCGGCGCATCCCGAGTGCGGAAAGCCCCGCCGGAGCAGCGCTTGTCTTAGTCCGAAAGCGTGACCAGCGCGTGACGCTTGCGCCCGGCGCTCAGCTTGATCGGCTCGGCCAGGTCGGCGGCAGCGATCATCAAGCCGGCATCGGTCAGCGGCGCGTCGTTCAGGCGTGCGCCGTTGTCCGCGATCAGCCGTTTCGCCTCCTTGCCGGATTTCGCGAGGCCGGACCGAGTGATGAGCTGCACCACCGAGATGCCCTCGCCGATCTCGGCGGCGGTAAGGGCGAGCGTCGGGAGATCCTCACCGATGCCGCCCTGCTCGAACACCTCGCGCGCGGTGGCCTCGGCTGCGGCCGCGGCCTCCGCCCCGTGGAGAAGCGCCGTGACCTCGTTCGCGAGCACGATCTTCGCCTCGTTGATCTCCGACCCGCCAAGCGCGCCGAGCCGGTCGCATTCGTCGAGCGGAAGCTCGGTATAGAGTTTCAGGAACCGGCTCACGTCGGCGTCCGGCATGTTCCGCCAGAACTGCCAGAACTCGTAGGGGCTGAGCAGGTCGCCGTCGAGCCAGGTCGCCCCGCTCGCCGTCTTGCCCATCTTGGTCCCGTCCGACTTCGTCAGAAGCGGCGTGGTCATGCCGTAGATCTCGTGGTCGAGCACGCGGCGGGTCAGGTCGATGCCGTTGACGATGTTGCCCCACTGGTCCGACCCGCCGAACTGCACCCGGCAGCCGTAGCGGCGGTTCAGTTCCAGGAAGTCGTATGCCTGGAGGATCATGTAGTTGAATTCGAGAAACGACAGGGATTGTTCCCGGTCGAGCCGCGACTTCACGCTTTCGAAGGACAGCATCCGGTTGACCGAGAAGTGCCGCCCGATGTCGCGCAGGAAGTCGAGGTAGTTCAGGTCGTCGAGCCACTCGGCGTTGTTCAGCATCAGCGCGCCGGTCGGGCTGTCGTCGTAGCTGATATAGGTCGCGAACACCTTCTTGATGCCGGCGATGTTGGCGTCGATCTGTTCCGGCGTTAGCAGCGGGCGCTCGTCGGCGCGGAAGGACGGATCGCCCACCTTCGTGGTGCCGCCGCCCATCAGCGTGATCGGCTTGTGCCCGGTCTTCTGCAGCCAGCGCAGGGTCATGATCTGCATCAGGCTGCCGACGTGGAGCGAGGTCGCCGTGGCGTCGAAACCGATATAGCCCGGCACGATCCCCTCGCTCAGCGCTTCGTCGAGGCCCTGGTAATCGGTGCAGTCGGCGAGGAAGCCGCGCTCGATCATCACGCGCAGGAAATCGGATTTGGGCTGGTAGGTCATGGCGCACCCGTGCTCTCTAGGCCACGCGGTCTATAACGGGGGCCCGGGTGAAGGGAAAGAGCGGTCGGAAACGGCGGTCGGAGGGGCCCTGGCGGGTGGCCGGCGCGATGTCGGGCACGTCGATGGACGGGGTCGATATCGCGGTGATCGAGACCGACGGGGTCGGGGTCACGGGGTTCGGACCCACGGCCTATCGCCCCTACACGGCGGAGGAAAAGGCCGCGATCCGCGCGGCGCTCGGGCGCTGGCCCGGTGACGACGGCGTGGCGGAGGCCGCGGCAGCCGTCGAACGCGCCCACGCCGAGGCGATGGACGGGATCGGGGATGTCGTGGCGCTCGGATTTCATGGCCAGACGCTGGCCCATGATCCCGCGAACGGCCGCACGCACCAGGCCGGCGACGGGGCGGCGCTGTCGGAACGGCTCGGCCTGCCGGTGGTGTGGGATTTCCGCAGCGCCGATGTCGGCCTGGGCGGGCAGGGCGCGCCGCTTGCACCGTTCTGGCACTGGGCGCTGGCCCGCCGGATGGGCGCGGAGGGTCCGGTCGCGTTCCTGAACCTCGGCGGTGTCGGCAACATCACCTGGGTCGATCCGAACGCGGCATCGCCGGATGCGCCCGCCGCGCTGCTGGCCTTCGACACCGGCCCCGCGAACGCCCCGCTCGACGATCTCTGCCGCGCCCGCGGTCTCGGCGACCACGACCCGGGTGGCAGGCGGACGGCGGAGGGCAGGATCGACCGGGACGGGATCGCGGAATTCCTGCGCGACCCGTATTTCCTGAAGATGCCGCCGAAGTCGCTGGACCGGGGGGCGTTCGACTACCTCGTGGAGGCAGTGTCGGGTCTGAAGGCGGCGGATGCGCTGGCCACGCTCGGCGCCTGTGCCGCGGCATCGGTCGCGCGCGGGATGGAGCACCTGCCGGAGGCGCCGACGCGGATGCTGGTGACCGGAGGCGGGCGGCACAACGCGGGCATGATGGCCTCGCTCCGGCGGCTTCTGCCGATGCCGGTGGAGCCGGTGGAGGCGGCGGGGTTCGACGGCGACGCGCTGGAAGCCCAGGCCTTCGCCTACCTCGCGATCCGGGTGGCGCTCGGCATGACCACCTCCGCGCCGGGGACGACGGGCGTTCCCGCGCCGGTCGGCGGGGGGACGGTGTCGGGGGCGCTGGCGCTCTGAGGAACGCGGGTAGGCCCGCTTGACCAGCGCGGGACAAGGCCGAAGGCCGCCGCGCGAGCGCCGACCCGCCCCCCGGGGCGGCGCTTTGGTGGCGCCAGGACGCCGCCATGAGGTGTTTCGGACCTTGCAGGGATAAATCTCGCAGCCATTCCGCTGGAACGCCGCCCCGCGGATCGGCGCTCGCGCGGCGGCTGCGCCGTCTGCTCCGCATTGACGGGGTCGCGCAGTCGGGCGGTTCACCTCACGCCGGTATCTCGAACCCTTCCGGTGCCAGTTCGAACCCCTCGAACCGGAACCCCGGAACCACGATGCAGGACACGAGCGTCCAGTCGCCCGTCGACCGTGCCGCCTGCCAGTGGCCCGTCGGAACCACGATCTGCGGCGCGCCGAGCGTCAGGTCGCCCGCCAGCACATGATCCACCGCCGGTCCCGCCGCCGTCTCCGCCATCGACAGGATCAAGGGCGCGCCCGCGTGGAACAGCCAGACCTCGTCGGCATCGACGCGGTGCCAATGGCTCCGTTCGCCCGCGCGCAGCAGGAAATGGATCGCGGTTCCGGCGGGGCGGCCCTCGCCCCCGGCGGCCCAGGTCTGGCGGTAGTGGCCGCCCTCGGGATGGGGTTCGAGCGACAGTCGGGCGATGATCTCGTCAGCGGTCACAGGTCTCGCCCGTAGAACAGGATGTAGTTGGCGAATTCCGGATCGACCTCATAGAACGGCGGGCAGGGGGCGAAGCCGAGGCGTTCGTAGAGCCGCGCGGCCGGCACCAGCGGCCGCATCGTGTCGAGCACCATCCGCGCGTAGCCCCGCGCCCTGGCCTCCGCCATCGCGTGCGCGACGATCGCCTTCCCGAGCCCGGTGCCGCGCGCGTCATCCGCGACGAAGACCCGCTTTATCTCGCAGGTCGCGGGGCCGACGTGGTGGATCATGCCGCATCCCCGGGGCGCGCCCGCGACGGTGCCAAGCCAGATCGCCCCGTCGGGCGGCGCGTGACGGTTCGGCAGGTCGGCCAGCAACGTCTCGAATTCGCCCGCGGCATAGTAGGTCTCGGCAATTTCGGGCCGGTCCCGCGTCGCCGCGACCAGCGCCGCCCGGTAGTCGCGGCAAAGCCGTCGGACATCATCCAAGTCCGCTTCGCTGACGGCGGGGCGCACAGCGATCCCGGTCATGGCATCGGCCTGACAGGCGAAAGGCGCCGCGGAACCGGCCCCGGCCCCCGCGCGTTGATGGAACCGACAGTTCTCGCCATGACCGAAAGGCTCGACAGATGATCCGCAGCGTCCTCGCCCTCATGCTCATCGCCACCCCGCTCGCCGCGCAGGAGACCGCCGCGCCGGCGGAGCCCGCGGCGGAGGAACAGCCGGTGGCGCCCGCGTTCCCGGCGGTGATGATCCGGGCCGACGACATCGAGGATGCCGACGTCTACGCGCTCGCCGACAGCTACGACCAGGGCTTCTGGGACAGCGGCGACCCGTTCGGCCCGGTCTCCGCCGACTGGGGCGAGATCGGCGAGGTCGAGGACCTCGTGATCGACGATACCGGCAGCGTCGTGGGCGTGACGGTGGAGGTCGGGGGATTCCTGGGTATCGGCGAAAAGACCGTCCTGATTCCGCTGGAGGACCTGCGCCTCGTGCAGCGGCCCGGCTCCGAAGGGTTCTTCATCGTCACCCGGATGACCAACGAGGACATGGACGCGGCCGAGGACGTGAGCGACAGCTTCATCGACGCGGACTGACGGGGACGGCACGCCCCGCTCGGAAACAACCCGCGCGTTAGCCATCGCGCGGCTGCGGCGCGCGCAGGACCGGTTCCTGCCGCGCCGTTCCGGGAATGCCTCCGGACCGCTTCGGCCGGGTGTTCACGGCGATGTCGCACACCGCGTTTCCGACACGGGACAGGGCGATCAGCACCGCGCCGGTGAAGAGTGAGGCGAGGAAGGTGTAGATCGACGCCTCGACCGGATCGACAAGGATCAGCCGACCCTCGTTGTGGAGGACCCAGATCGCCGCGATGGACAGGCCGCCGAAGGTGAAGGCGAGCCAGCCGAAGGCGCCGACGAGCGCAAGCCAGTTCCGGGTGCTGGAATAGGGGTCGCGCTCGTCCGGGTGCATCGCCAATCCTAGCCTCTCAGGATGCTCCGCCCCGCGTAGACCGCGGTTTCGCCAAGCTGCTCCTCGATCCGGATCAGCTGGTTGTACTTCGCCAGCCGGTCCGACCGCGCCAGCGAGCCGGTCTTGATCTGCCCGCAGTTCGTCGCGACGGCGAGGTCGGCGATGGTCGCGTCCTCGGTCTCGCCGGAACGGTGGCTCATCACGCAGGTCATGCGGTTGCGATGGGCCAGGTCGACGGCGGCGAGCGTTTCGGTCAGCGTGCCGATCTGGTTGACTTTCACCAGAAGCGAGTTGGCGCAACCCCGTTCGATCCCCTCGGCGAGGCGGGCGGGGTTGGTGACGAAGAGATCGTCGCCGACGAGCTGCACCTTGCCGCCGAGCACCTCGGTCAGCGTCGCCCAACCGTCCCAGTCGTCTTCGGAACAGCCATCCTCGATCGACAGGATCGGGTAGTCGTTCACCAGTGCCTGGAGATAGGCCACGTTCTCGTCCGGGGTCAGGGTCTTGCCTTCGCCCGCAAGGACGTAGGAGCCGTCCTTGAAGTATTCCGTCGCCGCGCAGTCGAGCGCGAGCATGATGTCGTCACCGGCCTTGAACCCGGCCTTCTCGACCGACTTCAGGATGAAATCGAGCGCCTCGCGGGTGGAGCCGAGTTCCGGCGCGAAGCCGCCCTCGTCGCCGAGCCCGGTGGACATGCCGGCCGAGGACAGTTCCTTCTTCAGCGTATGGAAGATCTCCGATCCCATGCGGACGGCCTCCGCGATGGAGTCCGCGCTGACCGGCATGATCATGAATTCCTGGATGTCGATCGGGTTGTCCGCGTGCTCGCCGCCATTGATGATGTTCATCATCGGCACCGGCAGCACCCGCGCCGAGGTGCCGCCGACGTAGCGGTAGAGCGGAAGGGCGCTGTAGTCGGACGCGGCCTTGGCCACTGCCAGCGACACGCCGAGGATCGCGTTGGCGCCGAGCCGGCCCTTGTTGTCCGTCCCGTCGAGTTCCAGCATCGCGGCGTCGATGGCGGATTGTTCCGTGGCGTCGAAGCCGACGATCGTCTCGGCGATCTCGCCGTTCACCGCCGCGACCGCCTCCAGCACGCCCTTGCCCTTGTAGCGCTTGGCGTCGCCGTCCCGCTTCTCGACTGCCTCGTAGGCCCCGGTCGACGCGCCGGACGGCACGGCGGCCCGGCCCATCGTTCCATCGTCGAGCGTGATGTCGACCTCGACGGTCGGGTTGCCGCGGCTGTCGAGGATCTCGCGGGCGTGAATGTCGATGATGGTGCTCATGGGCGGTCTCCCTGTTCGCTTGGGGCCAGTGTTACCGCGCCTCGGTGTCGGACGAAAGACGCGGAGCGGACGGCGTGTCCGCCGTCGCGGTCGGAAGCGGCGGCACCACGGGCGCGCGGACCGACCGGGCAAGCTGGCGTTCGCGGTAGAAGGTATAGAGCCCGGCGGCCAGCACGATCCCGGTGCCGGCGAGCGTCATCGCGTCGGGCCGTTCGTGCAGGACGAGGATGCCGAGCCCCATCGTCGACACAAGCCGCGCGTAGCGGAACGGCGACACGACGGAGGCCGGGGCGACGCGCATCGCGGTGGTCAGCATCAGGTAGCCGACCGAGGTCACGAGGACCATCAGCCCGACCCATCCCATGCCCTCGGGGTGCCAGACGAGGCTGTCGCCCGCGACCACGAGCATCAGGATGCCGCCCGGGATCGTCGCCATGAAGCCCCAGGCCGACAGGGCGGCGGCGGGGATGTCGGGCGGGGACAGCCGGGTCACGAGATCGCGGAGGGCGAGGAATGTGACCCCCGCGACGGCGATCAGCGCGACCCAGGTCAGGTCCGACCCGCCCGGCTTGATGACGAGGAGCATGCCGAAGAGCCCGACCAGGATCGCGATCCAGCGCCGGGTGCCGACCTTTTCCTTCAGCAGGATCGCCGCGCCCGCCGTCACCACCAGCGGCGCGGTCTGCATGATCGCCGCCAGGACCGACAAGGGCACCAGCACGGTTCCGAGGATGAGGCAGATCGCGGCGGCGAATTCGAGGAAGTTCCGCCACATCACCATCGGGTGCAGCACCGACCGGTCCCAGAGCCGGACACCGCGAAGACGGGCGAAGATGACGAACAGGATCGACCCGCCGACCGCAAGCCCGAGCTGGATCTGCCCGACCGGAAGCGTGCGGGCCGCGAGCTTGATCGAGAGGTCGGTGATCGACAGGAGGCACATGGCCCCGACCATCAGCAGGATACCGCGAATGGGGTCGGACTGGCGCGTGCCGGGCGTGCCCGGCTGGCTTTGCTCTGTCATCTGGATGATCCCGCCTTGCCCGCTACCGCTAGCGGATCGGGCGGGGAGGGGAAAGCCCGGAACGGGCGGGCGCGGGGGTCAGCCCTTGCGGCGCTTGACGCCGTAGAGTTCCAGGCGGTGGCCCTTGAGCGAATAGCCGAGCTTTTCCGCGATCCGTTCCTGCAATTCCTCGATCTCGGGGTCCACGAACTCGATCACCTCGCCGGTGGTCATGTCGATCAGGTGGTCGTGGTGATCGCGGTCGGCATCCTCGTAGCGGGCGCGGCCGTCGCCGAATTCCAGCCGCTCAATGATGCCGGCTTCCTCGAACAGCTTCACGGTGCGGTAGACCGTGGCGATGGAGATGCGCGGGTCGAGCGCGGTCGCGCGCGCGTGCAGTTCCTCCACGTCGGGGTGGTCGGTCGCGGATTCGAGCACCACCGCGACCACGCGGCGCTGCTCGGTCATGCGCAGCCCCCTGGCCTCGCAGCGGGTCTCGATCGTGTCGGTCATGTCCCTCCGTCCGCGGTTCGCGGGGTCAGAGGTATGCGATCCGGCCGTCTTGGGGAAGCCCGCAACGGCCAGACCGGCTCCGCGAGTGTGGGGTCAGGCCGCGACGCCGCCAAGCTTGCGGTGGATCGCGTCGACGTCGCCCTGCGACAGGCCGAGCCCGCGGGCGAGCTGCGCGAGGAACTGGGCCTCCGCCTGGCTGTCGAGGTCGATCGCGGTCAGCGCGGTGGCGTAGATCTGGCGCTTGAGGCCCGGGTGATCCGGCACTTCTCCGGCCAGCGCCATCGGGTCCACCGGGGCGTTCAGTTCGCCCTCGATGAAGGCGCGTTCGTCGGGGTCGGGATCCTTGAGGTTGCCGAGGATCTTCTGGCGTTCGTCGGCGTCGATCCGGCCATCCGCCTTCGCCGCCATGATCATGGTGCGGATCATCAGCCCGGCCAGCATCTCCTCCTCCGCGGTCGGCGGGGTGGACGGTTCCTTGCCGGTGGTCAGCGCCTCGTTCAGGCGGTTGCCGAAATCGGGCGTGCTGCCGGTGCCGGACCTGCCGGCAAGACCGTTCAGGAGCGTGCCGAGACCGCCGCCCGCACCCGCGCCGCCGAGCATGCCGGCGAGGTTGCCGAGCCCGCCCGAGGAACCGGAGCCGGTGCCGCCACCGCCGCCGAGGCTGTCGAGAAGCCCGCCGAGTCCGCCCTGGACGCCGCCGCGGCCGCCGCCGAGGATCGCGCCCAGGTCAGGCAGGCCGCGGCCCCCGGTGCCGCCGGTGCGCCGTGCGCCCTGGAGCGCATCGAGCAGCGATCCGCCCGCGCTGGCGCCGGTGGAGGTTCCGGTGTTGCGGTTGGCAAGCGCGCTCGCGCCTTTCGCGAGCGCGACACCGGCGGCCACGCCGGCCAAGGTTCTCAACAAGCTCATGATCCAATTCTCCCTGTTCGCGGTGACCACGCGGGCCAGCCTGTCATATCCGGATGACATATGTGCATCGCGGCCGGCGGCGTCTCGGGGAAATCAGCGGGGGGCCTCCCCTAGAACCGCCCGAGTCGGTCGAGAAGCAGGTCGAAATAGCCGTCGCGGTCGACCTCGCCCATGAACATCGCGTTCTTCGGCCGGTCGGTCACGCCCCACCAATCCGCGACGGTCATGCCGCGCGTCAGGTCGGATTGCGTCTCGATCTCGACGTTGACGAAACGGCCGCCGAACAGTTCGGGCCGGATCAGGTAGGCGATCACGCAGGGGTCGTGCAGCGGTGCGCCCTCCGAGCCGTACTTCTCCTTGTCGAAGCGCTCGAAGAAGTCGGTCCACTCCGCGACCATGCGGCCGACCTCGGTGCCCATGTCGCGGAACGCCTCGACCACTGTCGCCGATGTCAGCGCCTTGTGGGTGACGTCGAGCGGCATGACGGTGATCTTCACGCCGGATTTGAACACGATGTCAGCGGCTTCAGGGTCGACGTAGATGTTGAACTCCGCCGCCGGGGTGATGTTGCCGACCTCGAAATAGGCCCCGCCCATGAGCACCACTTCGGCCACGCGGCCGACGATGTCGGGGGCGCGGGTGAAGGCCGTGGCGATGTTGGTGAGCGGGCCGAGCGGGCAGAGCGTCACGCTGCCGGGCGCCTCCGCGCGCAGGGTCTCGACGATGAAATCGACGCCGTCGCCCTCCTGCAGCGGCATCGTCGGGTCGGGCAGTTGTGGCCCGTCGAGCCCGGTCTTGCCGTGGACGTGCTCCGCCGTCACCAGCGGGCGGGACATCGGCCTGTCACAGCCGGCGAAGACCTTCGTCTCGGGCCTTCCGGCCAGTTCGCAGACGATCCGCGCATTGCGGGCGGTCAGCGGCAGCGGCACGTTGCCGGCGACCGCCACAACGCCGAGAACCTCCAGGTCCTCGGGGCTCGCCAGGGCCAGCAGGATCGCGACCGCGTCGTCCTGGCCGGGGTCGGTGTCGATGATGATTTTCCGGGGCATCGGGGGGACTCGCATGAAAACGCCCGGGCCAGCCTAGCGGCCCGGGCGGGAAGGGCAATGGCCGACGCCTGCCTGTCGCCTAGCGCTGGTCGAGCGCCACGAAGTCGCGGTGCGCCGGACCGGTGTAGAGCTGACGCGGACGGCCGATCTTGGAGCTGTCCGAGATCATCTCCTTCCACTGCGCGATCCAGCCGACGGTGCGGCTGACGGCGAAGATCGGGGTGAACATCGAGGTCGGGAAGCCCATCGCGTCGAGGATGATGCCGGAGTAGAAGTCGACGTTCGGATAGAGCTTCTTGTCGACGAAGTACTCGTCCTCCAGCGCGATCCGCTCCAGCTCCTTGGCCACCTGCAGCGTCGGGTTGTCCTCGATCCCGAGAAGGTCGAGCACCTCGTCGGCAGATTCCTTCATCACCTTCGCGCGCGGGTCGAAGTTCTTGTAGACCCGGTGGCCGAAGCCCATCAGGCGGAACGGGTCGTCCTTGTCCTTGGCGCGCTTGATGAATTCCGGGATGCGGTCGACCGAGCCGATCTCGCGCAGCATCTCCAGGCAGGCCTGGTTGGCGCCGCCGTGGGCCGGGCCCCAGAGACAAGCGATGCCGGCCGCGATGCAGGCGAACGGGTTCGCGCCCGACGACCCGGCAAGACGCACGGTCGAGGTCGAGGCGTTCTGCTCGTGGTCGGCATGGAGCGTGAAGATCCGGTCCATCGCCTTCGACAGGATCGGGTCCGGCTGGTATTCCTCGGCCGGGACGGCGAAGCACATGCGCAGGAAGTTGGTCGCGTAGTCGAGCGAGTTCTGCGGGTACACGAAGGGTTGGCCGACCGAGTACTTGTAGGCCCAGGCCGCGATCGTCGGCATCTTCGCGATCAGGCGGATCGAGGCGACCTCGCGCTGCCACGGATCGTTGATGTCGGTGCTGTCGTGGTAGAAGGCCGACATCGCGCCGACCACGCCGACCATGACCGCCATCGGGTGCGCGTCGCGCCGGAACCCGCGGAAGAAGTTGGTCATCTGCTCATGCAGCATCGTGTGCATGGTGACCCGGTTCTCGAACTCGGGCAGCTGCTTCTTGTCCGGCAGTTCGCCGTAGAGCAGCAGGTAGCAGGTCTCGAGGTAGCTGGCCTTCATCGCCAGGTCCTCGATCGAGTAGCCGCGGTGCAGGAGGATGCCTTCCTCGCCGTCGATGAAGGTCAGCCCGCTTTCGCAGGACGAGGTGGAGGTGAATCCCGGGTCGTGGGTGAAGATGCCCGCCTGACCGTAGAGCTTCTGGATGTCGACCACGTCGGGGCCGACGGTCGGCGAGCGCATGGGCAGCTCGAAGCTCTTGTTGTCGAAGGTGAGCGTCGCGGTCTTCGTGTCAGCCATGGAGGTCCCTCATGATGAAGCCGGCGGACCGGGAGGGCCAGCCGGGGAAATCCGTGCTCGGGGCCCGGAGACGCGCCCCGCGCCGCGGCCCCGATCCATCAGGGGCGGGCGGCATCCTCAAGCCGCGCGAGGCTTTCTTCCGCGCCAAGCACGAGCATCATGTCGTAGACGCTCGGCGTCGCGGCACGCCCCGCCAGCGCGGCGCGCAAGGGGGCGGCGAGCTGTCCGAATTTCAGCCCGCGCGCCTCCGCGGCAGCCGTGAGACTGCCCTCTAGCGCGTCGCGTGTCCAGCTAACATTCTGCAACTGCGCGGTCAATTCCGACAGTATACCACGGGATACATCGGTCAGGGCCTCCGCCGCCTTGGCATCGGGCGCGATCGGCCGCGAAACAAGGGCGAAATGCCCCTTTTCAAGCAGATCCGGCAGGGTTTTCGCCCTTTCCTTGAGGCAATACATCGCGGTTTCGAGACGTTTTTCCTGGGCTTCCGTCAGCGGATCGGCCCCGGTCAGGCCGAGAAATTCCTGCACTGCCGCAACGAGCGCCGCGTCCTCGGTCCGGCCGATGTGCCAGCCCGAGACATGGTCGAGCTTCTTCAGGTCCAGCCGGGCCGGCGCGCGGCCGATGCCGGACAGGTCGAACCACTCCCGCGCCTCGGCGTCGGTGAAGAGCTCGTCGTCGCCGTGGGACCATCCGAGCCGGGCGAGGTAGTTCCGCATCGCCGCGGCGGGGTATCCCATCGCGGCGTACTCCATCACCCCGAGCGCGCCGTGGCGCTTCGACAGCTTCTTGCCGTCGGGACCGTGGATCAGCGGGATATGGGCGTAGACGGGCAGGGGCCAGCCCATCGCGTGCAGGATCTGCGCCTGCCGCGCGGCGTTCGACAGGTGGTCGTCGCCGCGGATGACGTGGGTCACGCCCATGTCGTGATCGTCCACCACCACCGCGAGCATGTAGGTCGGCGTGCCGTCCGAGCGCAGCAGCACCATGTCGTCGAGCTGGTCGTTGCGGAACGTGACCCTGCCCTGGACCGCGTCCTCGATCACCGTCTCGCCGTCGCGCGGGGCCTTCAGCCGGATCGCGAAGGGCACGTCGGGATGCTCGGCCTCCGGAACGTCGCGCCAGGGGGACAGGAACAGGGTCGACCGTCCCTCGGCCTTCGCGGCGTCGCGGAAGGCCTGGATCTCCTCCTGCGTGGAAAAGCACTTGTAGGCATGGCCGCCGGCCAGCATCTCGCGCGCGACCTCGGCGTGGCGCGGGGCGCGGTCGAACTGGCTGACCGCCTCGCCGTCCCAGTCGAGCCCGAGCCAGCGCATGCCCGCGAAGATCGCCTCGGTCGCCTCGGGGGTGGAGCGCGCGCGGTCGGTATCCTCGACCCGCAGGAGGAACCTGCCGCCCCGGCCGCGGGCGAAGAGCCAGTTGAAGAGCGCCGTCCGGGCGGTGCCGATATGCATGTACCCGGTCGGCGAAGGCGCGATGCGGGTGACGATCTCGGACCCTGAAACCATCTGTCGGAGCTCTCCCCGGGGGGTGTTCCGCCGCCCCGTTAACCGTTTGGAAACCATGGGGCCGATACGCCCGTGGGGTGTGTATGAAACGGCGCGCGAGGTGACAAGGGTGCGCCCGGCTGCGGCCCTGAACCGGATCCTGCAAGGCCAGCGCGGGGCGCTGATGCCGTGGGCGCCGGTGTTTCTGGGGCTCGGCGTCGTCACCTACTTCGCGTTCCCGCACGAACCCGGGGCGTGGCTCTATGCGCTCGCGCTGGTGACGGCGGCGGCGGCCGCCGCCTGCGGATGGCGCTGGCGCGAGGCTCTCGCGGCGCCGATGACCGCGCTCGCCTGCTTCGCCATCGGTATCGGGGTCGCCGGGTTCCGCGCCCATTCCGTCGCCGGGCCGGTTCTCGACGGGCGCTACTACGGCCCGATCGAGGGCCGGATCGTCGATGTCGACCGGTCGGGGTCGGACGCGCTGCGGCTGACGCTCGACGCGGTGCACCTGCCGCGCATCCCGCCGGGCGAGACGCCGCACCGGGTCCGGGTCTCGCTCTTCGGCGACCAGGGGTTCGTCCTGCCCGAACCCGGCGCGCGCATCATGCTGACCGGGTCGCTGTCGCCGCCCGAGGGCCCGGCGGAACCCGGCGGCTTCGATTTCCAGCGTCACGCCTGGTTCCTACAACTCGGCGCGGTCGGATACACGCGCACGCCGGTCGTCCTGCTGGAGCCGCGGCCCGGCGGGGCCCACGCGCTGAACCACCTGCGGCTCGGCCTCGGGCGGGACCTGCGGGATCGCATCGCGGGCCAGTCGGGGGCATTCGCCGCGGCGGTGACGACGGGGGACCGGTCCGGCCTTTCCCCCGAAACGCTCGCGGCCATGCGCGGGTCGAACATCGCGCACCTGCTCGCGATCTCGGGCCTGCACATGGGGCTCCTGTCCGGCTTCGTCTACGCCGCGCTGCGGATCGGGCTCGCCGCGATCCCGCCGCTGGCGCTGCGCTTCCCGATCCGCAAGTGGGCCGCCGCCGGGGCGCTGGCGGCCGGGGCCTTCTACCTCGCGCTGTCCGGGGGCAACGTGGCGACCGAGCGGGCCTTCGTGCAGGTCGCCGTGATGCTGACGGCGGTCATGCTCGACCGCCGCGCGATCACGCTCCGGTCGGTCGCCATCGCCGCGACCATCGTCCTTCTGCACCGGCCGGAAACGCTGCTCGGACCCGGGTTCCAGATGTCCTTCGCCGCCACCGCCGCGCTGGTCGCGGTGTTCGGAGCGCTTCGCGGCGCGACATGGCTGAGGGACCGGCCGGGATGGCTCCGGTGGCTCTTCGCGCTCTTCACCTCGTCCGCCGTGGCAGGGGCCGCGACCGCGCCCTTTTCCGCCTCGCAATTCAACATGATCTCGGCCTACGGCCTCGCCGCGAACCTCGTCGCCGTGCCGATCATGGGCAGCGTCGTCGTGCCCGCGGCGGTGGTCGCCGCCCTGCTGGCGCCGCTTGGTCTGGCCGGCCCGGCGCTGGAGGTGATGGACCTCGGTTTGTCCGCGATCCTCGCAGTGGCGGAGCGGGTGTCGGGCTGGCCCGGCGCGGTCCGGGCGGTGGCGACGCCGGGGCCCTGGGTGATGCCGATGGTGGTTCTCGGCGGGTTGTTCGCGATCATCTGGCGCGGGCGGGCGAGATGGGCGGGCGCGGTTCCGGTCGTCCTTGCGCTGATGTCCTGGCCATTGGCGGAGCGGCCCGCGCTCCTTGTCGCGCCCTCCGGCGGGCTGGTCGGGCTGATGACGAGCGAGGGTCGGACGCTGAGCCGTCCGCGCGGCGACGGGTTCGTGGCCGGGATCTGGCTGGAAAACGATGGCGACGCCGCGGACCAGGACATGGCCGCCGCCCGCGCGGGGTGGGTCGAGGACGGCGCCGGGCAGGTGGCGGAATGGGATGGGCTGACGATCTGGCACGGCGCCGGGCGCCGGGCCGCGGAAGACATCGCCGGGGCCTGTCTCACCGCCGATCTCGTGATCGCGAACAGCGACCCCCCGGACCCGCCGGGGGCCCCGGCGGACATCCTGTCGCTGGCCGCGTTGCGATCCGACGCGCCGGGGCCGTGCCTCCTGCTGACGCCCGCGCTCCTGCGGCAAACCGGCGCGATCGCGATCGGGCGCGACGGACGGGTGGCGACGGCACGGGGCGGGCAGGGCGAGCGGTTGTGGTCGAGCCCGGAGGTCCGGCGGGCTTGGCATTACGACCCCTGACCTGACGGGCCCTGATCTGACAGGGAAATTCCGCGGGTCGCGCGGCGCCGGGCCGTCACCGCGCGAGCATCAGGTGGGCGTCAGTAGGTGCGGATCAGCCCCACGAGCCGACCCTGCACCTTGACCTGGTCGCCCGGCAGCATCCGGGTCTCGTAGGCCGGGTTGGCGGCTTCGAGCGCGATCATTCCGCCGCGCTTGTAGAACCGCTTCAGCGTCGCCTCCTGGTCGGCGACCAGCGCCACCACGATGTCGCCGTTGTCGGCGGTCGCGCCTTCCTCGATCACCACTATGTCGCCGTCGTTGATCCCTGCCTCGATCATCGAGTCGCCGCGAACCTCCAGCGCGTAATGGCTCTTGCCGGTCGACATCATGGACTGCGGCACCGCTACCCTGTGGCTTTCGTGGCTGAGCGCCTCGATCGGGGTGCCGGCGGCGATCCGGCCCATCACCGGCAGTTCCTCCGCCCCGACCATCACCGGCATGGCGCCGCGCGGCGGGTCGTTGCGGTCGCCGTCGATCACCCTGGGTGCGAAGCCGGACCTGGCCTCCAGCGCCTCGGGCAGCTTCACCACCTCGATGGCGCGGGCCCGGTGCGGCAGGCGGCGGATGAAGCCGCGTTCCTCCAGCGCCGTGATGAGGCGGTGGATGCCGGACTTGGATCGCAGGTCCAGCGCCTCCTTCATCTCGTCGAAGGACGGCGGCACGCCGTCCCGCATCATGCGGCGATTGATGAATTCGAGCAGATCGAGCTGTTTCTTCGTCAGCATCAAGCGCCCCCTCGTGACTGCGCTACCTCGGTTCGGGGAATGTTCTACCCCTGTTCCCGGTCTGTGTCAACGAATCAGTGGGTTAGGCCGGAATGGGCAGGTAGTGCACCTCGGCCCCGGCCTCTCGGGGCGGATCATGGGGCGGGCGGACGATCAGCGCGTCTGCATCGGCCAGCCGGGTCAGCAGGGCGGAATCCTGGCTGTCGGCGGGGGTGATGCCCTCGTCCGAAAGCGTGGCTCGCATGTAGTGCGCGCGGGGTCCGTTCGCGGGCAGGGGCGTGACCAGCCGCGCGGTCAGGGGCTTCGCGGGGGCGGGCGGCAGGCCCTGGAACGCGGCGAGCATCGGCTGCATGAATATCTGGCCGCAGACCATTGACGAAACAGGGTTTCCCGGCAGGCCGAGCAGGACCGAGGCGCCCATGCGCCCGGCCATCAGCGGTTTGCCCGGCCGCATCGCGATCTTGTAGAACGCCCGTTCCAGCCCCAGGCTTTCGGCTACCGGGCCGACGAGATCGTGGTCGCCGACCGACGCGCCGCCGATCGTCACCACGAGATCGGTGCCCGCGGCACGGCGAAGACAGGCGGCAAGGCCGTCCTCGGTATCCTTCGCGATCGGAAGCAGGCGGACGCAGGCCCCCGCGGCCTCCGCCATCGCCTTCAGGCCCAGGTGGTTCGACGCGGTGATCTGGCCGGGGCCCGGCGTCACGCCCGGCGGCACGAGTTCGTCCCCGGTGGCGACGATAGCGACCTCGGGCCGCCGCGCGACGGTGACATTCGCGTGTCCCATCGCGGCGGCGAGCGCGATCAGCGCCGGGGTCATGCGGCGCGGCGCGTCGATCCGGTCGCCACGGCGGAAATCGGCCCCGGCCGCGCGGACGTGGCGGGCATCGTCGAGGTCGTCGTGCAGGCGGATCTCGTCGCCGCTGCGGTCCACGTCCTCCTGGATCACCACCTGCGACGCACCCTCGGGGATCGGTGCGCCGGTGAAGATGCGAAGCGCCTCCCCGGCGCCGAGCCTGCCGTGCCAGCCGTGCCCGGCGGGGGCTTCGCCGACGACGCGGTAGCGCGCGCCCGGCGCGGCATCGGCCAGCGCGTAGCCGTCCATCACGGAGGTCGCGAACGGCGGCTGGTCCCGAAGCGCCGCGACGGGTTCCGCCAGGACCCGGCCGCGGGCCTCGGTCAGGGGGACGGTTTCGGATGGAAGCGGCGTTGCGAGCGCGAGGCAGTGGTCGAGCGCCTCCTGGACGGAGATCACGTCTCGGCCTCGTAAGTCCCCGACTTGCCGCCGGATTTCAGCAGTACCCGCACGCCGCCCACGGTCATCGCGCGGTCCACCGCCTTCAGCATGTCGTAGACCGTCAGGGCCGCCGCCGACACCGCAGTCAGCGCCTCCATCTCGACGCCCGTGGGGCCGGTCGTCTTGACCGTCGCCACGATACGGACGCCGGGCAGGGCCGGGTCGGGTTCGAGCTCCACCGCCACCTTCGACAGCGGCAGGGGGTGGCAGAGCGGGATCAGGTCGGCGGTCTTCTTCGCGGCCATGATCCCGGCGAGCCGCGCGACACCGAGCACGTCGCCCTTCTTCGCGGTGCCCGCCACGACGTGTTCGAGCGTCGACGTGGCCATGTGCACATGTCCCTCGGCCACCGCGACGCGGGCGGTCGCGGGCTTGTCAGACACGTCGACCATGTGGGCCCGGCCCTCGGCGTCGAAATGGGTCAGGCCGGCCATCACGCGGGGTCCGACAGGAGGGCGCGGGTCGCCGCCGTCACGTCCTCGGCCCGCATCAGGCTTTCCCCAATCAGGAAGGCGCGGGCGCCGTGTTCGGCCATGTCGGACAGGTCCGCGGGCGTGAAGAGACCGGATTCTGAGA
Source organism: Rhodobacterales bacterium HKCCE2091 (assembly GCA_015689685.1). Classification (GTDB taxonomy): domain Bacteria; phylum Pseudomonadota; class Alphaproteobacteria; order Rhodobacterales; family Rhodobacteraceae; genus HKCCE3408. The sequence continues at coordinate 3,481 of WVSL01000024.1, read as the reverse complement.
TCACCAGCCGGCCGTCCGGGACATTCGCGGCAAGCGTCCGCGTGGTCTGAAGGTCGGTCTCGAACGTGTTGAGATTGCGGTTGTTGATTCCGATCAGCGGCGAGCGGAGCCTCAGGGCGCGGTCGAGCTCGGCCGCGTCGTGGACCTCGATCAGCGCGTCCATCTCCCAGAAGAACGCAGCGTCTTCCAGTTCCGCGGCCTGGTCGTCCGACACACTGGCCATGATGATCAGGACGCAGTCCGCGCCCCAGGACCGGGCCTCCACCACCTGGTAGGGGTCGTAGAGGAAATCCTTGCGCAGCACCGGCAGCGTCACCGCCTCGCGTGCGGCGGACAGGTATTCCGGCGCCCCCTGGAAGGACGGCGCGTCGGTCAGGACGGACAGGCAGGTCGCGCCGCCGGCCTCGTAGGCGCGGGCCAGCGCGGGCGGGTCGAAATCCTCCCGGATCAGGCCCTTGGACGGCGACGCCTTCTTGATCTCCGCGATCAGCCCGTAGCCCGATCCGGTCGCGGCCCGGAGCGCGTCTCCGAACGGGCGCACGGTCGGGGCGGAGCGCGCGGCGGCCTCGATCTCGGACATCGGCCGCGCGGCCTTCGCGGCGGCGACCTCGTCCAGCTTGTAGGCCTTGATACGGTCGAGAATGGTGCTCATGGGCGTGACCTAGCGCGAAATGGCGCGGACTGAAATCGCCTTTCGCGGTCGCGCCCGGCCCGGTCCGGCAAGACCCGCGCCGCGGTCATGCCTCGCGACCGCCCCGCGGGGCGAGCTTGTCCAGCGTGTCCTGGAACCGCAGCCGCCCGGGATTGGCGGGGTCGTAGCGGATCGCCACCCGGTCGCCGGGGCCGAAGCCCGGGCGGGTGTTGAAGTTGGACCCGGCGAGCCGCGCGGTGTGGGTTTCTCCGGCCTCGTCCTCGTAACGCAGGATCACGTCGGTGCCGTAGAAGTTCAGGTCGATCGCCTGCACCACCGCGTCGGCGGGCCGGCCGTTCCGCTGGAAATCCCGCGCGTCGGCCTTCTGGCGGCCGAGCACGATCAGGATCGCAGCGCCGACCACGATCAGCGCCGCGCCCGCGATGTCCGAGACGACGCTTTCGCGGATGCGTTCGTCCGGGCCGTCCAGCACCTGAACCCAGTCGACGATCCAGATGAGGAGCCCGAGCGCCACCGCGCCTGCGCCGACCGCGCTGCCGTTTCCGAGAAACCGTGACCACATGGCCGCGATCCTACGCCTGTCCGGTGACACGCGCGAGACGTTGCAGCCGGTCTTTCGCCGCGCCGCTGTCGATGCTCTCCGCGGCCAGTGCAGCGCCGTCCTTCAGATCGTCCGCCTTGCCCGCGACCTTGAGCGCGGCGGCGGCGTTCAGAAGCACCGCGTCGCGGTAGGCGCCCGCCTCGCCATCGAGCAGGGCGGCGAAGGCGCGGCCGTTTTCCTCCGGCGTGCCGCCGATGATGGATGAGAACGGATGAACGGGCAGGCCCGCATCCTCGGGGCCGACCTCGAATTCCGTCACCCGTCCGTCCTTCAGCTCCGCGACGTAGCTGACCCCGGCGATAGACAATTCATCGGTCCCGTCGCCGCCATGGACGAGCCAGGCGGCATCGGACCCGGTGGCGTGCAGGACCTCGGCCATCGGCGCGATCAGCGCCTTGTCGTAGGCCCCGGTCAACTGCCGCTTCACGCCCGCGGGGTTGGTCAGCGGCCCGAGCAGGTTGAACAGCGTGCGGACACCCATCTGCTGCCGGGCGGGCATGACATGGGCGATGGCGGGGTGGTGCATCGGGGCCATCATGAAGCCGATCCCGGCCTCCGACAGCGCGCGTTCCACCACGTCCGCGCCGACCATGACGTTGACGCCCATCTGGCCAAGCGCGTCCGCCGCGCCGGATTTCGACGACAGGTTGCGGTTGCCGTGCTTGGCGACCGGCACGCCGGCCCCGGCCACGACGAAGGCCGTGGCGGTGGAGATGTTCAGCGTGCCCTTGCCGTCGCCGCCGGTGCCGACGATGTCCATCGCGCCTTCGGGCGCACGCACGCGGCGGCACTTGGCGCGCATCACGCGGGTCGCGGCGGCGATCTCCTCCACCGTCTCGCCCCGCATCCTGAGCGCCATCAGGAGCGCGCCGATCTGCGCGTCGGTGGCCTCGCCCTCGAACAGGAGCCCGAAGGCCTCCTCGGCCTCGGTCGCGGTCAGCGGGCGTTCCGCCGCCGCGGCCAGCAGGGGCTTCATCCGGTCGCTCATGCGGCCTCGGCGGCCGGAACGGCTTCGAGGAAGGTCTTCAGCATCGCGTGGCCGTGTTCGGACCGGATGCTCTCGGGGTGGAACTGCACGCCCTCGATGGGCAATTCGCGGTGGCGCAGGCCCATGATCGTGCCGTCCGAAAGCTCTGCCGTGACTTCTAGGCTTTCGGGCAGGCTGGCGCGGTCGACGACGAGCGAATGGTACCGCGTCGCCGCGAGCGGGGAGGGCAGGCCGGCGAAGACGCCCGCGCCCTCGTGCCGGATCTCGCCGAGCTTGCCGTGAACGATCTCGGAATGCCTGTGAACGGTGCCGCCGAAGGCTTCGCCGATCGCCTGGTGGCCGAGGCAGACCCCGAAGAGCGGCGTGCGGGTCTCGGCGGCGGCGTGGATCAGGGCGAGGCAGACGCCCGCCTGCGCGGGCACGCCGGGGCCGGGCGACAGGACGATCCCCGCGGGCTTCATCGCCATCGCCGCCTGCACGTCCAGCGCGTCGTTGCGGCGCACGACGCAGTCCGCACCGAGCTCGCCCAGGTAGTGGACGAGGTTGTAGGTGAAGCTGTCGTAGTTATCGATCAGGAGCAGCATGGGAGAGCCTCGGGTGGGGCCGATTGGGGGGTGAAGCGCGGGCGCGCGCGGGCTATACTTGTTCCGCAGGCGCAGCGCGGGGTCAAGCGGCTCCGAAAAGAACAGCGCCAGGTTGGGGGTCCGGGTATGCTCAAGGGATCTGTCATCGGTTTCGCCTGGGGGGCCATGATCTCGGCGGTGATCGCGGTCGTGCTCGCGCTCGGCTCCGCCCGGCCGGTGCCGCCGGGCCCCGCGCCGCAGATGCCGCCGCTGGCCGACGCCGGCACCGAGGACGAGACCGCGCCCGTGGCGGGCGGCGACGAGGTCGCCGAGGCCGCGGATGCCGCCGAGACGGTTCCGCTGTCATGGCGGTCCGAGTTCAACCGTCCTCCGCCCGAGACCCGTGCCGCCCTGCCGGAAACCGACCCGGTCCGCGAGACCGCCGCGCCCGCCCCTCTGCCGCAGGGACCATCCGCCCCGGCTGCCGCTCCCGCGGATGCCGGCAGCGACGTGCCGCAACCGACGGGCCTGGCCACGATCGACGCGCCCGCCGCCGTGACCCCGCCTGACGCCGGGGGTGTTGCGGTGGCAGGGGAAACCGGGCCCGCGGCCCCCGCCGCGCCGGGCGAACCGGGGCGGCCCGCCGCGGATGCCGCGCCGGGGGTGAACCTCGCCGC